>CAWFVB010000036.1:0-183251 GCA_963819145.1 uncultured Acidobacteriaceae bacterium
TGAACGTCCAGCAGATTCCCCAGTTCGTGTGCGTAGTCTCCCGAGATGGCGTTCATGTTCCCGCTGGCAACCGTCTCCGTTGGGATGAAGATGATGCCGTCTTTAGCCTGGTACGTGTCCGAGTTCGGGCGATTACGAGCTTCAGTGGCCTCGCCGTTCCCCATGGCGGAGAGGTCCGCTCGACTCTTTGAGGTATCTAGTTTTGGGGAGTTGGCTAGGGTTTGTGCTGGGACCTTGGAAGCGTCCTTGCCGAACACTTTGTTGACGGCAGAGTTGAGCGCCTTCCCGTGTTGCTTATAGAAAGCCTTTTTAATCTGCGCAGGTGTCAGGGGCTTCTTATTTTGCGCCGACAGATCTGGCGGCGGACTAAAATCGCCCCCGCCCCAAAACCATGTGGTCGAACGTTCGGACCATGTCGGGGCCTCGTCGTTACTACCAAGATGGCACCAGAAACAATGGCCGTCGGCGTCGGCTCGACTCACCGGGTCGTTGCGGACGTAAGTGTATAAGTTGAGCGACTGCGGATCGCCGAAGGCTGCATAGGGTACATCCGTCGGCCTGGCCGCCCAGTCGGGCGTCATGAAGCGTCCCATCGACGATGTGAAGTACCGGGCACCGAAATTATCCAGGCCTGATTCCGAATCACGTTCCTTGCCGGTGAACTCGTAATGGTTCGGATCGCTGCCGCTGCTATAGGCGACGCCGCCGAAGGGGTAAAAGTCCATCTGCTCTTGAACAACCCCGAGCGCCGACGTGATGACGCTGGCGGAGCCGAGGTGATTCGAGAAATGATAGTGCACCGTTCCGCTGGGCCGGTCAATGCGGGCAATCCGTTCGCCATTAAAGAAGACGTACTCTGCGTTAATTGTGCCCGTGAGGCTGGTCTCGGTTAGAGCCTGGCCGCTTGGACCAAACCAATACTTCGTCCCCGAAGACCCTGAGCCCTTTTCCATGCGCACACCGTCGGCGTCGTACGAATAACTGTAGCCTTCATCCGTGACAATCCTGTTTTCCGCGTCGTAGGTGGGCTGGTTGCCGAGGCCATCGTTGGTCACATTGCCGGCGGCATCATAGGCCAGAATGGTTAGCTGATTCTTAGTGCTCGCACTCGTGCTCAGACCTTCAGTCTTGCAGGTTCCCATTCCGCTAACGCCCGAGCGATTCGTGAGATTGCCCCAAGCGTCCATGCCAAAAGTGGAAGGGGATGGAATATACCCTGAGCCGTTGCCGTGGACGCATATGTCTCTCCCCAGCAGTTCGTGCTGGTTGCATTCAGTGTGTAGGCTTGTGCGACTCGATTCAGCGAATCGTAAATATAGGCCGCGCTGCGAGTCGAGTCGGCTTCGTTGAGGATCTGAAACACGGCGCCATTGTCGCCCGTCGAGTATGCGCTAAGACTGCAAGTGGGAGCAGATATTGCAACCCCGAGATGGAAGTCATAACAAAGATTGAATACCGAACCCGACGCAGTCGATGCGTTGAGCACGAAGGGTTGTAACCGGTTGTTGTAGATGTTCGAAGTCACAATCCAGAAATGGGCCAGTGTACCCGTTGGTCATGCCAACGAGAGCGCCATTTGGGGCGTATGTCGCAGCGCTTGCTCCGGTTCCATTCGCCACGTAGGCGTTGTTGGAGTCGCTGACGCCAAGGGGACGCCCAGCCTTGCCCGGAGTGTAAGTGAGAACGTCCCCGCTGGGGTAGGTAAGCGTATTGATTGAACCGTCGAGATTGTATGTATATCCTACGCTGTACTTGATCTGCTGCCCCGCGTTGTCCACACGCACGTCCAGCAAGGGACGGCCCATCGGGTCATAGCTCCAGCTGGAGCCGCTTGCCCCGGCGCACATTGCGGACCTGCGACCAATGAGATTCGTTGGCGATGTGATGATGGGAGGGTTCTGCCCACACCCGGTTAATTTCGTTCCGTCATATCCATATTGCGAGCCTGACGTATTCACGCCGACATAGCTCTTTTGGGTAAGGCGATTTAAGGCATCATACGTATAGTTGGTGGTGACTGTGCCTGTGCTGCCCGGATTCGGTTTAGGCGCAACCTTGCTCACCAGGTTGCTGTTGGCATCGTAGCTGTACGTGATGGTCCCAGATTCCGGGTTGTTCGCAGTCAGCAAACGAGATAACGAATCGTAGGTGAAGCTTCGGACGCGAGCATACGAGGAATTGCTGCCCTTCTGCGTCACGGAGAGCAGGTTTGCGAGACCGTCGTAGGTGTAGTCGGTCTCGTAGTTGAGACCGGCCGGGTCTTCCCAGACACCAGTCATTCGGCCTAGTGCGTCCGAGCACGATTGCCGGGATTTGCCTGTTTCATCTTTGACCGTTGTGCACGTACCGGTACTGCCGGAATTGGTTAGGTCGTACGTTGTGGTCACAATCGAGCCATCCTGCTCGACCAGCGATGTGGTGCGGTTCAGGGCGTCATGGTTGTGCGTTGTATAGCCCCACGTTGTCTCTCCACAATTGGTCGTGGGCGTTGAGCAGCGTGTGGGATTGTAGACCCGATACGGTTGTCCCACTCCGTCATAGGTCGTAACCGTGTACGTAGTTGAAGGGTCCGACGACAAAGCGGTCTGGACAGTGTGGCCAATCGCGTCGTAGGTGGTCGTGCTCACCATATTCAGGCCTGACGTAATCGCCGTGGTGGTCGTTTCGCTGGGCGACGGACCAGCGTCGTTGTAGGCGATAGTGGTCGAACCCAAATCAGGGTAAGAGACGCCGGTGAGCCGAACGAATGGATCGAATGATGACCCTGAGCACCCTCCCGTCCAGTAACAGTATTTGGTGATCTGACCGTTTTCATCGCTCGCACTGCGGAGCTTGCCGTCCTCAAACCCATACTGGTAGGTGGAGATGTGCGCGAACCCGTTGGTGGTCGGCCGGGTAATCTTGGTGAGATAAGCATTGGTATTTCCCGACGGCGAGCCATCGTCGGTCGTGTAGTTGTCAACGTAGGAGTAGCTGGTGGTGTTGAGATCGGCGTCGGTCGAACTCAGCACCTGGCCCGTCGTGTCGTAGATAAAGGTCGTGACCGAGTTCGTACAGTTCGTGCTGCCAACGAAGCATTTCTTGGTTACGGTCGTGGGGTTTCCTCTGGGAGCGGAGGAACCGACACCGTAATTGGTCTCGTCGTGGCCGGTTGGCGTTGCGCAGGATGGCGAATACACGCAGGAGGGCGCGGCACCGTCGTAGGCGTAATCCGTTTCCTGAAGCAGAGTCTTAGCACCACCAACGACTCCATACACTTGGACACTCGCAGGCCGGTCTTGAATTGAATTGAGGGGAGAAAAAGGGCTGTTCGCGAAGGCTTTGTAAGAGGTAACGGTTTCACGAACAGGAAGGACCGAAGAACTGGGCTTGCTGCAAGAGCTGCTCACCTGACCATAGTCGTATTCAGCCACATCCGTGGGAAGGTCAGTAGCTCCCGGCTGACCATTAAAGGGCTGGGGACTCAACCCCGCAAAGCCGGTGTATGCCTGATACGAATAGAATTTTCCCGAAGTTGAGCCGTTCGGAAGAGTCTCGCATTCTGCGGACATGGTGTTCATCGTGGCCCATGTCTTCGTTGTAGTTTTCAGCAGGCTGCCAGTCGTGTCGTAGTACTGGATGGTGTTCTCGGCGGGAACATACCCTAGGTCTTCGGGTGGTCTGTCTGACTCGGCTGGCGGCAATACGGGAAGATAGTTATAGACAGTCTTGAAGCTAGTTCCCCTTATTAAATCTTTGGTGGTGACCGTCGTCTGTTTATTGGTCCAGCGGTAGCTCTGCGCGTTTGGCCACGTTGTGGTGTAAGCGAAGTCTTGCTCTTCGGCGTTTGTGAAGCCGTCGTAGCTAACCACGCGCTTCGTGATGGCGAACCAGTCGTGTTGGAGAGAACAAGTTCCGCCTTGCGTGGCTCCGATCGTTGAATACTGGACGCCTTCGGCGTCCGGAATAACGCTCCAGGTGTAGGTGACCGTGGCGCCGGTGGGATAGGTAATCTTGTTAATCAGGCCGAAAACGGAATCATACTGAAAGCTATACTTCTCAGTGTTCGGAAGGGTAACCGCTTGCGTAACCCCCAGGCTTCCACCGGTGATTCCTATCGAGGGTTCCTGGCAAGCCCCGCCATCCTGAGAGTTGTTCAGAACGTTCAAAGACGTAGAAGAAGTATTGATGTTTTGCGATTGGATCGTGAAAGGAGCTGGCAACGGAGATATACGACCCGTCGAATTGCGATAATTTCCGTTCGCATCCTCGACATCCGGGAGGTTCCCATGTAGATCCACTACGGTGACGTGACCACTCGTATCCATGGATGCCTTATATTGTTCGTCACCGCCGTAGTAGTAGTTGTTCACTGAGAAGTATCCACAGTCGTTTGAACTGTTGTGTGTCACCGGAACAGCCAACTGGAGCCCTAAGCCATGCAGGCCCCCATTCGAATCCGTAAACCGATAGCCCGAATAAACATTGCAGGACCAGGTGATGCACCCATACTGACCATTTTGCAGACAGACTGACAACGTGTTAATGGACGACACAGTTCTACCTGGAGCCGCAGGTGAGGGCGGCGAGTACATAGGCGTCAGAGCGATAAGAGCCGTAAACGGCGGATCGGCGGTCGTGAGCCATGTCGGCTGGAGGGAGTATTGGCTGTTGGAGTCGTAAATGAACGCGTACGAAGGCCAATTCTCGCCCCGTTCGTGAGGCGCGGGCTGAGCTATACGAATACTGAGTGCGCCGTTGGCGGGATTCACAGTCTCGTTCACACCCGTGATGTAGTCGTGCGGAACACCTGCTACTGGGGTTGAGGTGGTGTTACCAATGCCACCGCCACCCTGGGCGTAACCCGTCGATGCGATGGCCGCAACGACTAGCAGCACAACCGACGTGCGCAGAAGCACTCTACGGATCGCTCGCATGGTGTCTCCGGGGAAATAGGTCGGTCCACTTCTCTGGAGGAAGGGCCGCACGTTCGTTTCACAGGAACGACCAACGTGGGTTAAGACGAGCGATGGCAGGCCAGACAGAACTGGGAAGCTACGATCAATGCGAGCCATGAACATCCTCCTTAGAAGCGAAAGACAGTTGCTACGGCGCGTTGACGACGCTCGTTAACGCCACAGCAATGCCGCAAGTGGGCACGCAACTGCGTTACTGCAAAATCTATTCACACTTCGGAGGAAGCAACGAAAGAGGACATCGGCGACACTGACGGTCGGTCTCTCCGACTAATTCCCGCTCGTTGATTGGAACGCAATTTAAATGCTAAAGGTTGTGGATGTCAATAACCAACTACATCTTGTGGGACGAAGCACAAAGGAACGTGACCGCCATCACGAGGGTGAAGTTTTGTGAAAAGCATTTACAAAACGGTTTAAACAGAAGTCTTCCAATTTGAAATTGCCGCCCCTTAGGCATTGCGCCGCATTTCTCACTGTATGAAGTCCGGCGCTGACAAGAACGCTGATGCTAACGTTACGTGCGTACGTTGCGTGCAAAGTGTAGTGCACCCCTTCAAACAGCAATAAGCGGCTGAACCTGACAATATCTGGTCCGGCATTGTGACGAACTTGTCTCAGTCCTCTAGTCGGACAAATGAAATCTCCCGACTCACCAGAAGTCTTAGTGCTGTATCTGAAGCGCCCCCCAGCGAAGAACTGGGAGTTGAGATGCTGTGGAGGGGCGCTTCAGATACAGCGACTTGAAGGAAGCCGTCCCTGGGGACTATGGGATTTGTTTCTTGATAAGGCGGTCGCTGTCGTTTGCGGTGTGGGTCTTGCTGTCGGTGCGCTTCCGTTTCAGTTGCTGGTGGCAGAGAGAATGGTCGTAGGGCGGCACGTCGGAGAGTCTGGAGTGCGCCACCAAACTGCGTTCTGAGGAATGGGAGACAGAGAACCAGTGTGCGCGCCGAAGCACGAGCGAGATTCGAGGCTGGAGATGTGGATTCATGCGGCGCACCGGCTGAGAGGAGGCGGAGATCGGAGGAGGAGTTGCGCGGCGGAGAGGCGCTCGACAACTTGCATGGTCCCGCCGCAAAGCGGACATCGCCACAGCGAGTGAATGGGCAGTGCGGACGACGCGGCGCCTGCTGCTGGCGGATCGGATGGCTGGAGCAACCGGAAACAGAGTGGAAGAAACTCCGCTCGCCGTCGGTTAGCAAGAAATCCGAAGTTGCGGATGCGCATGAAGCCGCGCGGCAACAGGTGCAGCAGGAAGCGGCGCAAGAACTCTTCGACCGGCAGGATCATGAGCCGTTTCTTGTTGCCGTGAGCGGAGTCGCGCCAGCGAAAGGTTACGTTGCCCTCGGAGAGAGCAACCAACCTGCTGTTGGAGATGGCGACGCGATGAGTGTAAGCACCGAGATAGCGCAGCACATGTTCTGGCCCGCCGAAAGGCCGTTTGGCGTAGACGACCCAGTCGTGACGGAACAGAACCCGCAGCCACGAGGCGAAGGCGCGCGGTTCTGCAAGCGGTAAGAGATGTCCGTGGAACTGGAGTGCACCCGCATGATAGGCGGTCTTGAGTCCGGCGATAAACTTGCCGCGGAAGACACGACTGAGCACTTTGCGGGAAGGAAGAAGGAGCAGCGCGAGGAGATCCAGCGGGAATGATCCGGAGCGAGACCGCCGGCGGCAACCACGCAGTGGACATGGGGATGATGTTGTAGTCGCTGGTCCCAGGTATGGAGCACGCTGAAGAAACCGATCTCGGCTCCCAGATGCCGGGGATCGCGAGCGATCTCCAGCAGGGTTGCAGCACTGGCGTGAAACAGCAGGTTGTAGATCAGCCGTTTATTCTGCAATGCGAGCGGAGCCAGTTCCCGCGGCAGCGTGAAGACGACGTGCACGTAGCTGGTGGGCAGCAACTCCCGTTCCCGCGCCTGGAGCCAGCGCAGACGGGAGTTGCCCTGACACTTAGGGCAGTGCCGGTTTCTGCACGAGTTGTAGGAGATGGCAGTATGTCCGCAGTCTGAGCACTGATCGCGATGCCCACCCAGCGCGGCGGTGCGGCAGCGTGTAATGGCCAGCAACACTTTTTCGTGTTGGCCGTTGATCCACCTGCGGCTGCGCTCAACGAAGGACTGTCCTGCACAGCGAACGATGTCGGCCACCTCCAGAGGAGGCGGGTTCATACGCTCTGCGTCGGTTCTCCTTCTCCTCGGATCGTGAGCGCATCCAGCGGACTGCCGGTAGCGCTGAGATGCCGCCGGGAGAGATGCAGATAGATCGTCGTTTCCTCCAAGTCGCGGTGCCCCAGCAGCATCTGGATGGTACGCAGGTCGGCACCGGCTTCGAGCAGATGCGTGGCAAAGCAGTGGCGCAGAGTGTGGGGATGGATGCGCCTGTGCTCAAGACCGGCGCGTTCGGCGGCCTGCTGACAGGCGTTCCAGAGAACCTTGGTGGAGACCGGATGACTCGCCGTATGCCATCGGTTACCGGGGAACAGCCAATCGGTGGGCTTGCGTTTCAGCCCGCGCCAGTAGACGCGCAATGCCTCGAGCAGCTTGGGACTGAGCATGACATCACGGTCCTTGCGTCCCTTGCCTCCCCGGATATGAATGACCATGCGTTGGCTGTCGATGTCGCTGATCTTCAGGTGCGTCACTTCTGCGCGACGTGCGCCCGTGGCATAGAGGGTCATCAGCAGAATGCGATGAAAGGGAAACTCTGCCGCGTCGATCAGACGCGCCACTTCGTCCTGGCTCAGCACCTGCGGCAAGTGCAGAACCTTCTTCGGATACGGTGTCTCGGCAACGCTCCAGCCACGCTTCAACACCTGTACATAGAAGAAGCGCAAAGCGGCCAAGCGCTGCGTTACGGTGTTGGGGGCCAGTTTCCAGCGCGTGAACAACGCGGCCTGATACTGGCGAATATGCTCGGGGCCAAGCTGATCGGGTGAGCGATGGAAGTGTCGACTGAAATGTTCAACCGTGTGAATGTAAGCGTCGATGGTGGACTCGGCGTAGTTCCGGCGATGTAGTTCCTCAAGCATGATCTGGCGTAGATGGGTCACAGAGAGTTCCTCCTCTGCGACAACAAACTAGCTCAGATCACCTCGACCGTCCGCTCTGCAACACGCGATCGCGTCCGCCGCAAAGCGGCTTAGTTCAAGTCGGCTTCGGGGAAAGCAGCCCTGGATTCGACTCTGATATCGGGTCGCAAGGTGGGATACAAAAGGGCCGGGTAAGGGATACATACGGGACACGTCGATGTTTGTGCGGTAACCGGGGCGTGTTGAGAGATTCTACGTGATAAACGGCATCCTCAGCCCAAACTACCGAAAACAAATTCGTTAGGCTGCGCGCCCAGACCAGGGAGACACCCTCACTGCTCGAGTTACAGCGCATTTGGCTACGCCCTGGTGCCTCAAAACATCTGGAACTCAAAACCGGGACAAATTGGTGCTTTGCCAGTGTCCACACCTGCGTGCCGAAGCAAATCGGCGATGTCAGAGTAGTAAGCCGCGAGCCGGGTGATACCGATCTGGTGATACCTATCTCTCGTTTAAGTCGTTTGTGCTCAGTCGCCGGCGTCGAGCGCAGGATTCTCCGCCACGGTTTCTCCATAATGTTTTGCGTTCACTGGAAAGGGGACGCGCAAGAATGGAGAGCGCTAAATAGAGGTTCCTAAATAGGGTGGTACGACTACCTCTGCTCGACAGAGGGGCCGGGGAGCCCTGCCAGGGTCTTGGTCTCCTTGGATGCTGGCCAGGCCAGCAGCTCGGGAACGATTTATCTTTTTCGGTTGGAAGCTAAACGACTGTGCTCACCAGGACGGTCGGGCAGACCTTGATTGATCGCGATTGCCCAAAAAGGTACCCCTAGAAAAGGGGGTCAGTACTTATGGAAGAGGTCGGTGTGGGGAGACGCCCTGGGGTGGCTCGGTGTCCTTGTGGGCTGGCCCGGCCACAACGGTACACTACTACCCTCCTCATTTGCCCCGGGCAAGCGATTCGTTTGAGTCGGTCTCTGCCGGGTGGTAGTGCGTCTCACGTGCAAGCATATGGCAATCTATTCAGTAGATTCCCCCCGTATATTTGGTATACGGTCCGACAATGGGCCAAAATCTGGCCATCCATCCTCAGGATTGGAACTCTTTGCTGGAGACACGGTTACGGACACGGAAATCCTTGAATTGTCGTCTCGTCGCAGGACGTATCAAGATTCGCATGGTCGTCGACTGTGTATCTTTTCATGCTGAAAGGGGTGAGGCTAAAGGTGCTATATTCCTCCGCGGCGACCAATTTTGGTTCTGAAATCCTCGTTCGTCCAGGTTGGCAGACTTGCTTTTCACCTTCAGGTGTCGCGGATTGCAGCAGTCACGATGCCGGCAATTGTGCGATACGTTAAACTTCTGGCCGTCGAGTTCACCCTCCAGCGGAAGATATCCGAGTTCCATAAAGAAAGCGACGTAATGCGCTGAAATAGCCTCACCGCTTACTTTGAACCGCCCATAGCCGTCCGCCGTTCGTGAACCCGACCATCGAAGGCAATCGCCATCACGACTCAGAAACGCTATGAACCGTTTTCGGTCGCTATCGGTAAACTTGTACCCACCCTGAATGGTGACTGGGAAGCTGAGACTGGTCGTCCTGTCGGAATTCCTTGACAGTCGGCGTTTAAGGCGCGCAACAATCTTGGAGACGTATCTTCCGATGTTCACTTGGTCTCGCTGCACGAATCTGCCACACCTGTCTCTTTCCGCCGCAATGCGTAAGGCCTCCTCGAGACATGTGACGTCGCATCGGTTAATCCACTGTGGCTCGGTCAGTGGCACGTCAGGGAAAAATCTCTGCCACAGTGCACGCTTTCCAATCTCAATCATGCTGGATCCTCGTTGGTCTCCGACGTTGTCCACTCGCCGTATCATTTTGTTCCTTGGAGGTAGCCCATTTCGTCGTTGCTGCGGAGTAAATCATCGCGTTATTAATTCTGTGAAGTGAATAGACGGCTCTGTTACTCGTTCCATGTTTGCGGGGAGGCCGCGGGCCAAGGTCCGAAAAAAACCTCTGGTAGCCGTTTGGCCCTAGCCAGCTCTCGTGGACGGTGACTCCCCGGCCTCCATAGCGTGGATAATTCGGATTCTTACTGCTAAAAACTCTTTGCAGCATTGCTCTGTAGGCCATGTATTCAGGTCTGACTCTGCCTTTCTTGGGACCGCACCTGTAAACGGTGAGTGCTCGATTGCGTTTCAGGGCTGCCAATGCTTTTTTGTAAAGTTGCTTCCTCCTTGCACGACGGTTCAGGATGCAGCGGATAGGGGTCTCCCGTCACGTTGATGATTTGTCGGACACGCTCCCGCGTTATTCCAAAATGATTACCGATTTCCTCTAACGTATACGGCCTCCATTGTCCGGGGCCGGTTTCCACGGCATCGTAGAGGGCCATAAGCGTCATTACTCTGTTGCGCGATGTTATTTTCTTATTCATTGAAATCCCCGCGTGCTCTGGGCTTGCTACGTGGATAGGACCTTCGCGGCAGCTCCTGGACACTCCTTAAACAGCAAGCCGAGAAGTTTCTCCTCGCGGGGAAGTCGCATATGGACCGCAGTGATATATCCCATGTCGAACGCAGCCATCATCCGTTGCGTTTCGCCGTCTGCAAGGTATCCGCTCGCCACCTGATGCCCACGGTTTGGGTGGTCGAAATTCGGGCATATCACGCCGATTGGAATGTAGCCCTCTGCGATTCTCCCTTTGAGGATGGTGACGTCTTTTTCAGATGGTTTCCAATCGAGTCCGTCATCGACGACTTCGTGCAAATCGGTGTCGTCTGCCGTGGCAGCGAGGAGAGCCGCTGGCGACTCTCTGAGGGTAATAGCACGTGACCTTGGCGTCAGCCCAGCTCTCCTGGTGAAGAGGGCCAAGCGCACCACGTAGCAAAACTTTTCCTCGCCGTACTGCCCTCAAACGGCAAAGAAACTACATACTAGCCATACAGGTAGGGACAAACAGCGTACCTGCTCTGCGACAAGCACACTGGCCTAGCCATTGCAGCATCGGTAACAAGAGCAGTCATGAGGATTGAACAAATGGCAAGAAAACTCAGCAAGAAGACGATCAGCGACTTAATGGCGTGGTGGGGACATAAGGGCGGCAGCAGGGCAACTGATAAGCAGAAACGAGCAGCGCTTGCGAACCTGAAGAAGACGCCAAACTACCAGAGGCACGTGCGGTTCGCAGAGGAGCACGCAGTTAGTCGTCAAGACCACGGCTAATCCTTTGCCGTGTTCGGTGATTTGTACGACGGTACGACGAGAAGAAATTCTCAGATGTGGTAAGCGGTTGCTGGCAGGCTCAGGCGGGATTTGGAAACAACGGAACGGTACGGAATACGTGCTCGACAGTCCTAAATCCCACGGATGTAAAGATGCCGAACCTGCGGGTGGTAAGCAATACACACGAGAACCGTCACTCGGCATCAGAACGGAACCCTGTCCTTTTAACCCACGTGGTTCGTACAGGGAGCGAGTGAGAACCAGCTAGTCAACGACGGTAAACCATACGGCCATACTGTTGCGTTACTAATACCGAGGGTAAGGTATTAGTGTGCTCAGGTTCCCTCCAACCGCCTGTGCGTCGTGAAGCGGGAGTGGATTGACAGTTGGGACGACAACGCTACCATCAAGGGCTGGCTTTAACAAAGGGAGGTTGCGATGAGTAAGCACAAGATCGAGGTAGTCAATGTGAAAGAGATCAGCGAGAGAACCCACGAGTATGACATTCGAATTGACGATATTCCCATGAAGTGCAAAAGCGTTGGGGTATTTCGAAAAGATAGCAACGACATGCATTTTAGACTGTCTCTCAGTCATCAGGGGGTGAAGACTCATCCCGACTACCGGGAAATAAGAAAGCAACTGCAGAGAACACTTTCGGTCGTACACGGATTGAACAAATCATAAATAGGAGTGAGAAATTCGGCTGGTTGGCCGAAGGGCTCTCTCCGCCCCGCCGACACGTCGCACGAGGTCTTCAAGTCGTGCCTCCGAGACATCGGCCTTTTCGTAGGTTTTCACGTGCTACGGCTTCTTGCTCGGACGTGCTGGGGTGGTTTTCTTCAGGCTCTTAGCCATATCGGGAAGGACGTACACTGCGTTCAATAGATTCTCAACGATGTCCATCACAGCGTTCACCTCTTCAAAACGGGGTTTGTGTCCTCTGTGAGCAGCGGCATTCCCAGCATCGAGGGCTGCGTAGAGGACATCAACTTGTGTCTTCCCGATGAATCCGTTAGCCGCAAGTGTATCTAGCTTCTGTTTGAACGACCCGACATCGCCAACCTTTTCCACTATCAGCATATCGACTAAAGCTCTTGCTCCCATCATGGGAAGGCTGCGGGTGTCAGCGTCGAGTGAACGATAGACCTCATCCAAGACGGCCCGTATCTCGTTAGGGAGGTCGTACTGCCAAGAGGGTGGATGCCTCGAAACAGGTGGAGGAAAATAGCGAACGTCAGGCTCTTCCCCATTCAGACCGGAAGTGCGGCGAAGTATCACGCTCTTACAGCCACAGCATTCAAGCATGTCAAACGAACTAGACCACCAATCTCCACCTACTGTTTCACCACTATCATTTGCGGTCTTGAGCAATCGATGGTTTGTCCTCTGGCGGCAGTCGTTGCAGTGTATTCGCTCGATCTTGCTGACCCGACGCTTCTCTGCCATGCCCGTATTTTACACAGAGTATTGGCTCTTGACTCAATGAGCTTGCGACGCAATCGCCTGACGAAGACCTCGCTCCGGCAGTTTATGCATGCGCCAGATGCACCCGTCCCACCATCGGGACGCTTCGTGTTTTCAAATGATCGCAGGAGCGAGAAGTGCTCCGCCAGGATAGTTGCACCACGCTCAAATTCGGGGCACCGGACACTTTTCACATCTCGGGAAGATTTCGTGTCGAGATCGGATGGGAACGGCGTTTCTGCCGCTATCTATGGCCTTTACGGTGCAGCCTCGAATACATCGGCGATGTTTAGTTTCGGCATCGATCTAATAGTATGAAAGCCGCCACCTCAATTCGGGAACTTGGCCCTACTGCGAACGTGAGATAATTTGCACCGTGAGTAGACTGATCGGGCTGATCCTAGGCTTCACCGTTGTGGCAGCAATCTCGTCGTTCGCTGAATCCCCGTCCACACGTCGAGATGAGGCTCTCAAGAAGATTAACGCCTGTCTTCGCCGGAATGAAGTCTCTAGCCGTGAGTGCAAGACGCTCAACCAGAACGTTCAGGTTCTGGTTGACGTGTATAGAAGCGGCGATAAGTCCGTGCTTCCCACATTACTGCACTTCACTTACCTGACGGAATTCTACGATGGGGCCCTATTATCGGACCCCGACGGCTTCCTTACGGCAATCAAACAGTTGCCGGAGCGGGAGCAGAAACAGGTGGCGGCTGGAATCGCAGGAGGAGCTTTTAAGCCTCTTCCTCAAAAGGAATTCGATGCCGTCAGGACACTGCTGACAAACATATCTGAGTCTTCGTCTACCAGACCCGTTGCAGACATCTGCTTGAAGGCCGTGGAAACGAACAATGCGTCATTGTTCGTGAACTACTTTCCCCCGCAGACATTTACAAGTCGAGCGGCTGCTTTCCGACTATTCTGGTATTCGAGGGACTTTTATTCGATGGGAGAAAAGTCTCTGTGGCCGCCTTCCTCCTCCACTGAAACAGTGTATCGCTTCACTCACCTAGGAGCCTTCACCGGACCGAAGACTGTCAGTTTGACGATGATGCCAGATGGCACTGGTAGCATCCGGATGAAAGCCATGAGCGTGTCGCACGACGCAGTAGAAACCGACGAGTCGGCGCCGGTCACTCAAGAGCAAGTAGCGAAATTCCTTGGGGCGGTGAAGCAGGCTGATTTTTGGCACATGCCAGCAGAAGAAGCTAGTCGTGGCCTAGATGGAGCTGAATGGATACTTGAAGGTGTTCAGGACGGCGAATATCACGTGGCTGTGCGTTGGTGCCCAGGAACTGAATCCAACTCAGTCCAGACATTAGCCTTTGCCGACGCCGCACGGTTGCTTCTGGAGTTCGCAGGGCACAAGCACAAAGGCGATTGCTGAACGTCATTTGATGCATCGCTCGTCACGAGCCTGAGCTACGGATCTTATCCTGAGTGTCAGGTCTGCAAAATCGCCGCTCCACGGGCCCCTCGATGCGTGGCTCCAGGTCTTTCAAGTCACCCCATACTTGCTGGTGTACTACTGGGTCTCTCGTTGCGACGCACCAGAATCCATCGTGGCTAATGAAAGTAAAACAACCTGCGTTGGCTGGAACAACGTAGGCATCCCACTGGTACACAAAACACGGCACGATGAAGGCGGCGAGGTCAGCAATCTCGTCAGAACGGAACCAGTGTCCACTCGCAGCGCCGAGTGGTCGAAGTTCTCCAAATCCCATCCGCATGCGCTCCACGAGCCTCCACCCACTCTTCTCAAGCTGCGGACTGCCAATCGTCCACAGCCTCATCCAGAGAAGCGATCCGGCAAACTGCGCTTCGTCAGACCCAGTGCCGAGCATCGAGATTAAGCGTGCGACGTAGGTTACCCGCAAAGGAGTTTCGGGATATTTCAACGTGATACAGCTAGCTTTCGGCGAGTCGTAATAGAGATTTCCGCATTCGTCGCTTTTTATTCCACTCGCCCACGAATGCTTCTGCTCAAATTCAAGTACCTCATCGTCGGTCATCACGTTCATCTTGGCACCTTGTCGGGCGGCTCTATTCTCCACTACGACTGCATTACGTGTCGAGGCCAGAGGACAGCACCCCCTGACGATTTCGTCCCCGCCTTCCTCCTCAACGACTCTCAAAGATCGACAGCATAAGTCCTGTTCCTGTTTCGAATCATCACGCAAGACAAAATTTCTCCCCAGATAGCAGCACCAGGTGTGTGTAACCAGAGCTTGATCCTTTCGTTAGGTTCAAGCCCAGGGGGGCTTTTTGCTGCCCTTCACACGCCTCAACTCAAGAACAAGGAGCTACACACAATGTCAGCGACTATTCAATCCACCAACACTCCGGCCTCCAGCGAGGCCGGGTTTCTCAATCGCAAGTGGAAGTTGATTTCCTTCTTCTTTGCAAAACGTGCTTTCGAGTCAAACCTCGAAGCCATTCTCAGAGCCGCCGCTGGCCATGAGGGGAACTCGTTGCCACCTGGCGACCACCACTATCAACTGCTCAGTGCTGAAGCTGACTCGCTTTGTATCGGGTTCGCCAATCGCTGGGGTCTTGAGGTCGATCTTCTCAGAGCACGAATTCCTGGCCTAGGGAAGTTGGCAGGACTGTCTGTTCGACCGCCGACGAGGGACTATGGCAGACTCGCATGCTTCGGAATGATTGCCATACCGTTGGCGCTATTCCTCTTGGGAGCCATGGCTGGCTTAGTCAACGTTGGATTCCACGTTGTGGGAGGACGCTAGGCATGGCTCTCATAGCGCTTTTCGCAGCTGCAGAAGCCGTGCTGTACTCCGCCTCCTGGTCCAAACGGGGTCAAGCGCAGAGGCAGCAGGTTCTCATGGGCAACGGCCTGGGTTCAGCCCGTGCTCTTCCGCTTGTCGAAGACTACTTCAAGCGGAAGACCGCCGGAGCAAACAGAGTTCAGGTGTTCGTTGCTTCAAAACTGGCAGAAGCCTGTCGTCAATCTGTTCTCAGCCGTTCGTTCGAATACGTGCTCTTGCACGTGATTCAAACGGCTATCCATAAACGCCGCAGCAAGTTCCTCAACATACAAAGGAGGGTCACTCTGTGAATCTCACACCTTCAACGAAAGGCTCGTTCATCGCAGGCATCGGTCTCTGGAGTCTCATTTGGGCAGCACTGTTCAAAGCCGACGAAATCGCAGAGCTTGGCGGCTTCCAACGCTGGGTCAGTGCTGACCGATGTCTTCGTTGGATTCGCCAACACAAGAGCACGTCCCTGATTGGAACTGAGCTCTGCAACTACGCTCACACCGGCCTAGACCCGTTGGGGGTGACCTTTGCCCTCGGGGGGACGCTGGTCAATGCGCTAATGATCTACCTGCTGCTTCCGATGTGGGACAGAGCAAAACGAGGTGGAGCACTGCTCCACCTCTAGCTGTACCGTTCCGCCAGCCATCCGCACGAATCTTCAAGGGCAGCTACCCAGGCTGCCCTTTTCCATTTCCCGAATCAACAACCCAAAGGAGGCTAAACATCAAGGCTGATCGGCAGCCTAAGGCTGAGATCGTCCAGGTGCTAAGGATTCCCATAATCAAAATCGGAAGTACACAGAAGCCGCTCTGGGCTTGCCTTTTGGAGCCTACTGTGGCATAACCAGAGAATGCTGCCTACCGTCCCGCAGAGGTCGTGCGGGGTTCGGAGGGTTTCTTCGCCATCGAGGAC
This sequence comes from uncultured Acidobacteriaceae bacterium, assembly GCA_963819145.1. GTDB lineage: Bacteria > Acidobacteriota > Terriglobia > Terriglobales > Acidobacteriaceae > Sulfotelmatobacter. The sequence continues at coordinate 16,365 of CAWFVB010000036.1, forward strand.
TAGCCCATGGCAGTAGGTTTCCCAGGGAAGGTTTAGACCCAGCCCCAAGCATTGGGTCAGGCGCCCTGAAAAGGCTCACCTGGTAAAGCAGCCTACCATCCCCACCACAGGTTAAGGGAAATCTCAAGCAGACGGGATATTCCCATGTCCAAAGCAACATCGCAGCCGAAGTCCGTAGATTCACAACGCAACAGCTTCGTTCACTCGTTGGCATTCCGCTGGTTAGAGCTCAACCGGCCGGATGTCGTTGTTGCTTGCCGTGAGGCTGGCAACAAGAAGTATCCACGATCAGGAAGGTCACGCACGAAGATTGAACTGACCAGCGAGTTGGCAAAGATGAAGTAGACCCATGGAGACTGAACGGCACTACTCAGTCTCTCAGGTCGCTTCGATGTGGAGCCTATCGGATGATTCGATCAGGCGGCTGTTCTCGAAAGAGCCAGGTGTCCTGGTAATCGGCAATACTGAGCGGCTCCACAAGCGCAAACGGCAAACTCTCCGAATACCGGAATCGGTTCTTCGGAGGGTTCACTTAAAACATCAAACTAAAAGGGGCACTCAGCGATGAGTGCCCTGCTTTTTTCCCCATGTTCCAACGACCAGGGAATCTAGACGGTCCTGCCTAGACTTCACCCACTTGGCGTAGGAGCGTTCCGTGGTCTTGATGCTCTCGTGTCCCAGGAGCTTGCTGACTTCTTCCAGCGGCACTCCCTTCTCCAGCAGATTCACAGCGAACGTATCACGCAGCCGATGAGAGACCATGTGGTCACCAGTGTAGAGACCAGCCGCCTCAAAGACCTTCTTCAGATGCTTCTGGAAGTTCTTGGCAATGGATTCTTGTAGCCCGTTGCCGGACCAGAACACGTACTTAGGATTCCCATTGAGTACTTCCAGCAGTTCGTTGGCAACATCGGCGGGAATGGGCACCGAGACGTGAACGCCAGTCTTCTGACGGCTGGTTGTCACTCGGTAGAGCTTCTTCGGCTTGTCGAAGACCAGCTCTTCCCTCTTCAACGTCAGGGCATCACGAATAGCCAGCCCTGTGTTCTTCATCAGCTGAAGAAGAGCGTGAACTCTTGACTGCGTGGTCTTGTCCTCAAGCGTTCCATAAACGGCATCGAGGAGCTTCTCGAACTGCTTCTCGTTCAGCGGGAGTGTCGGAGCTTGGTCAACCTTGATCTTTGACACCTGAGGGATTCGACTGAGCCATTCAGACTGGTAGCAGTATCGGAGAAATCCACGGAGCCGCTCCCTGACCTTTGAGCGGGTAAGCGTGGAGTCGTAGAGGTCTTCCCAAGTAGCAACGAACTTCGTGAGCAGTTCGCTGTTGATCCCCTGGACCGTGTAGAGGGAGTGCTTCAGGCAGAACTGGTTGAAGCGTTCAAGCTCTCGGTTGTATTTTCCGAGAACTCCTTTGCTCACTCCCTGGTTGGTCTTGTCCTGGATGAACGTCTTGATGGCTTCATCAAGGGCCTTGCCCTGCGGACTGTCAGGAACACGACCGCTCAACTGACCTTCGATTTCCCGCTTGACGTTCTCTGCTTCTGCCCAGGAACGAGTGCCAGCCTTCCTTCGATGCTGGACTCCGTTCTGAGTCCAACGGAGATGCTTGCGGCAGTTGCACTTCTTCCAGAACTCATCTCCCTTGTACTTGCAGTCATCGGAGTGCCTGACGAAGATCGTGATGGTTGGCGCTACCATGCTGTCCTCCTACTGGGAAGGACGTTAGCACAGTATTAGCACAATAAAAATGGCACTGTTTCCAAGTAATTGAAAACAGTGCCAATAAAGTCTGGCGGAGAGAGTGGGATTCGAACCCACGTTACCCTTTCGAGTAAACACGCTTTCCAAGCGTGCGCCTTCAGCCACTCGGCCATCTCTCCGGTGCAAATCCGTGAAAGGAACGACTCTTAAAGGAGCTTCCCGCTGGCCGCAGATTCCGCGGCCCTATGATTCTGTTCAATTCTATGGGTGAAGTCGTCGAATCGCAACTTGGAAAGGAAAGATCACGACCTGGAACGAACAAATTCTAGGACAGCTTTTCCGGAGAGATTGCGCCGGCAGGCGTTGCACCGGACACCGGAGCTGTACCGGAAGCCGAAGCTCCGGCCGCAGCGGCATTCGCAGCCGTGCCAGTCGCCGCGTGACCGTTCGTGGGCGAAGCCGGCAGCGGGGGGACTTTCGTATTGTCCACTACATGGTGATTCAGACAGTAGAGCGCCAGTTCCAGGCGATCGGCCACGCCCAGCTTGTCGTAGACCTTGCGCAGGTAATTCTTCACGACCTGTTCTGTCGTACCTACGCGCAGCGCGATCTCTTTGTTCTTCATCCCTTGGGTGACGCAGGAAACAATCAGCGTTTCCTTGGGCGTGAGTTGCACCTTGGGGCGCGAACCCGAAGGACGACTGTTCTGGTTACGGAACGCATCCATGACCCAGTGAACGCCCTGGCTGTCGAGCCAGGTATCACCGCCCGCCACTTTACGCAGGCACTCTACGAACAACTCTGGTTCCACTTCGCGGGAGACGATGCCGTGCGCCCCTCGGCGAAACAGGTCAAGCGTCATTTCTTCGTCGGCGCCGGGAGTGACTACAACGATGCGCATCTGCGGATTCTGGCGCAGCAAATCGGCAACGGCTTCGACTGGGTTTGGCGAGAGCGCCGCTTCGAAGATCACAACGTCGCACGTAAACTTTTTCACGGCGGATTGCGCTTGCGCCAGAGTTTCTGCCTGTCCCACTACGCGAATGTCGTCTTCGAGCGCGAAAATCTTGCGCAGCCCGGCGCGGAAGATAGCCTGGGTGTCGGCCACGATCACTCGGACAAACTGGCCGGTGGCGCCGTCTTCGCCTGCTCCGAGATTTTCGTCCATGCCAACCGAAATGGTAGCCATTCAGTCCCTTGGCCTACGCTCGCTCAATTTGGTATTCGTCAATCACTACGCCCACGCCGCGGCGGCCGCGATCTTCAAAGCTGCGTACCACCCGGCCCCGGCAGTCGATCTGTACATCCTTCCGCGCGCCTACAACGTCGGCCGGCAGCAGAATGGTGAAATCCACCATCGAACCCACGGGCACATCATTGTCCATGGCAAACAGGACGCCGTTGGCTGAGATGTTTTCCGTCTCTGCCGAGTACGCGCTCCCTTGCGACTTTACGGAAGCCGACAGATGCAACGGAAATCGTGGTGCACTCTGCATGTCTTCGTAGTGCCCCACTCTCGCCTGCGGCTCGGTCATCGGTGCTTTTCCTTCCGCTGCCACTCTCGGACCTTCCTCCGGCAGCGCTGTTTTCCGCTTTCCGGACTCTTACCAACTCAAGGGCAGCGTACACCCGCAAATCGGACAAACAAAGTTACCGAAGTCATGGAACAAATGGGTGTTAACTTATTTTCTTTGAATGACTTAGAGAGTATTTTGGCGGGCGAGTTTTGGCCTAGAATAGCCTGTCCGGAGGGGTGAAATTCCGGTCAAATCCGGGTGAATTTCCGGTGATTTCGGGACATACACGGAAGGCAATTTCGGCGTGCAGAATCGACTGGGATAGGGCTGGAAGGCGACCCGCCGATGCGTTCTAAAACTTGGTCACTTCGGTGAAATTAAAGTCTCTCACCTTCATGGCCGGAACCACCATGTCGAATGATTCCTCCCCGCAGGAGCGTTGCGGCAGGCTCATGGCTTCGACGTTCGACAGCATGTGAATGAGGCTCTCATTAAAGCGGAAGTTGCGGACGCCACCCTCTACTTGTCCGTTCTCGACATAGAATGTTCCGTCGCGCGTCATACCGGTGAGTATCTTTTCGAAGGGCTCGACCTCGCGGATGTACCAGAGGCGCGTCACCAAGACTCCTCGTTCGGTAGAAGCAATCATCTGGTCGACGGTGTGTGGATCGCCGATCGGCGCGAACACGATGTTCAGCGGCATCTCTGCCATTTCGTTGGGCAGAGCGAATCCGTGGCCGGTCGCTTCAATTGGACCCACTTTATCGCGGTACTCGGAGCGCTTCATTCTTTCCGCGGTGGCGCGCGCATAAACTACACGCTTGACGACTCCGTTTTCGACCAGTCCAACTCTCTGCCGTGCCATGCCTTCGCCATCAAAAGGAGAACCCGTTTGCAAGGGATGCGCAACATCATCCCAGATGGTTATGTTGTCGCCGAACAATTTCGTTCCGATGCGCCCACTGAGGAAAGAACGCTGGTCGAGAATGGCCATGCCCGAATAGTCCCAGAACATGAACCCGACGATATCGAGAACTGCGGCCGGTTCCAAAATTACTGTGTACCTCCCTGCCGGAATCTCGCGTGGGCGGGCCGAGTCCAGCGCCTTTTTCGCGGCAACCTCAGCCAGCCTGAGGGGATCAAGGTTGGCGACGTCCGGCGAATTCGCCTTCTGCCAGCCAGAAGAATCCTGCGCCAGCATGGTGATCGAGACTTCGGCTGAAGTCTGCGGATGCCACTTGCTCAGGCCGCGCGAATTGAAGATGCCTTCCACCGATTCCGCGCTAGAGTAGACCCCCGCGGTGGTCAGTTTGTGTTTCTTGGCAACCCCGACGATCTTCCTGACGCCCTCCGAGCGCAGCTCGGGGGTAATGTTCGCAGTTGCGCCAAAGTAACGGGAAGGAACAACTCGTGTGGGGACAGGCGACTCGCCCGTCCCGCCCGCTGCACTCTCTCGCGAGTCGGGCATCGGCAACAGATCCGGATCAGGATGCTGCACTCTGGCCAGGCTCTCGGATGACCGCACCACCTGCCGCAAACTTTCATCGTCAAACTTGTTGGTTGAAGCCCGAGCCGTTCGGCCGCCAAAGACGGTTCGTACGGAGACGACATGATTCTCCTCGGCCACATTCTGGTGAATGGTGTTATTCGCGAAGCGGGTCAGAGCAAAGTGGCCGCCCGAGAATAATACTTCGACCTCGTCTGCGGTCGAGAGTTTCTTGATGCGATCGAAGATCTCGCCGGCTTGGTCTTTAGTCAGCATTCACGCTTACTTGTCAGTCCTCGTTGCCTCTGTGGCGAAGCTAACTTCCCTTAAACGCACTCCCGACTTTGACACCCCGAAAACGGCTCGGCGCCGCTCCATGCCCCGTTCCCATGACCTGTTGCGGCTGTCCCTTGCCGCAATTCGGAGTTCCCCACAGCGTCCATTCATCGCGCGAGCAGATTGCGTCGAGCGAATTCCAGAACTCCGTCGTGATGCCCGAGTACGAAGGGTTTTTGAGCATGCGGATGCGCTTGCCGTTTTTAATTTCCCATCCGATTTCGCAGCCGAACTGAAAGTTGAAGCGCTTGTCGTCAATTGACCACGAGCGGTTCGTCTGCATGAGGATGCCGTGATCGGTCGCAGCTATAAGTTGCTCCAAAGTCAACGGTTTCGAACCGGGCAGCAGGCTGATGTTGGTCATGCGGATCATGGGCAGCCGGTTCCAGCCTTCGGCGCGGAGGGTTCCGCCCGAGCGGTGCTCGCCAATGGTGTGGGCAGTCTCGCGCGAACTCAGGTATCCGGTGAACAAGCCGTTGGTGATGATCGGCGTGCACTGAGCGGGCACTCCTTCATCGTCGAATCCAAACGTCCCGAGACCTGGACCATGCTCCTGCCGCGCATCCGCGACCACATTCACGATGTCACTTCCGTAGCGCAAGTGGCGCACCTTGTCGAGCGTGAGGAATGAGGTCCCGGCAAAATTCGCTTCCATGCCCAGAACGCGGTCCAGTTCAATGGGATGTCCAACCGATTCGTGAATCTGCAGTCCCAACTGCGAGCTGTCGAGGATGATGTCGAACTTTCCTTCCGGACATTGATCGGCACTGTGCAGAGCAACGGCTTCCTCCGCGATGCGCCGGGCGTTTTCTACCAACTTCAAGTCGTCGATGAGTTCATATCCTCGGTTCTGCCACTGGCCGCCATAGGAATTAGGATACGAGCGCTTCTGAATCTCATTCCCCGCAAACGCATAAGCGGCGTATCCGGCGCCGCTTGAGAGCTTGGTCTGGTGAATGTCGGAGCCCTCTGAAGACACGAACCACTGTTCCTCACGATTGAAGTTTAGATTAGTCTCGGCCAGTGTGACGCCCGCCACCGAACGCAGCTCGGCGTCAATCTTCAGCAGCAACTCAATATTCTGCTCAACCGAAACGCCGAAAGGATCTATTTTGTACGGCGTGTTCCACTCCGCGATCACAGGCTTTTCGGGAGCGAGGCGAATATCTTCCTGCTTGACCCGCGCCGAAGCGCGTGCGATTTCAATCGCCCGGGTGGCGGTGGCCTCGACCGCGCCGCGCTCCAGGTCCGCGGACGCCGCGAATCCCCAGGCTCCATCGGCGATCACCCGCACGCTCATGCCCACCGATTCCGCATCGGATGCGCTGCCCACTTTGCCGTTCTTCGTGGTCAGGGCGCGGCTCCTTTGCGCCACGACCCGCACATCTGCGTAAGAGGCACCCCGCAGGGCGGCGAGGTCCAAGGCCCAGTTGGCAACATGCTTCATGGGGAGAAATTTAATCTAACACAACTCGCTCCGAGCCTTGTCGTTTGGCGTCTACAGCCGCGCGCATTGTACTGGGTTATCCAGCCGCACGTCCCACTGTGATCTACGTCACTGCCAGCGGTTTTCCGCGGTTCTCCAATAAGAGCGAAAGACGTAGCCACCACACCAGCGGTTCCTCTACCCCGCTGTCGAAGGAGCCTGATTCTATGAGCATTTTTGTTTCGGATGACCAGACCCATACTCTGGTCGAGAGTTCTGGGCAGGTCACTACAGAGCATACAAGCCAAGCCCCGGAGGATCCTCAAGCCAGCAAGAGAGCCGATTTGGCAGGCCCAGGTATAGGCGACTATACCCAGTTAGAAAAGATACTTCCTGGCGACTACCGCCCGCTGCTCACTCCCAAAGAGACGCAGAAAGCAATCTTCCACTTGAAGCGTTATATCGAAGACAACCTGTGCCAGGAACTCAACCTGCAGATGGTCCAAGTCCCATTGATCGTGGACGCCGAGAGCGGAGTCAACGACATGCTGGATCGCGATGGCTCCCGTACTCCCATCCCGTTTCACATTTCCAATGATCGCGGCAAGCATCCGATTGACGCCCAAGTCGTGCAGGCGGCTACCAAATGGAAAAGAATGGCCCTCAAGCAGTTCGAGTGCCGCCCCGGAGAAGGAATTTGCACCGACATGCGCGCCGTCCGCAAGGACTATTTCCTCGACCACGACCACTCCGCCTACGTTGACCAGTGGGATTGGGAGCGCGCGATCACTGCCGAACAGCGCAGCCTGGAATTCCTCAAGCTCATCGTGCAGAAGATCTGGAAGGTGCTTGTCAGCGCGGAGAAGTTCGCTCTGGAGATGTTTCCCGCTCTGCGCCAGCCTCGCTATCCGAACCTGCCCGAAGAACTCACGTTCCTGCACGCGGAAGAGCTTTTGGCAATGTATCCGGATCTTCCCCGCAAACGCCGTGAGACGGTGATTCTTCAAAAATATCCTGCCGTCTTCATCATCGGAATTGGATGGCCGTTGAAAGATGGCTATCCCCACGAGAATCGAGCGGCCGACTACGACGATTGGATCACCGACACCAGCAAGCAGACTCTGCGCGACACTCATGGATTGAACGGCGACATCCTGGTGTGGAACCCGGTCACGCAACGGCGCCACGAACTGAGTTCGATGGGAATTCGCGTGAACGCAGAAACGTTACGCAGCCAACTTGAGATGTCGGGCCTGCTCGACAACCTCAAGTTCCCTTACCATCAGGCGATCATCAACAACCAGCTGCCACTCTCCATTGGAGGTGGCATCGGACAGTCGCGAACGTTAATGTTGCTGCTGCGCAAAGCACACCTCGGCGAAGTGAGCGTCACGGTGTGGCCGAAGGTGTTGAAACAGATCTGTGCGAAGAAGAATATCTTCGTTCTGGAATAGACTGCTCGAATAAAAAGAGGGACGGCTGGCGCCGTCCCTTGTTCTTTTGGTGGTAGAAACCTAAGGTGTGGCGTGCGCCTCGTCCAGCGCCTTCCTTACCGCCAGCAATTCCTTCAACACTCCGCGCAGCTTAGTCGACTCCAGCGCGTTCGCCCCATCCGACTTCGCTTCTTTGGGATTGTCATGCACTTCCATGAACACACCATCCACGCCCGCCGCAACCGCCGCTCGCGAAAGCAGCGGAATAAACTCCGGCCGGCCGCCGCTGGTTGCCGGACCGTTGCCATCGGATTGCGATGACGGCAACTGTACCGAATGCGTCGCGTCGAAAACCACCGGTGCGAATTTGCGCATGATGGCGAGCGACCGCATATCTACGACGAGGTTGTTGTATCCGAAACTGGCTCCGCGCTCGGTGAGAAAGACTTGCGTGTTGCCTGCGTCGCGGCACTTCTCGACCGCGTGCCGCATATCCCAAGGCGAGACAAATTGACCTTTCTTGATATTCACCGGGCGCCCGCTCAGGGCTGCTGCGACCACTAAATCGGTCTGCCGGCTGAGAAATGCCGGGATTTGCAAAACGTCGACCACTTCGGCAACTTGTCCGACGTCAGCCGCCTGATGCACGTCGGTGAGCACCGGCACGTTCAATTCGTTCTTGATCTTCTTCAGGATGCGCAGACCCTCTTTGATTCCCGGCCCGCGAAAACTGCGGATGGACGTCCGGTTGGCTTTGTCGTAACTCGCCTTAAATATGAACGGAAATCCCAGGGCCTTCGTCACACCCTTGATGATCTCAGCCATCCGGATGGCGTGCTCTTCACTTTCGATGACGCACGGTCCGGCGATAAGGAACAGATCGCCGGAACCGATGTGGACGTCGCCGACTTTGAATTTAGTGGTCAGGGGGTAGTTCCTGCGGTTCGTGAATCAGCTTACCGTTGTGCAACTTTCTCCGGCCGGTGGAACATCTCCACCGCGGCGGTTTCCTTCTCCGCGCGACGCCTCACGCCGTACTCGTAAGCAGCACCAACAAACGTACGAAACAGCGGATGTGGCTCGAGCGGTTTCGACTTGAATTCAGGGTGAAACTGGCAACCAATGAAGTGCGGATGATCGGGCAACTCGACCATCTCGACGTAGGTCCCATCCGGGGTCGAACCTGAGATTTTGAGGCCCGCAGCCGTCATCGGCTCTTCATACTCGCGGTTAAATTCGTAGCGATGACGGTGGCGCTCGCTGATTTCGAGCTTGCCGTAAATCTTGTAAGCGAGCGTATCCGGCTCAATTTTGCAGGGCCACGCGCCGAGGCGCATCGTTCCGCCGAGTTCCTCCACTCCGCGCAGCTCGCGCAGCTTGTAAATCACGCGGTGCGGCGTTGCCGGATCGAACTCGCTCGAGTTCGCCTCTGCCAACCCCACCACGTTGCGCGCAAACTCGATGCACGCGGTCTGCATTCCCAGGCAAATGCCGAAGTAAGGAACCTTATTCTCGCGAGCGTACCGGATCGCAAGCAGCATGCCTTCGATACCCCGCTTGCCAAATCCTCCGGGAACGAGAATGCCGTCGTATCCTTCGAGTTGCGCCTCGTAAGTCTTGTCGCCGGTCTCCAGTCCTTCGGCTTCAATCCAGTTCACCTGCAGCTTCAGATTGTGTGCCAGGGCCCCATGCACCAGCGCTTCTTTCAGCGACTTGTACGAATCCTCATACTCCACGTACTTGCCAACGATCCCGATCGTGACCGTATCCTTTGGGTTGTAGACGCGGTGAACGATGTCCTCCCACTTCGACATCTCGCGATCCTTCGCCTCCATGTGCAGGCGCTTCAGCACCAGCGTGTCCACTCCTTCATTTGCGAACACAAGGGGGACTTCATAGATGGAAGCTACGTCCTTGGCGGTGATGACCGCTTCTTCCTCGACGTTACAGAACAGCGCGATCTTTGACTTGATGTCCTTCGCGAGAAAACGGTCGGTGCGGCACAGCAGGATGTCCGGCTGAATTCCAATGCTGAGCAGCTCTTTCACCGAGTGCTGTGTCGGTTTGGTCTTGAGCTCCTGAGCGGCTGCAATGAATGGCACAAGCGTGACGTGCACAAATAAGGTGTGCTCGCGGCCCAATTCCTGGCGCATCTGGCGGATCGCTTCCATAAACGGCAGCGACTCGATGTCGCCCACAGTCCCGCCAATCTCCACGATCGCGACATCCACATCCTGCGCGACCTTCTTCATCGCCGTCTTGATCTCGTTGGTGACGTGCGGAATCACCTGCACCGTCTTGCCCAGGTAGTCGCCGCGGCGCTCTTTGGCGATGATCTGCTCATAGAGCCGACCGGTGGTCCAGTTGTTGTCGCGAGAAAGTTTGGCGTGCGTGAAGCGCTCGTAGTGGCCGAGGTCAAGGTCGGTCTCGGCGCCGTCGTCGGTCACGAAAACTTCGCCGTGCTGAAACGGCGACATGGTTCCCGGATCCACGTTCAGGTAGGGATCGAACTTCATCAGGTTGACTTTCATTCCGCGGCTTTCCAGAAGGCAGCCGATGGAGGCCGCGGCCAATCCCTTGCCAAGTGAAGACACAACTCCGCCCGTCACAAAGATGTACTTCGCTGGCATCTCTTCCTCGCTTTAAATTGTTTTTGAAAAATTGTGCAGGTGGGGTGCACGAGTCAATTATGGCAGAAGTCCTGTGGAAAGAAATCGAAAGAAATGGGTCGCGTTGACTATCATGCGCAATGTCAGCGAGAATAATTGAGGTTGTTCGCACGAGACAGCTCGTAGTCGTCCCCCAGAACAAGTGGGCCTGTGGCGCAGCTGGGAGCGCGCTTCCATGGCATGGAAGAGGTCGTCGGTTCGATCCCGACCAGGTCCACCAAATTCCCTTCCTTTTTAATCTTGAAAACTGGTCTTAAGGCCGAATCTCAATTGGCGTCCTATCGGCCACCGACAGCCAGATTTCGTCGATTTCTTCGTTCGTGACCGCGACACACCCATCGGTCCAATCGTGCAATCGGTGCGCTGCTCCCACATATCCAAAACCTTTGGGCAAGCCATGAACGAAAACATCTCCCCCTGGCGAGACACCCTTCCACCGTGCCGCTGCCCGATCGCGTTCATTGGGATACGAAATGTGAATCGACTTGTAGAACTGGCTATGGGCGTTCCGAAAATCAAGAACGTAGACGCCTTCAGGAGTCTTATGATCCCCTTGCGCCGCCTTGGGTCCGATTGGGTCCCCGCCGAGTGCGACCTTGTAGGCTTTGATCACTTTCCCCCGGTTGAGCAGTTGCAGAGTGCGGTCCTTTTTCAGCACCAGCACTCGATCCGCAAGCAGCGCGGGCTTTGGGGCTTGCGCAAAGCCCAGCCCCGACAGCGACCAGAGGAGCAAGGCAGTAGAAACTCCGGGACGCATGGCCCGATTATAGACGGCGCGGTTCTGCGAAGTGCTAGGCTAATGCTGTGACCTACCTGGCACGGATTCTGGGGACCTTCGCCTGCACGCTAACCCTCTGCCTCGCACTGCCTGCCTCAGCTGCGACGTGGAGTGTTCGCACGGTCCCCACCAAGCTAGTGAATGGAGGCCCGTTTCTTGTTCGCGCCCACCCGCCCCTAAAAATCTCGTCCCTGACCGGCACATGGCTCGGCCACCAACTGACCTTCAGTTACGATGCCCCCACCAAGACATGGTGCGCTCTGGCAGGCTCTGGCTTTGAGACGGCGCCCGGGAGCTACCCGCTCGAACTGACCGCCAACCGCCCCGCTGACGGCACTCCTATCACGCTATCGCGTAAGCTATCAGTGGGTCGTGCAAGCTATCCCAAGATTAAAGTTGAGCTCACCGTGGAGAAGAAGTTCACCGAGCCCTCTCCCGAACAACAGGAGCAAGCCGCAGAAGGCGTGAAGATCAAACAGAACTACCTGAACCGCGTGACTGCCGAACGAGAGTGGGCAGGCAATTTCGCGGCCCCGGCCAATGCCCCCATCTCCGACGTCTTCGGATCGCAACGCATTTTCAACGGCAAAACGTCGAGCCCGCATCAGGGACTGGATTTCCGCGTCCCCACGGGCACTCCGGTCGCCGCCATGAATGATGGCACCGTGCTGCTCGCGCGTCCTCTCTACTTCGAGGGCAACTTTGTGGTCATCGACCACGGGCAGGGACTTCTCACCCTTTACCTGCACCTTTCCGAATTCAGGGTAAAGGAAGGCGAGGTCGTAAAACGCGGCCAGGAGATTGGTCTAAGCGGAGGCACTGGACGCGCCACAGGCCCGCATCTGCACGTCGCCGTTCGCTGGCAGGGGACGTATCTTGATCCCTCCCGGCTGATGCAGTTGCCTCTTCCCTGAGCCACCCCCGAACTGATGGGACGATCTGCTACGCCAATTTGCTCCGCGCCGTGCTTCGCCCTTCGCGCAAGCGTTCATGAATGGAATCTCTTAACCCCAAGTTGCGAATCAGTCTGTGCAGGTAGTTCGGATGGACTCCCAGAATCCCTGCCGCCTCAACGTAATTTCCGCGCGTCTGCTCCACCGCGTCGAGGATCAGTTGCTTCTTGAGCTCCATAAGATTGGCGTGATACTTGCCCTCGCTCACTTCAGGGGCCGGCGCCTGTTCCACTAGAGATTCCGGCAAGTCCTCCAGCAGCACCATCTCCGACGGTCCCATCACGAGCGCTCGCTCGAGGGCATTCTCCAGTTCTCGCACATTGCCCGGCCAGTCGTAGTTCACCAGGGCAGCCATGGCTTCGCGCGATACCGGCCGCGCCTTCACCTTGCAGCGTTTCGCGTATTTCTGCACGAAATGCCGCGTCAGCATTGGAATATCTTCCTTGTGCTCGCGCAATGGAGGCATAGTCACCTTCACCACGGCCAGCCGGTAGTAGAGATCCTGTCGAAAATGCCCAGAGCGGACCGCTTCGCTCAAATCCCGATTGGTGGCGGCAATCAGGCGAATATCTACCTTGATGGTATGCGTGCCGCCCACGTGTTCGAACTCGCGTTCCTGCAAAACGCGCAGCAATTTCACCTGCAGAGCGGGAGCCAGTTCTCCGATCTCGTCCAAAAAGACCACGCCACCGTCGGCAACTTCCAATCGGCCTTTTTTTTGCGATGCTGCGCCTGTGAATGCTCCGCGTTCGTGCCCGAATAAATCGCTTTCCAGCAGCGACTCCGGAATCGCAGCACAATTAATTGCAACAAATGGCTTGTTGTGACGTGGGCTGTTGCGATGCAAAGCACGCGCCGCCAGTTCCTTGCCCGTACCGCTTTCGCCCTCAATCAACACCGTCGAATCAGAGGGCGCGACCCTGCTGAGGAACTGGTAGATCTCCTTTATCCGCGCACCTTCGCCAACCAGGCTTTGTTCCTGGCTGATCTCGGCGGTTAGGCGTTGGTTCTCCTGTTCCAGCCATTGCAGCCGCCGCGCATTATCCAGAGCCACCGCTGACACTCCAGCGACCGCTGCCATCAATTGCAGATGATCCTCGTGAAACCGGTTCCCGGCATTGGTGCTGTCGAGATAAATGCAGCCAATCATCCGATGAAAAACAGTCAGGGGCACGCACAGCAGCGAACGCACTTCCGAGACGGCCAGGCTCTCGACCTCTCGCAATTTCCCGCTCGGCACGTCGCCGCCCAGAATCGCGACGTTTTCTTTCATCACCTGGCGCGCAATCGTACGGCTTACGCGCACCAACTGCGCACCGCCCGACTGCCGTGTTCGCGCATAAAGCGCACTAAACTCCTGACCTGCGCCCTCCGTCAGCAGAATCGCCCCCCGGCTGGCTGGCACGACCGCAAAAATCAAATCGAGCAGCTGCGCCTGCAATTCCTCGAGATCGCGAATCGCATGCACCACGCGACTGATTTTGAGCAACGCGCTCAGATTGCGAGCCAGTTGCGATCCCGCCGGTAATTCGCGCAACAATCGGTCCGGCTGCAGATAGACCACGTCCTTCGGATAAATCAGCCGCGTTTCGGACGTGGGTTCACTGTCATCGAACTCCACCCGACTGGCGGGCGTGTCGCGTACTTCGTCTTCGAGCAGAAATAAGAACGAAGAGTCACCAATCGCGATCTCGTCTCCATGGCGCAGCCATTGTTCCGTTACCGGCAGGCCATTCACGACCGTCCCGTTGCGGCTGTCCAGATCCCTGATTTGAAAACGACCGTCCTCCTCGCGCCGAAGCAGGCAGTGTTTTCGCGACACGGACGGATCCACCACAGGAACGGCGTTCGCTGGCTCGCGGCCGAGCGTAGCTTCCCCGTCGGGCAACGGAATGGTCGAATCTTTTAAGGGGCCTGATATTGCTAAGAGCCTAGGGTGCAATCGGGGGTCTCCATTCCGGTGCAGAACTTCTTATCACAGACCTCACCGAATTGCATTGAAAGTCTCAAGGATTTCCAATATCCGAACGGTTAGTTGGACTATCTGTTCAGATAGGTGTTGGTTCAGCGAACCCGACCGCTGCGGACGGGACACTGTTGTCTTGAAGCGAAGTAACTAACTGCAAACAAGGACCTTACGTTAGTGCATAACGGCAATCTCAAACCTGGAGGGATATGGAATCCGACATGCATGAACAGTGGACGCGAGCGCTCGGCAAAAGCGATGGGGGAAGCGCTTTCGATCAGTTCTCGCCGGGATCGCTAAGGTCAGGAGCTTGGGGGACCCCCTCATCAAGCTCCTGGCTCTTTATTTTTGGCGACTAGCTGGTGGCACGCTTAGCTCGCAGCCGTGTCGCGCTGGGCAAGCGCTTCGGGCAAGATCTGGTCCGAGGCCGAAATTGCGATTCCGTCCCGATAGCTAACGACTTTGCCCGAAATCGCCGGCACTCTCTCGCCCGGCACCAGAATTCCCACCAGGTTCAACGGGTCAGCAGCGGACAGCGTGACCACTTCTCCGCTCAACGGCAAGTTCCGCATTGCGCGAACCGATTCAACCGCAACCGGTAAAGCGAACTGTTCCCCGAGGAATCCGTCGACGAACCTTCCGCCGCGAATCTCGCCTCGATCTTCCAGCCGGCGGAATCCCATCAGCATTTCGCGCCACGGCGGCAAGTTCGATTCGCGAACGAGCAAGTCGCGAATCACAATTCCATAGCGCCGCAGCAGCATCCAGCACGCCGCCTCAACTGCGCGTGGACGCTCCGCTGCGACCTCGGCGTGCAGCAGAGCCCACCGCCCTGAACTGTGACGCGGACGCGTGCTCCGCCCGCTTCCCTGCCCGGCCCGGCGTTTCGGATCGATCAGCGCGCGCAGGTTGTCGAATCCATCGGCCGTCACCAGCCCGGCCGCCACCAGCTCCCAGAGCGCAGTCTCAATCTCCGCTTTCAACTTGCCTGTACCGCGCACAATGTCGGCAAAGAAAGATGCGCCACGCTGCCGCAGAAAATCCAGCACCAGTTGCGCCCCGTGACTCACCCCCCGCGTCTCGGCCACATCACCGGAGGAGTGGCGGGGGATCATCCAGTCCGCTTCTTCGCGCACGAAAAATGTAATCGGAGCCACGCTGGTCGGGATCACGCGCCTTTGCCGGGGCGCGGCGCCTCCATCTGGAGAATCGCCGGCCTTGGCGCCACCCGCATCAACCGTGGCCGGATGCGGCGATAACCTTCCCCACCCCACCACTCCGGTCATGCAAAGCTGGTCCAGCCACTTCGGATCATAGTCAGCAATCCTTCGCGCTAGAACCTGCCGCTCCCAGGCATTCGCCGAAATTTCAAATCCCTGCAGTTGCTGCAGCGCTTCAAGCGCTCCGCGCTCGCCCGCGACTTGGGTTCCCGGAGCCACGTGCTGCCACCGCATCAGCCAGCGCATAAACGCAGCCGCAGTCACTGGCTCAATCTGCTTGCGCAGCATTCCGACGGTCAGCCGATGAATCCGCGCCAGCAACCGCCGCTCGCACCATTCCGTTTCATCTTTTCTGGAAGAATGAGACTCGTGTGGACGACTCGCGCCCGCAGCCTCACCCGTAAACTTCCCCCTGAGCACCGTGCCGCTGGCTTCCATCCGCAGCAACGCCTGCTCAACATCCGAGGTGGTAAGGCCCAGCATCTCGGCAATACCAGATGCGGTTGCTGGTCCCAGATGCGACATCCATCCGGTGACCAGCGTGAGCAAAGCATCTTCGCGGGAAAATTGCGCAATCTCGACATCTGCCAAGGAGTGAACAAACTCAGCCAAAGGAAATAGTGCGGCAAAGCTGCGCACTCTTTCGGCCGCCACCCAGTAGCGTCGCCCATAAACCGAAGCGATCCCCGCCCGCCCCTCGCTCATGAGCCTCTCGAAATAACCACTCCAGCCTGGCGTAATCATGTTGGGGCGGCCGCTCTCGGCTGTCCGGTCGAGCAAAGCTCGGCTGTCTCGGCCCAGGCACAACTCTTCCGGCAGCGCCACTAGCGTATGCAGAACATCATGCAACTCATCCGCGTCTCGCACGTCCGGCCAAGCCTCTTCCCTCACCTGAGCGATCGCCCCCGAATCGAGGCCGCCCACTTCCTCCAGCACCGACTCCGGAAGCACCCGCCGCATCTCCACGGCACGCGCCCGGCGCTCCTCGAGCGGCGCATCATCAAGATACGCATAGGGATTCGCGTTCAGGATTTCGTGCGAAAACTGCGATGGCACCGGAGTATCCACGGCTAGCACGCGAATCGCGCCCGAGGCCATCCCGCGCAGCAACGTCTTCAGCCCTTCAATATCCATCGCTTCGGTGAGCACGTCTTTCATCACTTCGCTCACCAACGGATGGTCGGGAATCTGCCGCGCGCCCTCGATGTTTTCGAAGCATGCTGCCGCATCCGGAAATACCGATGCCAGCAGATCGTCGGACCGCATGCGCTGAATCTGTGGTGGAACCTTCTTGCCATTTTGAAAACGAAGAAGGGCTAAGGCTCGATTGGCATCCCAGCGCCAGCGGGTGCCAAAAATTGGAGAATCCAATGCCGCCTGCTCCAGAACCGGCTGCACCGTATCAGCTTGCAAGAAATGAAATACATCCCCCAGCGGAAAACTATGCTGCTCCGCCAGCGCGATATTTAGTCCGTTGTCGGTCGCCGCCGCTTGTAGTTCAAAGTTAAATCCGACGCAAAACCTCTTGCGCAGCGAAAGTCCCCAGGCTTTGTTGATCCGGCCGCCAAACGGCGCATGGATCACCAACTGCATCCCGCCGCCCTCATCGAAGAATCGCTCGGCGATGACCGTAGTCTGGGTGGGCACGGCACCCAGCACCGCACGCCCCTCGAGGACGTACTGAATCGCCTGCTCAGCGCCAGAATCATCAAGGCCGCACTCTTCCTTCAACCAATTCACAGCCACAGCCACTTCTGGTTGCGAGGCTGAAAATCCGACGGGCGAAGTTCGCAGCAGCATCTCGCTGATTTTCTCCCGCAGTTCTCCGACATGCGCCGACAATTCTTGTGTGCGGGCCGGAGCCTCGCCGCGCCAGAACGGAACACTGGGCGGCGCGCCGTGCGCATCCTGCACCAGCACCCGCCCCGCATTGGTCTCGATGCGACGAATCATCCACGATGTGTTTCCCAGCAGCATGATGTCGCCGCGACTACTCTCGACAGCAAAGTCCTCATCCACGGTACCTACGACCACGCCATCTGGCTCAACAACAACGGTATAGAGCGAATTATCGGGAATCGCTCCACCGCTGGTAATGGCCGCCAGTCGCGCCCCGCGCCGCGCCCGCAACTTGCCATTCACGCGGTCGCGATGCACATAAGCTCCATAACGCCCGCGCCGCGCCGCAATCCCCTCGGAGAGCATTTCAAGAATCGAATCAAACGTTTCGCGCGTCAGATTGCGATACGGGTGCGCCCGCCGCGCCAGCGCAAACAGCTGGTCCTCCTCCCACTCCTCCGCCGAACACGCCGCCACGATCTGTTGCGCCAGCACATCCACCGGAGACTCCGGGATGATTAGCCGGTCCAGATCTCCATGCCGGATCGCGCGCGTCAGGGCCGCGATTTCCATCATGTCATCGCGAGTCGTGCAAAAGAACCGTCCCTTCGGCACCGCCCCGCGCCAGTGTCCCGACCGCCCCACGCGCTGTAGCGCCACCGCAATCGCCCGAGGAGAATTGATCTGTACCACCAGATCCACAGTGCCCACATCAATGCCCAGTTCAAGCGATGCCGTTGCCACCAGGACGCGTACGTGCCCTTCTTTCAGTTTCTTCTCCGCGGCCAGCCGCAACTTTCGCGACAAGCTGCCATGATGTGCGGCCACGTTCTCTTCGCCCATGCGCTCACCCAATTCGTGGCACAGGCGCTCTGCCATCCGCCGAGTATTGACAAACACCAGGGTTGAACGATGCTGCTCTACCAGCGCCACCAACCGGTCGTAGATCGCGTCCCACAATTCGTTGGACGCCACCGGACCTAGCGGCATCGGCGGCACTTCGATCGCGAGGTCCAGCTTCCGCCTGTGTCCTATGTCAACGATGATCGGGTCGGCGCGACCGCTGCCAGTGAGAAAATGAGCAACCTCTTCAATCGGTTTCTGCGTCGCCGACAATCCGATGCGAACGGGAGGTTTGTAAGTGAGCGCCTCCAGCCGTTCCAGCGATAGCGTCAGATGCGCTCCGCGCTTGTCATCCGCCACGGCATGAATCTCGTCGACAATTACCGTCTCCACATCGCGCAAGATCGCCCGGCTCTTGTCGGCAGTTAGAAGAATGTAGAGCGATTCCGGCGTGGTCACCAGAATGTGCGGAGGCCGCTTCAGCATCGCTCGCCGCTCAGGCTGGGGCGTATCCCCAGTACGCACGGCGGTGCGAATCTCCGGCATCATCAGCCCCCACTCTCCAGCCAGCGCCAGAATTTCCCCCAGCGGCCCCTCGAGGTTTTTCTGAATGTCATTGCCTAGCGCCTTGAGCGGCGAAACGTAGAGCACTTCCGTGCGATCCATTAGATCGCCCGCCAGCGCTTTGCGCACCAACCGGTCGATGCAGGCTAGAAATGCAGAGAGCGTTTTCCCCGACCCGGTCGGAGCAGAAATCAAAGTGGTGCGTCCGGCGAGAATATGCGGCCACCCTTGCTCCTGCGGCTCGGTTGGTGTGCCAAACTTTCGGACGAACCACTCGGCAACGAGAGGATGGGCCCAGGCTAGAGAGGCAGGAAGGGACCGCATCCGAGTATTCTAAGCCCGACACCGACGTTTCGCAAATTGTTCGCCTACACGCCAAGGGGCTATATCCTCGGGCATATAATCGCAATCAATTCTTTTAATGGGGCGTTTGGACGGGTCGCGAATCGAATGCTTATGGCAGATAAGCTCTTAAAACACTATATTTTCGCCAGCGACTTTGACCAGACGCTGACCTTCAACGACTCCGGCTACGTGCTCTCCGAACTGGTTGGCATTCCCACGGAAGAGTTCGAACGTAAAGCAAAAGGCATGGCCAAGATCAACCTTGTGCAGCAAGGAGCGGAACTCGCTTACCTCTTGTTGCACGATCCCGAGTTCAAGGCAAAAGTTCGAAAAGAACATCTTCGGGAAGTGGGGAAACGCATCCGCCTCAAAGGAGAGATCAAGCTGCTCTCCCAACTTCTTAGGGGCGGCATTGACGGTCACGAGTTCGACTTCTACGTTCTTTCGGCGGCGCCCGTCGAAGTCATCCTGTCCGCACTTGAAGACATCGTACCGCCTGATCACATTTTCGGGACGGAGTTTCGTTATAAACCGTCAGGCGAGATTGACACAATCGTGCGTGCGACCGCGGGCTACGGCAAAGTCGCGGTGCTTGATCACTTGCTCGAAAAGCACGTTGTCGGTCCTGATCACGTGATCTACACAGGCGACGGCAGTTCCGACATTCATGTCATGCTGCACATCAACTCGCGCGACGGACTGACGATTGCCGTTTCAGAGACACCGAATGTGTCGCAAATCGCGAAGCGAACCGTATTGAGCAGCAGTGCCCTGGCCGTCCTGGCCCCGATTCTCGAAGAAGTTGCAGGATGGGAACGTTACCGGATTCGGGGTTTCTTTGAGGCGAACGGCATGCTCATTCAGGAATGGGAGCGCGTCCGCACGGACTGGCTTACAGTACGTGCCGCAGAGCCGGTTGCGACCGAGGAAGAATCCAACGGGCCCCGAGTAGCGCGCCTGAACGCCTGACGGACCCATGCTGCGTGACAAGAACCTGATTCCGCTTTCTCACCAGCACCAGCACGCGCTGGCTCTATGTGTGCGTATCGATCGTGCGTCGCCGATCCGCGAACCCGATCTGAACACATGGCAAACGGAGATCACGCAGCATTTCCAGACTGAGATCAGAATCCATTTTGCGGCCGAGGAACAAATTTTGTTCCCCGCCGCAGGTAAGTTTGAAGAATTAGCGTCGCTCGTGCAGGAACTGCTGGCTGACCACCGAGTGTTGCGCGAATACTTTGCGCAAGCGGAATCGCGCCAACTGTCGGCCGAATCTTTATCCAAGTTCGCTCAGCGAATGTCTGCCCACATTCGCAAAGAGGAACGGCGGCTTTTTGAGAGTCTGCAGCGATTGATGAACCCGGAAGAACTCGCGCTGATGGGAGGAAATCTCGAAATAGCGCTCAAAGATGCCGCGCAAGTCTGCAGTTTGCCCTCAGAAGCAACCAAACTGCGATCGGCGAAATAGCCTGAGACTCTTCAAAGCTTTGGCCCCGCCGGATGGACTTGCCGGAACCGAGCCGCCCACTCCCGCCCCATGTAACGCTCCAGCACGGAGGCTTCGGTCTGTCGCAAATCAACTACCACAAGCCCATCGAGCACATTCGAAAATTTGCGATCCACATTGAAGCTCAGCATCTTGCCGCCGATCTTGGCATATTGCCGCAGCAGAATCGGCAACCCCTTGCCGTCGGCTTCCACATCGACGATCGGCTGGGAAAGTTCATCGAGATCGCGCAGCGCCTGGCACATGTCCCGGCAATCCCAACGCCGCCAGAGCCCTGAGCGAAATGGCTGGCGCGGCTCGATCATTCCAGCCAGTTCATCCTGCTGCATTCGCGCCTCGAAGAAGCGGTAAATCATTTCGCGCGACGCCTCGCTGTAATCGTTGCTGATGCTCACCGCGCCGAATAGCACCGGAGTTTCGGGATGCGTGGCAACCAGGCGCGCAATCCCTTTCCACAACAGCAGCAGCGGCGCATATTGCCTCTGATATTCTGGCCTCACGAACGACCGCCCCAGTTCAAGCGCCGGTCCCAACTTCTGAAACAGACGCTCGTCATAACGAAAGAGCGTGCTCGTATACAGCCCGGCAATCCCGCGTTCCGCCAGGATCTCGGCAGTGTTGCCGGCGCGATACGCGCCCACCAACTCACACCTGGCCTTATTCCAGAGCAAAACATGCGAGTAGTACTCGTCGAACGAATCCAGATCACCGCTCTTACCCGTTCCTTCGCCTGCCCGGCGGAAGGTAATCTCGCGCAAGCGACCCACTTCGCGCAGAAGTTGCGGAATTTCGCGCGCCGCTCCTAGATAGACAGCAAACTCGCCGTTATCCGCCAGGCACCGATCTTCCGAAAACCGCTTCACTTCCGCCGCTAGCAATTCCGGCGACACGGGATCAGCCACAGGTTCCTGGGTCCTGAATGCCAATCGCGACTTCAGCGTCCTCGACCACGGCGTCTCTCCCGTGTTCCGCTGCGCCAGCAAATAGGTCCGGGATCGCAGATATTCGATTGCCTCGCGACCGTCGCGAAGGGCGGACACCGCTTCGGCCGGAATGCCGCTCCCCACGCGCACTTCCACTGTCTTGCCCTCCTGCTGAAGAAACTCCTGCAACAGAAACGCCGTGCGCAGCTTGGGATGAATCATGCTCAAAAGCTGAAAGCCAACGCGGTTGTGTCCGCAGATATAAACAGGTAGAGTCGTTGCTCCGCTCGAGCGAATCAATCGCACTGCTGTATCGTTCCACGCTCGATCTGCAATCTGTGCCGCTGGCATTTGCCAGTGCGATACTTCGGCTGCCGGAAAAATCGCCAGCATGCCGCCGAGTTGCAGCCACGCCAGGGCCTCCCTCATAGCTCGCTTGTTCGCTTCCACCGATCGGTCGGTCTGGAAGGGATCTACGAAGATGCAGTGCCGGTGCAACTCAGGAACATCTTCGAGCAGGAAATTGGTCAACACTTTCACGTCGGGCCGGACTCTCGTGAGCAGGACAGTCAAGACTGCGCCGTCCAACACGCCGTGGGGACGATTCGCTACGACTACAACTGGACCGCTCACTGGGATCCGTGACCGGTCGCTCGGATCTACGCGGAGCCCGACTCGCATCTCCGAAAGCAGCGCCTCAAGGCGGAATCCATCGGGCGATCTCTGCGCTCGCCGGTAGAGATCCCGCACCTTACCGATGGGAGCGACTCTTCCCGCCAGTCCCGGGAACTGTGCGAGACTCGACGACACTGCTGCCTGCGACTGATGCGTGGGCATTTGGTCTGTTGGCATTTCACACAAATAGCGCACATACTTTGCACCAGCGTGAACCGCACATTAAATCCTGATGAAATGTGTGAGCGGGAAGCAGGAGAGTAACTAGAGGTACGAGAGATCACAGGCAAGCGGAAGTTGGCGTTCTAGGTCTCGAGGCGGAATCGCGTTTCAGCCAGCGCATAGAGCCTGCGCCAAACCAGGCGATTGATCGTCACTACCGTCGCCGCCATCATCATGGTCGCGGCCAGCAGGAGGTCGAAGTTCCCGGCGTCGGTCGCCTGGGAGATGGTTGCCCCGAGCCCGACGGTGGTGTAGATGTGTCCCTTGAAGTGGAAATATTCAGCGACGATACTCGCGTTCCAAGCGCCGCCCGACGCCGTTACCATCCCAGTAACCAGATATGGAAAAATTCCGGGCAGGATAAGCTTTTTCCAACGCTCAATGCCCTTCAACTGGAACACCGAGCAGCATTCCTTCAAGTCCGTCGGAATCGCAATCGCTCCCGCAATCACGTTGAACAATATGTACCCCTGCGTCCCCAACAACAGGAGCACGATCGAGCCCAGGCCTAGCCCGCCTCCCACGCGGATCAGCAGCAACAATACGACCGGGAACAGCGCGGTCGCAGGAACTGACGCTGCAATCTGCGCCAACGGCTGCGCAATCCGTGCCAGTCGCGGATTGAAGCCGATGGCCACGCCTGCGGGAATCGTCCACAAGGCGCCCAGCAGCAGAGTGAGATTCACGCGCAGGAACGTCGCACCCAGGCCCAGCCCGGCTTCCCGCAACTCGGCTTTCTGCAGGCCGCTTAGTATGATCCCCACACGCACGACTCCGTAACTCATTCCCGCCAGCGCGCCAACAACGAGAACGCGTGTAAGCCAAATCTTCCAGGCGCTGCGCTGCTCTGATTTATCTTCAGTACGAACACGCGAAAAGTATGCCATCAGCCGTTCGCCGACCGGCCTGATCGTCTTCTTGCGAATCTGAGCCAGGCTCTGCGAATGTCGGATCAAGTTGAGCACCCACGAATGTGGAGTGTCTGTGCTCTCGACCTGCTCGACTTTGAATTTCTCCGCCCACGCAATCACGGGCCGCCAGACGAATTGATCGAGCAGCACGATCACCGCAATCATGGTCGCGACGCCCCACAGAATAGAGCGCGTGTCACCCGTACTGGCCGCGGTCTGCAGGTAGGATCCCAGTCCAGGTAAGCGGAAGTCACGCGAACCCAAGACGAACATTTCGCACGCCATCAGGAAAAACCAGCCTCCGGCCACGGACATCATCGAGTTCCACACCAGACCGATGGCTGAGAATGGCAACTCCATCTCGATGAAACCCTGCCACCAACTGAACCTGTAGATCTTGGCTGCCTCACGCATCTCCTTCGGAATGCTCTTGAGCGACGCATAAAAACTGAAAGCCATGTTCCACACCTGTCCGGTAAATATGAGCAGGATCGCGCCAGCCTCCACTCCCAGTTGCCGGCCCGGAAACAATGCGACCATCGCGAGCATTACGCCAGGAAGAAAACTCAGCACGGGAATCGACTGAAGCACGTCCAGCAGCGGAATCATGAAGCGCTCCGCCCTTGGGTTGTAGGCTGCGACATATCCATACACAAGAGTGAACGCGAGGCTCAACATGTAGGCAATCGTGATGCGCAGAAGAGAGTACCCCGCATACGCGACCAGCGCCAATGGGCTGCGCGAGATTTCCACTTCCGGAGTGAACGGACCGAGCCAGTGCCGTCCGACCACCAGCACGCCATAAAACGACGCGATTCCCGCACCGAACATGAGGACGTCCGGCAGGTACGAGATCTCGATGCTGGGCAGTTGAGTCCAGATTCGATAAGCCGAGAATCCGCGCAGGCTGGCTGATTTCTTCATGTGATCGTTCTCTGAGCCAAGATCTCGTTCAGGATTTCGGAGCGGGAACAGAGCTGTGATTCTCTACCGGTGGCACGTCCGTCGGAGCCGGAGCTTCAGTCTGAATCAGGCGCCCCTTCTCGCGATCATAGTCAAAGATCTCGGCGTAGCGGCCCCAGTTCATCGCCGTCTCAAACTGGCGCTGTACTTCGTCTTCGGCAAAATGTTCGTCGAGAATGTCGTGGAAAAACTCGTCCGCGATCGAGTGATCTGACTTCCGCTTCAAGATGCTGTCAATCTGCTTCAGGATCGTGACGTGTTCCAGCGCCGCCTGGCGGAACAGAATCTTGCACTGTTGAATGTCAGCCTCGGCAAAGACCGCTCCCTGCGGCGTGATCTGCACGTCGCCTTCTTTCAGCCACGCGAAACCCAGCAGCACGCAGGCCTCGAGTATCGGAAGCAAATCCTCCACGTTCATCACCAACTCCTCGGCCAGGCGGAACAAGTCCTCACGGCCGCCTCGATCATGCAACAATTCCACCAGACCCGCGATGCCGCCTACACGCGCGTGAGGCAGCATCTGATACTTCGCTTTGCGTACCGGCGCTTCCTGCTTCTTCAACGCGTCTTTCAGCGTGTCCTTCGATATCCCGCCCGTTGGCAGAATGATTTCCGCTGTGGTCTCGGCGTCTGGTAACTCATGCTCGAGCTCCGGTTCGGTCATCACCTTGTAGATGTAGTCCACCAGTTCGACAAAGCGCGGAGACTTGCGGTCCCGCGGATGCTTCAGGCGCACATTGAAGTCGGACCGGATGCGCGCCGGATTTCTCCCCAGCACCATCACGCGATCGGCCAGCATCACCGCCTCTTCGATATTGTGCGTGACGATGAAGATGGCGCTGGTCGGCATCTTCTTGTTCAGCCAGAGCTCCAGCAGTTCACCGCGCAGGTTCTCTGCGGTAAGAACGTCGAGCGCCGAGAACGGTTCGTCCATGAACAGCACTTCGGGCTCAACCACAAGGGCACGGGCGAAACCGACACGCTGCTTCATTCCGCCGGAGAGTTCCTTGGGATATGCCGTCTCAAAGCCATCCAGACCCACAGTGTCGAGAGTTCGCAGGGCCCGTTTCCGGCGCTCGACCGCGGGCACTCCCTTCGCTTCGAGCGGAGCCTCGACATTCTCCAGCACCGTGAGCCATGGAAATAGAGCGAAGCTCTGAAAAACAATGGCGACGTTCGGCATTTGGCCATCGATCGGCTTGCCGCGCCATAACAGCGTTCCCGACGACGGCTGCGAAAGACCGGTCAACATGCGCAGTAGCGTGGACTTGCCACACCCCGACGGACCCAGCAACGCGAGGATCTTTCCCGGCTCAATCGAGAGGTTGGTCAGCCCGACGACCTGAATTCGCGTGCCGTCTGGCTGCGGATAGGACTTTTCAACCCCGACCGCTTCGATGATCGCATTAGTGCCCACTTCGCTCACGCCCAGACTCCCCTACCTTCTATACACGATCTGCGCCGATGCACAAAGCGTGTCCGCTTCTTTAACGTTCTATTCACAATTGTCCGTCACGGACTTTCACGCGGCGAACGTTTCATCCACGCGCGTCACGAATGGCTTTGGGAGGCGATCGCTCAATTCGGCTAGATGAGCGAGCTTCGCAGCTAGTTCTCCGCTAAGCCGGGCCTGGTCGACTCGCCATCTCCAATTGCCACCGTGCAAGCTGGGCGTATTCATGCGGGCCTCGCTACCCAGGCCGAGCACGTCCTGCAGCGGAACGATACTGAGGCTCGCCGGGGAGGATTGGGCGGCGCGGATGAATCCCCAATGAATGCCGTCGTCGCAGCGACCCATATAGGCTTCAGCGTTGCGGCGTTCGTGTTCGGCGGCTCCGGAATGCCACCAACCCGCCACCGTGTCGTTGTCGTGGGTACCGGTGTAAATTACTTTACCCGCTGCGCGATGCGGTAAGTAGATATGCGCGCCTTCATCTCCGAACCCGAATTGCAGCACCGCCATGCCGGGAATCTGCAGCCGATCTCGAAGCGCGTGTACTTCAGGCGTGATGTAGCCCAGATCCTCAGCAAAAAATGGCAAGCCGCCCAGCGCCTCGCGAAGTTTCAGAAACAAGTCGTCGCGTGGCCCATCCACCCAGCGACCATTCACCGCCGTCGCATCGCCCGCGGGAATCTCCCAGAACTGATCGAATCCTCGGAAGTGATCCAGACGAATGTAGTCACAGTTTTGTGTCGCCCAGCGCAGCCGCTGTACCCACCACTCGTAGCCGCGCTCCTTCATTACGCCCCAGTCATAGAGGGGATTTCCCCAACGCTGTCCGGTCTTGCTGAAAAAATCGGGAGGGACTCCGGCCACCACTTCCGGCTCATGATTCCCGTTCAGCCGAAACAATTCCGGGTGCGACCACACGTCGGCGCTGTCGTGATTCATGAAAATTGCGACATCTCCTACAATGCGAATTGCGCGCTCCGAGCAGTAACGCCTCAATGCCCGCCATTGTTCGTAGAAAGCAAACTGCAACGCGCTGCGGATCTGTATATCGGCCTGCAGTTCCGCACCGGCTTTCGCTAGAGCAGTCGGCTCGCGCAGCGCCAGATCGCGCGGCCAGTGATTCCAGCTTTCAAGTTTCTGCTGGGCACGAAGCGCGTCAAAAAGGACGAAATCGTCAAGCCACCAGGCGTTCTCTGTGCAGAAATTTTCAAACCGGCGCAACGCCTCACTTGATCCGGAGTGCAGGAAGGTTCTTGCCGCATCGAACAATAGTGGCATCTTCTGGGCAAAAACCTGTTCATATTCGACGGGACCTGAACTCGTGGCAAGTGCATCCAGAGCCGCCGAATCGAGCCTCGTCCAGCCGTGCTCCGCCAAACGCTCCAAACTGATCAGCAAAGGATTCCCGGCGAAGGCCGACGTGGAAGAGTAAGGTGAGTTCCCGTATCCGAGGGGACCCAGCGGCAGAACCTGCCAGAGTCCCTGACGGGCAGAAGCGAGAAAATCTACAAAACGATACGCGGCCGGCCCAAAATCACCAATCCCGCCGCGGGAAGGCAGCGACGTGGGATGCAACAGAATGCCTGCGGCGCGCGGAAATGGCATGTCTACGCCGCTACATTCCCTGCTCGCTTCCGGTGCGGGTCAGGGCTTTCAGTTCGTCCGCGTTGATCTTAATCTTGCCCGACTTTTCCATCTGATCGCGCAAGCTGGTAACGAAAAGACCAAAAAGTTCCTGTTGCTTGGCCTGCAGGAGCGAATCGCGTAATTCGTCGCGCTTCGCCGCATAATCGGCGTCCGAGGGCTTCTGATTCTCCAGCACCGCGATTACGACGCCATTTGCCCCGCTGTTGATCGGACCGCTGATCTCCCCCGGCTTCATGTTGAACGCAACCGAGGCCTGCCCTGCCATCGAGCCCACCTCAGGAATCTGGCCATCCGGCAGAACAAAGTCGCTGGTCTTCACGGTCGCACCCAGTTCCTTGGCCGCGCGTTTCAGATCATGCTCTGACTTGGCTCGGTCCGATAGTTCCTGGACCTTCTGCGATAGCAGAGTGCTCGATCGCTCGTTCTTGAATTCCTCCTCCACCCGGCTCCGTATTTCCTCGAACGTAGGCGTGGCAGGCGGCTTGATTGCGAGCAACTGGAACACCACGATTCCCTGCGTCGCCGGCGCAACGTCCGGCGGCGACTTCTCGGGGGTACTAAACACCGCATCCATAAACTGATTCGCTGGCCCCAGCCCCGGCAGCATGTCCTTGCGACCGAAAAAGTCCGATGTGATCACGGGGATGCCCATTTTCGCCGCCGACGCGTCCAACCCTACGGCGCGAGCGTCTTTCAGCAGTGCCTCCGCCTGCTTCTGCGCGGCCTGCTGCCCCTTCTGATGCTTCAAGATCGGCTCAATCTCGGCCTTGACCTCATCGAGCGTCTTCATGTGAGCATCCTGCTTGTCATCCACGCGAATGATGTGGAAACCATAGCTGCTCTTCACCAGATCGCTAATCTGGCCCTTGGGAAGTGAAAACGCAGTTTTCTCAAACTCGGGCACGGTCTGGCCCTTCCCGATCCACCCAATCGAGCCGCCCTGCTTGGCGCTGCCGGCGTCCTCGGAGTATTTCTTCGCGAGGTCTTCTAGTTTGGCGCCGCCCTTCAATTGCCTCAGCAGATCTTCGGCACGGTGCTGGGCTTCGGCCACGCCTTTTTCATCCACTTTTCCATCCGGCCCCGCCAGTGGTGTCTTGATGAGGATGTGGCTCACCTTCACCTGCTCTGGCATGCGGTACTGATCGCGGTGGTCATTGTAGTAAGCCCGCAGATCGTCCTGCGTGACTTGAATGCCCGCATCCACCTTGTTCGTATCAATTACCGCGTACTTCACTTTGCGCTTTTCCGGGACCGAGTTCGCGTAGCTCGCCTTGTGGGCCTCGTAATACGCCCTGAGTTCTGCCTCCGCGGGGTGCAGGCCCTTGCGCAGGTCATCCTGCTTCAAGACTGCGTAGTCAAACTTCACTTTCGAATTCTGTTTGACGAATTCATCCCGAATCTCGGCTTCGCTCACATTGGCGCCGCCGAAAATGAAGGCCTGCAGTTTACCGATTACTATGCCGTCGCCTACGACCTCTTTTTCGAATTTTGCGACCGTCAGATTGTTCCGCTGCAACAGGTCTTCATATTCCTGTTGCCCAATGAAGTTGCCGCCCGGAAAGAAGGTGGCGGCATAGCGTCCGTGCTGCAAATCGTCCTTTATTTCCTCGGGTGTGGCCCGCAGCCCCAGGCGCCCTGCTTCGGCCAGCAAGGCTTGACGCGTAATCAACTGCTCAGCAGCGCGCGGCGTTGCCTGTTGGATGATGAATGGCATGATCTTCGCCGCCATCTCACCGTAACGCGCCGCCTCCTGCTGCGCCATTTGCCGCGCGGCCAGGCGGACTTCGTCCGCCGTAATGTCCTGGCCCTCCACTTTCGCGATGATGCCTCTACCCGGTTGGCCGCCAGTGAACACGTCGCCGCCCAAGCCCCCGGGAATCAGCGTTATCACCATCGAAGCGCAGATAAGCAGCAGCAGTCCTCCGAGAACGTACTTCGTGGTCTGCCCAGACTTTTGCAGGAATCGGATCATTTTCTTATCACTCCAGAGTGGAAAGCCGAATTTATGATTATAAACCAGCCGGACCGTCGGCGGCGGCGGCGATCACGGCATGCGGAAAACTCCGCTATTGAAACGTATTAATATAAGTGTTATCCATTTCTGCGGGGCATTGCCGCGAGGAGTCTCCCCCGATCCGTCGACAACGCGCCAGAAACACGACTGATAGGAGCACCATGAATTCAGGCAAGCAGTTTTCCGTCACTCCCTTCGTTCTGTCTCAATTCCTTTTGGCCTCATTCCTGTTCTCACAAGCATCGTTCGCGCAAGACGCGGCTCAGGCCAAGCACGCCGCCGACGCCAAAGTGACCCTCCGTGAAGGGTGGTCGCTCCAAACCTCCGCCAAGGTCGAAGCCAAGGGAGAAGTCATTTCGACTCCTGCCTTCACCCCCAGCGGATGGCACGAAGCCAGCGTCCCCACCACCGTCGTCGCCGCGCTGGTCAAGGACAAGACATTTCCTGATCCCTTGTTCGGCATGAGCCTGCGCGATTTTGCCGGGATGAACTATCCCATCGGCGGCAACTTTTCCAACATAGCGATGGCGCCCGACAGCCCCTATGCCGTCTCGTGGTGGTACCGCAAACAGTTCGACGTGCCCGCCAGCTACAAGGGCAAGACGGTCTGGCTGAAATTCAACGGCATCAACTACCGCGCCAACATTTGGCTGAACGGAAAGCAGATCGCCAAAGATGACGACGTCGCCGGCGCCTGGCGGACCTACGAATTCAATGTGACCGACGCCGCCAAGCCTGGAGCAGAGAACGTGCTCGCGGTTCAAGTTTTTTCTCCCACCGACCACGATCTCGCCATCACTTTTGTGGATTGGAATCCAGCGCCCCCCGACAAAAACATGGGACTGTGGCGCGAAGTCTACGTGACCTGCAGCGGCCCCGTGGCATTGCGCTATCCCACGGTCGTATCGAAACTGAACTCGCCCGCTAACGACAGCGCGCAGCTTACTGTCACCGCCCAACTAAAGAATGGGACAAACCGCGCTGTGAAGGGGAAACTCAAGGGCGAGATCGAGAATGTCAAGTTCGAGCAGGACGTCGAACTAGCGCCCAACGAAGCGAAAGATGTCACCTTTACCCCGGACAAGTTCGCTCAACTCGTTTTTTCGAATCCCCGTCTGTGGTGGCCCGCGCAAATGGGTAAGCCAAATCTATATCGGCTGACCCTGGCGTTCGAAACCGACGGCGCCGTGAGCGATCATTCGATGAGCGAATTCGGCATTCGTCAGATCACCTCAGATTTCAACTCCCTCGGCGGGCGAGCCTTCCACATCAACGGCAAGAACATCCTGATTCGCGGCGGCGGCTGGTCGCCCGATATGATGATGCGCGAAAATTCGCAGCGCCTGCAGGACGAATTCCGCTACGTCCGCGATATGGGCCTGAATACCATTCGGCTTGAGGGCAAACTGGAAACTCAGGAATTCTTCGATCTCGCCGACCGCCAGGGAATCCTCGTAATGGCGGGATGGTGCTGTTGCGATTTCTGGGAGCGCTGGCCGCGTTGGAAGCCTCAGGATTTTGAAATCGCCAAGCAGTCGCTGCGCGATCAGATCTATCGCCTCCGCAGCCATCCCAGCCTGGTCATGTGGCTGAATGGCAGCGACAATGCGCCCCCGCCCGACGTCGAACAAATGTACCTCGACGTCGAGAAAGAATTGTTCTGGCCCAACCCCGTCGTCTCATCGGCCACAGGGAAAAAGACAAGCGTAACCGGAAGTAGTGGCGTCAAAATGACCGGCCCTTACGAATATGTCGCGCCCAGCTACTGGGAACTCGATACTCCTAAAGGTCAGCCCGACCGCAAACAATGCAATCCAGGGGGCTGCGGCGGTGCTTACGGCTTCAACACCGAAACCAGCATGGGCCCTGCCGTTCCGCCGGTCGAGAGTATCCGCACGATGGTGGGCAAAGACCACATGTGGCCCATTGACGAAGTCTGGAATTACCACGCCGGCGGCGGTGAGTTTAAAACGATTGGCGTGTTCAGCGAAGCGCTCGCCAATCGCTACGGGAAGTCCAGCAATGTCGAAGACTTCGCAATCAAATCGCAGATGCAAACCTACGAAGGCGTGCGCGCCATGTACGAGGCCTATAGCCGCAACAAATATCAGGCCACCGGCGTCATTCAATGGATGCTCAACAACGCCTGGCCCTCCATGATCTGGCACCTCTACGACTACTACATGCGTCCCGGTGGCGGATACTTCGGCGCCAAGATCGCCATGGAGAACCTGCATCCGATCTACGGCTACGACGATCATTCCGTCTGGGTCGTCAGCAGCCAGTACACCGACGTCAAGGGCCTGAAGCTCACCACCAAAATCTACAACCTCGATGCGACTGAGAAATTTACCCAGACGAACGCGGTTGATGCCGGCGGCCGACAGCACGGCAAAAGATTTTCGCGCTGCCCGAGGTTGCCGGACTGAGCCCCACGTATTTCCTCGTGCTGCGCCTGGAGGATTCGGCGGGCAGACTCGTGGGCTCTAATTTCTACTGGCTCTCGACGAAACCGGAAGACCTCGACTGGGCCAAGACCACTTGGTGGATGACTCCAACCGCGTCCTATGCCGACTTCACCTCGCTTTCCCAGATGCCAAAAGTCAAACTGAAAGTCACCGACCGCAGCGAACAGAAAGGCGAGGAGGAGATCACGCATGTGACGATCGAGAACCCGAGTAAGACTCTCGCCTTCTTCGTCCGCCTGAAAGTGGATAAGGGCGCAAAGGGCGAGGAGATTCTCCCGGTGGTTTGGGAGGACAATTACATTTCGCTGCTGCCGGGCGAAAAACGGGAAGTAACCGCAACGTACCGCGCCAGTGAGTTGGGAACGGCCAAAGCCGCAGTCGAAGTCAGCGGCTGGAACGCCGAATAAGAGCGCTTGAGTAATTGTGAAATCGGGTAATTGAAAACCCTCCAGCGCAACCTTCGCGTTCTGGAGGGTTTTCAATTACTCAACTACGCGATTCCCAAATTACTCAATCCTCTACGAGTCGCTGAAGTCGATCATCACCGGCGCAGAGCGGAACCAGTTCGTCTTGTAGCCTACGTAGAGAATTCCGATGGCGAACCAGATCCCGCCGACGGTTTTGGCCAGATTGTTCAGGTTCCACCAGATCAACCCGCAAAACGCGAAGCCGATCAGAGGGAGAATCGCGTCGCGTAACAAGTTGCGCGCGGCTCCGGTCTTCTTCGCAATCACAGTGAACTGCCAGAAGCACGCGAAGTTTACGCCCATGAACGCGAGGAATGCGCCGAAGTTGAGCAATTCACCGGCATGCTCATAAGCACTCCCAATGTAGTTGAGTAGCACCGCGCCAAGAAACGCGATACCGCCAATCAGAAGAATGTTGTTGGTCGGTGTGCTGGTACCCGGCTTGAGTTTTCCAAAGAAACTTTTCGGGCAGCACGTTGTCGCGGCCCATGCCAAACAGCAACCGTGCTGCTCCCAGCGTTCCGGTGAGCCCACTCCCAAATGCTGCGACAATCAGAATCACGCCCATGGCGTTGAACAAGACCTTCCCGCCAACTCGGCTGCAGATATCCATGAACGCGGTTTCAAGATTCGGAAACGTGCGCCACTCAGGCCAGATGCGTGCTCCAAGGTATGCCTCGATCCCGCTGCACACCCCGGCAAAAATGCAGGTCAGCACCACGGCAAGCAAAACGTTCTGCTTGGGATTTTCCACGTCTTCGGCGAGCGTGGTCACGCCGTCAAAGCCGATGTAGGTCAAGGCCGCGAACGAAGTCGCCGTCAGAATCTTATGCGAGTCGAACGTCTTCGGATCATAGAGGGGTTGCAGCGAGAACAGCCCGGCCCACCCCTGCCCGCCATACAGATATTTCAAAGCCAGCACAATGAAAGCGGCCACTACCACCGACATGATCCCCAACAGCACCTTGTTTGCATTTGCCGAGGCTTTCACGCCGATCAGGTTGAGCACCGTCATGATCCCAGCGATCAACAGGGCCCAGACCACAAAAGGAACCTGCTGCACGTAGCGCTCGTGCAGCGCTGTCGAAATCCACACCGTATTGATGAGTGGCTGCAACAAGTAGTCGAGGATCATCGCCCAGCCGGCCAGAAATCCTAGGTGCGGGTTCAGTCCCTTCCCAACGTAGGTGTAGGCCGATCCAGCCTGCGGATACAACGCACCCATGCGCCCGTAGCTGACCGCTGTGATCAGCATAGCGAACAGCGCTATCAGAATGATGGTCACGAAGTGGCCGTCAGAAAGTTTCTGCGCCACGCCATACAACGGCACCGGCGCGATCGGTTGGATGAGGACGATTCCGTAGAAAATTAGATCCCAAAGGGTCAGCGTGCGGCGTAAGCGCGGAACGCCAGAAGGGGCAGAAGAGTTAGTTTCCATGGGCCCGGCTATTGGATTATGGAAGGAGCAAAATTGTCAATATTAAAACGTTTCTCTAAGCGTCATCGCTGAATGTGGGGACAGCCGCCCTCGGCTGTCCGGCCGGGCGAAACCCGGCGGTGCGGCCCGTGCCTGACACGGCTCGACGTCACTTCGATCCGTAATCGAACCAATATCCCCGCTGCTCATTCCCCGACATGTGCCGCGTGTTGTATTCGAGAAGATAATTCACGTGCGCATCGTCGAGCGGGAACGACTTCTTCGGCGCGTATGGATACTCGCCCATGCTCAGGAACGGCAGCGGCGCCACGAAGTTTCCTTCAGCCGCGTAGAAATCCATGTCTTTCTCGTAGCCATCCGCCGCGAAGAAATAATCTCGAACCCAGCCCTTTGGCAGCACAGGCAGCTTCGAAGGATCAAAGTCCAACTGAACTTCGTCGCCCGATCCAAACACAGCCAGTTTGTCGTCGGTCGCCGTCAGAAGCGGCAACACATCGCCGTAACGCGTGTAAGTTCCAAGCGGCCGCGTGTAGGGGCCGGTCGCGCTCGTCTTTTCGTAGATGTACTGCACGTTTCCCGCAGGCTTGCCCTCGATCTTCAGCGGGTATCCGTGGAACTCGAGATCGGCGCGCACCAGCGGAACCGGTGTCACGCGTGGCTGTTGGTCGCGCAAATTCTGCACCGTCCGGTCGACCAGGATGCCGTCCCAGTAAATCTGCAGATTCGTCGTAATGCGAATCCTCCGTGTGCCTGGCGGCAGCTTGCCCGTAAGATCGGCTGTCATCGTGCGTGGACCACCGGCAGGAAAACCCATGTCATCCACTACACGATTCCACTTGCCGTCTGCGCCAAGCGCTTCCACATACGGCGGAATCGCCTCGATTCCCGCTTGCGACGCCGCATACATGCTGTTCGCCGAGAAATACTCAACCTCGCCATGCATCAGCAGCCACAGTGGACCGCCACGGTAAGCTTCACCCAAATCGAGCGTGAGCGTATGTGGCCGGGCAAATCCCTGAAACTGCGTCAGCGCAAAATCGCCGGCATAACGATGCGCCAACAAATCCGGCAGCAAGTTACGGCCGTTGTCATCCCAAGCTCCAACCGGTGGACGCGCATCTCGGCTCACCACCACTTTGAACTGCGGATACGGCGGGTTCGACGCGAAATACTCGTTAGGGTAAACGTCTACATCAGCCGGATGATCCACCGCCAGCACGCGAACCTGATCGAGGTACACGGCCTCTTCGAGCGGTTCCATAAAGCGGAAACTTAAAAGGCCGGCGGCGGCCCTTGTCCCTCGGCCCTCGGCGAACACGGCATGGCCGACGTCTGAGGTCTGAGGTCTGACACCTGAACCCTTCTCCCGAATCATCTTGCGATCGATCTTGATGTATTCCACGGGCCGTGGAATATCTCGCTGTCCGGGCCCAATCCAGTGTCCAACCACCCCCGCGCCGAGCATGTCAGCCACAAACTCGTAGCGTTCTCCATTCCAAGCAAACAAAGTCGGACAAGAACTGCCCCGTCGATCAATCTCCAGAAAGTTCTGCTGCTTGTCGCCCGCGACCTGAATCTCATCTTCCAGAACGCCCGTTGGCCACAGCATCCGGACGATGTCGGCCTCTTTGGCGTCGCCCAGGCCTACGGTGAGGTAAGGCGAATTCTGACCAAGATATCCGTTCGAGCCGTAGATCTCAAACTTTTGCCGATTGCCGCCGGAGAAAACCTCGACCTTGGTGCCGATCGCCGACTTGTTGTCGTTGAGTCCCTTGAGAGCGAGGCGCAGCCAGTGATTCTGGTTGCCGCCTTCGTTGCGCAGGAGCACGGCAGACCCATGATTCTGCGTAATCAGCAGATCGGTGGCGCCGTCGTTGTCATAGTCTCCGGTGATGATCGCCCGCGGGCTTTCGAGATGAATCTTGTCGAGGCCGACGTCGGTGGTGACGTCTTTGAATCCGTCGGGGCCAAGGTTGCGGAAGAGCCGCACTTCGCCCTTGCCGTCCTTCGTCTCGCCAGCGGCGACGAGATCAACCCAACCGTCGTTGTCATAGTCGAAGGCAGCCACGCCGTAGGCGCGGACCCAGCCGGTCTCGGGCAGTTTCACTTGCTCGAATGACTTGCCGTGATTGTTGCGCCAGAGGGTAAGAGCCGGAGAACCT
Source organism: uncultured Acidobacteriaceae bacterium (assembly GCA_963819145.1). GTDB lineage: Bacteria > Acidobacteriota > Terriglobia > Terriglobales > Acidobacteriaceae > Sulfotelmatobacter. The sequence goes on from CAWFVB010000036.1 coordinate 52,297, forward strand.
TCATGCGTGAATGCAACGTCCATCCAACCGTCGTGATCGAAATCGAGGACCGCAACGCCTCGAGCCGCAGGCGACATGGAAGAGGGCCAGAGTGCCTTTGCAGGGAACTTGCCTTCGCGTGGATTTTCCAGCAGAACCGGATGAATGTGCGGAACGATGATATCGACCGCGCGGTCATTGTTGTAATCCGTCCCCAGCGCGCTCAGGGCGCCGGAAGCCTTCACCTCGTCCAATCCAACTTCCTTCGTGACATTGGTGAACGTTCCATTGCCGTCGTTGCGGAACATTTCAGCCCACCCGACTTTGTCGCCACCGCGCAAGACCAACAGGTCAATATCTCCGTCGTGGTCATAGTCGATAAAAATCAGGCCAAGGCTGTTGGTATTGGACAGAAGATTCGCTGCCGAATGAACTTCTTTGAAGGTTCCATTCTTCTCGTTGTGAAATAGCCGAACCTCCCCGGTGGTACTGACCGCAAGGTCCGTGAATCCATCGTTGTCGTAATCGCCGTCCGTGCAGGCGATACCGTGAACCGCAGGATCAAACCCGGCCTTCTTGGTGACATCTTCGAACTTGCCATTGCCGAGATTCCGATAGAGCGACATGCCGCCGGCCGCGCCATTGTCGGGCAAGAAAAGATCTGGCCTGCCGTCGTTGTCATAATCGAGAAAACACGCGCCCGGTTCCAGATTGCTCGCCGGGCCGCTTGTGGCGCCTGCGGTTGATACAATCCCCGCCTCCTTCGTCACATCCAAAAACCGCACCTTGATCTGCGCTGGCGCCTTCAGCACCGCGCTCGGTGACTCCACCGCGCGCGAATACTGCCCCTGCTCGCCGTAGGCAAGGCTCATAGGGGCGCCGATTTTGTTTTGCGTGATGTACTGGAATTTCTTGAGGTGCTCGCGGGCATGATCCACATCGGCAAACTGCTGGTAGGCTCGCGACAATCCGAATTCCGCCGAGGCATGAATCGGATTGATTCGCAACGCGTGCTGGAACGCCTCGATCGCCGGCGGAAACTGCTTGGCTTGCACGTATGCCGTGCCCAGAAAATACCACGTGTCGGCGTCATTCGGATCAATTTCAGTCACGCGCTTGAACGCTTCAATCGCCGCCTGAGCATCTCCCGTGTTCTTCGCCAAAAGTCCCAGGTTGTACCACGCGTTCGGGCTTTTTGGATCGATCTTGAGCGCCTCTTCCAGCGCACCCTTGGCTTCGTCCACCTTCTGCAGGTTGAGGTACGCAATGCCTTCATTCAACCGCGCAATCGCCAGCTTCGGATCGGCTTCCGCAGCCTGACGAAAAAGGTTCAAGCCCTTCTCAAAAAGCTGCTGATTCATGTACGCCGATCCGAGGTTATTGAGGCGCGCCGCCTCGATTGGGCTCGGCTGAGACACCGGAGCAAGCAGGCCAAGAGCAGCCAGAATGGCTGCGACAAACGCGACAGGAATTTTCAGATTCATCTGCTTACGATTTAACCACAGAGGGCGCCGAGGAACACAGGGGAACGTCAGATCAGCTTCAAAGAACTCTCACTTCGCGTAGACGTGCGGCGCTCTGTACGCACGGTTGGCAACCACGCCCTTTCCTTCCTGCACCGTAACCGTCTGTCCGGCATCGATGTTTGTGAGCTTATCCACTTGCCCGCTAGGCCACTGAATTTCAACGCTCTCCGCTTTCGTGTGCGCACCCATGCCGAAGGTCAGTACAAGTTCGCTCTGAGCCAAATAGCTCGACCCGGAGCGCAGCATCTTCCACTGTTTGTCGCTCCCCGCAGTTCACGCGGACCACCGCGCCGATCCCGTCGCGGTTCGATTTCGTGCCCACCAGTTTGATGCGCAGGCTGTGATTCGTCCCGCCTTCGCTGTGGAATAAGTATGCGGGGCCGGCGTTGGTGGTCAACAAAACATCCAGGAACCCGTCATTATCAATGTCGCCATAAGCCGCAGCTCGCGCCACTTTTGGTTCGGCGAAAGCAGCGCCCATCTGCGCCGTAACCTCGGTAAACTTTCCCCCACCCAGATTGCGGAACAGGTGTGGGGGCTCGGCATAGCTTACGCGTTTCTGCACGCGCTCGATCTGATCCTCGATATGGCCGTCGGCCACGAAAATGTCGGGCCAGCCGTCGTTGTCGTAGTCGAAAAAGAAACAGCCGAATCCGAGCGTGACCAGCGTCGCCCGGCCGACTTCCGATTGCGGCGCCTCGTCCACGAACAATCCGTTGCCTTCGTTGTGATACAGCGAGACCATCTGATTGGCGAAGTTGCTGATCAGCACGCTGGCGTGTCCGCTGCGGTCGTAGTCGGCGGCATCCGCTCCCATGCCGGCGCGGGCAACACCGTCTTCGCTGAACCCGATGCCCGCGGCCACGCCGCGCTCATCGAACGTCCCGTCTTTCTTGTTCAGGTAAAGCTTGTTGGGCTGTGTGTCGTTGGCGATCAGGATGTCGGGCCATCCATCGCCGTTGTAATCGAGAACTGTGATGCCCAGGCTCTTCGAAGTCGGATCGCCCAGTCCCGCTTTCTGCGTGGCGTCTTCAAATTTGCCGCCGCCCAGGTTGTGCCACAGCCGCAACGACGTACCCTTGTAGGACTCCGGCGTGCAATACGATTTATGCGCGCCATCGAGCGTGCAGTAAAGATCGCCCTGCTCGCTCCACTGCACGTAGTTCGCAACCACCAGATCGAGCTTGCCGTCGCGGTCATAATCTACCCAGGCAGCGCTGGTCGAGAACTCGTTCGGTCCCCACATCCCCGCGGCCTTCGTGACATCGGTAAACGTTCCATTGCCGATTGTTGTGAAAAAGATGGCTCTGGCCGAGCGCGGAAACGAAGATGTCGTCGAACCCGTCGTTGTCGTAATCGCCGACGGCAACGCCGAACCCGAACATGGGACACGGCCAAGCCCGGCTTTGCGAGTCACGTCGGTAAACGTTCCGTTCTGGTTGTTGTGGTAGAGCTTCAGAGTCGTAGCGCCCGCCGTGCGAATGCCCCGGAAAGTCATCGCCGTTGATCAGGAGAATGTCGGGATATCCGTCATTGTCGTAATCAATGAACGCGCAACCCGGCCCCATGGTTTCCGGCAGCCACTTCTTCCCGAAGGCGCCGTTGTTGTGCGTGAAATGAATTCCGGCCTGCGCGGTGATGTCGCGAAAGTGAACCTGCTGGCCCGCAGCGCAGGCGCTATCACCAGAATGAACACCAGCCATGGAGCCAGTCGCGCAACGGTGACGGAGCGCAGCCACAATGCCCTTAGCTATCGAAGAGGCGTAAGCCTTGGGAAGCAACTGTGAGCTCCGTGCCTCGCGGGGTGAAGAGAATGGCTGGCAGTTGAATTCGACGCATTATCTGGAGGCCCCGGCGGAACTGGTGGGAGCGAGCTGGGCTCTGCCCGCACCGGACAACCGAGCGCTGCCTGTTCCAACACGGGTCAGCGGCACCGACACATGCTCGTGCACCGCCTGCCGCTCATTATTGTCCTCGGGATGAAGCTGGCGGTACGGCCCGGTGATCGCCTGCGAAGATTCATCGGCCTTAAACCGCAGGTACCGCGCTTGATGTTCCTTGGCCAATTTCTCGTTCCCGAGGCCGTTGTAGCACAGCATCAGGTTGTAGTGCGCCTGCAAGTCTTCCGGATCGATCGCCAGCACCGACTGCAGCACCTTGACCGCATCCTCGTATTTGCGTTGCAGGAACAGAACGCGTCCCAGGTCGTTGAGCGCGACGCGGTCTCGCGGATACTGCGCCAGCACACTCGCTGAGTCGCGCTGCCGCGCCTTCATAGTTGCCATCGGCGCGCAGAACCTTGGCATAGAAAAAATTCGCGCGCGCAAGGTTCGGGTGACAAGGCGAGCGCTTTCTCCAGCACGGTGCGCGCGCGCGCCATGTCGCCTTCCTGCACGGCGCATCGGCCAATGTTCACCCAGCCATCGGGATTATTCGGATCGGCCTCGGTCACTTTCTGGAAAGCTGCCGCCGCGCCTTTCAGATCTCCCTGCAGGAACAAGCCCGATTCCGTAGTCGTTCCAGCGCTGCCATTCTTCTTTGCGGACGATCGTTTTCGGCTGCGGCTGCGGGCGCGTTGTGCGCGACCACAGGAAGAGTCACTTCATTCTCGGCAATCGCGACGATCGGCAAGTCAGGAATTTTCTCTTCTTTCGCCGAAACCCCGCTCAGCGATGCAGTGAATATCGTCGGCCGGTCGTCATAGTCCGGTGCAACCGAATTCGGCTTGCGTCGGATCGGGCAGGCCCGCAAAAGCTTCCTGCGTCCCATACCACGCGAATTTCCGGTAGCACAGCCGCGCATGCAGCGTGATCTTGTTGCCCGCGTTTTGCGGAATCAGCATGCGGTAGTGCACGGTGTCGGCCGCGCCGGGAGGAATCAGCCGCACATAGACCACCGCCCGCGTCGCCCATGCATTGCGCTTGTTGATGGGATTGCCGTGGGCATCGATCTGCAGCGAACGGTAGAAGTGCGCGCCTTTCTCCACCGGACCGTGGCCGTTGTCCTCGACCTTGCCGCTCCAGAAAATCGTCTGCCCCTTATCGTCCGTAGCCTTTGAGTTCAAGCCATGTGTCGTAAGCATCGACCGTGCCGCCGGGAAAAAGTGGCCGACCTTCTTCGTGCGCACCACCACATCCACACGCACCGTATCGCCGCGGCGGAGCGCCGGCTGCACCAGGTTCAAAGGCGCCGTCACCGGAGCCGCCTCTCCCCCGGTTTCGGCGCTCACTTTGCTCTCGGCTTCTTCTCCCACGGCGAAGGTCGTCGAGAGTTCCGACTGAGCCGTTGCGCCGGGCTTGAGCGGCAGTCTGCGCTGGCGACAGCGCAAAAATATCTACCGTCAACGCGCCGCTCTTCAGGAAGTCTTCCGTCAGCTTGAGCTGCGCTGCGTCTTCGTTTGCCGTCGGTACCGCGGTGTTCGCCGCCGGAAACCGGTGCGAGTGCACAAAGCCGTTGATATTGCCTGAATCTTTCGAGGACTCCAAGGGCATGTGGCAGTCGGCGCACTGTTGCGGCTTTCGGCGGATAGTAAAACGACCGCGCTCCCTGCCCGGAAACTCCGCTCGCCTGCCAGTTGTCGTACTCATTGAATCCGCGGAACCAGCGATAGCTATTCACTGGAACGTCAAGATGCACCTTGTGGCACGACGAGCAGAACTCCGCCGTCTGCTCGCGCATGAACGGCTTCAGAAATACGCGCCGGTGCGGCTCCGGATTCAGCTCGGATCACGAAATCGTGCAGCGCCCGCGCTACCGGATTCTGCGTCGCCGCCAGTTCATGCAGCTTGGGATATTCCAGATAAAAATCCGCCTGCCCCATCGTGCTCTTCACGTCGGCGATGGAGTGGCACATCATGCAGCCCAGCCCGGCCTGCGCCTCCGGACGGTGCACGATCTGCTTGATCGGCGTATCCATCATTCCCGCGTATAGCACCGCCGGATCGTGGCACCCGCCGCACCATTTCGAGGGCTTGGTGCCGATCGTGTCCTGCATGTACTCGATGGACTTGCGATACCACTGGTTGTTGAACGACGAAAAATGGTGCGCCGAGCTGAACCACTGGTTGTAAATATCTTCGTGGCAGCGCTTGCAGGAGTCGGACTCCATGAAAAACTTGCTGGGAATTTTCTGCTTCCCGTAAACCTGCGCCGAACTAGGGAAGAACGAGCCCTCCGGCCCGTCGCCTTCGCCGTTCATATTGTCGGGAGGCATCGCCGGATTCTGGATGCGGCCTGCGCGTCTGCCAACTCTCGCGAATGTAGCGCGCTCCATAGCCGATGCCGCCAAGCACCGCCAGGCAGATCACAACTCGCAACACAGCCGCGCCGATTCCACCGCGTGCCGGTTTCTCCTCGTACCACTCACGACTGCCCATCCGCCCGGCGATCAGCAAGCCGACACCTGCCAACGAAATCACGATGTGCAGATAAAGCTTGTTCCACTCCGTTCGCGGAGTTCCCGTCTTAATCAGGATCAGCCCCAGCACCGCTCCGACCGCGATCAGCACCCAGCCCGCGCGGGAAGAAAAACTTCCGGTCCGCAGCAGGCGGAAAAACAACATCATCATCAGGATCGCAGCCAGCACTCCGCCGAATGCATGCAGCAGCACCACGCCCGCATAAACGATATTGGGTTGGGGAAACGCGTAAAGGTATGCGGCCGAAATGACGAGGAACGCCACGAGCCAGGCGAGAGCCCGCGCGACAAGTCCCCCGAATGTTGGAGCTTCCTGCATGTGTAGACGGCGCTCGCTTTTGCCGAACGGGAATCAGCCCCACAGTGGCTGAAATCCTGCGCAAACAACGTTATACAAGGCGCGTTGAACGGCGGAATAATATAAAAATACTAGCGAAAGCAACAGCGTGGTCCTAGCAAATTGGTGGGATTCTCCAAGCTCCGCATGACCGCTCCAACGCGGCTGCCACCGCCAGCACTTGTTCCTCTTCCCACGGCCGACCGACGATCTGCACACCGATGGGCAAGCCTTCCGCCGAGTGGCTCACTGGAACCACGGCGGCCGGATTGCCCAGCAGATTAAACCACTCCGTATAGCTCCAGGCGTCGAGATAGTTCACTGTCTTGCCTTCGATCGCCCAACTGCGTTCTCCATGGCGGAAGGCTGGAATCGCCGCTGCCGGGCACAACAGAATCGGATACTTCCGCATCTGCGCCAGAAAATCGGCGCGCAGCGACGTCGCGGCGAATCCATGCGTCGAGAAGCGATTCGCCGGTGAGCGCCGGCTCCGCCGCCGACCACTCGAGAAATTGCTGCAGAATCGGGCTGAGATCGTCTTCGCGCCCCTTGAAACATCGGGCGAATCAGCATTCCTCCGGCGGACGACGAAAAACTTCTTCCACAGGACTCGCGCCTCTTCGAGGCCTTCCGGACGAAACGGTTCAACTTGAAATCCGGCGCCCCGCAGGGCTTCCGCGGCGGTCCTAACGGCGGCGCGGGTCTCGCGGTGTCACCGGCGTGCGGCCATCGTCTTCGAAATAGCCGACGCGCAACTTCCTCGCTACGTCATCGCTCGGCCAGCGCAACGGGAACCGGAGCGGCGCACGTGTCGCCGTCATCCGGGCCTTGCATCACTTCGAACAGAGCCTTAAGATCAGCGACGGTTCGCGCCATAGGACCAACCACACCGATCAGCGCAAATGGCCCGCCGGACGCGGGAAAGTGGCCGGTCGAAGGAATGCGTCCCGGCGTGGGCTTGAGTCCGCAAATGCCGCTGAAGTGCGCGGGCACTCGAATCGATCCGCCGCCATCGCTGCCCACGCCGCCCGCCGACATTCCAGCCGCGATGGCCGCCGCTTCGCCGCCGCTCGAACCGCCGGGCGTGCGCTCCAGATCCCACGGGCTGTTAGTGCGGCCGTAAAGCAGATTGTCCGTCTCCCACGCCATCAGCATTTCAGGCGTGTTGGTCACGCCCAGCACGATCGCGCCCGCGTTGCGCAGACGCGCGACCAGCGGTGCATCCTGCTTGGCGATGAATCCCGCGCGCAGACGCGTCCCCGACTCACATCGTAAACCCGCCACTTCGAGCGAACTCTTGACGCTGATGGGAACACCATGCAGAGATCCGAGCGACCTTACCGCTCATCACCGCAGTTTCCGCATCGCGAGCCTCGCGCCGCACTCGCTCGGCGTCCACATGCACGAAAGCATTCAACTTCGGATTGAGCCTCTCAATTTTCGCCAGATGAGCATCCGCGAGTTCCACTGGAGAAATTTTTTTCTCCCGGATTTGCCGCGCCATCTCAACCGCGGAGAGGAAAGTCAGATCATCCATGACCGGATCAGTCCTCGACTAGCCGGCTGAACTAGGCGCCGATGGTCGCAGATCTGTTGCACACGACTCGCGGTCGCATCTCGCCGCGGCTTCACGTCCGGACTTTAGATCCCGTCTAGCTCGCATCGCCCGGTCCAGAGCGACTTTCTCCTCTCCGGTCAGCGCGCGATGAACGCACCTTTCGCCAGTTTCCCCAGTTCCAGGGGCCCGATCGCGACGCGGACCAATCGCAGCACCTCGACTCCCAGCCCGTCGAGCATTCGTCGAATCTGCCGGTTTTTGCCCTCATCGAGAACAATCTCAAGCCAGCAATTCTTTTCACCGGAACGCAGCACCCGGACGCGCACGGCGCATAGCATCTCTCCGCCGTCTGCTCTTGATTCCGCTAACCATCAACCGGGCGACCTTCTCATCCGCCACCGAGCCGATCTGCACGTGATACGTCTTCTCCAGGTGCGTCTCCGGCGCAGCAATTCGCGCACCCCACTCCGAATCATTGGTCAGGAGCAGCAGTCCTTCGCTCGCCTTGTCCAGCCGGCCAACCGGAGAGACCCAAGGCAGCGAGGCGTCTCGCAGCAAACTGTAGACAGTCTCGCGTCCTTTCTCGTCCGACGCTGTTGTGACCAGCCCTCGAGGCTTGTTCATCATCAGATAGATCTTCTGCCGCGCCTCGATCGGCTGCCCATCCACTTCGATGCGATCCAGTTCGAATCCAACCGGAGTCTCGGGATCTCGCCGCAGGCTTCCGTTCAGCCGCACCCGTCCGGCGCGAATCAACTCCACGGCCTGCGAACGGGAGCAGTGTCCCAACTTCGAAAGCGCCCGTGCCATGCCGATCTTGCGAGCTCTCGCTGTCTCCCACACCGCTTCATGCTAATTGAAGTGTGCGCCCGTCGCATGCAGAATCCCATCGCATCTTGGTAACATGTTGAAGCGCGCGCTGCGCAAAGGAGTTCCCAATGGCCCACCAGCATCCTCCTCGCTTCCTGAAAATTGTCGACGACGCCAAAACACGCGTGCGCGAAACCAACGTCCCCGAAGTGAAAACCAGGATGGACCGTGGCGATAAGTTCCTGCTCGTCGATGTTCGCGAGGAAAGCGAATTCGCCAAAGACCACCTGCCCGGCGCGATTCACCTGGGCAAAGGCGTCATCGAGCGCGATATCGAGGCCCGTGTCCCCGAACTCAACACAGAAATCGTTCTTTACTGTGGCGGAGGTTTCCGCTCCGCCCTGGCCGCCGACAATCTCCAGAAGATGGGCTACACTAACGTGATTTCCATGGACGGCGGCATCCGCGACTGGCGCGAAAAGGGATATCCGCTGGTGAAAGGCTAATCGGCGTCTGACGCCGGACGCCGGACCTCGGACGTCGGACCTCGGCCTAAAAAGCTGGGGCCGCGAGGAAGATTTCACTCATCTCCAAACGGGACGAATGAAGCCCAAAGTCTGACGTCTGAGGTCTGAGGTCTGAGGTCTGAGTCCGTCGACCCGGTTCTGTGGTAAGCTGCGCCTCTTTAAACTACTATGAACGGTCGCATCTTCTTCTGGTCGCTCACGTCGGCGCTCGCCGGATTTCTCTTCGGCTTCGACACTGTCGTCATCTCCGGCGCCGAGAAAACCATCCAGGCGCTGTGGGGACTGAGCCCCGGCATGCACGGCATCGCCATGGCCTCGGCACTCTATGGCACCGTCGTCGGTTCGCTGATCGGCGGATGGCCTGCTGACCGGTTCGGCCGCAGGGCCACTCTGCTTTGGATCGGCATTCTGTACTTCGTCGGGGCGGTAGGCTCTGGCCTTGCGCCCAACGTGACGGTTTTCATCATCGCGCGCGTCATCGGGGGCCTGGGCATCGGCATCTCGACTGTGGTTGCCCCCATGTACATCTCCGAGATCGCACCGCCCAAACAACGCGGACGTCTCGCGGGCATGTTCCAATTCAACATTGTTTTCGGCATCCTGATCGCGTTCGTCTCCAACGCTCTCCTCGCAGGCGTGGGTGAAAATGCCTGGCGCTGGATGCTCGGCGTCGCCGCTTTTCCCTCCCTGCTATACGCCATCTTCTGCCTGGCGCTTCCGGAAAGCCCGCGCTGGCTGCTCAGCCGCAAGGGCGATCGGGAAGCCGCTCTGCAAGTCCTGCAACGAGCCGAGCCGCTACTCTCGCCGGCCGAAATCGCAGCCGAGGCCGACGCGATTGCCGCCGCCTCCACCGAGCAGGCATCCTCCGGACATTTCTGGACGAGTCGTCTGCAAAAGCCGATCCTGCTGGCCATCTTGATCGCTTTTTTTAATCAGCTATCGGGCATCAATGTGATTCTTGTATTTCGCCCCGCGCATCTTCGAACTAGCCCAACTCGCTGCTAGCGCGGCCCTGCTTCTTTCCGTCGGGATCGGCATTACCAACTTCGTCTTCACCTTCGTCGGTCTCTGGATGATTGACCGCCTTGGGCGACGCACGTTGCTTTACATCGGTTCGTTCGGCTATATCGCTTCTCTCGGTCTTGCGGCGTGGGCTTTTTTTACACAGCACTATACCGTCGTTCCGGCTTGCATCTTTGCATTTATAGCAGCCCACGCAATCGGCCAGGGTGCGGTCATCTGGGTCTTCATCTCGGAGATATTCCCCAACCGCCACCGCGCCGAAGGACAGACTCTCGGCAGTTCCACGCACTGGATCTTGGCAGCTTTGCTCACAACGGTTGCCCCTAAGGTGTTCGCCGCCTTCCCGACTGGCTACGTCTTTTCATTCTTCACCTGCATGATGATTCTGCAACTTATCTGGGTGAAGACAATGGTCCCCGAGACCAAGGGCGTCCCTCTGGAGCAAATCCAAAAGCAACTGGGCATAGCGAATTGACATTCGCCGCGCCCTCTGGAAATATCGCAAGACTCCGGTTGCACAGCCAAATCCAGCTAGAGCCTTAGCCGGCGGGCGGTTCTTAAACTTCAGTCGAGGCGACCATGATCGGAATCCGCACCCACGATCTGCGCAAAGTCTACAACTCCGCGCCCCCATTCGCGGCCGGAGGCGTGGGCTTCGGCCCTGCCGCAGGGCGCCCGAAGCAGAAGAAGCAGCCCAAACCGGAAATCGTCGCTCTCAACGGCCTCTCGCTCGACATCCACCCCGGCGAAGTTTTTGGTCTGCTCGGACCCAACGGGGCAGGCAAGTCCACAACCGTTGGAATTCTCACAACGCGCGTCAAACCAACCGGCGGCCAGGCCTGGATCGGCGATCACGACGTCTGGAAAGAACAAGTCGCGGTCAAGCGCCTCATTGGCGTCGTTGCGCAGCGCCCCAACCTCGATTTTTCTCTGACTGCCCGAGAGATTCTCCTTTTCCACGGCGCCTACTTCGGCCTCGACTCGCTCGAACGCAACAAACGCGCCGAAAAACTGCTCGACCGATTCAAGCTCACCGAGCGCGGCGACCAGATGGTCCGTGGATTCTCCGGCGGCATGATGCAGCGTCTCTCCATTGCGCGCGCCATGATGCACGATCCCCAGGTTCTCTTTCTCGACGAGCCCAGCGCCGGCCTCGATCCTCAAACGAAACTGCTTTTGTGGGAGATTATTCGCGAGTACAACCAGACCGGCAAAACAATCCTTCTGACCACGCACAACATGGAAGAGGCCGACGCGCTTTCTCACCGCCTTGCCATCATTGATCACGGACGCAACATCGCCCTCGGCACGCCCACAGAATTGAAGAGTTCGGTGCCGGGCGGATTCTTGCTGCGCCTGCGCTTCGGTCGACACTCGCCCGATCTTCTTCAACAGCTTCAGTCTCTCCACGGTGTCCGGGAAGTGCGTGCGAACGATGAAGGCGGAACACTGCAGCACAGTCCAAACCAAGCTGTTCCAGAGGGTGCCCAGAGCAGCGCCGATCTCTACGCCGACCGCGGCGGACCGCTCATTCCTGCCATTGCCAGCCTCGCTGCGGCCGCCGGTGTGGAGTTGCACGACGTCCACATCTCCGAACCCAGCCTGGAAAACCTGTTTCTGCACCACACCGGAAGGAGTCTGCGGGAATGAACTGGAAAGCTTTCTTCGCCATGCTGTCGCGCGACGCCCACGTGGCGCGCCGCAACATTATTCCCTTGCTGCTGCAAACGTTCCTGCAGCCGCTGATGTTCGTATTCATTTTCGGCCGCGTCATGGTCCGCAGCGGATTCATGCGGGAAGACTACAAAAGCCTGCTGCTTCCCGGCATCATGGCGATCAGCATGGTGTTCACCGGGGTGTGGGGCGTGGCTATGCCGCTGATCGGCGAATTTCAGTTCACGCGCGAAATCGAAGACCGTCTGCTCGCCCCCATGGAAATTTCCTGGGTAGCGATCGAAAAAGTCCTGGCCGGCGCGATCCAGGCTCTGCTCGCAGGACTAATGGTGATCCCTTGTGCGTGGCTGATCCTGCGCCCCATTACATTCAATCTGAATTCGCCTTTAATTTTTGTCTGCGTCACGGTGCTGGTCGCGCTCTTCTCCGCCTGCGGAGGCCTCACTCTCGGATGCAGCATCAGTCAAACCCACATCGGCCTGATGTTCAGTATGGTGCTGACTCCGATGATTTTTTTCGGTTGTACATACTACCCATGGAGCGCCCTGCAAACCTTCCCCATCCTGCAGAAAGCGGTGCTGGTGAATCCTCTGGTATACGCCAGCGAGGGACTGCGCGGAACTCTCGTTCCGCAATCTCCTCATCTTCCGTTGATTGCCGTTCTGATTATGCTCACCTTGTTTGACGCGCTACTGCTGACCGTCGGCTTGCGCCAGTTCCACAGCAAAGCGGTCAGCTGAAAGAATAAAATCCGAAGTTACCAGGACTCTTTATGCAGAAGGATCTCGTTCCCTGAGCCTTCGAGTCTTTTGTCGTTGGTCCTTTTCGCCCGCACTGTATATATGGATATCCGCTCGCCGAACGCAAGCTGAATTTTCATGACCCCAACGCCACAGATTTCGGTCGAAGTCGTCGTCGATTCCGTAGCCTCCGCTCGCGCCGCCGAGCGCGGGGGAGCCGCCCGCCTCGAACTCTGCAGCAGCCTCATCGAAGGCGGTATCACGCCCGCCGCCGGCCTCATCGAGCTCACGCGTGCCGCAGTCTCCATCGATATCTACGTCATGATTCGCCCGCGCGGCGGCGATTTCTGTTACGACGCCGACGAGTTCGGCATTATGCGCGCCGATATTGCCATGGCCAAGCGGCTCGGTGCCGATGGAGTGGTCCTCGGCCTGCTTGATGTCAATGCCAACGTCGACGTCTTACGCACGCGCGAACTGGTCGCGCTTGCGCGTCCTCTCGGAGTCACATTCCACCGCGCCTTCGACATGACGCCCGATCTTTCTCAATCCCTGGAAGACATTTGCGCCGCCGGCGTCGATCGCCTCCTCACCTCTGGAGGGGAGCAGACGGCCCCGCAAGGCGGCAGAGTTATCGCGCAACTTGTAAAGAAGTCCGGCGGCAGGATTGCAGTCATGCCCGGGAGCGGAATCAAACCGGAGAACGCGCGTGCCCTCGTCGAGCAGACCGGCGTCAGGGAAATTCACGCGGGATTGCGCAGTTCCCTTCCCAGCCCCATCGCGTACCGCAACCCGCGAATCTCAATGGGAGCCGCCGAAGGCCTCGAATACCAGCGTTTCGTTGTGGTCGAAGAAAATGTCAGGAGACTATGTAGCGCGGTGGCGAACCTGGCCTGAACTGCGAGGGCCGATGGCCACCCAGGTGCGCCTTTCACCAGCCAGCGAGCAACGGTTCCCCGTCGGCGGATCTGGTCCTCACTTCTTGGCCGGGGTGCCTGTAACTTCCACCTGGACCTTTTCACCTACAACCTCAAGGGCAGTTCGAATGTATCTCTCGAAGGTACTGGCAATCCTTCCGGAGTAAGGTCTGAACGGAATGGATGCAATTTCAGCATTTGTTTTGGGATCGATAAAGTGAATCGAAAGAGATACGAAATAGGTTTTAGGATCCACTTTCACATCGGAGAACTTGATGTACAAATCCTGGCCAGCGGCATTCTCGTCCTTGCTGTCCTTGGCCGCAACCACGGTCTTACCGGGCAATCGCTCCGTTTTGCAGACCTCTTGAAATGCCAGGTTCAGACGGTTGATGACATTAGTCCAGTCCTCCTGGCTGCCATAACCGTAGGCAGCCCACTTCTCGGGCGACAGGTCTACCCACCCGAGGAAGACGCTTTTCGAGGCCGACATATCCGCAGTCGTCTCCTTGTTGGGATAGCGTTTTGCCTTGTGGGCCTCCAATGGCGACTGTAATCCTATGCAAAAAAGCAATCCTGCAATCAGTAGAAACCGTTTCATCGTAACCTCCCATCCCCTTCAATTCGATTCACGTAGACGCCGAGTGACGAAACACACGCGGCCCTCATATGCTCGAAGCAGATCGAGTCTTGCTGTCGAGTTTCTTTTGGATCGACTGCTGAATCTGTGCGACGGTCTCGAGGTCGCGCGGCGCGATCTCCCTGGGCAGGAATTCAATCTTGAACCGGCTCTCGATGAAATTGACCAGGTCGAGCACACCGATGGAATCGATGATGCCGCTACTGATCAGCGGAGTCGTGTCGTCCAATTTCATGCTCGTTCCGCCCAGGTGGGTCTCAACCACGTACTGGCGGACGACCGCCGGAATGTCCATTGTCAGCTTTCCTCCGCTCCGGGCGCCTCTGCACACAAGTTCTTCAGAGTCGCATAGTCGATTTTACCGCGACTTCCCTTCGGCATCGTTTCGACGAAGAAAATTCGGTCGGGCATTGAATACAACGGCAAGAATAGCGCACACTGCGTTTTCATTTCGATCAGTGACAATGTGCTCTTGGGCCGTAGGCGGACAAACGCCGCAATCATGGTCTGCGTATCTGGATTCTGGCAGGCGACAGCCGCTACCTCGAGTACTTCACCCTGCCGAAGCAGAGCCGCCTCGATTTCCCCCAGCTCGATCCGGAATCCGCGGCGCTTGACTTGCCGGTCGAGCCTATCAAGAAAAACGTAGTCGTTGTTGTCATTGAGCGATACCCGATCGCCAGTACGGTAAAACCGTCTGCCGGAAATGGAGACGAACGCCTCCTCGGTTTCGAGGGGCTTGTTCCAGTATCCACTCATGAGGGATTCACCCGAGGCGAGCAAGGCCCCACTCGAGATCTGGTTGAGCGCGGCTTGCTCGGGCGAGGCCTCGGTCGAGCCTGGATCGATCTTCACTTCCGCATAGGGGCAGGCCCTGCCGATGGGAATTGGCATCGAGGGATCAAAATCGGACGGCACGCGGTACCAGGTAATCACATTGGTCTCGGTGGGTCCATAAAGGTTGCAACACTGTACATGTGGAGCGGCCGCTTGCAACTTTGCGACATTGCGGCCCGCGAAAATCTCACCTGCAAACAAAACCACCCGCAGATCCGGGTAGCTGCCCAGCGAAAACCCTCCCTCGTTCAGCATGCCGGCGAGAATCGAGGGAACGGAATACCAGACTGTGATGCGCTGTTCGCGGACGAACTGTGTCAGAAACCGGGGCATCCACACAATGTCACCGGGTACCAGGACACAGGTAGCCCCGACCAATGCCATGTTGAAAATGTCAAACGTCGAAAGGTCGAAACTCAGCGGCGAAGGACAAGCGATCCTGTCTTCCCTGCGAAGTTGGAATTCTTCCGCGGACCATTTTACGAAGGCCCCCACGGCACGGTGCGATAGGACGACTCCCTTCGGTCTTCCCGTGGATCCAGATGTGAACAGAATGAATGCCGGATCGTCTGGCGTGATGCTCGGCTGCGGGCACGAGCCGCCTGACTCCACAAGGACCCGCCAGGGTATTTGGTCGCCATTCGCGGAGTCCACGACGACGATGGCGTCCGAACACTCGTGCTCTTTGGACGACGGGTCTCCCGCCAACTGAATGGCAAACCGGGGAGCACAGTCCTCCATCGTGGCTCGAACTCTCTCCGCCGGCCAGTTGGGCTGGATAGGTACGTAAATCGCCCCCGCCATGAGCGCCGCGAACAAAGACGTGATGGCTTCGGTTGTTTTCGGCAATAACAGCGCGACTCGGTCCCCTTTGGAAAGCCCCCGTGCAGTCAGAGCATGAGACAGTGACGCTGCACTCTCGAACAGTTCGCGGAAGGTTGTGACCTTCCCATCTTCAACGATTGCCGCGGACGTTCCCAGCTTTTCTGCGGAGCGCCATAGCCAGTGGTGAAGCAGACTATCGTCCGGCCCGGTCAAGGGTAACCCCCGAGCTAAATTCAAAGCGCGGCGAGACCATCCGTGGAAGCTGGCGTATCGGGATCACCCGGGATGCGATTCTCGCATTCATGGTCTTCAGCGCAAATAGTTTTTAAGCCAAATCGCCGTCACGGCAAATCGAACGAGAGCGCGGCACACCCTTGGGCGGTGGAACTCCCCAACAAGATTGCCAAAGGGCGCGCGTTTTTCTCCGCCCAGGATAGCGCAGTGATCAGGCGAAGAATCCCGTCGCTATCGGAATGTCCTAAAAACATCTTTGGCTCGATCACCGGGACCTCGCCGCCGAAGACTTCCGCGATGGTAGCTTCCTCCGTGGCGTCGAACCCGCGTGATCCGTTGGCGCTGGAAATCACCATCCTCACCTCGGATGGCGAGGAAAGTCCAAGAGCCTTGCGCGCTACGGAAACAGCCGCCTTCGGATCTGCCGACATAAAACCCGAGCGGAAGCCAGCATACACCGCCGCGCCGCGGCCGCGAGCCCTGAGGCCCGACTCCATCACCACAGCCGTCGCGCTTTCTCCGGGCACAAAGCCCCCACGCTCCGCCGCGCGTGGGTGATCGAAACAGTCGCTGGAGAGCGCACCGGCAGCTTCAAACCACTCATACATAGTCCGCGTGAGCGTGTCGCCGGCCAGAACGATTGCCACGTCCGCCTGTCCACTGCGGAGCAAAGAGTCTGCCTGAATGAGCGCTCCTTCTCCGGAGACGCCCTTATGGCTCAGAGTGATGTTAGGCCCTCGAAGACCGAAGACGCGGGCGACATGGCCCGCGGGCGCATTGGTAAGGCTCTCCGGGAACGTGACCGGATCGGATTTGGCATAGCCATGTGCTGCGATGCTTCGAAAAAAATCTTCTGTTAGTTCGATGCATCCGAATCCGGTGCCAAAGACCACGGCGAGCCTCGACCGGTCCTCCGCTTTCAGATCCAGCCGCGCGTCTTCAATGGCAAGAGCGGCTGCGACCAGGCACCAAACCGAGAGACGGTCAAGCCGCCGCGTCTTCAGACCGGGGACGAGATCGGCCGGCCGAAAAGGCTCCACCAGGAAGGCGCGACGCACGCCATCAGTCGGCCACGCGGTCACGGTGCGCATCTGCCCCGGGCTCCGGCTTATCAGTCCGCGAAGCGGCCCGAACGGGCTGACCGTGCCAATGCCGGTGATGACGGTCTGTTTCGGGTTCATACGTTGTTCGAATCGTCCGCAAGTTCGAAGACCAGGCTCGTATTGCTTCCCCCGAAACCAGCAGACACGGTCATGCCCACGGGCGTGGGTTGACGTCGAGGCTCTCCCCTCAGCCAATCGACAACAGGACTCTCGATCGGATCAGTCAGCCGCAGTGTGGGAAAAAGCGTTGCGTTGCGCATACTCACGACCGTGACCGCAGCCTCGAGCGTACCGGCGGCTCCCAGGCAGTGTCCGAAATATGACTTGGTTGAGGATACGGGTATGGGATATCTGCGACCGTGGAAAGCCATCTCGTAGGCTTTCACTTCCGCGACATCGTTCAAAAGTGTTCCGGTGCCGTGGGCATTCACGTAGCCAACCGCGTCAGGCTCCACTCCAGCCATAGCGATGGCCGATCCAATACTGTTGGCCAAGCCTCGGCCCTGCTCATCCGGCGCTGTCTGGTGGAAGGCATCATTGGTCATAGCCCAGCCTCGCAGAATGGCCAGGATCGGGGCTTTGCGCGCTCTCGCGTGGGCTACGGTTTCGAGCACAAAAACCGCCGCGCCTTCGCCGAGATTCAAACCCTTGCGGTACTTGTCAAAGGGGCGGCAGGGATCCGGATCCAGCGCCTGTAGCGAATTGAAACCGCTGAGGGTGTAAGCAGCGAGGGCGTCGCTTCCGCCAGCCAGCATGATCGGCACGTCACCCGCGATCACCATGCCAGCGGCTAGCGCTATCGCCATCGCGCCCGAGGCGCAGGCCACGCTCACTCCCCAACACGGCCCGCGAAGGCCGAGCCACGCTCCCACGGCGTCCGCAGCGTGGGAGGACGAGTAGGAAGTGGCGTGAGCAAACTGCCCGGCGCGATAGTACTCCGCAGGATTAGAAACGATTGACGGGTCAATGTCCGAAAGACCACCAACTGTGGTGGCGACGATCGCGCCACTTTCAAGGAAGTCGTCGCAATCGCCAGCGCCTTTCGCGGCATCCAGAGCCGCAAGCACGGCGAGGTGATCGGTGCGGGAAAGCCGGAAGTTCGGTCGGTCACCCACATCCGGCAGTTCCTTTATTTCAGCGACCGTGGGTGGCGAATCCAACCCTGCCTCGAAGATGCTAAGCGGCTTCAAGCAACTGCGACATTCCAGCAGACCGGACGACAAAGCATCCAGCCCACGGCCGAAGGGACTTACCACCCCGATTCCGGTAATCGCGACCAGACCGGGACTCCTATCCATGGGCAACTACATCCGTCGCAGGATCTTGCGTAGCAGGAACCGGTTGGATCATGTCATGCCTGGGCCAGAACTCGTAAAAATTGAGCCACTGGTCTGGGTAGGTCCTCACCGTGTCCTCTAAGAAGCGCGCCGCTTCCTCCAGTCCGGCCCGCAGATCCTTTTCACGATTGCCAGTGTGAGAGAGACGAATCGGTTCACCAGTAATCACGCGATATCGCAGCCAACTTTGGCGGACAACGAAACCCGGCACAATCGGCGCACCAGAAACATACGAGAGCAGAAAAGGGCCGAGCGGTAACGGCGCTTGCGATCCGAAGAACGGTATATCCGAGTAGAACGGCTGATACACGCGATCACCCTGGATGGCAACGATTTCATTGGCGCGCAAAGCGTGAAGAAGTTTCAGCGGCGCCGTGGCATCCTCATTCAGTTGCACAACGCGCAGTAAGTCATTGGTCATCAAGTCACGCAACATGGTCTCGGCCGGATTCCCCGGTTCTACGACTCGGGCTACATTGACAGCCCGGCCGTGAAGTTCCAACAGCCGCGAAGCAAACTCCCAGTTCCCCAGATGGGCGGTCCACACGATCAGCCCATTTCCTTCACTCAGACAACGGTCAATGATCTCGCGGCCGTCGTCATGAGGAGAAGCCAACATCCTCAGCAATTCAGCATGGCTGGCTTGAGGAACATAGCAATACGAAACCATGAAATCGCAAAATGAATAGAACACCCAGTAGGCTCTCCACCACAGGGCCAAACCGCCGCCTCCCCTGATCCTCCTCAGATTGCTGGCCAGCGCCCGGCGTTCGTTTCCAAGGAGGGTGAAGAAGATCAACGCGGTGATCACGGCGATTGGCGGGTGCACCAACTTCGGCAAGCGGGGAATGATCGCGACTATGATTCTGTACGAGAGGGGTGTGTGGTAGCGGTGTTGGTACCAGCGGGTCATTTGAGATCCGAGGCATCCGGCATCAGACGGGCTTCGGAGCCTTCATCCTCATCTTTTCTTCGACCGCGGCCGCCAGCGAGTCCACGTTTTTCCAGACCTCGGGATCGAATTTGCCGCTGATCAGTTTGATGCCGAAGTGCCTCTCGATCTCAAGGATGAGTTGCATGATATCAATCGAGTCAATCTCAAGGTCGCCGCCCATGAGCGGTTGGTCGTCGCCCAACTCGGTAACGTTCTGGTCAGTGAGCCGCAGGCTCTTCACGATTACGGATTTAAGCTGCTCTTTTGTACTTTCCACATCCCTCGATCCCCGCGAACCATCACGGCTAACCTGACAGTATATTCCGTGCGCGGCTTAACGGGCTAGCCCCAGCGCAGATGTGAGGCTGAGGAAAGCTTGCGTCATTCGTCCCACGGGATCGAGCAGGACGGGCCTATCCTTGAGCATTTCGGCGACGGGCTCGCCCTGAAAATGGCAGATTTGACGGTAGTGCGCCATGAAATAGAACACCCGTAAAAAGAGTTTCCACCCCACTGGCGCAAAGTAATCGCTCTTCACAACGGGTATGGCGTGCCCACTCTTTACTTCCTCGACAAAGCCTGGGTAGTTGTCGGCACTCGAACCGCTGAGGGTTGAGCTAGCGAGCAGGAGGTGACTGTCTCCGCCTCCAACGATGGGCTTCTTGAAATAGCGGGCCAGTTCGAGGACTCGGTCATTCTCTTCGCGGCCTCGCATGCCGTTGAATTCGAGCGCGTCGATGGCATGACCGTAACGCTTCAGCAACGCCTGCGCCGACTCATTGGGATCGCGGTTTGGGGTCCACGGGATCAAGGGATGGTTCAACACGACCAGGCAGTGCGTGCCCTCGAGGATTTCGAAAACTTCATCCACCCGCTCCGCACGCGCCGCCGCCTGAATGGCCGCGTGGGTCTCGGCAATCCCCTCGAATGGAAGTCCCGTGATTCCCAGATGAAAGAGGTGCCCTTCAAAACGGAGAGACAACTCCTCGCCCAAAGCGATACGTTGCGCCTCTGCGGGACGCCGCTGTCGCAACTCGACGCTCCCGGCAATCTCGTCATGATCGGTGATTGCGAGTTGAACGCTTTCAAAGCCTAGAACGCCCGCCGCCTCGTTTTCCATACGCAGCACTTCTTCGGGCGGATAGGGAGGGTTGTACCAAAGATCGGCGTAAGTCAGATCGGGAACGCGGTGCAGACCGAACGCCCTCCGAACGATCGCGCGGAGAGGCCACATGTACCAGCGTCTCATGACACTTTCCAGTGGACGCATTCTCTCGACGGAATGGTTCGAGTGCGTGTGAAGGGAGACTAGAGACGTGAACTCCCGCGACGGTAGCGGGCAACGCGTGAATTCGTAGTTCCTGATTGCCCAGCAAGCGGCCCGTTTCGTCATGAGGAAGAAAGAACTCTACACGAGTCCGCCATCTACCGCAATTACTTGCCCGGTGATGTAATTTGCGCCCTCGGAGCCTAGAAAGACGACCAAAGGCCCAACCTCTTCCGCCTTACCGAATCGCGCCAGGGGAATCTCGGCGAGCAGCCGCTTTCCCTCTTTTTCGATGAACCTTTCCGACATGCCAGTGGGGATGACGCCAGGACAGACGGCGTTGACCCTAATGTTATAGCGACCCATCTCGCGGGCCAGCGATTTCGTAAACCCGATTACACCGGCCTTGGAGGCAGCATAGTTGCACTGTCCGGCCTGTCCCCGGATCCCGCTGGGAGAAACAATGTTTGCGATTGCTCCCCCTCCCGAGTGCATCATGCCCCGTAGCGCCGCTTGAGAGCAGAGAAAAGTACCTCGGAGGTTGGTATCGAGGACCGTGTCCCAGTTCTCGTCGGACATCAACATCAGCAATCCGTCTGCGGTGACGGCGGCGTTGTTGACCAGATAGGAAACGAAGCCGAAGCGCTGCTCAATGGACGCGAACATCGCTTCCACTTCGTCGCGGCCCGAAACATCGGCACGCACGGCAACCGCTTCTCCACCCGAAGCCACAATCCGCTCCACGCACTGCGCGGCGGCTTGCTCGCCGTTCCGGTAGTTGACCACAACGCGGTAGCCAGCCGCGCCCAAGGCCGACGCGATCGCCGCGCCAATGCCTCCGGACGCGCCTGTGACTAGTGCATTCTTCCTCGTCATCTTCGATCGACCCGCGGGATTCAGTGCAGCGGCTTGAAGATCATAATCAGTCCGCCCCACCTTGAGTTGTACCGCGCGATGTTGCCGGCCAGTGCATAGGAAACCGTCGCTTGTATGTAGGTTCCCCAGGGGCCGGCCGTGCTGGTGTCAAACTCAACGCCGTCAAATTTCCTGAAGCTAAAAGACTCGGCTTGATTTCTGGCGCGCGCGTAGTTGTACGAGCCTTCGAACTTAACGAAGTCCGCTACATTAAAACCGTAATACGCGCGGGCGATGGCAATGGCATCGAATGAGTCTGTGCCGTTCGGAATGCCGTGGATGCGCGGTTGTGAAAATAGCGATGGCCAGTATCGCGAGAACCGGTCCAGCGGATTCCCACCGAAATACGAGAGGTCCAAGCCGCCGCGGGTGAATTTGCCGATGTAAACGTTCTTGCTGAAGTCGCCATAGTAGCGCGTGAAGGAATTGAGGGCGGGGGCTTGCTGGCCTGGAAATCCGAACGGTTTCCACCCCGCTCGCCATCCCTCGTCGACCTCGCCGGTGAGGGTATAGCCGCGCCGCGTGTATCGAAATTGAACGCCCGGAAGAAGCGTGATCCCACTGTGCGGCAGAACATAGGTCGGATCCGTATCGCTAGTCGTCTTATAGAAATCGTAGACCAGATAAGACGAGGCAGTGAAACTAAGCCCGGTTGAGGCTTGCCACGTAGCCCTTAAGCCAGCGGTTTCCTCCCAATTCCACGTTTCCTGGTTCTTGGTTTCGGTATTTCCCTGGAAAACGCGGTTCTCCGAGGGTAGGCCAGAGGCCGCGAGATCGAGTCCGAGGCGGAACTTTCTGCCGTACTGATGCGATAGATCGACTGCCAGCACCGGTCCCGCGAAGAAAACTGAGAGTTGCGAGCCGCTGTTTCGATAGTTGAAATCCACAAGGCTAAAGCCCAGGAGAGGAATCGGGAAATTGTACGTGCCTTCGTAGAACGTACCCGCGACAATGGACTCCACTCGCTTGTTGTTGTTGGCCTGCTCCACACGTTGATCCCCCTCCTTCTTCAGGATGTGGAGGCCGGTCGGGGATTCACGGTACATCGGCATATCCGACGATCGTGCGGCGGCCAGCGCCCCGTCAAACTCCGGAGCATTGATGTTGTAGTCCGAGAACTTATAAGTCTTTTCGAGGAGAAAGTCGCGGTCCGCGGCGTTGAGCGTTTGCTGTGAGTAGATCGAAGCCAGCAGGTTGAACTGATTCCCTTTCCCATCCGACACCAGTTCGTAGTTCTGGGTTTCGGTGTTGGCGATGATGTTGCTCTTCGCTCCGCGCTGGCTCAAGTACATCTTCACTTGCCGGAAAGTAGTCCCGTCGATCCATATCTTCCCGCTGTACAGGGACTCCGTGTGCTCGCGGGGTTCAACCCCTATCACGAACGTGTAGGTACCGTTCACTTGCTCCGTGCCGAGTAGCTTGTACGAATACTTTTCGTTGAGTTTCAGTTCGAGCGGTTGTGTTACCACCTTCTCCGGCTCCAACTGGGGCAGAGGAAACTCTCGCTTGCTCTTGAGCTTCACGCCATCGACGTAGAACGCGGTTTGCGCCCATTCGATCAGACCGGAGCGGTTGTCAAAGAATTGCTTCATCGGCATCGAGATATCGAAACCGGGGCTCACGTTCGTGCTGTCGAAATGCAGGGTCATGAAGCACGAGGCGATGTAGTTATCGAGTTTCTGCCGCTGCGACTCGCGGTATTGCTGCCAGCGCGCGATTATTTCTTCCACCGTCAGGTCGGCCCGGGCTGAGACGTTGACCGAAGAATACTCTCTTTCCTTGGCGCTGCTCAGTTGGTGGATGTAGATCAGCGCGTACTCGGAATCGCAGGTGCAACTCTGCCGTGTTCCTTGCGCATCCCCATTCACATCACCCGGTTTCAATTTGTTACCGGTGACCGGGTCATACCATTGGATGTCGAATTGCCCCGCGGGTCCGGCTATGGCCACGGTCTTTGTTGCGGCGGCGGTCCCTCCCACGTGAACAACAATACCGAGGTCGGGAGAGTGGCTGTCAGCAAACCATTTGCTTTCGGTCGTCGCGACCCTTCCGCCTGTCGCTTCAACTCCGACGGTCACCTTGAACGCTGCCGCGGTGGAAGGAATGGGGCTGTATTCCGGGGTGACGATCCGCGAGAAAGATTTTTGCGCGGCGCAGACAGCTCCCAGGGCTGCAAGGTTCTGCGTCTCGGCCCACATCAACTCCACAGACGTGCCGCTAGCGGCGAGCGCGGCATTCAAATAAGCTGCACCTGCTTGTTCCGGACTCGCGGTCGGGTCGATCTCCAACTTGAGCACAACCGGCTTGTTCAATGCCTGGCTGGCGATCCAGTTACTATCGGTTTGCCAGTCCGGACCGAAAGCCGTACCCAGCTGGTCGGAGTAGAAGGCCAGCCTTTTGATCAGATCTCCATGTCTCTGGATAAAACCGCTCGGGAACAGGAAGCCAAGTTGCAGTCCGGGCTTCGTTCCTTTTGCCTTCACGGCAAGGTTCACCAGAGCAAAGGAGAAGATGTTCGACGTCGTCGCAGTTTCTTCGACCTCAACCATCAGGCCTCGTACCTTGGCACTAGCTAGAGGAAGACGTCCAAGAAAGTCTGCGATGCGCGCGGTCAGGGCAGACTCCGATTCCTGTCCCGAAAGCCCGCCGGCCCGAACCTGGACGCGAATGTATGCTTCGGCATCCGCAGGGAGTGCCTCCAGAATCTTGCTCTGAATCTCGCCTTGAGTGCTGGCATCGTTATCGCCCGCCAGGTTCAACTGCCAGGGAGGAAGCAGCACCACCTTGTTCTCGATGCCACACTGTTCAGAAGCCTTGGTCAATGCTCCGAGGTCGGCTCCGGCGGGAATGGTGTAACCAAATTTTGGTATGGCAGCGGCGTTCGTCAAAGGGGGAGCGAAGAGTGCGATGAGAAAAACAAAAATAATGACGCCCAAGCTTTTCTTCAACAAGAAGACACCTCAATATCCGAACCTGGTCCGCGCCGAGGCTCGTAGACCACACAATTGGAGGCTGAGCATCGCTCGGCTCACTTTACGCGGCCAGTTGCTGTGATGGCAACCTTTCTGTCCCGGGTTTCCTGAGACAATGTCCAAAAGAGGAAGAGGTGCCGCGCGTGACAACCACACGCTCACTCATCTCTCTGGCGATGATGACTAAGCCTGGTGCGTTGTCGGGGCTAGTCGGTGCTGTGTCGAGTGACGCCGAGCACGGTCAGCACAGCACCGGTGCCAAGCCAAATTCCTCCGGTCACCTTCCAGTCGACAGCGACACAGGTGCCGCCGCTGGTACAGCTATAGCTGTTCGCATTGCTCAGGCCGTGTGCCAGTGCGATACCGCCACCCACCAGTAATCCGGCGCCGATTCCGGTCATGATCTTCCACCTTTAGTCCAATGCCTCTGCCTGACTGGCTGGCTCGGTGAAGCAGCCGGGTCATCGAGACTCGACGTGAAGTCAGGAATTGCCGCCCGCAATTCGGCGGGGGGCGGGAGTAACTTGTGGGAAACCATGTCCTGTGCCGAAGCCGGCAAACAGGTCAGCGATAACGCCATTGCGAGAACAATCGCCCCAAGCAATCGTGTCATCTGGGATCTCCTTTGAGCCATTTCGAATGAAGTATAGCGAAATTTTAAGATTGCGGCCCGAAGCCTTGTGCTCACTCTAGCCGGCTGCGGAAAAACTCATTTGCAGGCCCACAGCGAACCTCAGCGGCTAAAGCCGCCAGTGATTTGCGGCATTTACGGCGCGGCTATAAGCCGCGCCCCTTCAAAACACGAGCGAAATCAAGAGTTTTTCCGCCTGCTTGAGTTGCTGATACAGAAGACGCAGCCGAGTAAGCCCGGACCCGCGGTCCCAACACGAGGACAATGGCAGGAACGATCCAGATCGCGGCCGCTAGCGCCAGTGCCACGCCAATCGACGTGACTAATCCCATTTCGGCCAGGGGTTGAAAGCTTGACACCAACAGAGCCCCGAAGCCAATCAGCGTGGTCAGGCTCGATTGAATCAGTGCCGGTCCCGAAGACTTTGCGATGTCGAGGATCGAAGACTGGTCGCTTTCCAGAAAGCGTTTCACGAGGTGGATGCCATTGTCGATTCCAATGCCGACGATCAGTGGAAGCGCCGTAATGGCGGTGAGGCTGAAGTGGTGTCCGACCAGCACCAGCAGCCCGAAAGTCACCACAATCGCGAAGGCGATTGGGGTCAGAACCAGCAACGAAATGCGGACGCTGCGGAAACAGAGATAAACGATCAAGACGATGCCCACCGAAGTAAGCAGCATCGCTCGGCGGCTGTCGTGAGAAACCTGCGCCTGCAGGTCGCGGTTAATCTTGTTGAACGAGAACTGTGTAAACGCCCCAAACTGCTGTTGCCAGGCCAACCGCGTGGCATCCGGGATTACGTCGGTCGCATCGGGATCCACCGGATAAAAAGCGACGGCCGACAGATACTGGTTGTCGCCGATCCTGCGGAGGCTGTTGTCGAGGAATCCTCGGGGCAGGAATTCCGTGACCGTTTCCAAATCCAAAGGCTGAGGTCCCTTTTTCCCCAGGTCGCGCAATCGTTCGATGGCTGGCTGGAACGGCGCCGTGCGAAAACCGCTGGCGCGGAGCGCATCTTCAAGCACGCCAGCGGCGTGGCTCGCATCAATCTCCCCAAGTTGCCGCTCGCGCAGGGCTTGAGTCTGCAACGAAGGTACAATACTCGACGCAGAGAAAACTGACTTGACGGCTTTGTCGGCTTGCAGCACCGCGGTAAGCTTCTCGGTCCGGCGCAAGACTTCTTCCTGGCTTCCCTCAACGAGAAACACTTCAGGACTGCCTTCAATGCCGAACTTCTCTCCCAAGCGTTTCTGTCCAGCGATGGCAGGATTCTGATCCCCGCGGGTAATTTCGATCGGGCGATCCATTTTCACGAACGGGAGAGAAAGCAGAGCCAACAGAAAAATCACTGCAGACGTGGCGAAAATCAGGCGCGCGTGACGTCCCACGAAATCGACCGTGGTGCGCGCCACCGCCGGCAGGAAACGGAATGTCACGTTCTCCGGCGCCTTCGGCTTTGCGACCTTCCACCATACCCGCATCATCGCCGGCACTGTGAATATGGTGTGGACCAGCAGCATCAGCAGTCCTACCGTGAGCACAAATCCAAACTCAGCCAGCGCTTTGAAGGTAGAAGTGGCCAATGCCGCCGTGGCAGTTGCCATGGTCACGACGCAGAACAGGATGCTGTGCCCGGTGGTCTCGTAGGTATGCCGCATGGCATCGTCCATCGACCCCCCTTTCGCCCACTCCTGCGGCACGCGGTTGAAGAAGTGCACAACCTGGTCGTCGCCCAGCCCAGCGAGAATCGCGATGAATGAGAGGCTGATCAGATTCACTTCGCCGGGGTAGAAGCTTGCTATACCCGTTGTCCACAGAATGCCCAGACTCGTCGGCAAAAGCGACAGGAGCAGCAACGGAATCCGCGGGTACACAAGCAGGCAGAGCACGAGGTTGCCGGCGATCGACACCAGCGACACGAGGCGAATGTTCTTTTGAATAAACGTCCGGTCCTGCTCGGCGTACACGTAGGAACCGGCCAGAGTGACGCTAAGAGCCTTGAACGACTCTTCTTTCTGAAGATTGCGTATATCTGCTCGCGTCCACCCCAGCATCTGCAGGGCGAACTGGTAGTCAGCGGCGGGCTGCCGGGGTTCTGCAATAATCAGCAGCGCCTTGTGGTCCTTGCTGAAGAAGTGGTTTCCGCTGCCCCACCCCAGGTCGAAACTGGCGTACTCGCTCAGGCCCCCCGATCCCTTGGCAACGACCTCGGTCAGCCCCAGCGGATCACCGATGAAGTAATTGGTTCCCGCCGAGGAAAACGGAGTGACGAGCCCGGCGCTGGACCGCTGAATGGTCGCCCGGATCTGCTTGTCCTCAAGCCGCCGCTGGATCTCCTTCCACTGTTCTGGCTGCGCATAAGCGGGGAAATTCCATGCAAAAAGATGGACCATCCCCATAAGCTCTTCTTCTGTCAGGCTGCATCGCGCGACCTTGAAGAGACCGCTTTGGTTCATTTCATCAGTCAGGCGGTCTGCCATCGCCTCCATCTCTTCGGGTGTCTCGTCCGTGAGCGCGGGAGCTTCGATCAATGCGAAGAGTTGGTTGCCGTATCCGAGCTTCTGGCTGAATTCGCTGACCGTTTTCCACTGCGGGTCGCGATTGCCGAACAGATCAGTCAGATCGGTGCCTAACCTCAGATGCGATATGTGCGAGTAGAGAACGCCGGTCAGAATCACGATCGCGGCTACAACAAGCCAGGTGTGCTTGATCACCAGCCAACTGACGAGTCGCATGATCCGGGCAGTCATCTTTCGCTCACCGTATCGTTCATCGCCTCACTCATCGTCTCATTCCGTGCTTCGTTTACAGTTCTCTCGCCTGGAACCGGGGGTTTTGCCGCAACGAAAAGGAGGTGAGCAATCGGGAGGCGGTTGCGAATCCGCCGCTGATCAACCTGAAACCCCGCCCCATCCAGCGCCGCGCGATAGTCCTCCGCAGAAAGCACCACTGGGCCCGATTGATTTCGCCCTAGAAAAAAGATCACTCGGTCGAACGCGACGCTCAGTCGGGACGTCGCTCCCGGCCCACGGGCCGGGACTCTGAAAATCAGTTTTCCCCCTGGGACAAGCGCAGAAAAGCAGCGCTCGAGCAGCGCGAGTTGCTCCTCTCCCGTCAGATATTGGAGAACGTCGAAGATGAGGATCAACTCGGCATGAGGTATTTCGAAAGTCCGCACATCGGTGGCGACAAACTCGGCCTTCATTCCCACGAATGCCTTGCGGGCTGCGCCGATCCGACGCGTATCCAGGTCGCACCCGATCAAGGGGAACCCGCGGTTCCGGAATGCAACATATCCCAGTGCGATCCCGTAGCCACATCCCAAATCCACTACAGGCCCAGAACTCAGTTTTTCCGCGGCGAGTAATGCAAAAAAAATATCGAAGATCCGGTCAAGCCGCATCTTCCATCGGACAAAGCCGCGATCGGACCGAGCACAGCCTGCAAAGCGCAAGTTCACGAATCTCACGCACTCTCGCTGCATCGGGTCGCCAGCCCTAAGCTGCAAGACCACATACGTGGCAACCGCCCCGAGCATACCCAGAAGCAAACCCAGCACAAGGCTCCCCAGCAGCCAAGCCCCAAATTCTGCCTTGAAGTCCGGTCGATGAGCCGCCGAAAGAGTCAAGAACCTGCCAGCCAGGAGAAAGTGTCCGAGTTCAAGGGATCCCACAATAAGAAACGGTTGCAGAAGCGGGTTGTTCACGAACGTCGCCGCGTACGCCAGCGGTTTGTTCAACCGGAGCAGCGCAGCCAGCGCGAGGACGGCTACGGTTTGGAAACCGTAGATCGGCACGTTGGCGATGAAGACACCCAGAAACACCGCTGCCGCCGCGTGCTCCGGATCCAAATGTTCCTTGAGCAGCGCGGCCACAAATTGCCGCAAGGGATGGAACAGACGGCTAATCTTCTGGCTCGGCATTGCGGTTTTCTGCGGAAACGACGGTCAGCTCTCCTCGGGCCACGATCTCGTCGTCTACACGAACTGTGCCCTCAATGTACGCCATTGCCCCGGCTTCCGACAGCTTCTTGGTTTCGATGCGAAGCTCCGAGCCAGGCCTTACCAGCTTGAGAAACTTGAACCGGTTGACTGCTGCGAGCTTTGGGATGCTACCACTTTTGGCCACACCCCCCAACATCAGGCCTGCGGTCTGCGCCACTGCCTCGATGAGGAACACACCGGGAACCACCGGTTCGCCGGGGAAGTGCCCGGCAAAGAAAGGTTCCGCTGGATCGACATACTTCAGGGCAACGCAGCGCGTCCCGGGCTCCAGTTCCGCAATCCGGTCGATCCACAGGAATGGAGAGCGATGGGGAATCAAGCTCTCGATCTGGCTTCGGTCCATCACTTGGGTTTGTACACGCTGAAGATCTCGTCGCTTAGTTTCGGATTCAATTCTTTGATCTTGATCTCGAACACACTATCCACCCCGCTCTTGCCATTCACTTCCAGCGAGCTCAATAAGAAGCTCTCTTTGAGAAGCTTCACGACAATGTAGTTGATGCGGCTTGAGAAACGGGCGGACCGGGGAACTAACTTCATCTCGTAGACCGCGCCGGTTTCTTGTACCGTGATCGTAAAATTGCGCTTCAGGTTCTGAATGGAATTCGCCTCGCTGAAATAAGCCTGGGTCCGGCGGACGTGCTCTCCGACCTCCAGCACCTCAGTTGTGGTCGCGCCGCTGGGCCCAGTGGTCACGTTGAGGTAGTCCCGGTTGAAGCGAAGGCGGACCGTATCCGGTCCTGCGTATTCGAGCGAAAAACGAGTCATGCCCTCGGCGCAAAACTTTCCGTTGAAGATCAGCGGCCGGGCCAGCAAAGCAGAAGTCCGGGTTTCGGTCACTGTGCCGCAAGCGGACGTGTACGTCTTCTGGGCGGCCTGAACCCCGTTCCAAATTCGCATCAGCAGGGGATCATCCTGGCAGAACGCCAGGCTGGGAACAAGCAGCGCAATCGCCAGCAGAAACCTCGCCACGCCGATCCTCACATGCCCAGGTAACGGAATCCCAACGACCAGAAACAAACTCGAACCGTGTCGCGGACCGGCCTCATCTTCGACCGCGCCTGTCCCTCCAGGTATACCGTGCGCACAGGCACCTGAACGATGGAGCAGCCCGCCAGGGAAATCTTAATCAGGATTTCCATTTCGAATTCATACTTCCTTCCGCGCAGTTTCAGTTGGCGGAGTTTATCCATGCGAACCAGTCGGAAGCCGCACTGGCTGTCTTTGATCTCCCGGCCAACCAACCACGAGGCGACCTTGCTCCCAATCGTATTCGAGTAATAGCGCGGCCGGGGCATTCGGCCGCGGTCGAACGACCTGGTTCCGATCACTAGGTCGGCGCCGGTTTCGCCGGCGGCGCGGACCAGGGCAGGAATGTCCTCCGTTTCGTGCTGGCCGTCGCCGTCGCAGAACAACACATGCGTGAACTCCCGCTCGCTGGCGAACGCGATGCCAGCACGCAATGCCGACGCTTTGCCGGAGTTCGCCTCTTTTCGCAGGCAGATCGCTCCCGCAGTCCGCGCAATCTCGGCGGTCCCGTCGCAAGACCCATCGTCGATCAGGACCACCTCCTGCACGTGCTTTCCGGCTCCCCGAACGACTTCATCGATGTACGGAGCCTCGTTAAACGCGGGGATGAGCGCGCAAATCCTCATCTGGGCTAAGCCGGTACCGCCGCCGGATCATTGGCTCCGACGGGCACGAATTCAAAGCCTCGCCCTTTTAACTCATGAATGATCCGCGGAAGAACGTCCAGCATGACTCCACCGGCGCGGGCATTGTCGTGCAGCAGGATGATGTCGCCCGCCGCAACCCGTCTGAGAACCCGGTTCAAAATCGTTTCTGGTTTCGTCATGACTGTATCAAACGAGCGGATCGTCCAGGAGATGTACTCGAGTTCTGCTCGATCCAGATACAGGTTCAGGAGTGGATGCCGCAACCCAACCGGAGAGCGAAAGTAACGTGGCCTGTGTCCGCAGACTCTCTCGATGGCTTCCTGCCCTTTCTCGATTTCGCTTCGTAACCGTCCGGGCGTGAGAAAACAGAAGAGATAGGGATGGGAATAAGTATGGTTGGCAATGAGATGTCCGTCCGCAACCGCACGTTGCAAAAGCTCGGGATACCGCTCCGCATCTTTTCCAATGACGAAAAATGTGGCCTGAACGTTCGACCTCTTGAGGGTCTCCAGCAGCCTGGGGGTATGCAACGAGGTCGGACCATCGTCGAAGGTGAGCGAGACACAGCGCCGGCCGCCGCATTCCACGCGCGACCGGTTCCTCACCAGCCACTGACTGCGCGGGTTAAAAAGCAGATACAGAGTGATGAGAGTCCCGGCCCCGTACAAGGCAAAAAAAAGAAAAAACCGGAAAAGGGTAAAAGGGAAAAGCAAGAGCAGCGACGCGTGAATCAACAGGAAGAAAGCCACAAAAACCACAGCTCGGATCATGCCAGCCGCTCGCAGGTGCGGAGCCAACGCCGCCGCCGCCATGTTGCTTCCGCCCTATCTCCCCCGCCCAGCGGGAGTTTCCTCTCGCAGCACCGCATCGTGCACCAGCATACAACACGGTTGTAACAGTTTCCAATTGCGAGATTCCGAGTGCTGGAATCTGCTAGGCTTACCACTTCTCGATTGCACGAACCTCAGCCATGACAGTGCGGATTGCATCTGCGGCCTACGCGGTTCCACCGGAAAGCGAGTCCGTGGACGCGATCCTGGCGTGCGAGCGTGCGAGAGTTCACGCAGCACTCGCTCCGCTGGCGGATCGTGCCCGGCGAAAAGCCGTGGAAGGTCTCGGGTTGTCACGGGTCCGTGTCTGCGGCTCGAAAACGCCTTTTGACCTGGTACTTGAATCCGCCTCGGCCGCATTGCAGCAAGCTAAT
Organism: uncultured Acidobacteriaceae bacterium; assembly: GCA_963819145.1. Classification (GTDB taxonomy): domain Bacteria; phylum Acidobacteriota; class Terriglobia; order Terriglobales; family Acidobacteriaceae; genus Sulfotelmatobacter. The sequence continues at coordinate 84,383 of CAWFVB010000036.1, forward strand.
ACGTCTGCAATGGAGCTTGATCTCATCATCGACTTCAGTACGTTTCCCGGAGAGGATTCACAGCAGGTTTCTTTTGCGCATAAGCTTAGCGCGCAACTTGGCGCTGAGAACTCTTTGAACATCAGCTTCAAGGCCGGGGGCTGCGCAGGACTTCACCTCGCCATCAAGACCGCACTAGCACTCATGAACTCCGATGAGAGAATGCACACCGCGCTGCTGGTCACGGGGGATTCCCCTCCTGACGGCAACCGCTCGCTGCTTCCCGTCACGGTGCAAGGAGACGCTGGCAGTGCGGTCGTCTTGCGCCGGCAGCAGGCCGGACGCGAGATATCTGGACCTGAGTTGCTAGGCGTGGAAGTATTGACTCTCGGCGACTTGTACGACGCAATCTCCCTCGTGCGGACGAATGGCCACCTCGAAATCGCAGTGGATGCCTTGCGCATCCAAGATGCCGTGATGCCGATCTACTACCTGAATCTTTTTCATCTGGTAGAGACGGCGTTAGCATCGGCCTCATTAACGCTGGGAGATATTGATCATTTTATCTATTCCAACATCAGCCAGCGCGATCGCGATGGCTTTCGCCGGATGTTGGGGTTGCCCGCAAACCGCATGCCTGGAACTCTGATGGCGGAGTATGGCCACACTTTCGCCAGCGATCTCATCATTAATTACGAGACTCTGCGGCGCCAGGGCTCGATCAAGGCGGGCCAATTGCTGCTGTTCGCCTCTGCCGGAATCGGCTTCACGTGGGGCGTGACGCTAGCGAGAGTCTGACCGGATATTCCTCCGTATGGTTGTTTGTGCAGCGCGGTCCTGAGAAAGGAGACCGTAGTTCATGACATCGTATTTCATGAGGCAAGCCTGCCGCCCAGCCAACTGGGCTTTTCTAGCCACCTCCCTTCTGCTCGGCTGCGGGAGGATGCATAAGGAACCGTTCGAGAAGGCGCCGCTGGCCCGGGGACAGATTCAGGTAGTGCGCCTCTCCGAAGAATCCAACCTGTACGTGGACCGCGTCCGGTTTTGGTCTGAGGAAATGAACGAACCGCGCTTCTTCCTTGCCCTGATTCCAAAGAAACCCGCTGCGAATTCCGCGATGCACGTAGCTCCAATCAGTCCCGAGAATCCCGGATCGCCCAACCAAAACAAGCCCGCTCCACCGGCCAGCGCCAGCGAACCCTTCCGGCCCTCCGAGGTCTTCATTCTGAATCACGGCTGGTCGGACCGGCCTGAGTTTCTCCTGCGCGACCTCCACGTTGACAAGGTCTACAACGACATGTTGGGTCAGGGTAAAGTTCGCCCGGCGATTCTGGTGATGCCCGACGTTCGTTTCGCCAGCTTCTATACCGAAGTCTCGGATCGCTATCCGTTCCCGAACTATCTGACCCTGGTTGCGGAAGAGGTCGCCGGCACTGTGTCGAAGCAGTATGGAATTCCGTTTGACCGTTCCCGCTGGAGCATAGGCGGCTTCTCCTTCGGAGGCTACCTCTCGTTGGACATCGGAAGGCGCTATCCGGGCCGCTTTGCCAGCGTGAGCGTCATTAGCGGCTTCAGCAATTCAGAATGGACCTACTGGCCTGCGCAGCCGCCCCCGCCGGGATCGCTTGACGCGAAAGGAAGAGGAAAACAAACTGTGGTGGTTGCCGGCCCGGTTCCTCGACTCTTCCTGGCGTGCGGAACCGACGACCGCCTGTTCCGCTCCATGCTCGCTCTGCACGAAAAATTTACAGACCTGAAACTCCAGCATGAGTGGTGGACCGGACCGGGAGGCCACACCTGGAAAACATGGTCTGCGGTTCTCCCGGCAATGCTGGAGTTCGCCCTGGGCAATCCACCTGCGAGCCAACCGTAAGTTGCAGGTCTGAGTCGCGGCTTTTGCTGGAGCCGAGCGTGCGGCCGATTTCTATTTCTTAGTCATCTGCATGCGATAGCTCTTGTCCTGGCAAAGTCCATGCCCGAACCTCAATCGAGTCACCCGGTAAGAGTACGTTCCGGACAAGATGTTGTTGTCTGCATCAGAGTTCAAGGTGGCGCAGAACTTTACATTTCCATCCATGTGAAAGATCAGGAACAGACGTTTGCCGCTGACCACTCCTACGAGTTCGTACTTGTTGTCTTTCCCGGTTACGTCCCGGCTGCCCTCCGCCTGAGTCAGTTGCAACGTGCCCCAGTCCTCTGCTGTCCACGTGCCGCTAACATTCATTGCCGGGGGATCTTTCTGCTCATCGAGCCACGCCTTGCCGCGATCCTCCACTTTCGACGCGAACGCGATGACCGCTAGAAAAACAAGCCCAGCCGGTAAGAAGTACTTTTTCATATCTCTCTCTCCGTGATTCTCTGCAATTTCGACACGCCTAAATCCTGTCCCAAAATCGCGCCAACGTCAACTATTCTCAAAGGCTCTATTGCGGAAGCGCCCGGACCTCAACAAGAATCAGTTGTGGTTGATTAGTGCAACTGATACATTATGCCGATTGGCGGCATTAGAGCCGCTTTTGGCCTTTGTCCGCGAAAAGGAGTAGAGCCCGAGGGGAGACGACGACGTGCTGAATATCATCGGGTTACCTCCAAAACGACCGCAAAGCGACCTCCTCGACAAACTGTCGAAGTGTCGGCGAGTTTTGCTGATTGAAGCCAACGATCAGCGACGTTGGGTTGGCAGCCGCGTCGCTCCGGAAGTCCATATTCCGCCCGTCGGCTTGATGTACGTGGCCAGCAGCGCCCGTCGTCGCCACCCTGATCTGCATGTCGAAATCCTCGAGACCTCTCTCGACGCCCGGACAGACGAAGAACTCGTTTCGAAACTCGCGGAAATCAACCCCGACGTGGTTGGAATCCGCAGCATCAGCCTGTTCGAAGACGAACTCAAGCGCGTCGCCAGCCTGGCAAAACAAGCTCTGGAGGTTCCAGTCATTGCCGGCGGACCCATAGCCACTGCAAAGCGAGGCGCCCTTTTAAAAGCGATTCCCGAAGTTGATCTCCTCGTGGTCGGCGAAGGCGAATTGACGTTTTCGCATCTCCTCGCGGGAACTGCCACGAGCGGGCTTGTGCTGCGCCAGGAGAACGACGTCCTCGACTTGGGCGACGGCGATGTTGGCGACAATCTCGATGATCTTCCCTTCCCCGACTATAGCCTTATCGATTCTCGCAAGTACGAGCAACATTTGAGCTATGCCTATAACTACAGACGGCAAGGCGTGTTGCTTACCAGCCGCGGTTGCCCGTTCCTCTGTACTTACTGCAACACCTTTGCTGGCAAATCGGCGCGCTTACGCTCCGCCGAGAATATTGTTGCCGAAATGGAGCAACTCAGTCGCGATCACGCTATTGAGGACTTCTACGTCGTCGACGACATATTTAATCTGAGCCGTCCGCGCACCGAGGAAGTGTTCCGTCGGATCATCTCCCTCCGGCAGAATTGGCGGCTCTATTTCGTCAACGGCTTGCGCGCGGATATTATGACGCGTGAGCTTGTGGACCTCATGGTTGAGGCTGGGACTGTGTGGGTCACCTATGCGATTGAATCCGGAAGTCAGCGCATTCAAAAGCTTGTGAAGAAAAACATGAACCTTGATCGCGCCACCGAAATCATCAACTATTCCCAGGATCGAGGGGTCGTCGTCAACGTCAACACGATGTATGGCTTTCCCACGGAGACCACCGCCGAGGCTCAGCAGACCCTTGACTATCTGGATGGCTTGCATATGCCGTCATTGCTCCCCTACCACTTCTGTCTGCGAGGGTATGAGGGCTGCGAGATCGTGGAGCAGGCCGCCGCAGCAGGCTGGGATGCCAGCGCCTTCCTCGCAGATGGTACGCTCTCCTATCACGACATACCGAACGGAACCAATACTTTTCCCCGTGCCGAGATGCGCGCTCACGTATCTCGGTACCATCGCCAGTTCGGCATGCACAACAAGCAGCATCTGCGGACATCGCTCGACATCTTGAAACGCAACGGTTACACCGAGCGCGATTTAGTTGATATGTACAGCGTTCTGCAGAACCGTTCTTTACGGCGCGTGGAAGACATCGTATCCAGTTCGGTGCCGACTCCCGTCGGAGCGGATGCTTAAGGGCACGATCACCGCGATTTCTTGACTCGATAAAAATACTTCGGATAACAACAGAATGCTCGATCCTCACAAACCGATCAAGTACGCCGAGAAGGCCGCTTCGCTGGCTGCGAATGGATTATGGAGCGTTTTCCAATTCCTGAACCAACGCTTTCCCCAGAATCCCTCTTTCACGCCAAAGTGGTCCGACAAGCCGCTGCTGAAATCGCACCAGAAATCCAAGCCACCCCTGGGATGGCCCCGCGAGACCGATTCTCTTTGCCCCCGTTGTGTGCCTGAGATTCGCCAGCAAATCCTCCAGGGCAAGCAGGATTACCGCATATTGATTGAAGAAAAGCCGGGCGAAATTAAGGCGCACATCATCGAGCGCGACGGCAAGATCTTGATGGTCAAGGACTGCCCCAAGCATGGACGTTTCGAAGACGTGATGTCGATCGATACTGCCTTCTTCGAACATCTGGAGCGCACCTTCCCCGGCCGCGATATTCCTGCGCACAACGACGAAGCCTTGCACGACCACGGCTCCAGCAAGATCAGGCACGGGCGTGGTTCGGTCCTAACGATCGACTTGACGAATCGCTGCAACATGATGTGCGATCCCTGTTTCATGGATGCCAATCAGGTGGGCTTTGTCCACGAGCTCTCCTGGAATGAGATCAAGACTCTGCTCGATAACGCGATTTCCATTAAGCCCAGGCGGCAGATGTCGGTGCAGTTCTCAGGCGGCGAGCCAACCATGTCGCCCTACTTTCTCGATGCGATTCGCTACGCGCGCCAACTCGGCTACGACAGCGTGCAGGCGGCCACAAACGGTATCGAGTTTGCCAAGGACCCGGAGTTCGCGCTCCAGGCTATGGAGGCGGGGTTGCGTTACGTTTACCTCCAGTTTGACGGAGTCGGTAACGCTGCCAATTCTCATCGGAACGTTGGCAACCTGTTCGACGTGAAACTGCGGGCCATTGAGAACCTTCATTCCAATGGCGTCGAGATCGTCCTGGTGACGACGGTTGTCAACGGAATCAACAACGAGCAGGTCGGGCGTGTTGTCCAATTCGCACTCGACAACCCCGACAAAATCGCGTTCGTGTCCTTCCAGCCCGTCTCCTTCACCGGACGCGACGAAGCCATTACCGACGAGCGCCGGATCGCCCAGCGCTACACGCTGTCGCACCTGGCCCACGATGTCAAAAATCAGTTAGACCTCGGCGAGCCCGCGCGCGACTGGTTCCCGCTGTCTTTCCTGAGCACGTTTTCAGACTGGGCAGACCTGGTGCACGGTCCCGATGCGGCCTGGGGCAACGTCAGTTGCGGCTGTCACCCCGACTGCGGCATCGGCATGGCCGTCATGGTAGACAAGCACACGCGCGAAGCCGTGCCGGTGACTGCGTTCCTGAATGCGGAGCAGTTCGCCAAGGATGTCGCCCAGATTAACGATTGGGCGCGAAGCAGGTGGATTTCCGTGGCTGGAATGGCACTGTCGGTGATGCGGAACTTTGATGCCTTCAAGTCACCTGCCCAGTTCCACATGTACGACCTATTGAAGAAGTTCGATAAGGGACTTGGAGCGACCGGCCGCAACTATGGAGACGTCTCTGGCAACAGAACCATGAACGACGTCATGCTGCGCCGCCGCGATCGCTGGAACCTGCTCTTTGTCGCAGGCATGTGGTTCCAGGATCTGTTCAATTACGATTTCAGGCGCACCGAGCAGTGCATTATTCCCTACGCCACGCAAGAGGGTGAGATCTCCTTTTGTGCCTACAACACGGGCGTGGGCTGGCGAAAGATTATTGAGAAGATGCACATGACCGCGACCCTCACCAAGTGGTACGAAGAGCACGGTCGCCATGAAATTTTCGCGGGCGGCAAGAGGGTGCAGTTCGCCAGCACTGAGCACAATCTGGTAGTCAAAGACGATCTCGTCACCGACCAGGAGCAACACGATCTCGACGAACTGGGTATCGCCAAGAACGCCCGTCAGGAGAAACTGCGAGCTCGGGCACAGCGCGACGAAGAAAACCTCCGCATGAGCAAGCTCTATCGCGAAGTTGTTCTCAAGGAACAGCCCCTGCCCGAACTGGTGCAGATCAACTTGGCGTCCGAGTCTTCCAGCCAGCCGATCTCTATCGCCCCACCTCAATCGGGAAATCGTCAGGAACCGGCTGTGCCGGCTTAGTCAGAATCTTGCTCTGAGTCAGGTAAGCCTGGGGATCCATCATTCCCTGCGTTCGAGCCAAAATCCTCGCCAGGCGCGGGATGTCTCGCACTCTCACCTGTTTCAGCCATTGCCACCACTTCTTCCTGCCCGCAATATTGAGAACGCTGCGCTTCCAGGTCTCGCAATACAGTTCAAAAAAACGCTCCACCGGCAGGCGCGGCTGCCAGATCAGGTGATGCAGGTCGTAGTGTGTCCAGTCGAACACTTCGATCTGCTTTTTACTCTGTTCGAAGAAGAATGTTCCCGGCAAAGGCGTCAGAATGGTGAACCCTGCGCGGTACAGTTGATGTTCGTCGAGAAAATCCCAAAGCCCGAAAAAGTCTTCCTCGCTGAAGTCGGGATCGATAATGAAATTACACGTGACCCCGAACCCGAGCTCACGCGCGATTCGAACTGCTTCAATGGACTTGCCGATTTCAGCTTCCTTGCGCAGCGACTTCAAACCTGGACTGGTGTGCGACTCGAGGCCAAAAAAGATATCGAAGTTCTTCGCTAACGGGCGCCAGAGCTTCAACAGGTCCCGGTTTTCGGCCACCAGATCTGCGCGAGTCTGTACCAACAACCAGTTCTTTCGTTCTCGCGATCGCAGCAAAGCTTCACCCAGTTCCTCGCTACGTGCCCGGTCCGCCCAGAACAGATCATCGATCATGAACAGGTTGCGGCCGGTCCCTTCAAAATCGCTGCGCACATCATCCAGCGTATGGCACCGGTAGGTCCGCTTGTAGAGCTGCCAAACCGAGCAAAAATTGCAACGGTAGGAGCAGCCTCGGGCCGTTTCCATGGTCCAAACCGGCATGTAATTCAGGCAGCAATAATGCTTTTGGTATTTCGCAACCGCAGAGCGATCGGGCAGCGGTGCCTTCTCGAAATTCACTTGTTTCAATGACCCGGCCGCCGTGGGATGAAAACTCCCATCCGCCCTGGGCAGCAGCAAAGACTGTACCGTGTCGAGGTTCCGACCCGATGCCAGCGCATCGCACAAGGCTGGCATCAGGGTTTCGCCTTCCCCGATGCAAATCGCGTCCACCGGCGACTGGTTGTTTTCTAACGCTTCCGGGTACGCCGAGATTGCGTGCCCGCCCATTGCCACAAAAATCTTGGGGTCAAAAGCTTTGGTTTGGCGGGCCAATCGAATCGCGCCCGGAGCCTCCAGAATGTGCAGGCAGGAAATGGCAACCAGATCGGGACGCCACTCACGCAGAATCGCGGCCAGATCCCGGCCTTCGTAACGCATGTCCGCAAGGTGAACTTCGTGCCCCGACAAGCGCAGGGCGGCTGACACATACATCAGCCCCAGCGGTTCGGTCTGAAAAAAGGGCGCCAGTCCGAACTGAAGGTCATCTGGGCAAGGCCTTAGGAGCAGGATTCGCATCGCTGGCAACAGTTTACTGGCCTTTCGTCCCTATGGCCACGAGAGGATTCCCAGAAGCTGGCTGGAATACCGGCTCTTCCGCGCGCGGAGCCTGCTCAGTGGGCGATTCGGCGACGGGCGATTCCGTCGTCGGCGCAGTTTCCGCCAACAACTTCCGCCACGAAAACTTGAGCCTCTTCTTTAAAAGCGACCACCGCGTGTCAAGAAACGGATCTTCCGAGGTCCCATAAACCGGATGGTACGTTTCCTTCCTCTCCAAGCCGGGGACGTCGATCTTGAAATCGTTGAGCTGCAGGAAGTGCCGCATTTGCAACTTGTAACGGCCCTCGATGCCGAACAGAAGCTCCATCAATCTTTCGTTGACCCAGATGACATAGCGCAGGCCAAACATCCAGACGTAAGTGTAGCCTTTGAAGAATTTCCAGTCGCCCTTCGAGGGCCGCCACATCCCCAGGATCTCTCTGCGAATCTTCCACCGGGCAAAGCTCAGTTCTTCCGGAGACAGCGTCGCCGTGCGCACGTTCGTAAAATATCCGTCATACCAGCGCATGTCAGAAAAGTTGCGCACCAGTCCGGCGCGGACCATGTCCTCGCGCAAAGGGGTTTTGGGGTACGGAGTCATGATCTGGTCCATCACGCTGCTGACGCCCTGTTTCTTGATGAAACGATAATTTTCGCGCATGCTCTCGGGATCGTCGCTGGGCAACCCGTTGATCAGGCCGGCGATCACGACAATTTTCTCTTTGCTGAGTTCCGCCACCGCCTTCTTAATCGCGGGCAGCGTGTTGGGCTTCTTCATTGCCTTCAGGTTCTTCGCCGATGCATTCTCGATACCCAGGAAGATGGAAACGAATCCGGCCTTCGGCAGTTTTTTGATGATGTGCGGGCGTTGCGAAAAGCCGATTACTGTGGCCTGCGTTGTAAAGTGCAGGTTCTTCAGCTTGAGCGAGATCACACCGTCAATGAGCTCCTCAAACCGGTCCATGTTCTGGGTTATGTTGTCGTCGGTGCAAAAAATATGACGCGCACCCCGGCTGTAAGCATCCTCAATGTCGGCCAGTACTCGTTCCAGCGGAAACTGCCGGATTGAGCTTCCATACATCTGGTGGATGCTGCAGAAATTACAGTGGAACAGGCAGCCACGCGACGTCTCGATTACGTCGGCTTTCCGAAAATACATGTGAAAATCTTTGATCAGGCGCTTGTCCCGGGCGGGAAGCTTGATCTTGGTCACATCCTCCAGCGGGCGCGGCGCGTTGTGCTGAAACTGGCGGCCCTCGGTCCTGTAGGAGACGCCGAGCACCTTGTCGATGCCCCGGCCCTGCGCATCGAGCGAATCCAGCAATTCCCCGAAACTGAAATCTCCTTCGCCTCGAACCAGGAAGTCCCAATGCTCAGCGCCCGGTGATCCGTCAATATCATCGTAGGACAGCGTCGCGTGATAGCCGCCCAAAACGGTTTTGATCTTCGGATCGACCGTCTTGGCCAGGTATGCCAACCGGACATTGCAGTCATATTGAAATGCCATGCCCGAAAAACCAACAACGTCCGGACGCTCCTTCCGGAGAGTCTCCAGCAGAAAAGGCACAGCCTTTTTCCGTACGGGGCAAAGATCCAGGACTTGTACGTCGTGGTTGTCGATCTGGCCGGCAATCGTTGCCAACGCGACGGAGGGCGGTTCCCACTGCCTCCTCGGTACCCAGGGCGACGTAGCAGGGCATTGCACCAGGAGTGCTTTCATGATTGTTCCTGCGCTCGAATTTGCGCCGCACGAGACATTCGATCGCGCGGCTCACTCGGAGTCGAGGGATGATACTGCACCGGGGACGAGAGCTGCAATAGTAATTTTGATCTGTTGATGCTTGTTTTCCAAAACGGTCACCCCGACTCCACACAACAAATCAGGAACTGAAGAATGGATCGGGAAGCGCGCACTCGCATTTGTCAAACCTTGAATCACGATCTTGGTTTTGCTATAACCAAGCTGGGCCATTCATCCCGCGTTTGAAGCTCATCAGAACTCCCGGTAAACGGTTAAGAAGGGACTTCATGTTTACACCAGCGAGAATGGGCCTCAATCGCGAACTCGCATATACTGCGTTGGTGCCGTTCCATCTGGCAATTCCCGAGAGTGGTTGCCCTGCCTGTTTCCGTTCGTCTCTTACACTCAATCTTCTGTCATGCCCCGACAGTCACAACCAAATTGCGCCGGAGGAAGATGATGGCAGCCAATTTCGTACAAATTGAAAATGATCAGGAAATCAAGCAGCGGCTCGACGCCGAGCGCATGCGACTGCGGAAGATCGCAGGCCTGGACCGTCCCGATCACTTCCACCGGCCCGTAGAGCGCGCATTCACTGCGGCCGAGCGCAGCCGCGTCACCATCCTTTTCGGCGGATTCACCTGGAAACACGAAGATCTGATACGCGCCGTGTTTCTCGGCAGCGGCTATCGCTGTGAGAAGTTGCCAGTCCCCGACGTGCCCGCTTTCCAGATCGGCAAAGAGTTCGGTAATAACGGACAGTGCAATCCAACCTATTTCACCGTCGGCAACCTCGTACAGTATCTCCAGTTCCTCGAGAAGGAAGGCATCCCTCGCCGCGACATTCTCGATAACTACGTGTTCTTCACCGCCGGATCGTGCGGCCCGTGCCGCTTCGGCATGTACGAGGCCGAGTACCGCTTCGCATTGAAAAATGCCGGCTTCGACGGTTTCCGCGTGCTGCTGTTCAAAGACAATGACGGAATCCAGGCAGCCTCGGGACAACCGGGCCTGGAGTTCTCCGTCGACTTCCGGTTCGGAGCGCTCAACGCGATGCGCATGGGCGACGTGATCAACGACTTGATCTACCAGATTCGCCCATTTGAAGTGAACCAGGGCGAGACCGACCGCGTGTTCCGCGAAACAGTGGATGGATTGTGCGATGACATCAAGCAACGCGATTGGTTTGAGATCGACGATCGCGCGCCGAATTGGGTGAAACCCAGACTCAAGAATCATAAGAAGATGCGCAGCACGCTCAATGTGCTCGGCAAGATGCACGAGCATTTGTGGGGCAAGGACTATCAGGATGCTTTGGTCACGGCGCGCGAGAAAATGAACAGCATTGAAGTTGACCGCACCCGGGTGAAACCGGTGGTAAAGATCACGGGCGAGTTCTGGGCGCAGCTTACCGAGGGCGACGGCAACTTCAATATGTTTGCATTTCTTGAGCGCGAAGGCGCGCAGGTGCTGGTCGAGCCCATCGCGACGTGGATCACGTATCTGATGTACCAGGCAAAAGCGCACAACAAGGCCAAGTGGCCAGTGAATCGTCCGCACCCCAATCCGAAATGGTGGGAGCTCAAGAAACACATCGCCAATGATCTGGGATTGCGAAAGAAGCTGATGAGCATTGGCGCCGGAGAGTGGGTGTGGAGCAAGCTGTATCACCGGACCGTCAAGGATCTCGGCGGGATCGCGCATCACCTTGTCCCACAGGCGGAGTTGGCCCAACTGGCCCATCCTTTCTATAACCAGTTCGCGCGCGGCGGCGAAGGCCACTTAGAGGTCGGGAAGAACGTCTACTACACCATCCATCACAAGTGCCACATGGTGCTGGCGTTGAAGCCGTTTGGCTGCATGCCATCGTCGCAGTCCGACGGCGTGCAATCGGCCGTTGTCAACAAATTCAAAGACATGATTTTCCTTCCCGTCGAAACCTCAGGCGAGGGCGAGGTCAACGCGCATAGCCGCGTGCAGATGGCGCTCGGCGAGGCCAAGGTGAAAGCTAAGACGGAATTCGAGCAGTGCCTGAAATCGACCGGCAAGAGCATGGACGAACTCCGGCAATACATTGCCGATCATCCTGAGATGAAGCGACCGTTCTATCACGTGCCGCACCGCGAGGGCATTGCCGGTACGGCAGCGCAGTTCATCCTGCACCTGAGCGATCGCATAAATAAGGACGGGCGCTTCCTGCGCCGCACTCGCGTGGCGGGAGTGACCATCCCTAAAGCCGCTTAAATTTCGGACCGGCAGCGCAGGCTGCCGGCACTTTATCGGTTTGTTCTCGCGGGAATCTGGTCGGAGAGAAACCTGATCTGAGGAAGTTCGAATGCACGACCATCTTGCTGGGCATCATCACAACCCGCCGAACCTCCTGCAGATCGCCGCTGCCCCCTACCGCAAGCCGCACGACCACCAGACCCAATTCCTCGTTGGACTCGACGTCGGCTCCACCACCGTGAAGGCGACGGTAGTGGATGCGGCGACTGATCAGATCCTTTGGCAGGACTACCAGCGCCATGAGACCAAACAGCCGGAGAAAACACTGGAGTTTCTGCGCCGCATTGACCTCGAGGTCGGCGTCAACCGGCACAATACGCGCATGTTCATGACCGGCTCCGGCGGGGGAGCGATCGCGGAGCGCATTGGCGCCAAGTTCGTTCAGGAAGTCACGGCTGTGTCCCTGGCCGTTGAAAAGCTTCATCCCGAAGTCTATTCGGTCATCGAATTGGGCGGACAGGATGCGAAGATCATCGTCTTCAAAGACGACGAGGAGACCGGCCGCAAGAAGAAGATTCCTTCGATGAACGATAAGTGTGCCGGTGGCACCGGGGCCGTCATCGACAAGATCAACGCCAAACTGAAAATCCCCACCGCCGAACTCGCTCTGCAGGGGTACAACGGAATCAAACTGCACCGCGTCGCCGGCAAGTGCGGCGTGTTCGCCGAGACCGACATCAACAGCCTGCAGAAAGTGGGCACACCGCCGGATGAGTTGATGGCCTCGCTTTTCGAAGCGATTGTGCTGCAGAACCTCAGCGTCCTGACTCGCGGCCACACGCTGCGCCCGCACGTCTTACTGCTGGGCGGCCCAAACAGCTTCATCAAGGGAATGCGGGAGGCATGGCAGGCGAATATCCCGCGCATGTGGCAGGAGCGCAAGGTTGCTTTCCCTGATGGGGCGAAGCCGGAAGATCTGATCAAAGTTCCGCAATAACGCGCAATATTTCGCGGCCCTCGGCGCAATTGAGTTCGGCAAGAGCGAGGACGAGTGCGTCGGCTGCTACCGGGATATGAAAAACTTGTCCACTACATCGAATATGGCCGGCAGGAGGAGAAATCTAAGTCCGGCGCCAAGGCTCTGGTTTCAAAAGAAGGCGAACTCGATGCCTTCAAGGCCGCGTATCGGCGCAAGAAGTTTACGCCCGCCACGTTTCGCAAGAAGTCAGACGGTCGGCGGCTTTATCGGCATTGACGGCGGCTCGACCTCGACCAAGGCGGTCCTGCTGGACGATAGAGGCGAGATCTTGTGCAAGGCCTACCAACTCTCCAACGGCAATCCCATCCAGGACACCATCGAAATGTTCGAGAATTTGCGCGGCCAGGTCGAAGCGCAGAGTGCCAAGCTCGAAGTGCTGGGGGTGGCCACAACCGGCTACGCGAAAGACATTTTGAAAGATGTGCTGCACGCCGATGTTGCCCTCGTAGAAACCGTAGCTCACACCGAATCGGCGCTGAAGTTTTACGAGGACCCGCATGTCATCGTCGACGTGGGTGGGCAGGACATCAAGATCATCATCCTGCACAAGCGGCCGCGTGAAAGACTTCAAACTGAATACGCAATGCTCCGCCGGCAACGGATATTTCCTGCAATCTACCGCCGAAGGATTCGGCTTGGGCGTCGAACAATATGCGGATCTGGCCTTCTCCGCCCAGACCATGCCTATTTTCGGCTATGGCTGCGCGGTCTTCATGCAGTCCGATATCGTGAATTTCCAGCGCCAGGGCTGGCGCGCGGAGGAGATTCTGGCCGGCTTGGCCGCCGTGCTGCCCAAGAATGTATTTCTCTATGTTGCCAGCATCCCCAACCTTGCAGCGCTGGGCACGCGTTTCGTTCTGCAAGGCGGAACGCAAAACAACCTGGCTGTGGTCAAGGCCGAGGTGGATTTCATCCGCAACAGCTTCCGGGCAGCGGGCAGAAGCCGGAAATCATCGTCCACGAGCATTTGCGGCGAGTCCGGCGCCATCGGCGCGGCGGTAGAGTCGCTGCGGCTGTGGCGCAAGGGCCAGCAGACGACATTCATCGGCCTGGACGCAGTGCGCAAGATCGAGTACCGCACCACGCGCAACGAGAGCACGCGCTGCAATTTCTGCAAGAACAACTGCCTGCGCACTTTCATCGACATCCGCACCGCCGAAAAAGACGCCCTCGCGTTTGTGCCGATTCAAAAAGTCACCAAGGTTCCGCTCATGCATGGCGAGCAGCGCCTGATCATCGCCACCTGCGAAAAGGGCCCGGTCGAAGATGTCGAACGACATGAAGGACATCAAGGCCGGGATCGACCAGATCAAACAGCAATACCCGAACTTCGTGGACATCGCCGCCCAGGAAGTCTTCCGCCCGTCGAACGCGAAGAGCGTGGCCGATCCCATCCCGACGCGAAGCCTGGACCAAGGCGGCCAAAGAACGCGTCGCGCTGATGCGAGAACCGCAAGAGCCTGCGCATCGGCATTCCCGCGCGTGCTGAACATCTACACCTACGCGCCGCTGTTCAATGCTTATCTCGAAAGCCTGGGCGTGCAGCCGGAGAACATCGTCTATTCCGACTACACCAGTTCCGAGCTTTATCGCGCAGGCGCCAGCCGCGGCGCCATCGATCCCTGCTTCCCCGCCAAGATCGGCATCTCCCACGTCTACAACCTGATTCAGGTAAAGCACCGCAAGAAGCCGCTGGACGTAATCTTCTTCCCGATGTACGACGTGCTGACATTCGCCGCTGGTGAAGATCGTCGGCGCCAACGCCTGCCCCACCGTGACGGCGACGCCCGAAACGGTGAAGGCCGCCTTCACCAAGGAAAACGACGTCTTCGCCGAGCACAACGTCAAGTACGTCGACCCGATCCTGAATTTCGCCGACCGGAAGCTGTTCGCCCTCCAGATGCTCCAGGCCTGGCAGCCGATTCTCGGCCTGTCGCGAGGAAGAAAATGACCGCGCCATCGAAGGTGGGCTTCCAGGCGCTGGCCGATTATGAAAGCAGCATCCGCCGGCGCGCGCGCCAGGTGCTGGACCAGCTCGAGCGCGAAGACCGCATCGGCATCGTGATGCTGGGCCGTCCCTACCACCACGATCCCGGCCTGAACCACGAGATCCTGGAAGAGTTCCAGAAGCTCGGCTATCCGATCTTCTCGCAGAACACGCTGCCGCTGGACGAAGACCTGCTGGAGCGCCTGTTCGGCGAGGAAGTTCGCGCGGGAGTGATCAGCCACGCGCTCGATATTTCCGACGCGTGGAAGAACTCCTATTCCTGCAGCACGAACCACAAGATCTGGGCGGCCAAATTCACGGCGCGGCATCCCAACCTGGTGGCGCTGGAGATGTCGAGCTTCAAGTGCGGCCACGACGCGCCCATCTACGGCGTGATCGAAGGGATCATCGAGCAATCGGGCACGCCCTATTTCTGCTTCAAGGACCTCGACGAGAACAAGCCCGCCGGCTCCATCCGGATTCGCGTCGAAACCATCGATTATTTCCTGCGGCGCTATCGCGAAGAGGTCATCCGCAAGCGCAAAGCCGCGCAAGACATCGAAGCCCAGTTGGCCGCGCTGGAAGCAGAATGGCGATCCAAGCTCACCTCCCACCCTGCCAATGTTGACCCCTTGCCATTCGACCGCGAAGCGCAGGAAATGACGGGCGACTAAGAGAGCCGCGGAAGATCCCGTCCACCGCCTGCGCAGATCGGCATAGCGGCATAGCGCAGGACCTCACACTAAGCACTCTAGATTTTGAGGGATGTTGCGCCCCATCGCTTCGAGCAATCTGCCGTAATTGTTGATGGCCATTTGCAAACGCGGATCCGTTGGCTGCTGTGGCCCGCGTGCATTTGAGAAAGATTTGGACTGCTCGAAGCAGATATCGGCTCGGCTTCGGCCAGCCGGTTCATTTTCTTCAGAACCTGCGCCAGGTTGTTGAGGCTTGTTCCGACGTCCGGATGATTGACGCCCAGGTTCTTCTCAAAAATAGCCTGTGCTCGACGATATAACGGCTCGGCTTCAGCCAATCGATCCATGTACTCCAACAAGCCAGCGAGATTGTTCAGATCCCGAGCGACTGCGGTGTGCTCCGGTCCGTAAGTCTTCTCATCAATCGCCAGCACGCGGCGCAATAACGGCTCGGCCTCGGCCAATCGGTTTGTTTCGTCAGCACAAAGCAAGATTGCTCTAGCTGTGACATTTGGATGGTTGGGACCGAAGCTACTCTCCAAAATCGCAAGTGAACGGCGAATCGCCGATTCGGCCTGAGCTAGCCAAATTGTGCGTTGCAAGAATCCCGCGAGGAGGTTGAGGCGGACAGGCGACGTTGGGGTGGTCGCGTCCGAGACACTTCTCGTCGATCGCCAAAGCACGGCGAACCAAACTCTCGGCCTCGTCCAACTGGTTGGTTTTTATCAGAAATCCGAGAGGTTGGAGAGGCATGTCGCGACCTTGGGATGTTCTGGTCCGAAACTCCGCTCACTGATTGACAACGCGCGGCGATGCAACCGTTCCACCTCGTCCAGCCGGTTCATGCTTTCCAGCAGGCTAGCGAGGTTGCTGAGGCGGATGGCAATGAATGGATGATTCGAGCCAAGATTCTTACGTGTCGATGTCCAATGCACTTCGGATCAACGGCTCGGCCTCTGCGTAAAGACCCGAATGATTGAGAAAAAAGGCACAGCTCATTCGCAGCGTAGGAGACTCGGTCTTCATCGCGATCTGCCAGGCTTTGACCACTGCTCGAACGACGCAAGGTAAAGCCTGCCCATCGTCGTTTCCTCACCGAGATCCGCCCAGTAGCGTCTCAGTTCCTCCTCGTCGCGCTCGTTGATTTCCAGAAAGCGATCTACATCCAACAGACAGCGGCGTAGACGCTGGTAGGATTCGGTCTGAAACAGCAGCCACGGGAGTTCGTCGCAACTGCGGGAGGAGATGGGCTGCCTCTCAAAATCATCCGCCAGCTGCAAGCGCAACTCGTCCCGCCGGTCTTCGTCTGGCGCAAAGGCAGTCTCGACGGCCGTGCGCAGAGAGTCGTGCGCGAAGTTCAGGATGCCGCCGCGGTCCACCAGCCAGTCCTCCAGCACGGCCCGCAGCGGCGACCAAGTGGCCAGCGGCAATTGTGGCAGTTCCGCCGGCCTGAGCAAGCGCAAGAGTTCCGTTTCATTTAGTCCTCGCCGTGCGGCCCAAATCAATCCCAGCGCCTCGCCCACCAGGCCCGGTCGGTCGCGCTCGTAGTCGCGCTGACAGCGCTCCAACACTTGTTGCAGCAATTGCGGATCGGCGATCCCTTTTTCTTTCAATGTAACGAGATTGTCAGCCATGACAGGGCTCATCGCATCCTACTGTGCACTTTGCTCTCGTCCTTCATGTTGTGAAACCACTTTCACCTCTAAGCTGTCGAACATGTTCGGCATGCGCGAAGAACCCTCTCCCCGCTGATCGGGGAGAGGGTCATTCCAGTCGCAATGCGTTTTAGTCGTCGTCGTCGACCTTGGTTGGTGCCGGGTTGTTGAACTCGCTTGGCGGGCGAACCGTTGTCTCCCCGGGATAGGGCCGCGTAAACCCGGTCGACATATACCAGTTCAGATGGTTGACGGTTTCCGGATCTTCGGAGTCGGGCTTGCTCAGTTTGCCGGCGAAAATCTCCGCCTTCTTCTGGAGCCACGCCGCCCTCAGAGCCTTGATCTTGGCGTTGTCCGTCGGGTTGGCTGCGCCCGCTGCAACACCGTCGTCCAGCGGGACCTGGTTCGGCACATGCGTCCACGGCTGGAAGTTGGCCGCGGGCGGCGTGCCCTGAACGAAAGCCGTCCTCATCGGCGACGCCACGAGGTCAAACTGGTTCATGGGCGGCAGACCGAGGATTTGCTCGATCGTCCGAGTCATGTTGACCTGCGTGTAGTAGGTGTGGTCAGTCTTTCCGTTCTGCACGACGTACGGGCTTACGATATAGCCCGGGCTGCGATGACCGTCGACGTGGTCAACGCCGTTCTGCGCGTCGTCTTCCTCGATGAAGATCGCCGAGGTGGACCACACATTGCTGTGGCTGATGTAGTCGATAATGCGCCCAACGGCCAAGTCGTTATCGGCCTGTTCGGCATCCGGTGTCGGCGGGCCGCCGGTGTGGTCGTCCATGATCCACAGGATGCTCAACGTCGGCACCGTACCGGCCGCAACGTCTTTCTTGAAGTCCTGCAGCCACAGATCGACGCGGAACTGGTCAGGAATGCCCAGATCGAACTGCGGGAAGTTCTTGATGAGGTGCTGATACACAGCCGGAACAGACGATTCCGCCTGCACCGTGTTCTGGTAAAACAGCGTCTTCTCGGTCCCCGCCTCGAAGGCCTGCGAGTCGGCGTAAAAGTCGCTCCAGCTCGGCTCGCTCGTCGAGCCGTTTGGTTGCAGGAACGTGTCGTTCTCGACGTATTCGCCGTAGATCTTCACCGTCTGACCGGCGGCTGCCGCTTCAGAGAACAGGAAGCCCTTATTTTGGTAGGCCAGTGCATCGCCAGCGTTCCCGCCCGGATAGCTGCGGTTCCAGTCAGGCGACTGGATGTCGTCGGCGTAGGGCGCCATGCCCTCGGTGATCCACTGATGGCCGTCAGCCGACTGGCGGCTCGGGTCATAGAAATTGTCGAAGAGCGGGAAGCGCTTCACCAATTTATGCATGTTCGGCGTGTCCTTGCCGCCGAACACCGCCAGCGAAGGGTCGCCATCGCCGGCGGCCACGTCGCCCAAGATCTGATCATACGTGCGGTTTTCACGGACAATCAGGAACACGTGTTTGATCAGCGACGGAGCGCCGATCTTGGCCGGGATTGCGACCGGCTTGGCATTTGGGGAACCACCGGAAGCGGACTGGATATTCTGCTTCAGATCCCAGTGGTTGTTCTGGAAAACCTGGCTGGTCATCGTCGCCAAAGTCCCGCTGTCCGGCACGGGAACTATGCTGACAGTTCCATTATCCTGGTGCGTATTGTAGCCAGTCACGCCGTGGTCAGTCTCGAACGAATAACGCGTGCCGATGCCCTTGTCATTGGCAACGATAAGCACGTCATTCGCTTTGTCCAGCACAACCGAGCACGGCGCATAGGCTACCGGGATCATGCCCATCACGGGGTTGCTTGCGCCATTGCTGAGGTCAACCACTGCAATCGCGTTGGCATTGTAGAGCGCCACGTAGCCAATGCCGCTCTTGGCATCGACGGCAATGGAGTTCGGTCCGGCGCCATAGGCCGGTTGGCCTGCTCCGGGCACTCCGATCGGCAGCCCGAGGGAGATCGTTCGCGTCACCGCGTTGGTGGCCGTGTTGATAACGGAGATTGTGTCACTGTAAGTGTTGGTGACCAACAGGTTCCCGTCTGTAAAAAGCCATCCCGGTCGGGTGCAGACCGGTCGAGATGGTCGCGGTGACTTTCATCGACGCCAGATCGACCGCAGAAACGGTGCCGGTGATTGCGGCGCCAACCACCGGGTCCGCGACGATTTCAGTGCCCGCGGAGTAGATCTGGAAATCCTCTTCCGTAGCCGCCCGGCCGCCTTCGTTGCTGACATATGCCGTCGTGCCAGTGCCGTTGATCAGGATGCTATGCGGCGCGTTCCCGACCCGGATCTCCTTACCCTCGGTCGGCGGCGTCTTGGTGAGGTCGATCTTGGCGAGCGTATCGTTCTGGTTCAGCAGTGCGTAGGCGCTCTTGCCATCCTTTGAGAACGCGACGCCTCCCGGATAAGAAGTGTATGGATTGTAGAAGGTAGCGCAGGATCTGCCGTAATCTCCTATCGGGCTGTTGGGAAAGCAACTGATGAAAGCATTGTTCGGCGGCACGCTGACCTGGGCGTAGTCGCTCAGCAAGCCCTCTTCAGAGACCTTGGCGATGGCGACGTTGCTGCTGTCCTGGCTGAACAGCAAGTACTTACCGTCCGCGGAATAAGTGATGCCGCTGTAGCTGCCGCTCGAATCGTGACCGAGCGCGAGATAGTCTTGCAGGACAACGCCGGTCTCGGTGTCGAACACCTCGACCGCCTCCGACGCACCCATAGTGAGGACGGCGGCAGTGTGAGTGCGAAGACTGGGGTTCAGCGCGACGGCTTTCGCGCGGACCCGAATGCCGAGGTCGACTTGAATGCCGGCTGGCGTGATGACCTGGCCGTCGCCGACGACCCACGATCCGTTGGGCTGCGGGCCAGTGACATATTTCGGATACGGCACGGACTGGCCAGCTGCGAGCGCCGCCGAGCCCAGTCCCGTCGCCAACAGGCCGGCGAGCGGGCGCAGACGCCTCATCCGAGACTTATTCCGAGAGTGATTTCGAGATTTTCGGGACATGTCCAGTTCTCCTATTTTTTCTTTGCTGCAGGGACCTCCACTCTAGGGTCGCCAGGCTGACGCCAACGTGACGCCCACATTACAGTTTTGTAATCTGAGCGAGATGCGCGTCCGAACGCCACAAAGAGCGTCGTCATCGTGAGCGGAGCGCTTTTCAGCGCAGCGCAGGACCTCCCTCTTATCCGGCCCGCGAGAAGCCAAACCACGACCCTATTTCCTATCTTTGTGTGCTTCCGTTGAGGTGGGCTCCAGCAATCACGATCCGGCGATACCGGCGTCCAATTCCGACACGTGGTCAACCAGCTCCCGCAGCGGCCCCAGCCACGGTTCGTAGCGTCGCCAGCGCGCAACCGAGGATCGATAGATCGGCTGCCGGGTCTGCCACTTGCTGGGGGTCTTCACCGCCCGCGGATTGCATTCGGGGCGCAGGCACGCGTCGTGCCACGCCAGACCGCAAGCCGCGATGATCCGCCGGATCGCTGGTTCCGGCTCGCTGGTCAGTTCCTCGTAATCCACCTCGATGAAGCGATCCGCGGGTAGCACTCTCCGCCAGTGTTCCGTGATCCTCTGGTAGTTGCGGAAATACGCCACCAGTTCGGCGCCTCCGGTTGGAAATGCGAGGCCTGGATTGAAATGGGTTTGATGGATCGACAACGCGGTGTCGACGGCCGCGCGGCGGCAATGGATGATGACTGACTGCGGAAACGCGACATGGATGAGCCCGGCCCAGAGGAAGTTGAACGGCATTTTGTCGGTCACTCGCGCCGCTTTGGGCGCGATCGTCCGCAGCACACGGAGATAGTCCGCCGCCGCTTTGCCCACGACCTCCGCCGCTGGCAACCGTGCCTCGGTCCCGGCCGCTGCGGAACGGTGCCAGGCCGCCCCGCGCTCGTTCCAGAAATTCAACTCGCCTCCGGCCTCGACCTCGGGATGGCTGGATACAACCTGCTCGACGAGGGTTGTGCCGGACCTTGGCATGCCGATGATCAGCACCGGCGTCGCATCCGAGCTGCCGAGTTCGGACGCGCGCGCGATCCATTCGGGTGTGCAGCGCTCAATCAGTCGGTCGACCTCACTGTTGAACGCGGCCGAGTCGAACCTCCCTAAGCCCCGGCGCGCGGCATCGGCGGCATCGAAATGCTGCATGGCCAAGGCGTAGTCGCCAAGATCATCCGCTGCCTTGCCGATGGCGAGGTGAAGCCGCAGGCGTTGTGCCGCTTCCAGTCCAGGCGTCGCTAGAGCGGCTTCCATCCCTTGTAGTAGGCCGTCGTCATCGCCTGTCACGCGACGACAGCGGACCAGGTCGTAGTAGCTTCCCGCCAGCAGCGGTGCGAGCGCGATCGCGCGTTGGAAGGATTCACGGGCTTCGTCGAAGCGACCATACTCAGAGAGCAGATTGCCGAGCAGATCATGCGCAATGGCGTTCCCCGGATCGCGCGCCAGCGTCTGCTGCAGCACCTGTTCAGCTTCCTGATTACGCTCCTCGGTCAGCAGCGCCCGTGCCTTGCCCAGGCGCCCGAAGCTACTGTTCCCTCCGGTTGCCGCCGCCCGCCGGAAACATCCGATCGCCTCTTCGATGTGACCTAGCGTGTACACCAGGGCGCCAGCGCGGAACCACGCTTCAGTCAGGGATGGGAGCAACTCGGTGGCGCGGTCGTAAGCGACGATTGCTGCGCGGAGGTCACCCTGCTTCTCCAAGGCGATTCCCAGGCGGAAATATGCATCGGTGTACTGCGGGTTGCTTGCGACCGCCTGCCGCAATGCCGCGATGGCATCCGGTAGTTGGTCGACCTCGAGGCAGGCGAGCCCGAGATCGTGTTGGATGATCGGATCGGACGGCTCGAGCGCCGATGCTTCCCGCAACGGCGCGATCGCATCGGCTGCTCGCCCAGCCCTGAGTGACTCCGTGGCCAACGCAAGCAGGGCCGCGGCCGGCCGCGGTGCGGACGGCGTTAGAGTCCGAGGCATCATTTTTGTCAACTTCACCCCGTTTGATCCTGGTTATTTTGAGTTCGCACTTGACACCGGAATGCGGAGCGTCACCCGCGTGCCCTGCCCCAACTCGCTGGCAATCTCCACGTCGCCGCCGTGAAGCGTATGATGCTCTGCACGATCGCCAGCCCCAGTCCCGTGCCGCCCGAAGCTTGCGAACGCGACGTGTCTACGCGGAAGAAACGATCAAACACCCTCGGCAGCGCTTCTGCTGGTATGCCAAGGCCGGTGTCGGAGACCTCGATGCGAATCGAGGCGTTTTCGGCGTTCGTCGCCAGCACTACGGAACCGCCCGGTGGCGTGTGCGCCATGGCATTTGACACCAGGTTTCCCACCGCACGTTGCACGAGCGTGCGGTCCAGTTCGGCGACCACCGGTCCGGCGCTGAGACTGGTGGAAAGAGAGATGCCCCCGACCGCGGCTGAGGCTTCGTAATATTCCCGCATCCCGCCCAGCAATTCGGCAACGTCCACACGCTCCCTTCGCAAATGTGTCAAAGGGCTCTCGGCGCGGGCCAGGAACAAGAGGTCGCCGATCAGGTCCGACAAGCGCACGGCTTCCTCCAGGCAGGACTCAACCACATCGCGGTATTCGTCGATGGTTCGCGCACGCGCCAGGGCCACTTCCGCTTCGCCGCGGATGTTATTCACCGGCGTGCGCAGGTCGTGCGCAATATCGGCGGAGAACCTGGAAATCCGTTCGAAGGACTCTTCCAGTCGGTCCAGCATTTTGTTGAAGGTGCCTGCCAGGGAGGCCAGTTCGAACGGATATCCTTCCGGGAGGATGCGCTCCCGCAGGTTCGTGGAACTGATGTGGCCCGCAGTTGCCGCCATTTCTTCCACCGGGCGAATGCCGTGACGGGCGATTTTGTATCCGACCAACGGGAAAATGGCGAACGTCCCCAGCAAGACCCCCCAGAACCAACCACGATAGCGTGCCAGGAGTTGTTCTTTTTGTGACTCGTCAATCGCGATCTGAATGATGTCGGTGTGAGTATGAGCCGAACCGACCGGCGCCGCCGCGCTGGTGACGCGAAAGGCTTGTCCGTTCCTTCCCTCTCATGGGAATGGAGCGGTCAGGTCGGTTTCGTGTTTGACTGGCGAATTGCGCCAGATCCAATTGCTCTGCCATGCCCGGAGTCGTCAGTAGCGGCATGTTTCGCTCATCCAGAAGGCGAATGTAGAAGTGTTCGTATCGCCGTGCTGCCGACTCAAGCTCAACTTCTTCCCGCAAAGCATCCCAGTCGTTGGGTCGCTCGCGCAGCATTGTGCGAATGACGTTCAACTTGTCGGTGAGGAACAGATCCGTGCTTCGGTCCAATTCCGTTCGCAACACTACATAGAGACTGGCGGTGGCGAGGAACACCAGAAACAATCCCGCCAGCGCGTAGCCTGCCGTTAACCGGAAAGCCAGAGTCCTCCACCGGCGTGAAAGCGGTGCGACGCTATTGGCCGGATTCCAGGACATAGCCCGCGCCCCGAACGGTACGGATCAGTTTGTATGCGAAAGGATCATCCACCTTGCTGCGCAGCCTTCGCACGTTGACGTCGACTACATTCGTGTCGCTGTCGAAATTCATATCCCAGACGGCTTCGGCAATCAGTGTGCGCGACAGCACTTCCCCGGCGCGTCTGGCGAAGAGCGACAACAGAAGAAACTCCTTTGACGTCAACTCCAGCCGTTGACCGGCGCGCGTGGCACGCTGGCGCAACAGATCGATCTCCAGGTCGGCCATGCGGATGGGTTCCTGCGGTGCGAGGCGGCGCTCGGCGCAGAAGAGATCGAACCCGCGCCAGCAATTCCGAAAAAGCAAACGGCTTCACCACATAGTCGTCCGCGCCCAGTTCGAATCCTCGCACCCGCTCGTGTATGGCATCGCGGGCTGTCAGAAAAAGTACCTGAACTCGTTGGCCAGCCTGACGCAATCGCGTGAGAACCTGCCAGCCGTCGAGGCTCGGAATCATAACGTCCAGGATGATCAGGTCGAACTCACACTTCCAGCGCAAAGTGCAGCCCCTCCAAACCGTCTGCCGCCACGTCCACTACAAAGCCCGCTTCGCCAAGTCCTTTCTTCAGGAACTTTGCGGTCTTGCCTTCGTCTTCAATCACCAGAATTCTCATACCCAATCCCGTTTGAACTGCCCCACCTAAAACGTAAATCTCGCCGAGAACTGCAACACGCGTGGAAGGCCATTCGGACTAATTTCCTGCAGGGTCCCGAAATTCCCCGGCCCCGCATTGGGCACCAGATAGCAGGTCTGATTGGCTGTCATGCCGTCGCCACAAGTGTTGCCAATAGTGTTGTATTGCAGTTGGTTGATGCCATTGCCATTCTGCACGTAGTAGTTGGCGTGGTTGAACAGGTTGTAAGCTTGCGCTTGAAATTGCACGGCCTTACCTTCGCTGATCTTGACGGTGCGGGCCACGCCGACGTCGATCCTTTCCAGCCACGGACCGGAGAAGGAATTCAACCCGATGCCCGGCGTCGGCCCGCCGCCATTGATGCCGGCCGCAGTGTTCGCAGTGTCCTGATTGAAGGCGGTGTCGTTCAGATTTCCGTTCGCACCATCGCAATTGCTGAATAACAAAGTCGAACTGGTACAGGCGGGACTCAACAACCCGGCATATGGGCGGCCGGACGAAAATTCCATGACGCTGCTCAGAACCCACCCGGAGAGCAGTGCGCGCCCTGTTCCCAAGGAGGTCAGTCTCTCCAGCCCAGGGCGATAGAAGCCAGCAAAGCTGATGCGATGGCGCTGGTCGAGCAGAGAGAGGGCGTGAGTATTGCTGAAGTCGAACTGATTGTTAAAGTCCATCCCATCCCGCATGATGCTCTTGGCAAACGTGTAAGAGAATTGCAGGGCAACGCCGTGAGACATGCGATGCTGCAACTGTGCGAAGAAAGAGTTGTAATTGTTTTGCGCCGGACTGATCAGTTCGTTGATCTGGCCCAGGTTGGGGTTGATCCTGCCTTCGGTCAGGAGGCCATTGTCCATATTTGGCAAAGTGAAGCTGAGTCCGCTGCACGGTAGTGTGGTTGCGCTCGAAGGGCAGACGACGTAGGTTGTCAACCCTTGTGGCGGATTCAGGTTCAAGTCATAGGCGCTGCCGGAAAGGACGTGCACGCCGTGATTCCACATGGTCCCGATACTTACCGTCGTGTTCTCGAAAATCTCGCGTTCAATCTGCAAACTCGCCTGCAAGATATAGGGCACCCTGAACTGCGGAGAAATCAGGGAGATGTCCGGCGAAGCGCTGAACAGTGGCGAATCGGCTGGAAGAATATTCGGGAACGTGGGCAGCTGCTGGTTCGGCGGCCCCGCAACATAACTGGTACTTGCCTCAGACTGCTGCGATGGCAGGCCGTTCGAAACTACTGCGTTGCGGTAGTTCAGGCCATTCATGTTGCTATAAAAGTCCCCGAATCCCCCCCGGACCACAGTCTTGGACCCGGGCTGCCATGCAAACCCGAGGCGCGGCGCCAGGCGTCGAAACTGGTTCGGGTACTGGCCGGTCAGAGCGAACGCCGGATTTCGCGCCGGCTGCGGGTAGACTTGGAAGTCCTCGCGCAAGCCCATCTCCAGCGTCAGGTTGGGCAAAGCGCGGAAAGAGTCCTGCACGTAGAACCCGTAGTAAGGGACCGCGAAAGAAAACCTGGGATTTCCTGAAGCCTGGCTGAATTTGTTGTATTGACCGAGCGCAAAATCCTCAAGATTGGAAAACTCATAACTGCCCAGCGGAGATCCAAAATCCACCGCTTCATTCGGGTCCGCGCCTCCGTCATTGTTATCCGCATCCCAGGCGCGGCTAAAATCGAAGCCGAATTGCAGCGTGTGTTTGCCGGCCACCAAATCGATGCGATCGGCTAGAGAGTACTGTCTCTCAAAAACTCTTCCCAGAGAGAACGGAGCGTTGCCCAGAACAAAAGCGGCGGGGCTATCCAATATCACCGTTGGCGTGTTCGGAGCCAGACCGGTCGGAATTGAAATTTCATTATCCTGCGAGGTGCCAGCATGGAATTCATTCAACAATCTGGAAGAGAAGGTGTGCGTCCAGCCCAGGCTCGCTTGGAACTCTCGCACATACGCGTTGGCCAGCGTTTGCAAGCCATAGTTGCCGACCGTGGGGTCGGTGATGACGCCTCCCGGTGAGTTAAACCGGTTCAGGTTGAAGCTGAGAAACAGGCCGTCGCGGGAATTGGCCTGGTAATCCAGTCGAGGCGTTATTACCAGATCATCCCGCTTCCTCAGCCTGATGCCGAGATTGGAGTTCAGCGCGTTCATAACGTTGGAGACTTGCTGGAGGTACACAGGATTCGTGGGATCGGGCGCGATGTCGCCGCCAGGGACCGGCAACGGACCGTTGGACGCCGGTAGACTAGTCCCGGCCGGAATGCCAAAGTTGGCCGCCAGGAAATCACCCAGGCTGGCTGGCGTGGGTGCCAGGGCCGAGTTGATCACGGGAATCGGATTGTTCCTTAGTTGTTGTTCATAATCCACGAAGAACCACAAGCGGCTGCGCAGTACCGGTCCGCCCACTCCGCCGCCAAATTGCTGCAGAGCGTCTAGCGGCTTGGGAAAGCCCGCCGCTTTGTCGAGCGCGTCATTGGCTCCCGTTGCGGAGTTCCGGTTGTAGTAGAAAGCACTCCCGTGGAACGTATTGCTTCCCGACCGGGTGACAGCATTGACGAAGCTTGCTCCGCCGCCGTAAGCCGCCGAATACGGGCTAATCGAAACCTGAAACTCCTGGATCGCTTCCTCGCCATAGAGATAAGGGATACGATAGCGGCCCAGAATGTCGGCGAAATAATTGTTGGTGGCGTTGGTTCCGTCGACGGTGAAAACGTTGGAGCCATTTCCGTTGGCGTATCCTGAGTCTTCCCCTCCCTGTTGTCCGGCCATGCTCACCAGGCCCGTGTCGCCGTCGTAGCTGGTATTCGGAGTCAGCGTCGTAAAATCCGTATAACGCCGTCCGTTGAGCGGCAACTCGTCATAAAATGCTCCGTCCGTCACCGTGCTGGCGGAGGATTCCGCCGGCCGTAGCATTGGCCCTGTCCCGCTTACTCGAACCGTATCCGCACTGGCTCCGACCCGCAGTTCGACGTCTTGCAAGGTGGTATGTCCGACCAGCACTCGCACCAGAACCTCGACATCGCGAAAACCGTTAAGACTTGTCGCAACGGAATACGTGCCCGGCATGACCGCAGGAAACTGATAAAGGCCAGCGTGATTTGTCCTGGCCGACTGTTCTACACCGGTCGCGAGGTTCCGCACCCGCACCGCTGCTCCGCGCACCACGGCTCCGCTCTGGTCGGTAATTCGTCCGCTGAGCGCCCCCCTCAAGATCTCAGTCTGGCCGCTTAGTAGTGTGCAGGTCGCGACCGCAACAAGACTGCAGATCGCCAGCCGTTTGACCCGTGGAATCCTAAGGCCTGATCGAATGATGGCCTTTCGGACAACAAACAAACTCGTGCGCCTTTCAACTGGATTCATGACTATGATTCCTTCTAGCAGGGGTCAGCCACATGACAATAATGTCATCTTGTTAATCGCAGGTTTCGCAATCATGAATGCTTGATGAAAATCTTTCGCTTCATGCGGAAGACCCGGCGACCGTTCACTGGAATCTTAGCAAGCCTACCGAGTGGGCTGCGGAGAAATGGCGGGAGACTCAGGTTTTCGTGCAGGTTTTCGTGCAGGTTTTCGTGGAAGAGTGGCCCTTCCGGGCCGCGCAAGTCGTTTGGACTTGATGTGGGCTTCAGCCTCCCCGCGGGCGTGGTGCTGGAGGCAACGACTCTTCCGCCGCCTGCTAGGGAACGAAGACAAGCCTGCGACCGTGTTCCTCGCGTTGCCAGGCCCTCTCGACTTGGCCGAGCGGAACCTGTTCGACCTCGATGCGGAGCTCACCCGTCACCGCACGGGACGTGACCTGTTGAAAAGCGTCAACCAATGCGTCGCGAGGCGGAATGCCAGCAGTTCCGAGAATGGAAAGAGCGCAGCTACGCAGAACAGCAGCGGGAAGCACGATGCTCGGACCGGCGCTCTCCCCGGCCTGGACCAGACGGGTCTCGCACTTGAGTGCGTTAAATTCGTTCTGCGTGAGAGAGTTCAACAAGACTTCCGTTGGATGACCCCAGAGGTAATCGATGATGACGTGAAAGCCGGAACCTCCCGCTTCGCGGAGAAATGACTCTCTTAGCTCGTCGTCGTTGTCGGTAATACAAACCGTTGCGTCAGCGACGGACTCGTGCAACGTCCTCAGGACTTGCTTGTTCCGGCCGGCGGCAACGACTCGTCCGGCACCGAGGAGTTTGGCGATCCGCACTGCGAGCATGCCAGTGACTCCGGTCGCGCCCAGGACAAGAACGTTCTCCCCTCGCACGAGCTTTGCACGCGATGTAAGAGTGAGCCATGCCGACACGCCGGGGTTGATAAGCGCCGCGGCTGTCACATCGTCAATGTCATGACTGAGAGGAAAACATCTGTTTTTGGGCACAACAGTCTCTTGCGCCATCGCGCCATACGGCATTCGTGACCCGGCAAAATAGACACGCGTGCCATCTTCGCGATGTCCAGTACCGTCGATTCCGCACACGAAGGGAAAGGTGCGAGGGCTGGCGTAATGTGATCCATTAGCAATCTGCTTGTCTACTGGTTTCAGCGCAGCGGCCCGAACGTGGATGATGTGCTCGCTCTCTCCAGCATTGGGGTTGAGGAATTCCTCGCATCGGGGTGGTCTGTCAAACGAATGAAGCACGGCGGCTTTCATAAGGAACCTCTCTTCACTGCGAGTTCACTGGACCGCTAAGAAGATTTCGCGAACCGCACGAGTCGCTTGCGTTTCTTGCCTTTCTGCTCACTGCCCCTTACCCTACCTGCGTTGGCTTCTGTCTGCTAACGATAGAGTGTCGATTTTTGTCGGGAAAAGGTCACCGCAAATTTATGCCGCTGGTCCCAAAAGACGTAAAAGAACTACGCCGCCTCGTCGACAGCAATATTCCGGTGCTGGCGTTTGCCTTCAGAAGGCGTGGAGCGGAGGACTGGGCGCCGGAGCACAGCCACGCGCGCGGTCAACTCTTCGCCTTGACGAGGGGGCTGCTCGTGGTTGAGGCAGGGCGAGAGCGATGGATGTTTCCTTCCCAGCGTTGTGCCTGGATTCCTCCTGATTGCAGGCACACCGCACGTTCTGTAGGAGGCGCTGCGGGCTTGATGCTTTACTTGTCGCAGGCTACGTGCCGTGGACTCCCCGAAAAACCTTGCCTGTTTAGTTCCTCCGACTTGTTGTTCGCGATCAGTCATCGCATCCTCTCGTGGAACGCCTGGCAGCCTCTACACCCGGACCAGAAGCGCCTTGTTGCGGTGCTTCGGGATGAGATTCGCCACCCAGAACAGCAGCCTTTGCGCCTGCCGATACCTAAGGATCAGAGGCTCGCGAGGGTTGCCCATGCTCTGCTGGACGACGTCGCGGATGACCGCACGTTAGACGATTGGGCAGATTGTGCTGGCATGGCGCGCCGCACTTTTATGCGCGCATTTCTTACCCAGGTCGGGATGCCGTTTGGCCGCTGGAGACAGCAAGCACGGCTGTTTGCTGCCCTTGAGATGCTTGCGCAAAACAAATCGGTCACCGAGGTCGCGATTGCAGTCGGCTACGATAGTGTGAGCGCGTTTATCGGCATGTTCCGTACTATGCTGGGGAGTACTCCGCACGCATACTTTCAGACCAGGCAAGCAGGACGCGAGGCAATCGCGGGACCACCGCCGCGTTGACCTTTGTTTCTCTCCAACCTAAGATTCCCACCAGCGGGCTCATCGACCCAGTTCGTCGGCCAGACGATCTCGGCTTACCGCGTCATCGAGAAACTTGGAGGCTACGGGACGGAGGTGCACGGCTATGCCTAAGAAAAAACGCATCGCTCCCGACGCTCTGGATGCGAGCTTGCTGCCCAAGCCACGCAAGGCCATTCCACATGCTTTCGTGCTGGATGCGCTTTCCGCACTATCGCCGTACACGCATCCGATGTTTGGCTGCCTGGCAATCTATGTAAAAGAGAAAATTGTGTTGATCTTGCGCGACAAGCCCAAAAATCCGGAGGATAACGGCGTATGGCTCGCCACTACCCAGCCGCACCACGAGAGCTTGCGGCGTGAGTTCCCGAACATGCGATCCATCAAAGTTTTGGGCCAACGCGTAACAGGCTGGCAGGTTCTGCCCGTCGAGGCGCCTGACTTTGAATCGTCGTCGCTGCGGGCATGCGAGCTTGTGCTGGCTGGCGATCCTCGGATCGGGAAAGTTCCGGGTGCGCGAACCTCGAAGTCCAGATCCAAAAAGGCTGGAAGATCTCCAGGAATGTGATCGAATACCGGGAACGCCTTGCCGCGATCGCCCACAACGGCTCAGAATCAGTCCTCCGGTCAGCGAAGGTAGGCGCTCGAGACATACTGTTGCAGCATCCGCTGCGAGTTGAAATGCGAGCCGTTGATCGCGATGGCGTGCCTCATCACTTCGACGAAGCGCTCTCGATTTTCGTAAAACATGGGAAGGATGGTCGTCTCAAGTTTTTCGTAAAGGCAGGCCGCATCGAACGACTGGGTGATCTCTCCTTTGCGGTTTTCATCTCCGATCGCCCACCCTGTCACGCCCTCGACCAAACCCTCAAGCCACCATCCATCCAGCACGCTCAGGCTTGGAATCCCATTCAGCGCTGCTTTCATGCCGCTCGTTCCCGAAGCCTCCAACGGAGGCTGCGGTGTGTTGAGCCAGAGATCCACCCCCGCAGTGATCAGTTTGGCGAGCCTGACATCGTAGTCGGCAAGGAAGACGATCGCAATTTGCCCTTTCAATTCCCGCTTGAGTTCAAATATCCGCTGAATGAGCTTCTTGCCCTCGCCATCGCTGGGGTGCGCTTTGCCCGCGTAGACCAGTTGCAGTCCGCCAAATGCGTTGGCGATTTTCTTCAATCTCCCCGTATCAGAAAACACCAGGTCGGCGCGCTTATATGCAGTAACCCTGCGCGCGAATCCGATTGTAAAAACGTCAGCGTCCAGCGCGGCCATCTCTTGCTTGTTCACGTAGTCGAGCAATTCTCCCTTAGCTTGCAAGTGAGCGTCCCAAACTGCTTTCCGGGGAATGCTTTCCGCATGTCGCAGGCTGAAGTTGTCCTGTCGCCAGTCGGATATGTGCGAGTCATAGAGGGCCCGGAACGCCGGCGAGGCCCAGGTTGCTGCGTGCACGCCATTGGTAATCGCGTCGATATGATAGCCGGCAAACATCATGCGCGAGACTTGCCCATGTTTCTTGGCGACGCCATTTACGTATCGGCTCATATTGAGCCCGAGATACGTCATATTGAGCATGGTCTGCGGACCCTCCGGCGATTTCGCCTCTCCTCGCGCTTCATGCCGCCCAAATACCCGCACCGCAATCTGCGGATCGCAAACGTCGGAAAGGTCGGGGAGAAAACCCAGCGCCGCTGCCAGGGCAGAAAGAGGAAACTGGTCATGCCCTGCCGGGACCGGCGTATGCGTGGTGAACACACACCTTTGTCGGACCGCGGCAAGATCCGTGGCGTCAATGCGCGTTCTACCAGCCTTGCGAGCAGATTCCTGCAACAGTTCGAGCGTAAGCAGGCTGGCATGGCCTTCGTTCATGTGGAAGCGATCGAGTGTGTCGTACCCGAGTGCGCGCAGGATCCGTACGCCGCCAATCCCCAACACGATCTCCTGGCACAAACGATAGTGCGCATCTCCGCCATACAGCACCGACGTGACCGTGCGATCCCATTCGCTGTTCTCAGGCAAGTCCGTATCGAGCAGATAAACGGGGACACCATGGCCAGTGACGCCCTCAACCTGATATTTCCAGCAGCGCAAGCTTACCTTTCGGCCGTCGATCTGAATCGCCACCCGGACCGGCATCTCCGTGAGGAAGTGGCTCACCTGCCAGGCAACCGGCAGTTCGGTCTGGGCTCCTGCTTCGTCCAGTTTTTGAGAGAACTGCCCGGCCCGATGCAGCAGCGATACGGCGACGATCGGCACTCTCATATCGGCGGCGGAGCGAAGCGTATCTCCGGCGAGAACGCCGAGCCCCCCGCTGTAGGTCGGCATGGCCGACTCCAAAGCGATTTCCATGGAGAAATACGCGATTTTCTGCTGCCCCTGCAAGGCGCGCGTCACAGCTGGACCGAGGCGGGCGAGGCTGCTTTTCAGAACGTAGTCGGTCGCGCCACGTTTGATGATTTCCGCGGCCGCTTCTTCTCCGACCGTCCCGGAAACCACGATGAAGGGGATGCCCAGGCCGAGTTGCTGCAGCAACTCCAGAGCGCGGCCCCCACTGAACTGGGGCAGCGCATAATCAGCCAGAACAATCTCGGGGGAATCCGCCAGCCGTGCAAGATACTCCTCTTCCGTTTGCGCGCGCTCCCACGACAGTTCAAACCCGCTGCGCCGCAGTTCCGCAACCATAAGTTCAGCGTCTGCGGCGTCATCCTCAACGATCAGCGCTCGCAGGGGGTGAAGTACTGGGTGCGAATTGCCGGCGCTTGTCATTCAGAAGCCTAAGACTGGGCGGCGCTCTTCGCAGCCCCGGCCACCACGGGAGCCTGATTGATGAGCAACCAGTAAAAACCGACGCTTTTTACAGTGTCACGGAACTGGTCGAAATCCACTGGCTTCTGGATATAACAGTTGGCCCCCAGTTCGTAGCAGCTCGTGATATCCGAACTGGCCTGGGAAGTCGTGAATACAACGATCGGGACCTTGCAGAACCGTGAGTCTGATTTCAGGTCTTTCAACACCGTTCGGCCATCTTTGCGCGGCAGATTCAGATCCAGGATGACAAGATCCGGAGCCGGTGCGTCGCAGTATTTCCCTCGACGATGCAAAAACGAAATCGCCTGTTCTCCATCGCCAACCGAACTGACGTGGTAGTGCTGTTTGCAGCTGCCTAGAATCTCGCGCATCAGATCGATGTCGGCGGGATTGTCATCCACCAGCAATACTTCAGGATGATTTTTCGATGGAGGAATCGTATGAACCTCACTCGCTCGGAAAAGGCCAGGTGAATCGAAACGTAGACCCCTGGCCGGCCTGGGATTCCACCCAAATGCGCCCCTGGTTGTGTTCCACAATTTTTTTGCAGATGGCGAGGCCGATTCCGCTGCCTGCGTACTCCTCCCGCGTGTGCAGCCTCTTGAAAATCACGAACACGTCTTCGAGATGCTGTGGCGCAATGCCGATGCCGTTGTCTTCAACCGAAAACAGCCACTCTTTCCTTTTCTTCTTCGCGGTCACGCGGATCTCCGGAGGCTCCGCTTTCCGGAATTTGATGGCATTTCCAATTAAATTTTGAAACAGCTGCAGGAGTTCCGATTGATCCGCAACCAGATTCGGCAGGGCGTGATAAATAACCCGCGCGCCGCTTTCCTCGATCACGGCTTGCAGATTGGCTATGGCACTTCGCACCACCAGACTGCAGTCTGTGTCTTGCGGCTTTTGCTGCATCCGACCCACCCGGGAGAACGCCAACAAGTCCTTCACCAGCGTCTGCATGCGCAACGCACCATCCACGGCATAGTGAATGTACTTGTCGGCGCTCTCGTCCAGCTTGCCCTGGTATCGTTCCGCCAAAAGCTGCGTATAGGTCGCAACCATGCGAAGGGGTTCTTGCAAGTCATGCGACGCCACATAGGCAAACTGCTCGAGGTCGCGGTTCGATCGCGCCAATTCTTCCTGTGTGCGCCGATTCTCCTCGCGCAACTCTTTCTCCTCGATTGCCCGTTGCACCGACTGCGGCAGACGGGCCAGATTCTCCTTTAAGACGTAATCCGCCGCTCCCTGCTTAATGCACTCCACGGCTTTCAGATCGCCCATTGCCCCCGACACCAGCACGACCGGAATGTCCAGATCTTCCTGACGGAGGATCGTCACCGTCTCCATCCCGTTCCAGCCCGGCAAACGATAGTCGGCGAGAACGATGTCGTACTTGTTTGTCCGGATTCTGTCGGTAAACTCGGCAGCCGTCTGCACGACTTCGGATTTGCCAGCGAAACCGCCTTGTTTTAACGCATGCAAAACCAACTCGCTGTCGGACGCGCTGTCTTCCACCACCAGCACCCGAATTTTGCGTTTGCCCTCGGCAACGGACTCTGCTTCCGAGTCATGGGTGTAGCGATGATCATTGCTTCTGGACTTGCTCGCGACTGAACTCTCCGCTGTTTCGCCAACGCACATAGTCATCGGAAGCGAGTTTTGGGTAAAGGCTTCCTCTTTAAGCCATCGGTGTTCGCCGGAAAACCTTGAGGAAGATCCCGTCGCGCGGCAGCACAAGAGGGCGTGGTTGGCAATGAACAGTTTCCCATCGCAAATGTCCTACCGGATTACAGAAGCCTTACAATTACTGCCCCCTCGCCCGGTCCCATCCCTGGCCATCTTCGCCGTGCCGGCCAATCAGTTGGTGAACCGATCGAACGCGTTGGGAATCGCCCGATTGGGAATCAGTTTGTGTGATCGTGTGAGCGATCGGGTGACTGAATCAAGAATTCGCAGTCGCATGTCGCTGATTCTAAAGATGGTGAGCGCGGAAGGAATCGAACCTTCAACCTACTGATTAAGAGTAGGCGAGTCTGAACGGTTCTTCCATGCCTTAGCACCTTTAAGAGTCAATCACTTACCGACAACCAAGCCCGCACGGAAGCAATCTGCTCTGGTATTGAAAAGAATCGCTTTAGCGCACATGGGATCGAAGCGTACGGCACACTTATGGCACACCCCGTAGGAGTCTGGAACTCTTCTCGGAAATCGGTGAATCGCAGGGTCTCTCGAGAAGAACGCTACGTCGCTCCCAACAGCTTCGCATACTCCGCCTTGGCTTGCTTCAGGATGGGGATGTCGGGGTCGGCGTCTTTCCAGAGGGTGAGGAAATCTTTGTAAGCGGCGAGCGCCCGGACGCGGGCGGCATCGGCATCCGCTCCTTGCAAGGTTCGCGACTGCAAGGCATTGGCGCGAGCCACGCCCAGATGCGCCAACGCTCCCGTCCAGCAGTTCCAGACGATGCCGCTGTGGTCGATGATCTTCTGAAACTCGGCGGCAGCAGCGCTGCCTTGTCCGGCTGCCAAGTATGCCTGTCCGCGTACATACACGTGATAGAGGCAGGAAATATTGTTGACGAACGGAATTGACCCGAACTCATAGCGGAAGCAGCTTGCAAGGTATTCAGGGCAAGAGCCGGATTCTTCCGTCCAGCGCCAATTGCGCCTGAATCGCGGGCAGCCAAAGCGACTGCATCTGCGTGTCCAGCGGAAAGCGTTTCCCGAGGTCTTGGGCCAAGGATTCGGCTCGCGCCGTATCACCCGCCATGGCAAACGCAAGCGCGGCTTCACGCTCCGCGCCCTGGCTCGCGGGAGCGAGCTTCAAGGCCTCTGCCGCTGTCTGCCGCGGCTTCGGAGCATTGCCGTAAGGCGGCTTCGCGCAGAGCAGCATTCGCCTGCCAGATCGCTCCGGTTTCCTTGCTGTCCGCTCGAACTGCGGACGCCCACAGCCCGCTTGGTCAGTTCCCGCGCTTTGCCCAGACGGCCGCCATACGCCTCGGTGTCAGATGCCAGCGCAAGCCCCCAATTTTCGTATTCGGGCTCTGTCCGCAAACCACTGTTGCTGTTCCGCCATCGCCGCTGGAGTCCGCTGCGAGAAAGGCAAGAGCATAGAGAGCACTGTGGGAATGCAGCATCATCCGCTTTCTGTGCCTGCGCCTCGTTGAATGATCTGCCGCGCCTCGTCGAAGCGCTGCAAGGCAGAGCGAAGTTGGCTAGATTCTCGTACGACGCACCTAAGTTCCGGGTGCAAGGCGTATGGCTCTGCCTCGTGATCTCCGCGGCTTTCTCATACTGTCCCATCGATGCATAAGTCCTGCCCAGATAGCTGTACGGCCCCGGTATCCTCGTGGATAGATCTCAATTCTCCTCCTCGATACGTCTGGGCCGCTTTATCCAGTTCGCCGGTTACACTTTGATAGTAGTCGGCGGTGATCGCCAGCTTTTCCCGCTCGCTGGCATGCTCCCGCAACTGGAATGCCTTGGTGAAGTACTCGCTGGCCCGCCCTATCTCGCCAAGACTCGATGTAGTCGTCGCCCAGCTGCCTCGTAGCCCATGGCAAAGTTCGGATCAAGCTCGATCGCACGCTGATCGTAAGGCAGGGCTGCGGCGGTGCCTTTCTCGCGACTGACCTTGATGCTAAGGCTATACGCTTTCAGAGCTTCCAGCGAAGACGTGGTGGCTTGAGCCAGCGGAACATCAAACTTCTGCACTGTAGCCAGCGATTCGCCGAGTTCTCTGCGCAGCTTGGATGCCGCCTCGCCCAGCGCGTCCAGCACCTTCTCCTTGGACGCCGCCGTCACCTGCTCCTCGGCGAGCGTTTCTCCATTCTGGCAATTCACCGCCTTCAGCCCCAGCACATATTCGCTGCCCAGACTGCCAATCTGTCCCGGCGATGTAAGCTTTGCTGCCCGCCCGCTGGCAAAGCTCGCGGGCTACTTCGGGCGTGAGCTTCGTGCTGCGGGACCGTGTCATCAGTTGCAAGGTCTTCGCGACCTCGATCGTCGGAGAGCACATTCAAGAAAGGCGATTGCCGCAGGGAGACAGTTGAGCGCAGTCTTCAGCGTGTCGTCGAACACCGGGTCGCCCGTGCTGTTGGCAAAATCGGCGAGAACGATAGTGTCTTTGTCGGTCAGGCGCTTGCCTTGCTGATGCGAGCGATAGTAAAGCCCGACGGCGATGACGACAGCGCACAAGATTGCGGCCGCGATATAGCCGAGCTTCGCGCGGCCTGGACGGCCAGGGGCGCCCGTCCCCACATGGCCTGAGCTTGCTGCCGGCAGTCGTCCGCTCTCGCTGTCCCGCTTCAGCCGTTGCAGGTCCGTGCGGATATCGGAGGCGTGCTGGTAGCGCAGATTCCGATCCTTCTCCAGCGCCTTGTGGATGATTTCTTCCAGCTTCGCCGGAACTTCTCGGTTCAGTTCCGCCGGCGGCACCGGATCGCGGTTCAGTATCGCGTCGTAGATCGTCGCTTCGCTCTCTCCACGAAATGGCTGCTTCCCAGTCGCCATCTCGTACAGCACCGCCCCAAACGAGAACAGATCCGTTCGGCTAGTCCAACTCCTTCGCCCGCGCTTGCTCCGGCGACATGTAGGCCACCGTCCCCAACGCTGCTCCTCCGCCCGTCAGCGGCTCCAGCGTCAGCACCGTCTCTTCTTCGCCGCTTCCGCTCGATGATCCCTTCTTCCGCGGTCCCGTCAGTTTCGCTAATCCGAAGTCCAGCACCTTGGCGTGGCCGCGCTTCGTGACGAAAATATTCGCCGGCTTGATATCGCGATGCACGATGCCTTCGGCGTGCGCCGCCTCCAGCGCGTCGGCAATCTCGATCGCCAAGGGCAGCAGCGCTTCCATCTCCAGCGGACGTCCGCCGATCCGCTGCCGCAGCGTCATCCCATCCAGAAACTCCATGGCGATGAACGCTCGTCCTTCGTGCTCGCCGATTTCGTAAATCGTGCAGATGTTGGGATGATTCAGCGCCGACGCCGCCCGCGCCTCTCGCCGGAAGCGTTCCAAGGCCAATGGCTCGCGCGCCGTATCTTCGGGGAGAAACTTCAGCGCCACCAGCCGCCCGAGAGAAGTGTCTTCCGCCTTGTAGACCACGCCCATGCCGCCCGATGCCCAGCGGCCCCAGCACGCGATAGTGCGAAACGGTTTGACCAGCGACCAAAGATGACCCCGATGGGCTCACGCCGAGAGTAGGCAGTTGCGCCGCGACCTCGGCGACGTGGAGTCCGGGCGATTCCAGAAAGCTTCCCGCCTTGCGATGAGAAGTCAGCAGCGACCGGACTTCCTCCAGCAGTTCGGAATCACCGCCGCATTGCTGGCGCAGGAATTCCTCCTGCTGCTCGGCGGGCACGTGCCAGCGCCGCCTGCAGCAGTTCGTCTACGCGTTTCCAGCGTTCAGCATCCATCGATGTTGTACAGCCATCCCGACCAACTACCTGGCTCGACCTCTGGGTCGAGCCGCCGACAAAAGGAACGAGATCTGTTCAAAAGTGTTCGAGCAGGGTCACGTTGCTCTCGCCAACGCTGTTGGTGAAGGCCAAGTGTTTGCCGTCGGGAGAGGGACACGGGGCGCCCACCCATATCGGTACCTCGAAGATCAAATGGCTCCGCCCTTGTTGGTCTATATCCAGGATCTCTTGGAAGGCGGTTACAAAGAATTTTTGTCCGTCAGGGGACCATGCCGGCATCTGCAGGCGCCGCTTTGGAGGGGAATTGGGGCGAATCGTCCGGACGGCCCCCGTCTTCAGGTCCACAATTCGAAAACCATCATGGCGCTCCTCCACGGATGCCAGCTCCGCTCCGTCCGGGGACAGCGCGGCGAACACGTCTTGCTCGGTCACTGCGAGGGCAGCTAGTACCTCTCGGCGACCCTCCAACGGATCAATGCGGGTGACAACCTGCTTTCCATCCGCCACTTCCGAGAGCACGCAGATCTTAGATCCAGTGGGCGCACAGGCGACTTGAGCGAAAGTACCCGGCCAGTCTCCGAGTGGCTCGGGCAAACCTCCGGAGAGAGAGGCCCGCAGCAGCTGGCCTTTCTTAGTGGCCAGGTCGTCTGCGAGTGCGAGTAACCACTTTCCGTCCGCTGTAATGGTCGCTCCCCGATAGTTGAGAGGACCTGACAGGAAAGGTTCTGAGGTCCCCGATCGCATATCGTATTTGAAGATCGAATTGCGATTTCTAACCGACAGGTAAAACAGCGTTTTGCCATCGGCGGTCCAAGCCTCCGGCCAGTTTTCCCAGGAATCGTTGACTAGACGATGCGAGTTTTCCAGTCTGCCGCCCGTTGTACTGATGTCCGCGACATAAATCGAAATCGGCAGGCTAGACCGCGACACCGCTAACAGCTTACCGTCCTCACTCGCGCTTAGTCCCGAGATGTAGCTCCCTTGGGTATTGGTCATGCGTACCTTTTCCCCGGTTGGGAAGCCGCCAGCATCAATGGGCAGCGACCACAGGTCAGACTGCGCCCTCCCGTGATGCAACGCGAACACAAGCCGGCCGTCGGGCAGCCACCATAGCGCACCCTGGTTATCCCCATGGCCACCGAGCGCCGCGTCAGCCAGCACCGTGTGAGACTTACCGTCCCGCAAGCTAACAATCTGCAACGCTGGTACAACTGGATCGTCGCCATCGCGAATGTAAGCGATCGCATTTCCGGTGGGAGAATAGACTACGTCAAGGAACCATTGGCGCGGATCCAGGGAGAGCAGAGTTCGGGGCGTTCCGCCTTTGGAAGGGACCACGCGCAGTTCCCGGGCCGTCGGGAAGTACAGGATTTCTGACCCATCCGGAGACACAGTTCCACATAGGCCTGGAGACAGCAGTTCGGTCTTTTGACCGGTAAGCGCCTCGAGCCTCCAGAGTGCACTGTCCTTCTTCACAAGGAGACCGCCGTCCGTATACCAATCACAAAGATAAAATCCGTCACTTCCGATCACCTTGTGGCTGTCGGCAGTCTCAACATCCTCGACATAAATCGCGTTCTTGTCCTGGTACGCCAAATACTTTCCGTCGCGAGACAGCGCGGCTCCCCCATCGATGTCCAAAGCGGCGGCCAGTGGGCGTTGCGTGAGTTCTGTTGGCACGGCCAACGTTTTCGTCTTACCGTAGCGCCAGTTTATTGCGACAACCGCTGCCAGCACCAAGACTCCAACAACAACGGCGAGCCAAAGGCCCTTTCTGGACGCGAACTGCGTGGTGTCCCTCGCGGCGGCTTGTCCGCCCGATTGCGTGTCGCGTCTGAGCCGCTGTAGGTCGGTGCGGATGTCCGCGGCGTGCTGGTAGCGTAGGTCCCGGTCTTTCTCCAATGCTTTGTTGAGGATCCGTTCCACTTCAGACGGCACATCCGGATTCAACCGCACCGGAGCTGTCGGAGCCCGTTCCAGAATGGCGTGGAAGATCAGGGCAGACGTGTCGCCGCGGAACGGCAGCGTGCCTGTGCACATCTCATACAGCACTGCGCCGAACGAGAACAGATCCGTGCGCGAATCCAATTCCTCGCCGCGCACTTGTTCCGGTGACATGTAGGCCACCGTGCCCATCGCCGTGCCCGGACTCGTCAGGTGTTGCTCCGAGTCGACTGTCGGTGCGGTCATGGAGTGACCGCCGCGCGGAGCGGAAAACTTCGCCAGGCCAAAATCCAGCACCTTCGCTTGCCCGCGGGCGGTCACGAAGATGTTGGCCGACTTGATGTCGCGATGGATGATCCCGCGGGCGTGGGCAGCGTCCAGAGCGTCTGCGATCTGTGTGCCCAAGTCGAGCACTTTGTCGGTCGGCAAGGGCTTGCCGGCGATCATCTGGCGCACCGTCTGACCTTCCAGCAACTCCATGGCGATGAAGGCCTGCCCCGCAGCTTCATCAATTTCATAGATCGTGCAAATGTTGGGATGATTGAGCGCGGAGGCGGCTTTGGCTTCGCGCTGAAAACGGCTGAGGGCCTGCGGGTCCTGGGAGAGTTCCTGAGGTAGAAATTTCAGAGCGACAAAGCGTCCGAGCTTGAGGTCCTCCGCTTTGTAGACGACGCCCATGCCGCCACTGCCCAGCGGCCCGAGCACGCGATAGTGAGAGATGGTCTGGCCGGAGACCAGCGACCCGCTGGACGAACTTGCACCCGGCGAGGTTGCAGCGAGGGTTGGCAGTTCCGCCATGACGTCGCCGACATGAGCTGCGGGTTGGGCGAGAAAGCTTCCCGCTTTGCGATGAGATGTTAGCAGCGAGCGCACTTCTTCGAGCAGTTCGGAATCACCGGAGCATTGCTGGCGCAGGAACTCCTCCCGCCGCTCTGCCGGCATTGCCAGCGCCGCCTGCAGCAGATCATCTGCGCGTTTCCAGCGTTCAGCATCCATCGGAACGTTCATTCATATCGAGACACAAATTTATGCATCAACATCTTGGAAACCGCTCAATGTCGCCACGAAATGCACTCCTGCTGGCGAGACCGCGGCGCTGAGTGACCTGGCGCATCTTGTTCTGTCGCTCCTTCGCTTCTCCATACCGGCAACATCACCCTCATGAACATCAAGATTCATCAGAAATGTTCGAGGAGCGTCACATTGGATTCCGACATAACGTAGACGTAAGCCAGACGCTTCCCGTCGGGTGATGGGAGAGGATAACCGATCCACCCATGGGGGTTCTCCACTATGAGGTGGGTATGGCCGCTCATGTCCATTTCAAATAGCATTCCTTTATTCGCAGGAAATGCCGCAAGGAAAAGCTGCTTTCCATCGGCAGACCAGGCAACTCCTTGAAATCCCGGCTGCGGTGGCGTGGGGTGAATCACCTGAACTTGTTTGTCTTTCAAGTCCAGCACCTGCAAACTGTCGCTTTTGTGCTCCACCAGAGCAATCCTGCTCCCGTCTGGGGAGAGACTCCACCTCGCACTACCACCGTCCATTTTCGCCAGTTCGCCTAACCTCCCTCGAAGAGAATCAACGGAAGAGAAGACTACTTGTTTTTCGATCTCTTCAGAAAGGACGCAAATGCGGGCGCCGGAGAAAGCACATTGCACTGACCCCGGAGCGGTCTGGGTGAGGACTGTCTCAGACGGACCGCCGGACAATGGAATGCGCAGCAATCGCCTCTGGTTCGGCTCCCGGATATTACCCGTCGCCATGAGCC
The DNA here is from genome assembly GCA_963819145.1 of uncultured Acidobacteriaceae bacterium. Taxonomy (GTDB): domain Bacteria; phylum Acidobacteriota; class Terriglobia; order Terriglobales; family Acidobacteriaceae; genus Sulfotelmatobacter. The sequence continues at coordinate 126,101 of CAWFVB010000036.1, forward strand.
ACGCTCCATCCGGACTTACGCTGGCCGTCGAATAATCCTCAGAGCCACCGGCGAACAACTCCGCAGCGTCCGACGAGATGCGACGCCTATAAATGCTGACGTTCTGGCGGGCTGAGGTATAGAAGAGCGTTTCGCTGTCCGGGCTCCACGCCCTCGGCCAGTTGTTCCAGGAGTCGTTGGTCAAGCGCAGCCGTTGCTCCAGCTTGCCACCCGTCTTGCCTAAGTTAGCCACAAAAACCGAAAACGGGGTACGGGAGGCTATAATCGCCATTCGCTTGCCGTCTCTGCTCGCACTCAACCCCACAACGCATGATCCAGTTGTGTTCGTAAGGCGGATAGGCTTTCCGGTAGCGGCTCCGCTCGAATCCAAAGGAATCGTCCAGAGGTCAGACTCACTGTTGTTGCCCTTGTACAACCCGAATAGGGCGCGGCCGTCGGGGAGCCATTCGAGCGCATTGGCGCCGCCGCCGGTCAAAGACTGGTCAGTGAGAAGGACCCGCGACTTGCCGTCTTGCAAGGACCGAATTTCGAGCACTCCAAGGCCGCTTCGGCCACCTGCGAAGTTGATGATGCGAATATCGGCGATCGCCTTGCCGTCAGGAGACCAAGCGGCACCAAGAAAGGCTTCGTCCGGGCCCAGGGCGAACCGCATCTGCGGCTCGCCTCCCGCGGTCGGCATCGTCCACAGTTCGCGCGACAACTTTTCTCGGGAAAATAGAATCTGCGACCCGTCCGGAGAAATGTTAGCGTTGACCGCGCGGGAGGCGAGTTTGCGCTTCTCCCCGGAGAACCCGAAGAGTGTCCAAAGATCCTTACCGTCTGTTACCAGAAGATTCACACTGTCGGGATACCAATCCGTAGGTTCGAGTCCGGCGGTCCCCGGCAGCTTATGAACATCTCCGTTTTCGATCTCTTCGATCGAGATACCGTTGTCATCCGAGTAGGCCAGGTATTTCCCGTCCCGAGAGATCGCGGCGTTCGATACGGGGTTGTCGGCAGTCCCAGCCGTGAGGTGCCGTTGCACAATCTGACTATTTTCAACCGGCTTACCTTTCCATAGGGTCCATCCAAACCCAAGCGCAAGAACTATGGCTGTCACAGCCGCCAGCCACTTCCCGAGTGACCTGGCGGACGGCGAAAGCACCGCAGCGGTGGAGCTTGCAGTGCTGGCGGCGCGCAGGCTTGGCCCCGAGGTGGATCTCGCTGGTGCGGCCGCTGCCTCGCCTGAGGTAGTGTCGCGTTTCAAGCGGTTCAGGTCAGCGCGCAGGTCAGCCGCGCTTTGGTAACGCAGGTCCCGATCCTTTTCCAGAGCCTTGTTGATGATTTCTCCCAGCTTGACCGGAACCTCCGGATTCAACTCCTGCGGCGGGACTGGGTCGCGATTCAGGATCGCCTCGTAGATCGTCGCTTCGCTCTCGCCGCGAAACGGCTGCTGCCCCGTCGCCATCTCGTACAGCACCGCTCCGAAGGAAAACAGATCGGTGCGATTGTCGAGTTCCTTGGCTCGCGCTTGCTCCGGCGACATGTAGGCCACCGTCCCCAGCGCTGCTCCCCCGCCGGTCAGCGGCTTGAGCGTCAATGCCGTCTCTTCTTCGCCGCTTCCGCTCGATGAGCCTTTCTTCCGCGGTCCCGTTAGTTTCGCCAGGCCGAAGTCCAGCACTTTGGCGTGGCCGCGTTGGGTCACAAAGATGTTTGCCGGCTTGATGTCGCGGTGCACGATGCCTTCGGCGTGCGCTGCCTCCAGCGCGTCGGCAATCTCGATGGCCAGAGGCAGCAGCGTTTCCATCTCCAGCGGACGTCCCCCGATTCGTTGCCGCAGCGTCATGCCATCCAGAAACTCCATGGCGATGAATGCTTGTCCGTCGTGCTCGCCGATCTCATAAATCGTGCAGATGTTGGGATGGTTCAGCGCCGACGCCGCCCGCGCCTCCCGCCTAAAACGCTCCAGCGCCAACGGCTCCCGCGCCGTATCTTCAGGAAGAAATTTCAGCGCCGCCAACCGGCCGAGCAAAGTATCTTCGGCTTTGTAGACCACGCCCATACCGCCGCTGCCCAGCGGCCCGAGCACACGATAGTGGGAAATGGTTTGACCTGCGATCAGGGCGCCGGAGGAGGGAGTCACGCCCAGAGTGGGCAGTTCCAGAGCTACCTCGGCAACATGGAGTCCAGGCGGGTCCAGAAAGCTTCCCGCTTTGCGATGGGAAGTCAGCAGCGAGCGGACTTCTTCGAGCAGCACGGAATCGCCGCCGCACTGCTGGCGCAGAAATTCCTCCTGCTTCTCGGCGGGCACCTGCAATGCCGCTTGCAGCAGTTCATCTACGCGTTTCCAGCGTTCAGCGTCCATCGGAACTTTCGCGACTCATCTCGCGGTGCAGCCAGGCGCGAGCGGTGCTCCAGTCACGCGCCACCGTGACTGCCGACACTTTGAGCACCTCCGCCGTTTCGTCGAAATTCAATCCGCCGAAAAAGCGCAGCTCCACGACCTGCGCCTTGCGCGGATCGATCTGCGCCAGCGCTTTCAGGGCGTCATCGAGAGCCACAACATCGACATCCCGGCTTTTGCCCGGCTCCAACAGCCCAGTGTCGTCTAACGATAGTGTCTCGGCAGCCCCTCCGCGTTTCCCGGCACGATGGCGGCGGGCGTAGTCGACGAGGATTTGCCTCATCTGCTGGGCGGCGATGGCAAAGAAGTGGGAGCGGCCTTCCCACTGCGGAGCATTCAGTCCCACCAGACGGAGATAGGCCTCATTTACCAGGGCGGCGCTCTGCAAAGTGTGGTCGGGACGTTCCTTGCGCAGTTGAAAGTGGGCCAGGCGCTGCAGTTCCTTGTAGACGACGGGCAGCAGGGCGTCCAGAGCCTTGCGGTCGCCACCCCGCCAGCCCTGTAACAGCCGCGTGATCTCTCCTGATGACTCGTGCGCCACGAAGCTCCCTTTGGGGGGAAGCGCTTTGGGAAATCAGAGTAGCCGCGGTGGTTTCGGATGTCAACTGGAAATGGTTGAAAACCCGGCTACTTAGCGCGGTTTCCTCGCGGCCCGAAAATATTTTGAGCGTCGATGATAGGTTTTGCCGGCGGCTTTGCGCTGTTAAGGACAGCAAGGGCAGAAACGCGAAGGAGAACGGTTATGAAGCTCAAGACTAAGATCCGGGCAGGCAAGATCAGACCCAACCACAACGTCACGATTCATCAAACAGCAACCCCTTCCTTCGCCCCTGGCAGGACTACAGTGCAAGCAGCTGAGAAATCTGCGGTCGTGATTCTTGCGGCTGCGACGAGTGGACGGTAGTTGCGATGCTGCCGGCGGCTGCCCCAGCGCGGATGCCCGCATCGCGCGGCAGAAGAGTTTTGGGCCGATATTTTCGCAGCAACAGAGGCCAGAGATTTCATCCGGTGGCTGCGAGGAAAGAAGAAATCCTATGAAACTGCAGACTCGAATCAAGGCTGGACGTCCCAACCCGAACCACAACACCATCGTGCGATGAACTTTTGCGCGGCGTGCAGTTAGCCGCGAGGTGAAGTCAAGTGCCCCAAGCACCAAGAAACTAAGGAAAGGAGAACCCATATGAAACTCAAGACCAGCGTGAAGGCGGGAAGAATCAACCTCCACCCCAACCACAACACCATCGTTCGTTAAACTTTTTTTGGGGCATGCCGCCTGCGTGTGGGCCTCACGCCCCAAAGAAACTCCGACGCAAAATCAGAAGACAAGGAGGATTGTGTGAAACTCAAAACCAGAGTCAACAGGAACATTTGCGGCTCAATCTCGCGAGGCAGACTTAAGAGAAACACAATATGTTGACCCTAACTGCTTGGCATGACTCCGCCTTTGGCCTGTTTCAGGATAGGGATGTCGGGGTCGGCGTCTCTCCAGAGAGTGAGGAAGTCCTGATAGGCCGCTTTGGTTTTGGCGGTGTCGCCCTGCATGGCATACGCACGGCCCAATTCCAACCGCGCCAACGCTCCCAACGGATAATTCTCTACAACGCCCGGATGATCAACATACTCTTGAAACTCAGCGCCTGCTTCCCGGCCATTGTTCATGGCCAGGTAGACTTTCCCCTCACAAAAGACCGGGTCGAACGGTGCAGTGTAATACGTGACGACACTGCCCCATTTCGTAGCGGGATGTGACTTCCAGTTCACGAATAGCATCCCCAGGATTGTGGCTGGCAAACAGGCCTGCGGCCCGGATGGTGGGCACCCAATAGGCCTTGATCAACGTGACCTCCGGGTAGGCTTCAGCTTGGTAGATGGCACGTCCGATGTCGACTGAGCATGCCACTAGCAAGTCCATGTGTCCGCCTTTAGCCCGGATTCTGATTTGCGAGGAATTTGGGTCATTCCGATATCGCTCTTTCAGCGGCTTTTGAAGCGATCGAATATCCTTAGCTATCTGTTTCTTCATTCTCGGCCACTTTTCGCTGACCGGGACCGCTTCGGCCAAGCCGCCTTGAAGCCGTTCCACCCGCGTGCTAGCATTCGTGCACATAGGGCGATGGCCATGCCTAAATTCGTGATCGAACGCGAAATTCCGGGAGCAGGAAATCTATCCGACGCCCAGTTGCGGGAAATCTCCCAAAAGTCGGTGAACGTCCTGAATGGGATGGGCCCTGGGATCCAGTGGCTCCATAGTTACGTAACCGGCGACAAGGTGTACTGCGTCTACCTCGCGCCGGACGAGACGACCATCCAGGAACACGCCCGGCGCGTGGGCATTCCTGCCAATCGCATCTCCGCCGTACGCCGACTGCTCGACCCGGCCAGCGCCGAATAACTCCTGAAGCTTCCGACAGGCGTCCGATTTCCCGTGCCATCGCGTCAGCCAGTGAGCTCACACGAGGGACATGCAGCCGTGGGCATCAGCGCCTCTTCAATCGCTTTCTCGATCGGCAAAGCCCTGCCTTCTAACCAGGCCGTATCGCCTGCCGAGGTGGTCAATGCTTGCCGAGTCGGGTGCAGACCTGCTTCCAGTTTGGCTTGTTCCGCCGGGGTGAGCGGAGCACCGATATTCTGGCGCAGCGCAGCCGCTGCCCCCGCAAGCCGCAGCGAACGCTCTGGTTCAAGTTGAATAGCAGCTGAACACGCGAAACACTCCAGAAGACGCGCAATTCCGCGTTTATGGCCAAGTTCCTGGAAAATCAGTATGCTTTCCCGGTATAGCAACCGCGCAGTGGAATAATTGCCCTCTGCTCTGGCCAAACTCCCCAGGTCCGCGAGCGTGCCAGCAATGCCCCAACGATCGCCGAGTTCCCGAAAAATTGCTAAGCCCTGTTCGTACGAAGTCCGCGCGGCTACGGAATCACCCTGATCGCGAGCGACATCCCCCTGGTAGTTCATGGACCAGGCGACCCCGTTGCGATCTTCCAGTCCCTGGAAAATTGCGACGCACTCCGCGTACAGGGAGCGTGCGCGGTCATAATCGCCCTGCAATTTGACCACATTCGCCAGGTTGCTCAGAGAACGAGCGACCGCCTGTCGGTCGCCCAATTCTCTCCACTGCAGAAGGTTCTCTTCGAACAGCGAGCACGCGAGAGCAATCTCACCCCGGTCGCGAGCAACGACCGCCAGCGCGTTTTGAGAGACAGCCACGCCGCGCTTATCCCGCAAATGATTCGCGATCTCGAGACTCTCCCTGAGAAATGCATCCGCCGCGGCGTAATCTCCCTGGGCGCCGGCCAGCACGCCCGCGGCAAAAAGCGCGCGCGCGCGGGCCTTTGTGGGAGTTGCTGCCGCTGCTAGTTTCAGCAGCTTTCCCAGCCTGTCCCTGCCTTCAGCAAGATACTCACCCGCGTCCCAAAAACGAAACAGAGCAGCGCCGAGACGCAGGCCCCAATCCGCTTCTCCGGCTTCTGTCAACCACTCAAGGCCCGCGCGAAAATTGTTGTTTTCAACCGTGAAGCGTTCCAGCCATTCCACACTATCCTCGCCGCACTGCTCAATAGGCGCTTCTTCTGCCAGCACCAAGCAGTAGGCGGCATGGGCGCGCTTCGTCAAGGCCTCCTCACCGCTTGCCTGCAGTCTTTCCCGAGCGTACTCGCGAATCGTTTCGAGCATCGCGAACCGTGATTCACCCTGCACGGGCTCGACCCGGTGCGCCAGGCTTTTGTCTACCATGGATGTCATACCGTCGAGCAGGTCCAAATTGAGATCGCGGTTGGTGTCGCACACCGCTTCCGCGCCTTCCAGAGTGCATCCGCCCACGAACACCGATAATCTTCGAAAAAGCTTCTGCTCGGCGGCAGTCAGCAGATCGTAGCTCCAATCGATGGCAGCCCGTAGGGTTTGCTGCCGCAGCGGCACGTCCCGCGCGCCACCGGTCAATAGCTGCAAGCGGCTCGTCAGGCGCGTCCGCATAGAAGACGGTGAAAGTACTTTGACCCGGGCGGCCGCGAGCTCGATGGCGAGAGGCAGGCCATCCAACCGCGCGCAAATCTCGGTGACGTCGAGTGCGTTTTCTCGGTTGAGTTCAAAATCTGGCTTGACAGCGACGGCCCGCTGCATGAAGAGCGCGACCGCTGGGTACTGCGACAGGACCTCAAGCGGAGGCATGGCCAGCGAATCTGGCATCGCAAGCGGCGGCACCGGAAATTCATGTTCTCCGGACACGCGCAACGCTGCGCGACTCGTTACCATGATTTTGAGGTTGGGGCCCTCGCCTAATAGCTCTGCCACGGTAGGTGCCGCTTGAATCAGGTGCTCGAAATTGTCCAGCAGGAGAAGCATCGGTGCACGCAATGAATGCAAATTCTCTTTGAGTATTTCGAGCGGCGACTGACCTCCTGCCCCCCGAATCCCCAACGCCTGAGTAATCGCGGAAGCGACCAAAGTCGGATCTCCCAGCGAGGAGAGCGGAACAAAATGAACGCCATCGGGAAAGCGCTCGACAAGCCCACTTGCGACCTGCACGGCGAGTCGCGTTTTGCCGATCCCGCCTGGACCGGTTACCGTGACGAGGCGCACACCCTGACGCAAAATAAGGTCGTTGGCGGCAGCTACTTCCTTCTCCCGCCCGACAAACCCGGTCCGCTGCACCGGAAGATTCGTCGGGCGGCTCTCCGCCTGCCTGACCGGCTTCTCCGAGAAGCGGTCGGGTATGGCGGCATCTTCCCGGCGTCCTTCGCTACCCGATATCTCGCGTGTGGGTTCGACGACACTCGCTATGAAACGGTATCCCCGGCCCGTGATGGTCTGCACGAAGCGAGGCTGTTCCGGATCGTCCTTCAGCACCTGGCGGATCTTGCGGATGGCGGCGTTAATGCTGTTGTCGGTATCGAGGAAGACATCGTTGCCCCAGATCCTCGCGATGATCTGGTCGCGGGTCACAAGCTGCCCTCTCTCCTCAATCAAGAGGAGCAGCAACTCCATCGGAATCCGTTCCAACTTGAGAACCCGCGTGTCGCGACGCAGTTCGTAGGAGCGCCGGTCAAGTTCGAAATCCTCACCGAATCGGATCGAGTCTGACAGTCTCACAGGGTCGGACGCCACGGCTACAACTCCGCACACTCGGATGTAATTCTACATGGATCGCACTACACCCTGACAAGCCCAATATTCTCCGCAACTTACGAATTCATTTGGATTAAGCAAACCTTAAGGCGTCCGCCATGGTCAACCCGCGTCGGTTGCAGCAGTATGCGTCACATGAGCAAGCGGCAAATCAATCAGGAGGACGTCATGAAGAGAAACACATGGCAAGTAGCGGCATTTCTGGGAGTGCTTCTGACAACGGCAGTAGCAGTTGGCCAAAGTAACTCTGTCCTCGAAGCAGACATTCCTTTTCCGTTCGTCGCGGGCGATCATACGCTCCCTGCTGGACACTACGAGGTGAGCACTCTAGGTCAGCAGTCCATTCGTATTGCCAACTCCCACCACCAAGGAGCTTTCGTGCTGACCTCCAATGCGGACGGCCGCACTCCCGAAAGGTCAGGGAAACTAGTTTTTAATCGCTATTCGGGTACATATTTCCTGGCCCAGGTTTGGGGCCCAGCCAAGAGCACCGGAAAACAGGTTTACAAGTCACGCTCGGAAGAGCAACTGAAGGGCGAGGGGATTAATAGAGAGATCGCAGTGCTGCGAGTCGAGTAGAGACTGAGTGCTCTCAATTGCCAAGTAGCAGACCAACTTCTGTACCGGGCGCTAGTCATTCAAGGAGGATCGCTATGAAACTCAAGACCAGAATCAAGGCGGGACGTCCCAACCAGAACCACAACGTCATCGTCCGTTAATACTCCTGGGGCATGTACCGACGCCGTGAGGGAGGCCATGCCCCGAAAGTATCCAACGTCCGAAAATATCCAAATACACAAGGAGAATCGCATGAAACACGAATCAATCCCATCGCCGGAACACTCTCTACCAACCAGCACACCATCGTCCATTCACGTAACCAGGGAGAACCGAATGAAACTCAAGACGAGGGTCGGTTCGCTCGCTGGCTGTTTGATATTTGCCGCCGCGACATACGCGGCTGCGCAAGGAAATCCGCCAAGTCTGGGACAGCACACGGGTGCGGACAATAACCCACTCTCTGTCGCACAGGTCGTGGCCTTGGACGAGTGCGATCCGACCACCTTCAATGCCGCGCTCGGGCCGGACTTCTGTAAGAACATCGCCGTTGGATATTTCACAACGTTGTCCGACCTATTTGCAAAGGCGCAGGCGGGCACTCCGGACCCGAACTGGGACTTCGAACCGGATACACTCAAGGTCCGGGCAGGAACCACTGTTAGCGTCGTCGACCAGGGCGGCGAGCCTCATACCTTCACCGAGGTAGCTCACTTTGGTGGTGGCTTCATACCGGGGCTCAATGGGCCGGGAGAGGGAACGGTTCCCGAATGTACCGGCGGCTTTTCCAGAGTCGCGGTGGCCAAGACGCGAATCCTTCAAGGCAGCCAACTCCAGATCACGGGCCTGTCGAAAGGTAAACATCACTTTCAGTGCTGCATCCATCCTTGGATGCGCACGGACGTGGAAGTGAAATGACCACATTTCTAACGTCAGAGCTATGAAATTCAGGACGAAAGTGAAGGGCGGATGGGCCAGCTCGCAACCACAACACCATCTGCGTAATCTCGCCTGTCGGCTCGCGCTCCACGAAGCTACCTCGGGAAGGGGGGACGCACTTGGGTAGCTAGAGTAGCCATGGCCGCTTCGGATGTCAACTGGAACTGGTTGAAAACTCGCTACTTATCGTGTTCCGGAGGGAGGCCGAAAAATATTCTAAAAAACATGATCAGATTTGCCGCGCCCTTGCGCTGATAAGAGACAGAAGGACGAAAGGCCAAGAGGCGTGGGGGCGTAGAGTCGACGCCCTTGGCAGGGACTGCCTTTCTACTGACCGACAGGAGGAGCATATGAAACTCAAGACCAAAATCAGAGCGGGGAGACTGGCCTCCAACCACAACACCATCGTGCGATGAACTTTTGCGTGGCATGCACTTAGCCGCGAGGTGAAGTCAAGTTCCTCAAGCACCAGAAAACTAAGGAAAGGAGAACCCATATGAAACTCAAGACCAGCGTGAAGGCGGGAAGAATCAACCTCCACCCCAACCACAACACCATCGTTCGTTAACCCTTTTTGGGGCATGCCACCCGCACGTGGGCCTCATGCCCCGAAGAAACTCCGACGCAAAATCAGAAGACAAGGAGGATTGTATGAAACTCAAGACCAGAGTCAAGGCAGGCAAGTTGGCCAGCAACCACAACACCATCGTTCGTTGATTCGTTTGGGCGGCGCACGTCAGTCGGCGTCACCGCCCGATTTTGCGATCTCAGACTCGCAGTCGCAGGTTCTGCCTTTGGAGAATCCTCATGCCGACGACAGCGTTCGCTAAAACCTTCAACCGGTTGCTCTCCGACCGGGGCGGCCTGACCCGCACGTTGCTGGCGACGGCGCTGGTGGCTCTTGGCGGTTGGTGTTGGTGGGCCGCTCGAACCAAAGTGACGTTGTACGAAGTTTCTTCTGAAGCTCGGTTGGAGCAAGACGCTGCTACGTATCCTGTGCAGTCTCCGTTGCTTGGCCGCGTAGTTGAGACGCATCTTCAAGTCGGACAGACCGTGCAAAGCGGAGACGTTCTGGTTGAGATTGATGCCGCCCCTGAGCAACTACAACTGAGTCAGGAAAATGTCCATGCCCAAGGCCTCGGCATGGAAGTTGCCAAGCTGCGCTCCGAGGTCACAGCGGAAGAGAGCGCCCGCGCCGAAGAGCGCAGAAGCGCCCAACTGAGCGTCGAGGAAGCGGGCGGCCGGGTTCGCGAGGCGGAGGCCGCTTCGAAGTATGCCGACGCAGAATTGATCCGTGAGCAAAAGCTGCAACAGAACGGCCTGATCCCGCCGCGCGACCTGGAAAGGGCTGAAGCGGAAGCACGCCAGCGTCGGGCCGGGTTGGAGACGGTGGAAAGCGCCGCCCGCCGCCTGCCTCAGGAACAAGCGACACGCGACCGCGAGCGCGATGTGCGCATTCAGCACTTGTATTCCCAAATCGCGGCCTTAGAAGAGCAGCGCAACACGGTGAACGCGGGCGTGCACGGTTTGCAGTACGAAGTCGAACGCCGGCAAATCCGAGCGCCGATTGACGGGCGCATCGGCGAGTGTATTGTCCTTCGGCCTGGGTCGGTGGTGGAAGAAGCGGAAAGTCTGGCCTCGATCGTACCGTCCGGCCGGTTACGAGTGGTGGCGCAATTTCCCGCCGAATCCGCGCTCGGCCGCATTCAGACAGGGCAGTCCGCCACCCTGCGCCTCGACGGCTATCCGTGGGCAGAATTCGGTTCAGTGACGGCCACTGTTACTCGCGTGGCCCAAGAAATCCGAGACGGCAAAGTGCGCGTCGAATTGGAGATCAATCCAGGGACAAGTTTTGCTGGCCGGCTCGAACACGGAATGCCGGGCACGGTCGAAGTAGCTGTCGAACATGTGACTCCTCTGGCGCTAGTCCTGCGGACGACGGGCCAGTGGTTGACGAGGCGATCATGAAACGTTTCCTGGTTCCGGAAGTGATTCAGACCTCGGTGATGGACTGCGGTCCCGCGTCATTGAAAGCGCTGTTCGGCGGATTCGGACTCTATCTTTCTTATGGCCGGTTGCGCGAAGCCTGCCAGACCGACGTGGATGGTACTTCGATCGACACGCTGGAAAGCATGGCTCAGGCACTGGGCCTCGATGCGACACAGCAAGTCATGCCCGCGGACCTGGTGCTCCTGCCAACGTCGGCGTGTCTGCCGGCAATTGCGGTGTTGCGGATGCCCGATGGCGCTCCCCACTTCGTAGTCCTTTGGAGCGTGCACGGTCCATTGGTGCAAATCATGGATCCCGCGGCAGGCCGCATCTGGATGCATCGTCGCAGGTTCGTCAGCTCCCTGTATATCCACGAACAGATCATCACGCGTGAGATGTGGAGAGAATGGTCAGGAAGCCATGTCTTCATCGCCGGCCTGGAAGCGCGAATGCGTGCCCTCGGCACTGAACCCCGTCCGTGGGCAGACCGTGCGCATCTGGATGCCGCGCTGCGACTGGCCCTCACTCTCTGCGAAGCCGGCAAACTGAAACGTGGCGCCGAAGCGAAACAGTTTCTCGGCTTGTGTAAGCAAAACCCGGAACAGATTCCGTCCGAGTTCTGGACGGTCCGCAAGATCGCCGACGATGAGGGTCAATTGCGCATGCGAGGCGCTGTTCTGGTCGTGGCCGAGTGCAGGCGAGAGAAGGAGCAGCTCGAACCCCTGCCACCGTCTCTTTCTGCGGTACAAAATGAACTTCCTGTCCGCGTTTGGCTCCCGGTGTGGCAGGCGGTTCGAGCCAGTGGTTGGTTGTTGCCGAGCTTGATCGCTCTGGCGCTGTTGGCTTCCGCGGCTGGGACTGTGTTCGAGCCTCTGCTCTTTCGTGGCTTCTTCGATCTGGCTCGGCATCTGACGCTAACGGGCCAGCGCCTCGGCGCGATCGCAGTTATGGTCTGCTTCCTCGGTGCGTTGCTCGCGCTGGAATGGCCTGCAGCCACGGGTCTCCTGAGGCTTGGCCGGCATCTGGAAATGCGGCTGCGGACCCGACTGCTGTTGAAGGTCCCACGGTTGAGCGATCGCCATTTCCAGTCTCGCCTGATTTCAGATATGGCCTTCCGCGCGCATACGTTACAACTCCTGCGCCAGATCCCGGAATTGACTGGATTATTTTTGCGATCGACCGCTAGCCTGGTATTTGCCGCCGCCGCAATCGCGTGTTTTTATCCGGGCTCTGCCGTCCTGGCCATCTTGGCCGTAGTCGTTGCGGTGGGTGTGCCTCTGTTGTTTCAACCCGCTCTGGCGAATCGAGATCTGCGTTTTCGCGAATTCAGTGGCGCGTTAAGCCGCTTCTACCTCGACGCTCTGCTCGGGTCGCGGCCTATCCAGGCACATGGCGCCGCGACGACGCTCCGCACCTTGCACTCCCGCCAGTTGGGGCAGTGGGCGGAAGCGGGATTACGCCTGCAGGCTCTCTTCGTCCGGGCCGAGGTTCTCCAGATGGCGGTGACGTTTGTGCCGGTCATCGCGCTCGTCTGGCACGCGGCGATGCATACGTCATCTCCTGCAGGTTTACTGCTTCTGGCCTACTGGGCAGTTTCCATTCCATCCATCGGCCAACAGTTGGCGTCCATCGCCTGGGATATGCCTGCTCTGCGCAACACACTGTTACGACTTCTGGAGCCGTTAGGAGCTCCCGAAGAAGAAGTCTTCGAATCTCGTTTGCCGGCGAAAACGTGTGGTGTGAGTTTGAACATCGACGGCGTGACTGTAGTTGCCGGCGGGCACGTCATTCTTGAGGATGTGAATCTCAGCATCGCGCCGGGAGAGCATGTCGGTGTGGTCGGCTTGTCAGGCGCGGGCAAGTCTTCACTCACTAGTTTGCTACTCGGCTGGCACAAACCGCAGCAGGGGACCGTGCGGGTTGATGGAGCGCCACTCGACGGAGAGCAGCTAGCGGAGTTGCGGCATCACACCGCGTGGATTGCCCCTGAAGTGCATCTGTTTCAGGCCACTCTCTTGGACAACCTCCGCTATGGCAATGGACCCGATGCAACCGGGCGGGTGGGTTTGGCGATTCAGGACACAGGCCTTGCGGATGTGCTGGAGCGCCTGCCGGATGGTTTGCAAACATCTCTTGGCGAAGGCGGCGCTCTGGTATCGGGCGGCGAAGGGCAAAATGTCAGGATCGGCCGCGGTCTGGCGCGCCCTGAAGTTCGCCTGGCCATTCTTGATGAACCTGCGCGCGGGCTGGATCGCGAGGCGCGCCGGAGTTTCCTGGCCAATGCCCGGCAGCATTTCGCCGGAGCCACCTTGCTCTTCGTCACGCACGATGTCGCTGACACCCTCGACTTCCAGCGCATCCTGGTGGTTGAAGGAGGACGCATTGTGGAACAAGGTCCGCCGCAAGAGCTGTATGAGAAGACGGGCTCGCGCTACCGGGCGTTATTCGATCAGGGAAACAGGACTCAACAGCAATTATGGTCGAGCTCGATGTGGCGTCATTTGAACATGAACGATGGACTGCTGACTGAGACGCCGGAGGTTTGCGAATGGACAGCCGCCTAGCCGCATACATCAACGTCCTTCCCTCGCTAAACGGGCAAGGTCCCGCCGATTCTCTGGACGTGCGAGTCTGGCCGGGTGCGTCCTTCTGGCAGCAGGTTAGGTCAGCGGGATTGATCTCCCGCCTGGGTGCATTGCTCGGCGCACATGCTCTGGAGACCGCACTCTTGCTCGCCAGTTGGGCATTCCTCGGATCCGGCGCACTGAGCGGGCGATTGGACTATGGCTGGCTGGCTGCATGGGCGCTGTGTTTGGTCAGCACGGTGCCGCTTCGTGCCACTTCGCGCTGGCTGGAGGGCGCGGTCGCGATCGGATGCGGTGGATTGCTGAAGCAGCGGCTGATGGCAGGCGCGATGACGATTGACGCCGACATCATGCGACGGAAGGGAGCCGGCCAGTTGTTGAGCGAGGTCCTCGAGTCTGAAGCCATTGAACAACTGGGCGCCAGCGGGGGGCTGCAGATCGTGCTGGCCGCTCTCGAGTTGCTGCTGGCTCCCTTTGTGATTTCGTTTGGAACCGCCGCGAACGCCGAAATCTTCTTGTTGATTTTCTGGCTCGTCCTATCTGCCCTTCTGATCTTCCAAAATACGCGGCGCCGTTTCTGCTGGACAAAAATGCGCCTTGGACTCACCCACCAGTTGGTTGAAAAGATGAGTGCGCATCGCACCCGGTTGGCCCAGCAAGCACCCTCCGAGTGGCACACCGACGAGGACCGTGAGAACGAGCACTACACCAGAGCTTCCGAAAGCTTGGATCAATCGTCCGCGTGGATCGAAGCTGCCTTGCCTCGCAGCTACGTGATTGCCGCTTTTGCCGTGCTCGCGCCGTCGTTCTTGTCCGGCGGCGCAACTCTCGCGCAGCTCGCCATCAGCTTCGGCGCAATCTTGTTCACGAGTGCTGCACTGGAGCGTCTGACGACTTGGCTTTCTCCTGGAACTGCGGCGTGGATCGCCTGGCGCAACGTGAAGGTGATGTTCGACGCCGCCGCACAACCCGGCGCCGGGGAGATGCCCGCTGAGACTTCCTCTAGCGCGGACACAGTCCTTCAGGCACAAAATGTCGTATTCAAGCACCAGGGCCGCAACGAACCGGTCCTAAAAGGATGCAATCTCGCCATTGAACGCGGTGATTTGGTGCTCCTACAAGGGGACTCTGGGAGCGGAAAATCTACATTCGTTTCTCTGCTGGGAGGTTTGCGACGTCCCTCGGCGGGACTTCTGCTTGCTGGTGGACTGGACAGGCAGACTCTGGGCGAAGCCACGTGGCGCCAGCGCATTGCGGTTGCGCCGCAATATCAGGAGAACCACATTTTCAGTGCCCCTCTAAGCTTCAATCTTCTGCTGGGGCGGCCCTACCCGCACTCGCCGCAGGATATTGAAGATGCGCGGGAGTTGTGCTGCGAGCTGGGTCTCGGACCGCTGTTGGAGCGAATGCCGGCCGGGCTTGACCAGATCATCGGTGAAACTGGCTGGCAGCTTTCGCAGGGAGAGCGCGGACGCGTCTTTCTCGGGCGGGCGTTGTTGCAGAATGCTGAGGTAGTGACTGCTCGACGAAAGTCTTGGAGCGCTGGATCCTCAAAACCTGAGTCAATGCCTCGATTGCATTGTCCGGCGGGCCCAGACACTCCTGGTGGTGGCACATCCATGAATACTGAAAGTGCCGTCGAACTCCAAGAGCAGGCGTGGAGTTTGCAGGCTGAAGGCAGGCTGGAGGAAGCCGCCATTTCGTGCGGGAAGGCGTTGCAGTTGCTGGAGGAGTGCGGGGAGCTAAACTCGCCCGATGCGGCCAACCTTCTCAACGATCTCGCCGAGATCGAAAACGAACGCCAGAACTTCAAAACCGCTTTGGTCATGGCAGAACGTGCACACGCGATCGAAGACACGTTGGGCAGCAGCTTTGCCGGCGAGGCCGCGGCACGAGTTCGCGCTTGCACATGGGGATTGATCGGCGAAATCTGTCGCATGAGCGGAGACTACGCTCGTGCCGAGGCCAGTCTTAAAGGGGCGTTGAGGATCGTAGTTACTGAGTTTGGCGAGGCATCCGAGCACACAGCCAACGCTAGGAACAATCTCGCCGTTCTCTACAAGGCTTGCGGCCGCTTCGACGAGGGGTTGCGCTTGTACCAACAGGCGCTGGATTCGGTCAGGAAATGGAGCGGCGAGGACTGCTTGGCGAGCAGCGTCATCCATCACAATATCGGCGGCATTCTGCATGCCAAGGGTGATTTCACTGCCGCCGAACCTCCGGGGCGAAAAGCTTGGGAGATTTCTCGAAAACTGCTTGGCGAAGACGATCCTCGAACCCTGTTCGACGCGGTCGCCTATGCAGCGATCCTCGATGGCCTGCAAAGATATGACGAAAGCGAGGCCATTTATCGCCGGGCGCTTGCGATCTTTGAGCAGACTTTCGGACCCGAGCACTATGAAGTTGCGTCGAACCTGCACAACCTGGCCGCAATCCTGTGCGCTCGCGGTGATCTGGACGCGGCTGAGAAACTCTACCGGCGAGCGCTGGCGGTGAAGGAGAAACTGTTGGGCGCGGAGAGTCCAGACGCGGCTTTGACTCTCAACAATCTCGGCGCTCTGCTCACCCGCGCCGGTCGACCGGAAGAAGCCGCAGGCGTGCTCCAGAGAGCCGTCAGCATTCTTCATGACCGGGTTGCACCAGACCATCCGCACCTGGCTCTTGCCCGCGCGAACCTGGAAAGTGCGATTCTCTCCTTGAGGTGTCTCGACGCAGAAGATCCGAAATGTTGTTTGAAGTCAGAGCACGCGGATGGAGTAACGGAGCGGTGACACCCGCATGTCGGGGTTGGCTCGGGAGCAGTCCTCTCTTTTCGGACATTCCCTGGGTAGATACCGGGAGGATGGACGGTCGTGAGCATGAAGGACGATTGGAAGACCATCTCGGCGTTTGGAGAACGTCACGTCGTGCAAAATATGCGATTATATCGTATATTTTGCATATGTGGATTCCACGAGCTGTTGAACCCCGCCTGCAACGCTCCGCGAGGACGCGGCCAGTAGTCGTGCTGACCGGAGCCAGACAGACCGGCAAGACCTCCACCTTTCTGCGCCTGTTCCCGAAACATGCGTTTGTATCCCTCGACCTCCCCAACGAGGCTGAGCAGGCCGAAAAGGAACCGGGCACTTTTCTCCAGCGTCATCCGCCGCCCGTTCTTATTGATGAGGTCCAATATGCGCCGGGCTTGTTTCGGCACCTCAAGGTGGCCGTGGACGCCCACCGTAAACGCAACGGAGAATTCCTGCTGACTGGTTCGCAGAAATTCCCCCTGATGAAAAACGTTTCCGAATCGTTGGCAGGCAGGGCTGACATCGTGGAGCTGGAAACCCTTTCGTTTGCCGAGATTCAAGCGGCCTTGCCGCAAACCGGGATCGAGACAGCCGTCGTGCGCGGTGGTTTCCCAGAGCTGTACGCCAATCTAGACATTGATCCCATCGCTTTTTACAACTCCTATCTCGCTACCTATCTCGAACGAGACGTGCGCTCCCTAACCAATGTCGGCAGCCTGCGCGACTTCGAGAGGTTTCTGCGTGCCTGCGCGCTCCGTTCCGCAAATCTGTTGAACAAAGCGGATCTGGCGCGGGATATCGGTGTTGCCCCTTCAACAGCGAACCATTGGCTGTCCATGCTGGAAGCTTCCGGTCAGATCGTGCTGCTTGAGCCGTGGTTTTCGAATCGAACCAAGTCCATTGTCAAGAGCCCCAAGCTCTACTTGGCGGACACTGGTCTACTGTGCGCTTTGCTTAATATTCGATCTGAGGAAGTTCTTCAGCAATCACCGGCCGTAGGCGCAGTTTGGGAGACGTTTGTCTTCGCCCAACTTCGGGATCGGGAACGCCGCGGAGGGCGCACCGGGAGCCTCTTCTTCTGGCGCGACCGAACCCGTGAGGTCGACTTTGTGGTGGACACGGGCGGAAGCCTGGAATTGTTTGAAGCGAAGTGGACGGAGTTGCCAGATGCCCGTGATGCGGTGAATCTCGATTTTGTACGCAATGTGGCAGGCAAATCACGAGTGGCTGGCGGTGCTATCGTCTGCCGGACATCAAACAGCTTTCCGCTTGCGAATGGATTTCGGGTGCTACCTGTGACTGAACTCAGATGAATTTGCTCCATTGGTGTTCCTGGGAATCTGACATCCCCCGGATAGCTGAATAATAAGCCGAGGCGCAAAGGCCAGTGTCAAGGCTCTGTGACCGCGAACGCGGCGCGCGAAGCGCGGCCTTGACACTGGCCGGGCCTCGGCTACACTCCGGCTATCCGGGGTATGTCATTCGGGAATGCTGCATCAAAGACCTAGACCGAAACCCTGACTGATCTGATTCGTATGCGTGGTTTGTGGTTCTAACTTGTGCGCCGCTGGCTCCTGCTGAATGGCGGGGGAATGGGACACGTCGCGGCTGAGTTCCTGGCCCAGCGTCGCTGCATTGTTCGTATAAATCTGGGCGTCATAGCGTCCACGCGAGACAGAAACGTACGCCATGCGGCTGTTGAGTAGATCCTTAGCGCCTAACTCGGTGTCCACCTGAATGAGGACACGGTCGGCAGTCTGTCCCTGGCTGGAGTGGCTAGTCATGGCATAACCGTGATCGAGATGCGGATGCTTGCACAGGTCGAGTTCGACCGTGCGGCCACCGTCCATCTTTAGGTGCAGCCGCCCTTCTTTGTCGATGCTCTCGATGGTCCCCAACTCGCGATTCGCAAGTTTCAGTTCGTTGGCCGGCGCGGTGAACTGGATGCGGTCGCCTACTGAAAAACTCCGCATCTCCTCCCGAAAGACTGAGACTCCCTGCTGCCTGTGCGGATCGTAAGTGCGCTGCCTGCCATCCTGCAGCTCGACTGTCAGCCGGTTGTTCGGCGCGTCGATACTCTTCACCTGTGCGTACGCGCCTTTCCCAATGCCAGTCTCCTTCGATGCGCGCGAATAGCGCAGCACATTGCCAACCTCATAGCGCTCGGCCCATGTGCGGTCCGCGCCGGTGAGATCTTGGCGCGGCATCAGCGTCCTGATGCGGTGCTCCTCGTTGCTGACGAGGCCACTCCGCTGCAATTCCGCATGGATGCGCTCGTTGATCTCGATGCGAGAGCGATTATCGGGAGAAATCACCAGCGTGTTCTCCGGCGATTTTGCGTAGTCCTTCGCAATCGCGGCGATGCGCTCGTTGTGGCCTTGAATCTCATGGACTCGGTCCTGGCGGTCAAGATTCTGTATCGCCTCGCGCACTTCGCCGCGTGCAAGCTGCTCGACCACCTGCTTCAGTTCTGGGTCTTTCTGGCGCACGATCTCTTCGAGCTTCACCGTTTTCATACCAGCGTCCTGGAGCTGCGCGAAGGGCCGCCCGGCCTCAACCGCCTCATGTTGCCGCCGGTCGCCGACGAGCAAGACACGGTCATTCCGATGGAGCCGGCTCACAAACTCATGCACCTGCCTGGTCGATGCCAGAGAGGATTCGTCGAGTACATAGAGCCGTTTCTCGCCGGTATCCGGCTGCTGTCCACGTACCAGATGCTTCTGTAGTGTGGATGTCTCCATGCATGCCTCGCTGAGTTTCTGCGCCGCGCGGGATGTCGGCGCAAAACCTTCCACCCTGTAACCCTCGGCCTCCGCGCCTTCGCGGATGACGGAGAGAGTTGTCGTCTTGCCCACGCCTGCGATGCCATCTAAACCGACAACCTTCTCCCGCGAAAGAAAGATTTCGTCTACTGCCTGGCGCTGCGAAGCATTCAGCTCGGGGTGGTGGTCTTCCGTGGCGATGCGCACTTGCGGCGAGACCAACATGGGATCGCTGTAGTCGCGCCGATTGCCTTGCTGCATCCGACCAACGATCTCACGCTCCATGCGTAGCATCACGGCGGTTGTGTACTGCCTGCCAGCACCAACATGCGAGACTTCGCGGAACTCCCCTGCCTCGATCCGGAGCTCGAACTCCTGCCGGACCTGTGCATAGGTAGTTTCTCCCATGCCGCGCACCAGCGCTGATTCAAGGATCGCGCGGCGGTCCTGCACTGCCGATCTCTCGAAGACATGATCGCGCGCCCATGTCACGGCCTGCTTCGCCTGAACCTCCGGCTCCGGCGTCTGGTATTGCCCATGTTGGCGCGCCTGTGCGACGGCAACGGGAACCCCCGCCAGCAGGTAAGTGCCGCCGTTACTCGAAACCTGCCATTGGTCATACCCAACCAATGCGAGTTGGGCCAGTTGGCTCATGTCTTTCTTCAAGGGAAGGACCTGTCCAAGTCCCCACTCATCGGTGAAGGCCTGGCCGGGCGTTATTTTGCTGAACTGGCCACTCGGAGTGCTGGCGACCGTTTCTTGCCCGTGGATTTCCCAGTCAGTGGTGAGGTTTGCAGTGGTCCCTTGGTTCTTGGCGATGTAGAGAGTCGTGCCAGACGTTATATCGTTTCCCCAATATCCTGACCCCACGTTGTTGCTCGCTCCCGCGGTGTATCGGCCGGTGGGAGCTACGAAGGAGTAACCAGCGTTGAAGTCCACTCGCTTCGCAAAGTGCCAACCCATGTTTATTGGCTGGACGTAAAGATCGGCAAAGCCTGCTCCGCCCCCGCTGACATTGATCCCGGATCAAACCCCGGGCAAAAGAGGAGGTAGTGTTGTGAAAATAGACGCTACGACAGAATACGGGCCCGCGCCGCCGTCCTCCGGCCGCGGCCAGTAGAAAACGGTCATGGATGCGGAAAAATGCCGCCGTCCCAGCTTGTACACGCGCTCGAAATCGGCCTGACGCAACAGCCGCGCGCTGCGGGGAAACGTGCCGGCGCCGGTTTCGCGGCTCCACATCTCGTTTCGATTCTCCAGGCACACAGGCAGTCACAGTGACTCTAAATTTCCAGATCGCTATCTCCAGGTCACGAGCGCAACAGGGTGTCGCAAGCGACTCGACGGAAGCGGTCAGGATGCGTCCCCGGGTCTCCGACCAGACCAACTTTCCTTCGTTCAAATATCTGTAAATCGTCTGTTTGGATTTTCCTAAAGCATGAGTCGTTTCTTCCACCGAGAGGGTCGGATTCCCTTGTGGGTTCTTGAGCTTTATCGCGACCCGGTCCCCAACTATTTTCATTCGGGAAAGCCTTTGCACCTCCGCTGTAGGCGCTGAGTGTTGTGGGAACTCCTTCGGTTTGGACAAACGTGTAGGGCGATGATCACCGAGAGGGAAACTCTGGGTGTCGGAGGGCTTTTCTGATGGCTTGTCTGTTGACGATGCGAAGTGCTTGCGATAGTAGGCTTCAACTACGTCAATGTCAGTGCTGGGACTGAGCGGCACCTTTCGGACCCCGGACCAATTCTTGGGATTTGAAACGAGTTCGCGGATGCCCTCTTTGCCTAGATGGGTGAATTGGTGGGGACGAGCGCTCGAACGAGAGCGTTGCATTCCGGTCAACCCCCTACGGTGACCTTGAGGCGGGGACGGTAGGGCGTCCCCAACCTCAAAACCGTAGGGCGCGACCCCCACGGCCATAAAACAGCCCCATCCTAGCACGCAAACACGCCAGAGCCGCAGCGCCGCCTGCGCGGAGTCGGCGGCTGAAGCTGTACACTCTCGGTGAATCTAAGAGCCTGTGCGGTAATATTGGGGAATTCTTCTCAAAAGAGCCGTAGGGGCAACGGAACCCGAGAGCGCCGTCGCTCGCGATCTATCATGAGCGCCCTGGAAACCGCGCCAGGCCCAAACTGGCCAGCGCGGCGTCAGTAGAAGGCCGGTCTCTCCATCTTCCCGCCGACCATTCAATCTTTCGCAGCTGCCATTCAAATCATCGAGCTCTGCTTGATTCGGCAAGACGCTAGTCCAGGCCGCCAGCCATGATCCATCCGGCGGAAGAAAAAAGATTTTGTCGGTTCTCGCACCCCACCCTTGTGAAGCTCCCTTCAGCGAAAAAAGGGCGACTTCGATATTGCCAGGCGGACCGTTTACCTTGTGCCTCGTTCACCTGCGGTGGAGACTCACATCCCGTCAACGCGGCTCCGCCCTGTGCGACCGGGACCCCATGGGGCCACGCTATATGCACGCTAGTTGGCGGTCTGCCTGACCGTCCTACTCCGTAAGACGTTGAATCAATGCGACTCGACGAGGCAGGGGACAGGTTGGGAGCAAAAGACCCATCCTGACGGGAATCGGCGACGCTCGGTTCTGGCAGAGTTAATCACGAACGATGTTAAGAACTCCGCTGGGCCGCCGTGGAACCCACCATGTACCGCCCGCACACAAGTCGTTGTGCATCAGCACGCTAGGTCGAAAGCGGCCGCGCCGCCAGACAGCCCTGCGGCGGCCGAGAATCTTAACGTTTTCTAAACATGATTCAACCACTACGGTGCGGGTCGGGGTGTGACTCGCATTGCCTATCCTCGCATGTTACGCATCCGGGTTGTGTAACATCGCGGGACGACGGCAAGTCATTCATTCCACGGGGATTCGGGTTCGCGGCCACAGCGGCGGTGGTCTTGGAGCGTAACAAGTCGCACGGACAAATTCACGGTTGTCGATTATCGGTCGTGCGCCTCGTTGGCGAAGGTCCTCGGGATGGAACAGAAGGCGCTGAGAAAGCAGCTCGGCGGAGATCCTGTAGCAAATCCGAAAGCCTACCTTGAGTATGTCAAGCGCTGCAAAGCCGAGGCGGCGAAAGAAGGGATGGATCTAAGGACTTACGACCAAGTTCTGTGGGGAATGGACTTTTACGAAGGAGAAGACGGGCTGAAAACCCTCGCGGCGCAATTGCAATAGGTACGCACGATCGTGCCCCATCACGATGAGCACCTGCCTCGGCCGGCCGGTGTCTCGGTCCAAGAGCTTAGTCGATCGGGTCGCCGTCACTGTCAACGACGACCAGTTCGTCCCGGCGTTCCAGAACATAATCCCACGCTGTTTCGAGTTGATCGTAGCGTCGATCGGAACCCGTCGTTGCAGGTCCGTCTGGCTGTAAAATCACCGATTCGGTTTCTGTCCTCCAAAAGAGGTGCTCACGGGCCGTGTTGGCGATGGCTCAGGTGTTACGTTCAATGGTTGGTGGCGTTCTTGTAACCGCTCATTCATTCTTTTCTGAATGAGATTGAAAGCATCGCCCTTCGATTGTTCTGCCAGCTCGGCAATCTTGCGAACATTTACCAGACTCGCGTCCACCGCCTTTTTATAGCGATCAATAGCATCAGGACAATGTTGCGATGCAACGGCGGCGATTCGTTCATGGGCGGTGGCGCTGGCCTGTGTCATCGCGTTACGCAACATCTCCTGCTGGCGCTGGAACACTGACGCCGCGCCCGTTGTCAGAGCCTGCGTCACTTGAGTCATCATCTCAAAGTTCTTCTGATACGTCTCTTTGATAGCAGTCATGGCCTGCGTGCGCTGCACCGCGGCGATTGAGGTATTCGTAGATGGAGGCGCCGGAATGCCAGCGGTCGGTACGGCCGGTGTCTTCGATGTGGGTGATTTCGGGGTTTTCATGATTGTCCTCCAGGATTGACTAACAAAGAGCAGGCACGGCGACGAGCGGAGATGTGCGCAGAATGCGGACGTTCCCCAGATCGCCGCCGAGAGGATCGCCGAGATTTCCGATGTTTGGCAGCGTCTCGACTACGACGAGACTCAGCGGCGAATTGTTCGGCAGAGCAAGCGACGCCAGAATAGACTCGACATTGTTGCGGCCCCAAGTGGCCGCACCGATGCTATGTGTGGCGGCAAGTGCTTCGCCCAAATTGTCCCTTTGGCCCAAGCGCACTCGGTCGAGAAGGATATTGCGCTGTTGAACGCCGTCCGCTTGCGTTACTTGCGCATAGAGCAGTGCCCAGATTTGGCTGCGCGGCGGATTGGGCAGCAAGTTGCGTCCCGAGAAAACGGGCTTTGCATAGGGCGCCGAGACGCTGATGGTATTGGGCAGACTGCTGACCACCGGTAGCAACGGTGGGGCGGGATGTTGTACTCCCGCGACCCTCAACGGTGGACCGAATCGGCCCTGCGCGGTTGACCAATTCTTCACATGCCCTGCACGCAATTCATAGACGAACATACCGAACAATTCGGGTGCGTCCGCAGCAAGTCCAGGCGGTAACGGCAGCATGAAATGGAGTGGCGACGCCGACGGAAGCAGCGGTTGCATGGCACTCAGGCCTGCGTGATCGTCGGATTGGCCAGGTACGATCAGCCTAATAAGCTCGGGATCAATCGCAAGGGGCGGTTCCGGTGGCGGATTTACGCCACTTGGACCAGCAAATGGCGTGCCAGTCAGAACCTGATCGGGCGCATAGGCCAGCATTCGGCAAAAATAAATATCGTCAAGGTCAGCCACCGGTTCGGTGAATTCAAACCACAACCCCCGTTGGCGTGTGGTCGTCGTAGAATAGTCAGGCGCAGGATCGTAGGGGGACAAAGCTATACCGGCCGAGGCGAGCTGCGGCGTTTGCCCCGGTCGGGCAGCGATCGGCAAGTGCAGTTGCAATTGAAGCGGTGGGTCCAATTGCGCTGGCGCACCGGCAAAGACCGGCGTCACGGTGTAGGTCAGATTGAGTTCTGAGGGAAAGGATCCTGTCACGGGTTTGTAATCGACGGCGTCAAGGAAGATCAGGGATGTCGTGCTGCGATCGGGGTTGGTGAGAGCGGCGGTGCTGATTGCGTCCATCAGAGCGATACTACCAACCACTTCATTGGCAGTATCGCGCAACTCAAAACTGACCGGCGCGGGTACACTCCAACTCCAGTCACGGGCAAGATCTAACGTAATGGCAATCAGCCAATGCTGACAAAGCTCGGTGTTGGCGGCGAGCGTTAATGCGCCGTGCTCTGGCGAGAGCGAATGGCGGAGTGCCGAGGAACATCCGAATACGACGCGCTGTCCGGCCTGTCCCGAGTAGGTCAGGCCGGTAACATTCAGCCCCATCGCTTGCGCAAGCCGGCCGGCGACGTCCAAAGGCGCGGTGCCCTTCTCGCCAGAAACGGTCAGAGTTGCGACCAAATTGCTGGTTTGCACCGGATCGGGCTGCAGAAGAATGCCGCGAATGCGGTTGACCGCAATGTCGGGCACGAACAGCGCGCGTTCGTCGACCGGTTCTGCTGCCGTCAAAACTTCAACTGGCTGACCGATCATGGCACCGGCTGAACCCCAATAAAGGAGTTGTGGATCGGCCATTGCTGCTGCCCGGATCACAAGCCGGATATCCCGCGAGCGCGGCAGGACCAACGGTCCGTTCGCGGGCTGGGCCGGGAAGACAGTGATGTCGGGGACGTCCTCAAAGGAGACGTCCAGCTGCAACATCTGGGTGGGATCGGCGGGAAAATCACGGGTGGTCGTGTAGAGAAGCGAATAGGGCGCGTTATCATTGCCCTCTACAAAGATGGTCGCGTCTCCCGCCAGTTGGCGTATTTGCACGTCGATGGACAGACTGACTGCATCGGGATCGGGCAATCCTGCTTCGCGACCGGCTGCGGAAGCGTTGGGTAGGTCCGCTAAGAGCGCGGTGACGGCATTCGGAACTCCGGCATACGCCACCGACGGATAGTTCAGCAGCGGGCGTGCGATCTGATAACTGGTCTGCGGTGCGGCCGATGTGGCAGTCAAATCGAGATTGGGAATGGTCACTGACTTGAATGGGACCAGTCGCCGGAAAGGAATAGTCGCAATGGGCGCCGGACCGGGATTGATGGCATTGTCGGTGGCGGCCGGGCCACCGCGGCTCAGATCCATCAGCCTCACGCGCATATCGTAACTGCGCCCGTAGAGCAGCGGTACTGCATCTGCGTTCACGGCGGTGTATGGCGTAGATAACGGCGTCTTCCCCAACAGCTGCAACGCGATAAAATCAGGCAGCACAATGGACCCGCCGCGCCAATGGGTGAAATAGATCGGCAACCACCAACTGCCTGGTTGGGTCGGATCAAGACGTACGGGCAAAGTCTCGACGCCGAATTCGCCCTCAAAAGTCCCGAGGGATGTTGAGCCGAGCGCCAGCGTGCCCGTCACCTCACAAAGCGAATTCCATGCCGTGTCGCCGTGCGCGCGCACGTCCACGCGGTAGCCGGCAACGCCGAACGGCGCATCAATCTGTGAAGCATCGATCTGACGGTTGTACCAGAGGGTGACCTGTTCATCGTCCCATCCAAGCTGCAGGCCGAAATCACCTGATGGTGGTAAACCGTTCGGGGAATCGTCCACCAGCGAAGCGCGGTCCGGCTGCGATCCGTGCACGATCTTGACGAACCCGTCGTCGTAGTCCTCCGCCTCGGTGAAGGCGCCGTCATAGGAACCGGTGGGCGGTGTTGACAGCACTGGAAACAGCACCGCGGCGAATAATGACCGCGCGCTGTTCAGCCGAGGAATACGCGCCGCATAGGGCTGCATCAGATCGGGTTTTACCGCAAGTTGCGGGCCAAAATCAGCCGCCGGATCGAATGTGAGATATAGCCATCCGCCATTGGCGAAGAACGCCGGGTCAGGCAGCGCCACAGTAGTGTCGTATAGTAGGCCCAAGGCACTTGCGAGCAATGGCTGGCGTATCGCAAAGCCGATCACCCTGCCCCAGCTCACCGTACTCGGTGGTGGCGGCTGAGGCGTTTTAACCGGAAGCTGTTTCATCATGCAGCTATACGTGTCGTCGGTCAGCGCGAAGGGCGTGCTCGGTTTGTCGAAATTGAATGCGTGGCGATAACTTTCGGGCAAGAATTTCCGTATCTGGTATCCGTTGCGCCGCGGCGGTTTCCCCGGTGGGTCCGGCACGATGGAGAATTGTGCCGCCAACTGCTGAAACAGCGTGCGTGCGTTGGCGGGCGGTGACGTTGCCAGTGATACCTGCGCTGTCGCTACACCAGGCGCCGGCAATGCGTCAAGCGACGGAATAAGCTGGGCGATGAAACCCGGTTTGGCGTCGGCAAATGCCGGCGAATCCGGCGCCGGCGCCACACCGGTCAGCAACGGCGAGAGCGGGTCGCCCTGCGGCATGACCAGAATGCGCAAGCGGATGTTGGTGCCGTCCCAGCTTTGCGGAAACGCAAGCAGGCTAAGCTGAAATGTTGGGTTTGTTGCCATTCTAATTCTCGCTTCTTGCTGCCACCTAGATCGACTCTGTGTACTGGAACGCGACGTCGAAACTAATATCGAGAACCCAGCAAATCTGGACATCTACGGAAACATCGAACACCGCTTGCACCGATTTCGGATCTGTCACCGTCACCAGGCCGGTCGCCGAGGCGGAGAACGTAATCGACACCAGACCACTGAGGATTTGACCGGTCACCGAAATCGTCAACGCAACGCCGACGGTGACCGTGGTCATCGGACCAGTGCCGATTACCAGCATGAAGGCGAAGGAGACGGAACCCTCGAGCTTCAAGACACCCGGAATGATATCGCCACCTACGGAGGCGATGACGCCGATCTGGAAGCTAAGCTGCTGGGTTTGCGGAAGATTTCCTGCCGGAAAATTCGCAGCGATGCCAAAACCGACCAGCCCGCCCGCGTAGATTGGCAACGCGCCGATCGCCCACTGCATGCTGCCGCTGAAATTGAACAAGAATGACCAATTGGAGCTCGAACTGAAAAGCGCCCCTGCCGAACTTGCGCTGTTTCCGAAACCTGTCTTGACCGACAGGCCGATTTTCCATTCCTTGGTCTGTAGCAGCGGCGTCAATGCCGGGAGTAGCGGCGACGGCAGTTGAAAACCCAGCGTCGCTTTGAGCCTGTAGCTGGTAGAGCTCGTCGATCCGGAATTCGCAAATGACATCGCGAGCGGATTGGGCAGACCGAGCTGAGTCAGAAAATCCAGCAAGTCTTCCAGCGGCGAAAGCACCGAGCCCAATACCAGGTGCCCATTCTTCATTGATACGCCGCCGGCACTGGTGGCCAGAAAATCTCCGGCCGTCCGTATCAGGCCGTTGAACGGCGACATATCAAGGCGGACATTGACGCCCGTCAGACCGACATTCCATGCGCTTGGGCTGATGCCCAGTGAGACCTGAGCCTGCGTGCCGTGCTCGTCGGCGTATTCGAAAGCAATCGTGCCGATGGTGCCGGTGGACAAATTGCGAGACGGCTTGCTCGGCGCAAACGGCGACACAACATTGGCCAGCGTGAAAGCTCCGGCGCCGTCGATCTGCAGTTCGAATGTGTTGTCGGGCAGTGTCAGACACGTGTCCTGGCGCGGGCAGATCGAGGTCGCACCCATCAGCGCAAAGCCGTCGGCGAGCAGAGGCACCACATCGCTTGTGAACGCCGTTGCGCCATTGGCAATCTTCGGGCGCGGGAACAGCACGCGGCTCGAATCCGTCGTGTGCATCAGGCAGTAATCCATAGACGGGCTGCTTGGCGTCCACAGATCAACGGTTTCGGCGATCCGCCACGGCGTTGTCGGAGGCGCGCCACCCGCTTGCCCCTGCCGGATAAGCGGCACACCCGCATTGGGATCAACAGGCGTCGGCTCGCTGACAGCATCCGTGCGGGCGACAACCGTCCAGGCACCAGGCTGCGGCAGCACGAGACTGCCGCGCGCGGCGGCCGCAAACTCAGCGGAGCCACCATTCTGCGCATTGCCCACTTCGACGCGCGAGACACGCATAGTTTGCGACGTCGAGCCCACCTTGGTCGTACAGTCAACCGGGCCGCCCAGTGCCCCACGCGCTGAAATCAGTGCGGCAAGTTGCGACGCGGTCAGCGGCGTATTGGCCGGGGCGGTCTGGACGTATCCGAATTGTCCTGTGCTGGGCACACGGCCATCGGCGTTCGTACCGCTGGTAACGGCGGTGATCGCGATGTCGGCATCGAAATACACGCCAAGCAGTTCGACTCCTCCAGGAGCAGAGTAGCTTTGCGTCGTGTCTCTGATTTCGCGGATATTGTACGCGCCCGTCACCGCGCCGGGATGCACGGTGATTCCGGGCGTATTGAAGATGCCCGGCGTCGCAGCAACCCAGCCGCTGTCATATCGCGAAATCGCCGTGTCATCCTGCCGGTCGATGGTGATGGTGCGGACGACAATGGCGCCCCAGGGATAGAGGACGCTCTTGACCTGGACGACCTCGTGGCTGGCGCGTCCAACAATCACATTAAAGCGCGCCTGAACGACGGCGGGAGGGACGGCGCTCGAGTCGGTCCAGGCGCTGAAGGTCGAAGCCCCGTAACCCGAGATGTCGAAGCGCGTGATCGGAACGCGCGGGCTCTTCGCATCGGGTGCAAACTCGGAATTGAAAATTTCGTCTACGTCGGGGCCGAGCACGCTTAGTTGCAGGCCGCCCGGAGGCGGTGTAGCGCGCGGATCGATCAGCGGATTGCCACTGCCATCGACCAGGTTGCGCTGTTGCACGACGGCGCCGGGAAGACTTGGACTATCCTGCGTAATGATCGGGCTGTTGGGAGCGGTTAGGGCAAGCTGACGGCCTCCGGCCATATTTTGGGAGGAAAAATCCGGTTGCACAGGCGTCAGGCCCGGGCGGAACTGCCATAACGGCATGCCCTTCTCACTTGCAGGTAGTTTGCTGAGGGCACTCATGCCGAACGGGAGTGTGAATCTCACCGCGCCGGCCTTGCCGCCGGCATATCCCGTAACAACTTCATTCAGCAATGGTGCTGGTGCGACTGGTACCAAGGTGACGTCGTTGACGCCGAGCATCGTCGGCCCGCCATCGTCACGGAACCCCGCCGGGGAGGGAAATGGGTTCGGCAGCACCTTCGGATTCTGGACTGTGACCACAGGTTCCCACTGCACCGCGGGTGGCGTGAACACGCGCAACACTTGTGTGGGGGCCACGAGATCAAGACCGAAGATGAGAAGGTCTGGAGCTCTGGCACCTTCAGCAATCGCCCTATCGTTCGTCCGAACTCCGACTGCGACGCCAAACTGGTCGACATTGCTGGATACATCCAGCAAGTACAGTTCCGGCTGAGCCCCGCCGATCGCCTCATTGAACTGGTTGTCGAGTTCGTTCAGCCACTGCGCATCCTGTATTGCCGCTTGACCAGTGATGGGGGGCGTTGGTGATGGACTGAGGGCGGTGATGCGGAAATTCGCTACGCTTAACGCCGCATCAATAAAGTGCAGTGCTGTATCAGACATCGGACTCCACACCACGGTCGCCAATACCAGCGATGGGGTGGGCGTTGTAGATGCGAAAGTCGCGTCTCGCGTATCGCCTTTGCGCGCGATGGGAAGGAAGTTCGCGGCATACGGATCGGGAAGACTCGGCAACAACGTCCCAAGCCCGAATCCGAGTACGAGTGCGCCCGTCTTAAGTTCTGCCGGTGTCGCGCCGTACACGCCCGCAACAAACAGAAATTCCGGCGGGGTCGTGACCATCAGGGCGTTGCGCAACGCAATTGATATCGGCGGTGGTGGCGGCGTGACAGGCGCAGCTCCAGCAACGATCAAAAGCCCGGAACGTGATGGCGTCTCGAAAATAATGGACGCTCCTGCCATGTCCGGACCAATCCGCCTGCCATCGGCTGCCAAAGGGCGATCGATATGGGCAGCAATTGCAGTTGTGGCGATGACGATCTCGGTCTGTTTTGTCCCGTTGAAATCGCTGATGCAGACGTAATCGACGACGGAGAATTTCGGGAAGCTGAGACCCAGCCAGCTATAGGCGTTCGGTTGCTCCGGGTCCGACCACAGCTTTACTGCTGCCCGGGCAGGGGTTGCGCCCGTCATCAGTCCGAGCAGTGTCAGCATGCCGCCAGCGCACTCCAGAAGAACTGCACCGAATGGCGCCGGCGCTGTAACAGTTCCTTTCCACGTAGCGCTGAGGCCCGGACCCACAATGAGCGACAGCAGGCCCGCACCGGATGCTGCGCCGAGTTGTGCCACGTTTGTAACGGCCACCGGCCATACCCAGGCACCGACGACAATCGGGCCTGCGCCGGTGAGCTGGAACATGTCGGATTGGGAGGGGCCGACCGTGAAGGTCGTGTGGTTGGATATCAGAGTAATGAACAACTGTTGGAAGCCGGCCTCGTACACCGGCGTTGCCGGCTGCCATGCCAGATTCACGGTATTGCCATAAACCGTGACTGACGCGTCTTGTATCGCCGTGAATTGCGCTGAAGACGACGTGAATGTGATTGTCACCGTCGGCGGGACCGTCGCAACAACTGCGCCGGCATCGACTCCCGGACCGGTGCCGCCAGTGGGTCCGGCCGCGCCGTCGGGCGTGACGGTCAATGTCAGAGTCGCACCTGCCGGAATTTGCAGGCCGGCCGAAGTGGCGGTTAGTGCTGCCGAAGAGTGCAATGTGCCACCGCTGATCTTGATGCCAGCGAAACCGCTCGCTGGTGCAGCCGACGCGAGAAGCCGCGCAGCGATCCACAGGCTACCGGCCCCGACCTGTAGCGTTGTGGGCAGCGTACCGCTGGGTAAGGCAAGAGGCAGCGATATGAACGGACCAGACGCCCCGCTCCGCGTGATGGTGGTCTGTTGAATCGGCGGAACGATGTCAAACCAATGCAGCACGCCGAGTTCATCGAGGAACGGGCCGATAGCATGAGACTGCATGCCATTCTGCGCGGCCGGTGTGTATGTGGGGTTTGCAGGAATCGCCGCAGGCAGATTGCGACGGAAGACAAGCGGTTGTGCTCCCGCTGCCGGCGCGGCGGCGATTCCATCGACTAGTCGGATCAACGCCTGGACGTCCGCGGCTGATGGCGGTGCGACCGGCGGCGCTGCCAGGCCCGACGTCACGATACTCGCGTCTGCCGCAGGCTGTAACAAGTTGCGCGCCAGGATTTCCCGCGCGGTCTGGAGATCGTAGCCCGTCGTTTCAGGAGTAGGTTTAAATCCTGCAGTCAGCCACGCCAATTGCGCGACGACGCTCGGCCGGTCCATGATCATCCTTTCCGGCGCAAACCGCGCCGCAATTCAAGCCTTCTGTTTGGTCACTCCGGTCGCCTCACGGCACTCGACCCACTACAACAGCAGCAACAGGAGAAGCAGGTCTGCGGCCTCGAAACCTTCTACCACTTCGGCGCCTTCGACGATGACTTCGCCAGCCTCAAGCGCTTCCTCGCTCGTAATCAGTGCTTCTTCCGGCCCGGCTGCCGCCTCGGTACTCCACTCACCGGCGCTTTCGCTAAACCCGGGTTCCGTGTCGACCTCAGGATTGGTATCCGCAAAGTCGCCGGGATCGTTTTGATAATTGCCGGCGTGGTCGTCCCCGAAGTGAACGTCCTCGTTCACTCCATAGACGTTTGACAGATTCTCAGCTGCGACTGGATCGGTGGTGATCGATGGGACGTGTGACGCCGTGATTGGATTCATGGCGCCCGGCTCTCCCATCAATTCTGCATAGCTTTGGCCGGTTTCCTGCATCTCCGCGATGTCCGCAAACTGATCAGGCGTGACGCCGCGGTCTATGGAGACCAGCGAATTCTCGGAGTAGATTCCCGATTCGAACGACTCCGCCATGTCCTCCATCACGGTGTCGGTTGCGTTCGAACGCAGCGAATCGGCAACACTGTCCTCAAATTCGTACCACGGCGGCGCGGTGATCCCCGCCATCGCGACACCTCCGGCTCCGGCGGCCGAACTCATATTCTGATCACTGCTGTAAAGCTGCTCCTCCGGCGATGAACTCACATTCTGCGATGCGTCGGATGAACTGATGCTCTGGCCGGCAGAGTAGGGATCGGCGCTTTGTAAGGCCGGCGGAGCGGGGCTCACTCCGCCCACGGACCTGTCCATGCTCTGATTTGTATACGGATCGTCGCTTGACACGCTCGGCGGAGCGACGCTCACACCACCCGAGGACGTGTCGATGCTTTGATTTGTATACGGATCGACGCTTTGGCCGGAGGTGTAGGGGGCACTCTGGCCGGCCGAGGAGTTATCGTCCGCCTGCGTGCTCGAAGATGTGTCAACGCTCTGATTCGCCCCGTCCGGATTGAGGATGGGCTCGCACACAAGCTGACTGCTGGATTGGTCGGTGAGGTACGACATGCCGCCATCACCGGCGTCCACCTGATTTGTGCTTGCGGCAGCGGGCGGCGCCGGGGACACGGGAGCAGGTGATACCGGCGGTGGAGCTGCGGAAACGCCCCCCGCCGGCGTTGAACTTTGTGGAGCAATCGAAACGGCGGGCTGCGGCGCCAGACTCACCGGTGCCGGTGATACTGGTGCAGGCGAAATCGGTGGCGTCGGCGTCGGCGGAGGCGGCGTCGGCGGTGGTGGTGTCGGCGGAGGCGGCGTCGGCGGTGGTGGCGTCGGCGGTGGTGTTGGAGGACCAGACATAGAGATACTCCGCGCCAGACTTAGGTAATCGTCACCGATGTATCGTCATAGTCGAAATGGTAGTGGAGTGGCATGATCCAATTCCCGCCACCATCCAGATTGTTGCATTTGACCACGATCTCCCAGCGATCATCGTAACCGCGACGGCCGCGAGTTCCGACCACTGTGCCGCTTATGCTCGTTGTTGATCCCGTGCTGAACATCTTTGTCGTTACGATCGCGGAGGCGCCGAGCTTCACGAAGTCGGAGCACACGACGGTTCCGATCACATACACGACGGAATTGTCTTCTACCCTCAGGACAGCCTCACCGGCCTTCACGAAGTCTCCCGGATTCTTGAAAATTCCGGTGATGATTCCCTGAAGGGGCGACATCAAGATGGTATTGAGATACCTGACCTGAAGCCTCTTCACGTCCAAATCGATCGACTGCAATTCATTTGTGAATACCGTGTCGAGATTCGGAAGACTTTGTGCCAACATGAACTGCGCAAACTGCTCGTCCATGAGACTGATCTGGGCGCGTTGATTCTGGGCCTCTCTCTCGAGGTTCGGAACCCGATAGCCGTAATCGGTGTTCACTGCGGCCTGCGTCTGATTTGCATTCCCTTTGCTGTCGGATCTGCTGACGCTCGCGCCGAGTTGCGTAACAAAACCGCTGCCGAACGAGGAGTTCACTGAGACGCCGGATGCAACACCGTTTGTGAAATCGTCGGAAACTGTTGCAATCGAGGCGCTGGAGCTCGTCGCATTCGAGAGGTCGGTCGCGATGGAGTCGGTAAAGGTGTTCGATGTTCCGTTCTGCACACCGCTGTTCGTGGACTGATTGAATCCGTCCGATATGGTCGTCGAACAAGTCTCGCCGAGGCTCTGGGTTTTCGAGGTGATGTCGCTGGACGTGTTCTTCACGACCGCCAGGCGCCCGTCGGTCAGATAAGCGGCATAGAGCAAATCGGCCTGGCTTTGCGAGACCGTGCTGAGAGTGGCCAGCCGCTGCGGCTTCGAGTTCACCGCTCCCGGGTCGTAGAACGCTTTCGTCTGCGCAATTACCGCGGGCTGATGGGCATATTTTCCGAAATAGCCGTTCTGGCGTGTCTTCACCGATTTATCGAGTTCCGCCTTGGCCAATTCGCCACGCAGGGTGCAAAGAGTTGACGCTACGATATTCGGGTCCGTGGATATGCCGTTTGAGTCGTACTGTAGCCGTGACGGATCGCCGAGCACCGTCGCGAGAAGATTGGAACAGAACGTTCGATAGTCGAATTGCGTCACCGCAGTGCCCAATTCTGCCGACGACGATTCGAGAATGCCGCCGACCTCAAAGCACAAGTGGGCCCACCGTGACGGCCTTACCCGAAGGTCTACGCTCTTTGCACTCGACATGATGATCTCCGTAATTCAAGGATCCGATTTGCGGGCTTGCCTGTGCAGTTCGCTGCAGAAGTCGATTAGCGCAGCCGGCACATAACGGTGGATTCCTTTGTACAGGATGCGAATACGCCACACATTTTGTCGATGGCGACCGATAGGCATTCGCCTGCGTCAAGCGTCCCCAAGCTATGCATGGTCCCATTCGCCTTGCGGGTACTGACGCTGATTTTCTCGCCGAATAGATCGTTATGGATGTGCAGTATCGGTGGCCGTGTAAATGTCATATCCTCGGTGAGCCCAGCGGACCCCCAGAGATACACGGTGTTGCGAACACGGCGTCGATATTCGTGCCACGCGTTGGGATGGTGCCCCTGCTCATCATCATCTCGTGTTCTTGGAGTTGCGAACGCCGGGTTCATATCTTCACCTCCATTCTCGTGATAACAAAGACAATTTCCGCATGACGAATAAATGCTTTCGGCGATGTTCACCAGTCGTACGAATTTGGATACAGGAAATTGGTGAAAGACACCATCGTACTGGCGTCAAGCGTGCGAACATGGTGCCACCACCCAACAGGCATGAAAAGAACCTCGCCGGCTTCCAGCGTCACATCGATCACAGTAGCCTGTTTGAATAGCGGCCAGCGGTCATAATCCGGCGCTGCACAATCTACTTCGCTGAAGAAAGAGTTGCGATTGTACACGAGCGACCATTGCGTCGCCGGAATCACCTTGAAGTGTTTTTTTCCGCGAACTTGTGCCATCAGAATGTTGCAGGCGTCGTGGTGGAGAGGGGTAACTGTCCCAGCGGGGCCAAACCACAGAAACGAGCGGCCGCGCGTCAGCTTTGGGTCAAGGTAATCCGGGAACGGAACAAGGTCGTCCAGCAGCACATCGCAGCCAGGTCGCTCAAAGAAATTGTTGTTGGCCACGAGATAATGGTCATTCGTGACGCCACTGTTCTCGACCGTGTCGATGTAATCGGCAAACCGAACAAGCTTACGATGTCGATGAATACTGAGCTCGTAATGCGGGTCGGCGTCACGGCCCGCCATGATTTCGACCGTGGCGTCCCCAACGCACTCCTTCAGGTACGACGCTGTCCACAACTCTCGAGCCGGCCACTCGTTCAGCAGCCCCTGAATCACAACTGGTCGATTGGCAATGTAGTAGCGTTCGAGAAATTCCTGCCGCGAAACCCCGGACCTGCGCTCGATTGTGTTCGCCCGAGAATCCAGCTGCGAAAGCCGGCCGAGCGCATGTAAAAGCCGTTCCGGCTTTGTCGGTGACGCAAACGTGTGGTCCTGCACGCGAACGCGCGGTTGGTTCGACCACTCAAACAGAGGGCTGTGCAGGGGTGCTTGGGGTACAGACAAGGACGTTTTGTCTCTATCCGATAGTGCTCGGCTGTCCAGCTCCGCGACGCTAGCCGCGCAACCGTCACCGGCTCCCGCATTTTCAGCATCAAGTCGCGAAGGGAGATAGCGCGCGAGCCACCGCTCAGTTACTGCATCAGACTGACGCTTCAGGCGAGGCGCAGGTATGGGGATGTGTTTTGCGCTTGGGATTCCAAGCCATTGCAGCACACGACTGACATTGGCCGCATAATCAACCACTAGCTCTTCATAGTCGATGACAAGCGCATCTATGTCATTAGTACGGAAATACTGCCGCCAGGCATTGTCATTGTTTTCGAGCGTTAACTCGAGGTGCCGGATGGCGCTACTATCGAAGTCTACCGGGCGCGCCGATCCTGGCGGTCGGCTGATGCCGTCGATTTGCCACCACTCTTCGGTGTGGCATGCGCGGAAATATGAGATCGCTTGACGGGCCTTATCTCGGCGCGTGAGCCAAACATATCTTGGCTCACCAAAGGCCGCTGCCATTGCGCCGGCCGTAGATAAGGAAGGGTAGATCTTTGCGAGCTTTTGCGCCAGATCCGCGAATTGGTAATAGTGGAGCTTTATGCCGCGAACTCCGTTCGGACTAGTCGCACTTGCAAGGACATGCTTGAGATAGGCGGCAAAATCTGTTGCGGTGCGCGCGCTGCCTTCCAGCACGCGCGTTTGTGCTCGTTCTTCGAGCACATTGAACCATTCGCGCGGATTGCCCGCCAGATTTGTAGCCCCCAATCCTTCACTGAGAAGCCAGCTGCCCGACCGGGGATTCGTGCAAATGATATATGAGCTTGTGAGTAATTGAGCTGACGCTGAGTCTCGCTGCAAAAGAGCGAGCCGGGTGATCGCTCTGCGTATATGTGCACGTCGTATCGCACCACTTGCTACCATTGGCGACCCCCGTAATCACCAGAACCGCCACATGCGACGTTGACAACAATCGCATTGCGTCATCTCATCCCGATCGGCAAGCGCTCATCGTGAACCTGAAACTCAGCGAGTGCAACGGCAAGCTATAGGCGAAATTTGGCAACTATTAGCCGTTCTTGGCATTGCTAGAATGGACGACGATCAGAGCTGTCGGCTTTCGAACTCGCGTTCGATACTCGACCGGGAATTCGCCAGTAACGCTCCTAAAATCTCTGACGAAATGACTTACATCATTGATGCCAACCGACGCTGCGACTTCCTTAACACTCAGAGATGTATTAACGAGTAGATCGGCCGCGAATTTCAGGCGCAGTAGTTTAATGCAGCGCGCGGGAGGGATACCCACTTGGTCCCGAAATAGACGGCAAATGTGCCACACGGAGAGATTCGTAAGTGAAGCCAAGCGGCGCAAGGAAAGATCCGCTCGCGGATGGCATTTCGCATACTTCAATGCGCAGTTGAGCCTGAAGTCCGTGTCGCCCTTGGCGATCAGCTGGTCGACATGCTCTAATACAATGGTGTTGCCGATTGCTAGGTCGACAGAGGATTCAGTGGCCATATTGGCTCCGATCGTTCCTTACCAGAAATCGTGACTCTGATAAAGAGTCCCGCAAGTCCTGCAGCGTCCGGATTTGATTTTTCCGTCAGCCACTCATGGAGCATGTGCTCACAAATCCAGCAATAGCTGCCAACACTGCACATCGGTATATGTGGTGCATTGAGAAACTCCTTGAGTGAAGTTCTTCGCAGGACTCGAGTGCGCAAAGCAGGGAAGAGTGCGAATTTAGTCCAAGACAAACTTACTTGACGAAGATTTCCTGAAGTTGTTACGAATTCCGAACAAGACGGGATCTCAGAACACAACACGGTAGGATGAACCCGGACAAATGAAGTAACCACATAGGCCTGTCGGTGACATCAAAATGCAATACTGGATTCTAAAAGATCTGGCCGCACGGACCGAGCTGTTTCTTCGCGTTGTGACGCCTTACGCTATCGACGTACCGATACTGGACGAAAAGAGCATCCGATGGCTTATCGCGAATCAAAAGATGCCCGATTGTACGCGGCAGTGGGGCAGTGCAACATGCCGCTTCCACACTTCTCACACCTCTGCTTTCCGGAGAGATGGATTGGGGTCTCATTGCGCGAGAGTGCGATGAGCTTATCGAGATATTGCAGGACGGTCGGGCGAAATTTCCTGCTCCCCATTCGGCTTTTGTGACCGAAACCGACAGAAAACGAAGAAGACTGCCTCACGGAGTAACGTTGCAAGGTTTCTTTCCCGAGTATTCTGTCGTAGCGTCTATTTTCACAACATCTTCGAAACCCTGAACACGTTCCTGCGGACTCGGGACATTCTTATTGCCGGCAAGATTCTGGCGGAACTCGATTACGCCGAGAAGCCACCGAAGCCGTACACGAAGCAAGAACTCAAGGATATGTTTGCGGCCATGGACGATGAGGAGAAATTGCTCTACGGTCTGTTCTTGAATTCCGGCGTTCGGGATGCCGAGATGCAGAACACGGAATACACAGACTTCAACTGGGAGAAATGCACGCTGCACGTTCAGCCGAAGGCGTGGCGCAAGTTCCGGCTCAAGGGCAAGAGCAAGAAAAAATGTGCTAAGGACAGATTCATTCCGATTCCCGCAAAGCTAGTTTGGAAGATCAAGGAGAGAATGAGCCAGCGGAAAGCCCAGCCTCGACCTGGTATTTCCAAATGGAAAAGGAAAAACCGACGGTCACTTCCTACGCAGGCTAAAAGCCATTGCCAAGACAGCCGGCGTCGAGGGCGCAGAGCTTCACCGCTTCCGCAAGACGTACGCCGACACTCTGCATGAA
The DNA here is from genome assembly GCA_963819145.1 of uncultured Acidobacteriaceae bacterium. Lineage (GTDB taxonomy): Bacteria > Acidobacteriota > Terriglobia > Terriglobales > Acidobacteriaceae > Sulfotelmatobacter. The sequence goes on from CAWFVB010000036.1 coordinate 164,424, forward strand.
GAAGGCGGGTTAACCACCTTCTCCTGCCCTGAAATCAGGATGACCTCGGCGAACGTGTAGTTGCCGAATCTTGCGATCGCTCTGCGCTGCTGGCTGTGCTGGCGGCATGTAAGGATAGTGAAACGTGACTTGAGTTCCGCTCCTTGCCATCTCAGCGACGATAACGCTTAGACCACGAATGAGGTCGACCGCCAAACACATCCCGTAACGCCGGACAGACACCGAATGTGCACCGGACAACCCCGGACACTCACCGGACGCACTGTGCACCCCGGCTGTGCGCGCACCGAAGGCGTAAGGGATGCTGTCTTCCCCTCAGATCATTTCCTCGGTTCCCATTTGTTTCTCACATTTTTTCGATAGCTGGAAGCAACACAGGAGCGGAGAGGGAGGTTAGTCAAGACCGCATTCTTTGCGCCGCGTAGCGGTCGGAGCGAAGCGCAGAGCCTTGACTGGCCTTCCGCGCTCCGTACACTCGCCAGCGAAAAAATGGGAGATCACCCGTTCCCGTAGCCGTCCAGTTTTTCCCGCGCGGTGCTTTCTTCTGTCCGCCTGCTGCCGCAGCGCAGGGTACTCTGCCACCGAGGCTCAGCGGCGCGCTTCGTGGTCTTTGAGCCGGTCCAGAGCCACACGCGCCTTCTGCTTCTTGACCAAGTCGACGATTCCGTCGAACACCTCTGACGTCATCACCTGGCCTTTTGCCAGCGGACCAAGCAGGTTCACCAACAGCAGCCGGCACGCCGTGATCTCCACCATCTCCGGACTGGGTCGAAGGCCCGTCTGGTCCTGTTCGATCTCGCGCAGCAACAGCCCGCGGATCAGCTCCGCCTGCGTCTGCTTCCTCTTCGCCGCCAGCACTTCCAGCTCGTGCAGCTCCGCCTGGTTTAGCTTCGTCCCCACGTGATGCACTCGGAATCGCGCTCGCTTGTCCGCCTCCGCTGCTAGGTTCTTCTCATCGAGTAGCGCCATCGCTCCAGCCCTCCCGACACCCGCGTTTACGCAGGTATACACGGGTTTCCTTACGGAACCACGGAACACGGTATCTATCGGATGCCAGGATGTTTCCCCGAGAGCACTCGCAGGTTTCCCTACAGTTCCCTCCCAGGGGTGGAGTGTCACAATTCTTCCGGTGCGAAGCACCGTTCTTGCTCTGACACGAGATTGAATGCAGGATCACGTCTTCACCGCCCGCACAGAAGGCGTTGACTCCACCCCTGCTACAAGCTTCTTGGCAGGTTCCTCCGATGCGCCATTGCTCGGCCCCTTACGGACACGCAATGTAGAAGCAACCTGCTTGGCCTGAGGCGCTTCAAAAAGTCCTGAAAGTCGCGGTCCTTCGAAAAGACACAGTTGAGCGCATTGTCCATAACATCATCGGCGGAAGCGTGGACGCAAACGGCGTACTGATCGACCTGCTCGGCGGTGGACTCATCGAACCGTTGTGGGAGTTTTTCACAATCGAAGAAGGTGGATTTTTTAAGGAAGCTTCGCCGGACTCTGCGAATGCTTTGAGGGAACTCTACCAACCTCTCCGCCGCGAGATGGCACGAAATGCGAAACCTCATCTACCAACTGGGTTCCCGCAATCGTTAATTGACCGAGGATTCGCCTACCATGGCGAGATCGGCTGGTTTAGGGACGACGCATTAGTGGCGGCGGAGTGGCTGCGCGGCAGAGGAGCCGCAATTGTTGACGCTGAACTTTGGCTCGTCAAGGATGCCGTCGCTCAGCCTCACATACAAACGTCATCTGGAATTGTCGCTTACCGATATTCGACAATGCCTCAGCCGTCCGAAACATGGGAGGCCTTTGCAAATCGCGCGTTGAACGCACTAAATGCGTTCGTATGCGAATTCCAGTGGCCGGAAAACGTTACTGAATCTGTCGCCCGCGAAGCGCGGTTCCGTCTCACTTGGGTCTGGAAGGATTTGATTGAGGAAGACGGATTTAGATTTCCGAAATAGCCCACGCATCGCTCACATTTGCCGACATGGCGATTCGCCAATCTGAGAGCAGCGTCATTGCTTAACTGCGCTTCGCTGCAAACCACTGCCAAAGTGCGCCGAGGAGCGCTGCGCAAACAATAATGGTGACGGTGTCTGCAGCGAGTCCTCGCAACACCAAGCCACCACCGCCAGCAAAGCCGCCGTCTCTATAAAAAGTAAACGGCACCCCATATGGGAAAAAGCAGTCGTAGCAGGTGACACGCCGCAAGAAGTGCACAGTGTTGGCTACCACGAACGCTAGACCCGTCGTGGCTAAAGCGATGCCGTACCTGTCAAACGTGCTCTGCCTATCACGCCGAAGCATTCGCCATACTGCCGAACACGATCACCCAAAGCGTGGCGTTACAGGCAACGGCAACAGGAAAGAAAATATAAGCAGCTCGGACATGCACTAACGTCTGGCTTAGAGCCATTGCGGGCAGATTGCCGGGGAGAAGGAGCAGGAATCCGAATAGCCATGCCCCGCGCACAAACGCTGATTCCGAGTAAACAGTGCCATAGCCTGCAAGGAAGCAGCCGACGATTTGAACGGAGCCGAATACCAGACAAGTTCGTTTGTTCACTCTGTTCTCTCGGGCGATACCATGGCTGCAAATCGCAGCTTCAGCGCGTCACACGGAGCCGCACCTTTGCTCCGTCAGGCAGGCTTGAAATCTGTCGGTTCAAGTCGCCGAGAAACGAAATATGTTCGTATAGATCGGCGACGTAGGGGGTGTCGGGAGAGCCGCTTTCAGCGAAGATGAGCGGCACGCTAAACCCGATGCACTGAGTAGCATGGGCTTCAGTCCGCGTGCCAATGCGGACTGCTCGGCTGCTTCTCGAAACCACTCTGCACGTTTTTCCTGACTCGCTGCTAGTTCACGAAACTCAGCTTCGGAATCCGCTATTTTCGTCAGCTTCCCGGCTGCAACATCAAGTCCGAATACTTCTCCCGATTCGTCCCGGAGGAACAGGTCTCCAAATGCGCTTCTGGCTAACAATGTCATCGGTTTGGGACAGAGCCAACGCCAATCGGCGAGGAGTCGTTCAATATCTAGTTGACCCACAACAAACCAGTTCTCCATAGCTTCACCGCAATACGAGATTCTTGGAGCCCGCTGCGTTATCGGATATTAGCATCCAGTCCGGCATCGAAATGAGTCAATAGCTGAAAATCAGGCCATGACAGGCAGGACCGGTGAACAAGTGACAGGCCGATATTGTGCTAATCATCCAGCGAAGAGGCAGCCCATCGGAAATACTCACTCGCACGGCACCGGGCGCACAGCAGAAAAACCTTCGGCGTTGGGTTGAAATTCGTCAAAACCGTATTGAGAGAGTTCCGCTTTGATCCGGTCGCTAAGCGGAGCACCAAGCACTTCGAGAATCGTGTAGGGAGGATTGGCGGAGTGAGAACCGTGATGCAGATCGATTGTGTCGAGTTCCGACACTAGGAGATCTTCAGGAGATGAGGATTCCAAATCGTTGAAGGTGGTAATGCCGGTAAGATGATCTCTCCGATTGCGCTCTTTCCATAGTCGCTGGGCCACAGCTCGGTTGAGGGGCGTGTTCACAATCCAAACGGGCACGCCGGGGGCAAGATTTGCCAACTGTTCCCCAAATTCTCGCTCGACGACAACGTAGACCTTGTACGGGATGCCAACCATGTCGCTCTCAGCCTGTATCGCCCGTTCAGCAACAATCCAGCATAGATAGATCGAATTGTTATCGCAACTAGGCCATTTCACTCACGAGATTCAATGTCCAACAACTCATCCTCGGAATACTCTACGAGGAATCTCCCGTGAGTCCGAAGGCCCTTGGCGATGGCAATGACGCTGAGTATGGCTCTGATCGCTTCCGGTTCCTCGGTGCGCCAAATCTCGCCGCCACCGATTTCGGCCAGGTCCCGAATCGCTCGAAGGTAATCCTCTTCCAACCACTTCGGTACTTCGGGATTGTTGCCCTTCCCACGAGCCAGTTCGATGATCGCGACAATCGCGTAGGTGTTCCGGTCAACTATGCCGCTTTTTCGATGAATCCTCACGAGGTGTGGCACGGATGCGTATGACGCCTCACCCACGTCTCCTTGATGGTGAAGCTCTTCCCAAAGTTCATGCCACGCTGTCTCTCTGTTCTGCTCACTCTCAAGGTCCGCAAGCAGTGGCCGGGGGTCGCACTTCATTCTGTATCCCCCAGCGAGGTTATTCCAGCGATTGTCATCAAGGCTGAGCATACGAACGGAATCTACCACAGCCAGACATTGCTTGGGACTGTTGACGAGATCTCACCATCAGCGCTCAATTAGCCATGATCCCGCCGCAGCTTATCCGGTAATACGGAATATCCTCTGTGGTAAGGGCTAGATAAACACGAGTGTCCTTTGGCAGTTTTTCATATTTCCCCGTTTCGCTATCGATCAGGAGCTGGCCACCGTAGTTGCCGCATTCAACGTTCAACAGGAAATACCTGTCGCCTGGCAGGAACACGCTATTGTGGAGACTTGAGCAGTAAAAGGCGCCTTTCATCCCGTTTCCCTGCGTGAAGGCCAAATAGGGCTTGTCTCGTATAAGCAGCTTCTCCTGCCTGGTATTTTGCTCTTCCTCGAGACCCGCTCCTCTCACAAACAGTTGGTTGAAGTCCCGAGAAGAGAATGAGAAAAACGGCGATTCGCCAGGAACCAATTGTTGTTTTGGAACTTCCCACTCATTTACGCCTCCAACGTCCTTCACAGTTTCCCCATCGGAGTATCTCAATCGCAGGTCTCCGGCTTCTGTGGGCACGGAGAAATAGATCCCTGATTTGGTGCCAAAGAAACAGGTGTATGCAGGAAAGGGCTTCAGCACTAGCTGTAAGTTGCCGATTTGAACATGGTAGCGCCAGAGTTCTCCCTTAGCCGAATATAGCTGCGATCCCTTGGACTCGTAGTACTCATCCTTGATGAGGTACAAGTATTTTGAGTCTCTGGACCACTGGAATCCATCGTCTCGGAAAAAGGAGTGGCCAATCTTTTTTTTCTTTTCATAGATGGAATCGACAGTCGCGATCTGACGAACCGAGCTCCCGTCCGAAGGGACGATCAGAAGTGCTCCGTTTACTGCTGCCGCAATCTTCTTTCTGTCAGGCGAAACGAGAAAATTGTCTATGTGGCCGCGCAACAGCGTCGCTGCCTGGGGATTGATCTCGTTGGAGTACTTGAGTTCATCACCTACTGAGAAAAAGAAATCTGCATCCGCTTCGGCCTGTAATTGTGAGGGGAGGAAATCGACGATGTTGGAGGGAACGTAGTTTGTCGGCCCCAAAAGCAACCACAGGAATAGGGTTAAACCCACAGCCACCACGATGAGTATGCCGACCGTGATAATGAGCCATTTCCCGATTCGCGACATTGTGGGGCCTCAAGAGCACTGCCAGTAAAGTAGCGACGCTTCAACCATCTCGGGCAGTGTACCGCACCCTGTAAACGCCAAACGCATATAGCCCTTCAATGACCACCATCAATCAATAGCGCTCACGACTCGGCCATCAGGGACCCGACGGGAACAACGGCTTCGCTGCCCGTGTCTATTCCTTCATAGGGGGGCTAATGGTCATCCGCTGGGGAGTGTTCTACGCCAAGAGCAGAACGGCTCTGAAAACAGGCTGGCTTATTACGGCCGGAGTGGTCGCACTCTACTTGGGACTCATTCAACCTCGTGACCAGGCACGAGGCATTGCCTCGGAGAAGGCGACCGGTCTTGCCGCCGTCAGTGGCAGTGTGGGTTGGGAGCCAATATCGCTTTGGCGACAAACCTCAATTCTTCCGCACTTCCGATCCGAAGCCTACCTTCAAAAAAACATTGTTGGAGGCGTTCCCGTGGACCGTGCCGTTGTCTCACCCGCCCCTCTCATGACATTTTCAGGAGGACGTGCCGGCGGAGAGGAAAACTCGACGGAGGACCGCAGGCTAGTGCGAACGGAGTCCCTTAGCCTCATCGTCAAAGCTCCGGCCGAAACTGCTGAGAAAATCATACAGATCACGAAAGGAGCAGGAGGATTCCTCGTAACCTCAAATGTTAATGGCGGCGCGGACGCGACCAGCGCCTCGCTCAGTATTCGTGTGCCGGCAGAAAAGTTCGACCAAGTCCGCGCCCAGATCCGAAAGCTCCGCTTGCGCGTAGAAAGCGAAAGCATCGACGCCCAAGACGTCACCAAACAATATGTCGACCAAGAAGCACGCCTGCGCAACCTACGGGCTCAGGAACAACAGTATCTCGGAATCCTGCGTAAGGCTGCGATCGTGAAGGACACGCTCGAAGTGAGCGATAAACTGAACGAAGTCCGCGGAGCGATGGAGGAAAGGCAAGCAGAATTCGAGGCGCTGTCGAAGCAAGTTGAAACCGTAGCTATCAACATCACTCTGCGAGCTGAAGCCGATGCCCAAGTTTTCGGCCTCAATTGGCGTCCGCTGTATCAGCTGAAGATCGCCGCGCGCGAGGGCCTCGAAGGGTTCGGTGAGTACGCTGCCTCGATGACGACGTTTGTGTTCTATCTGCCCACGATCCTGCTGTGGCTGTTCACGATCCTCGCCGGGGCCGCCGTGGGCTGGCGGATTCTGAAATGGGCAGCCCGAAGACTATTCATTTCGCCGAAAACAAGCCCGGTTGAGAAAGCAGCGAGTTAGTGCACGCGCAGTCGTGCGCGCCGGACTGAGCGAAATCGGGGGTTTTATGCCATTGACTCTCAGTTGTGGAATAAGTCGTCTACTTTCATATTTCGTCATCGGGTCGATTGATTCGAAAAATCACCGCGAAAAGGCAGCCCAACAAGCTGAGGGCAACTACCAACCATCGGAGCAGGCTTGAACTAATTAAAGCGGCAATCGCGAACCCAATCGGGCTTCCCCAAAGCCACGTTCCCTTAAATTGGCGATTCCACCATGTCTTTCTGCGCCCTACCAGTTTGACAGATATGCGCGAGGCCAGAAAACAACTGAGTTCCACAACCGTCCAGAAGGTAACAACAAGGCCGATAGCGTATGCAACACTCTGAATGATCTCTTGGAGACGGACCACCGCCGAGTACAGATGCGCCCGTGACTCCGGCGCGTATGAATAGAATCGCAACACATTCAGCCCGAGCCAGAGAGACGCCAGGGCTGGAAGGCCTAGCGCCAGGGTAAGCAGCACAAGTCGTTCACGGCTTTTCGCATATCTCCGTTGGGTAGCCCAAGACTGCATTAAAAGAACCATGCACAGAACCGACGCCACGGCGCGGCCCGGCTCTGAAAGCAGCATTCCGGACAGAACTAGCCCGAAGATGGCACAAACAACAATCAGGCTCCAACTTCTGGCCAAGAAGGTGGAGTTGTGCCACATTCTTTCCGTCATGGTTGGCGGGCAAGAATGAGGCCCAGAACGCGACTTTGCAACTTAAGTCTTTTCATCGACTACCTTCCGACAAGCGGCGAAGATGCTCTCTTTCCATCGGGCTTCCAGTTCTGCAATCCCAAGCATGGCGTGCTTTCGCGCTTCGGGATCATTTGGAAGGCGACGACCACCGACCAGGCGATCACTCTCGCTGCGGGCATCCGCAAACACGCGATGGACTTCGGGCGGCATCACTCCGGGTGTGCGACCCAGTTCGGCAAGCTCATATGAAGCCTCAAGCACAACCAGAATTGGGGCTGTAAGAACGCGATGCGCGATTTCCTTAGCAAGCAGCCTCTCGTATGCACCCGGAACATCTCCTTCCGCGTCTGGCTCCACTCGAATTTCAAGAACAATCTTGTATTCGGAATTGGGAACCGAGGATTTTTTCCGATGTCGCTGGAGAACGTAGTCAATCTCAATGCGACGACCATGCGGTAGAGCGCATCCTGTTCTCGATTGTTGACCTCTCGTGTCCAGCTTGATTTTTCGCCTGTTTCACTGCAAACCCTTATCTCAGGCCAGTCTCCCATGCTACCCATAAACCGTTCAGTGATCGTGCCCCGGAGCGTGTGTACCGACAACTCTCCACTTGCAATACGATTCCACCATTCAGCAGACCCAAATAGACCGTCGGTCAGTTCGATGCCAAAGTTGTCTGTGGTCAGAGTGGCCTTCTGCACTTGGGCTATGTGCTTCGCATTGTCCTTGAGCCGATACGCGATTTTCATGCTGCGCTATGGTACCTCTCAAGAACGAGTCGTGCCCAATGTAGTGATTTGCTCCTAACTGTCGAAACGAGGCCAGAGCGCTCAGAATCCTAAATTGTGCGCGGGGTTTAGCGGTCGTACATCTCGTAATGTGCGGAGCAGGGCTCCAGTTCAAGCAGGAAATCCTTGTCGAAGTCGTAGTATTTCGCCACGCTGATGTCGTCTCCCGCGAAGGCGCGAACCGCCGCCTCGGATTCCCAGAACGTGACCATCAAAAAATGTGCGGTGTCGCCCTCGATACGACGTAGCGCATAAGCACCCTCGTTGCCGGGAGTCGAGCGGTAGTCTGGGATGGCGACGGTTCGCATCAGGCTTAGATACTCGTCGCTTTTGGTTGCGGGGGTGGCGCCATGCCAAATTCGGGTGATCATCTTGAAACTCCGTCTATGTCATTGTTTAGAATACCTAGATGTTGCAACGAGGCGTAAGCGCTCAGAAGGCCGTCATCAGCAACATGGCCATGTTTCGACCACAATAAGCAATGGTCCCGTTGCCGAATTTGCTATTCACTGTGGCCGAGCGGCGGGCGGGACTCGAAATCGATCTGATCTGCTCATTCCCAATTCCTTGCGAACCTCTAAAAGATTCTCGTCGAGCTTAGCAAAGAAATCGATGTACTCGTCGTGACTGAAGAATGGGTTCACGGGGGCAAGAACGATGCGAGGTCTTCCGGTTCGTGCTCCAGAAACAAGTGTCCAGGGGCTTCGTGAAGCAACCGCAGGTCACCGTAGCTGTGACGCAGATTGTAGTACAAAAGCCAGTTTTCGCTGCTCGGCCAGATACTCCACTCGATGATCCAGAGCAACGTCGGCATCCTATACGTCAACGAGTTTGCGATCCAGTGGGCCATGCCAAAAATACGGTGAGGCGCCGCCGGGTAACCGACCCGTTCCACTTGGGTTTCGGGCACAGCATCAGGCTTCAGTCGTTCTCGCCCCCGAAGCCATTCCTCACATTCCTCTTTTGTGTAGAAACGCAATCTGCACCCCGGTCAGCGCCAGACCAGCCTCTCTCTTATCAATTGTAACTGCCGGGGAACTGCTGATCACTGGTAGTTGAAGGCCGGCAGGCATTTTTACTTACGATTAAGCGGCCTCCGCGTACCGGTGGTCAGAGTGGCACGCTCCGGCACGCAATTCGGTCAGGCAGGAGAGAGTTTAGCAAGACGCTGACTGGAACAAAGTCTGGAACACCGCTACAATTTCAGGCGACCGCGGCGGGAGGCGGTCTTTGTGGACGTTAGATGGCAAGAAACCTTTCGCAATCGCATGCGCCGTTTTGAAGCGCAAACAGAGACACGTCCTGGTGAAGCAGCAGTTTCCATCAAGGTTCGGGTCTCGTCAGGATGTTTCCACCGTGAGCATTCTCCGCAGGCCTACGAACTGATCGACCGGAGCCTCAAGAAAGTGGCCGCTCCCAACCTCGTTTTCGGGTTCGAAGAACACGAAAGTGGTCCGGAGATTCTAGCCATTGTGAGTCTAACTGCTGCCGGACTCAGTCTCGCTGCCAGTGTCATCAACTTCATCACGGCCATCATCAAAGCCAGGTCCGAAGGGATCAAGAAAGGCGATGGCCCGTCGGAGCCGTTGGAAGTGATTGTTCGTCGCGTCCATGACGACAATGAGTTTCGCGAGGAAACGGTTGTCCGTTTCGGGCAAAGTGATGCGATCGATGAAGTCAAGATAGAGCAGAAACTCACAGGTGCGCTGCGGAAGCTGCTGATGGATGAATCGGCAAAAATCACCACCGAACGGAGCGGCTCGCGCGGACAGAAAAAACTATCGAAAAAGCCATCGCGCCGGAAAAGAAAGATCTAGCACCGGTGCTCAACGGTACGTGACCGACAGTCTGTCGCTGCAGGGACGGGAGTTGGCTGTCGTGATGCTATGATCCCGATTCGGGTTTATGACGACAGGGGTATGCCGGAGTCAGGGGAAGCACCGTGAAAAAATCTAGTGCTCCAAATAGCGAAGCTGCACGCCTGCGCCGACGGGGACAGGACCAGTCAGATAAGGGAGCTGGCTCCAAGGCATTCCAGTCGTTGCTGGCTGCCGCGAAACTCGGTGATGAAGAAGCTTAGGTTGCAGTCGGTTATGACTATGCCTACGGGATTACCGGTAAGGTAAACGTGGATGAAGCGCTTCGCTGGTGGAAGCGCGCCTACAAACAGGGCTCTTGGGCTGCTGCATTCAATCTTGGAATGTTCTTTCGCGACGCGAAACGGTGGTTAAAGGCTCTGGAGTGGTTCGAACGTGCCATAAACGCTGGCGATGAAGATGGACTAATCGAACTCGCTAAGATCCACCTTCGCTATGCAGGTGACCGAGCCGCGGGTCTCCGTTATTTAAAGCTTGCAGCTGCCACGAAGGATAAACTCACAGAACCGGCGCGTATGGAGACAGAGCGTTTGCTCAAAGAGCAGAAGGCTTTGTCCCTTGGCGATCGCCTGTACATAGAGGCAGACTTGTTAGATGGTCGCGGGCGATATGCCGAAGCCCTACCGTTGCTATTGAAAGGGGGCAAAGGCTGGCGATACGAGCTGCCAGATCCTTCTCGGGAACTATTTTTCCGATGGTCGAAAGGGCATTCCGATCGATCAGAAGCGTGCTATTTACTGGTACAAGCAGGCGTACAAGCAAGGAGACAGTGGCGCTGCTTTCAATTTGGCTATGCATTATCGGAAGCGCGGAGACGTTGGCGAGGCTTACCGATGGTTCCAGCATTCAGTGGAGGCTGGCGACAATGAAGCCCACCTTGCGCTTGCAAAGATCTGGCTTCATGAGCGCGAGAATGCGCCAAAGGCGATCAAGCATCTCAAAGCGGTGTTCCAGGGCAATCCCCGTGATGTGAGCGAGCTTGGCCGTGATGAGGCGAGGACAATGCTCAGACGTTTGCGAGCAGCGCACAGATAATTTGAGCGAGAATTGGGGTCGGCATATCCTGGAAAAGAGGCGTCGTGAACGCAAACGCGATGTTTCGCGAGTAATCATGAGTTCTAACTTTCGGCCATTGAGCGTCGCATGGCTACGGCGGAGAGACTTGCTGGCAGCGCTCACGTAAACGACTCTATCCGGCAACGGAAGGTGTCGAGCAACGCCTGGGCCATTTTCTCGGCTTCCGCTCCATAGTCGAACCCCTTCGGGCGACGTGATTCCAACAATGGCTTCTTTCATCCGTCCCAGCATCTCATCGATCGTCGCGTCAGCGTCGCCGGCTTGTCGGCTACCGTCTGCTGAAAAGCGGTATGTGGGCGACCCCGACGGGCTGCGATTTGCGGTAAAGGATGGGCGGGTGCCCTAGATCTCCAGATTGACATAACGTTCATAATAATGTACGTTAAATGAGTTAGTGACCGTTATTCTGGACATTAAATATGAGGACCAGCCGATCATCTGTCATAATGCCACTCCCGGTAAGGCATGCCCTGCGCAAGCTCGGCCGCGACATCCGTGACGCCCGGCGTCGTCGTCGCATCCCGGCGGCCATCGCGGCGCAACGCGCCTCGATCAGCCGCACGACCCTAGTCAAGCTCGAAAAGGGCGATCCCGGCGTCGCGATCGGGATATACGCCACGGTCCTTTTTGTGCTGGGTATGGCGGACCGGCTGGGCGATCTCGCCGCGCCAAAGAACGATCCCGTGGGCCTGCAGCTCGAAGAAGAAAACCTGCCGCAACGCATTCGCGTGGCGCGCAGCCCGAAACGCACGAAAGACAAGTGATGGACAGAGAGGCTCTCGTATACGTGGATCTCGACGGCGTCCCCCACCTGATGGGGCGTCTGTGGGCCCGTACGCGCAAGAACAAGGAAAGCGCCACCTTCGAATACGACAAGACATGGCTGGAAAATCCCGCGCGATTCTCTCTGGAGCCAGCCCTGCAGGTTGGACCGGGCCCGTTTCACACTCCGGCAGACACGCCCATGTTCGGCGCCATCGGCGACTCCGCGCCCGACCGTTGGGGGCGTGCGCTCATGCGCCGCATGGAACGCAGACGCGCGGAGCGCGAGGGTGGGGCGCCGCGCACGCTCCAGGAAATCGACTTCCTGCTGCTGGTGGACGACGAGGCCCGTCTGGGCGCGTTGCGCTTTGCAGAAAAAGAAGGCGGGCCCTTCCTGCGGGAGGAGGGCGTCAAGCGCATCCCCCCGCTGATCGAACTCCCGAAACTGCTCTCCGCCGCCGAACATGTAATGGAAGAGAAAGACACCGATGAGGAACTGCGCATGCTGTTCGCGCCCGGCTCCTCTCTTGGCGGCGCGAGGCCCAAGGCTTCCGTCAGGGAAAAGGACGGCCATCTCGCCATTGCGAAATTCCCACGCAAGGATGATGAAATCAACACGGTGCTTTGGGAGGCGGTCGCACTGTCCCTCGCGCAGAAATCTGGCATCCCCGTTCCCCAATCCCGTATCGAAAACATCGCCGGCAAGCCTGTGCTCCTCCTGCGACGCTTCGACCGCGACGGCGAACGGCGTATCCCGTTCCTCTCCGCGATGAGCATGCTCGGATCGAAAGACAGAGAAACGCGAAGCTATCTGGAAATTGTTGACGCGCTGCGCCAGCACGGCGCCGCGCCGAAAGCCGACATGGAAGCGTTGTGGCGGCGGCTGGTTTTCAACATACTGATCTCCAACACCGACGACCACCTGCGCAATCACGGCTTTCTGTACGAAGGACAGGCGGGCTGGCGCCTGTCGCCCGCTTACGACCTCAACCCGGTGCCGACCGACATCAAGCCGCGCATCCTCAGCACGGCAATCAATGAGGATGACAACACGGCTTCACTCGCACTGGCGATGGAGGTGGCGGGATATTTCGAACTGGACGCTGGCAAGGCTCGCGAAATAGCCGCACAGGTCGGTAAGGCCGTCTCCAAGTGGCGCGATGAAGCCGCACGGCATGGTCTCGCCAAAGGCGAAATCGACCGCATGGCATCGGCCTTCGAGCATGACGACCTGCGCGCCGCGCAGCAGGGCGGATCAGCTAAAGTCTGAGCGGGAAATAATGGACCCGGAATTCGGTAGTGTCTCAGTTTGAATTCTCTAAGTTTCTTACCAACAATTCGAATGCTTTCGGACAGGCGTTCTTAAAAAATTCTGCCTGCGATTCTGGCGTCAGTTTCTTATTTAGGAGTCCCATCAGCCTGTTACATAATGCGTGAGCGAAGCCATAGACTTCACCCGTTTCGTGATTGTGATGCAAGTGCGGATTAGTGAGTCGCGCACTTTGCACCCATTTTAATTCCTCTCCCGTCCGGCAGATACAGCACGTCAAGCTGGGCGCATTTTTCAGTTCCACGATTCGCGCAGCCGAAATTTTTGGGGACGTATACTTACCGTATCGAGCCGCAGCCTTCTGAGACACGAGTAGCCGTTTTGCCCATGTCAAGCCGAAGAGTGCAGAGGTAATCTTCTTCCGTCTGCGGTCCTGAACTAACTGGCACGGCCTACATACATGGTTCCCGCCGCTATTTGATGACCTACTATTCCACCAAAGAACGGCCTTACTTGATTCCCCTCGTGGCGGCAATATGCCGCTATGACCGCATTTGAAAGTCCACAATTGGCCGGGATGCTTTCTAGATCCCATATGGATTTGTTCTTTCCTCCCCCTGCTGCTCAAGTTGTCAAAAGCACGATTTCCTCAAGACTCCAAACGTGATCGGACAGGCCAGCCACCGCCGGAGTGATTCGCAGCGTCTTGTGGATTCTGGCGAAATTGTATCGATTCCCTAGAATTCAGACTTGCCGGGGCAGCATAAATTTAAAGGTTAGGAACTATTTTCGGCAGAATGCACAGGATATTGTTGGCCTCCATAGGTAATTTCTTTTCCCGTCTGGGCTAAACGCCTATCTCGACTGGCAGACCCGCTTCATCAAAATCCTTGCATTCAAACCCGCCAAGGCTGCCCGGATATCCGAGTTGATTTGAAATGATCCGGGTCCGGCCGATCATCTGATCGTCGCATTCATGCGTATGGCCATACACCCAGAGGGCCGGCTGGTGCGTCTCAATGATCCCCACCATGTCCAGGGAATTGAACGCCGGCGTGAGAGGGCCGCCTTTGTATTTGGAGTTGGGATTGATGACGGGTGCATTATGGCTGATGACCACGCGCGGACCACTTAGATTCTTGCCAAACCAGTTCAGCAATTTCGACGCGAAGTTTTTATGTAGCGCAATCGAATCTGCGGGCGTGAAAGGCGTTTCGTCGGGGTTATAGATCAGGCGGTAATCATTCATTTGAGAGCGGGCGGTCTCCATGGCGCGCAAATCGCCGCCGTTGAAATCCGTCCACATCGTGCCCCCGAAGAAATTGACGCCGCCGATGCTGACCTCTTCATCAAGCAGCAGTTTCACATGCGGATGTCTGTCTTCGAGCCACGCCTTGAATCTATTGTCCTCTTCGTTCATTGGCCGCCGCGTGTAATATTCGTGGTTTCCCGTCACATAGAGGACTGGTTTCTTCCACTTCCGCAGAATCTGGTCGAGCGGCTCATAATCCCTGAGCGTGACGATATCGCCTCCCAGGATCATGACATCTCCGTTGGCATCTGGCGGCAACATCCAGCCCGAGCCAAATTCAAGATGCAGGTCGCTATAAGTAATGATTCTCATGCTCGTAAGAGAACGCTTGTTTGAACACGTCTTTCTCAAGTCCCAGATCTTCTCCGACAGCGGTTCGACTCGGCGCGGAGCCCCGGTTCGTGGAAGTAAGAATCTGACATCCCCCGGATAGCTGAATAATAAGCCGAGGCGCAAAGGCCAGTGTCAAGGCTCTTCGACCGCGAACGCGGCGCGCGAAGCGCGGCCTTGACACTGGCCGGGCCTCGGCTATGCTCTGGCTATCCGGGGCATGTCATTCGGGAATGCTGCATCACAGACCTAGACCGAAACCCTGACTGATCTGATTCGTGTGCGTGGTTTGTGGTTCTATCTTGTGCGCTCCTGGCTCTTGCTGAATCGCAGGCGAATGGGACACGTCGCGGCTGAGTTCCTGCCCGAGCGTCGCCTGCGTTGTTCGTATAAATCTGCGCGTCATAGCGTCCACGCGAGACAGAAACATATGCCATGCGGCTGTTGAGCAGATCCTTAGCGCCCAACTCGGTGTCCACGTGAATCAGGACACGGTCGGCAGTCTGTCCCTGGCTGGAGTGGCTGGTCATGGCATAACCGTGGTCGAGATGCGGATGCTTGCGCGGATCGAGTTCGACCGCTGCGGCCACCGTCCATCTTCAGGCGCAGCCGCCCGTCTTCCTCGATGCTCTCGATGGTCCCCAACTCGCGGTTCGCAACTTTCAGTTCGTTGGCCGGCGCGGTGAACTGGATGCGGTCGCCCACTGAAAAACTCCGCATCTCCTCGCGGAAGACCGAGACGCCCTGCTGTCGGCGTGGATCGTAAGTGCGCTGCGTGCCGTCCTGCAGCTCGACTGTCAGCCGGTTTTTCGGAGCGTCGATGCTCTTCACCTGTGCGTACGCGCCTTTCCCGATGCCGGTCTCCTTCGATGCGCGCGAATAGCGCAGCACATCGCCCACCTCATAGCGCTCGGCCCATGTGCGGTCCGCGCCGGTGAGGGCTTGGCGCGGCACTAGCGTCCTGATGCGGTGCTCCTCGTTGCTGACGAGGCCACTCCGCTGCAATTCCGCATGGATGCGCTCGTTGATCTCCATGCGAGAGCGATTATCGGGAGAAATCACCAGCGTGTTCTCCGGCGATTTTGCGTACTCCTTCGCGATAGCGGCGATGCGCTCGTCGTGGCCTTGAATCTCATGGACTCGGCCCTGCCGGTCAAGATTCTGTATTGCTTCGCGCACTTCGCCTCGCGCAAGCTGCTCGACTACCTGTTTCAGTTCCGGGTCTTTCTGGCGCACGATCTCTTCGAGCTTCACCGTTTTCATACCGGCGTCCTGGAGCTGCGCGAAGGGCCGCCCGGCCTCAACCGCCTCATGTTGCCGCCGGTCGCCGACGAGCAACACACGGTCATTCGGATGGAGCCGGTTCACAAACTCATGCACCTGCCTGGTCGATGCCAGCGAGGATTCGTCGAGCACATAGAGCCGTTTCTCGCCGGTATCCGGCTGCTGTCCACGTACCAGATGCTTCTGTAGTGTGGATGTCTCCATGCCTGCTTCCCCGAGCTTCTGCGCCGCGCGGGACGTTGGCGCGAAACCTTCCACCCTGTAGCCCTCGGCCTCCGCGCCTTCGCGGATCACGGACAGAGTTGTTGTCTTGCCCGCGCCTGCGATGCCATCTAAACCGACAACCTTCTCCCGCGAAAGAAAGATTTCGTCTACTGCCTGGCGCTGCGACGCATTCAACTCCGGGTGGCGGTCTTCCGTGGCGATGCGCACTTGCGGCGAGACCAGCATGGGATCGCTGTAGTCGCGCCGATTGCCTTCCTGCATCCGGCCAACGATCTCACGCTCCATGCGTACCATCACGGCGGTTGTGTACTGTCTGCCAGCACCAACGTGCGAGACTTCGCGGAACTCCCCGGCCTCGATCCGGCGCTCGAACTCCTGCCGGACCTGGGCATAGGTGGTT
The DNA here is from genome assembly GCA_963819145.1 of uncultured Acidobacteriaceae bacterium. Lineage (GTDB taxonomy): Bacteria > Acidobacteriota > Terriglobia > Terriglobales > Acidobacteriaceae > Sulfotelmatobacter. The sequence goes on from CAWFVB010000036.1 coordinate 181,124, forward strand.
TCTCCCATGCCGCGCACCAGCGCTGTTTCAAGGATCGCGCGGCGGTCCTGCACAGCCGATCTCTCGAAGACATGATCGCGCGCCCATGTCACGGCCTGCTTCGCCTGAACCTCTGGCTCCGGCATCTGGTATTGCCCATGTTGGCGCGCCTGTGCGACGACGCGGTCCGCCTGATGCCCGTACTGTGCGGCCAACTCGCGGTGCCGCTGTAAGACTTCTCCAGGCGACAGCAGTTCCTTGCGGTCGCGAGTATGGTGGGCCGCGATCTGTGCCGCCGCGGCTCCGTCGATTCCTTGTTCGCGGAGATGGTCTTTGATCTGTTCACGCCTCGGACTGGAAGCCTCCAGATATTCCTTCGTGTAGCCTTTTATTTCCGGCTGTCCATGCTTGCCGCGCTCCAGTTCGTAGCCCAGCTTTTCCAGACGCAGAGCCAACTCGGATCGGTAGACCGCCGTGGCGTAGCGTTGTGACACGAACATCTCGTGTGGCTGCAAAGCTCGCATCTGTTTCCCATTTTCGAGACCGTTCTCGCGCTCGGTCATGTTGAAGATCACGGCATGAGTATGAAGCTGGGGCGCAGCATAGCCATCGACGGGCCGCGCGGTGTCGTGCTCGAAGGTGGCGGCGATAAATTTTCCGGTCGTCTCCGGGGCATGGACATTGCCGATCCGCGCCTGCGTGTATCGTTCAAGCTCCTGAAGTGCCGCGCGTACGCTCTCCCGATGGGCTTCCCGCACCCGATCATCGCCGCCCACGAGAGCGGTAAGCGATACCGACTTCGGCGCAGAGAATGTGGCGTCCCACCCGGCGCGATGCTCGGCGCTGGTCACCTCTCTGCCAAATTTGCCTTCATAGGTTCTCGAAACTTGATGCCGTACGAGCTGCTCTTCGGTGTGCGGATGTTGGCCTTCACTCAGTCGTGCAAAGTGTTCGGAACCAACGCCACCTTGCAACCCCCACTGCTCGGCGAGTCTGCCCTGCCACTCACTGTGACCCTGCTGATCGCGGCTCCAGTAGTTCTGTTCCTGCGAGGCAAACTCCCGCACATGGTAGGTCTGCGCCTGGCTGGCTGACAGCGGTTTCGAGATCGTGAGCATACCGAGCGTTCCTCAAGCGTGAAGTGGTGTTCTTGGCAATTTGTCTCTCATTCGATTCCCTTCGTTTTCTCCCAGGCGAACGCCTCTTTGGGTTTGGTCTCGGGCGCACCGATGGTCGAACCATTGACGGTCGAACCAAAGAGCGCGAGCATCGGCTGGGTAGGCTTCTTCAGCGGATCGGCGGGAGCATTCGCGGGCACTGATGGCGCTGGTTTCGGCGCGATCTCTGGCATCTGCCGCTGCGAAAATCTCGGCAGTCTGAATCGGATTCTGCCCATCTTTATCCTCCATCTCTGGATCAAACTTGGCCGAGGTCGGCCCCATTCGATCGTCTCCCTATCCCGCCATTTACGTGGGGACCGGTTCTGCAACACACTCCGCACAGCCAGTAGCAAAAGGAACATCGCGGCTACCCAAAGCAACGGCGTCAAGAGCGAAAAGCTTCCGGGAAAAGGCATGGCACTCATGGCATACGAGCTCTTTCCTTGCCCTCGCGGGCGAAGAAGTCATCAAGCAGTTTGCGCGCCTGCTGAAGCTTTCGTGCGTCTGCCTGGTCGCGAATTTTGAGGACGGAATCAGGCGACAATTGTCTGCCTTCCGATGCGGCCTTGAGAGGCTGCATGGAAGAGATTCAAGAGCGCGTAACGCACCGCCCAGACTTCGGCCAATACCAGTTCGGCGGGATCAGCGGGCCGCTGTCGCGCAGCGCACAGAGCGGTCCCGCGCAGCCACTCGGAGAGAGCCTGTCCCGCGCTTTCGGCGGCAGCTTCTATCTCTCCTAGTTCTTCGGGAGTCAGTCTCGTGGCCGCAGTCTTGGTGCGGAAGCCGGGCTTCGCCTCTTCGCCGAACGGCAAACTGGACTGGGGATTAGCTTGAACGCGGGGACTACTCATTGGACGAACCGCCTTGTTGCACTACTGCGCTTGATTCCGCTGCGATTAAGCTGCGTAATTGTTAGTTCACAGCAAGGTCTTGCGCTTCAACGCGTTTACGCGATCGACGATTGGCAGCGCTTTGTCGCAAACAAACAT
>CAWFVB010000037.1:0-16106 GCA_963819145.1 uncultured Acidobacteriaceae bacterium
TTTGATGGTCCTCCTGTACTTGGTTCCGTTCAGTATTGCTCCTGCGAGCCTGCCTTTCGATCTCCGGGATTGGGCTCGCGGAATGCGACGACTCCGGCGATCTCGGGGAGGGCGGCGCGGAAGTCCTCCGCCCAGGCGCGAACGGCGGCGCGGCGAGCCTCGCGCGCGCAGCCGACGTCCACCAGCAGTTGCGTGTCGTCGGCGTTGGCGAAGAACTCGACTTCGCGTACGCCCTGGGGACCTTGCCCGCGCGGCCGCTCTGCCACAGGTCCGCGATGCCGCGGTTAATGAGCGGCGAACTGATGGGACACTCTTCGACGGCGAGAGTTCGTGCGAGCCAGCTGAAATATCCGGCAGCGAATGCGGGGCTGAATTCAGCGTACTCGGTTTGAACCTGCCCGGTCCGAATCTGCAGGCGCGAGCGGTTGCGGTAGTTCCACGGCGGCGAAGGATGGACCTCGATGTCGAACGGCAAATCCAGCTTGGCCGTGCGCCGCAGGCTCTCGCGCAGGATTTCTTTTTTGATCTCGAGTTGATGCTCGTAAGTGGCGTGCTGGTAGTGGCATCCGCCGCAGTGGGTGAAGTGTGGGCAGGGAGGCTGGATGCGGTGAGGCGAAGGCTCGACGATTGAGTCCGCCTGCGCGCGCGCAAAGCCGGGTTTCTGCTCGGTGAGGGAGGCCTCGATTTTTTCTGCGGCCAGAACAAAGGGGACGAACACGGCCTTGCCGTGTCCGCGGGCTTCGTCGTTAGGCGAACCAGCGGGCGAATCGGCGGGCAGACGGGCCAGGCCGTCGCCTCCGTAGATCAGCTTTTCGATTGTGAGGAGCAAGAGTCTCCAGTGAGAGTAGACTTCAGGTGCTGACCTCGAGCTTGAGGTCTAATAGCTTCTTTGTCCACCTGCTGACTCTCACGTGCACAATGAGCGGATTGAAGTTCGGATCGAGTGAGATCTTCAGGTCGTAGACCTTCTTCTTAGCCCTTGGAACAATGGCAAAGCTTCCCACTTGATCCGTGGTCCGTGCTCTCAATAACAGTTCCATCCTGGGAGACTTCGGCAACCGTTGCACCCGTAAGTGGCGCACCGCTCGGATCGCGGACAATACCTGATAATGCATTCGCTACCTGAACTTTGTCGATCTCGATGAGGGCGCGTTGTGCCATCGTCGGACTTGCTGTCCCAGCGAGGGAAAGTATTAGGGCAAGTGCGGGCTTCAGGGGGATACGAATCATGGGCGACCTCCAAATGCGGATACCAGACGGACGCCTTCCGGCGTGCGTCGCCGCTCTCTAGCCGGCGGCCTCAACTGTCAGCCTCAATCCGACAGCCTTGGTTACTGCGGCCAGGGTGGACAACCTGGGGTTCCCGTGCTCCGACAGAGCACGGTAAAGACTTTCGCGTTCGACCCCGGCAGTCTTGGCAATCTTGGCAATTCCGCGAGCCTGCACAACACGGCGCAGGGCGATCAGCAGAACTCGAGGTTCGCTGTCTTCTTCAAGGGCTGCTTTCAGATACTCGACGGCAAACCGCGGATTGTCGCGCAGTTCACGGATTACCGCTTCATCGTGCGAAATGCTGGTTTTGCGCTTCACGTCGGCCTGGTCCTTTCCTTGTAATCCTTGAGATTCGCGAGCGCCTTCTCGATGTCGGAGGACTGCTTGCTTTTGTCACCACCCCCAAGAAGCAACACGCATTCTTTTCCCAGCATCGAGTAATACACCCAGTAGCCCGGTCCCCAATCGATCCGCAGTTCGCATAAACCGCCGCGAAGAGACTTGCAATCGGCGAAGTTACCAAGTGCAACCCGATCGAGGCGGGTCACGATTTTCGCTTGGGCGCGAGATCCTTCAATTTCGCCAGCCACTGCCCGAAAACATCTTTCCCACCGGCAGTGACATAGCGCCGGAGCTCAATCACTTTTCTATTGTAACATATAAGTTACAACTCGCTTGGCCTATTTGCGGACTACCCAGGCTAATCCGTCTGGCTGCTTGCCGGCATCGATTTGCCCCACAACCTCCAGCGTCTTTAGATCCACGACTACGACTTTGTCGGCTGAGCTGACGGCTACAAAAGCGCGGGAACCGTCGGGGGCCATCAGGATGCCAGCTGCTCCACCGCCCAGACTCAACTGCTTGACCTCTTTTCGAGTGGCGGCGTCAATGACTACGAGGCTGGTGTCTCCGGCGCGCGCGCCCAGGGCGGAGATCAAGACCTGCTTGCCGTCTGGCGTGAACTTCAGGCGGTTGGAGCCCTTCACTGGGATGGGAAGAGTTTGGATGGCTTTCTTATTAGCGACATCAATGATGGTTACAGTTGCGTCGCGGGCGTTGGCTGCCCAGAGTTCTTTTCCGTCGGGCGAGATGTCGAAGCCTTCGCAGCCCTGGCCGGCGGGGACGTTCGTCACTTCCCAGGTGAGGCGCGGAGCTCCCGGAGGGTTGAATCCGCCGCTCGGCGGAGAAACTTGTTCAATGATGCTGATGGTGGCGGAGTTGACGTTGGAGGTGAATATGCGGTCGAGGCTGCTGGAGACGAGGATCATGTGGGTACGATCCTGGCCGGTGCCGAGAATCCAATCCACGCGCTGAGTAGCAGGGTCGTAGCGGCCGATGACTTTATTCGTCTCTGCGGTGAAGTAGAGTTTGCCGCCTGCGTAATCCAGGCCGTGGGTGGAATGTAGCGCGCCGAGATCGATGGGAGGCAGCGCTTTCCGCGCAACCAGATCGACGACCGAGATGGTATTCAGACCGCTATCCAAGCCGCCGTAGTTTGAGATGTACGCGAGTTTGCCGTCGTCGGACGCGACGATCTCGTGGGGATCGGGGCCCGAGGGAATGCGCGCCACCACCTGTAGCGTTCCGGGATCGACGATAGCGACGGTGTGGTCGCTTTTTGACAGCACGAGGAGCGTAGACGAAGGCCCCTGCGCAGATGCGGCACTCGCGAGAAGCGTCGCCGCCAACAGCCAACGGATACTTTGTAGAAACTTTTTTTCACCAGTCATATGTTGGTCGTCCTCATGAGTGTCGTGCGCCGCTTGTTGATAGAATCGAAATTCTACGACATCAATTGAGCGCGCGCATGAGCGATTTCATCGATCCCGCCGACGTTTATCACGTCCTGTGCACCATTATGAACGAACTTCCACCGGGAACAGCGACGATCGAGCGGGATCCCGTATGGGGACGATCTCAGCTAACGCCGACGCGAAAAGGAGCCGCCGGCTTGTACGGCGTCGGGAACGTTGAAGATTGCGAAATTGGAATTGTGGAAGTAACGCATTCCCACTTTGACGATTGGAACGAGGCGATTGAGTTTTGCCGAGAGGTAGTCCGGGGAAAGATTCAGTATACAGTCTGGCGCGACGGCACAAAGATCATTCGTGCACAAAGGAACCATGAGCCGTTGCGCGATGGCGGTGAAGTAATCGATGTCATGGAAGCCCTTGTTAAGAAGCCGTTGCCCAACCTTCGAAAAGAGACGCTGAGGTTCGAGCCGTACGTTTCCCATTGAATGCGTGGGCGATTGTTAATGGCAGAGCGGAAATGTCACAACGCTCGTCCCGCGGCCGCGCCGGATGCCCAGGCCCACTGAAAGTTGAAGCCGCCGAGGTGGCCGGTCACATCGACAACTTCACCGATGAAAAACAAGCCCGGGACTCTGCGGCTCTCCATCGTTTTGGCGGAGAGTTCGTCGGTGTCGACCCCGCCGCAGGTTACTTCCGCTTTCTCGAAGCCTTCCGTCCCAGCCGGTGTGATGGCCCACCCATGCGCTTGCTGTTCGAAATCGGCGAGCGCGGCGTTCGTCCACGAGGCGGGTGCGTGGTAATCGAGCCAGCGGTCGGCGAGCCGGGCGGCCAAGGCCTTGCGCAACTCGGATCGCAGGGTTGTCAAAGTGCGTGGCGTCTTTGGATCGCGGAAGATCGCGGTCAGATCGCTCCCCGGAGCGAGATCAATCTTGATCGATTGCGGTTTGTCCCAGTAGGACGAGATCTGCAGAATCGCGGGCCCGCTGAGGCCGCGATGGGTGATCAGCATTTTTTCGCGGAACTGCTGCCCGTCGCACGAGGCGACCACTTCGGCGGACACGCCGGAGAGGTCGCAATAGCGGGAACGGTCGTCGGATTCCAACACGAGCGGCACGAGTCCCGGCCGCGGCGGGCGAATCTTGAGCCCGAACTGGCGCGCCATGTCGTAGCCAAACGAGGTCGCGCCAATCTTTGTGATCGACAGGCCGCCGGTCGCGACGACTAACGCGGGCGCCTGAAACTCTGCATTGGCCGTGTGGACGACGAACTCTTCGGCGCGGCTCACTGCCCGAATCTTTGTGTTCAGGAAAATGCTCACGCCGGCGGACTGGCATTCTTGTTCGAGCATCCCCAAGATGTCGCCGGCCGAGCGATCGCAGAACAATTGTCCCAGAGTCTTTTCGTGATAGGGAATGCGATGCTTCTCGACCAGCGCGATGAAATCCGCGGGCGTGTAACGAGCCAGGGCGGACTTGGCAAAATGCGGATTGGACGAGAGGAAATTCTCAGGCTGGCAATGAGTGTTCGTGAAATTGCAGCGGCCGCCGCCGGAGATGAGAATCTTTTTGCCCAGACGGTCGGCGTGTTCGAGAACCGCGACGCGGCGTTGGCGCTTGCCGGCCTCGATGGCGCACATCAGGCCCGCTGCGCCGCCGCCGAGAATGAGTGCGTCGAAACGATGAGTCACGGAGTGAACAGCTTACCTCAGCGCCTAAAGCCGCAATTCATTAGCAATCCTTACGGCGCGGTTCAAAGCCGCGCCCTTTCAAAACACGAAAATCACGCTGCCGCGGTGGCTAAAGCCCTCACTGAATCATGTAGGGCTCTAAGCGCAGCGCTGAAAAGCGCTGCGCCAACCAAGAGCCAATCACATGTAAAACAAGCTCAGGCGCGGCAGGTGATACTTTTCCAGCAGGCGCTTGTGAACATACTGCTTCTGCAGTTGGTCGATCTGCGCGCCCGACATTTTCCGGCGATAAGGGGCGAGATCGCGGTCCGCTTCAGCGCGAACCGTGACGATGTCTTCGTCGGGCGTCGACGCCAGCAGCACGGCAAACAGTTTTTCTTCGAGCACGGTGAGACGGCGCTCCAAATCTTCCAGACGGACCGCAGGCTTCGACTTCATTTCATCCGCGAGTTGGCGCAGGGTTTGGGCAGCATCAAGAGCGATGGATTGCGCGGAAACGCCGCTTCCCTGCGGCAACTTCGCCGCCTCCAGCAGATCTGCGTTGCGCCGCAGAAAAGGCGCGACCACCTCTGGTTCAAACCCTTGTCCTGACCTAGGTTTCGCCGGCTCGCTGCCCGCCGCGCCCACGGCGGCTTCCTTCATGTCTTCGGCAGCGGAGAGCACCAGTTGCGAGCAGTAGGCCAGACTGTTCACCTTCTTGGTTTTCGACGGGCGCTGGTCGTAGCGGTCGAAGGCTTCGTCGATGCCGCGCAGCACGGCCTCCAGCGGAATGCCGGCGTCTTTCCAGGTTTCAATCAGAGCCCAGTCGAGAGTCGAGAGCAACAGGCCGCCGCCGCGACGGCGCAGGAAGCGGTCTTCAATTTCCGTAAAGTAGTTGAAGTAATTTTCCACGGCGGGTCAGCGGGCAGGACGCGAGGATGAAGACGTCGGCACGCCGTCCCCATTCTTGGACTTCTGTTCCGACTTCGGCTGTTTCGATGCGGCCTTGTGCACTGTGCTTGCCGAAGGGGAATCCCGGCGCGCCGACCCGTTCCGCTCCCAGATGATGCGCAAGCCTTCGAGCGTCAGGAAGTCGTCTACATTCTTGATGTATTTCGAGCCTGTGCCGATCATTGGGCCCAGGCCGCCGGTCGCGATCACGCGCGTCTCCTGGCCCAACTCGGCCAGAAGAAGTTCGAGGATGCCGTCGACGAGGCCGAGATATCCGTAATACAGGCCGGATTGCAGGCTGCCGACGGTGTTCGAGCCGATCACGCGCGCGGGCTTGCGGATCTCGACGCGCGGCAACCGCGCGGTGCGTTCGAAGAGCGCATCTGCAGAAATGCCGATGCCGGGGCAAATCACTCCGCCAAGATACTCGCCCTTCGGCGACACGCAATCGAACGTGGTGGCCGTACCGAAGTCGACGATCACGCAAGGGCCACCGTATTTTTCGAAAGCTGCGACAGCGTTTACGATGCGGTCGGCGCCTACCTCCGCAGGATTGTCGTAGTGCACGGGCATTCCAGTCTTGATTCCTGGCTCGATGTACAGAGGACGCAGATTGAAATAGCGTTCACACACCTGTCGCAGCACCGGATCGAGCGGAGGAACTACGGAAGAGATCACGATGCCGTGAATGCCTTTCGACTCCAGGCCGGCCATGGAAAACAAGTTGCGGAACAATACGCCGTACTCATCCACCGTGCTGGTGCGCGAGGTGGCGACGCGCCAGTTGGCCACCAGCCGCTCGTAGCGCGGGGTTTCGTCCGAGTCGCCCGCGGTGTTGACCTTGGCGACGCGGGCGAAGACGCCGAGTACCGTGTTCGTGTTGCCGACGTCGATGACGAGGAGCATGTTGGCTGCTAGCTGCTAGCTTCTAGCTAATGTCTGCGCTGCTGAGTGCTCGCCGCTCAACGCGCTCTGACCGTTCCACTCAACACCGTTTGCGTTCCCTTCTCGGTTCGCAAACGCAAAAATCCGCGTGGATCGAGGCCTTCGGTCGTTCCCTCGAGGTTTGAACCACTCTCCTCGATGCGGACGGCTTTGCCTTGCACCCAGGAGGAATTCGCGGAGAAACGCTGCAGAATCGATTCCCGCGCATCGGAGTGTTCAAGCAAGCGGCGATATTCGCGGTCAAGTGATTTTAACAAAGCGGCCACCAACTCGACGCGAGACCACTCGCTTCCAGTCACGAGGCGCAGCGAGATCGCGCCCAATTCCTTTGGAAAGCTCGCCTGATTCACGTTGATGCCGATTCCCACTACGATGTAGCGGACCTGGGTGGCTTCGGAATTCATCTCGGTCAGAATACCGCAGACTTTCTCACCGTCGATCAGGAGATCGTTGGGCCACTTCAGATCGGCGTTAACCCGCGAATCGACTTGCTGAATGGCTGACTGCACGGCGAGTCCTGCCGCGAGCGACAACACCAGCACTTCCGACGGTGGCAGGGCGGGCCGCACAACCACCGAACAATAAATCCCGGTCGATCGCTCAGACTGCCAGGAGTTGGCGCCACGCCCGCGGCCCGCGGTTTGTTCTTCGGCAAGAAAGACGCTGCCCTCCGGAGCGCCGTCAGCCGCGGCGGCCATGGCTGCGGTGTTGGTCGATCCAATCTTGTAGAAGTGGTGAAGATGTTCGGCGAAGATGGTGCCGCGCAGAAGAGGCCGAAGAATTTCCGGCAAGAGCAGATCAGGGACCGAGCGCAGCTGATATCCGGTGGCGGGGTGGCCGGCGACATCCACACCCAGGCCGCGCAATTGTTGAATCAGGCGCCACACCTCGGAACGGTTGGAAGAAATTTCCTGGGCAATCTTGGTGCCGCTGACAACGACCGTCGCGTGCTCCATCAGCAGGCGCACGATGTGGCCGAGCCGGAGATCGGTGGGCTGGGGCTGGTGGGCCGCGGGCGCCTTGGCTCGCGCGGTCTGCTTGCGAATTGTGCCGGTCTTGGCGATGCGGAGATTATGCGCGAATTGCGGCGAAACAACAATCGTTCCGCGCTGGAACGCTGTCAGGCAGGCACAACTCGCATGCTCATGTCGACCGCCTGGGGCGAGTGCGTCAGAAGGCCGACGGAGATGAAGTCGACGCCAGTCTCGGCGTAGGCGCGAACATTCTCCAGGCGAATTCCGCCGGAGCACTCGACTGGAATGTGGCCGCCCCTCTGAACTTCCCTCTGAAGTTCGGCCTGCGAGCAGCGCTCGACCGCGCGCCGCACGTCGTTGACCGACATGTTGTCGAGCAGAATGGCTTCCCCGCCGTGCGCCAGAGCCAGCTCCAGTTCCTCGAGCGTGCGCACTTCGACTTCGATGATCTGCGAGCCGCGGCGGTTTCGGATAGCGTGCTCCAGCGCGGGAACAATACCGCCCGCCAGAGCGATATGGTTATTCTTGATGAGCACACCGTCGGAGAGGTCGAGCCGGTGATTTTGTCCGCCGCCGCAGCGCACAGCGTTTTTGTCGATCACGCGCAGCCCGGGCGCCGTCTTGCGCGTATCGAGAATGCGAGCCTTGCTGCCCGACACGGCTTCCACAAACTTGCGGGTCAGAGTCGCGATGCCGCTCATGCGCTGCAGGAAATTGAGGATGACGCGCTCACAGGAAAGAATGACGCGCGCATTGTGGCGAATTACGGCTACGGACTGTCCTTTGTGCAGGCGCACCCCGTCGAAAATCTCCGGGTGCGTGGTGACTTCGTAGTGGGCGGTCACAGCTCCGTCGAGGGCGGCGTACACATCGAGAATGCGCGCCACACAACCGATTCCGGCGAGGATGCAATCCTGTTTGGAGATAATGGTCGCGGTCGCGCGCTGGTTGGGGTCGATGCAGGCGTAGCTGGTGGCATCGCGCGTCGCCCGGTCTTCGACCAGCGCGTTCTCCAGGATGGCGGTGAGGCGTCTAGAATTCCAATCCATAAAACAGTTGCCAGTTTCCAGCTGCCAGCAAGAGCCATGTAGGGACAGCCGCCCTCGGCTGTCCGCGGGTCGAAGACCCGCTTGCTTTGTCGCCGATCCCAAGTCGAGCTGCGCTCGACGGACAGCCGAGGGCGGCTGTCCCCACATCTTCTCAGCAGCCCAACTCTTTCATCTTGCTTAGCGCCTTCTCACGCAACACAGCGAGTTCCTGCCCCCGTCTTCGCAAACCTTCCACCACTTTCTCCGGAGCCTTGGACAGAAACTGCTCGTTCCCCAGCTGCTTCTGATTGTTGCCCAGCTCTTTTTCGATCTTCTCCAATTCTTTTTTCAGGCGGTCGCACTCGGCGGCTACGTCGATTTTTCGCTCGTAGATCACATGCACATCGAAGCGCGCGGTGCCGCGGGCGCCAGGACGATTGGCGAGAGAACCTTCCACGAACGTGATCTTCTCCACACTGGCCAACCGTTCGACCGATCCGCGATTGTGCTCGATCATGTCACGGATCCCTGGCTCATGCGCGAAAACTTCGATCGGCACCTTCACCTTGGGCTCGACTTTCAGTTCGGCGCGCAGGTTGCGAACGCTGACGATCAAATCCTGCAGGATCGCCATCTCCGTCTCGGCGGCGAGGTCGAATTGTTTCTCATCCGCCTGTGGATATTCCGCCAGAGCGATCGATTTGACCGGAGGCCGGCCTTCGTACATGGCCTGCCAGATTTCTTCTGTAATAAATGGCATGATCGGATGCAGCAGGCGCAACGATGCATCGAACAGATTGACCAGATTCGCACAAGCCGCTTGCGCCGTGCTCTTGTCGGCGCCCTCCTCAAACAGGCGAGGCTTGATCAGTTCCAGATACCAGTCGCAGAACTCTCCCCAGAAGAAGTCGTAGATGCGATTGGCCGCCTCGTGGAAGCGGTAGGCGGCGAGCGCATCGTTCACGTCGGCGGCGACGCGGTTGAAGCGGGAGAGAATCCAGCGGTCTTCGAGTGTCAGCGGCTGGAAACCGTGAACTCCCGCGTGGGCCGAGACCTGCGCGGGCGAGGGCGCCCGCGCCACATTGACCGGGTCAGAGACCCGGTCCCACACGAACCCAAGACGGTCCACGTTCATGAACATGAAGCGGGCGGCGTTCCAGATTTTGTTGGCGAAGGCGCGGTAGCCCTCGGTGCGGCTCTCGTTGAAGGCAATGTCGGTACCCGGCGCGGCCATGGCCGCCAAGGTGAAGCGCGTCGCATCCGTGCCGAAGCGATCGATGATCTCCAGCGGATCGATCACGTTGCCCTTAGTCTTCGACATCTTCTGGCGGTCCGCATCGCGCACCAGAGAATGTATGTACACCTGGCGGAAGGGCACGCTGTCGTCCTTCTTGTCACCCCAGCCGCTGGCCTTTTTGATGACGGGATCCTGCTGGTGTCCCTGCATGAAGTGGCAGCCGAACATGATCATGCGGGCCACCCAGAAAAATAGAATCTCGTAGGCGGTGATCAGGAGCGTCGTGGGATAAAACACTTCCTGATCGCGCGTCTTCTCCGGCCAGCCGAGCGTGGTGAACGGCAGCAGGCCTGACGAAAACCAGGTGTCGAGCACGTCGGGAACCTGCTCGAGTTTTGCGCCGCCGCACTTCGTGCACTTGGTCGGAGCCTCGCGGGCCACAATCACTTCCTTGCAGGCATCGTTGCTACAGGTCCACGCGGGAATCCGATGTCCCCACCACAACTGCCGCGACACGCACCAGTCGTGGATGTTGTTCATCCAGTTCAAATAGATCGTGCGGTGATTGTCGGGGACAATCGAGATCTCGCCGTTCTCGACCGCTTCCAGCGCGCGATCGGCCAGCGGTTTGATCTTGATGAACCACTGTTCCGAGAGCCGCGGCTCGACGATGGTTCCGCAGCGCTCGCATTTGCCGATGGAGAGCGCGTGATCTTTCTCGCCGACGAGGAATCCCTGCTCCTGCAAGTCGGCGAGAACGCGCTTCCGCGCTTCGAATCGGTCAAGCCCGGCATACTTCCCGGCGTTCTGGTTCATGTGCGCGTGCTCGTCCATCACGTTGATCTGCGGCAGATTGTGGCGCAGGCCAGCCTGAAAGTCGTTGGGATCGTGCGCCGGAGTCACTTTCACCGCGCCGGTGCCGAACTCGGGCTGCGCGAGTTCGTCGGTGATGATGGGAATTTCCCGGTTCATCAGCGGGAGCAGAACTTTCTTGCCATGCAGATGCGTGTAGCGCTCATCTTTCGCATTGACGGCGACGGCGGTATCGCCCAGCATGGTCTCGGGACGCGTGGTCGCCACCGTGATGAATTCCGTTTTTCCGCCGATCGGCGTGCCGGGCTGAGTTTCAGGCTCGTGTCCACCACCGGATAGCGTATCTCCCACAACTTCCCGGCCACGTCTTCGTGCTTCACTTCGAGATCGGAGATCGCGGTCTCGTGCCACGGACACCAGTTCACAATGTAATTTCCGCGATAGATCAGGCCTTCTTCATACAGGCGGACGAACACCTCGCGCACGGCGTGCGAAAGATTTTCGTCCATGGTGAAGTACTCGCGGTCCCAGTCGACGGAGGCGCCGAGGCGCTTCATCTGGTTGAGAATCGCGCCGCCGTAAAGCTTCTTCCATTCCCAGACGCGCTCAACGAATTTCTCGCGGCCCAGGTCGCGGCGCTTCTTGCCTTCCTTGGCGAGGTCGCGCTCCACCATCATCTGCGTGGCAATGCCGGCGTGATCGGTGCCGGGCAGCCACAGCGTGATGAAGCCGCGCATGCGATGCCAGCGCGCGACGATGTCCATTTGCGTCTGGCCGAACATGTGCCCCATGTGCAGCTGCCCGGTAACGTTGGGCGGAGGCAGCAGCAGCGCAAACACGGGCCGCGCTTTTTCGGAAGGCGGGCCCGGCGGCGGCGTGGGGACGGAGAACAGTTTTTCTTTGATCCAATAGTCAGCCCAGCGCGTTTCAATCGCGCCCGGCTCGTAGGCTTTGGGCAATTCGTGCGGCATCTTGGTGTGCGATGACGGGATTCGGCACAGGAGAATCCGCCAGCGGAAGAGTAAGTTCTGATCTTACAGGCGCGAGAAAAGAAGGGTCAAACCCGGGGAGGGGGGAGTACAGGACGGGAGGGAATGTACCGAGAAGATTCGGCAACTCAGTTTATGGTAAAAACCCGAATCCAGCGAATAGGTGAAACCGTCCGGATCGCTGAGGTTTATTGAGACTGCGCCTGTGGCAAGGGAACTTGGAACTGTTGCTTGGAGCGGTATCTTGGTCGACGAATGTGAGAGTAACATGCGCACCGTTGAATGTCGCAGTGGTTGACTTGGTAAAACCGCTGCCGCGTATCGTTATGCTAGCGCCAGCATTCATTGTGGAGGGGTCACACTGCCAACTGAAAGCGGCACTGCGTCGACAAGAGTGGCGATGGTCAAACCAGTGTTGGTAATCAGAAAAATGTTTTGGCCAGTCGTATCGAGCGCCATGGCATTCATCGCCTTTGAGGAAAACTGCTCGGGAAACAGGATTCTCTCTTTCAGTTCGTTCCGCTGCACATCGTAAATGTCGACGAAACTCCCCGAAGTTGTGGCAGCGAATGGGGAGCACAAAAGGCTCCCTGAGTCGTTCAGCTTGATCCCTCCAACGGCAGTAAAGGCAGCAAGGTACTCAGGCAGCCCTGTCAGAGCTATAGAATGCACGGCTGTATCTACGAATCCAATGACCGTACCCCCTCCATAGTTGTTGTAGTTGCCGTAATTCACGGCGAAGACATTCCCATCACCCGATGAACTGCCATCGCCCGCCGAACTGCCAATCTGGCCGGAGGACCAAGCGCCAGTCGTAGCGCTCCAAAGGTAGAGACCAAACCCAGGAGCGTTAACGAAAACCTCGGATCCGTCTCGCGAGACCGAAAGATAGTTGCCTGCGATTTGCAACGAGCCTACTTGAGCTAAACCAACAGAGAGGTTTGAGAGATCGAGATCGTAGATTGCACCGCCTCCGCCGCTCAGTTGGCTTGCACCGATTGATATAAAGGCATGATTCGTGCTGGTTGCGGCCAACTCTGTCGGACCTTCGAAGTACGGACTGGCGCCTGCGGGAACGATTCTGGACACCGCTTGAGCTGACGAGGGATTATCGGGGTCAATGATGGCGACGGAATTATCTGAATAGTTGGCCGCGAGGAGCTTCGAACCATCGGGCGTCAGTGCCAATCCTTGGATTTGGAAAGTTCCGCTTATCGAGGGTGGAGTGATCGGAGAAATAAAGGAGTGCGAGGAGATCGAAAAGACGTCGATATGTGTGCCTGCGCTCAGGTAAAGCTGCTGTCGTGTGGAGTCGTAGAGTATGAACTGAAAGTATCGTTCGACGAATAATCGTTAACGCTTTGCAAGTAACGCATGCCACCGGGTATTTTGGCGGTTCCTGTGGTCGACGTGACAGTGACGTCTGCTGGACCTGGAGTTCCAGATGGGACGGTGAAGCGAACGAAATCAAGCGGAAATGGATATCCCAAAGGGTATTCGAAATTAAATAGCTTGTTTTCCTGCACGGAAGCTGCATTGTTGCCGATCTGAAGCTGAACTGGGCTCGCGACGTCGGAACCAAAACCATAACCGAAAATATCGGCAACCACTCCTCCCAAAGGAGGTGATCCAAGAATTGGAGCATCGACCGTTACTGCCCATACGTAAACGCTTCCGGTATGTTCGCCTCAGTGCCGTCGGGGCTGATGATTTTGACGTTTACAGGACCGACGGTCGTAGATGGCGTGGCCGTCGCTTGCGCCTGCCCAAAGGAGTTAAGAGAAAAGTTTATGCCGTTGGTGCTGCCAAACCAGACATCAGGAGCCGTGCTGAATGATTGGGTGGTGATAGTCACCCGAGTGTCCGACGTTTGTTGTCCTTCGGCAGGCGTAGAAACGAGGGCGTAAGCTGGAGCAGCAGCTGTCGAACTGAAGTTTTGGAAGAAGGTCGAGTCATCGAGAGCGACGCCGTGGTCCCCTATACCGAACACCATACCTGTGGAATCTGCGGCCAGGGGTATCTCGGTAAGCAGTGGTGGTACCCTTTCCCCGACGCCGCTGCTGTAAGCGGGGGCTTGCCCGACCAACTGGAACACGGACGCGTCAACCGACGAAATGAGAGGAACGGTCCCCGGGGTGGAGACAACATATAGAGTTCTCCCATCGGGACTGTGAGCCATACCAGAAAGAATGCCCCCGACGGGTAATTGTCCTTGCATGGTTAGTTGGCTATCGAGAAATAATCCCGGCGATGAACTCACTGCCACAATAAATTGAGCTCCGTTGGGATTTGCTGCCAGACTGAAAGGAAAATTGTTGAAATCCAGTGTCGCGACAAAACGATCAGAGGCGGAATCGAACAGCGCGATACTACCGGGCGTGGTGTTTGTAGAGAATAAAGCTTTGCTCCCGTCTGCACTTCGAACCCCAATTGTCCCCTGTCCAAAATTGTAGGTGGAATGGGGATTCAACTCAGTAATTTGCCCGGCCACAGGATCCCACTCCAGAATGCCACTAAGGATTGAGGGCGAAAAGAAACCGGGCGATTCGAAAAACAAAACCTTACCGCTGGCGAGCACTATCGGTGTTCCGGGAAACACCATTTCTGGCGGGCAATTAGAGCAAGTCGGCTGAGCCAACGGCAGAATGTCGCGTTCGACAATCTGCTGAGTAGACGTGTTGATCCAGGCAACCTGTTGCGTCAGGCCGCTCACGAGAATGCGGCTCAAATCGGGGCTGAGCGAAATTCCACGAGCATCAGGAACCGGGATTTCTCGCACGACTCGGTTGGATGTTGGATCAATTACGCTCACGCGCGAAAGGCCAGGAAGTGCTGCATAGATCAAATTGTGAGTCGCATCGTAGACCACTCCCGACGGCGTATTGTCGGTGCGCACGAAATTCGTGCGGTTGCCGGGCAGACTACCGGTTGCCGTAGCGACGGTGAGGGCCACAGAAGCGCTCGCGGAAAGGCTGGTGCTGGTCCCCTGGAATTCAAGAGAATAAGTTCCGTTCACGACGGAGGAGTTGGCCGTAAGAACAAGAGTGACTCCAGAAGCGTTCAAACTAAAGGGAGAGGATTGGGATGAAGTAACTCCGACCGGTAATCCACTTAGACTGACCGAAGCCGTTCCCGAAAATCCGTTCTGCGGAATCAAACTCAGACTGACTGACGCCGTTGAACTCGGGGACATCGTTAAGGTGGACGGATTAGCTCCTATTGAGAATGACGGCGGAGGAGGTGGCGGCGGTGACGAACTACCACCACCGCAGTTGATCAGTCCGACACTTAGAATCAGTAGCGCGGATGAGATGACTGCTCTGCGAACGTTCATCATCGAAGTCTTCCCCCGGCCGAGTCCAGCGCCGTGTTCCGAGTTATACGAGCTCGAGTATTGTATCTGTTGAATGGCTATTTTCCGACGCGAGCACTTTTGCTTATGTAGGACCTGAGTCCATATAGCGTGCGCCAACATAATACGGCGCAAGAGTTTTCATAGGCCGCTCCACGAGTTTCCCCCGCCCGTAGGTGATGGTCTGTGACTTGAATCACAAGCGATAGCCACTTAATACACCGACTAGGTTCGCCTATGCTCCCTAACGCCTTGATGTGGGCAGCCTTGGCCCGACGGCAAATTCGGGCTGCCATGAGCTGGGTCGCTAAATGGGGGTGCATATTCCATCCCGTCCTGCTCCTCTCACCCCGTCAAACCCGGATCGGGGGGAAGGAATGGATGGATGCTGATGCCAGAACTGCCACCCCACCACCCGTTTGACCCTCCCAACTCCCTTCAATAGACTGAGAACATTGAGAACATCGACAGGTCTCCCATTCATGGTAGGCAGCATTGATGTAAGGCTTCCGGACGGGAGCGTAAAGGAAATTCCCAAGGGCACGACCGCACGCGATGGAGCTGGGCCCGTAAGTTCCCTTCGGTCAGAATGATCAGCCGGCGTGAATTCATAAAGCTCGGAATGGCTGCGGCGGTGGCTCGTCAGGGCGCGCCTCATTCCGCGTACCCCGCGAACCCCGCGTCGCCAGCGTCCCCCGCGGCCGAGGAGATTTTTACCGAGTGCGCGAAAGAGTCCGGAATTGATTTTGTTCACTTCAACGGGATGTCGGGCTCGCATTACTATCCGGAAGTCATGGGATCGGGCGTTGCGCTTTTCGATTATGACAACGACGGCGATCTCGACATCTTCCTGGTTCAGGGCGCCCTGCTTGGGCCGAATAAGGAACAGAATAAGGAACAAAGACCGCCGACGTTTCGACCTCAGTTGCCGCTGCGAGGCCGGCTGTATCGCAACGATTCGATCCGGCACGCCGACGGCAGTTGCACGCTGAAGTTCGTTGACGTTACCGAGGAAAGCGGGATCAGGGCCACAGGATTTGGCATGGGAGTGGCGGCGGCCGACTTCAATAATGACGGCTGGGTGGACTTATACATCACCAACTTTGGCCACAATCAGATGTGGCG
>CAWFVB010000038.1:0-37072 GCA_963819145.1 uncultured Acidobacteriaceae bacterium
AGTACCGCGCCAGAAGGGAAAGAGTCATGCCAAACTGCGCGGTCTCCGGACCACGCATATCGATCATGCCCTTTTCGTCCACGTATTCGGACAAATAGTTGTCGATGAAGAGCCGTGCCGTATCCAACCGCCCCCACTCCATGTTGGAGTAGATGGCGCTGGTGAATATGTCCTGGAAGCCGTCATATTCTGATCCCGCATAATCGCGATCCACGGCTCCGTACTTCCTAAATCCGGCGCATTCTGACCTTTGAAAGACGGCCGAGAGGCCCTTCTGGAGCGGGTGGAAACGCGATCGTGGTACTTTAAGCCTCACATCACTTGCGGTGCAGTGAGGCTTAGAGTGCGTCGATCGCCAAAGAACGTGAGAATTGCCTTTAACCATGCTGGTCTCACGCACTTTGGGGGCATCCATTTACTCCATGAATTTACGCGAGTGCTGCATCTGCGAGAGTTCCTCGCCCAGCAGATCCGTTACCCCCGACGAAACCGACGCTACAGCGTTCCGCAAATACTCTTGGCGTTGGTTTATCCCATCGTGTTGGGATTAGATCGCATTGAGACCGCGTCACTGCTACGTGCAAACGGAACCTTTCAATACCTGACTGGATTGCCGAGTTTTCCCGATCCACAAACCTTACGACGATTCTTGCTGAACGCGCCGGTTTACCTCCGCGAGCAGTTACACCGTGCCAACGATCGTCTGCTGCAAAGGTTCATCCACTTGCCGGAGCATCGCTCGCGTCTCCTTTTCGACCTAGACAGCACAGTGGTGACATCCTTTGGTCATCAGGAGGGCGCGGAAGTCGGCTACAATCCGCGTTATCGCGGCAAGAGGTCCTATGACCCGCTGCTCTGTGTGGAAGCAAACTCCTGCTTTCTCTGGGACGTCGAATTGCGACGCGGAGATGCAGGGACCTGGGCGGGCAGCGAGCAATTGTTGGCTTGTTGTTTCCTCTCCAGCCCTGCTGACATTCGCGAGTTCCGAGTGCGAGCCGATGCCGGCTTCGGTTACGGACCCGTGTTGGATTTGCTGGAAATGCGTCCGACCGCGCAATACACCGTGGTTGCACGCATGATCCCCTCGCTGAAGCGTGAACTCGGGAGGCTGAGCTATGAGCGACTGAATCCCAGTTGGGAAATCGCGGAATTTGAGCACCATCCCAACGATTGGCCACACGCCCGGCGCTGCATTGTGGCGCGTAGGCCAATCCAGGCAAGCGACCCAGAGCCGACCCTGTTTGCCATGAAGCATTATGCTTATCGAGCCTGGCACACGAATCTACAACTGACACCTGCCGGCGTGTGGCACTTCTACGATGGTCGCGCCGCCATGGAGCGCCGCATCCGAGAAATCCGCGAGGACTATGCACTGTCGAAGATTCCGACTCGTGCTTTTGAGGCCAATGCACTCTATCTGGAAGTAGTTCGGCTGGCCTACAACCTAGTGACAGCTTTTCAGCGAACGTGTCTCCCTGAAGAATGGCAAACCCTGACCTTAAGCAAACTCCGGCATAGGCTCTTCTGGCTGCCGGGTGAACTTACGCGTCCGCAGCACCAACCTACTTTGCGATTAACCAACTCTCCCCTCGTAATGATGAGGGCTGAGAAAATCCTGCATCGAGTTCACAAGTTGAAACCGCTGCAGGCCTGAAGCCAGCTCAATGAAACTTTGATCGACCGCTGCATAAATTTCCGTGCAGATGCGCAGTTTTCGGCCAATTCGTACGAAACCGTCGATTTTCACGCCGGATTTAAGTACTTGGCACCATCCGGGTCGTCCTTGCGGAGAGCCCATATCAGGAACCAGCGGAACGCCATGAAGTCTTGGCCGGATTGCCGCCAAAGCGATTCCATCTTGGGCGACCATTCTTCCATTGTCTTCCGGTTGCAGAACCTTGCAGGACGGCCAAGCTCGATCCAGAACCTAAAAGCGAACCGAAGGCCCGGCGAGCTTGTGTCATCAATTCTTAGCTTCATACCCACTTCTCTCTGGTTGGGTTTTGGTTTTGACTTTGATTTTGAAGGTGGTGGTGACCGTCAGGACAAAAAAAGAAGGAAATCATTCTCTTAATATTTGTAATGATGGCCTCAACTGCAAATTCAAAAACCAACCTCAACTGACAACTTCAATCGCAATCCCAATCGCAATCTTCAATTGCAATCGCAATCCCAATCTCTTTAACAATCCCAATGCTAAGCAAACGCCCCGCTGTGCTTGGCAACTGTCAGCGTTTGCTTAGCAGCAGCTACACCGCTGACTCGTCAGCGTCGATCCCATCATCAGCCACGTCGCCGATCACGATGTTAACCGCAGGATCGGGCGCTGGCTCACGCCGCTTCTGAGCTTTGGCTCGACCCCCAGCACGCCCCGCCTTGGCTTTCTTGCTGCTGTATTTGACGAGCAATCCCCAATCCCGCAGTAGACGTTTGTGTGCCCACATCTCCACTCCGTCTACGTCCACACGCTGGAACTTCACCATGATTTTGTCTTTGTTTTCGAGCCAACGCTCTTGCGTACCTGCATCGGCGAGGAGCCATAGCTGGTCATCGGAGGTCGGCAGGTACGGCCGAGTCGAGCAAAAGAAGGCTTTCTGAAGCAAGGCGCGGTAGAAATGCCGTTGCAGCCAATCCATCCCGTAAGCGACCTGCTCGTCGGCGCTGAAGTCCTGTTCTTTCCAGAACTGATAGGGCGGCTGGTACAGCTGGCCGTTGCGGAGAGTTTGTTTCTTTTGAGTTCCCATTTGTAGTCTTCTTCCTGCCCATTTTTGCTCTGCACTTTCGTTCTTAAGGAAGCGGGGGCGGCAATGGGTAACCGCCCCCCAAATCTCGCGGGGATCAGCCGGAGGCACTGCTGTCCAATACTGCGAGGCCCATAGTTGCGGCCGACCTCACCTTCATGGTTTCTCCCCCGCTTTGGAGTTTCGTTTCCACCCCGGGTCGAGTTCACCCAAGTCTTCTCGCGTCATCTGAAATTCCGATGGATCACCTTCTGCTCGTGGAGCTAGAAAGATGCTGGCCAGAGGCCGGGTGCAGGCTGCTTGCAATTCAATCCAGTCAGCTAGCATGGCGGGATCGAACCGGATCACGTCCCCAATGCGAATTGTTGGTATTTGCCGCCTCCGCGCCCATCGCTGAACGGTGGCCTCGGTTACGGTCAAGAGTTGGGCGAGTTCTGAGACGTTGAGCGGATCGGTTCTCTCCCGCAGCTTCTTCAAGATTGACATCGGTTTGCTCCGTTTGAAGGCATTTCGGCGCTTTGACCCTCATACAGTGGGGCGAGATAGTTGGGAACAACTTTGATTAGCGTTTGCGGAAGTCGAGGCGCGATTGACGAGGGGCAGGGGTTGCAGGACTGGGGGCCATCAATGTCCGCAACAGCAAAGGTTGTGCAGACGATGAAACGCTTATCCGAGGCAGGATCAGCGGGCCTTGTGTGCCACCCCAGTGAATCTCCACAATTGGCAATCGCTGACTCTGATCGACGGCTCCATGCGATATGCCTCCGACAATATTTCTCCGATTTGGGAAAGGCCGCGTATTACGTCCCATCACAAGAATCCATGTTTCGGGACGCTTGCAGTTCGAAAATCAAAACACAGTATGGATGACGACATGATGGAAAAGACCGCTATATCACGGATTCTGAAAACCAAGCATGCGGCCCGCTATTTGGGCGTCAGCGCGTGGAAGCTTCGCAACCTCGTTCAGTCGGGGGAGATTCCTTATATCCCCGGAGAGGGGACAAGCCCATGGTTGTTCGACCGTAAGGACTTGGACAACTGGATTGAGCGCCGGAAGGTGACTTTATAGGACTGCTGCGCTCCCCCATGGACGATCCAAAACCAACTCGGAGTCGACACAAGCGCCAGCGGGGAACGGGGTCTGTCTTTCCGCGTGAGGGCAGTGGCATTTGGGCCTACCAAATCTATGTCAACGGTCGCAGAGAACGCGGCAGCACGGGGGAGCGAAACAAGAGGGCCGCCGAGGCGTTCGTAACGAAGAAGCTTGCTGAGTATGCCGTTGGCTTCTCCTCTCCCAGCAGCAACAAAGTGACGGTGCGGGAATTGATGGACGATCTGCTGCTGCGCCATAAGAACGATGGAAACAAGAGTGTAGAAGACGACGAGTCACGTTGGAGGAACCACCTTCAACCGTTTTTTGGACACCTCCGTTCCACGCAGGTTACTTCAGACCTAATTGAGCGATACATCAACGAGCGCAAGCGAGAGGAGACCCGCAGCAAAAGGCCTCCAGAGAACGCCACGATCAACCGAGAGTTGGCGCTGCTAAAGGCGGCGTACAACTATGGTGAAGAGAAAACCCCGCCAAAGGTCATTCGAGTTCCCCATTTTCGAATGCTCGAAGAGAGAAATGTCCGAAAAGGATTCGTGAAAGATGCCGAATACATCAGGCTGGCTGAGACCACAGCGAAAGAGCAGGCTGCGAAACTGCGGCCTTGGCTACGTGGAATGTTTGAAGCCGGATGGTGCTACGGCTGGCGGGCGGATGAGATACAGAGCCTTCGCGTTAATCAGTTCGATCCGATGGCTAGAATCATTCTTCTGGAACCCGGCGAGACTAAGAACGATGTTCCACGACAGACGCCTCGGATGGATGAAACAATCTACCAATTGATTTCCGCTTGTACGGCGGGGAAAGGCCCGGACGATTTCATTTTCACTAGAGACGATGGCGAGCCGATCAAGGATTTCAGAGATGCTTGGTGGAAAGCCTGCGTTGCAGCGGGCGTCGGGAAGTTCGTCTGTGGTCAATGCGACGAACTTGTTATGAACAAGAAGTGCCAGTCCTGCGGCGGCGAGCGAGAATACAAAGGTCTCCTGTTTCATGACCTCCGACGAACCGGAGTCAGGAATATGATCCGAAACGGGATTTCCGAGAAAGTTGCAATGGTCATTTCAGGGCACAAGATCCGGAGCGTCTTCGACCGATACAACATTACAAGCTACGATGACCTTGTGAAGGCTGGCGAAAAGATTCGTGACGGGCGTGAACGGATCAAGCAACAGGCGAAAGAGTTTGACCACAGAACAGCCACAGCCAGCGGAAAAATGAGTGCTGATGACAAAACTGATCCGGTGAATTAAGCTTTAATCTCAGTCACTTGCCCTCCTAGCCGGGATGGCGGAACTGGCAGACGCAGCGGACTCAAAATCCGCCGACCTTCGGGTCTTGGGGGTTCGACTCCCCCTCCCGGCACCAGCACTTTTAGTTTCAATTACTTAAGGTCAATATCGTCCGTTCCTACCGCCTTCTTACCGTTTTGCCTGATGCTTGCAGCTAGGCAGGCATGGCAAACCGCAAGACATCCATCTGGCTTTACAAGAAAATCGACGGTCGCTGGCGATACGTCAAGCCAGCGATAGGTCGCAACGGGAAGATCAAACCTGATCCCGACGCCGCGTACTACGTGCGATACCGCGAAGGCGGCAAAATGGTCTGGCGCAAGTGCAGCAGCGCAGCCGACGCGACGGTTGCACGCGAGAGACAGGAAGCATACCTCACGGCGTTGGCGCACGGTCTCACTCCTCGTCAGCAGTACGAGAAGAATCCCACCCCAGTGATGATGAGCGACGTTCTGCTTCCGTGGCTTGAAGAATACCGCCTCTCACACCGTCCCGAATCCTTCAAGCTGATGGAGCAGACACTCAACGAGTTCCACACTTGGAACCGGAAGAATCTCGTGGAGAGGATCACGAGGGTCGATCTGCTCCGCTACCGCGCCTGGCTCATCGACAAGAAACGCTCGCCGAGGACGGCAGCGAACAAGATGCTCAGGGTCTGCCAGTTCGTACGCGCCGTGCTGAAGCTCAAGCCCGGCGAGGGTCCAGTCACGGTGAAGGACGCAAAGTTCACGGAACTAGAGCCGACCGTGCACAACGACGACGAGCTTTCGGCGTTCTTCAAGGAGTGCACGCCTTTCCAGTTTGCTGTGTTCAAGTGTTACTTGATGAGCGGGCTCAGAAAAGCCGAGCTTGAGAACCTGGAGTGGGACGACGTGGACTTCACGGCCGGGACGGTCACCGTGTCGCCCAAGGCGGACTTCACGCCGAAGGACTGGGAACAGCGCACCGTCGAGGTCCCGGACGACCTTCTGAAAATCCTCAAAGAGATGCCGCGCCGTGGGTCGCTGGTGTTCGCCAATACCAGCGGGAAAAAGTTCACGCACTCGTGGGACGACTGCGCCGCCATCGCCAAGCGTGCAAAGGTCGAGGGCGCACATCCGCACAGGTTCCGCGCCACGTATGCCACGCGGCTGCTCCAGAACGGCGTCGACCTGAAGACCGTGCAGAAGCTCCTCGGTCATCGCGACATCGAAAGCACGATGCGATATTTGGCGCGTGCCGAGAGCAAGATGGTGAGACAGAAGGTCAACGCCGTCAAGTTTGGGGCGTGAAGCTGCCAAATGTTTCTAGTCCTCAGGCATTTGGTTGTGGGCCTCCCTGAGCAGACTAGCTGATAAACTCAGCCAGTCCGTTTCTCTCCAAAGCCCTCCGTGGCGAACTCGTCTCTTCCGTGGCTGAACTGGCTCGACGTGGAGGTCGGGACTATGCGCCTGCTGGGGTGCTGCTGGAGCGGATTCGAACGGAAAGGGCCAATCAGCCAAAGACCCCGCTACTCACGAAGCGCAAGCTGAGAACCATGTGCGGCTTCACTGGAAGGTGATTGAAAGAAGCAACAAGCTGGCGCAGAACGACATCCTCAGGGTGCATCAGGTTCTGGAGCGCCCGCAGCAGATGCGGCTGGGCCTCTTAGTTCGAGCAGGGCGATGCGACCTTTTCCGGGTATAAAGATGTTTATGCCCGATGTATACCCCGGCCAATTACGCACGATTGTATTGTCGCCAAACTCCTTTGCGATTTCCTCCAGCGCAGCGGGAGGTTTCTTTAATTGTTCGGGATAGTCTTTTGTTTCTTGGTAGTCGAACGTGCAATTACCGTCTATCTGGAACACCAATTCAGACGAATAGTCCTTCGGCGTGCTGGACACGACCATTCTGCCGCCTGCGTCTTTAGTGACTGTCCCGTATATCTTGCACTCAAGTCCTCCGGCAATACTAACGAACGACGCAAGCACTGGAACCGACTCGGATTTCAACTTGGCAATGAGTAAACTGGCATCTTCCAGACTGATGGTGCTCATGCGAGCAGTATAGGCATGGCAATCCACCATGTCACGCTGAGTGCGCCAACGTTCACTAACCAGATGGTTCTCCATGCCACGGCGTATTTTTTGGCTTGCGGAAGTTCAATTAAACTTGCGAGGTGTTCATCCCCGATCCAGCGGTCGTGCAACGAGCAGGCGGCAAAGTAGAGTGGGTGAAGCCAAAAGGCCCAGAACACATCGTGCAGGAGTACTGGATTTTTTGCTGGCTCGGCCCAAACACCTATTCAAAGCAAAAGCAAATCTTCGATCAAATACTGGCGTGCAGTCGTCAGCTTGGTTCGCTTGCCATCATATGGCGACGTTACGCTGCGGAGCGAGAGAGCGTCGAAGACTTTCGTGAAAAGTATTTGGCCCGGCCGGTCACAATTCCCATTGAGGAGTGGAATGCGCACCATCATCTTCTTGAACGAGTCGTGGTGGACACGGAGTCTTTCTTCTGGTTTGCCAATCGACTGCTGACAAATGTGGCGCTGACGCTCAACCATTTTTTTAAGAAGGTGCGCAAAACCTCAAATCCGAAGGGTAAGCGAATTAAGAGCCATGCCAGTTTGGTTGAATCCGAGATGTTGAAGCGACTGCCGTCCGAGTTGCAGAAAGTGGCCGTGATGCTCAACAAAGAAATCGCAGGTTTTCGGAACGAGCGTGTCGAACACGACATGGAGTTTTGGCTTCGGAAGCGCACAAAGTCGATCCATGAGCAGGGAATGAGTGCTGCACCAGAAGCCGCTATGCATCTGGAATGGAGTGATAGGCCACTTTCTGAGATTTGGATTTCGTTGCATGATTATCTGACCGAGGTAGCCAAGTTCATTGGATCAGAGACTTAGGGTTCAACCCTTGTCGGATCGGCGGTGAGAGCGTGTAGTCGGCCCCCGCCGTTGTCGCTCCTTCCCACGTCTAATGCCCCTGCCCGCGGGAACCGGAAGTCGCCCACGGTCGCGCAAAATGGGAAGAGAGCGGCGGACACGCCCGGCCAGCGGCTCCCGTGACGTGGACACGGCCGCCCCGGCGCGGCAAAGTTTGAATGTTCAAACTTTCGGCGGGGAGGGAAGATGGCGACGCAGACGAGGGAGCAGGTGGAGTCCGGGACACGGATGCACGAGAAGATGCGGAAGAAGACGCTGGAGTACCAGAACTCTAGGACGACGAGGGAGCAGGCGGAGTCCGAGATGCGGGAGCAGGTGGCGGGGGAGAGGAAGGCCGACGCCAAGGCCCCGGCGGGCGAGCGGAAGGAGCTGCTGGCGATCCGGCGGGCGGAGCTGCGAGGCCTCCAGAAGGCGGCGGCGACCTGCATGTGGCGCGTCACGGACAGCGAGGGCCACCTGGAGCTGGTTCGGCAGTCGCACGAGCTGACTGTCTCGCACCTCGGCGTCTGCCTGCTTGCGGTCAAGGTGCGGATGCCGCACGGGGCGTTCAAGGCGTGGTGGCAGCAGTTGGGCATGACGCAAGCCCGCGTGTCCTACGCGATGCGCGTCGCTTTCGGCAAGGTCAAGGAAGCGAAAAAGAGGGCTGCGGCCACGCCCCGCGCCAAGGCGCTGCGTTTGGTGGGCGGCAAGCTGGCCGAGCTGTACGATCTGGCCGAGGCGGGGAAGCAGCAGCAGGCTCAGAAGCTGTTCGACGAGATCGTGGACGAGATCAAGCTGCGATTCATGGCGTCGCTGTCGGTTAGGAAGCCCGCGGCCAAGGCGGCCCGCGCCTCGTAGGGGCACTCATGGGACGCAGCGATAGGGCGAGAAAGACGCTCCCGGGGATGGGTCACCGGAGGCACTCAACCCCGCACCCAATGACCTCGTCGATGTCAGGGTCTTTGTCCAGGCAAGCTTCAATCCGATCCAGATCGAGCTCGTAGATGGTATGGTCGCCGGGGCGCGTCGCGATGTAGGAGCGATGGCGTTGGTCGTCCTGTATTTCGTAAACCGCGGCGATCACCGGCAGGTGGTAAACCACGCGCGATTTGGCCCACCCGCCGTTGTTGTCCGCTATCTCTCGCGTGCGTCGCACGCAATGGAAGTTCCGCTCCAGGCCGTAGCGTCTGCTCCGCCCTTCGATCCGGGCCACATAGGCATTCCTGTGGTATGGGAGCCTCAGTTCGATGTCGTCGATCATTGCAACCCTCCGCCGTCGTCGGGCCGAGTATCAATGGCGCGGCTGTGATGGCCGCTCCTGAAACAAAAACTTTGCCGGGCTTCTCGGGGAAATTGGAGCCACCCCCCGACGCCTCGCGGTTGGTCGGCACCCGGCGAGCTCAGTCCTTCTTCTGCTTAGCGATCCGGTAGACCGTCGTCTTCGGCAGCTTCAGCGCCTTGGCCGCGCCGCCGTAGGACACGTCGGGGTTCTGGGCCAGCCACAGCCTGACCAGCCGCCCGCGCTCGGCCCTCCACTGCGCGAGCTCGGTGTTCCGCTTGGCGACCTTGAAGGCCGCCACAGGTTCTCCCCTGATGCTCATTGCTTGTTCTCTTTCTCTATGTGTGCTGCTCCCATCGAGAATTCCGTCGATCGGACTCGTCAGCGGCAGCGTGACTGCCGGACGCCCTCGCGGGCGTTTCGTCCTTACCCTTTCATGTTCAGGGCGATGTCCCTGACCTTGATGCTGGAGGTCAGCAGACGCTTGCCCGCCGCCTCGATCACGGCGTCCGCGCCGTACTGGTTGACGATCCGCGCGATGCCGCTGGTCGCCTCGTCATAGGCTTCGTACTCTGCCTCGTCGTAGGCGTTGACGACATCGTAGATCGCGTCCTTGATGTCCTGCTTCACTGCTGCCTCTGCCGCCTTGCTCATTGCGTTGTTGCTCCTTATTTGAGATTGGGGCCGTGCCGCTTTGGAACGACCCTCTGCAATAGGTCTGGGCAGCGAGAGAATTCGGTCCGCAGTTAGCGATCGCTCGTTGGAGGTCATCGTTTTCCCTATGACACTGAAAAAATAATCCCCGAAATCCCCTATTGAAAATTCGCCGCGATCGCCGACCGGCGCGTTCCGCAACTACCTGGCCCCTAGATAGCGGAGCAACCGCTACTAGGAGACACAAATGAAGCACGCAGGAGGAAGAAAGCCGGAGGAGCTGAAGCGGCGACTCTTCGCCGAGGCGTTCGCGCACGGGGTCAGCTACGCCAAGATCGCCGAGGCGCTCGGAATTCACAGGGTCACCGCCGTGAGGTGGCGGCGCGAGATGACGCTGCCGAAGAGGCTGAACGCCGGGGGCGGATACAGCACCGGGAAGAAGAAGGAGAAGACCGATGAGAAGCTATAAGCAAAAGAAGAACCCGCACGCCCGCACGGTCGAGAGGTTCAAGTACCGCAACGCGGCCGTCATGCAGGGCGGCATCCTCGGCGTAGACAAACTCGTCCTCATAACGATGTGCGAGTTCGCGCACGACGACGGCATCCTGTACCACGGGGTCAGGTCACTCGCGGCCGCGACCGGGCTGAAGAAGGACAATGTCGCCCGGTCAATCAAGCGCCTTTGCGAGCTCTACGGGGTCGTCCAGCTCATCGAGAAGGGCCGGGGCAGGCGGCACGCGTCCAGGTACAAGATTCTGATTGACGCGATGCCGGAGATCACCGTCTACGATCTAGTCAAGGCCAAGAACCGCAAGGAGAATGAGAAAAACGCGGCCCAAGCGTCTCACACGGAGACGGTTGAGAACCGTCTCTCCAGCGAGACAGTTGCGGGATCAAGCGTCTCTCCGGCGAGACAATCAAATTCAACCGTCTACCTGAGAGACAGTTCAGGGGCCAACCGTCTCACCGGGGGTACGAAAGATGTTGACGTTGTTTCTAAGATGTTGACGCAGGTCGAAGGACGGCACGTAAATACCTTAGGCACGGACGCGCCGCGTCTCGCCCCGGAAGAACAGAATCAAAAGCAACCCCAACCCCGTCCGCAGTTTGTTAGCAAAGCAAAGGCAACACCAACCCCGCCGAGGAACGCGCCCTGCTCCAGGTGCAAGGGCCCGACCTACGGGGACCCAACCCTTGAGGAGGGCAAGGCATTCTGCCAGGAGTGTATGACCCTGCCTTACTTCAGCCGTCACCCCGCCGGGGGCAGCGACCACATAGACCCGCGACGCCCCTACTGCCGCTCGTGCGGGAAGACGCAGCCCGTGCCGCCCGCCACGATCTGCATCTCCTGCTCCAGGGACGTCCCGATCCAGACAGACGACCCGTCCAAGCCCGGCTACGTCATGCCGCTGTGAACGCGGCGGGCGGGCTTCCCGTTCCCATTAGGGCCGCGTGCGACGATCTGCCGCTGGCCGCGCCGCTCGCGTCCGCCAAGAAGGAGCTCGCCGGGCGGAGGACGGGTGAGCGAATTCGCCCATTCCGCAAAACGCAGTAACGAACGAAAGAGGCCGAGACCATGCAAAAACGCACACCCAAGGCGCACAAGCCGATGAGCAGGAACTTCTACTGCTATTTTGGCAACCTCCACTTCAAGGGCATGCTCTGCGGCACCTGCCGCGAGGGGCTCCACCGCGGGCTGCCCGGCTTCACGCAGTGCGATCATGGCATACCGCACGTGCACGGCCAGGCGCTCCGATCCGACGGCGGCCCCTGCCCCAAGTGCTACGACGAGACAGAGACGCGGGAAGCGGCCAAGCGGCGGAAGGCGGAAGCGAATCGCCGAGCAGAGCAAGTTCCGCGGGCTCCAGCGGAAGAGGGCGCGACTACACTGGGGCAGGTGCCGGCATCTTCTGAAACTCCCGCCTGATCTGCCATAATCTTCCCCACCATGTGCGGGCGCTACCGGCTGTCGAGGAGAAAGCAAATCATCGAGGAACACTTCGATGCCGTCTCAGGGGAAGAAGACTGGGGCCCGCGGTACAACATCGCGCCGACCCAGCCCGTCCCGGTTATCCGCCAGAATCCGAGGGGGCCCGTCCGCGAGTTGTCTCTGGTTCGATGGGGCCTCATCCCGTCGTGGGCGAAGGACGCGTCCGTCGCCGCCAGGATGATCAACGCAAGGTCGGAGACGGCAGCCGCGAAGCCCGCGTTCCGCGACGCGCTGAAATCCCGCAGGTGCCTGGTCCCCGCGGACGGATTTTATGAGTGGTCGCGGACGGGAAAAACCAAGCAGCCGTATTGCTTCGAAGTAAATGGAGGGGAGTTGTTCGCGTTCGCGGGATTATGGGATCGCTCGAGGGACGCAGGCGGCAAGATCATCGAGACCTGCTCGATCCTGACCACGACGCCGAACGCCGTGACCCCGGCCGTCCACGACCGCATGCCGGTCATCCTTGATCCAGACGGCTACGACCTGTGGCTCGATCCGGGGATGCGGGACCCGGGTGCGGCGTCCGATCTGCTGAGGCCCTGCGACGCGCGGCTGATGCGGTGCTATCGGGTCAGCACGCGGATCAACCGCGTGGCCAATGATGACAAGGAATGCTCCGCACCCGTGGAACTCGCGCACATTCAGGATCGTCTCTTCTTGTAGGAAGCCCAGCGAGAACGTTCACCACGAACGCCGACGCGCGGGAGCAAGGGAGGCGACTTCGTTCTGGAGACCCTCGATGTTGTCTTGGAGATCCTCAATCCTCGAAATCACGTCGGCAAGATCGGGTTTGGTGCTCAATCCTCTCACGATCAGGGAAGTTATCTTCTCGTGGTGTTTTTTCGACCTCGCAAATGTTTTTTCAAACTCGTCGCATTGTTGCGCCTCAGTCGGCTGGGTTGCCTGCATCTGCGTCCAGACCTTCGCGGCAGCATTCAACTTTCCGGCAGCAACACCCGATACCTTGAGCCAGTCGTCTAAGTCTTGCCTTGAGGCACAACCAGCCTGCACAAGTAGTAGGACTCGTTGCGCGACTACGCTGCAGGCAGCTAGGCTCTCGCTAGCTAGCCTCGTCGAGAGCTGCTTGAAAAACATTCGCCAAGTCGTCCAACTGAACTCCTCCCTGTTTCTTCCTGCATTCGCGCGTTTCTTAATTACATCTTGCAATGTCATAGTGACTCAAGTTACTGAAGTGAGGACGAGCGCCCAATGTGAAGCGGGAGAAAGTAGGCTTGGTTCCGAGCGCATCGGCGATGGTCTCAGAATCTATACCCGCCTGGTGCGCTGCTATCCGGTGAGCACGAGGATCAACCCCGTGGCTAACGACGACGAAGCCTGTTCCGCGCCAGTGCAACTCGCACAGATCCAGAATCGCCTGTTCTTGTAGTGGGGCGGTGGGCTATCCGATGTTCGTGGCGGGAGCAGATGCGCAATCGAGGGTTTGGATTGACCGTCCCGGGGGTTCAGGTCGCGGCAGGCGTTTCAGAGGTGCAGGCAGCCTTTTGCACCACCCCAGCGACCGTGTACCGGACGGAACCCTCGTGCCACTCTGACCTTCGCGATGCTACGCTGCCGCGCGTGCGATTCCTACAATATCTGCTCACCTGCTACTAGAACCACGCTGAAGCCTCGGAGCGGCGCGTTCCGCTCGTAGCTCATTGGTGAAACATGCAGAATAGAACCGCGCGAGCGAGTCGGGATCGCTCTAGAACGTATCTCACAAATGCCTCAACAGGATGATGCAGCAACCGAGATGTAGCATCCCAAGAAAATTCTCTGCGTATCGTGCGATGCGGAGAAATCAATTCAATGCCGTAGCTGCTGAGTTCTGAGTCGAGTTTGTCGGAGTCATAGGCGTTGTCACCGACCAGATTCTGCGGGGCTTCTGGGATCACCATTTCCAGCATGGTGGGGACGACCAATTTCACCTCATGTGGCGAAGTTTCGGATATTCTGCACTCAGACTGCGAGAGGAGAGAAGTGCACCTTGCAGGTTCGCGCGGGCACGAGCTAGGTGCGGATGGTCTGGTGCAACCCGGTCATGAAGAATGGTGACGGCTCGCTGGAGCAGGCCTGCGGCTTCTTCCGGTCGACCGGCGCGGGTGAGCAGAGCGCCGAGATTGTTGAGGGTCAGAGCGGCATCGGGACTGTCCTCGCCTAACAGTTTCTCTTTGATCGCCAGCGCTCGCCGGTAGAGTTTCTCCGCCTGGTCAAGATCGCCGCGAGCGCAAAGGACCGCGGCCAGGTTGTGCAGGTTCGACGCAACTTCATAGTGCTCGGGCCCGAAAGTCTTCTCAAAGATCAGCAGCGCTCTTCTATATATGGCTTCGCTTTCGTCATATCTTTGGAGGCCATCGAGAATCGCCGCATAGGCGACGGCGTCGAACAAGGTCCGAGGATCGTCTTCGCCAAGCAGTCGCCGAGAAATCTCCCAGGCTTTTCGCCCAGGAGGTTCGGCGGCAGTGAAATCACCCTTGGAATGGAGAATGCCGCCGATATTGTGATAGATGACGCTGCTGGCCAGGCAGTCCTCACCGTTCAGTTTGACGAAGGCATCGAGAGCCTTTTGGTACAAGTGCAACCCCTCGTCGAAGCGGCCGCAAGCCTTGTAGAGAACGGCGAGATTGTTCCTCGCGTCGGCTACGTGCTCTGACGCCTCGCCGAACTCAGTGGCCACGATCCGCAACGCTTCTTTGAGGCTCACCTCGGCGCGAACGAAATCACCGCGCATACGGCATATTTCGCCGATCAAACCCATCGTCCTGGCGCGAATCTGGGCGGCGCCTTCGCCGGCGAAGGCGTCGCCTAACTGGTCTTCAATCGAGTGCGCCCGTTCTGCCAGCACCAAAGCGTCCTGGAAGTTCTGGCGTTCACTTTCGATTTCGGCAAGATCGTTGAGTAGGTTGGCGGCATCGGGCGAGTTTGCTTCACCCGACTCTTCGAGAAGCAGCAAAGCCTTCCTCACAGCCGTTGCCGCTTCGTCCAGTTTTCCTTCAGCTTGCAGATTCCAAGCCTGCTCTTGCAGTTCGACGGCACGGTCAGTGTTCATGGATGTGCCACCACCAGAAGTGTCTTTGCCCGCCGAGTCACGCAATCCAGGCATTGCCTGAGGTTCTGAGGATCGAGCGCGCCAAGGCTTTCGTCGAGCATCACGACTTCTGCATTCTGCAACAACGCCCGCGCCAGAAAAACCCGTCCTCGTTCCCCTTGCGAAAGCTGCCAGCCCGTCTCGCCGACGATCTGGTCGAGCCCGGCCGGCATTCGCTCCAGCAGTGGTCCAAGACCGAGTTCGTGGCACAACTCTTTAGCCTCCTCGAGGTCCTGCGGCGGAGTGTGGGTAGGGCCGCCCCAGAAGCAGATTGAAGCTGAGAGGCGCGGTGAATACATGGTTCTCGTGATACTGCGGAGCTACCGCGATGCGATGTCGCCAGGTTGCTTCGCCGAGTGTATGCCGGTCCAGTCCCCCCGCCAGCAGGAGACCGCCGGAAGGACGCCGCAAGCCGCCGAGCAGAGAGACCAACGTGGACTTGCCGCTGCCGGAGTCGCCCTGGAGTAACACGAAATCACCGCGCTCGATGGCGAGACTGCATCCTTTCAGGATCGGCTCGTATCGGCCCTGGTGAGTGAACATGACATTGTGCGCCTGCAGGATGATGTCGGAAATCGAGGATGTTTCAGGAGAAAGTTCCGCTCGGTCGGCTCCTGCCGCGGCGTCAAACATCAGCTTTACATTTTGCCAGGCGATCCAGGCCGCGGTTCCGGGAGTAAGCCAAGTGGTCAAGCGTTCAATGGCCGCGCTCGTGTACAGAATCGCTCCGAAACTGATGGCCAGCTGCGTCAGCGTCGCGTTGCCAGAGAGAAACGACGGCGCGAGCACGGCAAAAGCGGCAATCACATAGCTGCGAGGCAACGCAGTTTCGATCCATGCCGACGATCGGTCCAGAGTCTCGGACATTCCGGCGTACTGCTCGTTGTCACGATCCTCCTCGCAGTGCCATTCCGAGGGCGCCTGTTGCGCCAGCCGGGTGCGGTGGGCGCTCATTTTTTCCACCAACTGGTGGGTCAATCCCAGGCGCTTTCTCGTCCAGGAAAAACGCCGCCGCATGTTCTGGGAAATCAAGAGGTCGCCCAGGACGATCCAGAGAACCAGCAACGTGATCTCAGCGCTGGCGGCGGCTCCGAAGGCAATGACAAACGGCGCCAGCAGTAATTCGAGAGCGGCGAGCACGATCTGCAGCCCCCCGCTGGCGCCCAGTTGCTCAATCGCTTCCGATTCCAGAACCTCGCTCAACAACTGGCCCGCGCCTTTCCGTCGCATGAGGTCGGCGTCCATCGTCATCGCACCCACCATCAAGCGTTGTTTCAGCAAGCCACCGAAACCGACCGCGACGACGCCCTCCAGCCAGCGCGAGGCGGCGCGCAGCGGCACTGTGCTGGCCAGACACAGCGCCCACGCTGTCAGCCAGGCATAGTCCAGCCGCCCGCTGAGCGCGCCCGATCCGAGGAAAGCCCAACTCGCAAACAGGAGTGCGATCTCAAGGCCATGCGTACCAAGGAGTGCGCCCAGGCGGGAAACCAATCCTGCCGCTCCTCATCTGCTGCCAGAAGGAACGCTCTGGCCAGACTCTGACATCGAGAGAATCAGCGGCACCCTGCCCGGGCTGCGGCGGCAGGACGCGCAATGTACGCGGCTAAGCGGCTGTCCATTCGCGGGCCTCCGTCGTCTCGCTCAGAACTCCACTGCTCATCTTCAAGTGCCGCCAAGTCGATCCTGACCATAAGCGCTGGCGAGTGATCGTCTCCTGATCGCACAAAGCGCGGTACCGAGAATCTGTCTTCTCGTACAACTCGCGCGGCGAGCCCTGTTCGATAATCCGTCCCTGCTCGACCACCAAAACGCGCTGGAAGTCGAGGGTGTCAGGAACATCGTGCGTAACGAAGATCATCGTTGCCTTGGCGAAGTGCTGTCGCGCTCTTGCCAGCAAACTCCGCCGCGCTTCGCGATCCAGACCGCGCGCGGGTTCATCGAGAATTGCCAGGCGAACATCGGGACGCGCCATGGCGCGCCCTATCCGAACATTCTGCCCTTCGCCGCCGGAGACCAGCGCGCCGCTTTCGCCCAGCGCAGTCTGCAAGCCATCGGGCAGGCGTTCCAACACGCTCAGCAGGTCCGTGCCTTGAATCGCCAGGCCCACTCGCCCGGTCGAATCGGATCCATTGCCATAGTTGAGGTTGTCCAGGAGGCTCGCTTGAAACAGGTGAACCTCAGGAGCGATCCATGCGGTGTGGCGCCGCAGTTGTGCCAGTCGTTCTGCGTCGAGTGGCGCTCCATCCACCGTCACGCTGCCCGACTGCGGTTTGTGCCATCCGAGCAGCAGACTGGCCAGAGAAGATTTTCCTGCGCCGGATAAGCCAACTACTGCGATGTGCTCTCCGGGCGCGACGCTGAGGTCTACATCCTCCAGAATGACGTGACCGCCTGCGACTACCGTTACCTTCTCGATTTCCAAACCGACGCCACAGGTCTTCGCCGCCGCAGGCGCAACTTGCGGAACCTCCTCTTCGGGCGCGCCGAGAGGCTCCAGAAGGCGCCACAGCGTGTTGCGCAGGGCAGGCATGTCCCAGGCGATCGACGCCAACTCCTGGCCGAGGGTGGGAATGGAAACTGCCCAATACGCAAGCAACAGCAATCCAGCGGGAGAGGAAGTGCGCAAAGCTTCCCGGTAAACCAGCGCGATGACGGGCACATACGTCACCGCCATCTGGAGCACCTCGGCGCGCACGAATACCGACTGCAGTCGCAGTCCGGCTTCCGCCCACTGTCCTAGCTGTTCAGAATGCAGAGTGCGAAGCGTCCGGGCGGCGCCGTGTGCCTGGATCGGTCGCAACCCGAGGAGTGCATCCAGATAGAAGCGGCTCAGGGCGCCGCTGAACTCGCGAAAACGCAAGTCCCGACTTGCCAGGGCGGGCTGAAACAGAAGAGGAACTCCCACAGCAACGATCACCGCCAGCACCGCAGGCAGCGCCGCGCCAGGATAAAACCAGGCGATACCCGCCGCAGCGAAGATCAGGCTGGCGGTCAAGCGCACAAAAAGCCCGGCGAATTCCGGCAAGTGGCGCAGCAGTTGCAGCGTGTGCGCGCGGAACGCCATATCCGAAATCAAGCGAGATTGAAAATGGCGGTCATGCAGCCGGGGAATCTTCATCAGGATGCGCGTGCGCAGCCGCATTTCCAGATGGCGGCCGAGGCGCAGAAGACCGGTCACCGCGGGCCATTCCAGCGCCAGCAGCGCACCGAGGAAACAAATCATGGCGGTGATCGCGCCGATGCGCTGACCGGTCAGCCTCAAGTGCCGGGCCAGGTCAAAGAATCCACGAAACAGCAGAGGCTCGAATACCGTTCCCGCAGCGGAAGCCAGCAGAGCCAAAACAATCAGGCCGGTGGAGAGCCAACCACTTTCCCGAACCGCCTCCCACACGGGAAGCCAAACCCGGGTCGGTGGTTCATTGCGCACGGCTTCGAGGGATTGCGGCAACGGCTCGGTGGAAGCTTCCTCCCGCTTGCCCGCGGCAACCACCAGAACGGCGCCACGCATCAGCAGTTGCTTCATCATCGTCCGTCGTCTTGCGAACGGTCCAGAACTCGGGTGGAATCTGCTCGGGGTTTTGTGCGCACAAGCTGAGAAATTGTTCCGCTTCCGTGCCGGGCCTCAACTTGCCTGCATCGCAAAGAGTCTGAGCTAGCCGCAGGGAGGCGTCCAAATGCGCCCGATCCTTACCCATGCGTTCGTTCCACGGATGCGGCTCGACTCCGAGAGCACGCATCCGGTTTTCTAAGCCGGCGGAAAAGACGTCGCTTTGCGACCATTCCTCCCACATCTCGCGCGTAACCATTTGCTCGTGGATGTAGAGCGAGTCCAGAAATCTCCGGCGGTGCATCCAGATGCGGCCCGCTCCCGGATCCATGATTTGCACCAGCGGACCATGCACGCTCCACAACACGACAAAGTGGGTCGCGCCTCCGGCGAGGCGCATGACCACAATGGCCGGCAAACATGCCGACGTCGGGAGCAACACCAGGTCCGCGGGTATGACAACCTGCGCGGCGTCGAGGCCCAGCGCTTGGGCCATGGTTTCCAGCGTGTCGATCGAGGTTCCATCCACATCCGTCTGGCAGGCTTCGCGCAACCGGCCGTAGGACAGATAAAGTCCGAAGCCGCCGAACAGGGCTTTCAATGAAGCCGGACCGCAGTCCATTACCGAGCTTTGAATCACTTCTGGAACCAGAAAGCGTTTCATGGGCGCCTCGTCATCCACTGGCCGGTGGTGCGCATTACCAGCGCCAGCGGAGTCACATGCTCAACCGCGACCTCGATGGTTCCCGGCATTCCGTGTTCGAGGCGTCCGCGAAAACTTGCGCTGGGATTGATCGTCAGTTCGACGCGCACTTTGCCATCGCGGATTTCCTGGGCGGTGCGCGCAACCGTGGCGGAGACCGAACCAAACTCGGCCCAGGGATAGCCATCAAGCCTCAACGTAGCTGACTGTCCTGTCTGGACGCGGCCCAGCGCAGCCTCGGCGGGAAACTGCGCCACTACGCGCAACTGGCCCGAAGGGACGATCGAGGCCAGACTCTCTGCCTCTTCTACGACGGACCCGGGCCGGAGAGTCATGCATTCGCCGATGCGCCCGTCGATCGGCGCGCGGATTTGCCGGCGTTCGACTTCGTACTTCAAACCCTGAACCCCGGCATTCACCGTGTTGCGCTGCTCTTCCAACGTCGAGATTTCGGAGTACAAGCGCTGGATGCGTACATCACGCTCTCGGTCGCGCGTAGCTTGTTCCTGGGGCAGACGCCGGGCGGCAGTTTCGGTATTTTCAAATACAGCGCGCAAGCGGCGCGCATCGGCGTCGATTCTTTCCAGATCGCGCGGTGGGACCAGGCCCGCCTCTTTCATCTTCTGTTCGCGGGCCAACTCTGCGTCGGCATACTTCGAGGCAGCTTCGGCCTCACGCACCCGTCCATCTGCTTCCTCAAGGCTGAGCCGTGCGGTCCTTTGTTCTTCCGCGCGAGCGCTTTGCTCTGCCGCCACCTGCGAGCGCAAGCGGGTTACCTCCAACTCCAGTCCTTGCGCATGAACATTTTCCTGGCGCATCTGCAACTGCTCGGGAGCGGCATCGACCTCAACCAGCACGTCCCCGCGTTGCACGGCCTGACCGACCCGCAGATGGGCTTCGACCACGCGGCCGAGCAGCGGAGACTGAATAGGATAGGCGGCCGCATCCAATTCGACCCGAGCTTCGGACGAAACTTCGTACAAGGTCACGCGCGAGCGAGCGGCCCAGACGCACCAACCACCCAGCACCAGCAAGCCGACACCCAGCAGCGAGCGAGTCAAGCCCCCGCGGTCCGACAGCAATCGGGCGAAGGTTCGGGCAAAAGCGGTGGTTGCCATTTGATTCTCCAAAAAGGTGACCCGCGACGATCGTGTCGCGGGTAGTTATGCTGGCGGTGGCGCTGACGGAACATGCGCACCGACAAGCCAATTAACGGACGATGGGGTTGTGGTTGGTGGCGAGCTTTCCTGCCTTGATTTTGGTTTTGAGTTTCATACGATTCTCCTTTCGTTCAATTTTCTGTTGCTCTGGGTATGCCTCACCTCGTACATCCCCCAAACGACCGTTA
Organism: uncultured Acidobacteriaceae bacterium; assembly: GCA_963819145.1. Taxonomy (GTDB): domain Bacteria; phylum Acidobacteriota; class Terriglobia; order Terriglobales; family Acidobacteriaceae; genus Sulfotelmatobacter. The sequence continues at coordinate 20,643 of CAWFVB010000038.1, forward strand.
ACGAACGATGGGGTTGTGGTTGGCGGAGAGCTTTCCTGCCTTGATTTTGGTCTTGAGTTTCATTACGATTCTCCTTCGCGTTCGGACGTTTGAAACTTTCGGGGCATGACCTCTCTTCGCGGGATCGGTGCATGCCCCAAGAGGGTTAGCGAACGATCGTGTTGTGGTTCGGGTTGGGACGTCCAGCCTTGATTCGAGTCTGCAGTTTCATAAGATTCTCCTTTCCTCGCAACGACCGCTTGAAGCTCTGTCCCCCGGTGTAGCGATAATCACTGACCAAAGCCTTGTGCCTCGCTAGCGGCATCCGCTACTGGGCAGCCGCCCGCAGAATTACAACTACCGCCCATTCGTAGAAGCCGCCAGAGTTGCGACCACAGATGTCTCAGCGGCTTGCGCCGCGATCCTGCCAGTGGAGAAGGAAGAGGCTGTGGTTCCATGAACTGTGACGTTGTGGTTGGGTCTGATCTTGCCTGCCCGGATCTTCGTTTTGAGCTTCATAACCGTTCTCCTTCGCGTTCTGCCCTTCTGTCTGTAACAGCGCAAAGTCGGCAGCAAAACCTATCATCGGCGCTCAAAATATTTTCTGACCGTAAGGAAACACCCCTAAGTAGCCGATTTTTCAACCATTTCCAGTTGACATCCGAAACCGCCGCGCCTACTCTAAGTTCCCAAAGCGCTTCCGTCCCAAAGGTAGCTTCGTGGGGCACGAATCGGCAGGAGAGATCACGCACCTGTTACAGGGCTGGCGGGGTGGCGACCGCAAGGCTCTGGACGCCCTGCTGCCCGTGGTCTACAAGGAACTGCAGCGTCTGGCCCACTTTCAACTGCGCAAGGAACGTCCCGACCACACTTTGCAGAGCGCCGCCCTGGTGAATGAGGCGTATCTCCGCCTGGTGGGACTGAATGCTCCGCAGTGGGAAGGCCGTTCGCATTTCTTTGCCATCGCCGCCCAACAGATGCGGCAGATCCTTGTCGACTATGCCCGCCGCCACCGTGCCGGGAAACGCGGAGGGGCTGCCGAGACACTATCGTTAGACGACACTGGGCTGTTGGAGCCGGGCAAGGGCCGGGATGTGGACGTTGTGGCTCTCGATGACGCCCTAAAGACGCTGGCGAAAATCGATCCGCGCAAGGCGCAGGTCGTGGAGTTGCGCTTCTTCGGCGGATTGAACTTCGACGAGACGGCGGAGGTGCTCAAAGTGTCGGCGGTCACGGTGGCGCGCGACTGGAGCACAGCACGAGCCTGGCTGCACCGCGAAATGAGCCGTGGATCTTCTGATGGACGCTGAACGCTGGAAACGGGTGGATGATCTGCTGCAGGCGGCGCTGCAGATGCCCGCCGAACGGCAGGAGGAATTTCTGCGCCAGCAGTGCGGGGGCGATTCCGAACTGCTGGAAGACGTCCGGTCGCTGCTGACTTCTGATCGCAAGGCGGGAAGCTTCCTGGAATCGCCCGGGCTCCACGTGGCCGAAGTCGCGGCGCAACTGCCTACTCTGGGCGTGACTCCGTCCTCCGGCGCCCTGATCGCAGGTCAAACCATTTCTCACTACCGCGTGCTGGGGCCGCTGGGCTCGGGCGGGATGGGCGTCGTCTACAAGGCGGAAGACACTTTGCTCGGTCGGTTCGCGGCGTTGAAGTTTCTTCCCGAAGATACGGCGCAGGAACCAGCCTCCCTCGAACGCTTCCGACGCGAGGCCCGGGCAGCGTCGGCGTTGAATCATCCCAACATCTGCACGATCTACGAGATCGGCGAGCATGACGGGCGAGCGTTCATCGCCATGGAGTTTCTGGATGGCATGACGCTGCGCCAGCGGATCGGGGGACGTCCGCTGGAGATGGAGACACTACTGCCGCTCGCGATCGAGATTGCCGATGCGCTCGAGGCAGCGCATGCCGAAGGCATCGTGCATCGCGACATCAAGCCAGCGAACATCTTTGTGACGCAACGCGGCCACGCCAAGGTGCTGGACTTCGGATTGGCGAAACTGACGGGACCGCGGAAAAAGGGATCATCGAGCGGAAGCGGCGAAGAAGAGACGGCATTGACGCTCAAGCCGCTGACGGGTGGAGGAGCGGCGCTGGGGACGGTAGCCTACATGTCTCCGGAGCAGGCGCGGGCCAAGGAACTCGACAACCGCACCGATCTGTTCTCGTTCGGAGCGGTGCTGTACGAAATGGCGACCGGGAAGCAGCCGTTTCGCGGCGAGAGCGAGGCAACGATCTACGAGGCGATCCTGAATCAAGATCCGGCGCCGCCGGCAACGCTAAACAGGGAAGTACCAGCGAAGCTGGAAGAAATCATCCGCAAGGCGCTCGAGAAAGATCGCGACCTTCGGTATCAGCATGCTGCCGACATGCGGGCCGATCTCCGCCGCTTGACCCGCGACACCGCTTCGGGGTCTGCGGTGTCGGCGGCAACAGCGGCGCCCAAGGTAAAGCCTCGCCGTTGGATATGGGCCCTGACCGCTCTGGCGCCCGTCCTAGTGGTGTTATTCTTTGCATATAAATGGTTCGCCCGGCAGGCGCCGCCACGCTTGCCTATCGTAGAGCACCAACTCACCTACAATGCCAGCGACGCGCCAGTCATGGCTTGCGCTCTGTCGCCCGACTCCCACTACTTCGCTTACGCGGACACCAAAGGGCTGCACGTGCGAAGCATGGAGCCTGTCGAGGAGCACGACCTCCCTCTACCTGACGAGTTGCGTACCAGTATCTACGACATGCGCTGGTTTCCCAATGGGGAGAGACTTCTGCTTGAGTCGAGTGTGCATGATTTGTGGGTTGTTTCCCTTCTGGGAGGCCCGCAAAAACTAAGGAGCCACAGTGCCAGGGGGCGTCCCTCTCCTGATGGCGCCTCCATTGCTTTTCTGGCTGGCGATGCCATCTGGGTCATGAGCAGCAGCGGAGACCATCCTCAGAAGATCATGAGCATCAAGTCCGGTTACTTCCCCGACCTGGAGTGGTCCCCTACGGGGCGGCGGCTCGTGTACAGCCTGTACGATTTCAGTCAGGCTATTGGACTGTCGATTGCCTCCATTGCTCCGGATGGGAGTCGTCCTGTAGCTGCTTTGAACGACCCACTCGCGAATGACCAGGCTCCTATTCTTTCCTGGACCGCCGACGGAAGGCTCATTTTCAGCCGCTGGGAATCCGCAAGTCAGAGTACCTCGGATCTATGGGAGATCCACCTGGACCCTGATACTGGCGTCCGCTCTGGCGACCTCAGGCAATTGACTCACACGAACGGCTGGCTGATGCCAATCCAGACCCAGGACGGCAAACATCTTCTGGCTCTCAAGACGAAAAATCGCCGTGAGGTATTCGTCGGCGAACTCAAGGATGGCGGAACCAGCCTGGAGAAACTTCTGCGGGTGACTTCCAACGATGGCGATAATTTCCCCATTCAATGGTACGCGGACCGCAAGGCATTGCTGATCGTTTCCAATCGAACCGGCCGATACCGGTTGTACCGCCAGCCTCTGGGCGAGGGCGCGTCGCAAGCGCTGATCACCGGCGCCGAGGACCAGATGGACGCCAGACTTACTCCCGACGGAGCATGGATTCTCTACATAACAATTCCCCATGGGGCGTCAGCCACGGCGAAGCCGAAACTGATGCGGGCGCCGGCGTCCGGAGGATTCGGTGAGATGGTGCTGGAAGCCAACCCCGGTGAGCTAAGCCTCCAGGTCCGGTGTACCAATACTGGAAAGATGTGCATCATCGGGCGCACGGAGAAGGATGATCTGGTCTTCTATCAATTGGATCCTCTTAAAGGGCAAGGAAGTGAACTAGGCCGCACCACCGTGGGTGCGCCCGGAGCCTGGATGTCGTGGGATCTCTCTCCAGACGGCACTCAGATCGCCGTGAGTGGATCGGTTGGCCTCACAGACGTGCGTCTCGTTGATTTGAAACATCACACGCAGCGAGACCTGAGTCTTCCGCCCAAGGTCATTTTCCTGTCCATTTCCTGGTCAGCAGACGGACGCGCCTTCTACGGGGGCGGACAAAGGGGGAACGAAGAATTCTTTATCGTACACTTGGATCTCGCGGGAAATATGAAGGTCCTAGCCCGCAAACCGGTTGCATACTACATCCAACTCGTACCTTCCCCTGACGGACGCTTCTTGGCATACATGCAGCAAAGTATAGATAGCAATGCGTTTCTTCTAGAAAACTTCTGAGCGATGCCACGGGACGCTCGGTCACGGCCCGCGAGATGAAGTGGCCTCACATGGACTCTGAACGCTGGAAACGGGTTGATGATCTGCTGCAGGCGGCACTGCAAGTGCGGGCCGAACGGCAGGAGGAATTCCTGCGCCAGCAATGCGGGAACGATTCCGCACTGCTGGAGGAAGTCCGGTCGCTGCTGACTTCTCATCGGAAGGCGGGAAGCTTTCTGGAGTCGCCGGGCATCCATGTCGCCGCCGTCGCCGCGCAACTTCCTACCCTCGGCGTGACCCAGTCGGGATCACCTTCCATCACCGGCCAAACCATCTCTCACTATCGCGTGCTGGAGTCGCTGGGCAAGGGCGGCATGGGCGTGGTCTACAAGGCGGAAGACACTTTGCTCGGCCGGTTGGCTGCGCTGAAGTTTCTTCCCGAAGACACCGCGCGCGAGCCGTTGGCACTGGAGCGCTTTCGGCGGGAGGCGCGGGCGGCGTCGGCGCTGAACCATCCCAACATCTGCACGATTTACGAGATTGGCGAGCATGAAGGGCGCTCCTTCATCGCCATGGAGTTTCTGGATGGCCAGACGCTGCGCCAGCGCATCGGGGGACGTCCGCTGGAGATGGAAACTCTGCTGCCTCTGGCCATCGAGATTGCCGACGCGCTGGAGGCGGCGCATGCCGAAGGCATCGTGCACCGCGACATCAAGCCAGCGAACATCTTTGTGACAAAACGCGGGCATGCCAAGGTGCTGGACTTTGGGCTAGCGAAGCTGACGGGGCCGCAGAAGAAGGGATCATCGAGTGGAAGCGGCGAAGAAGAAACGGCTCTGACGCTGGAACCGCTGACGGGCGGAGGAGCGGCTCTGGGGACGGTGGCCTACATGTCGCCGGAGCAGGCGCGAGCGAAAGAACTCGACAACCGCACCGATCTGTTTTCGTTCGGAGCGGTGCTGTATGAGATGGCGACGGGACAGCAGCCGTTCCGTGGCGAGAGCGAAGCGACGATCTACGATGCGATCCTGAATCGCGACCCGGTCTCGCCAGCGGAACTGAACCGGGAAGTTCCCGCGAAGTTGGAAGACATCATCAACAAGGCGCTGGAGAAAGACCGCAACCTGCGCTATCAGCATGCCGCTGACATCCGCACGGACTTGCGCCGCTTGACCCGCGACACAACTTCGGGGTCAGGCGTTTCCGGTACCGCAACGGTATCGCCCAAGGTTAGATCGCACCGGTGGATATGGGCCGTTTCAGCCGCGTTGCCGCTCCTGGCTGTCCTGATCTTTTCCTACAAGTGGTTCAGCGGCCAGCAGCCCTGGCAGAGATTGCCCTTGGTAGAGCGTCAGCTTACCTATAATTCTAGCGACTCGCCCGTCACGGCTTGCGCGCTTTCGCCCGACGGTCGCTACCTCTCCTATACAGACAGCAAAGGGTTACATGTAAGAAGGGTCGACACTGGTGAGGAACACGACGTCTCCCTCCCCGCCGACTTGGGTTCGCGAATTTGGCAAGTGCGCTGGTTCCCCGATGGAGAAAAGCTTTTGTTGCAGTCGCGACCCGAGGAACCAGACGGCGCGGTGTTGTGGGTTGTGTCCCTGCTGGGTGGCGGTCCGCAGAAACTGCGGACCCAGAGCGGAGCTGGGCGCCCATCTCCCGACGGTTCGTCCGTCGCTTTTTTGGCGTCGGGTGGCATCTGGGTAATGGGCAGTAATGGAGATCATCCCCAAAAAATCGTGACCATCAAATCGGGTTACGCCGGAGACCTGGAGTGGTCCCCTACAGGGCGAAGACTGGTGTACGACCTGTTTGATCCCGCTCATCCGGGAGGTTCGATTACGTCCATTGCCCCGGATGGGAGCAATCCTGTCCCTGTTTTCAAAGACCAACTGTTCAGTAACCAGTCTCCTGACCTGGCTTGGACCTCCGACGGCAGACTGATTTTCAGCCGGGCGGACGGATCGGGGAGTAGTGTAAACCTATGGCAGGTAAGGGCCGACCCCGATACCGGCATCCGCTCGGGCGAGCCCCAGCAGCTGACTCATTCGGACGGCTTTTGGTGGGCGGGCGCAGATGTAAGTAATGATGGCAAACACCTTGTGGCACTCAGGTCGCAGGGTCACTCGGAAATATTTGTCGCCGAACTCAGCGACGGTGGAAGACGCCTCGAGAAACCCCGACGAGTCACTTTCAAGGGCGATAACTACGCAGTTCAATGGTATCCGCACGGTGAGGCGTTGCTGGTTTCGTCCAATCGAACGGGCCGAGACCAGATGTATCGCCAGTCCGTGAGTGAGGATATTTCGCAGCCGCTGTTCCCTGGTTCCGAGGATCAGGAAGGTGGCAGAATCACTCCGGACGGAAAGTGGATCCTCTACTTTACGGAGCCCCACGCGGCGGGTTCGCCTGCCACTATAACCCAAAAGGTGATGAGGGCGCCGGTATCGGGAGGATTTGGCGAGTTTGTTCTGGAAACTGCACCCGGAGAGTTAAGCGCCGAGGTCCGCTGCGCTGCTGCTTCCAGTCCTCCCTGCATCATTGGGCGCAGCGAAAAGGACGACCTGGTCTTCTACGAACTGGACCCTCTGAAGGGACAAAGACGCGAACTGGCACGCACGACAATTGGCGCACCCGGAGATTGGATGAGGTGGGATCTCTCCGCCGATGGAACTCAAGTCGCGGTTGCCGGTTCGATCGGACTGGAAGGGAAGGTACGGCTTGTTGACTTGAAGAAGCACACACAACGAGACCTGATCCTTCCGCACGAGGTGGTTCTCCTGTTTATTGCCTGGTCGTCCGACGCTCGTGCCCTCTACGCATCTGGACAAAGAGGGACCAGTGACTACTTCATTATGCGGCTGGATCTCTCGGGAAAATCAAAGATCATCGCGAGCAAGGGACCAGTTCCTTACTACAACTCCCTGCTGCCCTCCCCGGACGGTCGCTTCCTTGCCTACACAGAGCAAACGGAAGAAACGAACGCGATTCTTCTGGAGAATTTCTGAAGATGCGGCTTGAGACAGGGTTACGGCTCGCGAGTTGAAGTGCCTACGCATGGACGCTGAACGCTGGAAACGCATAGACGAACTGCTGCAGACGGCGCTGCAAGTGCCGGCCGGGCGGCAGGAGGAGTTCCTGCGCCAGCAGTGCGGGGGCGATCCGGAACTGCTGGAAGAAGTCCGGTCGCTGCTCACTTCTCATCGCAAAGCGGGAAGCTTTCTCGAACACCCAATCGACCTGCCGCCTCTGGCCTTCACGCGCTGCCTTTCGTGTGGGGCCCAGAATGTCGAACCCGCGGAGCGGTGCCAACGCTGCGGTGCCGTGCTCAATGCGTCTCCAACTATGTCAATTTCATCGGAAGTGGCCGAAGGCGGCCCCGCAGCGAACACTCCTTTTCCCAGCCCATCGCAAGGGCGCGGCTTCGCTCCCGGCAGCATGGTCGCGGATCGCTATCGCGTGGTGTCGTTGCTCGGCCGCGGCGGTATGGGCGAGGTCTACGGCGCCGACGACCTCAAGTTGGGCCAGCGCGTGGCTCTTAAGTTCCTTCCCGCGGAGCGTTTGAAAAGCGCAAGCTGGCGCGATCAGTTCTACGCCGAAGTCCGCATGGCACGGCAGGTTTCCCATCCCAATGTTTGTCGCGTCTATGACGTCGGAGAAAGCGACGGCCTGCTCTTTCTTTCCATGGAATTTGTCGACGGCGAAGACCTGGCGTCGCTGCTGCGCCGCATCGGACGCTTGCCCGACGACAAAGCCGTCGAGATCGCGCAGCAGTTGTGTTCTGGCCTCGCCGCCGCTCATCGCAGCGGAGTTCTGCATCGTGATCTGAAGCCTTCGAATGTAATGATCGACGGCAAAGGCTTTGCCCGCATCACGGATTTCGGCCTGGCAATCGCTGCGGCCGAGGCGGATCGCCAATCTGGCCCCGCAGGCACGCCCGGATATCTCGCCCCTGAATTATTCAACGGTGGCGCCCCGTCGGTGCAGAGCGATGTATACGCTCTCGGTCTGGTTCTGTACGAACTATTTACCGGAAAGAGGGCCTTCGAGGGCGCAGATCTTGCCGAGCTTCACCGCAAGCAGAGCGAAACCAATCCAACGCCGCCGTCGAACGTGGTTAAGAATTTTGATCCGGCGGTCGAAAAGGCGATTCTGCGCTGTCTGGATCGCGATCCGTCCCAGCGCCCGCGCTCGGCTCTAAGCGTAGCCGCGGGGCTACCTGGCGGTGATCCGCTCGCTGCTGCGCTGGCGGCCGGGGAGACACCTGCGCCTGAGGTGGTAGCGGCGGCTGGGCCGGAAGGCGCGCTCAGACCCGCTGTTGCCTGGGCGTATCTCGTGGGAGCGATCGTCATGATCCTCGGAGCTTCCATGTTCCTCACTCCGCGACTCGTAGACTGGGGGCAAACCCCCATGACCAAATCGCCGGAGGTCCTCGCGGACAGGGCCCAGGAACTTGCTGAGAAGCTGGGCTATCCGGAGGCCGTGGATCGAGCGTACTGGTTCGATTACGAGGATGACTATCGCGAGTATGTTGCTCACCATGTGCCTGCCCAGGATTGGAAACGTGAGTCAGCAGGACGTGCGTGGCCGTCGATGGTTAGCTTCTGGTACCGGCAGAGCCCTGTATGGATGACTCCGCGGCAAAGGCAAGAATACTCGAACGTGACGTTGTGGCAGCCGCCCTACGACACGTCCGGAATGCTATCTATGCAGCTTGACGTGCAAGGGAAGCTGCTCTACTTCCGCGCGGTACCACCCCGGGTTGAGGAAGAAAGTCCGGCTCGCGCCCCCAATTGGGCCGTGCTTTTTTCCGAAGCCGGATTGGACGAACGTCAATTTACTTCAGCAGCACCGAAGTGGAGGCCTCCAGATGCCTTCGATAGCCGGGCAGATTGGGAGGGCCATCTTGCTGACCAGCCCAACTTGCTTCTTCACGTTACGGCCGCCGGATATCACGGAGTCCCAACTTACTTCCGAATCATTGCACCGTGGGACGGCAATCCCAGTGCAAGCGTGCCAGGAGTCGGCGCAAAGATTATTTCGGTCCTCGCAGTGTTATTGATCTCCAGTTACCTACTGGTCGGAGGATTTTTCGCGCTTAGAAACATACGGCGTGGCCGCGGGGACGCAAACGGCGGGCTGCGCGCGTCCGGTCTTGCCGCTCTCCTTTTTGGTGTAACCATGCTTTCGAACGGACATTTTGTACCTGAGCCGAGCTACATCATGTCGCAGTTCTTCTTCCTTGGATATCCGCTCTTTATCGCTTTGTTCTGTTGGATCGGATATATGGCGGTGGAACCCTACGCGCGGCGCATGTGGCCCGAACTGATGGTTTCGTGGCAACGGCTTGTGGCTGGTAGGTTCCGAGATCCTCTCCTGGGACGGGATGTTTTGTTGGGGGCCTTCGCAGGATCCGCTGTTCTGGCTGCATGGGAGGCAGTCAATGTCCTGACCGGTACATCGAGGACGCACAATGTCGCGTATGCGTTCGGACTGGGTCTTTTTTCGTCCGTCGGGTATTCCTTCTCTTTTCCCGCAGGGAGTTGGATGTTCGCTCTCGTCATGTTGACACTTCTGTCATTTATGACCGGCTTGCTGCGGCGACGCTGGTTGGGGCTGGTCGTGACCGGCATCATTATGATTGTGATCGACGCGCCCAGCGATCCGATCGGCGCGTCCCGCGTAGTTCTGTTTTACGGAGTCGCATTATTCATCTTGAGAAGGATTGGTCTGGTCGCGACCAGCAGTTTCCTCTTAATCAACCTACTCGGTGATGCGCCGCCTTTGGATTTCAGCAGGTGGTACGCGGGCCGGGCGATGATCGCCCTGCTGGTTCCGCTAGCTCTGCTGGTCTGGGGCTTTTATGTCTCACTGGGAGGCAAGCCGATGTTGGGAAGCACGCTAATGGAGGAATGACCGAGATAGCTGTCCGTTTGCGGAGGCATCGATCTAGGGAGCTTTTGTGTTGAGGCGAACTTCTGTATTGCGCCGCTAGTGAGTGTGAACGTTCCGATGGACTCTGAACGCTGGAAACGCGTAGACGATCTGCTGCAGGCGGCGCTGCAAGTGCCGGCCGAGCGGCAGGAGGAATTCCTGCGCCAGCAGTGCGGCGATTCGGAATTGCTGGAAGAAGTCCGGTCGCTGCTGACTTCTCATCGCAAGGCGGGAAGTTTTCTGGAATCGCCCGGGCTCCACGTCGCCGACGTCGCGGCGCAGTTGCCCACTCTGGGTGTGAGCGCGTCAGGATCATCATCTTCTATCGCCGGTCAAACCATTTCCCACTACCGAGTGCTTGGGCCGCTGGGCTCGGGCGGGATGGGTGTGGTCTACAAAGCTGAGGACACTTCTCTCGGGCGACTGGTGGCCCTCAAGTTCTTGCCCGAAGACACGGCACGCGAACCGCTGGCGTTGGAACGTTTTCGGCGCGAGGCGCGGGCGGCGTCGGCGCTGAATCACCCGAACATCTGCACGATCTACGAGATCGGCGAGCATGACGGGCGAGCGTTCATCGCCATGGAGTTTCTCGACGGCATGACGCTGCGGCAGCGGATCGGGGGACGTCCGCTGGAGATGGAAACGCTGTTGCCGCTGGCCATTGAGATTGCCGACGCGCTGGAGGCGGCGCATGCCGAAGGCATCGTGCACCGCGACATCAAGCCGGCAAACATCTTCGTGACCAAACGCGGACACGCCAAGGTGCTGGACTTCGGGCTGGCGAAGCTGACGGGACCGCAGAAAAAGGGATCATCGAGCGGAAGCGGCGAAGAAGAGACGGTGCTGACACTGGAGCCGCTGACGGGCGGAGGAGCGGCGCTGGGAACGGTCGCCTACATGTCGCCGGAGCAGGCCCGAGCCAAGGAACTCGACAATCGCACCGATCTATTCTCCTTCGGGGCGGTGCTGTACGAGATGGCGACCGGGCAGCAGCCATTCCGCGGCGACAGCGAAGCGACGATCTACGACGCGATCCTGAATCGCGACCCGGTGGCGGCGACAGAGTTGAATCGGGAAGTCCCGGCCAAGCTGGAAGAGATCATCCACAAGGCGCTGGAGAAGGATCGGAATCTGCGCTACCAGCATGCCTCCGACATTCGCACCGACCTGCAACGACTGAAGCGCGACGGTGAGAGCGGACGAGTGGTGACGGTAAGTTCGAGCCATGTGGGAACGGCCGCCCCCGGCCGCCCAGGCCGAGCGAAGCTCGGCGGCTACTCCGCGGCCGGTGTCCTGGTCGCCGCTCTGGTGGCCGCCGGACTCTACTACCGTTCGCATCAAAACCATCGCCTCACCGACAAAGACACCATCGTACTGGCGGATTTTGCCAACACCACCGGCGACGCGGTATTCGATCACACTCTGCGACAGGGGCTTTCGGCTGAACTCGAGCAGTCGCCTTTCTTGAACGTGCTCTCAGACGAACGCATTGGAAACACGCTTGCGCTCATGGCTCAGCCCAGAAATGCGCCTCTGACGAGCCAACTTGCGAATGAAGTTTGTCAGCGCACGGCAAGTGCCGCCACGATTGAAGGATCCATTGCCAGCCTGGGCAACCAGTACGTACTTGGGTTGAAAGCCGTCAACTGTCGAAATGGGGATGCATTGGCCCAAGAACTGGTGACTGCGGATGGAAAGGAGAAGGTTCTTAGAGCGCTGGGAGACGCCGCGACGAAGTTGCGCCAAAAGCTGGGCGAATCGCACAGCTCAGTGCAGAAATATGACGCACCGCTGGAAGAGGTCACCACGTCGTCGCTGGAAGCGCTGAATGCCTACAGCATGGGACGAAAGGCGCGCCAGGAAAAAGGCAACCTGGCGGCGATTCCATTCTTCGAGCATGCGGTTCAACTCGATCCGAACTTTGCGATTGCGCATCTTGCACTTGGAATCGAGTACTCGGATATCGCAGAATCAACCCGCGCCAAAGAAAGCCTGGAACGAGCCTATGCGCTGCGGGACCGGGTGAGCGCCAGGGAACGATATCGCATTATTGGCGACTATGACGGGGTGGTTGGCGGAGACCTGCTGAAGGCCAATGAGAACTGTCAACTGTGGGCACAGACCTATCCCCAAGACCCGCTCCCCCTCGATTTCCTTGGCAATGATTACAGTTTCACTGGGCAGTACCCGCAAGCCCTGGAGACTTTGCTGGAGGAGAAGAACCTCTCGGGAAATGGCTACTACAACTACGACAACCTCGTTTATGCCTACATGGCGCTGAATCGCTTACAGGACGCGAGAGCTACGATCAAGGATGCGTTGGCGCGGAAATTCGAGCCTCTCCCGGGACGCACCGCACTCTATCGGATTGACTTCCTCGAGGGGAATGCGGTCGGGCATGCAGGAGGCTGTGGAGTGGGCAACCGGTAGGCCAGTTGCCGGACACCTGATGCTCGATTATCAAGCAGACACCGCGGTCTACTCGGGCCGAAGCAAGGAAGCTTGGAACTTCTCGCAGCGAGCGGCGGCAGTCGCGCGGGGCGAGAATGAAAACGAGAGCGCTGCGAAGTACTTGGCGCGGGCTGCGCTGCGGGATGCCGAGCTCGACAATTCTGTTGCTGCGATGGAGCATGCCGACGCCGCGCTTAAGTTATTTCCCTCATGCGACGTGAAGATATTGGTGGCTCTGGCCGTGGCTCGAGCGGGTGACACCACACGCGCAGAAAACCTGGCACACGAGCTTGCTGTTACCAATCCCAGCGACACCATGCTGAATTTCTATTGGCTTCCGACGGTTCGTGCGACTGTAGCGCTCCATCGAAATCGCGGAGCGGACGCGATCGACGTGCTGCAGGCGACCGCGCCTTATGAGTTGGGCCAGCCCTTGCAAATGGGGCCGGCAACGCTTTATCCGGTCTATGTGCGAGGCGAGGCGTACTTGCAGCTTGGGCAAGCCGATCGGGCTGCCTCGGAGTTTCAGAAGTTGTTGGATCATCCTGGTTGCGTGATGAATTATGTTTTGGGAGCGTTAGCGCATCTGGGCGTGGCTCGCGCGAATGCGTTGCAGGCGCGAACTTCGCAGGGAGCGGATGCCGATGCTGCCCGCGTCCGGGCTCTCGCCGCGTACAAGGACTTTCTCACGCTCTGGAAAGACGCCGATCCCGAGGTCCCCGTCCTGAAGCGGGCCAAGTCCGAGTACGCGAAGTTGTCAGGTCAAGTTAGTATTCTTCCCAAGACATCAGCCCACTAATGTGGCACCGCGAGACAAGTGGTGGAAGTTCCGATGGATGCTGAACGCTGGAAACGTGTGGGTGATCTGCTGCAGGCGGCGCTGCAAGTGTCGGCCGAGCGGCAGGAGGAGTTTCTGCGCCAGCAGTGCGGCGGCGACTCCGAACTGCTGGAGGAAGTCCGCTCGCTGCTCACTTCTGATCGCAAGGCGGGGAGCTTTCTCGAGTCGCTCGGGCTCCATGTCGGCGGCACAACTGCCCACTCTGGGGGTGCGGGGGATGCCCTTGAGGCCAACATCGAGGCTGGGCCCGGGTCGTCGACACGTAGAGAAGGAGTCGGGCTGGCCAAACGCTTCGGACACGCCAGCAACTAATATAACGAGGGTCGAAACTTTCGCGCTCATCACTCCCACGGCGCCTACTGTCGCTTCATGTCTGATTATCGAATCGTCTTTTCTTTATATCGTTTTCAACCGACAATTGGAGAAATGTAATCGGGGATGCTCACGGCGTGACTGGCACCTGCTGTGGCTCCGACTTAGGGGACCGGATGGGCCCAGAACTTCGGTCTACTTCGGAAACACGCCATCAACCTTCTTCATGATCCGCTCGCACCACTGAACTGCAGCGGCCCTACGTTGACCTTCCCCTTCATGCCCCGTAACATTCTCGCCAGTGTCCACGCCCTCCCAACCCGTGGGGCAGACGGTGTCCCATTACCGCATCCTGAGCAGGATCGGCGGCGGGGGCATGGGCGTGGTGTACGAGGCGGAAGACCTGAAGCTCGGCCGCCACGTAGCCCTGAAGTTCCTGCCCGACGAACTCGCCCACGACGCACAAGCCCTCAGCCGTTTCCAGAGGGAGGCCAAGGCCGCGTCCTCCCTGAATCACCCGAACATATGCACGATCTATGAAATCGACGAAGACGGTGGGCGAACTTTCATCGCCATGGAACTGCTGGAGGGGCAGACCTTACGGCACCTGATCGCGGGCAAGCCGCTGGAGATCGAAACGGTTCTCGATCTCGGAATCCAGATCGCCGACGCTCTCGACGCTGCACATTCGAAGGGCATCGTCCATCGGGACATCAAGCCCGCGAACATCTTCGTCACAAATCGGGGTCAAGCGAAGATTCTCGATTTCGGACTCGCGAAAGTATCGCTGAAACCGGAGAGCGTTGCGTTGAGCGACTCGACCATCGGATCATCGGAGAACCTTACTAGTCCCGGTTCGACGCTGGGCACCATTGCGTATATGTCGCCTGAGCAAGTGCGAGGGAAGGAACTCGATGCCCGCACCGACCTGTTCTCGTTCGGTGCAGTTCTGTACGAGATGTGTACGGGCACCTTGCCGTTTCGGGGCGACACGTCGGGGGTGATTTTCAAAGCCATTCTAGATGGGACGCCGACGCCTGCCATTCGCCTAAATCCCGACACTCCTCCCAAGCTGGAAGACATCATCAAAAAGTCTTTGGAAAAGGACAGAAACCTGCGCTATCAGCACGCCTCCGAGATGAGGAGCGATCTAACGCGGCTGAAGCGGGATACTGAAACGGGGAAAACTGCGACGATCCGTGGTACCGAGTTCGAAGCGACGAAAACACCGTGGTGGCGTGGCAAGGTTGTCATCAGCGGTGCCGTTTCTTGTGTACTTGTTGCGTTGGTGATCGGCGCGGTTGTTTTTTATTCTAAGCAGCACGCAGGCAAAGACAGCGCCATTGATTCGGTGGCAGTCTTGCCAGTCGTCGCCAACAGCAGCGATCAGAATGCACAGTTCCTCGGCGATGGCATTACCGATAGCCTCATCGATAGTCTTTCGCAGATTCCCAATCTCAAGGTGATGTCGCGGAGTTCTGTTTTCCACTACAAGGGTCGTGAAATTGATCCCCAAGTCGTCGGACGAGAACTCAGAGTCAAAGGTGTGCTCACGGGAAGGCTAGTAGAGCAGGGCGACAATCTCTTCTTGAGCGCGGAACTGGTCAGGGCGAGCGACAACAGCCACGTCTGGGGAGAGGAATACCGCCGGAAAGTCTCCGACATCCTGCCGCTTCAGGCAGAACTGGCGCGAACAATCACGGAAAAGCTCCGGCTCAGGCTGTCCAGCGAGCAGCAGCAGAGATTGCTCAAGCAGGGAACACAGAATCCAGAAGCCTACGCCCTGTACGTCAGAGGCCGCCACTCCGCGGATAAATTGACGATAGACAGCCTCAAGGATGCCATTAGCCTTTTCCAACAGGCCATTGATAAAGACTCGACCTATGCTGCGGCATATGCCGAACTGGCGGGGACATATTCGCTGCTGGGAGCATTTCACTACTTACCCGCCGAGGAGGCAAACCCAAAGGCCATCGCGGCAGCAAAGCGAGCAATTGATCTGGATGACACTTTGGCCGAAGCCCATGTGGCTTTCGGGGACGCATTATCTAGCACGTGGAACTTTGCAGCCGCTGAGCCAGAGTGGCTGCGTGCTATTGAACTGAATCCCAACCTCTCTGAAGCCCATATGTCTTATGGAGCTTATTTAGCTCAAATCGGCAGATTTAATGATTCGGTTCGAGAATTGGCACTTGCCCACGAACTAGACCCCCTCTCGATAGGCCCTATCAATCTACTGGGTGTGACTTATTATTTTCAGCGAGACTACGACAAGTCCTTAGAACAGTGGCAAAAGTCGTTAGAGATCAGCCCGAACTCCCCAATTGCCCACTTTAACCTCTTTCACGTGTACGTCGCAAAATCGATGTATGGCGAAGCGGTTGCAGAATTACAGCAACAATTCAAATTGGAAGGCAGGGCGCAACAAGCGAGCACAATAGGGGAGAGCTACAAACGTGGGGGTTTCCAAGCGGCGCTGCGAACGATGATTCAGATTGGACAAGACTCTTCCGCTGGAAATTACGATCCTTTTAGGGTTGCCGCAGGTTACTCGTTTCTTGGTGACAAGAATCAGGCTCTTGCGTGGCTCAGCAAGGCGATCGATGAGCGTTCGGGTTTTGTGACCACTATCCGAGTAGACCCGACGTGGGACAATATCCGATCCGATCCGCGATTTGAAAAACTCGTGCGCCGCATTGGGCTGCCCTAGTGAGAATCAGTTTCGAGTGGT
>CAWFVB010000039.1:0-44470 GCA_963819145.1 uncultured Acidobacteriaceae bacterium
AGCCAACTCAATGGCAACGTTACGGACCCGTCGGGCGCCAGCGTTCCCAACGCCACCGTCACCTTGAGCGAAGCCTCTACCGGCTTCAAGCGCACCACCACAAGCAACAACGCTGGGCTCTACCAGTTCGTCGATGTGCCTCCCGGCA
This sequence comes from uncultured Acidobacteriaceae bacterium, assembly GCA_963819145.1. Taxonomy (GTDB): domain Bacteria; phylum Acidobacteriota; class Terriglobia; order Terriglobales; family Acidobacteriaceae; genus Sulfotelmatobacter. Next base: position 149 of record CAWFVB010000039.1, read on the forward strand.
CCTACAAGTTGGAGGCCGCGGCGCAGGGTTTCGCTCCTTTCCTCGCCTCCAACGTCACGCTCGTGGTCAAAACCCCTTCCACCATACCCATTCGCCTGCAAGTTGCCGGCGTGGCGCAGTCGGTCACAGTCGAAGGCGAAGCTCCCCTCATCAATCGCACCGACGCGACCCTCGGCAACGTCCTTGAGCAGGATCAGATTTCCGAATTGCCCATCGCCGACCGCAACGTCGGTTATTTGCTGAGCCTGCAGCCCGGTGTGTCGTACATGGGGATTCAGAGCCAGGACTTGCAGAGCACCGATACCCGCAGCGGCGCCGTGAATGGCGTGCGCAGCGATCAATCCAATGTCACCCTCGACGGCATTGGGGTCAACGACCAGAATAATGGTTTTGCTTTCACCAGCACCCTGAACGTTCCGCCCGACTCGGTCGAGGAACTCCGGGTCACCACGGCCAATTCCAATGCCGACTCCGGCTATTCCAGCGGCGCTCAGGTCTCGCTCGTGACCAAGAGTGGCACCAACAGTTTTCACGGCTCGGCCTACGAGTACAACCGCAATACCGTGTTTTCCGCCAACGACCCGTTCTTGAAAAACTCCCAATTAACCGGTGGCACTCCCAATAAGGCGCCGGAACTTCTGCGCAATGTGTTCGGCGCTACGGCGGGCGGGCCGATCATCAAGAACCGGGCATTTTTCTTCGCCAACTACGAAGGGCGTCGCGACGCCGAGGGCAGCAGCGCCTTGCGGCTCGTCCCGAGCGCGAGTCTACGGGCTGGCGACCTGGTCTACTTATGCGCGGACACGACTGACCCCCAGTGTCAGGGCGGAGTTCCTAACGCCGACGGAGTGACTCCGCCGGCAGGCTACTTTGCGCTCACGCAATCCGATATTAAAGGGATGGACCCTCTTCACATCGGCGTCAATCCGGCGATCCTGAGCCTTCTCGGGCAGTACCAAAAGCCCAATCAAAATGCGGGAGATGGCGTGAACACGCTCGGCTTTCGCTTTGGGCCGCCCACTCACGCCGGCTACAACACCTACCTCGCCCGGATCGATTACCACCTCACGTCGAGCGGTTCGGAATCTCTCTTTGTCCGCGGTCAGACGCAAAATTTCAAAAATACCAGGACAGCCGCAATTCCCCGACCAGGGACCGGCGACGACCCAGCTTGACGACAGCAAGGGTGTCACTGTCGGACTCACCTCGCTCATCTCGCACAATCTGATCAACGATTTTCGCTGGGGCTACATTCGCCAGGGAGTCAAGAGCGGCGGTACCTCGACCAATCCCGGCGTCTTTATGAACGGCTTAGACGACCTCGTCTCGTTCGATCGCTCGACCATTGCTTTTGTCCCCGTCAACCAGTTCACCGACAGTTTGACCTGGACTCGGAAAAATCACACGTTGCAGTTCGGCGCTGACTTATTTCTGATTCGCAACAACCACACCAGCTTCCAGAACTCGTTTTCCGACGTGCAGACCAACGTGGTCTATCTCAACACCGGTGGAATCGCCAACGACAACAGCCCGCTGGATCCGCACAACAACATAAATCCGAGCACCGGAAATTTTTATCCCGAAGGTAGATAAGAACTTCGGTCCGAACTACGACAACGCTGCTGGGATCGCGCTGGGAATTTTCGCCGAGGGCGACGGCATTTATAACTTCGCGCGAAACGGCACCGCCTTGGCCCAGGGCGTGCCCATCACCCGGCACTACGCCATCAACGACTACGAGTTCTTTGGCCAGGACACTTGGCGGATGACGTCCCGATTGACGCTCACCTACGGCCTCCGATGGGTACTCGAAGCTCCGCCTTACGAAACCAGCGGATATCAAGTCGCGCCTTGCATTGAGGCCGCTGGCGGCGGCTGCACCAATCAGAACGCCGCAGACTGGTTCAATAAATCAGCCCAGTTAGCCACGGCCGGCCAACCGGCCAACAACGCTGGAGAGATTTCTTTTGTCCTCGGCGGACCGGCCAATCACGGTCCGGGCCTGTGGAACTGGGACCGCAAGGATTTCTCACCCCGCATCGCCGTCGCTTGGGCGCCAGACACCGGAGACGGTTGGGCCTCAAAGATTCTCGGCAAGAAAGATCAGTTCACCATCCGTGCCGGTTACAGCATCATGTACGATCACTTCGGGATTCCGGTCGTCAACAGCTTCGATCAGCACGGCTCTTTCGGCCTCTCCACGCTGCTCGGAAACTCCGCGGGTTCGGTGACGGCCTCGAACGCTCCCCGCTTTACTTGTCTGACTCCGACGTCGCCCGGCCAGTCGTGCCTGCCTCAGCCGTGCGCCAATCTAAACATACCTGGGTGTCTATTCGGTCCCCCGCCGACAGGCGGGTTCCCGAACACTCCCAGCAACACAGCCTTCGCCATCAACTGGGGACTCGACCAGACTGTGAAGACGCCGTATACACAGACCTTCAATTTCTCGTTGGCGCGCCAGATTACCGCACGCTCCTCGCTTCAAGTAGCGTATGTGGGCAGCATCGGCCGGCGGTTGCCCATGCAGGTGGATTTGGGCATGCCTACCAACTTGAACGATCCCGCGAGCAACACCCGGTACTTCCAGGCAGCCACCATGCTGTCGAAGGCGGCCGCCACTCTTCCAACCTCGACCGACGTCAACAATATCCAGCCTATCCCGTATTTCGAGAATCTCTTTCCCGCTTGGGCTGGAGTCGGGACGTGGAACGTGCTCGCAAACCAAGTCGACTCTTCAGGAAACCCGGCGCCTCTTACTTGTGCAACAGGCGCGATGCCCGCCAATCCGACGGCCACCCAGAATATTTATGAAATCTGGAATTGCTCCCCGCATAACGAAACCTTGACTTTAAAGTTTCTGGACTTGCCGAACACCATCAACAATTTCAGCACCGCTCTCCCCAACAGCAAGTTCGGCCCGTACGCTTTCTATCACGACCAGTTCAGTTCGCTGTTTGCGTGGCGCAACATCGGCACTTCCGATTACAACGCGTTGCAGGTGACCTACAACGCCCGTTGGGGAGCCAACCTGCAAGGGCAGTTCAACTACACGTTTTCGAAGTCGCTCGACGAGGCGTCGTCCGCGGCGCGCATCGGTCCCTATGAAGGAACGGGCGGAACCGGCAACGACTTCAACGGCGGAGGCATTGTCATCAATTCGTGGGATCCGCTGGCTCTGCGCGGGCTCTCCGATTTCAATGCCTTCCACCAGCTCAACGCCAACCTGGTCTACCGTCTGCCCTTCGGCAAAGGCCAGAGGCTCTGGTGGGAGGCGCAGGCCCGATGCTCAACGCGCTGGTTGGCGGATGGCATGTCTCCGGCATCGTCCGCTGGACCAGCGGTTATCCGATCACCGTGGATAACGGTTTCACCTGGGCCACCAACTGGAACATCGAGGGCGATGCCATGCCCAATGGCCCGCCTCCGGTCGCATCCAATCCCAAGAACGTTGTGGTTAATGGTGTGAGCGGCCCCGACATCTTCAAAGATCCGGTCGCGGCCGAAGCAGCGTTCCGCCCCGAGTGGCCCGGCGAATCCGGTGTCCGCAACAATGTAATTGGCCAAGGCATGTTCAACGTTGACACCGGCGTCAGCAAAGATTTCTCGCTGGGCGAACAGCGGCGCGTCGAATTCAGTTGGCAGATGTTCAACGCCACCAACTCCGTGCGCTACGACGTGCGCGGCCCCCTCGCCATCACCGCTCAACCTTCGCTCTCCGACGATCCATCGCAGTTCGGGAGATATCACTCAACCCTCACCACCCCGCGCTTCATGCAGTTCGCGTTGCGCTTTGAGTTCTAAGCCACGGGCAAATATGTTCCGATCCGGCTGCCCCATCCTGACGTCGCCGTTCTTTGCGACGTCAGGGCGGGAACCACCGTCCTCAACGAAGCGGCGTCGTCCTGAGCGGAGCCGCTTTTCAGGCGAAGCGGGGGTCATCCCGAGCGAAGCCGTTCTTCAGGCGAAGCGGGGGTCATCCTGAGCGGAGCCGTTTCTCAGGCGAAGCGAAGGATCTCCCGCTCATCGGCTTGGCGCGTAAGCCCTGCTGTAGCTCTACCCCCCCGCTTGACAAGCCGCCTCTCCTCCCTCTACAATTAGCACTCGATAGGCGATACTGCTAACAGCGGCGCCTGATCCAATCAAATCATAGAGTTACACGATTCGACTCAACCACATCAACCCTAAATCCTTGAAAGGAGTATCAATCCATGGCGAAATTTTCACCGCTCCATGACCGCATTCTGGTCCGTCGTGTGGAGGAAGCTTCCACCACTCGTGGCGGCATCATCATCCCCGACTCGGCCAAAGACAAGCCCCAGGAGGGCGAAGTCATCTCCACCGGCAAAGGCCGCACCAACGATGAGGGCAAGACCTTCCCTCTGGCTGTGAAAGAGGGCGACCGCATCCTGTTCGGCAAGTACTCCGGCACCGAGATCAAGATTGATGGCGAAGAGTACATCATCATGAAGGAAGAAGAAGTTCTCGGCATCCTCACCGGCGCCGCGGCCCCGGCCAAGAAAGAACTCGCCGGCTCGAAGAAGTAAACGCATTGTGATCCTGAGCGCGCTCTTTGCGCGAAGGACCTATGCGGTTTGCGGTCTAGCTAAAAGCCAAGAGCCAATAGCCAAGAGCCGCTAAAGAAATCCGCAGGCCAGCCCTGCAAAACAAAATTAGGAGAAGAAACAAATGGCAAAGCACATCGTTCACGGAGAAGAATCCCGTCAGGCGATCCTCCGCGGCGTCAACCTTCTGGCCGATGCCGTGAAGGTAACGCTCGGACCCAAAGGTCGCAACGTAGTCATCGAGAAGAAATTCGGTTCGCCCACCATCACCAAAGACGGCGTCACCGTAGCCAAGGAAATCGAACTGAAGGACGGCCTCGAAAACATGGGCGCCCAGATGGTTCGTGAAGTCGCCTCCAAAACCTCTGACGTCGCCGGCGACGGAACCACCACCGCCACCGTTCTCGCCCAGGCCATCTTCCGCGAAGGCGTCAAGACCGTCGCTGCCGGCGCCAATCCCATGGCCCTCAAGCGCGGCATCGAAAAAGCCGTCACCACCATCTGTGGCAAGGTCGACAAAGAAGGCAACCGCGTCAACGGCGAAATCGACAAACTCTCCAAACCCGTCACCGGCGAAATGATCGCGCAGGTCGGCACCATTTCGGCCAACAACGACGAGACCATTGGCAAGATTATTGCCGAAGCGATGAAGAAGGTTGGCAAGGATGGCGTCATCACGGTGGAAGAGTCGAAGACGCTCGAAACCCAACTGGAAGTCGTCGAGGGCATGCAGTTTGATCGCGGCTACCTCTCTCCTTATTTCGTTACGGATCCGGAGCGGATGGAAGTTGCGATTGAGAACGCTTACATCCTGATCAACGAAAAGAAGATCAGCTCGATGAAGGACCTGCTCCCGCTGCTCGAGCAGATTGCGAAGAGCGGCAAGCCGTTGCTGATCATCGCCGAGGACGTCGAGGGCGAGGCACTCGCTACGCTGGTCGTCAACAAGCTGCGTGGCACGCTGCAAGTCGCAGCCGTCAAGGCTCCGGGCTTCGGCGATCGTCGCAAGGCGATGCTGCAGGATATCGCGATCCTGACCGGCGGCAAGGCCATCACGGAAGATCTCGGGATCAAACTCGAGAACGTGCAGATCTCCGACCTGGGCCAGGCCAAGAAGATCACCATCGACAAGGACAACACGACGGTGGTTGAAGGCAAGGGCAAGCACGCTGAGATCGAAGGCCGCGTGAAGGAAATTCGCAGCCAGATCGACAAGACCACCAGCGACTACGACCGCGAGAAGCTGCAGGAGCGGTTGGCGAAGCTGGTCGGTGGCGTAGCCGTGATCAAAGTCGGCGCCGCGACCGAAACCGAAATGAAGGAAAAGAAAGCCCGTGTGGAAGACGCCATGCATGCCACACGCGCGGCCGTGGAAGAAGGCATTGTCCCCGGCGGCGGAGTGGCTCTGGCGCGTTGCGCTTCTGCCCTGGACAAGGTGAAGGCCGAAGGCGATGAGCAGATCGGCATCAACATCGTGAAGCGCGCCATCACCGAACCGCTGCGCATGATCGCCGAGAACGCGGGCGAAGAAGGCGCGGTGATTCTGGGCAAGGTGCTCGAATCGAAAGAGTCCAACTACGGCTTCAACGCCTTCTCGAACGAGTACGAAGACCTGGTCAAGGCCGGCGTGCTCGATCCCACGAAGGTTGTGCGCACGGCGCTGCAGAACGCAGGGTCGATCGCCAGCCTGATGCTGACCACCGAAGCGCTGATCGCGGAGATTCCGGAAAAGAAGGAAGCTCCCGCTCCCGGCGGACACGGCGGCGGCATGGGCGACATGTACTAAATAATGTAGGGGCGGACGCATTCGTGCGCCCAGCTGTCAGCCTTCAGCTGTCAGCTTTCAGCAAAACTAGAGCCCCGCTCCAAGGAGCGGGGCTTTTTTACGAAGCGATCCCAACGGCGTCAGGAATTCGCGCTCAGGGCGCCAAAACGTCGCGCCTGAAACAAAGCAGTCAAGTGCAGGATCAAGAACATCGGTACCAGGTATGTCGGAATCAGCACCAGGGGCAACTGCGTCATCGGGGTGGTCGAAACAGCCCCGTAGAGACTAGGAGCCAGTAGCGGGACCAGCGCCCCAATACTCACAGCCACAGTAAGGTCCAAAATGCCAGAAATATTCCAGGCCACAAAGCTCCTGCTTCCGGCAAATCCCGGACGGCGAAGAAGAGCCATCAGAACGAAAGGAGCCGTCACGCCAATCGCCATATCGCCCAGCCCAGCCGGCCACGCGAAGATTCCCGGCAACACTCGATAGGTATACAGGGTTAGGAATCCGAAACCTGCCCACCTCCACGCCTGCATCCCGACAATGAAGCGAAGGTCGGCCGACAGGACGAGTTCACGCACTGCCCTGTTCGCCGAATATCCGATGAGAAAGACGGCTAAGGGAGCCACGAGGCCAATCAACAATCCAAGCGGGGGTGCTCCCGGGGTCGTGACGAATGCGCCGCGCGCGCCCAGGACAAGGACAACCGCCCCCCATGCAAGAAATAGAGTTGTGACAACAATTCTTATCCCGGAAACCGCGGGAACATTGGGCTGATCGAGTTGCGACATAACCGTATGTGCCATGACTTGACTCCTCTCCATCTACAGTCACTTGCAGTTTGCAAGTTACACGAGAATGTAGCATACTGACTTTCATTATGCAAGTCACTGAAACCGACCGAAAGCCAAAAAGGGCGAAGCGGAAGCCGGAAGCGCGGGAGTTTCTCCGGTCGCGCTGCGCTGTCGCCTGCACGCTCGACCTGGTGGGCGACAAGTGGTCCTTGCTTGTGGTCCGGGACCTGTTCCGGGGTAGTGCGACTTATGGAGAGTTGCAGAATTCGTTCGAAGGCATTCCTACCAACATCCTTGCGGACCGTTTGAGAAAGTTGGAAGCGGCCGGCATCATTGCCAAATCCGCGTATCAGCAGCGCCCCGTTCGCTTCTCGTATGAACTGACGAAAAAGGGAAAATCCCTGGGTGACATACTGCTTGCGATTGTGCGATGGGGCAAGGCGCATATTCCGGGCACACAGGTCCTAGGGAGCCCCAGGCTGAATTCACCCAAGAAAACAATGTAGGGACGGACGCATTCGTCCGTCCCGCCGAGCAACGCGAGGCGTGCGACAGTAGATGCCACCTCAGAACCCGCGATAGATTCGGATCGTGCCGTAAAAGACAAGTATGGGAAGGGCACGAGTTCCACTCGTGCCGTCAGGACGTTAATAATATGTTCGCGCTTCAGCGCCTGAGCGCGAAACTTTCATTGTAAGGACGGGTGGCCCACTCAAGCCTGGTTTTGGCTTGAGTGGGGCAGTTCGACGGCTGGACAGAGTCTTTCCGCTGCTCGCTCGCGCTGGCGTGCAGTCCATTCGGACTCGATTCCAACTCGCCCCTCGCCGCCCGTTGCGTGATGGAGAAAGCTGCTCCACGACCAGTCTTCGGGGCGCTCGCACAATCCCTTATTCACCGGGTTCCAATGAATGTAGTGCAGTTTCTCTACAAATTGCGCATGACTGCGAACGTTGAAATCGTAGTAGCGCTTTTGCACTTCCCCACTCAAGGCAAAAGAAGCCTTGAATGGGCCACCCGTTTCAGAATGGGATTGAGTGCGGCGCTCGAAGCTGCCCACTCAAGCCAAAACCGGACTTGAATGGGCCACCTGCCGGGACCTTTCCTTTCTCGGACTTACCTGTCATGACACAATCGTGCACCCGCTATCGTCATGACGAAATGTTCCGTGCGGAACATTTCAGCGAGCGGGTTAGCGTGGGCCGCCCGCCATTTCAAACCTTACCTGAGGAGCACAGGCACGAACCAGGAAGTCAGATCATGGATGCGACGTGCGGTGAATTTTTGCTAGGCGCTCCTCGACCGTGGCAGCCTCGTCGTTGCGGCCGAGTTGGCGCAGGGCGTTCGCTTCTTTGGTCAGCGAGTCGGAGAGGCGCGGGCTTTCGTGGCCGACTTGCGTTTCGAGGACTTCGGTTGCGCGGTGCCAGCACGGTTGCGCTTTGCCCGGCTGAGCGGAGCGGTCGTACATGTCGCAGAGTCCCCAGAGAGGAATGAGGAGCATGTCGGGTTCCCCGACTTCGGCGCTTTTCACGGCTCGGAGCAGAAAGGTTTCCGCTTTCGGCCAGTCGCTCTCCGTCATGTACAGGCCCGCCAGGGCGCGAAGGCTTTCTTCGGCCTGAGGAGTGTTATCGCCGAGCTTTTTCGTATTGATGTCGAGGGCGCGCGTTAAATACGCCTCGGCCTCTGGATAGTTCTTCTGCCAGGCGGCGAGTTGCCCGAGGAAGCGCAGGGGTTCGACGGATCGTTCTGATCCGGGACCGAAGGTCTTCTCGACCAGGGCCAGCTGTTGGTGGAAAGTCGCCGAGGCTTCGGTAAACTTCTGCCGCATGCCGTAGGCGTTTCCGAGGCGGCCGAGCGCGGTAATCAGGCTCTCGTCTCCGGGAGGCAGGCTTTGGGCCAGGGCCACAGCCTCTTTGTAGGATTTTTCAGCGGCCTCGATGTTTCGCGCCTGGAAAGCCTTATCGCCCGCCTGCAGCGCCGTCTGAAACTTTTGCTGCGTGCTGGCGCCGGTGTCGAGCATGGCCACTCGCTTCTGGAGTTCGGCCGCCTCGACGCCGCGTCCTGAGGACTTCAACGAGACGAGGTAGTCGGCAAATCGTCCTTGCGCGGCAGTGGCCTCTTCGGTGCACTCCGGCTTGCAGGATTGTACGGATTGTCCGGGCTGCGTCTTCATGATCGCGGCCTGATCCATCAGCACAGCTTTGCGGTATTGCTCGAGGGCTCCGACCCAGTCGCCTTTCTTTTCGAGGGCCGTCCCGAGCTCGGTCATCAACCAGGTGCCGTTGGGATTGAGTGCAATCGCTTCTTTAAACTCTCCGGCCGCCAGATCGTGCTGTCCGGATGCCTCGAGCGCTTGGCCGTAAAGGTCGTGCGCTTGCCACGAAGTCTGGGACAAAGATTCAGCCTGTTTCAATTCCGCCAACGCGCCGGCGACGTCTTTTTGCACAAGTAGAACTCTGCCGACGTCCTGGTGGGTCTCGCTGTTGTCGGGATCAATTTTTTCGGCGAGGCGATACTCTTCGAGGGCGGCATCATAATTTTTTTGTTGTTCCTGAATGCTGCCCAGGCCGCGGTGACCATCGGCGTCGGAAGGATCGAGCTGGTTTGCCTTGCGGAACTCCTCCTCGGCTCCCTTGGCGTCTCCCTGATAGGCCAAAGCGCGGCCAAGGCAAATGTGACAGAGCTCGAAGTTGGGGAACTTCTCTTCCAGTTCCCGCAACTCCAGAATCGCAGAGCCCGGAGCGACCGTCATGAGCGACGAGGCAAGGTCCTGGCGAATGGCGGGATCGTTGGGGTTGAGCCGTTTGCCCTCGCGGAACTCGGGAATAGATGCCGCGACATCGCCCTTGCGCTTGTACGAGAGACCCAGATTGACATGGGCGTCAGCCATCTTCGGATCGAGCGTGATGGCTTTCTTGTACTCGGGGATCGCGGCATCGTAGTCATGCTGGTGGAAGTACAGATTGCCGAGGTCATAATGCACGCTGGCGTAGTCTGGCTTGAGGCGCAGCGCTTCTTTGTATTCTGCGATCGCGGCGTCGAACTTCTGCGCGAACTCGAGCGCGAGCGCCGCATTCTTGTGCGCCTCGGCGTCGTTGGGATTCTCTTCGAGAGCTGCCTTGGCTTCGTTCATGGCGCCGTCGCTGTCCCCGAGCCTGTAGAGCAGAAAGCTGGCTTTGACATGGACTGCGGGGAAATCGGGAGCCTTCTCCAGAATCTCGCCGTAGACGCTCATGGCCTCGGCGAACTTTTGCTGCTGGCGCAGCAGTTCGGCCATGACGTAGCCGGTTTCCATGCGCGCGAAACTGGCGTCGAGAGCCTTGTCGAGTATGTCGGTGGCCGCGGGATAATTCTGCTGGCGCATGAGAACGGCAACATCGCTAAGCTGTTGCAGGAGTTCCTGATCCGGCTGTGGCCTCGCGGATGCATCCACCTTTGCGGCTTTCAGGCTATCGAGCACGGCCTTATCCGCTCCAGCCTTCTTCACCAGCGAAACGAATTCGTCATTGGGATGGAAACTCAGGCCACGAGTGGCGATAGCGTGCGCGATGTTTGCCTGCAGGGCTCCGCCGGCTTCGAGGGCCATTACTTCGCTGGCTCGCAAGGGCCTGGGAGCGGTCTGCGCCAGGAGATTGAAGGCAAACAGGAGCGCGGAGAAGAAGAGAGAGCAGCGAGCGGCGAGTTTCAAGGGGCCTCCGGAGTCTATCGTCCTCATCCTAGAATTCGAGTGAGGGCTCGTCTTGTTACTTTAGTTCGCGGCGAGGGCGGGTCTTTCGCGGGCAATGCGGGCGCGATGGCAGCCTGACCTCGGTAGGGGAACCTTGGCCTCCGGCCCTTGTCCGGCAGCCTCTGTGCCTGCCCATTTGTGCGGCCTGCTCTGGAGGAATAAATCCGGTGGGTTGAGAAATACAGAGTAAGATGAAAGAGATGACTTACATATCCGAGCATCTCTCCAGCCTGCGGCAGGAAATCACTGATTTGCGCAACCTGAATGCACGCTTCACCGAGAAGGGCGATCCCACGGCGCTCGACCAGACCGCGCTGGAACTGCGCACCAACCGTCTGCGGGAGATCAAGTCGGAGCTGTCCAAGATGCTGAACCGGCCGGACGACCCCAAGGTGTGGTGGGAGCGGGCGCGGCGCGGGCAACGGTCGGCTTAAGGGCTGAGGCCGAAGTTGGTTGTGCGTTTTAGCGGCGCGGCTAGCCGTGCCTTTCCGTTTTGTGGTCCTTCCTATATCTTCTGATCCACTACTGCGCCACGCGAAAGCACAGGGCGTATGCGTCGTTTTCGACTGCGCTCAGGACAAGCGTGCGAGAAATAGAGTTCTTTGTGTTACCTGATTCGGGATGCAGCTTCGGCCAGGGCGGCTTCTATGCCATCCGCGGCCGGGGCGCCGCCCTGGGCCATGTCTTTGCTGCCGCCGCCGCGGCCGCCCAGCTTCGCCATCGTTTCTTTCAACAACGCGCCCATGTCGAAAGGCTGGCCTGAGGACTGCGCGAACACCAAAGACGGTTGGGGCGAGGTCGTCGCCAGAAGGGCGACGGCGTTGGGAGCGAGACGCGTCAGCTTCTGGGCCAGCAACTTAATGAAGGCGAGTTCGCGATCGGCGAACGTGCGAACAACTACTTTGCGGCCGCCGGCCTCGGTGGTTTCGGCCAGCAGCGCGGCCGCCTGCGCAGCGGCGAGTTCTTCCAGAGATTGTTCGCGTTGCTTGCGCAACGATTTGATCTCGTCGAGCGACTTGCGGGCTTGTTGCGGGACGTCGTAGATGTGCGCAGAGAAAAGAGCGGCGGCCTCGGTAAGCGTGGTGAAGTCGCGGCGGGCGGTCGAGACGGCGCGCTGTCCGGCAACGAATTCCACTCGAATTCCCTGACGAACTTTCTCGGTTTTGCGAAGCAACACAGAGGCAATCTGCCCGGTTTGCGCGACGTGGGTGCCGCCGCAGGCACAGACGTCGAAGTCACGGATATCAATCAGGCGGAACTCGTCGCGCTCGGTAGGCGGAAGCTTGCGCAGGCCGAGACTGGCGGCCTCGTCGCGCGTGACGAAGCGGACGTCGACCGGGCGGTTCTCGAGGATGATCTCGTTGGCGAGGCGCTCGGCGGATTCGATCTGGCCTCCGGAGAGCGTGGGAGTATCGAGGTCGATCGAGCAGTAGTCGTCGGCCATGTGGAACGAAACGGTCGGCATGTTGTACAGGCGCAGGAAAGCGGCGGAGAGCACGTGCTGCCCGGAATGCTGCTGCATGTGGTCGCGGCGGCGAGCGGCGTCAACCTGGCCGTGGACGCGGTTTCCGGGCTTTATCTGCTTCGCCGGAGTTTCCAGATAGTGGACCACGCGTCCGTCTTCGGTGTCGGCGACCTCGGTGACTTTGAACTTGGCGTTGTCGAAGGTGATGGCGCCGGTGTCGAAAACCTGGCCGCCACTCGTGGGATAGAACGCGGTGCGGTCGAGGATTACGGCTGGACGCGGCGAGTCGGTGTAGTCGCGGACTTCGGCGTCGAAATCGTAGAGGAAGGAGTCGTGGTAATAGAGACGGTCGGTCATGGGGAGAGATTATTAAACCACAGCGGGGCTGGAGGCTCGCCGAGCGTGAGGCAGCGGGTGGGATGCTACCGGCAAAAAAGCTTGAACCGCAAAGGACGCTAAGGAAAAACGAAGAACGCTAAGAAAAACATTTCGCGAAAGCGACCCACGCTGCGGCACTCCACCGAGTGACGGCATGCTCCCCTTCGCTTTGCTCAGGGTCGCAGGGCGGACGAATGCGTCCGCCCCTACACAATCAATGAGGGCCGATGATGCCGCCGATTTGGCGCGCTGCGGGCTTCTTCGAGTTTGCCGGCCGCGCCACATTTGTATCGAGAACATCCAGATATTTCAGGCCGCTGCCGGTGTTGAACAGGACTACTGTGTCTTCGGGCTTGAAGAATCCGTTGGCGCGGAGTTTTCGGTAAGCGACCAGGCTGGCTGCGCCTTCGGGAGCGGCGAAGATGCCCTCGACTTTGGCCCAGTGGTGGGTGGCTTCGACGATCTCGTCGTCGGTGGCTGCGATGGCGGTGCCCTTGGACTTCATTAATATGTCCAGGATCAGGTAGTCGCCGTAGGGCTTGGGGACGCGCAAGCCAGAAGCCAGCGTTGCGGCGTTGGGCCACATTTCAGCCGTGGGACGACGTTCATCCCATGCTTTAACGATTGGCGCGCAACCAGCTGATTGCACGGTAATCATCTTTGGGCGTTCGGAACCGATCCAGCCCAGGGCTTCCATTTCTTCGAAGGCCTTCCACATGCCTAGCAGGCCGACGCCGCCGCCGGTTGGATAGATGATGCCCTGCGGGATTCTCCAGCCGAGTTGCTCCGCGACTTCGTAGCCCATGGTTTTCTTGCCTTCGACGCGATAGGGCTCTTTGGTCGTCGAGACGTCGAACCATTTTTCTTTTTCCCAAGCCGCGGAGTTCTTGAGCTCCCCGACTTTGCGGGCGCAATCGCTGATGAGGCCATCGATGAGGGTGACGTGCGCGCCGTAGTAGTCACACTCGATGCGGTTGGCCATGGGAACGTCTTTGGGCATGAAGATATGGGCTTCGACGCCCGCGGCGGCGGCATACGCAGCGAGAGCACCGGCGGCATTCCCGGCGGAAGGAATGGCCAATTTTTTCAGGCCGAAGTGGCGAGCCATGGTGACGCAGGCGGAGAGGCCGCGGGCTTTGAAGGATCCGGTGGGATTGAGTCCTTCGTCCTTGATGTAGACGTTGGGAAACTCGTGGCTGGAGAGCATGGGGGTGAAGCCTTCGCCGAGGGAAACGGGATTGGCCTCGGGGAGGACGGCGTCGTAACGCCACATGGTGGGAGCGCGTCCGGCGAGGCGCGCGGAGGAGAACGAACGCTTGATGTTCGGGAGATCGTAGCGAGCGTATAAGACACCGGCGTCTTTGGGGCAAACGGATTGGGGACGGTCGGCGGGATAGTGTTCCCCGCAACGGGTGCATTCGAGGTGCGTGAGCATCGAGGTGAGTTTAGCAGAGAGACAGCAGCGAGCAGGGGCGATGAGCTTCGAGTTTGGGGGGTCAGTTTTTTTCGGTTCTCGAATTTTGCGCGGGATCTTGGCGGGTGGGGGCGTCATTGGACGCCATTGCGGATTTGAAGGCGCGGATGCTTTCGGCCAGGCCTTTGCCGAGTTCGGGAAGTTTCTTAGGGCCGAAGATCAGCAGAGCGATGCCGGCGATGATCAGCAGATGCGTGGGTTGAAACAAGCCTTCAAACATTTTTTCTCCTTGTTGGGCTGAGTTGGAAGAACGGAAGGAGCGGGCCGATTCTCCCGCATCCTTCCATCCCGTGGGTTCAGCAACATTAGCGATTGAAATTGGAGCTACTGGAGATCAATGGCCGCCGCGCCGAGCGGCATCCGCGTCCTCGGCAAGATCCTGCAGCAGTTGCGTGAACTCGGACGATTGGCCGATGAAGAGGCCATCCTCGGTAAGAGCATTCACCGCGCCCATGGCCGCACCTTTGGTCTCGGTGGGACGAATGATGGAGCACGGAGGAAATTGCCGGCTGAGGAATACGGTCGGTTCGGGCATGATGAGGTTGGTCTGGAAATTCTCACCGCCGAGAGGAGGAGAGTTGAGATCGGGGAAGGTGACGGAAACACCAGTGACGGGATCGATTGCGGTGGTGGGAAGGACGTTGCCGGCCTTGTCCTGCCAGGTCTGGAAGTGGCAGATTTCAGTTCCGCCGATGCTGAGAAGAATGCGAAGAACTTCGGCACTGGAGGCTCTCTGCGCCAACATTGGATAGAGACTGCTGCCGCCCTGCTCGATCCAGGCAAAATGAAATCCAGCGGTGTAGGCCACGGCCTGGAGGAAATTGGCATTGGCGACGTCGGCGTCGGTTCTGGGGATGGCGGTGTGCTGACCCAGGGCGAGAGAGGGGATTGCGTTGCGGAATGTGTCGTCAAAGTCGGGGTTCTTAGTACGGCTGCGGTAGCGGGTCCACCAATCGGTGTGCACGGTGAGTTGCGTCAAGTTGGTGATACGGCCGAAAGTCTTGTTCGATCCGGTGGCCTGACTGGAAGGCAGGGTTCGAAAAGCGTCGAGACTGACTGTGCTGGCGCCCTTCGATGCGAGGTAGGCGTTGAGAAAGACTTCGTGGGACAACTCGTCTTCGGTGTTGTCATGGATGTACTGGTCCATATCGCTATCCAGTTGCTTCACGTCCGCGGTGTAATCGGGATTTCCTCCGGTGGGCTTCGAAGGATAGCCCGGAATCAATTTACTGGCGAGCTTCGAGACCTCGTCGTCCTGAGTGCCGGCGAGTTCCTGGTATTGGAGCCAGATATCGCTCTCGATGATTTCGGCGGCGGCGACGAAACGGAGGATGGCTGCGTCTCCCTTGCTGAGGGAACCACTGCGCTCTTCGGCGTTGGCGCCGACGCTGAGCAGAGGCGCGGCAGAGAGAGCGACGCCGGCGACTCCCAGACCCTTCAGGAAAGAACGCCGCTGGATGTCATGGGCCGGTTGAGAGCTGGTTTCGTGGGCGGTGGATGCGTGAGCTGTTTCGGGTTTCGGCGCGGCAGAAGAGAATTTTTCCTTGCTCATGACGTTGCACTCCAGAGTTTTTTTGCGATGACGTTGCAACTCGAGGCAGGGACTTCGAAGTCGACGTGAAGGCAGAATAGAGGGGCGGGATGGCGGGCGTGTCACGATTTCGTTAGATGGTTGTCAAAGGAAGGTCACGAGGAGTGTCGGAGCGTTCGTTTTGCGGGATGCCGGGACCTCGGATCGGTGATCGTGCAGTTTGGCTCGCGCACCAGCCGGAAAAGAAGGAGATCGTTCGCTGCGCTGAAGAGCGGCTCCGCTCGGGACAACCGCTTTTGAGAAGGCCAAACTGCCTGACCGCCCTCGGGGCGGGGTTCAGACTGGTTTCTGGAGGGTTGAGTTAGTATCGTTGGCGTGGTTATTTGCAGCAGAAAGAGGAAATAAAGCATGAAGACGTTTCTTGTTGGCCTGATTCTAGGATTGATCGTGGTTCCGCTGTGTGTCTATGTGTATTTTTCTTCGGGGAGAGCGCCGGTGGCTACTGCGGCGGCGCCGATGCCGTTTGAGAAGAGGCTGGCGCGGATGGCGCTGCATGCGCGGATGGACCAAGAGATGCCGAAGGGGGCGCCGCCAGTCACGGCCGATGAAGCTGCTTATACGGCCGGGGCACAGATTTACAAGGACCATTGCGCAGTGTGCCACGGGCTTCCGGGGCAGGCTCAGACTGCAATCGCGAAGGGGATGTTCCCGAAACCGCCAAAGCTCCTGGAGGGAACCGGGGTGACGGATGATCCGGCGGGAGAGACGTACTGGAAAGTTGCGGGCGGGATTCGAATGACGGGAATGCCGGGATTCGAGAAGTCGCTGTCGACGACCGAGATGTGGCAGGTCAGTTTGTTATTGGCGAATGCCGACAAGTTGCCGAAAACGGTGGTAGACGGTTTGAGTGGCGTGGCACCGGCTTCGGTGGCGGCGAGTCCGGATGGGGCGAAGAAGAAGTAGCGGGAATATTTGAGGGTCGCTTTCGCCATCATCTGGGACGGGGTATCGTCGGTGTGATGGGTGGCGGCGATGCGGGCGAGCGCTCCTGCGCCACACAGAACTCTGTCGCGGCATTTTCTTCCTTTCGCTGGCACCCAGCTTCCTTCCCGAGAAGCTTTTGCAGATGACCTCCGCCAGCACTTTGGTTCTCTGAAACCGATGCGACTTGCGTGCTATAGTGCGATTTCGCGATGGGATCCTTTCTGTTTTTTGCGTTTTCGTGGTGGGGCATAGTGCTGCGGGTGGTGGCAATCGTCCACTTCATCCGCCGGCGTCCGGATTTCTTTTGGATCTGGGTCATTCTGATTCACCCAATCGGCGCACTGGTTTATATCGTGGTGGAAGTGATACCGGACGCGGGACTGCTGCGGGGTTCGTTCCAGGTGTTTCCGCGACGGCGGAGGATTCACGAATTGGAGCGAATCATTCTCGACAATCCTTCCGCGGGAAACTACGAGGAACTCGGGTTGCTGTACCTGGACGATGAAAACTTCGCGAAAGCGAAGGAGTGTTACGACAAGGCGATTTCATCGCGAACCGATCATGTGGATCCGTTTTACCGGCGCGGGATAGCGGAGATCGAACTGGGAGATTTTGCGGCGGCGGTGCCGGACCTGGAGAAGGCAGTGAGTTCGGAGCCGGATTACGATTTTCACCGCGGCAAGGGGCTGCTGGCCTGGGCATACGCGCAGACCGGGCAGAATGAGAAGGCGGAAGCGATGTTCCGCGAGGCGACGCGGATCTCGACCATCTCGGAAACGTATTACCACTACGCGTTATTTCTGCAATCGCAGGGACGCCCCGGCGAAGCGCGGGAATGGGCGAAGAAGATTCTGGATAAGAAACCGACGATGCCAGGATATTTGCGGCGGCGGGAGCGACCGTGGTTTCGTCGGGCGAATGCGCTGCTGGGCAGGCTCCCGGCGTGAAGTGGCCCCCCGAGGGCTAAAGCTCAAATTCATCAGGACCTGTCGCGCGGCCCTGATGGGCCGCTCTTCCCCATCACTTCCGGCCTCGCTCTCCACTCCCCCCTTCCACCGCGCGCGCTTTCACCGCAATCTTAGGGGCAAGTGAGGAGAGCGCTTCCGGAAATTACAGTGGGCGTTCCGTTGTTGGCTGAAGCGCTGATGGAGACCGGAACGGTGCCGGACGCTCCAGTTGCGCACTGCACGGTAACGGTTCCCGTGCCCGTGGAAACGATGGTTGCGATGGTTGCAGGCGGATTGACAGGGTTGGCCACGCTGAACTGTCCGGAGTATGGAGGCGTGGAGACGACGGGACCGATGATTGGCGACTGGCTGAAAGTTCCGGTGGCGGTGAACTGTACCAGACCGCTGGGAAAATTCTGGGCATCGGCGGTGGTGGGCGTGACCGCGATAGAAACGAGATAACGAAAACTGTTGGGATTGCTCGAGGCGCAGGCAATCAGCAGGCTGGCCAGCAGCGCGAGAACTGTGGCGGAAATGAGAGCTTTGCAGCAAGTCATCGGGCTCCTCGCAGCGTGGACGATTTCTCCGCCGGGGACTCTTCGACGTCTTCCCGGGCAGAAAACCTAATTTTGCTTGATGCATGAATTTTGTCAAGGGCAGCACGGCGGGACAAAACCCACAATTCTCGCGAACAAAACGGCGAAGAACGCTACGCTTGGCTTGCGCGCGGGGGCGGAGGAGAGGGAGGTCCTTCGCTTCGCCTGAAGAGCGGCTGGGCTCAGGATGACGCCGCTTGTTGAGAGCGAGAAACTGCACCACTACCCACAAAACGCGCGGGAAACCGGACTCCCGATCGTGGATGGTAAGATTAAGGGTGAAAATTTCCAAGCCTTCTATTCGGCTGCTGGCGACGGACATCGACGGCACGCTGCTCAATCCACAATTTCAGGTTTCCGAGGGTGATCTGGCGGGGCTGCGGAGGGCGCATGCTGCCGGGATCGAAGTGGTGCTCGTCACCGGGCGCAGGCATACGTTTGCCTTGCCGATCGCGAAACAACTGGGATTTGATCTGTGGCTGATCAGTTCGAATGGGGCAGTGACGCGGTCACTGGCGGGAGAAACATTTCATCGCGATATGATGCCGGCGGAAACCTGCCGGCGGCTCTGCGGGGAGATGCAAGAATTTCGCGGGAATACCGTTCTGACGTTTGATAGAGAGACCAAAGGGGCAATCGTGCTGGAGCGGCTGGATGAACTCGGTGCAAGCATACGGCGCTGGCTGGAAAAAAATATGGAGTACATCCAGTTTGTCGTGCCACTGGAAGCGGCGCTGGTGAGCGATCCGGTGCAGGCGATGTTTTGCGGAACGATGGCGCGGATGAATGAGGCGCTGCGGGCGCTTGAGGGCGCGGGAATGGATGGGACGGTGACGGTGCTGCGGACGGAGTATCCGGCGCGGGATTTGTCGATGATTGATGTGCTGAATGCGGGGTGTTCGAAGGGGCATGCACTGGAGCGGTGGGCCAGGCATCGGGGATACCGGCGCGAAGAGGTCATGGCCGTCGGTGACAATCACAATGACGTGGAGATGCTTGAGTTTGCGGGGCATCCGGTTATCATGGGGAATGCGTGCGAGGAATTGCGCGGGCGCGGGTGGACGGTTACGCGCGGCAACGATGCATGCGGAGTGGCGGCGGCGGTGGAGCTGGCGATTGGTGGATAGTAGTCAGGGTTGAGTGGGCAGCGAGTGGGGATGACTTGGGATCGCAAACTCGGAGGTTTGGGGCTGCTGACCCTTTTGGCGGTGGCGCTTCCCTGCTTTGCTACGGACGTTGCGGTGCTGAAGAATGGGTTTTCGATCCGGCATGAGCGGCGGGAGGTGGTTGGCGACGTTACGCGGCTCTATGTAACGGCGGATGGATCGAGTTTCGTGGATGTACCGACGGCGGAGATTGAGCATTTTGAGGCGGCTCCGGACCTGGCGAAGCCGAATACCCCGCGCTTCGCAAAGAACGGGAAGGAAGGGGCGGCCAGTTCCGGGGTGGGTTCGCAAGCATCGCCGTTCGCGCGGAGCGCGTCGAGTTCTTTCGTTGGATTTCCGGGGCGGTCGCAGGTGGATTTGGAGGAAGTGGTCAACAGCGCAAGCGGCCGGTACCGGCTGGATCCAGATCTCGTGAACAGCGTGATCAAGGCGGAGAGCGGGTTCAATGTGCGGGCGGTATCGCCGAAGGGGGCGCGCGGGTTGATGCAGTTGATGCCGGGAACCGCGTCGCAGTTGGGGGTTCCGAATGCGTTTGATCCACAAGCGAATGTGGAAGGTGGGACGAAGTATTTGCGGGAACTGCTGGAGCGCTACAACTTCGATCTGGTGAAGGCACTGGCGGCATACAACGCGGGCCCGCAAAGAGTCGAGCAGTTTGGGGGCGTGCCTCCTTATTACGAGACGCGGGCGTATGTGGCGCGAATCGTGCGGGATTTTAATAAGAAGAAAGCGGCGCAGCAGAAGGCGGCGGCAGTGACGCAGAAAACACCCGCGCGGAAGATCAGTTCCAAGGCATCGGCGGCTAAAAGCGGCGGTTCTGCTCCGGCGAGTCAGGCTAAGGCCCTCGCGCCGAGCCGCGACTGATGTTTTCGCGAGGATCCCTCGGGGGCTGAAGCCCGGTTCCTTTCTCAGATTCTTTTCGCAGCGATGGAAGCGCTGCGCCACCCAAAGGCATGCCCGAACGGACCGGTAAGTCTTCCGTCGAGCTTCGCTCGACCGGACAGCCGGGGGCGGCTGTCCCCACATATCCCTTCAAGCCGAACCTTCCCAGCCGTAACTGGTTTGACCCCTTGGGCTTGGTCATTTACCTTGGAACTGCCGTTTCCCGCTTCGCGATGCTTGGGGCCGCGGCGCGGAGTTTCTCCCCTTTCATGGACAAAAAACGAATTCTGGCCAGTGCGGTGGTGTTCCTCATCCTGGCGATTCTGGTTTACCTGCAATACCGGCACTGGCGGACGTTTGACTGGCCAACGTTCTGGAGCCAGACGCACCGGATCAAGAAAATCCATGTACTGCATGGAGTTGCGCTGATTTATTTCGGCTACATTCTGCGCGCGGTGCGGTGGAAGATTTTTCTGAAACCGGTGCGACCGAAGACCACCGTCACGGAAATGATTTCGCCCACCCTGGTTGGTTTTACCGGGCTGGCGCTGCTGGGGCGGGCTGGCGAATTTATTCGTCCGTACCTGATTGCGCGGCGGACGAACCTGGCGTTTTCGTCGCAACTGGCGGTATGGGGGGTGGAGCGGATCTTCGATCTGGGAGCATTCACGATCCTGATGATGCTGGCGATTTTTCTACCCAGCGCGCTGCCTTCGATTCCGCATCCGGAGTACTACCTGCGCTTCCGGGAACTCGGCTTTATTCTGACAGCGTTGGTGGTGGGAACCACGGTAGCGGCCGTGGTGATCGGGCGCAACGGCGAAGTTGCAGCCGGGTGGGTGGAGCAGAGGTTCTCGCACCTGTCCGCAAATCTCGGGCACAAAATCGCGCAGCGAGTGCGCGAGTTTGGGATGGGGCTGAATACGATTCACGGGCCTCTGTCGATGCTGTGGCTGACGGCAGTGTCGGTGGGGATGTGGTACGTGATCGCGCTGGCATATCAGGAAGTAACGCATTCTTACGGAGTGGACGCGCTGGAGATTCCGGTTTCGCAGCTACTGATTTTGATGTTTGCGAGCATGCTGGGCTCCATGCTGCAATTGCCGGCGGTGGGCGGAGGATCGCAGATGGCAACGATCGCGACGCTGTCGAGCGTGTTCGATGTGCCTCCGGAAGTGGCGGCGAGTTGCGGGATTCTGCTTTGGCTGGTGACGTTTGCGGCAGTCATTCCGCTGGGGCTGTTGCTGGCACACCATGAGAGGCTGTCGTTGCGGAAATTGTCGGTGGAGAGCCACAAGGCAGAGGAAGAGGATTTGGGGCCGCCGGGGGCGGCATGATCGACACACCGCCCCCCTGGCAGGCTGATGAAAAACTCCTTTGGCAGGCCAGATGTAACCTCAGCGGCTGAAGCCGCGATTGATTTTCCTGCTTAACGGCGCGGCTTGAAGCCGCGCCCTTTCAAAACAGGAGCGCCGGCCGAGGTTTTCAGCAGCCTGCTAGACGACACAGGACTTGGTAGATGAAGGACGCAACCTAGGGCGGCGGCGCCACGGTCCGCGCCTTATTCGGTCCGCTTACTCGGTCAGCTTACTCGGTCATTACAGCTTTCACTAAATTTCTGGGATGGTCCACGTCGTAGCCTTTGTTCACGGCCACGTGATAGGCGAACAGTTGCAGGGGGATCACTTCGACGATGGGCAGCAGCAGTTCGGGAGCCGCGGGCACATAGAAAACGTGATCGGCGATGGATGCGACTTCCGTGTCGCCTTCGGTTGCGACCGTCACCAGCGGGCCACGGCGGGATTTCACTTCTTTCATCACTTCGAGCGTGCGGCGGTAGCGTAATCCCGAATCCGGATCGCTGTGGTCGCAGGTGGCGAGCACGACTACCGGGAGCTTCTCGTCCACGAGCGCGTTGGGCCCGTGCTTGAGTTCGCCTGCGGGATAGCCTTCGGCGTGAGCGTAGGAAATTTCCTTGAGTTTGAGCGCGCCTTCGCGGGCGATGGCGTAGTGCACGCCGCGTCCGAGGTAGAGGAATTTTTCGGCTCTGAAGTGGATGCGGCCGAACTCTTCGGCGAGGTTGTCCCAGGTGCGAAGATTTTGTTCGATCGCTTCGGGAAGACGATTCAGGCGCTGCAGGTAGGAGCGCGTGACTTCCGAGGTCATGCGCCCGCGTTTGCGCGCCAGGAAGAGCGCCATGAGATAGAGGATGGTGAGCTGCGTGGTAAAACTTTTTGTCGCGGGGATGGAGAGCTCAGGGCCGGCGCTGGAGATCAGGGCTGCGCTGGCTTCGCGGACGATGGTGGTTGAATCCACATTCGAGATAGCGACGGTCTTTACGCCGCGAGTGAGAGCTTCGCGCTGAGCGGCGATCGTGTCGGCGGTCTCGCCGGACTGGGTGATGACCATGACAATGGGATCGACGGCGGCGTGGGTCGAGCGGTAGCAGTATTCGCTGGCGTACTCGACGTCGACAGCAACGCCGGAAAGGTCTTCGATCATGATTTCGCCGGCCAGGCCGGCGTGGCGGCTGGATCCGCTGGCGGCGATGATGAGCTTTTCGAAAGTGAGAAGAGCGCTTTCGATGGAGTGCAGCTCGCCGGGAAAGATGATGTCGTCTTTCAGGTGCTTGGCGACGGTTTTGGCGATGGCGGCCGGCTGCTCATAGATTTCGCGGCGCATGGCATGGGCGAACTGCTGGCTCCCCGCCTGGGGCTGGGCCTCGTTCTTCTTTTTATTTTTCGAAGTCATGGTGAAGGGGCAGAGTAAATCATTCTCCGGGTCACGGCAAATTGAGGGCGCCCTAGCTTATGGCGAGAAGCTTTTAAACGCTAAGCTCGCAAAGGGAGCGCTAAGTTCGCTAAGAAACGCTGGTTCGGTGGACTACTTTGCTCCTTCGAAGTACGCTTCGATTTCTTCGAGCGTTTTGCCTTTCGTTTCCGGTAGGAACCACGTCGCTGTGACGAAATAGATCACGGTGCAAGCGGCGAATCCGAAAAACATGGTGGAGTATCCGTACTTGCCGACTGTGGGCAGGAAGACGGCTGCGATCGTCGTAGAGACGGCCTGGTTAATGACCAGCGCGATGCTCATGCCGTTGGAGCGGATACGGGTGGGCATCAACTCGGAGAGCGCAAGCCACACGCAAACGCCGGGACCGATGGCGAAAAATGCCATGAAGACGAAGAGGGTAATGGCAACCAGCCAGCCATTGCTGCGCCGAAGGCACGGGAGTGATGCGAGCGTTTTCAATTCTCAGAGGCGCCTGCGGGCGGCGTCGAGGTTGCCGAACGGGTTGGAGAAAAACGCGACGACTTTGTTGGCGGGGACGCAACTGTCGCGGGTGACTTCGATTGGCTTGGCGGCGGGATCGTCGGAACGCACGGCCTGGCTGGCGGCGCGGAAGTCGCCGTAGGAGTAAATGACGACGAGCGACGCGGGCTGGTTGCCTCCCGGACCGAGCGAAGCCGGGTTGGCCTGGATCAGCCTGGCCGCCATCGCCTGGTTGAAGAGTAAGGTCAGACGCTGGTCTGAAGCGACCATGGACTGGACGGTGCTCCTGGCATCCACGCTGTGGAGTTCGGTTCGGGTGAAGAGTACGCCGCGCAGACCAGCGAGACGATGATTCCGGCCGTGCCGACCCCCAACAGGAACTTGCTTCCCTTGCGGTCCACGAGCATGACTCCACCGAAGGTGACGAGGAAGTTCACGATGGTAAAGACGACGTATCCCCAGTGAGCGGCAACGTCGGAGAGACCGCTTTGAAGAAGGATGTTGGTGTTGTACGCGATGATCGAGTTGATGCCGGTGGCCTGATTGCAGGCCAGGATGATGCAGGCGAGCACGAATGGGATGACGTACTTGCGGCGGAGGAGAGATTCGTTGGACTTGGAGCCGGTCGCCGTTCCTTTTTCGCCGGCGATGACTTCTTCCATTTCTTTAAGTTCGAGGTCGGCCTGCGCGGTGGTGCGGGAGCGGAGAAGCGCGGCGTAGGCGGCGTCTTTCTTTTTCGGCGCAGGAGCCAGCGCGGCGACTCGGCGACCATCAGGCTGCCGATGACGAACAAAATTCCCGGCGGCAACGAAACCCAGAAGATGCCGCGCCAGGCGGTGTTTTTGAAGGCAAGCAGCCTGGCTGCGTCGCCGAGTTTGGCAACCTGATCTACCCGGAAACTGAAATAAACGCCGACCAGAGCTGCGGTGACAATGCCCAGCGTCAGCAGCCACTGGAAGATGCCGGTTCCCTTGCCGCGGCTTGAGGCGCTCAGGCACTCCGCCAGGTACAGTGGGACGACGACGCCGATCAGCCCGGCGCTCACGCCCTGCAGCAGGCGGCCAAGAACGAGCGGTCCATAACCTTGAGACAGAGCGATCATCGGAATGCTTACGACGAACATGACGCCGCTGAGCGTCATCAGAGGTTTGCGGCCCATCCAGTCGGCGAGCAGGCCGGCGAACAGAGTAGAGATCACGCTGCCGAGCAGCACGGCTGCCACCACGATGGAAAGCTGACCGCCATTCAGTCCGGAAGTGGCCTCAAGATAGGGCAACGCTCCGGCGATGATGCCGACGTCCACACCGTAGAGCAGGCCTCCAAGGCCGGCTACCACCAGAAGGAAACGGTTGTAGAAGAGCTTCTTGTCGTCGAGTACTGGAGCGGTTGCGATCTCAGCAGTCATAGGGTGGTTGGCACTGGCAAGGTAGAGTCGTCGAAAATTGGGTTCACTGAAATCTGTGGTTCTAAGGAGCCCATGATTGTAGCTGATTCGTTTTGGTTCCTGCAGGTGGTGGCGAGACGGGTAGTAGTGCAGGATGGCTTAGGCTTACGCGCGGCGCCCGAGGAGCGGGAGATCCTTCGCTCCGCCGAGCGGCTTCGCTGAGGATGACATCGGTATTTGTGGAAAAGAGCAACTGTTGAAGGTGCACCCTTACCGCGAGACGTCGCTACGGCAGCCGCCGGGATGGCCAGGTTAGGAGAACGCTACGCACGGGCCGGCATGTCCAATGGCAACGTGAAGGAAAACACGGAGCCGCTGCCCAGTTGGCTGACTACGCCGATTGTGCCACCGTGAGCTTCGACTATGACTTTGGCGATAGCTAAGCCCATGCCGGTACCGGGAGCAGTGTAGCGCTGGTGGCGCCCGCGATAGAACTTCTCGAAGATCAAGGACTGCTCGAAAGAATCGATGCCGGGTCCGCGGTCGGCGACGCTGGTCACCAACTTATCGCCCTGCACCTCACTGGTTATTTTGATGGGAACTCCAGGGTCGGAATATTTACCGGCATTCTCCAGAAGGTGCATGAGCACTTCTCTAATGCGCTGGACATCCATGCGGACCTTCGGCAAGTCGGAAGCGACGACGACTTCTAATGGATGATGGTCGAGTGCTGCCCTGGCGTCTTCCATGGCAGGGGCGAGCGCGTCCTGGATGACGTGCGGCTGGAGATCGAGCTTGAACATGCCGGAATCAAGCTGCGCCATCTCGGCGGCCTCGCCTACCAGGCGGTTCAAGCGGTCGGTTTCTTCGTCAATGACGGTGAGCAATTCCCTTCTGCCCTGATCGTCAAGCGCGGCGCCCGACAGGAGCGTAGTCACGCTGGCTTTAATGGAGGTGAGCGGCGTACGGAATTCGTGGGTCACGGAATCGAGCAACGCGGAGCGCAGGCGCTCGTGCTCCTGCTCGGCGCGGTTCTTGCTGAGAGCTTCGAGGGCGCGGGCCCGTTCGATGGCAAGACCGGCAAGGCTGCCGAGGGCGTCGAGAGTTTCGCGGGAGAGTTCTGCTCCCGTGACCCCGAGCGCCCCCACGGTGCGCATGCCGAGGCGAAGAGGCACGTAAGAGACGCCCCCCTGGGTGATGGGTTCGCCGCGCAAGAGCGTCGAGCGCAACACGCTCTCCTCGAACGGGGCATCGAGCGAGGAGCGGTAGACGGTGGGATGGTCGGCAGCCATAGCGACAACGCTGCCGACGTCGAATGTTTCCTGCACGTAGAGCGGCAGGGAGTTCAATAGCTCTAAGACATTGTCGGACGCGAGCAGGCGCTGGCTCAGGCCGTAGAGGCGCTCGACTTCGCGGCGGCGCTGCTTAGCTCCCTCGGCCTCGCGGCGAGCGCGTTCGGCCAGGTTGCTGGCTACCAGCGCCGTCACGAGGAAGGCGAACAACGCCACCCAATTCTGCGGGTCGGCGATGGTGAAGGTTCCGATCGGGGGCAGGAAGAAGAAATTGAATGCCGCGGTAGCTCCGACGGCCATGACGACCGCGTAGCGCAGGCCCCAGTAGGCCGAGGTGAGCAGAACGGTCACCAGGAACATCAACGCGACGGTGGTTTGATTCAGGTGCAGCCGGAAACCAAACGCCGTGATGGCGCCTATGGCAGCGACCACGGAGGCGTATCGTACGGCTTGCGTCCCTGCCCCGACTTTCACATCCGCATTGTACGATGGACGTGAAGCGGAGGACGTGACAATTCCTGCGCCGGGAAAGACAATAGCTGCGATGACCAAAACGCCCGAGGAGTGGCTCAGTGAAGTCTCGCCCGAAAAGCCGCGGGGCATCTTCAAGCTATTTCTGGGTTACGCTCCCGGCGTGGGCAAGACCTACAGCATGTTGAGCGAGGCCATCCGCCGCGCCAGCCGCGGCGAAGATGTGATCGCGGGCGTGGTCGAGAGCCACGGGCGCAAGGCCACCGCCGAACTCGCGGCGAAGCTGGATCGCATCCCTCCCCGCAAGCTCGAGTACAAGGGGACGGTTTTTGAAGAGATGGACGTGGACGCGATCCTGGCGCGCAAACCAGCGGTCGTGGTCATCGACGAACTGGCCCACACCAATATTGAGGGCAGCAAACACGCGAAGCGGTATGAAGATGTGATGGAGCTGCTCGAAGCCAAGATTGATGTGCTCTCCACGATGAACGTACAGCACGTGGAGAGCGTTGGGCCGACGGTTCAGCAGATCACGGGCGTGCAAGTTCGCGAAACGGTTCCGGACTGGGTGATGCAGCGGGTGGATGAGATCGTGCTGGCGGACTTGACGCCGCAGGCGCTGCAGAAGCGCATGGAGCGCGGCGATATTTATCCGGTGGACCGAGCGCAGCGGGCGCTGTCGCATTTTTTCCGGCCCGGGAATCTGATTGCGTTGCGCGAACTGGCGCTGCGGCAGGTCACAGGCGTCGTGGACCGCAGTCTGGATGCCTTCCTGGAAAAGGACGGGACGCAACCGGCGCACACGGTGCGCGAGCGCATCGGGGTTTGTGTCAGTTCGAATCCCGCGGCGCAGTATTTGATCGCGCGCGGCTCGCGCATGGCCCAGGCGATGGGTGGCGAGTTTTATGTTTTCTACATTGATGTCGGGCGGGATACGCGGCCCGAGGATCAGAAGACCCTGACCGAGAACATACGGTTCGCGGAGAATCTGGGCGCGCGCGTAGTGCGAACGTCTGGCGGAAGCATCGCCGACGGAGTGGCGCAATTGGTGCGCGAGAATCACATCACGCAGGTAATTTTTGGCCGGTCGGCGCGGACGGGCTGGCAGCGTTATCTTTACTTGTCGGCGATTCAGCGCTTTCTTCGCGACTCGCCGTCGGTGGATGTTCACATCGTGACCCAGGAGGCGCGCTGATGGCCGATCGCGCCGCACATTCTGGTGGTGGATGACGAACCGCAGATCACGCGGGTGTTGCGCACCAGTCTCTCCGCGCAGGGATATGACATTCGCGTGGCCAACAGCGGCGAGATGGCGCTGGAGATCATGAAGGACTGGTCGCCCAGCCTGATCATCACCGATTTGTCCATGCCGTCGATAGACGGCGTGCAGCTTTGCCGCGCGGTTCGCGCCGTTTCGCAGATTCCTATCCTCGTTCTATCGGTGCGCGACAAGGAGCAACAGAAGGTCGAGGCGCTGGATGCCGGCGCCGACGACTATGTCACCAAGCCATTCGGCATGAATGAGCTGTTGGCGCGGGTGCGGGCGAATCTGCGGCGGGTCCCTCCGGAAAGCGGACCGGCTGACGCGGTGATCGATGTCGGCGACTTTCGTATTGATATGGGAGCGCATAAAGTAACGGTCCGCCGCGGCGAAGTGCGGCTGACTCCGAAGGAATTTGATCTGCTGGTGTATCTCGCGCAACGTCCCGGCAAAGTCGTTAACCATCGCACGCTTTTGGCCGCGATCTGGGGCGGGCAAAGCACAGAGCAGGTGGAATATCTGCGCGTTTTCGTCGGCCAGTTGCGCAAGAAACTGGAGCCCGACGCTTCTTCGCCCCGCTACATCGTTACCGAACCCTGGGTGGGATACCGGTTTGAACCTGGGGAGTAAGGGGCGCTTCTTTCCTGGTTGCGACTCTTCCGCGAGAGTAGTTCCCTCTTACAAACAATCTACGAACTCTTTATTCATTCCTTAGGCTTTTCATAATCCAATCAAGGGAAGGCGGAAGGGACGGAAGTTGATCCCCTCACCGAGCCAAAGAGAGGCTAAGGGTCCATGTCAACGATTCAAGATTGTTCAGCAGAACAACTGGCGAAACTTTTCCATCATTACCATGAAGCATTGGCGCACGATTGCGCGGAACGTCGATCACGAGGGAGGCGCGTCCACGTGGGATCGAACCTCACAGCAAGAACGTAAATTGATGGTGGCGGCAGCGCGCTTGGCGCTGCTGGAACTGTCTACCACACCGGCGCCGGCAGCGCCGAGCCGCAAGTACTTTGCAAAGCCGGGCGAGGCGGATTGGGGCTGCTGAAGCGGCTTCCAACAACTTTGATGGGAAGACCAGCGCAGTACTTCGGTCGGCTCCCTTTACGACATCTTTATGGAATCTTAATCCCGCCTTTACGCGAGGAGCTGTCAAATGATGTTTAGAACCCTTTCAGTAACAGGTGTGCCGGCGCCCCGATGAGAGTTGCACTGGCAATACTGTGCGTCACCGCAGTGACGTTCCTGCTGCGCTTTCTGATTGCTCTTGTGAAGGAGGACACGCGGGTGCCGCCTCGCGCTGTGAGGGGACACCTGGCGAAGTTCAATCCGTCCAGGCAGCGACGAGACCTTACAGTTATAAATCTTGAGCTTCAGAAACGAACATTTTCCAGGTGCGCGGGTGAGCGCATCGCCATGGTGATCTTCATCGCCGCTGCAGTTGTGCTTCCACTGCATGGCCGCCAGACCAGCGGCGGTCCATCGGCGAACGGAACGGGTGCGAGCGATGCGCCCGCGGCGATCCTGGTGAGGTTTTAGAGTCGGGAGATACCTATGCAAGACGTTCTTTGGGTTGCGGTTACGATCGCGTTTTTTTCGGCGGCGGTGGCTTACGTGCATTTCTGCGACCGCGTGAAATAGGAGGATGTGATGGACGCACAATCTCTCATCATGCTCATCATCAGCGCACTGGTTACCGTTTACCTGTTCTACGCGTTGCTGCGACCGGAGAAGTTTTGACCGGCGGGATGTGACCGGAGTGAAAGTGAAATGACCATTAATGGCTGGCTGCAAATCTTCGTATTCCTGGCGCTGATCTTCGCCGTGACGAAGCCACTCGGGAGCTTCATGACCCGCGTGTTTGCGCGCGAGAAGACTTTTCTTGATCCTGTGCTGCGGCCGATCGAGCGCTTGCTCTATCGCGTAACGGGTGTTGACGAACAACACGAAATGCGCTGGACCGAATACGCGACGACGATGCTGGTGTTCAGCGCGGTGTCGATGCTGGTGCTGTATCTGATCCAGCGGGTCCAGGGAGTGCTGCCTCTCCAATCTGTTTTCAATCCGCAGCATTTTGGGGCAGTCACGCCGGAGCACGTGGCGTTCAACACCGCCGCGTCGTTCACTACGAACACAAATTGGCAAGCGTATTCGGGCGAGACCACCATGAGCTACTTCACGCAAATGGCGGGGCTCGCGTTTCACAACTTCGCGTCGGCGGCGACAGGAATCGTGTTGGGCATCGCCTTCATCCGAGGGATCGCGCGCCGGCAGACGCAGACCCTGGGAAACTTTTGGGTCGATTTTGTTCGCTGCTGCTTGTGGGTGCTGCTGCCGTTCTGCGTGGTCGGCGCTTTGTTCATGGTTTCGCAGGGAGTCGTCCAGAACCTGAAACCTTATGACACCGTGAAGTTAGTTGAACCGCAGCAGGTGCAGAGGGTCGGCACCGATGGCAAACCGGTTATGGACGCCAGCGGCAAGCCGGTCATGGACACCGTGGCTACGCAGACGATCGCGCAGGGGCCGGTCGCCTCACAGGAGGTCATCAAGCAGTGGGGCACCAACGGGGGCGGTTTCTTCAATGCCAATAGCTCGCACCCGTTTGAAAACCCCACGCCTCTTTCGAATCTGTTTCAGTTGTTTTCCATCTTCGCCATCGGCGCGGGCCTGACCTACACGCTGGGCCGGATGACGGGTTCGCCCGCTCACGGATGGGCGGTGTGGTCGGCGATGGCGATTCTGTTTCTCGCAGGCGTGACGGTTGCTTACTGGGCTGAGGCGCAAGGCAATCCGCTTTATCCCGCAACCATCGGGCAGCACGCGACGACCTCGCAACCGGGCGGGAACATGGAGGGGAAAGAAGTTCGTTTCGGCATCGCCAACTCTGCGCTGTTTGCCACGGTGACCACCGATGCCAGTTGCGGCGCAGTGAACAGCTGGCATGATTCGTTCACGCCTCTGGGAGGCATGGTTCCGATGGTGAACATCATGCTGAGCGAGGTTATTTTTGGGGGAGTCGGCTCGGGAATGTACGGAATTCTGATTTATGTCGTTTTGGCCGTATTCATTGCCGGGCTGATGGTGGGGCGAACGCCGGAATATCTCGGCAAGAAAATCGAGGCCTACGACGTCAAAATGGCGATGCTGGTCTCGCTGGTGTTTCCGCTGATCATCCTCTCGCTCACAGGAATCTCGGTGGTCAAGGGATTTGGCACGGCTGGAATTTCGAATCCGGGGCCTCACGGCCTGAGCGAGATCCTCTACGCGTTCACGTCGTCCGCAGGGAACAATGGGTCAGCCTTCGCAGGTCTCACGCCCAACACGCTCTGGTATGACACGGCCACCGGAATCACCACGCTGATCGGGCGGTTCTTCATGATCATCCCGATGCTGGCGATCGCCGGCAACCTCGCGCAGAAGAAGTACGTACCGCCGTCGCTGGGGACATTTCCGGTGACGACGCCGCTGTTCACGATGCTGCTGATCAGCGTGATCCTGATTCTGGGCGCGTTGACGTTCTTTCCCGCCCTGAGCCTGGGGCCGATTCTGGAACACCTTTTAATGCACGTTGGAAAGACTTTCTAGGGAAACTATGGCAAGCCATCGCAAATCTGTTTGGGATCTGGATCTGGTTCGGACCGCGGCCTGGAGTTCGCTGCTCAAGCTGAATCCGCGCAACATGATGGGCAATCCTGTCATGTTCGTGGTGGAAATCGGCAGCGTGATCACCACGGTTTTGTTAGTTCTCCACCCTCACCAGGCGTTCCGCTTCAACCTGCAAATCACGCTGTGGCTGTGGTTCACGGTGTTATTCGCGAACTTCGCGGAAGCGATGGCGGAAGGCCGGGGGAAAGCGCAGGCGGAAACGTTGCGCAAGGCGCGGTCGGAGACCATCGCAAAACGGATTGGCGCCGACGGCAAGATCGAAGAGATTCCCAGCGCCAAGTTGCGCGCCGGCGATCAATGCTCAGTGTCTGCAGGGGAACTCATCCCGGGAGACGGCGAAATTGTCGAGGGCGTGGCTTCGGTGGACGAATCGGCCATCACCGGGGAGTCCGCGCCGGTGATTCGCGAAGCGGGAGGCGATCGCTCAGCGGTAACGGGAGGCACCCGCGTCCTCAGCGATTTCATTAAGGTCAAGATCACTTCAAACCCCGGCGAGACTTTTCTGGACCGCATGATTGCGCTGGTGGAAGGGGCCGCCCGGCAGAAGACGCCCAACGAAATTGCGCTCAACATTCTGCTGGCGGGATTGACCATTATCTTCTTGTTGGCGGTGGTGACGCTGCAGCCGTTCGCGATTTATTCGTTGGCTCCGCAAACCGTGTTCGTGCTGGTTTCGCTGCTAGTGTGCCTGATTCCCACAACGATTGGCGGACTGCTGTCAGCTATCGGGATCGCGGGGATGGATCGACTGGTGCAGCACAACGTTCTCGCGATGTCGGGACGCGCCGTTGAAGCAGCCGGGGACGTG
Source organism: uncultured Acidobacteriaceae bacterium (assembly GCA_963819145.1). GTDB lineage: Bacteria > Acidobacteriota > Terriglobia > Terriglobales > Acidobacteriaceae > Sulfotelmatobacter. The sequence continues at coordinate 32,581 of CAWFVB010000039.1, forward strand.
AATACCCTGTTGCTGGACAAAACGGGCACGATTACATTCGGCAACCGGCAGGCCACAGAATTCCTGCCCGCACCGGGAGTGACGGAAGCTGAGATGGCCGACGCGGCGCAACTGTCGTCGCTGGCCGACGAGACTCCGGAAGGCCGCTCGATTGTCGTGCTGGCCAAGGAAAAGTACCAGCTGCGGGGTCGCGACTTCGCCAGCCACGAGGCGGAGTTCATCCCGTTCACCGCGCAGACTCGCATGTCAGGAGTGAATCTGGATGGCCGCGAGATCCGCAAGGGCGCCGCGGATTCGATCGCTCGTTATCTGGAACAGAACGGCGCAGCGATGCCGCAGGAAGTGCGCGCCACGGTGGAGAAGATCGCCTCTTCTGGTGGGACGCCTCTCGTAGTCGCGGAAAATCGTCGCGCCATGGGCGTGATTCACCTGAAGGATGTGGTCAAGGGAGGAATCCGAGACCGCTTTGCGCAGCTTCGGGCGATGGGCATTCGCACCGTGATGATCACCGGTGATAATCCGCTGACCGCGGCGGCCATTGCACGCGAGGCCGGCGTGGACGACTTCCTCGCTCAAGCTACACCTGAGGACAAGCTGAAGCTGATTCGCAGCGAGCAGGCGGGTGGCAAACTCGTCGCCATGACCGGGGATGGAACCAACGACGCGCCGGCGCTGGCTCAGGCCGACGTGGGAGTTGCCATGAACACCGGCACGCAAGCGGCGAAAGAAGCCGGGAACATGGTGGATCTCGACTCGAATCCCACCAAACTGATCGAAGTGGTCGAAATCGGCAAGCAGTTGCTGATGACGCGTGGGGCGCTGACAACTTTTTCCATCGCCAACGATGTGGCGAAATATTTCGCGATTATCCCGGCGATGTTTGCGGCGACCTTCCCAGTGCTGAATGCGCTGAACATCATGCACCTCAAAACGCCGGAGTCGGCGGTGCTCTCGGCCGTGATCTTTAACGCGCTGATCATCATCGCACTGATTCCGCTGGCGCTGCGAGGCGTGAAATATCGTGCCATGAACGCCGAGGCCTTGCTGCGGAGCAACCTGCTTCTCTACGGCGTGGGCGGCTTGATCGTGCCGTTTGCGGGAATCAAGCTCATTGACTTGCTCATCACGGCCGCCGGACTGGCCTGAGGATCTTTATGAAAAAACATCTGATCACCGCATTCCTGATGACCGTGTTCACGACGATTTTGCTCGGGCTGATCTATCCGCTTGTGGTTACCGGCCTGGCGCAGGTTCTGTTCCACGATAAGGCCAATGGCCAGATTCTTCATCGCAACGGAGAAGCTATTGGATCGCGAATCATCGGGCAACCGTTTACGACGGCGAGGTATTTTCACTCGCGGCCTTCGAATGCCGGAACTGGATACGATGCCGCCAACTCGGGCGGCACCAACTTTGCTCCGACCAATCAGAAACTGATTGATCGCATTCAGGCCGACGCCAAGACTCTGCATGATGAGAATCCCTCGCAGCTCATTCCGGTGGATCTGATCACGACCTCGGCCTCGGGACTCGACCCCGAAATCTCGCCGGCCGCCGCGGAGTTTCAGGTTCCGCGTGTAGCCCGTGAGCGAGGCGTTCCGGAAACCACCCTCCGCGATCTCGTGCAGAAACACACCTATCCGCGCGATCTTGGCCTGCTTGGTGAGCCGCGGGTGAACGTGCTTGAACTAAACCTCGCATTGGACGATCTCGCGCCGAAACGCTGACTTCACCCCATGACCGACGGGGACGTCTGAGGCAGCCTGGGGAATGCAGGCAACTTTCCCGCCTACCGCAAATCCTCCCGATTTTTTCTTGAAACGAATCTCGACATTGCTGCACTACTGATATGAGTGGGAACAGTCGTTCAGTCAGGCGACTGGGCTTCATTCAGAAATCCCGACAGGAAGACCCTTTGCATCCGGGGGGAAGGCTTGGGTTCTTCAGATCACCGGAGCCGGTTTGGGGGAAGCGGCTCCGGCGATCTTCGGGGTTCCCTGTTGTCAGGACGCTGCTGCTCGTCTCTCGCACCTTCGCTTCAAAACTGCCAAAGCACGATTCCCGCCGACCACACCGCCTATTCCCACTCACCATTGACAGTAGCAGTCTGGGGCAGGGCCCCCCCATAAGCGCTAACGGATTCCATCCGGTTTGCCCGTCACTCTCCCGCAAAGGGCATTCGGCTCAACTGGGACGGCCTCAGCGGTTTGGTCGTCCTGATAATCCCAGAACGAGGGGCGTGTTTTGCGATGCGAATCCGTCGGCGTGGTTGCATAGGTTTTGAAGAACTCGGGATATAGCCTGCGAGCGGGTTCGAGGCAAATGCCGTGGGTGAAGTCGACCGTCGGCGTGGTCGCGAATGTACTTCTCCTGACGATTGCTTCAAACGGCATTCGAAAAAACTTTAGCGTTAGTCGTCCGTTTGGTTCGATAGACGGGCTGGGTGTTTGGGGTCGGTAAACTCGAGCAGTTCGATGGGCGCGCCGTTTTCGACGATGAATGCGACGCGGACACCGTCGGATGGGCTGTTGGGAGGAATCAAGATTTCGCGGCCAGAGAGTTCGGCTGAGAGGTCGGTCACTTCAAAAGCGACGTGCGGCACTCGCCGGACAAGATCGGGAACCGCCGCATCCGCTTCGAAGCGCATCCATTCCACGCCGAATTCGCTTTTGTCGTGACTGACGACAAAAACCTTCAGGTGTTTCAAGTGGGTCTCTCCCGGCCTCGATTCGTTAGTCGGAATCCCGAGGTGATGATACCGGCGCATGGTTTTCTCTCTCCGTGAGAATCGGCACCAAATTCTACTCTATTCATTACCGCGCTTGAAACGCGCCGGGGAAGCGCCACTCAGCCCGGGACTGAGTTACTCCATAGGAGCGCTGCCCGGGGCGGTGGGGATTAGCGGAAGATGTTGTAGGCGATCACAAAGACAGTGGGAGCGGTTCGCCGGGCAATCGCGACGAGTTGAAGGATCCTCTGGACCACCCAGCGGTTCTGCGTGTTTCTTCTGGAAGAAGACTCTAGAGAACCGTAAGTCCCCCACCCGGTTAGATGGGGGACTCGGTTTTTCGCAGACCAGATTCGCTTGAGCGAATTCGCCAGAGTCATCATTTAGGGATGCTCCAGGGCGTCGGAATCTCCCAGGTGCCCGATTTCACGGCGGGCGCGTTTTGAGCGCACCATCGCCGTGTCGGTGCTGATTCCGAGAATGGCCGCGATCTCAGCCAGGCCGTGTCCCTGAATTTCTTTCAGCAGAAACACATCCCGGTAAGCCTTAGGCAGTTCGAGGGCCCTCAGGATCGTGCACTGGAAAGCTCCTGGACTCTCCAGACCTGAAATGGGCCTTCTGGCAGGTAGCGAAGACGTGTGAGTCAGCGATCGTTCCCGAATTGTGTGGCTGGGTCTCATCGAATTCTTTGGAATAGTGTCGGTCCGGGCGATTTCGTTACAGGAGCCGGTGCATGCTCCATCTTGTTGCAGCTGAAGTGCTAAACTGTTTGCCACTCCAGCACCCCCGGGGCCGGCCCTTGCAACTCCAGGATTTTGACGAGTCCTATGTCGAGCGTCTTCGAGCGGGAGACTTTCGGACACAGGAACATTTCGTGGCGTATTTCAGCGAGTTGATCCAGCTCAAGCTGCGCTCCCGCCTGCATGCGCCGCAAGCGATCGAAGACGTGCGGCAGGAGACCTTCACCCGGGTCTTTGCGGCGCTGCGCGCGGGGACGATCCGGCAGCCGGAGCGTCTGGGCGCATTCGTGAACTCCATGTGCAACAACGTTTTGCTGGAGCACTATCGGGCATCGTCGCGCGCCAGCTCGCTGGAAGATGAGGAGCAGCAGGATTTTCCAGCGGTGACCGTGGATGTCCTCGGGACTATTGCCGCTAAGCAGATGGGGGAAAGGATCCGCGAAATATTGGAGGAAATGCCTGAGCGTGACCGGCGGCTGCTGCGGGAGGTTTTCCTCGAAGAACGGGACAAAGATGAGGTGTGCCGCAACTTCGGAGTTGACCGCGACTACTTGCGGGTACTGTTGCACCGGGCAAAACAGTCGTTTAAGTCGCTCTATTTAAGGAATATGGAGGCCCGGCCGCCGGGAGCGGTCGCCGTCGGGAAGCGGTGAAACGATTTTGCACTCCGGTGCACTATCTGGATGAGGGAGACCAACCATGGACCATGACGAGGCGGTCCGGCAGAAAGCGACAGAGAGGTATCTTCTAGAAGAACTCGATCCCGAAGCGCGGGATCAGTTCGAGGAGCACCTGTTCGACTGCCAGGAGTGCGCGCTCGATGTGCGCACCGCAGCCATGTTCGTGGAACAGAGCAAGGCCGTGCTCGCGGAACCGACGACCGCACTTCCAGCAAGGGTGCCGGCCGCGGCTCCGGCGAAGCAAGGATGGTTCGCCTGGTTCCGTCCGGCATTTGCCGTGCCCGTGCTTGCCTTGCTGTTGGCCGTGATCGGCTACCAGAATTTCGTGACGGTTCCAAATCTGACGCAAGCGGCGAACCAGCCTCAGGTCGGGCCTTGGGCATCGGTCAACGTCAGCACACGTGGCGCGGCCCCAACGGTCATCCAAACGCACGATGGGGAAGGGTTCAGCCTGCTCGTAAACCTGCCGCCGGAAGATGGTTTCACTTCTTACACGGGGGACTTGTATAATCCCGCGGAGAAGTTGGAGTGGTCGGGCCCGATTTCTACGGTGCCGGCGGAACAAAGCCGGCAGATTTACATCCCCGGCCGCAACCGCCAACCGGGGACCTATACGCTGGTCGTACACGGCATTACTCCCGCTGGCGAGAGCAAGGAAATCAGCCGTCATCCGATTGATTTGCAAATCCAGAAGTGAGCTTGAATAAGCCGGAGTAAGCAGATGGCAAACAGCGGGAACTCTCACTATTTCCATGCCGAGGCTCATGCCCTTGCGGGCAGTCTAGACCTCCCTTTCAGACAAGAAATCAAGAAACAGGCGTTCGTGAAGTTGGAGGGCAATCTCGCGGATTTGCCGGAGCAAGAGCAGGCGCAGCGCAACTACTTCTCTCAACATGCCAAGAATTTTCGGCTGGAGGGAATTATTTCTTATGCGGCTGCGCACACGCAGGTGTCTGGCCACGCGAGCAAGAAGCACGAAGGTGCTTCGGTGACGCTGGCGACTTCCGTGGTGGAAGATCTGAATGTTCTGAACGTCGTCACCGCGGATCGCGTGGTGGCGCAGATTTCGACGACGCACTTCCCTGGCGTCTACACTCCCGCGGTCACCTTTCTGGGAACGCATTTCGAAAACCTGAGGATCGCTCGCCACCGTGCTGAGCCTTATCTCAAACTCGACATGGCGGACGAAAAACCTGCGGGCGCGACTGCGATGCGCGTGGACCAGGGCACAGGCTTTATGAAGGCCGTTGAGGCGCAGTATAAGAACCTGAAGGCCAAGCTGGGTAGCCTGGGTGGGGATGATCGAAAAAAGATGCGGCTGTCGGACGCTGACGGTTCGCTGCCAACGAAGTATCATGGGTTCGACCTGAACTACGGCGACATCAAGGCGCAGGCCAAGGCAGCCAACGAGAGCGGCAAGAACTGGGACGGGATCACGTGCTCATTGGTCGAGAGCGTAGAGATCAAAGACATCAGCGTGAAAGCCGCGGATGGGAAGTCCGTCCAGATTCCGCCTCCGGCGCAGTCATTCGGCCATGTGATCCACATCCCGGACTTCGGAAATATCTTTCTGGCGGAGGTGACGGTGAATCACAATTCGATCAACCTCACCATGATCCGGCTGGAAATGGGGTGCTTGGCGGACGGCAAGGTGGGACTGGTGAGCGCCAACGTGAACGGCAGCGGACATCCATAAACCCCACCCAATCTACGGAACTCGGCCTGTTGCTAATGGTTCTAGTGTGTCTGGTGGCTTGCGCCCGACGCACACCCCAGACTGTCTTTGATCACGCGAGTCAGGCCTTCCTCCATGGTGATCTAGCGGCGGCGACGGACGAAGCCGAATCCGGCTACAAACAATTTCACGAGCTTAGCCCAGATTGGGCCTGGAAGTTCAGAATCCTCGAAGGGAATGCACTGATCTGGAGAGGGTTGAGTGACCGGGTGCTGGCTCTTATGACCAATGAGGCTGCTCCTCCCCCGGCAGGCGAGCTAGCGATACAGAAGGCAAGGCTCGAAGGCCTGGCATACGTTTACCAAAACCGCCTGCCCGAGGCGGATCGGAAACTGCAAGGGGCTGAGCAACTTTGCGCAGCAGCGACCTTTTCTGCCTGCGAAGAAGTCATCAGCGCACGTGGTGGGTTGGAGATGGAACGGGGCCACTTCGAATCAGCGCACCACCTTTTCGAGCAAGCTCTCGCGGACGCACGTGCGCGCGGAGACCGTTTTCTGGAGGCGAACGCCCTATCGAGTGTGGGGTGGTCAGCACTGCAACAGGAGCACTTTGACGAGGCGCTTGACTGGTTCGGCAGCGCGTATCAGCGGTCCACGGCGATTGATGCGGAATCTATTACGCAAACGTTGTTAGGGAACATGGGGTGGGCGTACTACCGCCTGGGAGAGCCAGAGAGAGCGCTTGGTCTTTTTCTTGACGCCCAGAGCCGCGCCCGTCGGACAGGCATGACCACGGACGAAGTGAAATGGCTCACAACTGCGGGGTACGTCTATCTCGACGCACGTGACTACACCGCAGCTCGAAAGTCTTACGTGGAGGCGCTTGACCTGGCCCAGAAAACCAACAGCAAGGAAGACATCATAAACGTGCTGATGTCGCTTGCACTAGTCTCGGAACGCACCGGAGCACTGCAACAAGCGCGGGACTATGCCGAGCAGACGATTGCGATGGTACCGGCTGACGGAAATCCCCTGGATCTTCTCTATCCGCTGCTGGTGAAGGGGCAAGTCGCGGCCCGCATGCACGATACCGCGCAGGCGGACAAAATATTTCACGAGATCGAGCAGGATCCGAAGAGCCATGTCTTTTTGAAGTGGGAGGCGGAGCATTCGCTGGGACGACTCTATGAAGACGAAAGCAAGCCAGAGCTGGCAGACGGCGAATACCGAGCTGCGCTCAGCACCTTCGAGACCGCCCGGTCTTCGCTGCAACATGAAGAGTCGTCGCTGCCATTTCCGGCGAATGCGTCCGGCATCTACGACGATTACATCACCTTCCTTGTGAGCAAGGGCAAGACGGCGGAAGCCCTGGGGGTTGCCGAGTACAGCCGGGGCCGAACCTTGGCCGAAGGGTTAGAACTGCTGCAGAAAGGGACGACGTTCAAGCCGGACGCGACGAATCCGCAGGCGACCGCGCGGCGCGCCGGCGGCACCATTCTTTTCTATTGGCTGGGCGAGAAGCAGTCCTATCTGTGGGCGATCACGGGGCAAAAAACCAGCCTGATTCCTCTGCCTCCGAAGACCCAGATTGATGCGACGGTCCAGCGCTACCGGAAGGCCCTTGCCGATCAACAGGAATTCCTGCAGAGCACAGATGACGATGGCCGCGCCCTGTACCGCGCGCTCGTGGAACCGGCGAAAGGCTTGCTGCCGAAAGATGCCAAAGTGTTCATCATCCCTGACGGCAGCCTGAACAGACTCAACTTCGAGACGCTGCTGGTTCCTGATCCCACCCCGCACTACTGGATTGAAGACGTCACCATCACCGATGCGAGTTCGCTTCACGTTTTGGCAGCGTCACGCGCGGTGGGCAAGAGCTCCGGCAAGCTGCTTCTGCTGGGCAACGCGGTCGGTGCAAGCACGGACTATCCCGAGCTGCGGAAAGCTGGCGCGGAGATGGGGAGCATCGAGAAACATTTTCCGCCAGCTAACCAACAAGTATTCGCGCGCGATCAGGCAACGCCGCCGGCATACTTGACGGGCAAACCGGAGCAGTTCTCCTACATCCACTTCGTGGCGCACGGGACGGCCAGCCGGATGAGCCCGCTCGACTCCGCGATCGTGCTGTCGAAGGCCGGCGCCGAGGACGACTCTTTCAAGCTCTACGCCCGCGACATTATTCATCACCCTCTGCGGGCCCAGTTGGTCACCATCTCAACTTGTTATGGGGCTGGTTCGCGCGCCTATTCTGGCGAAGGCCTGGTTGGCCTGTCTTGGGCATTTCTCCGCGCCGGAGCGCACAACGTGATCGGGGCGCTGTGGGAAGTCAGCGACGTCTCGACCCCGCAACTCATGGACGAACTCTACACCGAACTGGAAAAAGGAAAGACTCCCGACGCGGCTCTGCGGGATGCCAAACTCAGCCTGCTTCACTCTTCAGCCTACCGCAAACCTTTTTACTGGGCGCCGTTCCAGCTCTACACGGGATCGTAAATTCACAGTTAGCCGGGAGTGAAACGGTTTGCGACAAAGTTTCACAATATTGCTGTAGATCGGAAAAGCGCAGTGGTCTCCCCGGCGCGGCGAACCCATCCGGCCTAAACAATCAAAACAATGGAGGAAGGAATGAGAAGGTTGATGATAGCGGTATCAGTGTGTTCGTTCGCGCTGGGAGCAATGGCGCAGGAAACAGCCGGTCGCACCAAGGGGGAGGCTCAGGCGTTAGAAACCAGCGAGCGCAGTCCCCAGGCCGGATATATGTACGTACCGGAGAGCAGCAAGCCGCAGCCGGGAAGATTTCACACGACCTACGTTCTACGCAGCCTCGATGGCAGCAAGCCGGCCGCAATGCACGCACCGACCCGGCTCAGTACGATCAGTCCGCTCACCACCAATACCGAAGAGCCGGAGACGCCGCAGTCGCTGGGATGTCTCTACGTTGGAAGCCCGACCGGCGCAGGCTGCGTCCCGAACTACAACTCCGGCTCGGGCGGTCCGTCCGCGGCGGGTTACGGCGCCATCGCTCTAGTGGACGCCTACGACAACCCGGACGCCTCTACCGACCTGGCAGCCTTTGACTCCTATTGGGGTCTGCCGGCCGCAACTTTCGTGAAGGTCTACGCCAATGGCAATGGGGATTGTACGACTCCCGCTGCGGATGCCGGCTGGTCCGTGGAGTCATCGATGGATATCGAATACGCTCACGTCTTCGCGCCCAACGCAGCGATCATCCTGGTAGAGGCCTGCACGAGTTCCGAGACCGACCTCTTCTATGCCGAGCAGGTTGCGTTCAACTACATCGTCTCGAACTATCCCGCTGGCGGACAGGTCTCCAACAGTTGGCAGGGTGGGGAATTCTCCGGCCAGATCGCCGATGATTCGCTCTTCGCCGACTTCAACTACAACTGGGCCGACGGCTACAAAACTCCGATCCTGGCTTTCGCGTCTTCGGGCGACGGCGGGCTCGGTGTGGGCTATCCCAGTACGAATCCCTGGGTCATCTCCGCCGGCGGCACGTCGATTCTGCGGAATCCAACCACGCTCAAGTTCTCCTCCGAATCCTGCTGGAGCGGTTCGGGCGGCGGCACGAGCACGGTCGAGACCTACGCCACGTCGTTCAGCGGCGGCAACACCGGTCCGTGGGCGGACTTCCAATATCCCATCTTCGGACAGGCCAACCGCGCCACACCCGACATGTCGTTCAATGCGGACCCTGCTTCTGGAGCCTGGGTTTATAGCGCCTTCGGCCTCGGTGGCTGGAGCCCTGTGGGCGGCACGAGCCTTTCGTCTCCATCATTGGCCGGCATCGTAAACCGCATGGGCAACAAGCTGGGTTCCGTTTTCCTGACTCCCGCAACCGGCGGCGTCGACTGGTTCAGCAACCTGGAGAACAACATGCTGTATTCCCAGCTTGCGACCGCGAAGGCGTACAAGAGCAATTTCTACGACGTAAAGACCGGGTCTAACGGATCCAAAGCTGTTGCGTCGTGGGACTACTGCACGGGCGTAGGAAGCCCGCGTGGAGGTACTGGCAAGTAAACGATCTTTCTCCCGTCGCTGTTGACGGCTAGGAAGGGGCTCTGCAGGGGCAGGGCCTCTTCCCTTTGTTAAGGCCGTTGCTTTGTTGACCGCGGAACCGTGACAACTTTACTCATGTGGAGAATTTCATGACGTCGAAGCAGTGGCTTGGCAAACTTCTTATTGGAATCTTGACTCTCGCGCCTAGCATTCTCGCCCACGGCCAGGACGTATGGGAATCCCCCGACTTCTCGGCCACTCAGGTGTTCCACTCGAGCAAGGCAGATATGGCGATGAAGGTCTACCGCTCTGGGACGAGTGTGCGGGTTGAGCGCAGCGCCGCGATCTCGACTCTGTATGTGCCTTCGAGCGGCATGGTTTACAACTTCACCACATACCCCGACAACAGCCGCCAATGTGTCGCGATGAAGCCCGACCAGGCCAGAATGGTGCCGAGCCCGCTGGAATTGCTGCAGGGCACGATCCTGACGCGCACATCATCGGAAGGAGCCGAAGAAGTAGACGGCCACCATTGCAAAGTTGAAACCGTTACCGTGAAGCAGCCCGACGGAAAAACCGTCGAGTCGAAGGTTTGGGAGGCTGAAGACCTGAAAGGCATTCCCGTAAAAATTGAGTCTCGGATTGGCAACGTCACGCTCACGGCGATCTATCGCGACATCTTGATCAACGCTCCCGACCAGGCGTTGTTCGCGATTCCGGGGAAGTGCACAGCATTCGAAAAAATGGGACAGGTCGCGGAAATGAAGACACTCAAGTAGCTGCATCTTTGGCCGGTGATCAGGCGGCCCGCAATGCATTCCGACTCATGCCTGAATCGGCAAACTAGTCTAAAATTACGGAGTTGTAGTGGCCCCGTAGCTCAGATGGATAGAGCAGCGGTTTCCTAAACCGAAGGTCGCGTGTTCGACTCACGCCGGGGCCACCACTCTGCCGCACCAAATCCTCAGTCAGAGAAATCTCCGAGAGACAATCGACATCTCGGTGGTTCTCGGCCTCGATCTACAGGCCCAGATCGGTCAATCCCGGATGGTCGTCGGGCCGGCGGCCTAGAGGCCAGCGAAACAGGCGGTCCTCTTCCCGGATGGCGAGGTCGTTGATGCTGGCGTGCCGAATCTTCGATAGTCCCGCGGAATCGAATTCCCAGTTCTCGTTGCCGTAGGCGCGATGCCACTGGCCCGACTGATCGTGGGATTCATAGGCGAAGCGCACCGCGATGCGGCTCTCGCTGAAGGTCCAGATCTCTTTGATGAGGCGGTAGTCCAGTTCTTCCGACCATTTCCGGGTTAGAAACGCAATCACCTCGGCGCGCCCGTGAAGAAATTCAGAGCGGTTGCGCCAATAACAATCGGCGGAGTAGCCGCGGGAGACGCGCTCGGGGTCTCGCGAGTTCCAGTTGTCTTCGACCGCCCGCACCTTGCGAATTGCCGTTTCAAGGGTAAACGGAGGGCCGAGGCTTACGATTGGATTCGGTTGTGCATTCACGATGCTCTCCTGTGGTTGCCGCGCGCCGCTTTGCAGATGGGCGCGTGCTTCTGTCCCGCGCCCCGGCTTCTCCCAATTTGCAGCACAGTTCTGATGGTAGCCGTGTGTACTGTCTTGGAAAAGCCCCTAAAGCATAGAATTCAGTCAAAGAACGACTGCGCATGACCGGGAACGGTGGAGTTGCCACAGTTCATGGCCTTCTCGACGTGTTTTCGATTTACAATGAAAGTCTGGGGCAGGTCATACTCCCGACAACGAGGAGAGCAGTACAGGCGTCCGGACCTTGGCAGCGCTCGGAAGAGGTCGGTGCGGTGTTAATTGCCGCCGCATACTGGCTAGCGTAACTTGATTTGACCCTTATGCGTTCACGGTGCTTTCTGTTGGTCGCCATGGGGGCGGCTACCTTGCTGCTGATCGTGGGACCGGCAGCCGGGCAAAACTCGACTCTCATCACTCTTGACCAAGCCGTTGATCTGGCGCTGGCGCACAACCATTCGGTGAAAGCCAGCCGCACCCTGATTCTTCAAAACCAGGCGCAGGAGATTACG
>CAWFVB010000040.1:0-250785 GCA_963819145.1 uncultured Acidobacteriaceae bacterium
CGCCACTGTGCCGTCCCTTGCGGGACTCTCCCGCGCACCTCTGCCTACCGGCACTGACGTGCCGGCTAATGAATCGCGTCCCCTTCGGGGACTATGGCCAGGCCCTTGTCGAGATCCATTGGACTTTTCCGTCGATACAGATAGCACCCCAGGCCGCGATTCGGCTACTTCAGATGTCACACCGGCTCTGTGGAATTCTCCAGACGGAACTGCAGAAGCGCGTCGTCAGCAGTCGCGAAGCGACGGAATTCACTAGCCCGGCACGTCAGTGCCGGGAAAGGCATCCCCCCGGCGTTCCGAGTCCCGTCAGGGACGGCACGATGCCCTCGCTCCAGGAATCGGCCGACGCGGACGTTCCCGGGCCGTTTCCCTCACGCGGATCACTCACCCCGAGTTGAGGGATGGGGCGCATTTCGCATCGCGCAGGCGGCGAGTTCAATCGATTTACTAGCTGATATTAAGTTATTTATTATCAACCGTTTACAGCGATTATTTGTCACAAGGGATGAGCTCTGCAACGGGCTGAGACAAATCGCTTTGCGGGTAAACGCACCAATCCTGGTGCAGCTCTACTGCGGGTCGGTGGGCGTGCTCTGCGTGGGCGGAGGATCCGTCGTGGGAGTCGCCGGGTGGGATGTCGTCGGCAACGACGCCGCGTGGGGAGCGTCCGGTACGGTGGTCATGGCGCTCTCGGGATTCAGCAGGTGATCTTTACTCGGCCCCAGACCCAACTTGATCAGCGCGCGCGAGTCGGGGACGGTCTTACTTTGCCATCCATGATCCGCCTGATACTTGCGCATCGCATCTTCGCTCGCCTGGTTCCATGTGCCGGTTGCTTCCCCGGTCATGTAGTGTTCACGGATCAGCGCTTCCTGAATGGACTGAGCGCGTTCGGAATCGATTTTCTGCTGGCCGCGCACGCGCGTGGTTTTTTTTCGTGAGCGTTTTCCCGAAGCGGTGTGAGTCTTGCTCGTGGACTTAGTTGCGCCTGCGGAAGAATGGGAAGTGGTTGGCGTCTTAGGCTTCGTGCTGGTGGTAGCAGGTTTTGCGGCCGCGGCGCCGGTCGAACTCTGGGCGCTCGCCACCGGAACCCAGGCACACGCGCACAGGAGCGCCGCCAGTGCCGCGCTAAGTCCCGCCCGCCGGATTCCCAAAGTCTTCGCCATTTTTGGCTCGAACAGCTTGAACCGTCCCCTACCAGAACATTCCTTAACCCAGACTCTCAGAGCCTGACCCGCTCCAAAAAAGAAAAAGCCCAACGGACGCTGGCATTGTAATGATCCTCGATTCAGAGGTACAGTGCCAGTTCCCGTTGGGCGGATTTCGGTTACGGAAGTGTACCGGCCAGGAAGCCCGTTCCGTCCTGTTGCGACGTACCGCGCTGCCTCACCAGGAACACCACATCCTGCCCGCTCTTCAAGCTGGCTTCGATCTTTGCCAGGTCGTCTTCGCTGTTCACGGGCTGTTTGTTGACTTCCAGGATCACGTCGCCGCGTCCCAGGCCGACATCTTCGGCGAAGGAGTTAGGCTTCACGTCCTGCACGATCACGCCTTTGCCTGCCGGGACTTCGAGGCGATCAGCCATCTCAGGAGTCAGCTTGCGCACGGTGACGCCGAACTTGCTCTGCTTCGGGCTGCTCTCGTCGTTGCCTTCCTGATCCTCGCCCAGCCGCGCGGCAAACAGCTTGGCGCGATCGGCGATGGTCACCGTCGTGTCCTGTGGCTTGCCGTTGCGAATGAACGCCAATGTCACTTTCGTTCCCGGCTTCCGCGAGGCGATGTCCGACACTAACTCGGCGCCCTTCGTCACCTTCTTTCCATCCACTGCGGTGATCGTGTCGCCAACTTTCAGGCCGGCCTGGTCGGCAGGACTGCCGGCCACCACGGTAGAAACCGTGATGCCCGAGCCGCCGCCGTACACGCGAGCGATCGCAGGATTATCCTGCCCGGCAAACATGATGCCGATCGAACCGCGCGACACGCGGTGTTCCGGGCCGGTCAGCTGGTTGTAAACCTCCACCACCGTCTTCGACGGCAGCGCGAAGCCCACGCCGGCGTAGGCGTTGGTATCGCTCAGAATTGCAGTGTTGATGCCGATCACTTCGCCGTTCATGTTGACCAGCGGCCCACCGGAATTGCCAGGGTTGATGGCGGCGTCGGTCTGAATGAAAGTCTGGAACTGGCGGCCGGGAACAATGTCGCGTCCCTTGGCCGAAACGATTCCAGCGGTCACCGTCTCGGAAAGCCCGAACGGACTGCCGACGGCCAGCACCCAGTCGCCCACCTGCATGCTGTCGGAATTGCCCATCTTCGCAGCCGGCAGCGAGCGGCTCACTTCCACCTTGATCACGGCGAGATCGGTTTCCTGATCGGTACCGATCACCTTCGCGTCGTGCTGCACGCCCGGAGGATCGTCTTCAAAGCGCACCCGAATGCGATCCGCCTTCTCGACCACGTGCCGGTTGGTGACGATGTAGCCCTTGGCATCGACAATCACGCCCGAGCCCAGCGACCGCTCACGAATCGCGCCATCGCCCTGGCCGCCCGGTCCGGCCTGCCCGCCGGGACCGCCGAAGAAGTGGTTGAAGAAATCATCCATGCCGCTGCCGCCATCCTCTTCGTCGTCCTGTCCGCCGCGCCGCCGGTGCACGTTCTTGATGGTCGATTCTGTGTTGATGTTGACGACGCTCGGCTCCAACTGCTTCGCGATTTGCGAAAACGCGTTCGACATCTGTTGCGGCGAGGGCAAGGTCAGCGGTGTCGCGTCGCTCTTCTGCCCTTCTTTCCCCTTGACTCCCTGGGAAATCACCGTCCCGATCAGAATGCCGACCGAAAGCGTTGCCAGAATACTCAGCGTGTAGGCCCAGCGGTGAGCCCTTATGCGCATCCACATCGCGCCCGAATCCATAGGTCTACTTCCTCCGAAACTCGATAAGTCCTTCTATTATACCCACGGCCTGTGCCGAAGCCTTGCTCCGTCCGCCGCGGTAGTGCGCCAGTTTAAAATCTCTCGGCCCACGTTAGGGGTCATCCTGAGCGCAGCCGTTTTTCAGGCGGAGCGAAGGATCTCCTGCTGGCCGTATCTATGGGAGATCCCTCACACGGCTGAAGTACGCCGCCTTTCGGGATGACGCCCTCCTTGGAGAGCAACAGCCGCCACCTTCAGTTATTAGACGCAAAGATCGGCTAAAGCGTTGAGGGGGCACTCCTATTTAGCTTCGTAAACCGTCTTGCCGCCGACCACGGTGCGCAGCACCTTGGTCGCGAGCAGTTTCTCCGGCGAGGCTGCGGTCGGATCGCGATCGAGGACAACAAAATCCGCCAGCATTCCCGGCACCAGCTTTCCTTTCTCTTTCTCCTCGAATTCGGCGAAGGCCGAGCCCGCAGTGTAGGCGGTAATCGCCTGGTCCATGGTGAGCCGCTGTTCGGGGAAATACTCCAGCTTGCCGTTTTCGCTCTTGCGGTTGACGGCGGCATACAAACCGCGGAACGGCGACACCGGTTCCACCGGATAATCTGTGCCAAACGCCAGCGTTACTCCTTTATTCAGAAAGGCCAGCCAGGCGTAGGAAGTCGCGGCGCGCTTGGGCCCAAGCCGGTCCTGGGCCCAGCGGATGTCGTTGAGCAGGTGACTGGGCTGCATGGAGGCAATCACTTTGAGCTGTTTAAACTGCGCAATCTGCGCCGGTGTCGTGACCTGCGCGTGTTCCACGCGCAAGCGAAAATCTTCGCCGCCATTGGGAGCCCGGACGTGCGCCTCGCGCGCCGCTTTCTCGGCCTCGGCGAAGGCATCGAGTGCCATCTGAACGCCCTTATCGCCGATCGCGTGGAAGCCAATCTGGTAGCCGGCCAGCACGCGCTCTTTGGTCATGTCATTGAGCTTGGCGGCGTCATAGCGCGGCAAGCCTGAGTTTTTGGGATCGTCGGCGTAGGGCTCGAGCAGGGCCGCAGTGTGCGATCCGAGCGAGCCGTCCATGAATCCCTTGAGCATCCCGGTGTGCAGCATCAAGTCTGACTGCGGATGCGAATCGCGCTTGCGGCTTAACTCCGCAACCGTATCGTCAAAGGGCAGCCATTCCGAGATGCGCGCGGTGAGCTTGCCTTCCTTCTCGAGCTCTTCGTAGATCTGAAAATTTTCCCACTCGGGCGAATAGTCTTGCGCGGAAGTCACGCCATGTTCGGCCAGATCGGCGAGAGCCAGCTCAATTCCCTGCCGGCGCAACTGGTGGGTCGGCTTGGGAATCACGCCAGAGACGGCGCCCTGCGCCGTTTCCCGCAGAATGCCGGTGGGCTCGCCGGTGTCGTTGCGGTCAATGTGTCCGCCTTGCGGATCGCGGCTGGCCAGGCTGATGCTGCCCAACTGCAGCGCGCGCGTGTTGGCTACGGCGATGTGGCCGTCAATCCGCCCGAGAAACACGGGATGTCCATTCGACACTTCATCGAGATCCCAACGCGTGGGAGTGGCTTTGACGGGCCACAGCGTCTCGTCCCAACCCGATCCGAGAATCCACTCACCAGCCTTCGCGGATTCGACCTTTTTCTGCACCATGGCGCGGAGGTCATCGAGGGATTTGACGCCCGTCAAGTCGATGCTGAGCTTGGTTTCGCCCGCGCCTTCGAGGTGCAAATGCGCATCATTGAAGCCCGGCATCACGAAGTGGCCCTCGAGGTCAATGACCTGCGTGTCGGGTCCCTTCAGTTTCTGGATGTCGAACGTCTTGCCGATGGCCTGGATGCGGTCGCCGCGGACGGCAATCGCCTCGACGCGCAGGATGGAGGCGAAAGGAGTGTTGTCGGGCGTGCCGGTGTAGACGTTGGCGTGCATGAAGATGATGTCGGCTTTCGGCTTGGCGTCGGCGGGTTCGGTCTGCGCGAGTCCGGGCAGGCAGAGGGCGACGCAGAGGGCCACCGGGGCTAAAGCCCAGGTTGATTTGCCGCGCGTGACGCGACCCTGAAGGGCCGCTCTTCCACGGTAGCTACCGGCCTTCCCGTCACGACAAGGACTTGCATCGCGAGCGGTGCTAGCTTCGCGTGAGACGCTCGCATCGCGAGCGATGTTTGCTGCGCGAGCGATGTTAGCTTGGCGATCAGCAGTTATACCTGAGTCCTGATGACCGGCATTTCTATCTGAGCCCTGATTCATTCCCCCACCCCCGCCAGCGCGAGCATCGTCAGCAAAATGCGCTTCAAGCCGAGCTCGCGCCCGTTGGAATCGAACCACTCCTGCAAAGTGTGTGCTCCGCCGCCAGACCCGCCCCCGCCGATGGCGATGGCCTCCTGCCCCAGCGACAGAGGAATATTGGCGTCGGTGGAGGCGCGCTGCACCTGCGCGGCATTGGCGAGTTGCGCGTCCACGGCGCGCATCACCTGCAGAATGCGCGCGCCCGCCGCCAATTCTCCGGCGGGACGGTTGCCGATCACCACAACTTCGCAATTCACTCCCGAGGGCCGCTTCTGCGCCGGCGAGCGCATCTCCGCCGTCATGGTCTCGTCTTCGACCGCGCGATTCAGCGCCAGCCGCAGCGACTGCTCCAGCCGCTCCATCTCGGCCATGGAAGTCGAGCGGATGTCCACCTTCATGCTGGCCGACTCAGGAATCGAATTCACCGAGGTTCCGCCGCGAATCACTCCGATGTTGAACGTAGTCTTCGGCGTGGCGGGCACCGGCGTCGCGGTAAACATCTCAATCGCCTTGGCCAGAATCACGATCGGACTGGGCGCGCCAAAATCGCTCCAGGAATGGCCGCCCGGGCCGCGCACGATGACTTCAAAGCGGCGGCTGCCCAAGGCTTCGGCGACAATCGTGTCGGCGCCGGCGCCGTCGAGCACCAGGCTGTAAGCGATGGAATCTTTCCAGCGCGGCGTGGAAAAAATGTGCCGCATGCCGCGCAGATCGCCTTCGCCCTCTTCTCCCACGTTGCCGATAAACACAAACGGCAGCGAGTGGCGCAGGCGCACGTTACGCAGCAGGTCCGCGATGCCCAGCATGGCGGCGACTCCGGCGCCGTTATCGGAAACGCCCGGCCCGTAGATGCGGCTTCCCTGCTGGCGAATGTTCAGCGGCGTGTTGGCGGGAAAAACCGTGTCAATGTGCGCGCTGAGCGCGACGTAGCGACGGCCGAATCCGGGATGCGTGCCGAAGACGTTGCCGACATCGTCGATGCGTACATCGTCGAGCCCGACTTCGCGAAAGCGCTCGGCCAGCCACGCCCCGCGCGCCGACTCGCCAAACGGCGGCGCCGGAATGCGGGCCATTTCCATTTGCCAGTGCGCCAGTTGTGGCTCCTGCATGCGAAACCAGTTGAACGCCGACCGCACTTCGGGCGAAGCGGCCAGTCGCGCCACCTCTGCCTGCAACGAGGGTGCAAGGTCCGGCAGGTCCGCTCGAGGGGGATTCGGGCTCATGATTAGTGTTTGCTTAGTTTACAACCTGTTGCAAGGAATGGGGATTGGCGAAAGGGGAGACCGCTGGGTACGGAAGATCAGTAACACAACGCGCGGCTGACGAGGTACCGACGGCACTGTCATTTCAGGCTCGCGGCCAGTCCGGCTCTGCGTTGGACCGCGGCAACGAGCTTCTTTGTGGCAGGGATTTCGATGCCGTGGCGTTCAGCGCCGCGCAGGATCGGGCCGGCAATCGCGTCGAGTTCCGGCGGCTTGCCCTGCTCGACGTCTTTCTGCATGGAGCTGCGCATGTTGCCCGGCGACCTTCATCGAGACTGCCGCCGCAATAACCGTGTCAGCATCCAGCCTGGCGCCCTCGGCGACTGCGACGGCGCACGCCTCCCGCATGCTGGAGAGCCCCAGGTCGCTCCACTCCGGGTCGGAAAGGAACTGGCCCACAGTCATATCGGCGGCAGTGCTGGTCAGGGCAAAGGGCGCGAGAAAAACGAGCTTGCTCCACATCAGCGTGGGCTCGTGATCCACGAACCTGCAGGCAAAACCCATCTTTTGAAGTTGATCGAGCGTCGGGCCAAGCAGGCTTTGTCCGGCGGAAGAAACACTCAAGTCTCGCGAACGGCGAGCGATGGATGATGTGTCCGGGGGCAACGCGCTCGGACTCGACGGCAATCGTGGCTGCAATGATTTTTTCGTCGCCGTATTTCGCGCGCAGCAGCGCGATGTGATCAATGCCGTTCAGCAGGGGAACAATCGCCTTCACCGACTCGGGCCGGGTGAGCGCGGCGAGGGCCTCATCGAGTTGGGTTGCCTTCACCGTGAGCCAAAGCACGTCGGCGGGAGGAACTTCCGCGGCGCGAGCAACCGGCACGGTGAAATTTCCGAACGGGCTCTCCAGTTGAAGCTGATCGGGATAAGTGGCGAGAGACTCCGGCCTCACCACCATGGTGACGGACGCTCCGGCGCGGGCGAGGCAGGCCCCGATCAGGCCGCCGACGCCACCGGCTCCGAGGATCGCATGTCGTAGGGATTCGGGCATGGCGAGTTATTTCTTTGCCGCCGAGGGGCACGCACTCCAGAATCTCAGCCTCGGTCAGGGTGTGGTCGCTCTGCTTGGCGCGTTCGTAGATGCGGTCCACGACGCCGTTGATCGGAGCAATGCCGTGTCGTTCCAGCCAGAACAGGACATTCGATTTTCCGCTCATCGGGCCGACATCAATAATCTGCTCCAGCCCGAAGACATGCGAGGGCACGCCGGAATAGACCGTATTCGCGAGCACGACGTCATTCTTGTGATACGCCTTGATGATGGCCGAAGCGTGCACGCCGGTCGCGGTGCGAAAGGCATCGTCGCCCACCACTGGATAATTCTTGGGAATCGGTACGCCCGTCGCCCGCGACACGGCCTGGCAATAGTGTTTCAGCCTGGTCAGATCCTGCTGGTCCCAGGGCGCAATGCCCATCAGTTTCAGGTTGACCAGCATCTGATCGATCTGCGTGTTGCCGACGCGCTCGCCTAGTCCGATGGCGCACCCGTGCACGCAGTTCGCGCCCGCGATGATCGCAGCCATCGAGTTGGCGATGGCGAGGCCGCGGTCGCTGTGGCCGTGCCAGTCCACGCGAACCTTCTCGCCGGAAGGCTTCACCACTTCGGCGATCACAAACCGCACCAGGGCCAGCGCGCCCATCGGGTGGCATGACCGGCGGTGTCGCAAATGCAAATGGCGCGCGCCCCGCAATTGATCGCGGTCGCGTACAACCTCTTGACAGTTTCGGGATCGCAGCGGCTGGTGTCTTCGGTGACGTACATGACGTCGAGGCCCTGCGAAACCGCGTATTTGACGGCCTTCTCGGTGGTCTGCAGAAGAAAGTCGTCGGTCCAGCCCTCGGTGAAACGGCGAATCGGGCTCGACCCGATGAAGGTCGCCGCCTCGATGGGCAATCCGGTCTTCTGCACGATCTCGGCGATGGGTCGAATGTCGTTCTCGTGCGTGCGCGCGGCGCAGTTGGCACGAATCTTCATCTTGTGGGAGACAATTTCGCGGGCCAGCGCCGTCACGGCCTCGACGGCGCGCGCTCCGGCGCCGGGCAGGCCGAGAGCGAGAGAATGAATTCCCAGCGCATCCATCAGGTGAAGGATTTCAATTTTCTCGGCGATCGAGGGATCGCGCACCGACGGCGACTGCAGCCCGTCGCGCAAGGTCTCATCATTGATCAGCACCGGCCCTGGCGGCTTCAGGCCCGGCGGGTGGTTTTTGTTCCAGTCGTAGATGAGGTCGGAAGTGTTCATGGGGAAAACGCTTTTGGGCGCTTGGCTACTTGGCTATGGGGCTCACGGTGCATAGTGCACGGAACTCGGACTGTTCTGCCCCGAATCGGTTCGCGCTAAAAGCTAGGGCCAATAGCTCATAGCTCTCTTCATTTCTCCTTCGGCGGCAGCGTCAGGCCGAACACGGAAAGCATTCCCGTGCCCGCGACATTTATCTTGGTTTCGCCCGGAGTTGGCAGATATAGCGCTTTGCAGTTTTCGCAACGATAGACTTCCGCGTTCGGTCCCCAGGCTTTTTCGATGTCGCCACACTCGCGCTCGACCGCATCGGTCGGTAGGCCCAGAGCTTCAAGTGCCCGCCGCAGAATTTTCCTTTGTCGTTTTTCTCGTTGCAGGCGCGCTGCCCGGCCTTCTTGACCTTGACCTTATGGTTGGGGAGTTGCGGAATATTCCTGAGACCGGAAGCAGTCACTTCGCCGGTCGCCAAAGGACGTACCCTCGTTCGACGCGGCGCCAAAGCCGCCAGATTCGGCCTTACGCGGTCATTGTAACTGAAAGCGGGGCGGGTAGGACGTGAGACCTCGGACGTCAGACCGCGGACCTCAGACTAAGCATCAATTCTACATCGATGGGGTCGGACGTCTGAGTCCGTAGGTCCTACCGGCCCGGTTCGCTCTGCTATCTGTGAGAAACCTAGTCGACAAGAAACTATGATCACGATCGTTTCGGGACTGCCCCGATCGGGCACGTCGCTAATGATGCAGATGCTGGTGGCCGGCGGCATGGCACCGCTGGCCGACGGCGAACGCCGGGCCGACACCGACAACCCTCGCGGCTATCTTGAGTGGGAACGGATCAAGACACTGCCCAACGATCCGGCCTGCATTGCCGAAGGCGAAGGCAAAGTCGTGAAGGTGATTTCGCGGCTGCTGCTCTCACTTCCTGGCGGGCACGAGTATCGGATCATTTTTATGCGGCGGCCATTGCCAGAAGTACTGGCGTCACAAGATCAAATGCTGCGACGGCGCGGAACTTATAAGGAAGGTGCGAATTCGGCGATTATTTCCGCCGCGTTCGAAAAGCATCTGCTCGAGGTCTACGCGTGGATTGAGGGAAGACCGTATGTGAAAGCCTGCGGGTCGAATACCACGATGTGTTGAGCCGGCGAGAGATCGGACAGAGGGTGGCTGAATTTCTGGGGGTGCGCTGGATCATGGACGCGATGGCGCAGCAGGTGGACACGTCGCTTTACCGGAACCGGGCATCGCGAGCTGTTTCGGAATGAGTGACGAATGCCAGGCAACTTCGAGAGCGTTTAAACGCGAAGTTCGCTAAGGAAGAACGCTAAGGGCGCTAAAGAAAACCTGAGGCCGGCTACGCTTCGCGGAGAATCACTCGTCGATTTTGCGATTAGAACTCGCGTTTCGGCGGAGTCTGATCGGCGCCCACGCGTCCGGCCCTGGATCTCGGCCTGGAAATAGTTCTCGCCCTTGATTGGGGCGGCTGCCATGCGTCGCAGAATGGCAAGCTGTCCCACGTGCGTGAGGGCATCGGCAACCGGTCCTTGAAACAGATTTTCCAGCGGCGCCTGCACCGGATCTTTTGAGGCGAGGAAGTCGTCAAACTTCTTCAGCGCCGCGAAGAATCGTTCGACTTCGCGATCCCACGGTAGAGGCTTCGTGTCGTGCCACTTCTGCTGGCCCATGGCGATGGACAAGGCCCATTCAAACAGATCGCCGATGTGCGCCAGAATCTGCCCGGGCGTGCGCAATCCTTCACCGGCGTGAAAGTCGGCAAACCCGGCGGGCGCGTTGCGCACCGCCTTGCCGCCGCGATAGGCGACTGCGGCCACGGTGTGACGAAATAATTCACGGTTGGAATCGGTAGGCGCATGCATGCCCACACGATACACTGGTCTGGCGAGAGGCGAAAAGCATGGCGAGGAAAAAATCTGCGCAACCTGGTTCCGCTCAACCGGGCGCGGTGAATCGCGGCAACGCAGAGCACTACCGCTGGGGCACCGATTGCGACGCGTGGTATCTGGTCAATGATGAACAACTCAGCGTGATCGAGGAACTCATGCCGCCGGGCGCCGCGGAGATTCGCCATCATCACAAGAACGCGCAGCAGTTCTTCTACATTCTCACCGGAGAAGTTCTGATGGAGGTCGAGGGCGGGACCACGCTGCTCGCCGCCGGAAGCGGCATTCGAGTGCTGCCGGGACAGAAGCATCAGATCCGCAACCCGTCGTCAGGGCCCGTGCGGTTCCTGGTGATCTCGCATCCGCGAAGCCACAGCGACCGCTTCAACGAAACGTAGAGGCAGCCGCCTCGGGCCGCCAGAGCTTGCCCTGAGCGAGGTCGAAGGGACGACGGCGCTCCTCTTATAGCTGCCCTTTGCGTCCCACCACCCCGACCGACCGCAAACCGCCACGCACTCGCGCCGCCAAACCGCGCGCGAACTGAAAATCGAGAAAGCCTTCCATCTGCCGGGCGAAGGTCGCGCTGTATCCGTACCACCAGACTTTTTTCATGCCGGGCATGCGGTCCACGTCCAGATACTTAAGGCGAACCATTTCATCGAGGCCGAAGCGGCCGTGAGTGCGGCCAACGCCGCTCGACTTCCAGCCGCCGTGCGGAGCCTCGCTGATGCCAAAGCAGGAAATCACGTCGTTCACCATGACGGTGCCGGCGTGGATTTTTCGCGCCAGGCGCTCGCCGCGGGCGCGGTCACGGGTCCAGACGCTGGCGGCGAGGCCGTACTCGGAATCGTTGGCGAGTTGCACCGCATCGTCGTCGCTGTCGAAGGGCGAGATGGGCAGCACCGGACCAAATGTTTCTTCGCGCGCGATGCGCATTGCCGGGGTCACGCCGGCCAGAACCGTGGGAGCATAGAAGTTGGGCCCCAGTTGGGGCAGCGCCGCGCCTCCCGCCAAAACCCTTGCCCCGCGCGCCTTCGCGTCGTCAACATGCGCCTCAACCAGGCGCAACTGCCGCTCGTGAATCATCGGGCCGACTTCGGTTTCGAAGTCTTCGCCGTGGCCGACGCGGAGCTTTTTGGTTTTTTCCGCGCACGCCATCGCGAATTTCTCGTAGAGACTGCGGTGCGCATAGCAGCGCTCGACCGACAAACAGGCTTGTCCCGCGTTGACGAACGCCCCCCAGACCGCGGCGCTCGACGCCACGTCAATGTCGGCGTCGTTGAGCACCAGCATGGGATCTTTTCCACCCAATTCCAGCACGACGGGCAGCAGGCGCTCGGCGGCGGCCGTGGCAATGCGCTTTCCGGTGGCGACGCTTCCGGTGAAAACCAGCTTGTCGATCGGCGATTGCGTCAGGGCCGCGCCGGTGGTGCCGTCGCCGACTACGACCTGAAAAACATCTTTTGGAACACCCGCCGCGTGCAGGAGCGAAGCCAGTTCGAATGCGGCGAGAGAAGTGAACTCCGAGGGCTTCAACACCACCGCATTGCCCGCTGCCAGAGCCGCCAGAGTCTCAGTCGCCGGGATCGAGAGGGGATAATTCCACGGCGAAATAATTCCAATCACTCCGTAGGGCTCGCGCACTAGTCGCCCGGCCTTGAGTTTCGTGGCGAGGTTGCCGTGCGGGACAGGCTCGTCGCGCAACAGGCGGTGTGCGTTCTCGACGAGGAACCGCGCGGCGTCGAGCGCAACGAGCACTTCGGTGACCAGCGCCTCGACCAGCGGCTTGCCGGCTTCGCGCGTGATGGTGGCCGCGACTTCCGATTTCTTTTGGTGAAGCAGGCGCTGAAATTCGCGAAGCATCGCCAGCCGCCTCCGGACGCCCAGTTCGCACCACGCGGGCTGGGCGGCGTGGGCTCGGTCGATTGCGGCGCGTACGTCCGCATCGCTCGCGCATTCGAGAATGCGCAGCACTTCGCCGGTCGCGGGATTCACCGAAGAGATTTTTCTCGCCGTATTCTGAGATTCAGCCACCATAGTTTTAAGGTTCCCGCCGCCTGACGCGCCTCAGGGGCTAAAGCCCGATCGGATAGCGCGACAGGGATCGCAGCGCTGAAAGCGCTGCGCCACCCAAAAGCTGCGCCACTCAGAAGCTGCGCCACCCAAAAGCTGCGCCATTCAAAAGCTGCGCCACCCAGAAGCTGCGCCACCCAGAAGCTGCGCCATTCAGAAGCTGCGCCACCCAGAGGCTGCGCCACTCGGAAGCTGCGCCACCCAAAACCAGACAGTTTCCTGCGGAGGCTACCGGGCGGACGCTCGCCGCAGACGCTCTCGTGCGGACGGTTTCTGCGGCCGCTTTCCTGCGGACGCTGTTCTGCGACTCCCGATGCGCGCGCCCTAGTGCATTCCCGGATACTTCCCAAGATAAATCAGCACCATGTCCAGCGTGTCGGTAAAGGCGTGGGCAATTACCGGCACGGCAAGATTGCGTCCGCAAGCGAGATAAAGCCCGCCAAGCAGCAAACCATTCAAGACGTTTTCGATCATGCCGGTCGCGCCCTGGTCGATGTGGCCGCATCCGAAAACGACGCTGACTACGATCAGGCTGAGCACCCAAGCCGTCCTGGTGTCGCGAAAAATTCCGGCCGCGCGATTCATCAGGTAGCCGCGATACACAATTTCCTCCCCCAGCACTCCCAGCGTCCAGATGAGAATCAGGTAGAG
This sequence comes from uncultured Acidobacteriaceae bacterium, assembly GCA_963819145.1. Classification (GTDB taxonomy): domain Bacteria; phylum Acidobacteriota; class Terriglobia; order Terriglobales; family Acidobacteriaceae; genus Sulfotelmatobacter. The sequence goes on from CAWFVB010000040.1 coordinate 13,314, forward strand.
AACAAACATCTTCCAGTTGCCGACCATGTCGTCGAAGTCGGACAGGTCGGGCATCTTCCCCAGCCATCGCGCCAGGAGCGGTTGGCTGACGAACAACTCGAACGCCTCCATGCAGAAGCCAACCGCAACGCCGAGCAGCAGCGCCTTCCTCCAACTGGGTGGTGGCGCGAAGCCGACGTCTTTCCACTTCATCCCCCGCAGCCGCAAAGAGGCCCATCCCAGCAGAAACAGGTAGGGAGTCTTGCTGACATAAATGTGATGGCGCACGTCGGCCACAAACAGGCCTGCGACCACCGCGAATTCGGCCAGCGCCAACCACACGCTGTTGCGCGCCCGCTGCTGAACAGAATGCCAATCCACAAGGCCTCCAACTAATCGTTAATACTCCACGTTCACCAGATACAATCCACTTGCGGGAGCAGTGGCTCCGGCCGCCGAACGTTTCCGCGCCTCCAGGATGCGCGTTATATCCTCGACCTGCAACGTGCCCTTGCCGACGAGAATGAACGTGCCGACGAGATTTCTGACCATGTGGTGCAGAAAGCCGGAGCCGCGAACCGTGTAAACCAACTCTTCTCCGGTCCGCTGCCACGAGCAAGAGAAAATCTTGCGAACGTTCGACGCGGGCGATGCCGGGTCGTCTTCGCGTCCGCGCTCCGGATCGACCGCGGCGAACGAAGTGAAATCGTGCTCACCCACGACCAGCGCCGCCGCGCGCGCCATCGCATCTTCATTGAGCGGATACGGATAGTGCCAAACGTAGCGCGCCAGAAACGGCGGGCAGATCGGCACGCGGTAAATGCGATACCGGTAAGTCTTGGCCCGTGCCGAATGGCGCGCATGAAAGTCGGCCGGCGCTTCGGTCACTTCCAGCACGCGCACCGACGCCGGCAAAATATCGTTCAGCGCCTTCAGAAAATTCCCAGTGGGGACCGAAGACTCGGTCGACAAATGTCATCACCTGAGCCAGCGCGTGCACTCCCGCGTCGGTTCGCCCCGAGCCCTGGGGCAGTACCTTTTCTCCGGTGATTCGTCCAATGGCTGAGGCGAGTGTGCCCTGGACCGTAGCCGCATCGGGCTGCACCTGCCAGCCCGAAAACTCCGCCCCGTCGTAGGAGAGAATCACTTTGAGATTGCGCATGGCGCGAACTTTCGAGTCCCCTGCCGCGTTTGCATCATCCAAAGCCCTTCGGGATTTGAATGACCGTCGTATGGAGGCCAATGATTGTTGAAGATGCGGGTTCGCCAGCACTGTACCAGTTCCGCGACCTGCGCGGTCAGGGCGAAGCCCGCTTCCACTCAGATATACTGGTTGGTCTCCGAAGGAATCCCGGTCTCCCGGATGGAGATTTCTGTGCTGCCCGGCCCACGGATGGGTCTTGGGCAGACGCAAGAGCGGGAGCCAAGCAAGCGCTGCAACGGGGAAGGTGGTTTTCTCGCAGGTTTCAGGAACCTTCCGGCCGTCCTTTGCGTACTAATGAGCAGGATTTTCTTTATTAGGCAGTACGGCCGTCTCAGGCGAAAACCCAGGCGTTTTTGCCGCAGTCTTCATCAATCGGTCTTAACGAACTGTTAACGAACGGAGATGAGTAGATGCCATTCGCACGTTTATCCCGAATATCCGGCTGGCTGCCGCTGCAACCCTGTTTGCAACCTTGACGCTCGCATGCTGGGCGCAGCAACCGGCGGCTCCCGCGGCTCCGGCTGCAGCAGTGTCTTCGGAAAAGCCGCTGCCGGTCTTGAATTATGCCAAGCCCGTGTCGCACTTTCCCAATCCACTGGGGCCGTACACGGCGCGACATGTGGCTCCGCCGAATTTGAGCCAACACCGCGCGCATTGACCAGTTCATGCGCGAGGGCAAGCTCTATCTGTCGCTCAATGACGCGATTGCGCTTGCGCTCGAGAACAATCTCGACATCGCCATCGCGCGTTACAACCTGAACATTGCCGACACGGACGTGCTGCGCGCGAAGGCGGGCTCCTCGATCCTCGGCGTGCCTCTCGGGATCGTGCAGAACACACCCGGCGGGGGCGTCGGCGGATTCGGAGCGCAGGTCGGTTCCGGCACGGGTGGAACCAGCCTCGGAGCCGGCGGCGTTGGCGCGGGCACCGCCGGTTTGTCGGGTTCGACTCTCGGGCTGGGGCCGCTGATCAACAGCTTCGACCCGGTCGTGACCGGCACGCTGCAAGAGGATCACTTTAGCCAACAAGCGACCAGCATTTTCCAGGGCGTGCTCCCGGGCTCGAGCTTGGCTCAGAACACCGGCACCGTGAACTTCTCGTATGCGCAGGCTTTCCAGTGGGGCACAAACCTGACGGTCGGGTTCAACAACACTCGTTCAACGACCAACAGCTTCTTCTCCAGCCTCAGTCCGAGTTTGAACTCGGGCTTTAAGGCCCAGGTCACTCAGCATCTTCTTCAGGGATTCGGCTTCGCGCCAAACACGCGCTTCATCCGCATCGCCAAGAACAACCGGGAACTATCCGACGTGGCGTTCCGCCTGCAAATCATCACCACCGTGGACCAGATCGAGAACATGTACTGGGATCTTGTCTACGCCTACGAGAACTTGCGCGTGAAGGAGGAATCGCTCGCCTTCTCGCAGAAAACCCTCTCCGACACGAAGAAGCAAGTGGAAATCGGCAGCCTGGCGCCGATTGAGTCGGTGCGAGCCCAGAGCACCGTGGCCGCCGATCAGCAATTGCTCACGGTGGCCAAGACGAATCTTCAGTTGCAACAGTTGCTCATGAAGAATGCGCTCAGCCGGACTCTGCATGATCCCATGCTGGCTGGAGCCGAAGTGGTGCCGACTTCCACCATGGAAGTTCCGGAGAACGAGCAAGTGCAGCCCACCGAGGACCTGGTCAATGAGGCCCTTCGCCATCGGGCCGAACTGGTGGAATCGCGCATTCAGCTGAACAGCCAGGAACTGAGCAACAAAGCAGTGCGCAGCGCTCTTCTGCCAACATTGGACGCGTTTGCCTACTATGGCGGCACTAGGCGTGGGAGGCGCGCAGAATCCGGCGAACCTTTGCGTCGAATCTTGACCCATCCCTCCAGGGATTCGGCTGCGCAGCGACACGCGGTTTCCCCAGTGGGATACGGCTAGCACCCTCAATCAGCTGGTGAACTCGACCGCGCCCGACAAAGGAGTTGGTCTCCAGCTCAACATTCCGCTTCGCAATCGTGCGGCGCAGGCCAGCCAGATCCGGTCGGAGCTGGAGTACCGGCAGATCCAGATGTCGTTGCAGCAAACCGAAAACCGGGTGAGCATCGAAGTTCGCAATGCCCAGTTCGGAGTGGAGCAGAACCGGGCCAGCGTGGCTTCGGCGCAAGCCGCGGTCGACTATGCCAAGCAGTCTCTGGACGCGGAGCAGAAGAAGTATCAGTTCGGCACCTCGACCACGACGGCGGTTCTGCAGACGCGCAGCGCGCTGGCAACGGCTGAGTCAACCTTGCTCTCGGCGATGGCGGCTTACGAAAAGTCGCGCGTGGAGCTCGACCGCGCCGTCGGCACGCTGCTCGACCACGACGGCATCAGCATTGACGACGCCGCCAAGGGACAGGTCACGCGCTTGCCCAACGTTCCCTACGTTGCGCCGCGCAAAGAGCTGCCCTCGGCGAATCCGCCGGCCCAGCAGTAAACGTCGGACCTCAGGCGTCGGACCTCGGGCGTCGGACGTACGAGGCCTGACGACCGAGGTCGGACGTACGAGGCCTGACGTCCGAGGTCTGATGTCCGAGGTCTGACGCCCGAGGTCTGATGTCCGAGGTCTGACGTCCGCAGTCCGCTGTTCTTCCTCACAATTCTTTACAATCCCCTGCCCTTTCCGCGAAACTTCTCCCGCTAAGATGAAGGAACGCATTTCTGTGTCCTGCATCCAACATGGGCATTTGAACTCTGACTGCTGAAAAATGCGAACCCGCTTTTATGTAAGGAGAAGACTCATGCGTTTCCTGCGTTTGAATTGGTGTATCTGGAACTGGTTTGCCCGGCCGCGGGCGCTGTCGCTCGGATTGGCCGTCACGATCTCGATGGCCCTGGTTTGGATGGCCCCGGCCGCGCTGTGGGCGCAAGATCCACCGCCCGCTCCGTCTACACAGGCGGCGCCCGCGGCGACTCCCCAGGCCGTCCATTTGAAGGATTACTCCGTTCCGCGCTCCGCCTTCCCCCGCGTGCTGCAGCCCTATATGCCGCAGGAAGTTGCGTCGCCGAATTTCGGCAACTCCAAGCGCATTGACGCTCTCATGAAGGACGGCAAGATTTATCTCTCGATTGATGACGCGGTTGCGCTGGCGCTGGAAAACAATCTCGATCTCGACATCGCCCGCTATAACCTGAACATCGCCGAAGCCGACCTGCTGCGGGCCAGGTCGGGCGCCAGCATTCTTGGCGTCAATACCGGCATCGTGCAGAACACGCCGGGTGGCGGCGTAGGCGGACTCGGCGGCACGGTAGGTTCGGGCACGGGCGGCACCACGGTTGCGGCGGGCGGCGCCGGCACCGGCAGCAACGGCCTGGTCAGCTCGACCCTGGGCATCGGATCGCCCATCGTCAGTTTCGATCCCCAACTCACCGGCACGCTGCAGCTCGACAAGAACGAAAGCATCTCGACAAGCGCGATCAGCCCGGCGCCCGGCGGCATTCTTGCACAAAATACTTACACCGCTAATTTCGCCTATACCCAGGGTCTGCAATCGGGTACCACCCTGACCGCCGGATTCAACAACACACATCTCACGACCAATAGCGGGTTCGCTCTGCTCACTCCGCAACTCAGTTCGAACTTTCAATTCAAGGTGACGCAGAATCTGCTACAAGGTTTCGGAACGCTGCCGAATACGCGCTTCATCCGTATCGCCAAGAATAACCGCGAGATTTCCGACGTTGCCTTCCGCCTGCAAGTGATCACCACCGTGGATCAGATCGAGAACATGTATTGGGACCTGGTTTATGCCTACGAGAATGTACGCGTGCAGCAGGAGTCACTGACGTACGCGCAGAAAGCGCTCGACGATTCCAAACGCCAGGCGCAGGTCGGCACGGTGCCCCCCATTCAAGTCGTGAGCGCGCAGAGCACGGTGGCCACCGGCCAGCAGAACCTGATCGTGGCGCAGAATAATCTGCAATTGCAGCAACTGCTGGTGAAGAACGCGCTCAGCCGCAGCATCGAAGACCCGGTGCTCGCCGAGGCCGACGTGATCCCCACGTCCGCCATGCAGGTGCCGCAGCAAGAACCGGTTGTCCCCATCCAGGACATGGTTAACGACGCGCTGCGCCATCGCGCCGAACTGGTCGAATCGCGCATTGATCTCAATTCGCGCGACATCAACACCAAATCCGTGCGCAATTCCATGCTGCCCACGCTGGATGCCTACGCTTATTACGGAGGGTCGGGCCTGGGGGGCAATTTAAACTCGCAATGCACATTCAGCGGCAACCCCTGCTCCGCTCCCCCGATATTCGGCACCTCCGACTCGGTCGGCTATCGCGGGACGTTGCATCAACTGGTGAATTCGACGGCGCCGGACAAAGGCGTCGGGCTCACGCTCAGCATTCCCATTCGCAACCGGCTGGCGCAATCGAACCAGGTGCGCGCCGAACTGGAATACCGGCAGGCGCAAGTGCGCCAGCTGCAACTGGAAAATCAGGTGCGCATCGAGGTCCGCAACGCGCAATTTGATGTGAAGCAGAACCGGGCCTCGGTGCAGGCGGCGCAGGCCGCGGTCGATTTTTCGCGCCAGACGCTGGACGCCGATCAACAAAAACTGAAAGTCGGCCTGACTACCCAGACCGCGATCCTGCAGGACGCGGCCACCCTGACCACCTCGGAATCGAATCTGGTTTCGGCGAAGGCAGCGTACGAAAAGTCCCGGATCGAGCTCGATCGCGCCACCGGCCTGCTGCTCGACAATGCCCGGATCGACATCGCCGATGCCACTCGTGGCCAGGTGACGCACCTGCCCAGCGTGCCCTACGTGGCTCCTCGGCAGGATGCGGCGCCGGCGGCACCGCCCGCTTCGACCACACCGCCGGCAACTCCTCCGCAGCAGGGAGGGCAAGAGTAGCGGGGATGTTGATGCCGCCGACAATTTCAAACAATCGCCATCCGCTCAATCTCTAACTCGGCGGCGATCTTTCGCCTGATAGACTATCGCCCGATGGCGAGACCTTCCCGGCCGGCACTACCCAGATTCTTTCTCTGGCTCCTGCCCTTGTCTTTCGCGCTGCAACTGGCAACCATCGGTGTGGGCCATCAATATCGCTGGCGGCCGGGCAAAGACAACTTTGAGTTCGGCTGGGAGATGGGCCGGATCGGCCGTTCCATCGCCCAGGGACACGGCTTCGCGAGTCCTTACGAAGGCAGCACCGGGCCCTCCGCCTGGGAGCCCCCGCTTTATCCGTATCTGATGGGCGGAGTGTTCAAGGTTTTCGGCGTGTACACCGTCGCCTCCGCCTGGGTTCTGCTCAGCATCAATAGTTTGTTCGCGACGCTCACGACGATTCCTGTTTTCTGGATTGCGCACCGCACGTTCGGGGAACGCGTTGCCATCTGGTCGGCGTACAGCTGGGCGCTATGTCCCTACGTCTGGTATTGGTCGGTGCACTGGATATGGGACACAACTTTCACGCCGCTGGTTCTCACCTGGCTGTTCCTGCTTGCGCTCGAACTCGCGGAGTGGCCGGGATGGCAAGGCTGGACGTTGTTTGGGGCGATGTACGGCGTAGGCGCTTTAGCCAATCCGACCATGCTCGCATTTTTGCCCTTCTGCGGGCTGTGGGTTTGGCGGCAACGATACCGGCGCGGACTTGCTTCGCTCGGCGGTATAGTGCTGGCTTCGGTCACATTTTTTATGGTCTTATCTCCGTGGCTGATTCGGAATTATGAAGTCTTCGGGCGCTTCGTGTTTATCCGCGATGATTTCGGATTGCAATTCCGCCTGGGGAACGGCCCTTACGCCGACGGCATGCTGATGCCGTACCTTCAGCCGAATCTCGATCCCCTGCAGCTCGAGAAGTTTCAGCGATTGGGTGAACTCGCCTACGGCGCCGAGTGCAAGCGGATCGCGTTCGACTGGATACAGGCGAACCCCTCGCGCTTTGCGGTCATCAGCTTGAAGCGTTTTTTTTACTATTGGAATGGCGTGCCCAGGCCGACGGGCGGCCTCTCGGTCGTGGACTTCCGCAGTTCGCTGTTTCTGGCGACGTCTGTGCTCGCGCTCTGGGGACTGGGGCGCGCCGTGCGGCAGAAGCGGCCGGGGGCGTGGCTTTTCGCGGGACTCGTGCTGACCTATCCAACCGTGTACTACTTCGTATTTCCGCACGCCCGCTACCGGCATCCGATCGAACCGGAGTTGCTGATACTGATCGTGTTTCTGCTGACCGAAGTTGGGCGCAAGAGCGTGCGCGAAGAAATTCCGGCGAAACCGGCATGAGACAATACCGCATCGCAATGACTCTAACCGCGCCCGCAGCGATATGACGCTTTCCGTAGCCATCGTCGCAATGGATGAAGAGGCGAACATCGGCCGCACTCTGGCCAGCGTGCGCTGGGCCGATGAAATCGTGCTGGTCGATTCCGGCTCGAAAGACCGCACTTGCGAAATCGCGCGCGAACACGGAGCACGCGTCATCGTCGAACCGTGGCGCGGCTATGTTGCGCAGAAGCAATACGCGATCGAACTCTGCACCAAGGACTGGGTGCTGTTGCTCGATGCCGATGAGGAAATCAGTCCCGGACTGGCCGATGAAATCCGCGGGGCCATCGCTACTTCGAAGCTCGCCAATTCGACGACCGGCGACCCCAACGCGGTAAACGGCTACTGGCTGCCGCGCAAGAATCTTTTTCTCGGACGCTGGATGCGCCACGGCGGTTTCTACCCCGACCCGAAGCTGCGCCTTTTCCGCCGCGGCCAGGGATTCGTGACCGGACACGATCCGCACGACCGCTGCGAACTTGTGGCGGGTGTGCCGCAGAAGACGCGCCAGTTTAGGAACGCGATGGTGCACTACACCTATCCCAACTTGACGCTTTATCTTGGCCACATGAACCGGTATTCATCGCTGGGAGCGCAACTGGCGGTCGCGAAGGGGCATCGCAGCTTCAGCGTTATCAACATCGTCGTGCGGCCTCTATTCACGTTCATCTACAATTATTTCCTGCGTCTCGGATTTCTCGACGGCCGCGAAGGCCTGCTGCTGCACCTGTACCACTCGGTGTACGTTTCCTGGAAATATGCGAAGGCATGGGAGATGGGCCGGGAACGAAAGTGAGAAGTTGAAATGCGTTTCGCCGTTGCCGCTGTGCTTGCCCTTCTATCTGCTCCCGCCATATTTGCGTACGACGAACCGCTTGCTGAAGTCCGAAGTCTTGACTGCGCCAACAAAGACGCTGTGCGGTTTGATCAGGGAGCTACGACCCAGCATCGCCAGGGCGGACCGACCGCATTCCTAAAGATCGTCGCATCCGGATCGGATTCAGGAAGTTGTGATGTTCGCGCGACCCTTTATGTGAACTCAGAGGGGCAGGAAGAAGAGGAACTGTTGGTGGGTCACAACACGAATGGGGATTTCGACATTGTCGATTGGTCACCGAGTGCTGACTTAATCCTTGTCTCCAGCGAGCACTCGACCGATGTGTTCTCCGCTCCACTGCTGACCATCTACGATGCCAACCGGCGTCGGCACCATTCGATCGACGTGACGGCCCTGTTCGCAGCGAAAGGGTGGAAGCACTGCTCCGCTTATGTCGAGACTACCGGATTTACGCCGAGTGGAGGGATCGTCGTTATTGCTGGGCCCGGCTCGCTGTACAACCGGCCCAAGGATTGTGCTTCTGACAAGTCGTATTGGACTTTCGATACGCAGGGCCACGGTCTGCGGCAGATGCCCGCAGGATATAAGCAGAAGAGGTATGGAAATGTCGTTGCTCCCGAGATTCGGCCCTGCAAAGAGGACCCGAATGTCATGGCGGCCTGCTTCGCTTTGCACGGCCGCATGTTCGTATCGAATGGAGGTCCGAGTTTGAGAATCTGGCGGGTCGGAACCGATCGAATCCTTGGCGTGTTCGATCCGGAGAATGAAATCATTCCGGAGAATCTAGCCAAGAGGCTGGGTGGTTACGACGTGGACGTATACGGCGACTTCGAAGTCTGCCCCTTCACTAAAAGCAGAGATGGTGAGATGCAGATGGTTTGTGTGGAATCGGCGAGTCACCTCGTGACCAAACGCCATTGATCTGCAATGCACGACCCGACCGCCGGACCGACCGGTCGTTTTGAACCCTGCTCCTCACCTTGCTCCTGCGCTCGCGCTTCCCTATGATCAGAACAGATCACTGGGGTCCGAATGGAAAAGAAGCCGTCCAGAGTGTCCAACCCGCCGCAAGTTGCCGAGAGTCCGATCGCCGAAGTGTTTGAGAACCGCACTCCCTCCGACGGCGAGAAAAAGTGGGCCGAGAAGACACTTGCGCCCACACTGGAAAAAGCTCCGGAGCGGCCGATTGGCGCGCCCACCGGCGTCAATCTCGACGAGCACGGCCACGCGCGCTTCACCACCATTTCTGGCGTCCCGATTCGCCGCCTCTACACTCATGCGGATCTGCCCCAGGACTGGAGCGAAGAAAAGTATCTCGGCTATCCCGGCCAACCGCCCTACACGCGCGGCATTCATGCCACGGGATATCGCGGCAAGCTTTTTACCATGCGTCAATTTTCCGGCTTCGCCTCGCCGGAAGAGACCAACCAGCGCTACAAATATTTGCTCGAGCACGGCGGCAGTGGACTCTCCGTGGCCTTCGATCTGCCTACGCTGATGGGCTATGACTCCGACCATGCGGCCAGCGAAGGGGAAGTCGGCAAGTGCGGCGTGGCCATCGATTCGCTCGAGGACATGGAGATTCTGTTCGGCGGCATTGACCTCGAAAAGACCACGGTCTCGATGACCATCAACTCGCCCGCGTCGGTGTTGTGGGCGATGTACCTGGTGGTCGCCGAAAAGCAGGGCGCTGACTGGAAAAAGATTTCCGGCACGATTCAGAACGACATTCTCAAGGAATACATCGCGCAGAAGGAATATATCTATCCCCCGGCACCGTCGATGCGGCTGGTGATCGACACCTTCGAGTTCGGCTCGAAGTTCACGCCGCGCTTCAACACGATTTCGATCAGCGGATACCACATCCGCGAGGCGGGTTCGACCGCGCTGCAGGAACTGGCGTTCACGCTCTACGACGGCGTGGAGTATGTCGAATGGGCGCAGCGGCGGGGGCTCGATGTGGACGATTTCGGTCCTCGCCTCAGCTTCTTCTTCAACGCGCACAACGATTTCTTCGAAGAGATTGCCAAGTACCGCGCGGCTCGAAAGATCTGGCATCGCGTAATGAAAGACCGCTTCGGCGCGAAGAACGACCGCACGCGCCTGATGCGCTTCCACACGCAAACCGCGGGCGTATCTCTGCCGGCGCAACAACCGATGAACAACATTGCGCGTGTAGCGCTGCAGGCTCTGGCCGCTGTGCTGGGCGGGACGCAGTCGCTGCACACGGATTCCTACGACGAGGCCTTGGCTCTGCCTACCGAAGAAGCGGCGCGCATCGCGTTGCGCACCCAGCAGATTATTGCCTATGAATCCGGGGTCACACAGACGGTCGATCCGCTGGGCGGGTCATATTTTCTGGAAAATCTGACGCTGCAAATGGAGAACGGCGCACTCGACTACTTCGGCAAGCTCGACGCCATGGGAGGCATGGTGAAAGCCATTGAGCGCGGCTATCCGCAGAAGGAGATCGCCGAAGCCTCGTACCAATATCAGCGCGCAGCCGAGGCGCGCGAGAAAGTGATCGTCGGCGTGAACGAGTTCGTCATCGAGGAAGAGTCCCCCAACATTCTCTACATTGACGAGAGTGTGGCGCGCGCTCAAACGGCGAAGCTGAAGGCGCTGCGCGCCCGCCGTTCGAATGAGGAGGTCCGCCGCACGCTGGATGCGCTGAAAAAAGCTGCCAGCCAGCAGCCGAACGCAGGATCGAATGGCAATGTCTCCTCCGCCAACACCATGCCCTGCATCGTCGAAGCAGTCCGCGCCTACGCGACCGTGGGCGAAATCTGCGAAGCCCTGCGCCAGGTGTACGGCACCTACACGGAAGTCAGCATCACCTAAGCGCGCCCGCGCGGAATCCGAGGTCTGTCAGTTCTTGATTACGCTCGCGAGCAGCTGCTCGAATTGCGGATCGCCATGCAGGGCTTGCAGGTCGGGGTGGATCTTGATGAAGATCGGATACGGATATCCTTTCTGGATCGCAAGGCGCAATTCTTCGATGGCCTCGCGCTCGCGCTGGTTCAAGCTGAGCACTGTCGCATATTCAAAATGCCGGTTGGGATCGAGCGCTAGAGCCTTGCGCGTCCAGACTGATGCGCGCTCGCTCTGGCCGAGGCGCAAGAGTACTTCCGCCATGGACCATACCGCGTCGATGTCCTTCGGATTCTTGCGGCTCTGAGCTTCCATCTTCTGGCGGTAAATCTCAAAGTGCTGGCGTGCTTTGGGCAGGTCGCCCATGGCTTCATATACGACGCCCATGTCGTACCACGGGGTCGCGTCGGAGACATCGATCTCAAGAATCGGTAGGAGAGCCTGGAGCGCCTGCTCATAGTGCCCCTGCAGCCGGTGGGCATGCGCGAGCCGGTAGCGGGAAAGGGTGCTTTGCGGATTAAACAGGACCGCTTTTTCGAAGGCCGCCTGTGCTTGCGCCCAATTGCCCTGGCCGAACGACGCCCAACCGACACAGTCGTAGGACCATGCATTGTGCGGGTCCACCAGCAGCGCCTGGCGGCAGGTTTCAAGACCTGATTTCACATCCCCTTGCTGGTAGAGCTGGATTCCAGCCAGGTTCCCATATGCAAGCACGAGGTGCGGGTCCATGCGGATGGCTTGTTTGACTGCGGAGATCGCCTCCTCATTTCGGCCAGCGCGGCGGTACATCCATGCCAGACTGTTGTACGCTTCGGGATACTCTGGATAGATCGCGAGCAGCGCTTTGTTGTACCGGACGGCCTTCTCCGGATCTCGCTCCACATACAGCGCATAGTAGGCCAGGATTGTGTATTTCTCCTTGTCGGTCAGGTTCGAGATGTGCTGAACCGCTTCCGTAAGAAGGCTCTTGCCCAGTTCGGCGTCGAAGCGGGCGATCCCCATCGCCGCCTGGTCAATGTGCAACATGCCCAAAGAAGCGCGTGCCATCGTAAAAGTCGGATCGATGCTCAGCGCGTTCTCGTAATAGGTCTTTGCCTCCTGTGCGTCCGCCGCACTGTGTTTCTCCTGGCCCAACGAATACTGCTTGAGCGCCTCGATTGAGGACGTAGTTGCGTAAGTTAATGGTTTGCTTTGCGATATCTTCTGCAGAGATTCTCCCAGGTCTCTGCGCAGAGCCCCCGCCAACTCATCCACCGCATCCAGCACTTTCTCTTTGCTTGCTGCACTAAAGACTTCGGTCTTGATGTCCCGGCCCGAAGACGCCGCGCGGATGCGTGCCGCGACCTGGTAACTCTGCCCAACGCCGCTGATGGTCGGCACCACTACCACTTTGATCCCCTCGCGTTCCGCAATCTCCAGCGCCAAGGTCTCGTCCATGGGTTCGACGTTTGGTTTGAGCATGCGTCGAAGCGTTTCCTGAACACGCGTCTTCGAATAGACGTTGGCGACGGTGGACTGATCCAGACTCATCGCCAGCGCAGTGGTCAGAGACCGGTCAAAGACAGGATCGCCGGTTTGGTTTTCAAAATCGGTGATCAGGACGTAATCGCGTGGCGTCAAGGCGGGGGCTGGATTTGGCGTGCGCCCAAACCATGACAGCACAGCCGCCATTCGCCACCCCGATGAACTCTGCGGATTCGAACGCGCACTGCGGATTCGGTAGGCGCCCGTTGACAACCCAAGCAACAGAATCGCAGCGATGACACCATTTCGCGCACAAAGGAGTGGGCGCCCAACCGCGAACGGCTGCGCGGAAACGATCGAGGCCGGCGCCGGAGCGATTAAATCGTCGCTGGTGTCCTCTTCCGTTGTTACCAGGCGCATGGCCTGGAATTCTTCCTCGATAACTTCCCCGAGGACAGGCTCGCTTGCGGTCTCAACGTCCGCAACAAACTCATACCCCAGGCGAGGAACGGTCCGGAGAAACACCGGGTGCTGAACGCTATCTTCCAAGGCGGCCCTTGCTTCGTTGATGCAATGGGTTAACGTATTCTCGGTGACTTCCACATCGGACCACACTGCATCAAGCAACTCGTGCTTGGTCACAAGATGACCGTGGTGGTCGAGCAGGTACAACAAAGTATCGAAGGTTTTCGGACGCAGGTAAATCTCACGGCCTTCTCCACAAAGCCGGTGATCTTCCCTTTGCAGGGTGAATTTGCCAAAACGGTAGGTTGTTGCAGCAGGGTTCATCATGGGCGTGCGCCGAACCCGAAGCTACATCGTGGTGAAAGTCCCGACTAACTCCCGACTAACTAGAACACATCCGCGGCCATGGCGTATGTGACTATGCGCACGCTGGAAAGCGGAGTGCGACAGGCGGGAGCACACTGCGTAGGATTCGACCGCGATGTGCCCTGGGCGCAGGAATCGCACGCGAATAACACAGATTTGTCATAACTAAATCACGCTCCTTTCAAGACATTCATCGCCTCTTTTGCCACGATGCTATCGAGTCACGGAAGTGTCTCACTGGGCCACTCGCAAGGAACCCGTCCGGAACATGGATTCACGGTGAACCGAGCTAGCGAATCCCCGAAGGTACGAAAATGAAACGGACACGAGAGCTGACTACGATTCACTACCGGCGCTCCATTAAAAGGTCCGTAACGCCGGGCATTCCGACCGCGAGTCCTCAAGATTACTGCCCCGTTTGCGGCACTCCCGTGGCTGCGCCCCGTGCCAGCAATGACAAAAAAGGCACAAGCACCGCACAAACCCTTCCCTCCTCCGTGGTGCAGAAGCGTCCGAGCCCAAACTGACTCTCAAACCGCAACTGAACCAACAGCACGAAAGCCATCTTCCGTAAATCTCGAAAGCCCCGGTCGCGGGCAGGAGTTCGTTATGCATGCACAGCGCTGCAGTACTTCGTCACCGTTCCAGCCAAAACCATTTCTTTCAGCAATCTTCTTCATGGCCCTATTCATCGCGACAACGTTGGTGTGGAGTACGTTTTGTCAGGCCCAGATGCAGGCGCACTCCCCGTTTACCCGGCATGTGCGGGAAGCGACCGTCAGCGGGCAAGCGCAGGTCATCGGAAAACTCCCGGCAACCCAGGTTCTGCACCTTGTGCTTGTTCTGCCGCTGCGCCATCAGGCCGAACTGGAAGGTCTCATCAAGAGACTCTATGACCGTTCCGATCCCGCCTACCGGCACTTCCTCACAGTAGAAGAGTTCGCCGCCCAATTTGGTCCAAGCCAGGAAGATTATGACGCCGTGAGTCGCTTCGCGGAAGCAAACGGCTTGAAGGTGGTGGGCAAGTCTCGCAATCGCCTGAACGTAGACGTCACCGGGCCGGTTGCGAGCATTGAGCAAGCGCTCCATCTGAAGATGCACGTCTACAAGCATCCCGTCGAGAGCCGCACTTTCTTCGCGCCGGACCGGGAGCCCGCACCCGAGCTGGGGGTCCAACTGTGGCACATCGCAGGCTTGGACAACTTCTCCGCTCCGCGCCCCGCGCTGGTGCATCGAGACCTGACGGCACAGTCAAATGCTACGATCGGTTCCGGTCCGGGAGCTTCTTTCCTCGGCAGTGATATGAGGGCTGCGTACTATGGGGGACCTCTCACCGGCAGCGGTCAATCACTCGGGTTGCTGGAGTATCTCGGCACCGATTTGGACGACCTCACCACCTACTTCGCGAGCGCAGGCCAAACCAATACAGTTCCAATCACTCTTGTGTCCACCGACGGAACGAGCACGGACTGCGTCGCCTCCCAAGGCTGTGATGACACGGAACAAACCCTCGACATGACCCAGGCCCTGGGCATGGCCCCAGGCCTCTCGAGCCTGGTGATGTACGTGGGGTCGAGCGATGCCGCCATCTTTAATGCAATGGCGACAGCCAGTCCGCTGAATGCGCAATTGAGCTCGTCGTGGGTTTGGATCCCGGCGGACCCCAGTACAGCCGACCCATACCTCGAAGAGTTCGCGGCGCAAGGTCAGACCCTATTTCAGGCTGCCGGTGATAGCGGCGTGTGGGGGTTTGGGTCGGAGATCTTTCCGGCGGACGATGCGTATGTAACATCGGTCGGCGGGACAGATCTGGTGACAGCCTTCGCGGGCGGTCCGTGGAGCGCAGAAAGCACGTGGTCCGACGGAGGCGGAGGCGTCTCGCCCGACAATTTCACGATCCCCCCCTGGCAAACGAGTGCAGCCAGCGGTTGCGCTCAATGTTCCACCACGTACCGCAATGGCCCTGACGTGTCAGCCAATTCGAATTTCACTTTCTACGTTTGTGCCGACCAGACCGCGTGCACGGAAAACGTCTATGGCGGAACCAGCTTTGCGGCGCCCATGTGGGCCGGCTACATGGCTCTCACGAACCAGCAGGCAGTTGCCAATGGCAATGCGACGGTCGGCTTCATCAACCCGGCCCTCTATGCGATTGGATCGAGCTCGAAATACAACACTGATTTCCATGACATTAGTTCTGGCAGCAATGGCGACCTGGCCGCGGCAGGCTACGATCCGGCGACGGGCTGGGGAAGTCCAAACGGACCCAACCTGCTCTACGCTTTGGCGGGACTTCCATCCTCTCCTGGCTTCATCCTTTACGCTTCACCGTCTTCCGTTTTGGTGCTGAAGGGCAACTCTGGAACCTCCACCATCACGAGTACCGCAACCGGCGGCTTCAGCTCCGCCATTACCCTCTCTGCGACAGGCCAGCCGACGGGGGTCAGTGTGACCCTCAGCCCGGCGTCGATTTCGGCATCTGGAACTTCGACAATGACGATGGCTGTAGACTCGTCAGCGCCGATGGGCACCTATAACGTCACAGTAACAGGAACTTCGGGAGATGTTACTGAAACGACGACTCTCTTCCTGACGGTTTCGGCAACGCTGTCGTCCATTGCTGTGACTCCGGCGAGCGCGAGCAGTTCGCTTCCAGGAACAACGCAATTCACGGCGACAGGCAACTACAACGACGGCAGCGCGCAGAACCTGACCAGTAAGGCGGCTTGGGTTTCCCTGGCTCCGGGCGTTGCTACGGTCAGCGCGGGACTCGCAACCGCGGTCGCGATCGGCAGCACCCGCATCACCGCCAGCTTCGCCGGCGTCACCAGCAACGCTGCGGTGCTGAACGTCCTGCCGCAGGCTGCGACTCCGGGCCTTTCGCCTCTGCCCTCGACTTACAGCGGGCCCCGAGCTGTCACGCTGTACGATTCCTCGCCCGGTGTCTCGATCTACTACACAACTGACGGCTCCACGCCAACGACGCAGTCCACCCTCTACGCTGGGCCGATTACCATCTCCACTACGACCACCATCAACGCAGTCGCGTCCGGTAACGGATATAGCTCGAGCCCGGTAGCCAGCGGCACCTACACGATGCAAGCTGCGGTCCCGGGCTTCTCGCCGATGCCCTCGATCTACATCGGAGCGCAAGCGGTCACTCTGAACGATTCCTCGCCCGGCGTCACGATCTACTACACAACGGATGGCTCCGCTCCGACAACCCAATCGCCCACCTACATCGCGCCGATTACCGTCTCCACTACGACCACCATCAGCGCCATCGCTGCCGGCAACGGATATAGCACCAGCTCGGTAGCCAGCGGCCTCTACACCATGCAGGCGATGAGTCCAGGATTCTCGCCATTCCCGTCCACTTACTCGACGCCGCAAAGCGTGAAACTGTCAGATGCTACGTGGGGCGCAACCATCTATTACACGATGGATGGCTCAACGCCGTCGGCCACGAATGGGACACCCTACTCGGGCCCGATTACGATCGCGACGACGACCACCATCAACGCGATCGCTATCGGGACTGGCTATGCCGCGAGCGCGGTCGCCGGCGGACCCTACACGATCCAGTCCGCGCCCCCTCCACCTCCGCCCGGGAAGCAAGCTGCGGCTCCGGGTTTCCAGCCATTCCCATCTACCTACAGCCCGCCGCAAACTGTGAAGTTGTCAGATTCCACTCCGGGCGCCAGCATCTACTACACCGAAGACGGTTCGACGCCGTCTCCCACCAATGGCTCTCTCTATATGGGGCCGATTCCACTCACTGCCGCAACCACGACTATCAAGGCTGTCGCCGTGGGAGCGGGCTACGCTTCCAGCGCCGTAGCCACCGCGACTTACACTCTGCAGGCTATGGCTCCGGGCTTCTCGCCATTCCCGTCCAGTTACTCTCCGCCGCAAACCGTGAAGTTGTCCGACGCCACGCCAGGCACGACCATCCTGTACACCCAGGATGGCTCGACGCCGTCGGCGACGAACGGAACCGCGTATACCGCGCCGATTCCGCTCACGGCAGCATCTACGACCATCAAAGCAGTCGCTGTCGGGACAGGTTTCGCTACGAGCCCAGTAGCCACTGGAACCTACACGCTGCAGGCTATGGCTCCCGGCTTCTCGCCGTTCCCATCCACTTACTCCACACCGCAAAGCGTGAGGCTGTCAGACTCCACCTCGGGTGCAACGATCTACTTCACCCTGGATGGCTCGACCCCATCGGCAACGAACGGCACTGCATATCTTGCGCCAATTGTGGTGACGGCAACCACAACCATCAAAGCCATCGCCGTCGGGACTGGATACAACCCGAGCACGGTGGCAAGCGCGACTTACACCATCGCGCGATAACGAGCTGAAACGCAGCCGGGGCTGGAGAGTGGACCAGCCCCGGCGGTAGTTTTTCGCTCGCGTCGGGACCTACTGCGTTTACTTGTGAGGGCTGAGCGCCTCGGTGCACGAGATCACACCTTCCCGCAGGTCATACGCGCAATGCCAGCGGAAGCCGGTGGCATCGTGCCGCCCGTATCCCCAGACGGTCAGGTGCAGGATGTCTTCTTCCAGTCGCGAAGCCTCTACGAAGACATGATCATTCTCGCGTAACGCAGGACGGAGCTCCGGTGGAACAAGGCGGATCAATGCCGGTTCATCGAGTGTGAAAGACTCTTCCGGGGCGGATGCGGAGAATATCTGAGCTCGAGAAGTCCTCCTCGCATACTGCGTGACGACCAGAAAATCATTGCGGGACCATGCCACCGCGGCCACGCCCAGGTAGTCGCAAAGTTTGCGCGAACGCCCGCTGGCTACCTCGATCAGCCAGAGCGAGTGGAAGGTGCCGACGAAATCCGAGGGGGCCCCTTCGCGCTCGGCGTTGCGCACCACAAACCGGCCATCGGGTGAGACGAGCTCGCCGGCCTTGGGAAACACGACAAACGGTGCCGCGAACGACTCAACGCACAGCAGCGCGACGAAGACAGCCGACACCAGCATTCGCCGTGGGCGCAGCATCCCGCAGTCCTCCCCTGCCGCTATTTGACTGGACCGATCGCTAACTCAGCAATGAACTGGCGCACACCGGCATTACTTTGGTTCGTCGAACCCAGAAGCATAGGTCGTGGCATCGCGCGGGTTCTCGGGCGCGGAAAAAAGCGCAGACGGTGCGAACAAAGGCGCGAATCCCCAGCATGGACTTCCCATTCCTCGGCTTGATTCTCTTTAAACCATTGAACTGAAAGGCGCAAGCGTGCGATCCGAAGTGGCACCAAGCGTGCTTCTTAGGGTCTGGGAGTCTGCTGCTGAGCGCCGAAAAGACTGCAGACCTGGAAGGACAACAAGATCATGGCCGACCAAGCGGAGTCCGGGGTAGCGAAGGGCTGGAAGCCAACGCAAGTGTATGCGATGGCCGCAATCTGCCTGATGTTCGGCATCGCGCTCGGCTATTTATTCCGCGGATCGGAATCCCGCCCGGTACAGGCGACCCCGGCAGTGTCCTCAGCCGCGGGCGCGCCCGCTGGGTCTCCGCAGCAGATGCCCAGCCTTGACGACATGAAACGCATGGCCGACAAGCAGGCGGAACCTCTGCTGGCGAAACTGAAAGCCGACCCCAACAACGCACAACTGCTCAACAAGGTCGGATTGATCTACAAAGCAACCCATCAGTTCCCGGAGGCCGCAGCATATTTCCAGAAAGCGGTGAACGCCGACCCGAAGAACGTGGCCGCGCGCACCGATCTGGCTTCCTGCCTGTTCTACAACGGCGACGCCGACGGCGCCATCCAGCAGTTGCAGCAATCTCTCAGCTACGACCCCAAAGACGCCAATTCCCTGTTTAACCTGGGGATCATCCGGCTGCAGGCCAAGAACGATCCGGCGGGCGCGGTCACTGCATGGCAACAACTGCTGAAACTGAATCCCACACTCGCCTCCGACAAAAAGGCGGAGGTCGAAAAGTTGATTGCCCAGGCGCACAAGAACAAGCTAGCCGAATAAATCCTCCGGCAGAGGGACCCCGCAGTCGGCAGAGCCAGCTTATCCCTGTGTCAATTCCATTTGAAGCATTTAAGAGACCGCGAATATCGCTGCGGAGCTGGGGCAGGTGTGGGGCCACGACTTTCGCAAGCAAGAAGAAATCAATGACCGGCGTAATGGGGATAACCCTAAAGTTTCACACGAAGGGCCGATGTAGTCGGTATGGCCATTCCTGTAGCCGCTCGACGCCCGGGGCTCCTTCTGTCCATTTTGCTGTTGTGCCCTGGAATCTCGTCAGTCGCGGCCGCCGATCCTCCTCCATTCACCTACCGCGCCAACTCCAGCGAGGTGCGGCTGACCTTTTCCGCCCTCGACCAGGACGACCACGGCGTGGCGACTTACAGCCCAGCGATTTTGCGGTGGTTGACAGAGATGTGATCGTCCGAAATTTTCAAAGCTTTACCCGCTCCGACTGGACGAAGTTGGAAATCGCGATCCTGGTCGACGCGAGCGAATCCGTCACCCCACACTTCCGCCGGGAGATGGCCGACGGCACTCGAATCTGGTTTCCCAAACCACGGGAGTCCCCGACGAGAACATCTCCATCTTCTCTTTTCAGGGACTCGATCCGGCCTGCTCTGCGCGGGAGACTGCCGCGCTTCGCACGCTGCGGATCGCCTTCCGACCGCTCGTCCCGGCGGCTTAACGCCCTTGTTCGACACGGTCGTGTTTGCGTCCGACTTTCTTGCGCACCACGGGGACGCCCATGCCGAGAAGATCCTCATCGTAATCTCGGACGGCGACGACACCATCAGCCGTAACTCGCTCGGTGATGCCATCGACTCGCGCACAGCGAGCGAGGTCCAGATTATTGCATTAACCTGAATAACTCCGCCTCTTTCGCGCGAGGCGCGGCAGCTCTGTACAACCTCGCCAATGCGACCGGAGGCCGATATTTTCCTGCCCCGAGCGGAGCCACCGCAGCTCTGAATGTAATCCTTGAAGGGTTCCGGGCAACTACACGGATCACCTATCGACTACCGAGTCATACCTCCGGGTTTCATACTCTCCGGATTCTGCCCACTCACAACTTGAATCTGCAGTTCCGCAGCCGAAGCGGATACTACTACCCAAACCAAGCTCGGTGATTCTAGGAGCCTATGAAACGAACGCTAATTGGCATCGTTCTGCTCGCCTTCCCTGCTCTTCTCTCGGTCGCAAACACGCACTCACGAACAAGGCACGATCGTCCGCATGCGCCTGACCGATTGCTTAGGCCCGCAGCATGGCTTCATGGCCGCCATGTCGGGCGGCGGCAAAGTGGAGCCCGGCCTCCCTGCCCCGAGTACGTTCTGGTGGCGGAGAGAGTCGTCTATGTCATCAGCGGCAAGAGTTCAGAACAACTTCTACCCTGGCCGAAGTCACGCGATTCCGGCTGCAGAAAAATGAAATGCTGATTCGCATTGACGATGCGGCAAAGGAGTCTCATTTCCATATCAAGGCCATGGCTCTGCGCGAGGAGTGGGAACGCAATCAGATGCTCGAGGAAGCCGAGGCCAGCGCCGCGATCAGCCATCACTTAGACCCTGCTGCCATGAGGTCGAGGCCATAGCCCGCGTGCGCCTGGGACACGGAATGTGATTGCCCGTTACTTGCGGGGTTTTCCCACGCGCTGCCGCGGTGGCAAACATCTTCGCGACCTATCCAGATCTTTCGCCTGCACCTTTCCCGCGGGAATCCGCATGTGGGTGAGGTCTTCGAGCTTCAGCAGCAAGATCCACCAGGGCCATCGAGTCGATGAGTCCGGAGGAAACCAGCGGCGAGTTCTCGTCAATGGTCACGCCCGGCTTCCGGATCAATTGGACAATGTGATGCGATCATCTGCTGGGCTTCGGTCGGTCATACGATTTTCGCTCCTCAGGCTCGAGTTCAGGCTTCGACATTGAGTTCGGGATGTTCTTGCAGAAGCTTCTCGCGCGTGGCGGAACGCGCGGCTTTTCCCGCGGTGCTTTTCACGATCCATTTTGGCGGCTTCAGGAAAATTGTCCGTACTGCGACTCCCATGCCAGCGACCACGCGGCTGCGGATCTCCGCTTCGATCGCGATGGCGTTGGCTGGCAGTTCCTCGCCTTCCACCTCCGCAACCACGACGATGTCTTCCGTCCCGAGATCGGGATTGTACACTCCCATCGCCATTGCCCGGCCGTCATGAATGGCTGGGTGCTGGCGACAAGCTCCTCAATATCCTGCGGATAGATGTTCTCGCCGCCGATGATCAGCAGGTCTTTCTTCCGGCCGACCACATAAGAGTTCGCCGTCGAGAGAGAACGCCAAGATCGCCGGTGTGGTACCAGCCATCAACGATCGCCTGCGCGGTCAGGTCGGGACGGTTGTAGTATCCCGTAAACAGGCAGTCGCTCTTGACCAGAATCTCGCCAACGAAGCCGTCTCCGAGGGCTGCGCCGGAATCGGAAGCGATGCGAACTTCATGATTGGGCAGCAGGCGGCCCGAAGAGATAAGCGCCACTGCGCCTGGGGTGCCCTCCGCCACCGGCACGATGCGATGAGCGCTGCGAAATTGCTGGCCATCTGCCCAAATCCGCGCCGGACCGCGAACCACGATCCGATTGGGTCACGGCGAAAACATTCTCCGCCATGGCGTATGAGGATTGCAGGGCTTGGTGCTTCAATCCGGTGGTGGCAAAGGCCTTCTGGAATTCGCCAATGCTGCTGGCTCGGACCGGCTCTGAACAATTGATCAGCGCCCGCAGCGACGAAAGATCGTACTGTGTCCAGAGCTGGCGCGGGGTACGCCGGGGCACGAACTGGAACGCAAAATTCGGCATCCACGCCAGCGTGCACTTGTGCTCGCTGATGATCTGCAGCATGGTTTCCGGATGCATCACCCAGTCGAGCGGCGACTGCATCACAACCGGAATGTGGCAGACCATGGGCAGCATGAAACAGGCGATCAGTCCCATGTCGTGGTAGAGAGGCAGCCAGCTGTACACGCGATCCGCGGCCGCGTCAATTCTCAGAGCCCGTGTCAGGTGTTCGATCTGGCGCAGCACCGCGGCGTGCGTCAGGGCCACTCCCTTCTGCAGTCCGGTTGTGCCGGCTGAATGTTGGATGAACGCGAGGTCCTGAGGAAGAATCTTCGGGTTGGGGAGTTCTGCTGCGTCTGTCGGCGTTCCCGTCCGCTCCGACCCGAAGCAGCTTTGTCTGGTCGCCGAGAGTCACGTGACCGAGCATATCGTCGGGAAATTCTTCGTCCAGGATCACGGCGCTGGCGCTGAGGTTTGCGGTCGCTCCCGCCAGTCCAGAGCGGTATTTCGAAGGCTCAACTTTGAAGTTGGGATAGGCCAGAAATGTGGGCACCGCGCCCAGCATCATGCAACCCGCAAAGGAGTCATCGCGGCGATGCCCTGAGGCATGATGATGACCACGCGGTCGCCGGCGTTCACGCCGTGACTACGGAGAAATCGCTGCCTGCGAGCGGACTCGGCCGCGGAACTCGCCGAACGTCACGGTCTGCTGCTCGTCTTCATCGATCCAGGCAGTCACAAATGGGCGGCTGGCAGGAGCCGCATCGAGAGCGTCGATCAGATTGCGGAATACGGACATTGCATTTAGATCAGTTATTGTAACTGGCGATGAGTTCGACGTGTTCTCTGTAACCAGCGCGACGCATCTGCGGTCGTTGAGTTCCTTGGGTTCGCTCCCATCACGGAGGAATGTTGTTCCAAGCCATCTTGTACTGTCTGTTCTTTCTGGCTCTGCGCGGTGATCTTCGCCAAGGTCCGGTCGCGAAGCGTGCGGCAGGCGCTTCTTCTGCTGGCAAGCTACGCGCTCTACTTGACCTGGGGGCGATGGTTTGCGGCTGTTCTTCTGGCTTCCACGGTCATGAACTTCCTCGTGGGCCAGTGGCTGCGGCGAAAATCTTCTGCCGGAGCGCTGACCACCGGCATTCGTTCTGAACCTGGCGTTGCTCGGCGGCTTCAAATACCTTCCAGAAGTTGCCGTGCATTTCCCGCTCTCATCGCTCGAGAGGTTCTCACATCTGGCGTTGCCGCTCGGCATGTCGTTCTGGACGTTCCAGGCCATGAGTTACCTGTTCGATCTCTACCGCGGCGAAGAACTCGATCCTTCTTTTCTTGAATTCGCCCTGTACATGGTCTTCTTTCCGGTGACGATCTCCGGGCCGATCTGCCGCATGCCCGACATGCTGCCGCAATTCCGCTCCGAGCAACCTACGCCGTGGACCGACATAGTCCGCGGCTTGCAGCGCATCGCCACGGGCATATTCATGATGCAACTCGCCAAACTGCTGGGACAAGGAATCTTCGGCGGAGACGGCATCGCGAGTGCGTTCGATCATGCCAGGCAATGGAGTGGTACCGACGTCTGGTGCCTGGCGCTTGGTTGCGGACTGCAACTGTTCTTCGATTTCGCCGGCTACTCGCACATCGCAATCGGCGCAGCCAAAGCGCTGGGATTCACCGTGCCCGAGAATTCGCACGCCCGTTTCACTCCACCGCTCCTTCCATCTTCTGGACGCGCTGGCACATGTCGCTGTCGTTCTGGATTCGCGATTACGTGTTCATGCCGCTGGCCACGTTGCGCCGGGAAATGTGGTGGCGCAATCTCGCGCTGGTCCTCTCGATGGTCCTGTTTGGATTGTGGCATCAGGCCGGCGTGCTCTTCCTGCTGTGGGGTTTCTATCACGGGGTGCTGCTGGTTCTGCATCGTCAAGTGCAGCGGTTGCAGCGCAAGTTCAACTGGGACCCTCCCGCGCACCTGTGGACTCCGGCCTCGTGGATCGCGACCATGGCGCTCATCAATCTGGGATGGATCTTCTTCCGCGCCAACTCTCTGCCGGAGGCGCGCCAGATGCTGGGGGCCGTCCTGTCGCCGGCAAGCTATCTTTCTCATTTTCTGAGCGACAGCCTGTACCTGCTGCTTGCGGGTCTCGGGATAGGATACGCCATTGTGCTGATCGTGGCCGATGCGCTCAAGCGCTACCCGGCGGAGCAGGAGGGCTCAGAACGCGATCATGGACCAGTCGCGTGGGCAGCTCGCTGGCGCTGGTTTTGGATTCCGCCGCTCTACGTGCTGGTCATGCTTTTCTTATTACTCATGACGATGACGCAAAATGGCAGCACGTCTCAGTTCATGTACCGGAAGTTCTAGCAAAGACTCTGGGCACTGATTCTCCTGCGCAGGCGAATCGGTACATTGTCCGTGACCATGATCACAAAACGGCGTGACTTGTGCCACGGGTCTGGACGCGTGCGCTGACTATCGTCGAGCATTGGTGCAGTTCTGCGTACGCGCAGCACCCGATGAGAGGGAGATCCTTCGCTTCGCCTGAAAAACGGCTCCTCTCAGGATGACAACAAACTTTGTCTGCAAATGCGCAAATCCCGGAAGCAGGACCGCCGCGTCGAGGGCCATCACCATCATGGCGCCGCGGGCTGCTGATCGCGGCAACTGCCGTCGTCATTCCGGCCTTGCTGCTCGTGGTCACCGAGATCGGCCTGCGTGCCGCCGGAGTGGGGACGCCGACCGGCGTCATGCTCTCCTGCACCGACCAGGGGCGCGCGTCGTATTGCGACAACCAGGCTTTCGCCGCGCCGTTCTTCCCGCCGGGCACTTACCGCGAACCCCGACCGTATGTGATTCCCGCAACCAAGGCCCCCGGAACCTACAGAATTTTTGTGCTGGGGGAATCGGTCGCATGGGGCGATCCCGACCCCACGTATGGATTCGCACGATACCTCGAGGTGATGCTCCGCGAGCGCTATCCCCAGGTGAAGTTCGAGATCATCAACGCCAGCATCACTGCGATCAACTCGCATGTGCTGCTGCCCATGGTGAAGGATCTGACGCAGTATCAACCGGACCTCTTTGTGATTTACACCGGCAACACCGAAGTGGTCGGTCCGTTTGGGCCTGGAACGGTGTTAACGGCGTGGGACTTGAGCCTGCCCGCGATCCGCACTCGAATTGCATTCAATTCAACCAGGCTGGGTCAGCTGGTTGCGAAAGCCGGAAGCGGAAACCGGAAGAATGCGCCCGAGTGGCGCGGCATGGAAATGTTTCTCGAGAGGCAGTTGCGCGCCGACTCTCCGCAGATGAAGCCGGTGTACGAGAACTTCGCTGCCAACTTGCGCGACATCGTCGCCGTAGCCCGGCGGGCGGGGGCTCAGGTTGTGCTCAGCACAGTAGCCACGAACTTGAAGGATTGTGCTCCGTTCGCTTCCCTGCACCGCGAAGGGATTCGGCAAGATGAGTTGAGTTCCTGGGATGGGTTCGTACAACGCGGCGCGGCTCTCGACAGCGCGGGATCTTACGCTGATGCGCTGAAGCTCTACCAGTCGGCGGCAGAGATCGATCCGCAGTATGCCGAACTCCAGTTCCGAATTGCGCGCTGCCTGTGGGCTCTGGGTGATTTTTCCGGGGCTGAGGAACATTTCGCCCGCGCTCAGGATCTCGACACGCTACGCTTTCGCGCCGACAGCAAGTTGAATGAAGTGATTCGCAGTGCGGCAGGAGCGGGCCCGGGCGTCGGACTGGTGGACGCCGCCGCTGTTTTTGCCGGGGAAAGCGCGCACGAAGTCCCGGGCGGCGAACTCTTCTACGAACACGTGCACATGAATCCGCGCGGAACTTACGTGCTGGCTCGGGCCTTCTTCCACCAGGTCGCCGCCATGCTGCCAGCAGAAATGCAGCGCGGAGCAAGCGCGGTGAGTGTCGAGCTCTCCGAAGACGCCTGCGAACGCCTGCTCGCCTTCACGCCGTACGATCGGGAGCGGGTGGCTCGCCTCGTGCTCAACAAGCTGGAGCGGCCTCCGTTTACCAACCAACTGAATCACGCAGAGGAACTCGAGCGCCTGAAAAGCGAGGCCGAAGGACCAACCTTGAACTACGAGGAGATCGTCGGCGCGTACCAGTGGGCAATCCAGCAAAACCCGCAGGACCGTCTGTTGCACCTCAACTACGGATTCCTGCTGCATCGTTACGACCCCGCCGCCGCCGACCGTGAACTCCGCGCCGCCTTGCCTTACGACAACGCTCCAGTCCTGTGCAACTGGCGCAAATTTGACTGAGCTTGCAAAAGGGGCTTTCCTGTTCAGAGCGAGAAAACTTCATGAAAAACCGTCACTATCGATGCGACCTTAGTTCATCCTGAACATAGGCTATGAACCGTGCGGTTTCTTCCAAGCGTTCGGTGTCAGCCAGCTGCCGAACCTTCACGCCAAACCGCACACCCTCTCGCTTAGCCCATGCCTGCCTGATCAACGTGTGCCACTCGGCGTCCAGGGATCGCTCCGCCCATTTCACGGCAGAGAGTTTCGATCTCACCTCTCCGCTCTGAAGCGTATGGAGCATCCTGCAGCAGGTCAGCACAGTAAACGACTGAGCAAAACGGGTATTGAACCACCCTCGCGGCTTGCCAATCTCAGCGACAAAGTCAGACCTTAACTTTTCAACCGAAACTTGCATCTCGCGGAGCAATGCCTCAGGCAACACTGGCTGAACCAGCACTTTGGGATCGGGTCCCGACAGGGTGATGGCGCACTCGCGCAGAATCCAGCGAACATGCCATTTATTGTCGTGAACCGACCGCTCCAATACGGTACTTCCGTTGTCGATGTACCAAAGCGCCCGCATTCCGACGCAATCGGCACGATTCAGCAAGTCTCTGGGTATGTAGGAGCCTTCCAGATGTTGAGCCGGATAGCACCCCAGACCATGCAATCCGAGATGCATCGCCCGCAGTGATTGGACCTGTGCATCGGTTAGCTCCTCGTTGGTGACGACAAGAAAATCAATGTCGCTATCGTGATCAAAATCTCCGGTTGCGAGCGAGCCAACCAAATACACGCCAACAAAGTTCGCGTTGACTGCACCCTGAACGCCGCCCACGAACTTCTCTAAGACGAGACGGAGTTCAGGATAGGGCTCGTTGGGAATTCTTTTCAGGGCCTGCTCAATGGTGCGATTCACGGCAGTTTAGTCTCATTCACTCGGTCGACTGCGAATCGCAAGAACGTCACGGCATCAGCTTGCCGTTTCATCTCGTCGCCATACCCCCATCGCTCGGCTTCTTCGATCAGGTCCCTCCACTGCGGATAGCTTGCTTTCGCCCACCGCCCAGCCACCACCTTAGAGCCCGGCTGGCCCTGAATAACCGTGTGCAAGATGCGGCAAAGGTTCAACACCAGATAGGACTGATGGTGGCTGTTCGAAAGCCACGCGTTGTCATCAATTTTCGGCACCCATTCCTGGAACAAGTCTCGGGCGCTGGCTTGCCGCACGGAACGGAGGTCGATCGGTGGGATCAGTTCGTCGAAATCGGGCCCCTCAAGCGCGATGCCATGCTTCGAAAGAAGGTAATGATTGATGATCCATTCATTCCCCGCCGGTGCCTCGGCGTAGAAGGTGCCGAATCCCCACCACGGTCGAGAGGTTGCCGGAGGCGTCAATTCACCCATGAGTTTGAGAGGAACATAGGAGCACTCAATCCGGTCTGCCCACTGTGGACAGCGTCCCTCGATCTGCTTGTGCAACTCTTCAATCGATCTGAGTTCATCTTCCGTCAGCGGACTTCGAACAACCGCCTCCAGGTCGATATCACTTCTTTCCGGCACAAAATCTCTATAGGCCAGCGAGCCGGACAGATACAGCCCGACAATGTTGTTCCCGAGCAAGCGCTTCAGTCCTTGCGCCCACTCGGTCAGCAGAGTGTTGATCGCCGGATATGGAGTTGCGTTGCTCATTTGCCGATTCTGCTATACGAATCCCGCCGCAATTCGAAATGTTAACCGAACGAGAACAGGCGTTCGCACTGTCGGCCCTGCAAAGTAGCGCAGGGCGGAATTCTGGGGACCGAGAGCAAAAGAAGAGAGATTTCTAAGTTAGCTCTTGGGGCTTCCCCCCCAAGCGAAGCGGGTTTTGCCCCTTCGGAGCCCAGCCGGCCACCGCCTCCATCATCGCGCAAAGGATTACATATCATACACTTAGCCATCCTGCGGCGCTGGCAACGCAATTGCTTATGTTGCTTGTAGGGTCAGGGTTCACTTCATCCTCAAGCACGGACTAAGCGCTTCCTGCGCAACCCGAGCGATTGCTTCGATGGGCACTGGGCCTTGAGGCAAGCGCGTGAAGGAAGGTAAGGTCGCATGAACAAGAATCTTCGCTTCGGCAGGTATCTGCTGCCGCTAGTCGTGGCCGCGCTGTTTACGCTGAGCGTCCCATGCGCGCGAGCCAATGAGCCTCTCGTTTCCGGTTCGTACCGGGTGCTCGGAAGCAAGAGCCTCGGCGACCAGTCGCAGATACAACTGCGCATCCATCTGGTGAACCACGGACCCTCAGACCTCGCAATCGAGAGAGTGACGGTTTGGGATTTCTCTCACGCCGATATAGGTGGAACCAGCGCCTGCGCGGTCGCTCTCCCCGCCAACGCATCGGCAGACACGACGCTGCAATTCACCATCCGGCGGTCGGACTACGAGCAATGGCGCCGGGGATTCCGTCCTCGCCTGGTTCTGCAGATGGCAGGCCCAGGCCGCGCGAAGAGCAAAACGGTGGTACGACTGGACCGCATTGCCGGCCAGGAGGCGAAGTAACCATGCGCTCCCCCAAACTGCAGACCACAGTTCTGGTTGCCCTTGCACTTCTGCTGATCGTACCGAAGGTCTCGCTCGCGCAATATGCCATCAGCACCATTGCGGGCGGCGGACCGAATAATCTCACAGCGCTCAAAGCCAGCATCGGCTATCCCGGCAGCATCGCGCGTGACTCCGCAGGCAACACTTACATCGCGGACTCTTACTCGAATCATATTTTCAAGGTGGATGCGGCCGGCAACCTCATCGTGCTCGCCGGCAATGGCACTCGCGGCTACACCGGCGACGGTGGACCCGCCAGCAGCGCGGCGCTTGATGGCCCAGAAGGCGTATTCGTGGATGGCTCGGGAAACGTCTTTATCGCCGACACCGGGAATTCGGTCATTCGGGAAGTCGCGGCGTCGAACGGCAACCTAACGACGGTTGCCGGCAACGGCACGCCCGGGTTCTCCGGCGACGGCATTCCGGCCACCAGCGCAGAACTCGATTCGCCTTACGGCGTTTTTGTGGATGCTTCGGGAAACATCTTCATCGCCGACACGTTCAATGCGGCAATCCGCAAGGTTGTAAGCGGAACCATTCAGACCGTAGCGGGAAATGAGACGAATTGTGCCGATCCCACAACGCCCTGTGGCGATGGCGGAGCCGCCACCAGCGCACAACTCGATCTGCCGGAAGGCGTGTTTGTC
The DNA here is from genome assembly GCA_963819145.1 of uncultured Acidobacteriaceae bacterium. Lineage (GTDB taxonomy): Bacteria > Acidobacteriota > Terriglobia > Terriglobales > Acidobacteriaceae > Sulfotelmatobacter. Next base: position 43,096 of record CAWFVB010000040.1, read on the forward strand.
GATGGCGCGGGAAATATTTTTATTGCGGATACCGATACCAGCCGCATTCGCGTCGTGAATACCGGAACCGCGCCCATTACGATTGCCGGAGTTGTGATTGCGGCAGGCGACATCCAAACTGTGGCTGGGGCTTACTACGATGCGGCCGGGGGCGCATTGTGTCAATTTACTGGCGACAGCGGCCCGGCGATCAGCGCTTATCTGTGCCAGCCCGCCGGTGTGTTCGTCGACGGCTCTGAGAATATTTACGTCGCAGACACGGGCAACTTCGCGATCCGCGAGGTCGGAACCAGCGGAACCATTTCCACCGTTGCCGGCACGCTCGGCACGGCCGGCTACACCGGCGATGGAGCGGCCGCAGCCAGTGCGACTTTGAACTATCCCAACTACGTAGTGATCGACGGTTCAGCCAACATCTTCATCGCCGACACCGACAATTCTGTAATCCGCGAAGTAGCCGCCGGCACGATTTCGACCACGATCGGCAACAACACGTTGGCGTATTCCGGCGATGGCGGGCCCGCCCTGAACGCCGAACTCAACGCTCCTGCCGGCCTGTTTGCTGACGCCGCGGGCGACGTTTTCTTCGCTGACGCGGACAACTCTGCGATTCGCGAGGTCGTGGCAACGACCGGCGCAATTCAAACCGTGGCCGGGAGCATAACGGAATGCGCCCTTTCGACCGCAGCCTGCGGTGACGCGGGTCCCGCGGTCGCCGCGCAACTCAACACTCCCCAGGGAATCTTTCTGGACGCTTCGGGAAACATCTTCATCGCGGATACGGCCGACAATCGCATCCGCGTGGTGAATACCGGAGCTGCGGCGATTACGATCGCCGGAATCTCAGTCCAGCCGGGCGACATCGCAAGCATCGCGGGCACTGGAACAGGCGGCTACGTGGGCGACACCGGACCAGCCACGGCTGCGCAACTCAGCAATCCCTATGGCGTGTTCGTGGACAGCGGAGAGAACATTTTCATCGCGGACACGGGAAATAACGTGATTCGCGAAGTAACGTCCACCGGCACGATTTCCACCGTTGCCGGCAATGGCACGGCGTGCGCTCCCGACACCTCAACCTGTGGCGACGGCGGAGCGGCCACGAGCGCACAGCTGAGCGCTCCGGCTGGCGTATTTGTTGACTCTTCGCAAAATATTTTTATCGCAGACACATTCGACAACCGGGTCCGCGAAGTAACCATTGCGAGCGGGATGATCAATACGGTTGCCGGTACGGGCGCGCGCGGATACGCCGGCGACGGCGCGTCAGCCGCGAGCGCTGAATTGGATGCTCCCTACGGACTCTTCGTCGATCTCTCGGGCGACATTTTCATCGCGGACACGGAGAATGCGGCGATTCGCGAGGTGGTCGCGGCGACCGGGTTCATTCAAACTGTAGCCGGCACGCCGCTGACTCCGGGCTTCTCCGGCGACGGAGGCACGGCCACCAGCGCTGAACTGAGCTCGCCTTCGGCTGTGTTTGGCACCTCCGCCGGCCTGTTCGTCGCCGACAGCGGAAACATGCGCATTCGCAAGCTGGTGCCATCGATCTTTGTCACGGTCACGCCGAACCCGGTCAATGTGGTGGTTGGCACTCCTCAGCAATTTACGGCGACGGTCACAGGTTCCGTGAATACGGCTGTGAACTGGTACGTGAACAATGTGCTCAACGGCAACTCAACCGTTGGCACAATCTCGGCCACCGGGCTCTATCAGGCGCCGGCGACAATTCCAACTCCCGCCACGGTCACGATCTCGGCAACTTCGCAAGCCGATAACACCACCTCGGGATCAGCCCAGGCAACCATCGTCACGGCCGGCGCTAATGTGACGGTCACCGTGAGCACCAATCCCGCCATCACTCAGGTGAATACCGGAACCACGCAGGCCTTCATTGCGACCGTAACCGGAACAACCAATACGGCGGTCACGTGGCAAGTAAACGGAGGGACAGGCGGCGACGCGACCGTGGGAACCATCGACGCGACAGGCCTCTACACCGCTCCAGCCACGGTGCCCACGCCGCCCGCAGTGACGATCGAGGCGGTTTCGGCCGCGCTCTCGACTGCCATCGGCACGGAGTCGATCACGATTATTACCGCGCCGTCTGCCGCTCAGCCGGCGCCTCAAACCACGTCTCCCGGAGGAACCGCGACGTACTCGCTCCTGCTGAACGAAAATACCGGCGCTCCGGGCAAGCCGATCACGCTCTCCTGCCTGCAGAGTACCTTACCGCCGGGCGGTTCCTGCGCGTTCTCGTCATCAACCGGCGCACTCATCACCACCATCACTCCCGGTGCGCAAGCGGTTGCGTTCTCGCTCACGATCAAAATTCCCGCCGGGACGGCTTCGCTCGCGTTCCCGAACAACGAGTCGCCGAGCCATATCCGGCTGGCGATCTACGGATCGTTCCTGCCGCTCGCGGCGATCTTTTTTGTCGGAGCCGGAAGCTTCAAAACCGGGCGCAGAAAGAAACAGAATTGGCTGGCGCTGGCAGGGCTGTGCGCGTTTCTGACACTGATGCTGATGAGTGCCTGCGGCGGAGCCGGAAACTCAGGTTCAACTCAGAGAAACCCAGAACTTGGCACCTACAACGTCAGAGTTCAAGGAGCGACCACCGCCCAGCCCAACCCGGTGACGATCACCGTGGCTGGCTTGACGGTGCAATGAAGATGACCGGCCGGAGAAACTCTCCGGCCCTGATTTTGTTCGCCCTCGACGCAGTCCGGAATTCGTGAGAAAAATCTAGACCTGAGCTTTTCCTGACTATGAGCTTTGCGCAAGAGTTGCGGGGACTGCTGCAGCGACGCCTCGTCCAGATGATCGTCCTGCTCGCCTTACTGACCGGCGTGGCCGCTCGCGCCATGTGGTTGAAGTTCTGCGTGATCGATCTTGATATCTGGTGGCATCTGAAAGTGGGGGACTGGATCATTGAGCATGGCGGATGGCCGCACACTGGAATCCTTTCCCGCACCGCGGCCAATCGTCCGTGGGCCGCTTACAGCTGGGGTTACGAACTCATGCTGTCGCGCGCCTATGCCTGGTTCGGGCTGGTGGGCGTCGGGGTCTTTGGCACTTTGCTCACCGTGGCGGTCTTTTACGCCGTGTACTGGATGGTCCGCCGCCTCTCGGGAAAATTCTGGGTGGCGTGCATTCTGGCCACCGTGAGCTGCTCCGCATTTCTGTTCAGCCTGATGCCGCGGCCAGTTTTCATTTCAATGATCCTGTTCGCGGTAACGCTCACGCTGATTCTGGAGTCGAACCGCACCGGCCGCCTGCAGAGTCTGTACTGGTTGCCGCTCGTCTTTCTGGTGTGGGCGAACTGTCATATCCAGTTTATTTATGGTCTCTTCGTCGTTGGATTGTTCGCCGGAATGCACCTGTTGCAGCCGCTCGCTGCGCGCATTGGCATCGCCCCGGAATTCGTGCGGCCCTCGACCTTGCCCGCCGGTAAATTGCTTCTCGTCTTCGCTGCCTGCGTGCTGGCCACCTGCCTGGGACCCTACTCTTATCACCTGTATCCCATCGTTTTCGGCTACGCGGGCTCGACGTTCCCTTACGCCTTCATTCGCGAATTCCGCGCGCTCACTTTCCGCGCGGTCAGCCACTACGTCGAACTCCTGCTCGCGGGCGCCGCATTCTTCACGCTGGGACGGCAGAAGCGCGTCGATCTTTTCAAGCTGGCGCTGCTGACCGCGACGGCCGTCGTCGCCTTCCGCACCATGCGCGATTCCTGGTTCCTCTGCATGACAGCGGCAGCTTTGATTGCGAGCGCATGGGGCCCGGAAAACGCCGCCGAAGATGGCAGCACTGTTGTTGAAACCTCGGAAACTCTTCCCGAGAAAGCGGGCCTGGTGGCAGCGCTAGCACTGCTCATGTACCTGATCGCGCTCAACACAGGCTTCAATATGCGCGGCCTCGACGATGCCATGAGCAGCATGTTTCCCGTGAAAGCGGTCAACTTCCTTCGGCAAAATCCGCAGCCGGGTCCGCTCTACAACACGTTTGACTGGGGAGGATTCCTCACCTGGTACATGCCCGATTATCCCGTAGCGATTGACGGGCGCACCGATCTTTACGGCGACGAACTCGACTTCCGCTTTTTCGATTCGGAAAGAGGCGACCCTTCCTACGTCAACGATCGCTATCTGAATGAGGCAGGCGTAGTTCTCCTCGACCGGACGAAGCCGCTGGCCAACATTCTGAGCGGGGACCAACGCTTTCAAAAGATCTACGAAGACCAACTCGCGGTAGTGTTCGTGCGGCGTTCATCGCAGCCCTAAATCCGCGCGTGAAAGGCTAACGATTGCCTCAACCGACGCACCATGAAACGCCGTGGAAGATTTACTACCCAGTCGTACTTGTTCTCGCTGCCGTCAGCGTTTGGATGCGCGCCGGGTTTCCGGTTCATGCCCTCGTCAACATGCCGCATGACGATATGCTCTTTGTTCGCCTGGCACACTATCTGAGAGAAGGGGCCTGGCTCGGTCCATACGGCAACCTCACACTCGCCAAGGGCATGTTCTATCCCTTGTTTATCGCCCTGGCTCGATATGCCCGGATACCGCTCAAGATTGCGGAACAGATCATCTATGTGACCGCTTCAGCCGCCGCGGCAGGCGTTGTCCGAAGGCACGCTGGCAGCAACCGCCTTGCTCTGGTTCTATTCGCATTGCTCGCCTTCAATCCCGTCGTGTGGCACGTGGAACTCGCGCGCGTTTTGCGGGACGGTCTGTATATGGGTTTGTCGCTCGCCGTGCTGGCACTGACCGTGCTCATCGTGTTCCCAGGTCCAGGAACGTCTTCCAGTCCAGGCAGGATTCTGCGGCGGCTTGGTCCTGGTCTGGGCCTTGGTTTGCTCGGCGCCATGTTCTGGCTGACGCGCGAGGAGGGAGTCTGGCTGATTCCCGCGCTGGCAGTGGTGATCTTTCTGGCGGTAATGAGGATCTGGCGACGCAGCTCAGTTCCACAGTCTGGTGATGACGTGCTCCCTCGTCGCGTTGACCAGTTGAAGGCGATTGTCTTTCCTCTGGCGTTGGCAGTCGTTGGTTTCGTCCTTGCGGAAAGCCTGGTGGCAACCTTGAATTATCGCCATTACGGTGTTTTCGAAACCAATGAAGTGGGAACGGCGAGTTTCCAAAGAGCTTATGGGGCGATCACGCGCATCCGGCAAGACGAGTGGCGGCCTTACATTTTGTTTCCCGAAGATGCCCGTCGCCGCGCCTATGCCGCGAGCCCTGCCGCGCGAGAGCTCGCCCTCTCGCTGGAAGGCTTCACGGGCGAGGGCTGGCGACAGGCAAGCTGCTCTTCGATGAATGTTCCTGTTTGCACAGAGGTACTTGCCGGCTGGTTGATGTGGGAACTCCGCGACGCAGTCAGGGACGCGGGACACTATCGGACGGCGTCAGAGGCCAGCCAGTTCTATGAAACTTTAGCCGACCAGATCGATGCCGCCTGCGCTGACGGCAGATTGGCATGTCTGCCTCGCAGAGCGACTTTGCGTCCGCCGTTCCGCATGCAGTACCTGGAAGAGACCCTGAGGAGCGGCAAAGCGGTGGCGAAGACGCTGTTCACGTTGGGCGGAACGGCAATTGGCTCCGCACCCAGCCGAGGCAATCCTCAGGGAATCGCGGCGATTTCCGATCTTGTCGGCGGAGTCTACCCGCCGAACGAGATCGTTGAGCCGATCCAGGTGAGAATCGGATCAGTCATTGCCCGAGGCTACGCGATTGCGTTTCCGGTCCTCGCGTTCGTTGGTGCCGCTGGCCTGGTGTTGGCCCTATTCCGCAGATCCGATGCGCATGCGGGCGCCCTTCTGGCGTTGGCTTCGGCAAGCGCGGTGGCTGTGTGCACGAGACTCGCCTTGCTGGCCTATCTCGACGCGACCTCTTTCCCCGCCGCTGACGTACATTACGTTGCTCCAGCTTCTCCGTTCGTGATCATTGTTGCCGTCGTCGGAGCGTACCTCGGCTATACGAGTATCCTCGGTACGAATGCGCCCGTCGACGCCTCAGACGCGCATAAGACATTGGTGGGATGCGAATAATGCTGGAAGTTAGTCAATTGATGGAACAGGCCGGAATTCCACCACCACGATTTCCTTATCGAACTCGGCCAGCACCCGTGTCGTGAACGCTCCACGCGTGTAATTGGCCAGCCACTGCAAAGTTGGATACGACGACGGCGGCACAACGAACAGAAACCGCTGGTGCCGCTGGGCTGCGGCTAAAACGGCGTGGCCGCCGATCCGTGCGCTCTCTTCGTTAAAATCGATAGGGAGCATAGTGATTGGCGCATCGATCGGGTAATAGTACATCTGCGAAATCAGCGCATTCTCGCTGGTGCGGTCGGCCGGTAGTGGCTCGTAGTCGGACTCGATAAATGCGCTGCAAACGAGCACGGCGATCTCGCCTTGGTCTGGGGCAATGTTCGCGTTCGTGAACGCGTGCGCTTCCTTGAAGTTGAGCTCGTGCCGGCGAGAGAGCGGCGAACTGTAGGCCTCAAAAGTAATAAGTCCCACCAAACCCACGCAGAAGAGCCGCCGCAAAAGGCGGGAATCAACCCGGGTCGCCAGCCAGGCCCAGGTCAATGCGCTACCCGGTGCGACCACCGTGAGATAGCGGGGAATGACGAGACGAACCGACGTGGCCGCGCTTGCGGCCACGAAAATGGCTGCCGGAATCAGGGCCAGCAAAGGTCCGAGCAGGCATGCCGGAAGGTCCTCGCGTTCCGGAAGTTTTATTTTCCGAACTAGAGCAGCCAGAAACAGCGTGATGACAAAACCAATCAGCAGTTGCATGGGTGCAAGAGTGTCCAGCGCTGTCAGGAAAGGGTGCCGCATAGGCTGCACGACATGCGTTTCCCTGGTGTGGTAAAGGCTGGCAATCCGGTAAATCAGTGGCGCCGAAAACACGGCAAACGAAGCCAGCACCGCCGCCAGTTGCCGCAAATCTGCCTTGATCGAGCGATGTCGCGCCGCCAGATAATAGATCGCAAACACCGGCAGGACAGCCCCGAACAAATAATGAAAGTAGAGAATCCCCGCTGCCGCTGCGCCGAACAGGATCGCCTGCCGCATCTTGCGTCCCGCCATCCAGCGGACGAAAGAAAAAATCGCAACGCTGGTCGCCAGCAACGCAAAGGCGTAAGGGCGCGCATCGGTCGCGGCAAACACTACGTTATTGGTCACGGCGAAAAAGATGCACGTCAGATACGCGGTCTCCGTATCGAATAGCTCGCGGGCCACGCGAAACAGAAAGTAGACTGCGCCGAGCATCGCCAGAGTGGACGGAATCTTGAGCGCGATCTCACTGCTGCCCAGAACGGATTTCGCCAGCCACAGTGTGTAGAGATAGCCGATCGAGGAAGGCATGAGCGCCGAGCGGCTCCAGACTTTTCCGAAGCCTCCGGCAACTTGCCAGTAGGCGAGCGTTTCATCTAACCAGAGAGGTGCGCGGATGGCCAGAAACCAGGTGGACAACGAAGCCAGCAGCGCCACGGGATAGATGAGCCTGGCGAGAATGGAGACCGGCTTTTCGCTCTCGGTTGGTACCGCCGCGTCTGTCGCCGTCGCCATCGTCAAGCTCTCTCAGGCTCTCACTTCTTCAACACGGTCCCGACGAGCGCCTTCGTAATCCCGCCGTTCGGTAAATGCACGGTGTTGTGGCAGGTCAGGGCGCAGGTGCTCGTGGCTCGGTTGTAAGAGACCGGGATGGCTCCGTTTTGAGCGACAACATTCACGTCAAAATTCACCAGCCGCTGGCCGCTGATGTTCGGGTCGGCCCCATTCACGCCGTGCGCAGTGTGACAGACAGAGCAGCTGAATCCGGCGGCAATATGGCTCTGGTGCTGGCTGAAGCTGGCGTTGGTCATGATGTTGCTGAGATCGTGGCATTTGCCGCACAGCGCATAGGGCCCGTTCACGCTGAGGTCGGGGCTTTGAAACAGGTTTGTGATCAGCTGCCCCGGCACCACCGCCTGGCTGAATTCGTAGCGCCGTTCGAGAATGTGCGTCCACTTGGAGCCGTGCGGACCGTTGGGGCCGGAGCCTCCGAACTCGCGATTGTCGTCGCTGTTGTGGCAGTCGGTGCAGAGGATCTGCGTTCCCATGGCGCGGCCAGTCGTCGTCCCGTTGAGATTCAACATGTTGCTCAGCAGGCTGGGCTGCGTCCCGGCGCTGTTGCTCACGTGAGTCACAGGATGGCTCGAGGGAGCGGCCGCAGCGAATTGCGGAATGATGTTCAGCGGATCGCCCCCAGACACCGCCCGCGCCGGAAGATATCCGTAAGTCGGCCGTGTCGCCTTTCCCGAGCTGCTGCCATGGCAGCGGAAGCAGTTTTCATATTGATTCACCATCGGAGCCACGACCGACATGCCGTCAGTCGCGCTGATACCAGTGGCGTCTTTTTGCGAAACCCGCACCAGCGGCGGAGGCGAAAACACTCCCACCTGCGCCGACCCGTGCCCGCTGTGACAATCCACGCAGGTCGCGTGGCGGTTATTGTTCAGCAGCGTAGCCTCAGCGGCGTCATGAGAATTCGTTCCGGTCGGGAACGGATGCCCGACCTTGGGCGCTGCATATTCGGAGAAGACATTGGGCGGCGCCGGCGTAATGTTCGCGCCTCCGTTGTGGCAGGCAATGCAATCCTGCTCGTTGGCTCCGCGCAGCAGACGCGCCGGACCCTGCGCGTTGTGCGGCGCATGGCAGGAAATGCATGCATTCTGCGCCACGGTTGTGTAGCTGCCCACATTGGCCTGCGGCGAAAGCTTGCTCTGTACGAGCGCATGGGCGCTGGTGGACCAATCCGCCAGCGGATTCACTTTGCCGGCCATCTGACGGGTAGGATCATGGCACGCCAGGCACATTTGTCCGTTCGAACTGTCGCGCACCAGAAAATTCTGCGAAATCAAATCCTTGGCCTGCACATGCGGGTTATGGCACGTCGTGCATTCCACGTTGCCCTTGACCAGTCGAATCGCCCCGCTTGGATCGCCCGTAGTGCCCTTGGCGGCGAGCGACGCAATCAAGTCCACATTGTCTTTCAGCGGCAACGCAAACGTCATCGGATGCGACGGCTGCAGATTCGTGCCAAACACGTCGTAGTTGTACATCGAGCCGAACATCGTGATTTGGCCGTACGCTGCCGTGGTTCCCGGAGCCACGGTGCCGTCGTGGCACGACAGGCAAAGATTGCTGTCGGCGCCCATGGTGGGCTGCGTCCCGCGGTTTTTTTCGGTGTTGCTGGTGTACAAATTGTAGCTCTGCACGGTGAGCTTCTGATTCCACAGCGGAGTGCGGCCGCCGACCCCGTTGTGCGGCTCGTGGCAATACATGCAGAAATCAGGGCGCGCCCCGGTGACGGGCGACTTGCTCCCCGGCCCAAGATCGTGCGATCCGATCACGTCGCCGGTGAACTGTGCGAACGCCGTCGCTGCTGCCAGAACGATCGTAAGGATCGTCAGACCCGTGTATGAAAATGCGCGCCTCACTCCATCCCTTCCGCCGACTTCTTCAAACCAAAATAACGAAAGACCTGAACGCGGTGATTAAACGAATCCACTACAAAGATGCGGTCTTCGCGGTTGATGAACAGTCCCGCAGGCAACTGAAACTCGCCCGCGTGTGTGCCTCGCCCTCCGAAGTAATAGAGCAAATCTCCCTGGCGATTGAAGACCTGCACCACTCCCCACAAACCGTCCACGATGTAGAGATCGCCTTCGGAATCGACGCCAATCCCTTTGGGCCGGAACACGCTGCCGCTGGTGTCGCCGACTTTTCCGATCGAATAGCGAAAGTTGCCCATCCGGTCGAGCACCTGTACGCGGAAATTCATCGCGTCGACCACGATCAGGTTGTCGCCATCCAGCCGAAGTTCGGTTGGCAAATTAAATTCCAGGTCGTTATCGCCCTTCTTCCCGATCGTCTGCAGAACGTTGCCCTGCAGGTCCAGCATGAAAATCTGGTCGCGCAGCGTGTCGGTCACATAGATGCGCTGCGTAGCCGAATCCACGGCAATTCCTGTGGGGCGCTTGAAATATCCTTCGCCGCCCTTGATGCTGCCGATGACGCGCTCATATTTCCCACTGGCGTTGAAGACGAAGATCTTGCCCGTCTCCGAATCGGTGACGTAGATGTTGTCCTGCGCATCGACGGCGACGCACTGCGGCCCAAGCATGGCGTCTTTATTTTTGTCGCGGCGCTCCAGGAACTTGTACTTCTGCTGCCCGAAATCGAAGATGTGCACGCCGCTCGCGCCCGGATCCGTCACGATAATCCGCCCACGCGAATCCACCGCAATGCTGTAAGGCCGCACCAGGTTCTTGAACTCAGGCTCGCCGGCGACCGCATCCACCAGGCGGTTCCAGAAGCCGCGCTTCGGCTTCACTTCGCGTTCCGAGCCAAAGCTGCGTTCGTAGAGCAGCTTGCGCCCTCCCTCGAGCTCGAGCACCGGAGGCCCAGGCTCAGTGGCGCTGGATTTAACTTTCGGTTCGCGCGCGGACGCGGACGGCATCCCCGCCATGAGCAGCAACGGAATCACCATCATCCGCACAGGGATCGAAACTCGGCGCGTGGCCCGCATCTCGGATTCAGTCTCCACGTTCATTTCGAGGGTTGCCACGGGCTAGAAGAAGTTGAACCATCTGGAGACCCCAATAAAGAAGGCTGACACTTTTTCCGGGGGCGTGCCGGATGCACTGAACCCCTGGTTCAGTCTACTGTAGCCGCCCGTCATGTACATCTTACGGAATTGATATTGAAACTGCGTATTGATCATTTCCGTGCTGTTCGAGGAGAGGAGGCCCACCACATTGGTGTTTCCGTAGGCGCGCGCCCAACTCGCGGCGATGGTCAGCCGGCGCTTCGGATTGCTGCTCAGGCCGAACGAATAACTCCTGGCGCCATAAAGAATCAGATCCGTGGGGTTCAGGACCGGCTGGGGTGTGGGCGTCGAAATTAACCCGGCTCCCGTCTCGATTCCACTTCCATTCGATTTCGAATAGGTGCCATTGACGTTGATCCAATTGGCAAAGCCCACGGAACTGTTGAAACTCTCGCCGCTGCTCGCGGTCCCTGCCTGCTCGGTCAAGCCCGTCTTGTTGATGCTGGCGCCGCCGGTCCAGGAAAATCTTCCCCATCGCCGCCGGATGTTGCCGCCGTATCCGTAAAAAGAGGACATGTAGGTGATCAGCAGGGTCTGCACGTTCTGCGCATAGTTGGCGAAGACGCCCGTCGTCCAGCCATCGAATCTCTTGTTGTAGTTGATCGTGCCGCTGAACCCGAGTTGATTCGCGCTCGAAGTGCTTGTGGTGTTATCCGTCAAGGTAAAGGCGGTGTTCAGGTTGCCGCCTAACAACACTCGGCCATAGGTCAGGCCGCCACCGTAGGAGTTGGCCGAGTAGCTTTTTCCCAGGAAGTACTGTTGGCGGTGGTCCGCCGAAGCCAGCGCTTGCAAGTTCGTCATCAGCGAATAACTCGCCGTGCCCTGCGCGTCGAAGGAGTTCGAAGACTGCCCTTGTGCCGGCGGCGCAATCAAACCTCCAGTACTGGTGGTCGCTTGGTACAGAGTACCGGAAAGATTGTCGGAGTAGTCTGTGCTGACTGAAAAATGGAACTTCTGTGTCGGCTGAAACGAGGCGGTCGCCGTATAAGTGTCAATGCTGCCGCTGTAGCGGTAGCCGGCAAAGTCGGAACCCACGTCGGAGCGGTTGACGGCCGCCGAAAATCCGCCGTGGATCGGCAGTTGGTGCCCCGCGGCGAAGCCGTAACCGCGATTGCTCGAACTCGAGGTTTCCGGCTGCGACGAACCCTGAAGCAGTTGCGGAACATCCGAGTGCGAGTCGCCGTCCGTAAAATACGCGCTCAGGTTGAAGCCTTTTAGGATGTAGGACGACCGCAGGCCAAATGATTTCGAATTCGTGCTCCCGTTGTCGTTTGATCCGTAGATGGAATACTGGTTGCTTCCCGTCTGGAAGTTGGCGGAGAGGCTGGGCAGGCCCTGCATATTCTCTGCCCAGCTCACGCCGAACGTCTGGCTGTTGCCGCGCGTCGTGTAGTTCGCTACTCCGGGAATAGCGAAGTTCCCCTCGCTGTTGTATGCCTTGGAGTAGTTGACCGTGCCGGGAAACCTGCTGCCCGCGAAAATCGAAGTGCTGACGTTGATCCCGCTGGCATTGGAAATGGATTGATAGGAGGAGTTGTCCCGCGCCTGGTTCAGGAAGGGCGACACCGTGTAGTTGAAGAAGTTGGGATTGTAATAATAGCCGGACAGCGTGGCCGTTCCGCCGAACGAGAGGCTGTGATCGGAAGGGATCAGATTTCCGTAGTTGCCGTTATACCCGCCGGTGATCGTGCCGTTCATGTCCATGCTGTTCTCCCCAGTCTTCAGCTGCGCCGCAGCGGGCAGCATCAGCAGGAGAACCCCTGCCAGAATCATTGCGACATTTCGGAAGGCACTCGTCACATTCACCCACTCGCTGTCGGCGACAGCCATGTGGTTCCTCTTGAGAAAAGAAATGCACGTGCCCGGCCAGAGTCGGGTGTTTGCTAACCCCTTTAACAACAGCGAGATAGCGACTAACGGAGATCCGCTGGACGGCTGTTTCTGGGGCATATAACCCAGCCCAAACCGGCCCCCAAAGCCATTTGGCGCAAGCGGTATGGAAAATCTAATCAATGCCGCCGCGGGCCACTTTTCCCATGTAGCACTGGCATTCTGCCGGCTGTCCCGGGGTGCGCCTCGCACCCGGCATCGCGACAAGAAAAAGACCTGCGCTTCCGCGCAGGTCTGGGGGAGGAACAGGGTGAGTTAAAGGACTTCTACTTTCGCGGTCTTATGGAGTCTCTGGTCCAGCGCCGCGCGCACGGCATTCACTTTCTTCTGCTGCAATTCTTTCTGCAGCACATCTTTCACGCCTTCGAACTTTGTTTTGCCCGCCGGAACATGCTGGTTCAGCCGGACGATAGTAAACGCCTGCTCGACCTGGATAATGCCGGTGATTTCGCCTTCCTTCATCGCGAGTAGAGCCGTTACAACCTGGGGCGCCAGCTTGTCGCGGTCCACTTTCTTGTGGTCTCCCATCATCACCCGGTAGTCGTCTTCGGAGATTTTCTCCGCCAGCAGGCCAAATTGTTCGTAAGTCGTGGTGGCTTTGGCTTGCTTCAGGGCATCGTCCGCGCGCTTGCGCTCTTCCTTCAAATTCTCGGGAGTGGGCTTGTCCGGAGGCAGTATGGAAATCGTTTGAAACGCAAAGCCCTCGGGATATTCAAAGCGCGTCGGATTCTTGTCGTAGTAGGCCCTGACCTCCGCGATTGAGACGGTGGCCTTGGCATCCACTTCGGCTTTTAGCATCGCGTCAATCAGCAGCGATCGCCTAATCTTCTCGTTAAGAGCCTTCTCCGAACCTTGGAATTGTGCAACCAGGAATTGCTGGTACTGGTCGGGGGTTTTGAATTGTCCGCGAAAGTCCTGTTCCGCGGATTTCAGCTTCGCGGGCGCGATTGTCATCTGGCGGCGCACCGCTTCCTGGTACACCAGCTCTTCGAACACCAGCATTTGCAGCGCGCCCTTGCGAATCTGCGGCGCTAACTCCGGCGGAACCTGGCCATTGTGCTGGGCCGCGTAGGGGAACAAGGTATACATCTCGCGCAGCAGGTCAACGTCGGTCAGCACCGCTCCGTTCACACGGGCGACAGCTTTGCCCGTCGGTTCCGCCAAGGTGCCTGGCGCCGGCTGGGACACATTGGTCGGCGTGTGAGATGCCGCCAGCTGTGCCGTCGCTGGCATGGTGCCCGCCACAACCAGCCCTGCCATGATCAGGATGCTCACTGGGAAATGGTGTTTCATAAATCCGTCCTTTAGCTTGCCACTTCTCTTGCCTAGGGCTCATCTTGCTCGAAACTTCTCTTGCTTACAACCGTTTTTGGGTCAGAAAAAAGAGGGGAGAGATTCTCTCTCCCCTCGATTGTAGAACCGACAGCTTAGAACACGGTCGGGATGGTGTAGCTTCCGTTCGACTCGTTCGCTTCTCCACCGTGGCACTCACGGCAGAATTGCGCGGTCTGGTTCGATCCGGCGGTGCCGCTGGCCGGATTGTAGGGGCCGATCACGAAGAACATGGTCGCGTATTTGCCAGTCGGCAGACCAGTCTTCTTGCCGTTGGTGACGCTGACTACGTTCATCAAGTGCTGGTTATGGCAGCTCGTGCAGGTCACGACCGCCGTGTTGTTGTACGCGGTGGGCTTCACGAAGAAGCCGTAGTTGGCGACGAATGCAGCCGAGTTCGGGCCAGTCATTGCGATGGCTCCGTTGGTCTCGACGCAGTCCCAGTTCCACTGTCCGCCGCAACCAACCGTGGCGTTCAAGCCGACCGGGTGGGTGGCAAGGTAGCTGCCGGCGCCGTCGCCGTTGTTACCCAACAGGGTCGGGATGTTGTTGAATTTCCCGTAGGTGGCAGGCAGCGTCTCATACACCTGGTTCTTCATCATGGCGCCGGTCGCATAGTTGCCGTCATGGCAGCTAAGGCAGGTCAGCAGGCCGTTCACGTCGGGGGTGCTGAGAGCCATGCTGGCTGGCAGAACTTCCGTGTAACCAGTCGAGCCGTCGGTGCTGCCGGTGATGATCGTCTTGCCGAACAGGGCGCCTACGTCCTGGCCCCAAAGGATCGACATGCCCGACGTGGTGTCGCCGGACTTGTTGGCGCCGTTGCCCCATGCGCCGCTGTGTGGTGCGTGGCAGCCCGCGCAGCCACGGCCGTAGTTGAGGTGAGCGCCCAGGACGTCAGACGTCGGGGCTTGGATCTGAGCAGCAGCAAATCCCGCCACGGCCAGAACCATCAGCATAACTAGAAAGCTCTTTTTCATATTAGCTCCTTATGAAGTGTTGCAACACGTTCACATCTACCACTGGATCGCTGACTGCTAAGACTCTGGAACACTCGAGGTTCATGTGTTGCGGAAGTCCTCTCTGGACTACCACCGGTGATAGTGCACGAGAACCACCGCAACCTGTGGAACGGTCGCATTGCTGTAAACAATTGATGGAGTTGGAGTTAAGGGAACGCCTCGCCCGGACCGGACGATGCCCCCTGTAGAAGACCACTCCGAATTGGGCTTTCTCCCGCAGTGGGCTTGGTGAAAAGACGCACGTAAACCCTCTGTTCTTGTGGCGCTTTTCATCAACCCTGTGACTCGCGCTCTCACTGCGTTTCTCCACTGAGAACATTTGAAACTCCCCTCGCAGGAGAGGCTGTGCGCCGCCACACCTCCAGTTGTGACCGCGATCACCCGTTTTTTCGCGCGATCAAAGAGGGGTGTTCGGAAAATGAGCGCTTAAAAAAACGCCGCGGCTTGGAGTGGCCGAGGCGTGTGGTTGCTCTGGGGTATGTCTGTCGTTTCTATTTTGACGGAGATGGGTTGGGTTTCGGCGCAGCCGCGTCCGGCGGCTTCGGTGCCGGTGCAGTCGTGTCCGGTTTCGCTGCGGGCGCCGGAACCTGGGCCGGAACCTGGGCCGGAGTCGCTGCGGGCGTCTGAGAACTCTCACCTGCCGCCTGCTTCCGTGCTTCCATCTTGGCTGCCAGCTCCGTCGCGCGCCGCGTCTTCTCGGTATCGGCCTCGGCCTCGGTGATGTAGCGGAACATCTGCATGCGGCCCGGATATTGTTCGGTGGTGAATACTCGATTCTGTTTATCAATCGCAATTCCAACCAGCGCCTTGAACTGGCCGGGACCATTGGCGTGGGTGTCTCCAATGTAGGTTAACAATTGACCCTCACGGTTATAGACCTGCACGCGATCCTGATATTGATCGGCCACCCAGATGTGCCCGTCACTGTCAACGGCGATGCCCTTGGGGCGAAAGAAGTATCCCGGACCGTCACCGGCTTTGCCGAACGTGCTGATGAAATGCCCCTCCGCATCGAAGATTTCGACCCTGCTGTTCAGCGTGTCGGTAACGTAGACGTTGCCATCACTGTCGACCGCAACATTCGTCGGCGCGGCGAAGTCGCCCTCGCTGGTGAGCGAGTGCTTCTTGGCAGGCGTCACTGCGGCGCCAAGGCGGCGCAGCAACTTGAGGTTGTCCGCGTCAAAGACGAGGACCTGGTCCTGCTGCTCGTCCACCACATAAAGGAAGCGGTTCTCGTTATCAATCGCGAGGCCCACGGGATCCACCAATCCCTCCACGATCTGGCCCACGACTTCATGCTTGGGATTGAAGATGAGGATGCGATGCATCTTGCCGTCGGAGACGAAAAGCGTGTCGGCATCGTCAATGGCCAGTCCATTAATCCAGCCAAAATGGGCGTCGGAGCCGTTCTTGATCAGCTTGGCGTCGTGCGCCTCGGTGTCGAAGATGAAAATCGCTCCGACTTTTTGATCGGCCACGTACACCAGTCCCTTGGAATCAATGGCAATGCCGTAGGGGCCCAGCAACTGCCAGGGAAAAGTCTTGAGCTTGTCTAAGTTGTCTTCCTGCTTGGCGCCGGCCACGCGGTCCATCCAACCCTGCTTCTTCTTGCTAGCGGCGACCGGAGTGCGGTCAATCTTCATGCCGGTGAAGTAGTTCAGCCAGCGCACGCGCGCGATGTTGGGAGGATTCGGCCACACCAACTTCGAGGTGTCAATGTCGAGCTTGGGAGCCTCGGCCGGGGGAGGCGGGGCCGCCTTCTTTTTCTTGTCGCTGCCGAAGGTGGAGACCGGCAAGGCCAGGCCCAGGGCGAGCAGGAGCACAAGCGACACCAGCGCTCTGGCAGTTCGGTTCGAGTTATGAAGAAGGGGAAACATTCTGTTCTCCTGTGCTAATTTCCCGTGGTCGTATCTCGCATATTGACCCGGTTCTTGTGGCAACTGTCGCAGAAAGCCATGTTGTTCGGCTGATCTTTCACGAGCAAGTCCGGCTGCGCCGACGCGTGCGGCTGGTGGCAGCTCATGCACGACAGGTGCGTCTTGACCTTGCTGATGTCCGTCAGACTCATCACGTCGCCGACCGGATGGTTCGCCACCGGATGGCCGAGCCCAAATCGCAGCGGCAGGATCGGCACCTTGTTCTTCTGGTAGTAGTCCTCGGGTAGCTTCACTTTGCCATCGAAGATGGTGAGCACATGCTCGGCTTCGAGCTTCTGCGGAACGGAGTCGGGTCCGTGGCACTCCAGGCAGAGCGGGTTGCCCTTGACGCGCAGCAGATGATCGTTCTCGCTGCCGTGCGGCTCATGGCAAGTCGCGCATCCCTGTTTGAACGCGGGTTGATGCAGGTTGTGTTTCTTGGCCTGCTCGGCTTGATCGCTGTGGCAAGTCAGGCAAATATCCACAGCATTGGTCTTCGGCAGTCCCGGCTGCCGGCTGGCGTGAGGATTGTGGCAATCGGTGCAGTCGCCCGCCGCGCCCGGGTGCTGAACTTTGGCTTTCTCAATCTTGTCGGCCTGCTCGCTGTGGCAGGTTACGCAAAGCGACTTCGCGTCCTTCTGAGTAAGGACGACCTTGCCGTCCTTCGCCGGCGCATGGCACATGTCGCAGGATTTGTCGGCAAACGGCGGATGCAGGAATTGCCGCATCAGCTTGGGAGCGGCCGACTGGTGCGGATCGTGACAGCTGGTGCAGTCCGCGGTCGCGAAGGGCTGGTTCTGGTGCGCCTTCTGCAGCCCGGCGTCCTTGGCATCGTGGCAGTCTAGACAGAGTGCCGGAGCACTCTTCGTCAGATGAAAATCGAATTCGGCTTTGCCCGCTTCGCCAGTCTTGTGCGTGAGGTGGCACGTGTCGCAACCCATGTCGAGCGCGGCGTGCCGGCTGCCCTTGGCCGGGACATTCTCTCCGGTCTTGTGGCAACTGAGGCAGAGATTCTCTTTCTCTCCGCCCGCCAGTGGCTTCAGCAGCTGGTTCTTATTGTCGCTGGTGTGCGGATCGTGGCACTTGACGCAGTCGCGCACTGCCGGAGGATGCACCGTTCCCTTAATCTGTCGCGGCGTCTTTCTCCGTGTGGCAACTCAGGCATAGGCTTGCGTAGTCGTGGTGATGATCTTGATCCGAGTAACATCTCTGTTGACGCGCACTTCGTGACAACTCAAGCATCCCGTGGCAATCGCGGAGTGAACCGCTTTACCCTTCGACTTGTCCTCGTGGCACTCGAGACACTTCGCCGAATCAACATTCTTGTCGAGCGGAACCGGATGCTCCTTCGCCAGCGCCGGCATCACCGCGATGGCGAGGAACACAACAATCTGGAGAAGGCGGGGGAGGGCCTCGCCGGAAGCGTTATGCCGGACTTGGAGCACACGATTTGAAGATTCAGGAACCATTGCCGACTCTTGCATGTGCACGATCCTCGCCTTAATTGCGTGGAAGAATTGCAACTCTTCGATTGAACTGTAAATTATTGCAACAAATCAGTTTCTAACCTAAACACTGAACGGTTGAAATGGATCGCAAATCGGATTCGAGCTTCCCGGAATGGGCTTTCTCCCACACTCGCTCGGTGAAATCACGCATGTCTTTCTGATTGCCGATCCTCGCACATTTTCGCCGGGATTGTGATTGAAATCACAGACTTGGCCTTCTGCGTGAAATCCCAGCAACCCCTTGTAGAGATGAGTGTTATGCCTCACGCAAGGGATTCAAGTAGAGCTTAGGGTTCGCCCTAATCTATTGATCAAAAAGAGCTTAGCTGCAAATCAGGACGTTGGCGCGGAACGTGCATTGCATGTATGCGAGGGAAATAAAGTCATGGCCCTGTCACTTCGCTCCGCGTTCCATAAAACCTGGCAGACCCTGAGTTCCATCAAGACCGGCGTCATCCTGATCATCATAGTTGTCGTCTTTTTCGCGGCCGGCACAGTCATCCTGCAGCGCCCGATGACCGATCCCGACGACATGCAGCGCGCTTATTCTCCCGCGATGCTGCGCTTTCTCGATTTCACCGGCCTGACCGACGTGTTCCATGCGCGCTGGTTCGTTGCGCTGGTGGTCCTGGTGAGTTTGAGCATCATCGCGGCTTCGGTGAGCGCTTCCCCAATTCCTGGCGCTTCTTCGCGCGTCCTTACAAGAGCCCCGACGAAGGTTTCCGCAAGGGGCTGCCACGCAGGCACAGATTCCGGTTCCAGATGAAGAGCATGGCTTGATCGCGGCGGAGCGTGCCTTCCGCAAACTGGGCTGGAAGGCCGGAGCGAATCGTGCGTCGCAAGAGCTTCTCCCTGTTTGTCGAGCGCCATCGCATCTCTGAAATGGCGGTCTACGTGGTGCACGCCAGCCTGTTGCTGATTTTTCTGGGCGGCATCGTGGACGCACTCTATGGCTGGCGCGGCTTCCTGATGTTGACCCAGGGCCAGCAAGCAGTCCGTCGCCCTGGAGAACGGCGCCACTCGCAACCTGCCTTTCGCCGTCCGCTGCGAGGCTGCGGGAGAAGAAACTTACACCGACGGTTCTCCCAAACGCTGGTGGTCGAAGCTGGCGGTAGTCACAGGACGGCCGCGAAGCGCAGCGCAAAGAAATCATCGTCAATGATCCTTTGGTCTATCACGGCCTCCGTTTCTACCAGGCCAGCTATGGCAACACCGGAAAGCTGGCTCAGTTGATGCTCACGGCGACTCCGGCAAATGCGAAACCGCGCCCGCATGAAATCAGCTTGGCTATTGGACCAGACCGTCGCGCTCGATGCCGACAGACCGTGCAACTAGCCGAGTTCATTCCGGACTACTATTGCGGGACGGCCAGCGTATATACCCGCACCAATGATGTCGTGAACCCTGCCGTCCATCTGATCGTGACTTCGAAGAAAGCGCAAGGCCAGGGGTGAACGTCTGGCTGCCGGAAATTCCCGGCGTCGCCGAAAATGGACAATCCCCCTACAAATTCGAGCCGAAAGAGCTGAAGACTGGGTTCTATCACCGGCCTGCAAGTGTCGTACGAGCCTGGCCAGTGGGCGGTTTGGGCAGGCGTGGTCCTCATGGGTGTCGGCCTCACTTTCGTTTTCTATGTGGTCCACACCCGCTTCTGGGTGGTGCCGGTGCGCGACAGCGCTGGGCGATATCGCGCTGTGGGTGGGCGGCACCGCGAACCGCAATCGCGACGCATTCGAACAAAGATTCAAGAAGATCGTCGAAAAGATTCAGAAGGAATTGAAACCGCAAGCGAAATCGTGATCTTGCCACAGCGCCAGGCGACATCAATCGCCGGAAATAGTCCGGCTACGGAGGAGGTCTATGGCGCGAGCAAAAGTTGAAGCAACATCCGGCGACCGGAACGACGCTGGTCGTGATGGTCGGATTGGGCATTGCCTTCCTGCTGTTCATGGCTTTTTTGAATGTGGTGAAGAGTGGCAACGTTCTGAGCGAGGCCAACCTGCTGTACGCCGCGTTGATCTTTTACGCAGGCGCAGGCGCGTTGTATCTGGGCTTCGGGATCACCGGAACGGATTCCTACATCAAGTTCGCCTCGCTGGCGACGTGGGCTGGTCTGCTCGCCAATACCGGCGCGGTGGCGCATCGCTGGTACGAGGCCGGCCATCCGCCCTTCGCCAGCATCTATGAAATGCTGCTGAGCTTCGTCTGGACACTGGCCGCGCTCACCCTGATCGCCGAAAAGCGCTACGGGGTGAAAGTAATCGGACCGTCACCATGCCGGTGGCGATTGTCGGCGTCATCCTGATGCAGCTTCTGCCCAGCGAAGTCCGGCCGCTGGTTCCGGCGCTGCAATCCACCTGGCTGCACGTGCATGTAACCCTGGCCATGCTGGCCTATGCCGCCTGCGCCTTGAGCTTTGCGCTGGCCATGATGTTCCTGATCCAGGACAAGATGAAAACCGAAACGTTCCTGGCGGCGACCAGCATGTTCACCGTCGGAATCTACGCAGCCATCCTACGCGCTTCGAAAAGTGGGGAGGCTTGAGCGTGGTCGCATGGGACACGGAGAACAAGTCCGAAATGTTCCTCTCCCGCGGCGTGCGGCTGTTCGTCACCATCCCCGACCTCGGCTGGCTGATGCTGCTGGTCTTCGCCGCCGTGGCCGCGCCGCTGGTCCTGTACATTGCTGGCGCGGATCAAGAAAAACGAGAGCTTTCTGTCGACAGCGAACCGCGCCGTATTCATCAGCATTCTGTTGCAGGTGCTGGCGCTGGTTTTCTTCTTGCTGCGCGCGCAGCAACGGAAGTTATCCTTCGCTCGATGCCGAGGGACTGCTACGCCACGAGCCTGGCGGCGAGCCCGTTCATTTTCTCGGCACTGGTCGGCGGAATCTTCGCCAACCTGCTCTATCTGCTGCTGCTGTGGCGGCGCGAAGATCTCGAGCGCTTGCTGCCCGACGCCGACGCGCTCGACCGCATCACCTACAAGACCATCTGCATTGCCTTCCCCCTGCTCACCCTGATGATCGCCGCCGGCGCCTACTGGGCCAACCGGACCTGGGGTTCCTACTGGAACTGGGACCCCAAAGAGACGTGGGCGGCGATTACCTGGCTGGTCTATGCGGGCTATTTGCACATGCGCATCACCCGCGGCTGGCGCGGCCGCCGCGCGGCTTATTTCGCCATCCTCGGATTCGCCGTCGTGATGTTCACTTTCTTCGGCGTCACTTATCTGCTGCCAGGATTGCACGCTTATGCCTGAGACTGCAGAGGAAATCATGAATCCGGAAGAGCCGCCTGACGGAAGCTTCGTCTCCGCGCCCACGACGAGTTTCTTCAGCACGGAATACTCGAGCGCGGCATTGCTGGCTGGTCCCGATCTCCACCGAAGCCGGTGGACAGGACTCAGCGTCGAAAGCCACAATCGACGATCCCGAACTGCCCTGGTTCCGCATCAACTGGGAGATCAAGGCGCTGGTTCCGATCGCCTGCGTTCTGCTCGGCGGAATGCTGCTGTTTCTTCTGGCTACGCTTTCCTGGCGCGACCCTGAACGGCACATGGTCTTACTGGTCGCCGGGGCAGGAGCCGTCGCCATCTGCGGTGCTCTGCTGGTGGTGCTCACTTATACCGTGCAGCGCCCGATGGTCGAACTGCAGCAGAAAATCGCGCAGCTCGGTGGCGGCGATCTCACAGTTTCCGTAAGTTTTGCGCACCGCAACGACGAGATCGGAGACCTGGGCCGCAACTTCAATCAAATGGTGCGACAACTGCGCGAGAGCCGCGCTGAAATCGAGCGCCTGCACCGCACCCAGATGTCTCGCGCCGAGCACCTGGCCACTCTGGGAGAACTGGCCACCGGGCTCGCACATGAAATTCGCAACCCGCTGGCGGGAATTGCCGGCGTCATCGAGATCATCGGCCGCGACCTTCCCTCGACCAGCCCCGCGCGCGCTGTGGTCAAGGACGTTCGCCAGGAAATCGCGCGCATCAACCACATCGTCACCGATTTGCTGCAGACCGCGCGGCCGCATCCGCCCCGAGGTTCACAAGAGCGACCTGAACACGACCGTGGAACATGCGGTCATGCTCGGCCGCCAGCAGGCGCTCGCGAAATCGATCGAGATCTCGCTTCAGAAAGATTCATCCCTGCCCGAGGTGGAGCACGACAGCGATCAGATCCACCAGGTGCTTGCTGAACCTTCTGCTGAACGCTCTGCAGGCGATCAACGTAAACGGAAAAATCAAGGTGACGGTTCGAGCCCAGGGTACGGCTGCGGTCGTGGAAGTGGCCGACAACGGCCGGGGCATCGCTCCCGACCACCTCCGCAATATCTTCCGCCCCTTCTACACCACCAAGGGCGACGGCACTGGCCTGGGATTATCCCTGGCGCGCCGCATCGTGGAAGACCACCGTGGCCGGATTGACGTCACCAGCACAGTCGGCAAGGGCACAACGTTCGCGGTGGTATTGCCGCTGCAACGTCCTGACGCGCAACCAGTCGCCTCGTAAACAGCTCTTGCAAGGCGCTTCCCTTCCATCGTTCTTTCGATTGGATGCTTACAGATGAGTGGCATCCGTCCGCGATCTAGACGCTCGCCGCCGGCACGAGTTCTTCCTTGCAGTTCGTTTTCTCGTTTAGAAGAGAATTCAGTTTCTTCATCACCTGAAATGCGTCGGCCACATAGAGCACATCGGCTTTGCCGCGGGCCCATCCGCAATTCGGGTCGAGGTTGATGGCGCGCCGTTCGTTGATGAAGCGCCAGCCCACCACGTGCGGCTCTTCGCCATGGCAACATGTGGAGAGTCCTTTGGGATGGCGCGGAGTCGATCCCGTCTGCCCGATCTGGTTGAGATGCGTCATAAAGCCCAGCACTGCTTGATTCTCTCCGCTCTGGTCAACCAGCGACTTGCTTCCGCCGAGCGACGCGCCTGAGGTTTGAAGAAACTGCAGGATCAGTGCCTCGGCTTCGGACAGGTGAGTTTTGCCGTCGGCTTGTTTTTTGCACCAGCCGGCTCCGGCAACAAAAAGCAGACGGGCATCGGGGCGGATGGTTTGCGCGGCGGTATTGGGAACCCGGATTCCGGCAAACGCCGTGCGCCTCGCTTCGGCGGGAAGCGTAACATCCACCATGTGGACGTTCGCCGTAGTCGCTGTAGCCGCGAACGCCTGGTGACACCCGGAATCCAGCACCAGAAACCACGGTCGAGCGGCCCGCTCGATCTCGGCTTCGAGCCGCTGACGATAGAACCAGCGCCTGCCGACAGCGCCCCATCGGTGACTTCGATCGAAGTAAGATGAGTGTCTACCCGCCCTTTCAACCGCTGCGCCACACCGGGCATCACGCGCAGGAATCGAGACGTAGCCGGAGCCATCACGATTTCTGCGGCGACGTTCCGGCAGAGAGTTTCAACCGCCGCGGAATCGGTGGCATATCGAGCGTGGGCGAAATCCGCGCCCGATACTCCAATGATTTGCACCCCTGCCGATGCGATTGAGTTGGCGGCGTCTTGAACCTTGTCGCCGATCAGACCAATCGTCAGCGTGCCGCCAACCAACTCTTGGATTTCGAGCGCAGCTCCCAACACCTCGTAGGCTATTTTGGGCAGCGCTGTTCCCGATTCGTCCACGTGCGCGACAAACAAAATGTTTTGTGACATGAATTCCTCAAATTCCAAAATCTGACAATCTTTTCGCTCGCAACCCTAATCTCTCGCGATCCACTCAAGCAGTTCAGCGGCGATCTCGTCCGGGTTTTGATCTTTGACAATGCGCGTGGGCCGTTGTTGCTTGGGAGCGGTAACACTCAGGTAGCGAACTGCACCCTGCGGCAGCACAACGGCCTTGGTCTTCTGCAGCGCCGGCATGACCGTGCGCATGTTCGCCATCCCGACTTGCGGATTGTTCCTCGGCTCCGGCAGGCTGCCCGTCGCCCATCCCAGCAAACAGGAGGCCCCTGGCAGATCGAAACCAGATGACGTCCCCCTTCGATCCGTTCCAGGATTTCGAAAGACCCATCGGCCTGAACGGCGAGCTGGTCAACGCCCTGGAACTGGTCGACAATCCCCAGTTGCTCGCCGACCAGTTGCATGGTCACGCCTGCGCCACGCGAGGCCGACTCCCATCCTCCAAAAAGGAGCAGGCGAGAGCGATCGAGACCGGGAATGGATTGCACCGCGCTCCGCCAGCATTCCAGCTACCTCGTGCGCATCAGCAAAACCGTTCGCGGGAACATCAAGGGGACCAGTTCAAAGGCTGCCTTCTGCGCCACGTTCATCATCACTTGCTGCAGCTTGACCTTGGGCGCGGCGCTAACCAGCCAGACCTTGCTGCCCGCGGCCTGAGCCGCCAGATTCGCCGCTTCGTACAGCGCATGTGCACGCCCACGGATCAAGCACCGCCGGCAGCATCATTTCATTTTTCAGTGCCGGCCCGTTGCGGTGTTTGATCGGCTCCAGCGTTTGCAGCGGGTCGGGCACGATGCCGGCGCACACAACAATGTGATAGCCATCGCTCATGCGATTCCTCTTTCAGGTCTTCTGAACTTTCTTTCCGCCAATTGAATCTCGGCGACCGAGTACAGCATCAATTCAGCGCTGAATGCAGTCCGCCGGCGCCCGCGCGAAACTCGATATTCCCTTTGTCTCCGTCTGCGCTGGTGCGGCAATTCCACAGGCATGCCCCGCAATAGACGCACTTCTCGCGATCAAACGCCGGCACGCCACTCTCCGCCGCGCGTGATCGCCTGCCCGGAGCACATTTCCACGCACAACTTCGGCTCGCAGTTCTGGCACAGCTCCGGACGCACGAAAATCACATGATTGGCATAGCCCGGCGGCGCTTGCACGCTTCCACCCATCAGCAGAGCGTCCTGATGCGAGATCAGCAAGCTGGCCATCGAACGGGATCTCTGGCCAGCCACAGCGATCCATAATGCGATCGTGGAGCGCCGTTCCCTGCGCGCGACGCACTCTTCCTTCACTTGCTTCAGTTCGTCCGGGGAAATGCGCGATGCGCATAGTGCTCTTCGAGCGAGAAGCGCCGTTCGGGACAATGGCTGGAGTCGACAAACACGATATCCCCGCGCGTAAAACCTGCAATCGCCATGCCGATCAAGCCGCGTCACAACACCATGCTCGAAATCCGTTGCGTGAATCGGCGGCGATCCTCGACTCGCGATCTACCCAACTCTCGCGCCGGCGGCGGACGTACGTCTGCTCGCAGATTCTCCCGCGTGAAGGGCTTCTTCTGCTCCAGCAACTCAACCACGGCTTCCGCCAGTTGCACTCCCGTCGTCCATGCCTCGTCCACGCCCGAACCTGCAGAGCACATTCGTGCTGCCCGAGCCTTCTCCGATTCGCGCATAGCCGTTCCCTGCAAAGTACGGCTCGCCGTGACGGCCCGACTCCTGCAGCGACTTTGCTCCCCACGACTTCAGCGTTGCCGCCCTGCAGATAGCGCCACAAATAAGGATGCTGCATGAAATGTTGCAGGTACCGATAGCCCGTTCGCACCGGGCTGCGCAACCACGAAGGAATAAAAATGCCGACTGAGGCCAGCCGACCCGGGATGCACATAGAGAAAGCCGAAAATCTCCGGCTCGGGGAACCCGAGTGTGTGCAGGACAGTTCCCGGCTCCAGGCCCGAATCCTCGCGCAACTCAATCACCATCTTCATGCCCAGCGCCCACTCGCGCTGCTGGTGTCCTCCGGCAGACCGAAGTGCTGCATCAGTCTGCCGCCCCACCGCTCCCACCGGGCCGTCCGCCACCACAGTCAGCGCGGCGCGGACATCCATACCCGGCCAGAATCCTTCGCCCGGGACTCCGTCGAGACCGACGCCCTGATCCGCCAGCCGAACTCCGTCAACCGCATCCTTATTCGATCAGCGGCTCGCTCACTGGCATTCCCGGCCACACCTGAACCACTCCGGAACTCAGCGACCTGCTCGCTCACCCATTGATTGAACTGTCCCAGCGAGAGAACCAGTCCATCGTGCTTCCGCATGAACTTCGGGAGTGAATGGCAATTCCACCGCGCTGATCGCGCAAGCGCAGCAACTCGACTGAGCGCTCGAATCAGACTGTCCGCCATTCGCAAGCGCAGGGAGCGGCGGCTGGCCCCGACTGGGATCGAGCAAGTAGACGAGCTTCTCGCTCTGACACCGGGGCCGCCATCGGAATCTGTGCCAGGTCGAGACCGGGAAAGCTGGCGCGGATTCCGCGCGCGCGCGTGACCGCGCCCGACACTCCGAATCCCAGCGCCGTCTGCGCGTTCGTAGCAGATGACCTGCAACGGCAGGCCCGGCGAGACCGTGCTTTCCAATCGCGGCGTGCCATCCGCGTTTAGAAGATCTCGCGCGACAGTGTGGTCAGGAATCCGGCGGTCGCGGGTCCGAAGCCCACTCCCGCGATGTCGACCGACATCTCCTGCGCTGTCGATTGGTCTCGGCGACTCTGTGGCGGAAGCGCTCATGCGGGATAGTCCAGCGCTTCGGGAATCATGAGCTTCGAGATCGCTTCGGCGGCGCGATCCTTGGCCAGACGGGATCCCGTCAGGCAGACATCGAGCCTCGCATGCAGGGACAGGAACTCTGCGCTCCATGGCAATTCACGCACGGGCCGGCTTTCTTCGGATGCGTACCGTCTCCGTTGATCACATCGAGCGCGTAGGGGTTCATCCCGGGCATGACGCTTTCCAGCGCGTCCAACTCGTCATCGTGCTAGCAACCGAGAGTTCCCTGCTCGTCCCACGCAGGATGCCGGTTGTATCCAAACACCAGTTCCGCGCAGATGCGTGCCACTTCGCCGCTGGCCCGCGCTGACTGCACATGGCAAAGATCGGTCAAGAAGTTGAGAGCCCGGGCAGACCCTCTGCCAGCCGCGGCATCTTCCGGCGCCTTGCCGCTGCAATCGCAGCACGTCGAGAATCTGGCAGCGCGCCGCCATCAGCCAGCACAGCGCATCGGCCAGCGGGAACGTGACACCTTGACGCGCACTCTGATACAGCTTTCCGCCATCGGCGTCCTTCGTATGTTGCAGATGATCGAGCGTCCACAGCCACAGCGGTCATCGCCGTCGCCAGCGCGCACGCGCCGGTGCCAGGATGTTCGCTGGCGATTTCGCGCATCTCGCGAATCCAGCTGCGGAACTGCGCCAGGAACACCGGGTTCGTCATGGTCACCGAAAGCTGGCGCCGCTGCACCGCCTCGGGACCCTCGTAGGTAGCCTCCAACTGCGCGTCCATCCATTTGTTGCCGAGGAACCCGGGGCAGTCTTCGGTGATGCCGTAGCCGCCCATCAGGCTCACGGCTTCGCGCATCATCTGCGCGCCCCAACCTGTATTCCAGAGCTTCGCGGCGGGGCAAAGAACATCCGCCAACGAATCCAGCTGCACGAAACGCGAGCAGCGGGTCCGAGTGCAGCGCTTCCCGGCCAGGATCGCCAACCGGCAGATGAATCAACTTCGGCAGCTCGATCCCCGGCTTCCCGAAACGATCTTCGCCTTAGCCTTCGCACCCGCGATGCCGCGCTCGGCATACAGCTGCGCCATTTCCTTTTCCAGCGGGTCGAGTTCGTCAAAGACGCGAGCCGCCGCAAAAGCCAGCGAGGCACTCGCCTCGCCTGTCGCCCAAACATCCGCTGAGCCGGTGCAGCGAATCTTCCCGCGCCTGGAGTCCAAGTTCGTAACGGACCGATCCCGGCGTCGCGGTCTCGGCGCCGCGAAACCTCCCTCTCTGATACCGGATGATCGGCTCGACCGCCGAGAGCAGCTTTGCCGCTGTCATCACGCCCACGGTCACTCTTGTGCGTCGGAAGACTGCCTCGATGACCTCGCTGTGGTTGTAGCCGAGGAACCAGAACTCCATCCTTAATGTCGTACCCGCCAACAATCCGGTTAGCCGGAATTCTCAGGTTGAAAATCGGATCGCCCGTGGAAGACAACTGGTGAACCATCTTTCGCGTCACCGTCCCACGGTCGAAAATACCGGGATCCCCGTCCTCGAGAATCACCATGCAGCTGCCCTTGATACGCTCGTCGCCGGAATCAACCGCCGCAGTAACAAAATTCGCGAAGCCAATGTTTGTGATGAAGCGGCCGCGCTTCTCCACCTGCAGGACTGGCTCTTCTCCCGGCTTCCATTCGACGATGCGGATCTTGCCATTCAGCATGCCCGGTATCCACGCCCACATACGGGATGGGTTCGGTTAGGCAGAATGCTCCCCGCCAGGGTTTGCGATCTTCTCCGGGCTGCGCCGGAGCCGCCAGTCTCATGTATTGACGCTGCTGCTCGGGAGTACCCCGTTCATGAATGGGAGCCAGCGCCAGGCAACCAGCCAGACTCGCCGTCGCTGCCCCGCCATCCACCCACGCCAGTTCAAACGCAACCAGGGCGAGCACCAGATTCTTGGGGCCGGCAAACAGACCGCCCTCTTCCGGATCCATGAACACCGCCGTGATGCCCGAGGCGTCAAAGGCTTCCAGCAACTCTGCTTTTGCGTCAGTCCACTCGTGCGAGTTTCGGCCACCGCTGGCCACCAGGCGCGCAACCGGACCGCGCGCCACTTGCCGGGCGGACTGCACCAGCAATTGCAAATCGTAGCGATCCGCAAATCCCCACTGCACCTGCCGCGCAGCATCGGACGGCAATGTCCCCAAGATCTCTGGAACAACGGAATTCGCGGTCGGCATGGGCCCCTCCTGGTTTGGCGTAAATGTTTTGCCGATTCTGGCGCTAGAGGTGGGATGGGTCTGTGACGAAGATCACAACCGGCTATGATCCTGAGCCGGAACTCCCTGGAAAATCATGATCGGCAGCGCAGGCGTCGAGCGGCATTGGGCACCTATGGGTTGAACCCTTATTCGCCTTCTATTCGCGCCTGTCGAGCCGACTTCAGGCTTGGTGTTTACCTTCGAAGCTCGGCGGAGGGTGGGTCCCCATCTATTCCCTTCCGTAGTAAGCTAAAGGACACATGCCCGCGGAGAAGATCCTTATAGTTGACGACGAGCGCCTGGTGCGCTGGTCCCTGCGCCAGAAGTGCGAAGAGTGGGGGTATCAGGTCGTCGAGGCAGCCGCCGGAGAGCCCGGCTTGCGCCTCGCGCAACACGAATCTCCCGACCTCATTTTGCTCGATGTGCGCATGCCGGACATCACCGGAATTCAAGTTCTGGAGCAGTTGAAGAAGAGCGGCGCTACCACCGCTGTCATCATGATTACCGCCGACCCGCAGTTGGACGATGTTAAGACTGCTCTCAAGCTCGGCGCCTACGACTTTGTCGGCAAGCCCCTGGATTTCGAAGAACTCCACGTCACCATCCAGAACGCGCTCGAAGCCAACCACCTGCGCAGCGAGGTGCAGACTCTGCGCGGCGAGGTGCGCCGGCACGCCGGCTATCATGAGGTGGTCGCGGTATCTCCGAAAACGACCGAACTGCTGAGCTTCGTGCAGAAAGTTGCCGCCAGCGAAGCCACCACGATTCTGATTCAAGGCGAGAGCGGCACCGGCAAAGATCTCGTCGCCAAGACGATCCACTATGAGAGCTCGCGACAGAATGGTCCCTTCGTCGCGATCAACTGCTCTGCGATTCCCGAGACCCTGATGGAAGCCGAACTCTTCGGCCACGAAAAAGGCGCTTTCACCGACGCCAAGCAGATGAAGAAAGGCTTGTTCGAAACGGCGAATGGCGGCAGCCTGTTTCTGGACGAGATCGGTGAACTCTCGCCGCTGCTGCAAGCCAAACTGCTGCGCGTTCTCGAGGATCAGGTAATTCGCCGCGTGGGCGGCGTGCGCGACATGCAGGTAGATGTGCGCGTGATCGCTGCCTCAAATCGCGATCTGGAGAAAGCGGTGCGCGAAGGCCATTTCCGCCAGGATCTTTACTACCGGCTCGCGATTATCGCGATTTTCATTCCGCCCCTGCGCGAGCGTACCGAAGATATTCTTCCGCTCGTGGATTTCTTCATCGATTGGTACAACAAGAAGTTCAAGAAATCCGTCCGCGGCATCAGCGCCGAGACCCGCCGGCTGCTGTTGGCGCACAGCTGGCCGGGCAACGTGCGCGAGCTCAAGAATTCCATCGAGCGCGCCATGATTCTCGAGGAGGAAGCCATCCTGCGCCCGGTCTACATGCCCTTCGCCGTGGGAGAAGCCGCCCGCAGCGGCCTCACGGCCTTCGAACACAGCAGCGCCTCCGCCGATGGTGGAGGCAAGCAGTTGCCCAACGGGCGCGTGCTTCCGCGACTCTATATTCCGGAAGAGGGCACGTCGCTGGAAGAAGTCGAGCGCGCCATGGTAGAAATCGCCATGCGGCAGGCCAACGGCAACCAGACCCACGCCGCGCGCCTGCTCGACATCAGCCGCGACGCGCTTCGCTACAAGCTGAAGAAATTCGAACTCGTTCCCGCCGGTGATGAAGAACCCGCCGACCCGGTCCAATCAGAAAACTCGCCCGGCTAGCGCCCCAGCAGGCTGCTGAAAAAACTACTCCAAATAGTAAGCGCAGGGGAACGGATGGAACTTTCGCGGAGCTCTATGCGTAAGACACCGCGAAGGGGAAATCATGCCTGCAATCCGAACACTTTTGTTTTGTTTCTTCGCTTTGACGACGACTCACGTGTTTGCCCAAAGTACCTCACAGCAGCAGCATTCAGATATCTCCGGCACTTGGTTCGGCGAACTCACCCTCACGAATCCCGACGGAAAGGTCAGCCATGACACGGCGGTCCTCATTGTGGAGCAACACGGCTCCAGCCCCACCGGAAGCATTGGCCGGACGGTGGATCAGCAGACGCCATTCGCGGACGGGCGCGTGGATGACAAGAGCATTCGATTCCACCTTGATGTCGGTGGAGGCATGGATTTTAGCCTTCATCTGGATGCTGGTCATCTACGAGGTGCGGCTACTGGCAAGTCCATGAAGGCCGAGGTGAAGCTGCGACCGGCGCCAGGGCTCTTGCCGCATCGCCAGCTAACAGAAGAGATTACCGAGGCGGACCGGCGTCTCTTCGAGGCTTTCAGCGCTTGTGACGTGACGCGATACGCTAACTCCCTCAGCAAGGACCTCGAGTTCTACCAGGACCACACGGGCAAGACAGGGTACGAGCAGAATCTCAAAGCGTTACAGGATCGCTGCGCAGAGGGAATACTGCTGCGAAGAGAGTTGGTGGAAGACTCGCTAGTCGTAAACGCTGTTCCGGGATATGGTGCCGTCGAGGCTGGAACGCACCGTTTTTTTTCTCGACAGGCGGATGGCTCCGAACATCTGGATGCGACGGCGCAGTTTACGAATGTCTGGAGCAAAGAGACAGGCAGTTGGAAGCTCGTGCGTATTGTTAGCTACGACCATCGCTAGGAATGCCATGAAGGGCACACGCAGGTTCCATTCCTGCGAGAGACGGGCAAACCGGAGGTCATAAAGCTAGCGGATTTCTGACACTCTTATGGAAAAACAGAAAGAAAAATGGGTCGCGCATCGATTTTTCAGCAACCTGCTAAACGCTCCCACCAACAAAACGAGGCTTCCTATTCGGAAGCCCCGCGGCGCCCGTATGAGTGGGGATGAAGGAGCACCAATTCTCAAATTGTTCAGCGACTCGATCTAGCCGCGCGATGCGTGCTCTTTCGCCTTGGCAATGTACTGCTCGACCTGCTCCTTCTGCGGATAATCTGGATTCGCCTTGAGCAACTGCTGCCAGGCCTCAACCGCGCCCTTGGCGTCGGCCTTGCCCTGCCAGCGGACCCAGCCCAAGTTGAACAGTGTCTGCGGATGTCCCGGCCGATATTTCAGTGAAGTTTCCATCGAGGCCACCGCCTTATCGGCATTCCCCATGTACCAGTAGGCTGTTCCCATGTCCGTGCGGACATCGGGATTCTCCGGATGGATGGCCAGCGCGCGCTCGTAATACTGGATCGCATTGGGAAACTGCTGGCCGTCATAAAACAGGTTGCCCAATTTCACCAGCGAGTCATAGTCGTTCGGATTCTGTTTCACTGCGTCGAGCAGCGGCGCCGCAGCCTGCATTAACGCGGCTTGTGCCTCCGCCGCCTGCTGTGGGTGGGCTTCCGTTCCCTGCTGTGCCGGGGCCGACGCCGTTATCTGGGCACCGGCGGGCGAGGCCGATCCGCGAAACAGGTACCCCAGCGCCACGCCTAGCACCAGGCAGAATGCGGCCAGCACGTAAGCCTGCGTGCTGGTCCACGGTGCCGCGGTGGAATTAGTGGTTGATTGCGATTGCATGCCCTTTTCCTCGTTCATTTTTCGGTCTCCCCAATCTGGTGCCGGCAAGCGCCCCTTCAGGCGATTCCAGGTGGAACAGGCGTGTGACCGCTGCGGTCATCTTTTCCTGTTCCTCCTTCTCTGGAAGTTCCTTCAGTTCGCGTGCCAGGGAGCTAGCAATCTTCTGTATGACTTGCGCTGTGATTGCGTGAAGCGACTGATCCTGCTCCCGAGTAAACGGCCCGCGCTCTTCGATGAAAGAATCCAGTTCTTGCCGGCAAAGTTCGTCGAGACGGTTTCGCAGTGCCACGATGGTCGGCACCACGCTCTCCGCCTGCAACCTGCCGCGAAACGCCAGCGCCTCCGCGGCTACAATTCTCTCGGCCTCTGCGGCCGTGGCCGTGCCATCCGCGCCAGTGCTCTTCACCGAGCGCTCCAGGCCATCCATGTCATAAAGAAGTATCCCGTCCACTCTGCGCACTTCCGGATCCACATCGCGTGGCATCCCGATGTCCATGATCACCAGCGCCACCCGGTTCCGCTCGATCGCGATCCGCTCCGCTTCCTCGCGCGACAGAACCACGTGCGGACATCCCGTCGAACTGATCACGATGTCGGCGCGCAACATGCACTGCCACCGATCCGCCAGCGTGGCGGCGGTCCCACCAAGCTTTTTTGCCACTTCCTGAGCACGCGCCGGAGACTGATCGATCACGATCACTGACCCGGCTCCACTCTCGACCATGGTCCGGGCCGAGCACTCGCTCATCTTTCCCGTCCCCAACAGCAAGATTCGTCGGTTTTCCAGCGATCCGAAAACTTGCCGGGCCAAATCGAGCGCAGCCCTTGGAACCGAGATCGCCAGTTTTGCGATGGCGGTGTCGTGGTGCACTTGTTTCGAAACTGCAAGAGCTTTCTCCAGCACCGCGTTCAGAAAGCGCCCCGAGGCGCCCACCGTCATGGCCTGATCCCACGCTTCTTTCACCTGCGACGCCATCTGCGGTTCGCCCAGTACCAGCGAGTCCAGCCCAGATGTCACACGGAAAATATGGGTCACGGCGCTCTCACCCAGCAGGCGGTAGAAGTGCTCCCACTCACTCAACTTCAGACCGTGTTCCGTTCCCAGAAACTGGAGAAGTGCACTAGCGGCCACCGTCGGCTCGCTGGCCCACAACAGGAATTCTGTCCGGCAACAGGTGGAAAGAATGACCACTTCTTCAATGCCTTCCGCCCTCCGCAGTTCCCGCAGCACTTCGTAGCGCCGGTTCTCGCTGATCCAAAAACGCTCTCTCATGGCCAGGGGGGCCGTGCGGTGGTTCAATCCGATCACTAAGAGAGTGGGTTCCACGACAAAAGCCTCGAGCGCTGGTTGCAAGATTAGAAGCGCAAGCCCGTTGCCAAAGAGTCTGCGGGTAGCTACACCGTCAATCACCTTGTTTTCAATGATTTGCGAGCTGTAACAAAAGTCCACGACTGTTAAAAACTTCAACATTGCGGCATATTACGCGGGTCGCGAGTCTTTTGACGCGATGTGCCTGCGCTACACCCACTTACACGCGTACCTCAATCACGACCCAAAGTGACCGCAATCACTGACCACCGCCCCACTCTCCGTCGAAACTGCATGACGATTAGCAAGTTCTTATTCCGTCTCGATCTTTTGCCTGTGAGATTCTTCTGCTTCAGCGCAGGCCAGTAGACGAGACACTAAATGTTCGAAAGGAAAATGCACTCATGAAGATTACGAAGCTCGTGGTCCTGATCGTGATGATCGCCCTGGCGTTGTTCCTCGTTTTGCCCAACCTGTCGTGGGCCGCCGATGATGGCGCAACCATCTACAAAACCAAGTGCGCGGCATGCCATGGCGCCGACCTCGCTGGCAAACCGGCGGCCAAGATTCCCAGCCTGGTTTCCGACGATGCCAAGAAAGCCTCCGACGCCGATCTGACCGACATGATCGCCAACGGCGGCAAGGACAAGAAACCGATGCACGCGTTCGCGACCAAGGGCGTCACCCCCGACCAGATCAAGATGGTCGTCTCCTACGTGCGCGAAGCGCAGAAGAAGTAGTTGGCGCAACCTGTTTACGTTGCGATCGCTGTTCCATATCCGGTGAACCCGCGCTGCTCAAGCAGGCAGTCGCGACCAACAAGCGAGGGTGAGTGATCCGCTCGCCGGCAAGTCTGGCCTCATCGCCGGACAGCCGGTGCCCCCTCTCCGGTTCGCCATTACGTGGAACAGCCGCCCGGGTCTAGGTGCTCACCCCCAGACCCGGGCATTAGTTTTTCTGTGTATTCGGATTGCCGATTTCGGCTGATTACATCCTGAGACGATCCATCGGCGTTACGCTCGTAACGCGAACCCAAGTCAGCAAGCCGGGTGGAGTACCCGGCTGTGATATTTTCGACCCAAGACCGAGCAAAATTGATGACGGAAGTAGAACACCGCGTCCCGTCTAGCTATTCCAGCTTCGACGCCTCTGGCGTTGTGCATCGGGCTCGCGCGGAAAAGTATTCTGACTTCCTCTGGCGTTCCGATCCCCTTGCCGATGCCGTCATGGATGAATTCGCCCGCATGCCGGAAAGCGACTGGCGGGCGCTGCTCGACCTCGCGTTGACCAAGGGTATCGAAGCCGTCCCCATCGCCCCGGAGCCGTTGCGAGCTTTGTTTCGCCAGCTGGAGTGCGTTCCGTTCTGGGTTGATCGCGATCGGTGCAACCTCGGCGGAGCCACTTTCCTGCGCTGCCGGCTCGGTTTTGCCGTCCTCGCCATGCATTCTCTGCCGATTATTTATAGCTGGCCCGTGGGCAACAAGCCGCTCGCGTTGTCCGGTCAGTTGGTGCATCGCGCATCGCAACGGTTGAAGGATACGACGCGGTTCGTGTTTGCGGTTTGCCAGCCCGACGGCTTGTCTCGTTTCTCCGACGGATTTGCGCTGGCGGTGCGCGTGCGGCTGATTCATGCCCAGGTAAGGAGATTGCTCCTCCAGTCAGGCCAATGGCGCTCCGAGGCCTGGGGCGCCCCCATCAACCAATGCCATATGGCCGGAACCAACCTGATGTTTTGCGTTGGCGTCCTCGACGGCTTGACGCATCTGGGCTACCGATTCAAACGCGTGGAACGCGATGCGCTCATTCACCTGTGGCGTTACGCTGGCTATTTGCTGGGCGTGGAGAACGAACTGCTGATTGCGGATGAATTCGATGGCCACCGGCTGCTCGACATGATGTTCGCCTTCGAGCCGCAACCGGACGACGATTCGCGTGCGCTGGTCAACGCTCTCATGCAGACCTCGTTCGACTACATTCGCAACTTCAGGTTGGGGCGCATCTGTGGCGCGAATCTCTGTTACGGCATCTCGCGCGCCCTGATTGGTGACGAGCAATCTGCGGCTCTCGGGTATCCCGAAGACTGCGTGGAAACTGCTGGTGCCGGTGGTGCGTCCGCTGACGTGGCTGGTCGAGACCGCGCGGCTGCTCAGTACTCGCGTGCAAGCGCTGGCGAAAGTCGCCGGTCCAAAAGCGTTTCGGCATCTCTTGAGCGAGCGCGGGCTGAAGGGACGCACGGGGGAGTTCGTTATCCCTCGCAAGATCGCGGTTCGTGCGGGTCAGACCGCCGCTGAGACGAGTCATCCGGAACACGATGCCACCAAGAGTACCGCTGATGGAGGCCGTCGATGAAAGAACCGATGCGTGTGGTCTGCCTGGGTGGAGGCTGGGTGGCCATTTATCTGGCCCGCGCTCTGCGTGCCGCGGGGCGGCGCGGTGAGGTCAAGCTGACCGTGGTCAGCCGCGACAACTATTCCACGGTGCATGGCCTGATCGCGGAAATGCTGACGTGCAAGATACAGCCGCAGCAAATCAACTCTTCCGTGCGCGAAATGATCGCGCCGGCTCAGCTTCATAATGCTGAAATTGAATCGGTGGACCTCGGCAACCGGCTCGTGGTGACCCGGCGCTCCATTGACGGCCGCGTCTATACCCTTCCCTACGACCATCTCGTGGTTGGCGTCGGTTCGATCGAAGATTTTTCCCGCTACGCTGGAATCGCCGACCATGCGTACCCTCTGAAAACATTCGCTGACTGCTACCGGCTCCGCAACCATCTGTTGACCGTGCTGGAGATGGCGTCCATCGAGACGAACCCGGACGAGCGCAAGCGCTTGCTCACGTTTGTGGTGGCGGGCGGAAACTACGCCGGAGTCGAGGTGGCGTGCGACCTCGCGGACTACTTTCGCTTCCTGTCGAAAACCAGATATCCGGAATTGAAGCTCGAGGAGTATCGAATCGCGATGGTGGAAGCAGGCCCGCGCATCCTGCCTGAGTTAGGGACACGGCATCCGTCGCTGGTGCAATACGCCGAAAAAACCGTGGTGCGGTTGGGCCTGGAAATGCATCTGAAGACTGGCCTGCAGGCGGCCACCGCGGAAGAAGCCGTGCTCCGTTCGGGCGAAAAAATTCCGACCCGCACGATCATCACTTGTACCGGCATGAAGTCATCTCCGCTGCTCGATCAATTCCCCTACGAACGGGACGCGCGGGGACGGCTCGTGACCGACCAATTCTGCCGCGTACCTGGCGCCACCAATATCTGGGCCGGGGGGGACTGCTCCGCCGTGCCCCATCCTGATGGAGGCACGTGCCCCCCGTTGGCGCACTACGCGCAAAAGGCCGGGACCAATATCGGAACCAATCTTCTGCGTGGCGCTGCCGCCAAGCCGCTCAGGCAGTATTCCTTCAATGGACTCGGCGAGGCTTGCACCCTTGGCCATCGCTGTGCCATCGCGCACATGAAGGGCATTCACAGTTACGGATTCCTGGCATGGATCGGCTGGCGTTTCATTGTGCTTACCATGTTCGTTCCCAGTTGGACTCGGCGGGTGCGCCTGATGTTCGACTGGTGGTTGACCTTGATCCTGGGTCGCGATGTGGTGAACCCCAGGATCAGCGAGCGCGCTGCGATTTCTCACGCCCTGTACGAGCCGGGACAGATCATTGTCGCGGCGGGCGAAACCAGGCGCTATCACTACCTGGTGGAATCCGGAGACGTGGACGTATTCTCCAGCGATAGGAACAGCGTCCCTCTCAGCTCGCTGAAAGTGGGAGATTATTTTGGCGACGTCACCCGGCCTCACCCCAACTGCTGCATTCGAGCCCGTACACGAGTCCGGCTTCTGGCCATTGACCGCGAGGCGGCAGAGGCGTTGAGCGCAGTGCGGCCCGACATCGCAGCACTGCTCAAACAGGCAAACAGCGCCGCTCCGGAATCGCAATCGGTCTAGAAATGTTCCTTGATCCGCTCAAAGCGACGCTGTTCGAGGTTCTGCTCCATCGCCGTTCGCGGCGAGTGGGGTTGGGAATGAGTATCCCGGCTGGACCCTTCCGTTATGCGAGTCCACACAAGCCTATTCCACTCACCGAGGATGAAGAAGCGGCGCTCGCGTTCGCTGCCTGCGGTGTCACCGGCTACGCGCTTGCCGATCTGTCTTATGGGCCGAGCGAGGGTGGCAGCATGTTGGTGGGACGACTGGGCCGCACCGTGGCCAGCCCGGACGCGGTGAATGCCGTCGCCGTCCTCGTCACCAACGACAGCGGAACATGGCTCCTGAAGCGTCCACAGGACTTTGCGGCCAAAGAATTCCCCGAGTTGGTTCGCCTGGCTCGAACGGGTTCCCTGACGGATCTCTATAAGCGAGGTCGGATACAAATATCGAATCGACGAACCGCACCACCTCTGGACTCGGGCCATAATTTCTCGATCAATCGCTGGTCGCTCTATGCCCCCGGAACGACCTATTTCCTGCCCATCATCGAAACGACCTCGCTCACCATCAATGCCCTCCTCGAGTTGTTCGGCGAAGACATGGGAGTTTTCCTGCGCGACGAGCGCGCATGGTTTCGGCCCGCCGGTGTTGGTCGCTTTGCGCGCAGCAAGGGTGGCCTCTTGCACGACGACCCGCATGACCTGCGCAGTGCCACCATTCAAATGATGGAGACATCCCTGCTCGAATCGATGGCCACCGAGCATGGAATGGTCCTGCAGAACCTCGCACTCATGGCTGAGGCCCTCGGATTGGGCGGCTTCCCCAACTTCGCGCGACACGAGTACAGCTGGTTTAAAGCCGCGGGATTCCGGATGAACTCCATGCCGGCGAGTCTCTATGCCGGCGCTCCCGGGTTTCTGTCCGCGTTCGCGCGGTGGTTTGGAAAGGATCCGTTGCTTGTCTATCCCGTCGGTCTGGAACACGACGACATGGTGGTTCTGAAACCATTCTGCCCGCCTTACTACAAATCCATGGGGGATGCGGTCCACGCGTTCGTGCAAACCAAGTTCGGGGTGGATGGTGCTTATCGAGGAGGGGCGCACCAGAGTTCCTGGCGTGACTCAGAGTCTTGCGCGGGTAAAATACCGCCGCCGACCGCCACCACCGTGCAAGCGGCGATTGCCTACTGTGATTATATCTTCCGCCGCTACGGGCGGTTCCCCGCCTACACAGCGCCATTCCGGACGATCATCGGCTTCCAGGTCTGTCGCGTGGACGTGGATTTCTATGATCGGTTCTATAGTCCAGAGGCGCTCCCGGCTGCGGTGCGGGCCTCGACCCAAAGAGCCCTGGGCAACTCGTAAGCCTCGCCGGGCCCGACTCTCGCCCGAAATAACCCTGCGGGGTGCGCCCCTCAGTGTTCGTTTCCTGCCCAAAATGCAAGAAAACGGCCGTTTCTTGCGAAATCCGTCACGGTTCCGTGTGATTGTAATCACAGCCTTTCTCCCCTTCCAAAAAGTAACCTGAACTTGCCTGTGGGAGTTCTTTTAGGTTCATTCGCCGAAGGGGGACGTTATGGGGGTTACTGGCAATCATCCGAACATGGGCCAGATGGCTCATGATTTCTCCAAGAATCCAATGCTGGTCTACTGGGAAATGACCCAGGCTTGCGGCCTTGCGTGCAAACACTGTCGCGCTGAGGCCATGCCCAACGCGAATCCTCTTGAACTCAATACCGATCAGAGCAAGAGATTTCTGAATCAACTGGTTGAGTTCGGCGATCCTCTGCCGCACCTGATCCTGACCGGCGGCGATCCCCTGAACCGCCCGGACATCTACGACCTGATCGACCACGCGAAGGGCATCGGCCTGGGAGTCTCAATTACGCCTGCCGCCACCTCGCAACTGACCAACGACGCCATCACAAAACTGAAGAACCATGGCATTCAAGCCATGGGACTGAGCCTCGACGGATCTTCGGCCGCACGCCACGACAACATCCGCAATGTCCCCGGGACGTTCGAGCGCACGATGGAAGCGGCCCGCCAATGCGGACGCGCCGGGCTCCCAATTCAGGTCAACACTTTGGTGGCCGAGGAGACCGCCGATGATCTCCCCGCCATCTACGAATTGCTGCGCACCAGTTTTCCCGTCATGCGCTGGAGCCTGTTCATGTTGATTTCGGTCGGCCGCGGCAAGCAACTCAACGAGGTCTCGCCCCAGGAAGGCGAGTCCATCATGAAGTGGGTGTTCGATCTGTCGCCTCACGCCCCGTTTCAAATCAAGACGACGGAAGCGCCTTCCTATCGCCGCATCGCCATCGAGACCATGCGCGCCTCCGGCATGGCGAAGCCAGACATGAAAGCTACCTCGGTCTATCGGGGATTCCAGATTCGCGACGGCCACGGCATCGTCTTCGTTTCGAACCTCGGTGAAGTTTTCCCCTCCGGCTTCTTGCCTTTGCACTGCGGAAATGTCCGCACCGAGTCATTGGTGAATATCTACCGCGACTCAGAGATCTTCCGCTCGCTCCACTCTCCCGAAACCTTCCACGGAAAGTGCGGAGCCTGCGAGTACAGCCACATCTGCGGAGGATCGCGCGCTCGAGCTTTCGCCCACACCGGGGATGCGTTGGGCACCGATCCGTTCTGTCCGTATGAACCGGCCGGCGCAGAACCGGCGATGGCCTAGCTGATGGCCTAGGTTAAAAGCGGCGGCAGCGATGGCGACTCAGCCCCAGGTCAACTCATCAAGCACCGGCGTTCCGGCCGCGCAGCAACTGCGCCTGCACTCCGACGACTCCCCTGGTCGCTCGTCGATCCTTCGGAAGAAACTCGTTCGGCGCGCGGCGCCGGACCGCTCCCAGTGCCTGCGAAGGAGCTTTCAGTCTGCCTTCCTGCTGTTGAATGTCTGGCTCGGCTCGGAATTCTACCTCTGGGTTCGGTCCATCGAGACTGGCACGCACACCCGATCCATGGCGCGCCCCGCCGGCGTCGAAGGCTGGCTCCCCATCGCCGGCCTCATGAACCTGAAGTATTGGCTCGCCTCCGGACACTTGCCGGCGAGTCATCCGGCGGCCCTGTTTCTGCTCGTCTCGTTCCTTGCCATCGCATTCCTGTTGCGCAAGGCAGTCTGCAGCTGGCTGTGCCCGGTTGGAACCTTGTCGGAATATTTGTGGAGATCCGGGCGCGCAGTCTTTCGCCGTAATTTCCGCTTGCCGCGCTGGCTCGACCTCGCGCTGCGCAATCTCAAATACGTCCTGCTCGGACTGTGTGGGCCGTCTCGAATATGTCGGCGGGCGCGATTGAGGAGTTCATGCGCAGTCCCTACGGCGCAATCGTCGATGTGCGCATGCTCAATTTTTTCCGCTCCCTCGGCGAGGCTGCCGCCATCGTGCTCGCCGCGCTGGTTCTGGCCTCGGTTCTCGTGCAGAACTTCTGGTGCCGCTATTTGTGTCCGTACGGAGCGCTGCTCGGTCTGGCGTCCTTATTCAGTCCCGTCCGTATCCGGCGGTCGGCTCCTGCCTGCATTGACTGCGAGAAGTGCGCCAAGGCCTGCCCCTCGGCCCTGCCAGTGGATAAGCTGATCACTATCAAATCCGCGGAGTGCACCGGGTGCCTGGAATGCGTGGCTGTATGTCCGGCAGAAGGCGCGCTGCAGCTCAGCCTGCCGGCATGGACGCGATCGCCCAACCAAGGCCGTCTGCCGGCGTGGGCCATGGCGATTGGAATCGCGGTTTTATTTTTGGGAATTGTGGGATACGCCAAGACAGCCGGTTATTGGAACGGCGACGTCCCCGATTACGTTTATCGCCAACTGGTCCCACAAGCCGATCAGGCCAGCCATCCGCTGAACTGACCTCCTCGTCTGCGGGCTCAGGAATACAGCTCACGAATACAGTTTGATCGGTTGCACTACGCGCGTGATCGTTCCGGTGGGACTCGGCTGGTCGGGCTTTAGCCCGCAGTGCATCGAAGCGAACAGCCCTACTAGTTGCCCGAACATCACATCTAAAACCGGGCGGTAGTCGTCGGGAAAGTTAGTCGCGCAATTCAGCGACAAAAAGAAATCCGCCAGCGACGACACGTCGTCGAGTGCACCCGCCGTAACCACGGCACGAACCCGCCCCAGCCGCTTGCGATCGATCTCGCGCAATAAATCGAGTTCATAGCCACGCCGCCGCGCCTCGCTCGAAAGAAACGCCACAAACAGCGATTGTCCGTCCACGCTCGACATGGGACCGTGACGCAATCCGAGCGGCGTCTCCGCCATAGTGGTAACTTTCCCGGCGCTCAGTTCCACAACTTTCAAGGCGGATTCGTCTGCGACCGCGCGCAGCACTCCCGATCCCACGAAGCACGCCCGCGTGCATCCGAGCATCGTAATGGCGGATGCAACCTCCGCGGCGTCGGGAAGAAATCGCCAGCCGGCCTGCTCCATTTGCCCCACCACATCCGCAAACGAAGCCATATCCTCGGCGTTGGCCACGCACTGCCCCGCCAGTACCATGTTGCTGAATGAACTGGTCATAGCCAGCCCACGATCGTTCACCGCATCGTCCAGAACCAAAGCGAGCGCCCGGTCTTGATGGAGCCCGCACAGTTGCGCCATCGGGCCCTGCGGGTTGCAAGTGATCACTAAATGCCGAATCTCCCGATGCCGGTCCAGCGCCCGCTCCAACAGCGCCACGCCCTCAGGGCTCTCGCCCGATCTGGAAAACGAGATCCACAGATATTCCCGTCCTGGCCGGTGATATTCCTCGAACTCGGTCAGCAACGTCGTGCTGGGAATCGGCCACACATCGCAACCCCAGCGCCGCCGCAGCAATGGAGCCAGGGACCGTCCCGTGTAATCCGACGTGCCCGCCCCCACCAGGTACACCGTGGGCGAAGAGGTGCTGCCGCGGCCGATTCCGGCGCGCCGCAACACGTCGTTCAGCTCAACTTGGTGATCCCGGCACAGCTCGTACGTCTTTCGCCAGGTGGCGGGCTGCTGCCAGATTTCACGCGGCGTATGCTCGAGCCCACGCTCAACTTTCTCCGGCCCGGGCAACTCCAGCAGCGTGCGCAACGGATTTCCCAACGCCATCTCCTCCATGTAAAAGACACTGTAGTCTATTACAAATCGAGCCAGTTGAGAAGCATTCGAAAGCAAATGAAATAGATTTCGGAAGCAAACGTTACCGGTCGCACCGCCGCATTTCTCGTCGGCCCTTTCGCGCGAGAATAGAAGCATCCGCCACCGTGCTCCACAGCAACTAATCTGCGGAAGTTGGGTTTCTTCCCCTCAAGGAGAACAACATGAGCCGTGGTCCCCTGAGTTCGCTGCTGCTCGCGGCAGCATTAACCTCATCCCTGGCAGGGCTCGCATGCGGCGAGCACCATGCCTACCGCGTATACGACCCGTACTACACCGACTATCACACGTGGAATGACAACGAGGTGGTTTACTACCGTCGCTGGGCCGATGAAACCCATCGCGACCGTGACCGGGATTTCCGCAGGCTCCGTCCCGAAGAGCAGAAAGAATACTGGACCTGGCGCCACAATCATGGCGATCATGACGACCACGACCGTCACTAGAGCCGCAGCCAGGCTCTCAGTCGCCCAATGCCCTGAGAGCCTGGTCCGTGGTTATCAGCCGTGCCCCCAATTGCTCTAGCTCCGCAATCGTCTTCTGCCCGTCTTCCGGCTTCAGGGTTTCAATGGCGTCTTTGACGACGGCCACGCGCCGCCCGCGCGCGAGCAATCCCTTCACCGCGAAGCTCACGCAATACTCCGTCACTACCCCGAAGACAACGAACTCCGCTTGACTCCCCAAGCGTTGCACCAGGGCATCGGCGTGCCGGCTCTCAAAAATGTTCAACGTCTGTTTTTCCAGAAGTATCTGCTGGTACGCGTACAGATCGTCCGGCAGCCTGGCGCCGGCGTCGTTCGGCACTCGCGCCACTTTTTCGGTAAGCGCCTCCGGAACGAGTTCCGCTCCCGCCGTGCCCTTCACGCAGTGCGGCGGAAAGATTTTGAATTCCGGATCGTCCGTCGCATGAAAGCACCCATGCGACACCAAAAACACCTGCCCCTTCCGCGCCGCGTTCGTCAGCCGGCGTATGTTCGGCAGCAACTTCTCCGCTCCCGGCACATACAGCTTTCCTCCCGGCAACATGAAGTCAGCCTGCGCATCCACTTCCCAGAAGATGACGTCGCGCGAAACCATGATTCTCCTTCCCGATGAAGGCCGAGCGTATCACCACTGTTGCCGGACTGACAAACGAATCGCCCTGAGAGCTTCCGCGTTGGCCTTCCTTCGTGTACCTTCCTTAGTGGTTGAATGCCTTTCAGGACGACTCCATGAGCCACGATGCCCCATCTAAATCTCCCGTCGGCAACAAACTAGTGATCCGCAACATCGGTCTCTGTCTCAGTGGCGACCTCGATCGCCCCATTCTCGATGCCGACTCGGTGATCGCGGTCGACGGCGTCATTCATGC
Organism: uncultured Acidobacteriaceae bacterium; assembly: GCA_963819145.1. Taxonomy (GTDB): domain Bacteria; phylum Acidobacteriota; class Terriglobia; order Terriglobales; family Acidobacteriaceae; genus Sulfotelmatobacter. The sequence goes on from CAWFVB010000040.1 coordinate 87,385, forward strand.
TGTCGGCAAGGAAAAAGATCTCGACACCGCGAACGCCGCCACCACTATTGATGCCAACGGCGCCGCTCTTGCACCTGGCCTGATTGACAGCCACGTGCACCCCGTCTGCGGCGACTGGACGCCCCGTCAGAATCAGCTCGGATGGATTGACAGTTGTCTGCACGGCGGCGTCACCACCATGGTGTCTGCCGGGGAAGTTCACACGCCCGGCCGCCCGAAGGATATCGTCGGTCTGAAAGCGATGGCAATTTTCGCGCAGCGCGCCTTCCACGCGTTTCGTCCCGGGGGAGTAAGGGTGCACGGCGGCGCGCCGGTTCTCGAACAAGGCATGGTCGAAGACGACTTCGAAGAACTCGCCGCCGCCGGCGTGAAGTTCCTCGGCGAAGTCGGCCTCGGCAGCGTGAAAGACGGAACTACCGGACGCCGCATGGTCGCATGGGCCCGCAAATATGGCATCCAGAGCACGATTCACACCGGCGGCCCCTCGATTCCCGGCTCCAGCCTGATTGACAAAGACATGGTCCTCGAAACCGATGCCGACGTGATCGGCCACATTAACGGGGGTCACACGGCCTTGCCCGACGATCAGATTGTCGCTCTGTGTGAGCGCTCTGCCCGAGCTCTTGAAATCGTACACAATGGAAACGAGCGTGCCGCACTGCTCGCCTTGCGCACCGCAAAAGAACTCAAACAACTCCACCGCGTAATTCTCGGCACCGACTCGCCCGCGGGTTCTGGCGTGCAACCTCTCGGCATCCTGCGCATGATATCGATGCTGTCGTCGCTGGGAGAAATCCCCGCGGAAATCGCCATCTGCCTCGCCACCGGCAACACCGCGAAAATGCGCGCCCTCAACTGTGGCCTGGTCGCGGCCGGACGCGAGGCAAGTTTCGTTTTTCTCGACACCGCGCAGCAATCCGCGGGCAGGAATCTGCTCGACAGCATTCAAAAAGGAGACTTGCCGGGAGTCGGAATGGTAGTTATAGACGGCGCGGTCAGCATCCAGCGCAGCCGCAACACGCCGCCGGCCACGCGCGTGCCGGAGGTCGTCCTTGCATAAACGCGCTTTGATCCTTGCCATCTTCCTCTTGGCCCTGCAGCCTTCGTTCGCACAGACGCCAATCCCTGACTGGTGCCGGCCTCTGCCGCGCCCGGAATATAAATCCCTCGAACGCGTCCCCGTCAGCGATCCGTGGTTCGAAGTCTACAAACCCGCGCCCAACGTCTTCGCCATCTACGAACCGCATCAGGCCGAAGAGGTCATCAGCTACCTCATCGTCGGAGAGAAGCGGGCCCTGCTGTTTGACACCGGCATGGGAATGAGCGACATCAGGAAAGTGACCGCGGAATTGACCACGCTACCCATCATCGTGCTGAACTCCCACACGCACGACGACCACGTGGGCGGCAACTGGCAATTCACAACGATCTACGCCATGAACACCAACTTCACCCGCAAGAATGCTCAGGGGTCGCGTGAGGACGCGCAGGCTGAAGTCACTCCCGATCAGATTTGCGGGTCACTCCCAAAGGGATTCGATCCGAAAACATACTCGACTCGCCCATGGAAAATCACGGCCTACACTCACGATGGGGACCATTTCGATCTTGGCGGACGCACGCTGGAGGTCATCGCCACGCCCGGCCATACGCCCGACGCGATTTCCCTGCTCGATCGCGCCAACGGTCTGCTCTTCACCGGCGACACGTATTATCCCGCGCCGATTTGGCTGTTCCGCCCCGAAACGGATCTCGACGCATATGCCGCATCGATCCGGCGATTTGCCGCTCTCGCCCCGCAGGTCAAGTTGGTGCTGGGCGCGCACAACATTCCGGTCGCCTCCCCGACAGTTCTTGCGCGCCTGGTAACCGCGTTCGACGCCGTCCGCGCGGGAAAGATCAAGCCTAACGCCCGATTCTCCCGGCAAAGTTCTCTACAAGGTGGACGATATTTCGTTCCTGATGCGCGCCCCCAACAGTTGCGCCGGCATCCGCTGACGCACTTCGCGCTCACGAGGCTAATTATCGGCCTAGCGCAGCCCGTCTTCTCCTTTGATTTGATCCTTCGTCAATCCGCCCACCCGCGGCAGCGGACGCCCGCTATCCGTCACCGCGATCGCCACCATGATTTCATTCGCCCGCGGCGCGTCATTCAGCCGCACTTCCATCCCATCGAAATGACTCCGAACAAAAGCCGCGTCCTTGTGCCCGAGCGGAATGTCGAGCACCACACCCATCCCGCCGCGCTTCTTCGACGACGGAATCAGCGCCGCGCCCTTGCCCAGCACTCGACGCACCGGTGTCCCCAGTTTCGGATGCAAAATCGCCGCCGCATGTTCCAGTTCGCCGTTCTCGCCTACTGCCGCCGCCTTGCCATAACTCTCAGCCGACGGCCCCGCAATCCCCAGAGCCGCAACGGCCCGCGCCGTTAGCAGTTCGCCAAGCTCTTCGCCAATCGCCATCAACTCCGAAAGATCTTCCACATATTTTCCGGCACACGGATTCTCGACCACGGCGACCGCTGCCGCGCGCCGTGTCGGCGGAACAATCGCCCGATCCATCTCGCGCTGCGTCTCTTCGACAAAGGTCGCGATCTTCCGAATCTTCGCGTTCATCGTTAGCCTTTCAACTCCGTCTTCATCGCAGTCCGTCTTGTCCCTGAACCTCCGACGCCTTCAGTCCGCCGACACGCGCGTGCACGCGAGCCCCAGTCGTCATCACCAGGACCAGCAGAATCTCATCCGCCCGCGGAGCATCGTTCACGCCCACTTCCATCGCATCGAAATGACTCCGCACATACGACGCGTTGATATGCGTGATCGGAACATCCAGCCGCGTGCCCGGTCCACCAACTTTTTTGGTCGAAGCCACAATCGCCTTCGCCCCGCCAAGAATGTCGCGCATCGCATATCCACCCGGCACGTGCCACAAGGCTCCATGCTCAAGTTCGCCCGCCGACCCCACAATCGCGCCCTTCCCGTATCCCTCCACAACTTTCGCATCGCCGCCCAGCGCCGCCACCAGAGTGCGAGCCATCTCCAGACCGAGAGGCTTCAAGTCGTCCATGAATCCTTCAATGCTCGCGACGTACGATCCTGCAAACGGATTTCGAATCACCGCCAGCGCCGCCGCCCGGCGCACCGGCTTCTCGGCCAGCGGCCCTCCCTCATGAAAAATCTCCTCCACGCACGTGACTCTTTTTCGCACCACGACCTCAGGCATGCACCAGGCCCCTTTCCTGAACCGACGCAATCCTTCGCGATTCTCCCAACCCTCCAACCACCCGCGTTTCTCCTTGCAGGTTCAATGCGGCCGACCGGATCAAACCCATCCTGCGCAGCAACTCCGCGGTCTGCGTGCCCAATGTCAGCGCTCGATCCACTTCTTCATGAGTCAACTCTCCAACTGCCTGCGTCACCATGCGGTCTCCAAGATCGCTGTCTGGAGCCAGTTCACAGGCTGGAACGCGAACAATCGCCGGATGCCCCGGCAAGGCCACCGCATTCGCGATGATCGTCGCGGCCGCGTCCGCCGCGGAAGCCCGGTCGGCGAGCACAGTCACCGCATCGGCAATGCCGAGAGAAAAGCTTCGCCCGCGCCAACTGCTGGTCGCAACGCCACGCACCGGATCCGCAGCCGTCAATGTAGTCGTCCCGAACAGCGACGCTCGATCCGGCCGCTCCACCATCCCGACCACGAACTTCTCGCCCTCGCTTAAATGCAGCGCGATGTCTCCTCCGTCATTCACGTAAGCACGCGCAAGCTGCGCCGCCGAAACCATTGCAGCCAGAATCTCATCGGCTACCGCCCCCGCTACCGCCGCCATCGGAGTGATGAAGCATCGCGCGGCATAGGGTCTCACTGCCGCCATCATTCGGCGCGCAACCGCGCCCCGCGGCCACTCCGCCTCACGGCAATCCCGGCGCAACAACGGGAGTTCGCCGCACAACTCATCCAGCACCGTCACAAATCGGTCACTCGCCGCTCGATAAGCATTCTCAATCGCGCGCGGCGCGCCAAACGCCTCCACGATCAAATCCATCGGGCCATCCTGAAGATGAAGCCGCCGCCCGTCCGCCAGCATCCGAATCTTCGCCCGGTTGTTCATCGCTTCTTGGCTCCCGGCTCGAGCGGCCATGGATTATCCGCCCGCGCCGCAACTCGCTTTCTCCCCTCGTCGTCCGCAACAATGGAACTCAACGGCCGCACGCTCTCGACATGTCCACCCAGCGCCGCATAATCCGCCAGCTTCAGGGTAAATTCAATCGGGGCCACCAGTGCCGGCGTCGGCACATATCCGAACGCGTTCCGCGGCATGCGCGCTACGTCCGCCATAAACGTAATCCCGCCCCCCGGCCACACATACACCGGCGCTCCGCCACACGTGACTCGCGTCAGCGCGTCGCGCACCGAGTGCGTCAGCTTGACCGGATTCTCCGTCACCCCCGCCCGCAACGATCCTCCCGCACCGCCCATGAATAGCACCGTGCACAGCGCCGGCTCGCAATTCTCCCGGATCCGCGACACCGACTCCCGCAAGCTCGCCGGCAATTCCTTCTCTCGAGGCTTAAGGCCCTCGTCCAACTCGAAATATGCGTGATGCTCCCCTGTCGTGCTCACCATCAGCAGCCGCAAACCCGGCCACGCTTTCTTCGCGTTGAACTTCCCCAGAATGATCAGCGGATCTTCTATGTCCGTTCCGCCCCACGAGGTTCCCGGCTCCGCTACTTGAAAATATCGTCCCGGCGTCGAACGCCTTCCCTTCAGCTTGATCCCCGTCTCAGGCACGCCCAGCAGTTTTCCCGCCTGATGCTCCGACAACACTCCCGTGATGTGATCGTCTACCACGACCACATCATCGACTTTGCCGAACCACTGCTTGGCAAACATTCCAATCGTGGCTGAGCCGCAGCCCACGCGCATGCGCTCTTCCTGCGCGCCGTCCACGATCGGAGGCTTCCCCGCCTGCACCACAACCTTCGCGCCATCATCAATCTCCAATTCAACCGCGTTGCCGTTACACAGATTCAACAGGACATCGCAGGTCGCAGTTCCCTCCTGCCGGCTGCCTCCAGTCAAATGCCGAACGCCTCCAAGTGACAGCATCTGCGATCCGTACTCGCTCGTCGTCACGTGGCCGGCAGCCTCTCCCCGCGCGCGCACCGTGCTGCACTCCGCACCGAGATGCCGGTCGGTGTCAATCTTCACCTTCACGCCGCAGTAGCTGAAAATTCCCTCGGTCACTACTGTGACCATGTCCACGCCCTCGACTTGCGACGAAATGATGAACGGCGCCGGCTTGTAATCCGGATACGTCGTTCCCGCGCCAATCGCAGTCACAAAGGTTTCTCCGCGACTGGCCGCGCTGGTATGAATCAACGTGCCGTCCCACTCGCGAGCGCGCTCTAGAAATGGAACTGCCGGCTCTCCCCGTTCCAGCGCCCGGTCCAGCACGACATGCGGATCAAGTCGCACCAGCTTCCCTTCGTGGTTGCCATAACGGTCGCACGATCCCGTCCGCCCCGGCTTGATGTAGCACAGCACCGGGCACGCATCGCAGCGGATCGCGTCGTCAGCCACGCCCGCCTCCGCTGCCAGTCAAAGAAATATCCTTTGCCAGAATCGCCGCCCGAATCCGGTCCGGCGTCGCTGGAATCTTGCGGATGCGCACGCCAACCGCGTCGTAAATTGCGTTCAGAATCGCCGGAGCCGTAGGTATCACCGCTTGTTCGCCAATCCCTTTCGCGCCAAACGGACCCACCGGCGACGCGTCTTCAATCAGAATCGATTCCACCGGAGGGATGTCGCCCGCTGACGGTATCAAATAGTCGTGCAGGTTCTCCCCTTTCCCGGGAACGAATTCCTCCATCAATGCCATCCCCAACCCTTGTGCAACGCCGCCTTCAATCTGCCCTTCAATCAAAGTTGGATTGATCGCGCGCCCCACATCATGGGCCGCCGTAACTCTCAGCACGCGCACTGTTCCCAACTCAACATCCACTTCAACCTCCGCCATATGCGCGCCAAACCCGTACACCGCATAAGGATTTCCTTGTCCGTTCTCATCCAGCGGGCTGGTCGGCGGATCGAACGTCGCTTCGCAGGTGATTACATATCCGTGCGGGTCGAGCGGCAGTTCCGCAAGAACAACTGTTTTGCTCGTTCCGTTTTCAGAAACCGTAACACTCCCATCGCCATATTCAATGGTCGCGCAACTGCAGCCGCCGCCCAGTTTTGCAATCTCGCCGCGCAACTTGACGCCCGCCGCGTACGCCGCTTTACCGGTCACTAGCGTCTGCCGCGATGCTGAAGTCTTCCCGCAATCGGGTGTAATCGCGGTGTCGCCGGAGACCAGATCAAATTGCGCAATCGGAGCACCGAGCGCATCCGCGCAAATCTGCGTCACGATGGTGTTCGATCCCTGCCCAATGTCAACCGCTCCCTGGTGCAACGCGATTCGCCCGTCGCGCTTCAACCCGATGCGCACCGTGGATGGATTGGGCAGCGACGTATTCCCGCATCCGTACCACATTCCTGCAACACCGACTCCGCGCCGCAGAGGCCCGGCCACGGTCGTGTTGAAGTCCGCGCAGCGAGCCCGCGATGCCTGCCATCCCGCCCGCAACGCCTCAAAGCAGGCGCGGATGCCCACGCCTTCGCCAAGAACCTGCCCCGTCACCGTCGCTTTCTCGTCATCGAGCGCATTCAAGATCCGAAACTCAAGCCGATCCATCCCAACTTTTCCCGCGAGATCGTCGTAAAGTTGCTCTTGCGCGATCGCCGCCTGTGGCACGCCGAATCCGCGAAACGCCCCCGCCGGTACAATATTCGTGTGGACTGCCCGCGTCAGAGCCCGGTAGTGAGGCACGCAGTAGGGCCCCGACGCGTGCACCGGGACGCGAAACGCCACCGTCGGCCCCCACGAAGAATACGCCCCGGTGTTGAAATCCGCCGCAAAATCAAGCGCCGTTAGCCTGCCCTCCCGCGTAACCCCGGCGCGCACCCTGATCCGCGATGGATGCCGTTTCGTCGTCGACATGATCGACTCGTTCCGCGAATACACCAGGCGTACCGGCCGTCCGAGTTTCCACGCTGCAAGCGCCACAAACGGCTGCACCGAAAGGTCCAGCTTTGACCCGAATCCTCCGCCCACTGCCGTTGGAATAATGCGCACTTTGTCCGGCGCAATCCCAAGTATCTTCGCGATGTCGTCGCGATCCATGTACGGAGACTGAGTGCACGCCTGAATCTCGATACGATCGCCGACGCGCTGCGCGAATCCGGCTTCCGGCTCGATGTAGGCGTGCTCCACGAATCCCGTCTCGTATTCGCCCTCTGCCACTACATCAGCTTCCAAAAGCGCTTGCTGCACATCACCGCGAACCACGCGCCCCCGAACTAAAACGTTGCCTTCGCGATGTCCATGAATGCGCGGCGCATCCTCCGCCAGCGCTTCCTCGATCGTTTTCAGAGGTGCCAACTCTTCCCACTGCACGGGAAAATCCCCCGCGTCCAGCGCCTCTAATGTGTCGGCATCGCCCACCACCGCCGCCACGGCTTCCCCGCGAAACCGCGCCTCGTTGTGCGCAAATACGCGCTGATCCGCATATTTTGGAATCACTCCGTAGCAATCAACGCCGGGCACTTTCGCAGTCAGAATCGTCACCACTCCCGGATGCTCCACCACGAAGCGCTCCAGATCCCCAAACCGAAACCTCGCTCGATGATGCGGACAACGAATCACTCTCAGCCCCAGCGCTCCCGCAGGCGCCTGGTCCGCCCCGAATATCTCGCTGCCCTCCACTTTTTGCTTGCCATCCAGCCGGATCAAACGCGCCCCCACCGCGCATCCGGCACTCGGCGAGAGCTCGCCCGCCGCCGGACTTCCCGCCTCCATGATCGCGCGGACAATTTTTCGATAACCCGTGCAACGGCAGAGCACGCCGCCAATCGCGTCCGTGACTTCTTGCTCGTTCGGCGCCGGATCACGCTCGAGCAGCGCAGTCGCCGCCACCAGCATCCCCGGTGTGCACGCGCCGCATTGCGCCGCGCCGTGAGAAAGAAACGACTGTTGCAGTCTCCCCTGCACCGGTGGCCGCGACGCCAAACCCTCCACCGTGGTGATCTCGCATCCCTCCACTTGTCCTGCGGCCACCAGGCAGGCACAGACTGGATCCCCATTCAGCAAGACAGTACACGCGCCGCAATCACCGGCGTCGCAACCCACCTTTGTTCCCGTCAGCCCCAGATCGTCCCGCAGCACGCGCGAAAGCCGCCGCGTGCCCGACGTCGCTACTTCCACCGCGCGTCGGTTCACCGAAAATGAAATCCTCTCGGTCCCCGTATCCCTCGCTACGTTGTGCGCGGCAGCCATGTCAGCGAACCCCCGCGCAGGCCTCCAGTGCTCGCCGCACCAGAGTCAAAGACGCATCCCGCCGGTACTCGGCTGTCGCGCGAACATCGTCAATCGGAGCAAGACTTGCAATATGCTCGGCCTCGACCGCCGCTCCAAGTCCCGCCTTCACCGGCCGGCCAACCAGAGCTCGCTCTAACTCAAGGAGCCTCTGCGCCTTCGCCGAGCACGATCCCACTGCGACGCGCGCCTCCGCCACCTGGCCTGACTCGTCGGCCTGCACCACCACCGCCACCATGGAAATAGAAATCACCAGATACCGCCGCGCTCCCAACTTCAAAAATGCCGAAGCCGCGTCTTGCATCCGCCGCGGAACCAGCACCGCCGCCAGGATCTCATCGGCTCGCCGCAACGTTTTCCGGTTGCCCGCGAGAAACTCCGCCAGTGGCATCCGGCGCACTTGGCTCGCAGAAGCCAGCTCCACCGACGCATCCAGCGCGAGCAAGGGAGGCACTCCATCCGCTGCCGGCGACGCGTTGCACAGATTCCCCGCGACCGTGCCGCGATTTTGAATCTGCACCGATCCCACTTCCCTCGCCGCCGCCTTCAGCGCATCAAAACACCGCGGCAGCGGGGTTCGAATCACTTCCGTCCACGTCGTTAACCCGCCAATCCGAACATGGTCCGCTTCCCGCGAAATTCCGCGAATCTCGCCAATCGCGGTGATATCCAGCACGTTTCCTCGAGGCAGTCGTTCGCCCAGCGTCGGATAAAAATCCGTGCCCCCGGCCAGAATCTGCCCGCCCGTTGACGCCAGCAGAGAAACTGCCTCGTCTAATGTTTTCGGTTTGAGATACAAAGACCCGGCCCCCGCGAAACAACGCGCCGCACACCGCTTCCAGAGTTTGTATACGAACCCTGCCTCTTTGTACAGGCACAGATCAGACCGGAAATATTCACTCTTGGGAGAATTCCGCGATTCTGTGTTCTAATCTCCGCGTCGTAATTCTGTCACATCATCGTCATCCGGAGAACGCAATGTCCCAAGCCCGCCAAAGTCGCTGTGCGATCCTGTTCGTGGCACTGACTCTCGCGATTTCTGCGTGGGCGCAGGGCGCCCCGCCCGCGGATCTCGACGCCTACGTCGCCGCCTCCATGAAGACCTTCGACGTCCCCGGCATGGCCGTCGCCATCGTGAAAGACGGCAAGATTCTCCTCGCGAAAGGCTACGGCGTCCGCAAACTCGGCGACCCGGCTCCCGTGGATGAATTCACTCTGTTCGGCATCGGCTCCAACACCAAAGCCTTCACGACCGCCGCGCTCGCCACGCTCGTGGACGAAAGCAAGATCTCCTGGGATGACCCTGTCTACCAGCGCCTCCCTGGCTTCGTCATGTACGACCCATACGTCTCGCATGAGATGACCATTCGCGATCTTCTTACGCATCGCAGCGGCATGGGACTCGGCGAGGGTGACCTCCTGTTCTGGCCGCATTCCATTTATACGCGGGAAGAGGTCATCTACAAGCTGCGCTTCATGAAGCCCCACTCCAGCTTCCGCAGCCACTACGCCTACGACAACCTTCTATACATGACAGCCGGGCAGATCATTCCAGCCGTCACCGGCACCACTTGGGACGACTACATTCGCCAGCGCATTTTCATCCCGCTCGGCATGACCCACTCCAACGTTACGAATGCCGGAATCAAGCCCGGCGACAACGTCGCTTTTCCTCATTCGCGGATGGAAGACAAACTGCAGGTCATTCATTTCGAAATCCTCGACAACGCCGCCCCGGCGGGCGCCATTAATTCCTGCGCCGCCGACATGGCCAAGTGGGTGCAACTGCAACTGAACCGCGGAAAATTCGTGGACCGCGATGGCCGCCTCTTCACCGAGCAGCGCTCGAAAGATATGTGGTCGCCGCAGACGATCCTTCCCATCGGCGACTATGCGCCGCCGTTGGCCGGTCTGAAACCGACTTTCGCCGACTACGCCCTGGGCTGGGGATTGCGCGATTATCACGGCCGCAAACTGGTCGGCCACACCGGAGGCGTCGCTGGATTCGTCTCCCGCGTCATGCTCGTGCCCGACGAAAATCTCGGCGTAGTCGTTCTCACCAACGCGGAAGAAGACGGAGCTTTCGATTCCATCCTCTACCACGTGCTCGATCACTATTTTCATCTGCCGCCCACCGACTGGATCGCTGCCTACAAGTCCGTGAAAGACATGGATGAGAAAGAAGCGGCGGAAGCGATGAAGAAAACCGAAGCAGCCCGTGCCGCCGATTCCAAGCCTTCCCTTCCTCTGGAAAAATATGCCGGAGTCTACAACGACGCCTGGTATGGTCCGATCACGATTCGCACGGAGAACGCCGGCCTGGTCATCACCTTCGACCACACCCCCAGCATGATCGGCGACCTGCAGCATTGGCAGTACAACACCTTCAAGGCCCATTGGCGTGACCGTACCATCGAAGACGCCTTCATCACTTTCGCCTTGAATCCGGACGGCACCATCGAAAGCGCAAAAATGGCCGCCGTTTCGCCCCTGGCCGACTTCAGCTTCGACTATCAGGATCTGCTTTTGAAACCCGCGGAAAAGAAATGAAGCCTGTCCCGCTCAAGGGATCAACGCTTGACCACCGCGCCCAACTCGTCCCTGCAGGCAGCCGAAGCCGAGGTGCAGGCTCACAGCGCCGTCCTGCGCAAAGAGTTGGGAATCCGGGACCTCATCCTCGCGCAGATTCTCATTGTCATCGTCCCCGAATTCTTCGGCACCGCGGTCAAAGCCGGACAGGCTCATGTTGCTCTGTGGTTGCTTGCAATCGTTCTGTTCTTCATTCCTCACGCCTTCGTGGTCGCTCACTTAAACCGCCTGATGCCCCTTGAGGGCGGCCTCTATGAGTGGGCTCGGCTTGCCTTCAGTGATCGCGTTGGATTTCTCACGGCCTGGAACATGTGGCTCTTGCAGACAATCCAGGTTTCGCAGATCGCCCTGGTAACGACCACCTACCTCTCTTATGCAACGCCCGGCGCCGCATGGATCGCCGCCAGCCAACCGGTGCTCATCGCCGCCTCCGTCGCGTTAATCGGCTTGATGATGCTATTCGCCCGCTTCGGCCTTCGCGTCGGCAAGTGGGTCAGCAATACGGGCAGCTTCTTCACCGTCTTCATCCTGACAGTTCTCATCGTCTTGCCCTATCTGCACGTCTGGCGCGGACATCTGCCCGCCTATCACCCTCTTCCACTGATTTTGCCGCCGATGACTCTGTTTAGCCTCAGTGTCTTCAGCAAGATGACTTTCGGCGCGCTTTCCGGTTTCGAAACCGTGGCCATTTTCGCGGGAGAGTCGCGCAACCCTGCGCGCAACATTGCGCGATCCATCCTCTTTAGCGCGCCCATCATCGGCCTGCTCTACATCCTTGGAACCAGCGCAATCCTGGCCTTTGTTTCCCCCGATGCCATCGACGTGATTGGTCCCGTGCCCCAGGCCATCACCCGCGGATTTGCCATGTTCGGCGCAACCGGTTCGCTGGCGTCGATCGTGATCCTTTTATTGCTCCTGAATTACCTTTCGAGCTACACACTTTATTTCTCGGCGAACGCGCGCCTGCCCCTGGTCGCGGGCTGGGACCATCTCCTGCCGAGATGGTTCACGTCCCTGCATCACAAGTACCGCACCCCAATCAATTCGATTATGTTCATGGGCGGGGTCGCGCTTGCCGCCAGCATGGCCGTGCTGATCGGCGCCGGCAATCAGGAGTCGTTCGCGCTACTGCAGACCTGGGCCTGGACCTTCTACGGACTGGCTTACCTCGCTATGTTTGCGATTCCTCTGTTCTCGGCAAAACAGAAGGGCCTTCGGGCTGGGCTTTGGATGCAAATCGGATGCGCCTCAGGCTTTGTCGTGACGCTGCTGTTTGTACTGCTGTCCGTTTTGCCGGTAGTTCCGGTTGCCAGCGCGTGGAAGTACGCCTGTAAAATCGTTCTCGTCGTGCTGGGCGCAAATTTCCTGGGCTGGATGATCTACCGCGCCGGCCAGCAAAAATCTGATGGGGCCGCTTCACAGCTATCGTAGAAACACTTTCCCCGCATCCTCCACCCGCACACTCGACTTCCGCCGCGCGCCCGTCTCCACGTTGTAAACGACGAGCACGTGATCCTCCAGGATCAGTATTTCCTTTGCGTTGATCCATCCCACCAGCGCCGCATGCCGCACAAAGGCAACCCGGCGCGGAGAATCTTCCATGCTCTTCACTTCCACCGCCGGTAACTCCGCCAGCGCCTTGCGAATCTGCTTCGACTCCTCCGGATTCGCCTGCCCTTGTTCCGACAACTGAATCGGTTGGTTCGCCTGCGCCGTCGCCGTTATCGTCATCGCCACAAACCCAAGCTCCGGCGACAACCGCGCGTTCGAAGTGTAGAAACTCACGTCGTAGTCCGCATTCTTATAAGTTGCGAGCTCATCAAACACCGTGTGCGTCTTGTCCGCAGCCCGCACCAGCGTCTGGTCATCGCTTTGGTTCGACCACCCGCAGCACCCCGTGTCCGGGATCGCTTCCACAATCACGCTCCCTGCAGATGTCGCGTCCAGCACCCGCCTTAGAGGCACACCGAGCGATGTCGGCGTCCATATCCCGAAGACCTCCTTGTATAGCGTGCTCGCCTTGTACAACGGCTCCGTTTTTCCCGCGACAAACTGCGTCATCACGAAAAACTTTCCGATGCCCCCTTCCGGAGCCCACACCACGCCGTACGGACAACTTTCCTCACACGCTCCCGTCGGGCAGCGGCAGTCCGGCAGTTTCACCGTCGCCAGATCCTCGCGCCCTTCACCGCTCAAGTCCGTGCGCCACGCCTGCCAGGTCGTTGTCGTCGAGAGGTCCACATCTTCCCGCACCAACCGGCGCGCCTGATTGGCAAACCAGAACAAATGCGCGCCATCCGCAGAAAGATAAACCGCCGCAGCCGATTCCGTAACCGCCTGGTTTGATCCCGCAGTCGACTCCTCCCGCTTTACACCCAAATCAATGGTGGTCGCCGTGCGCCCGCTCCAAAACCACGCCTTGTGCGCAGATTCGTCGTCTCCTTCCGCCAGCGGTAGCGTCGCCACCGGCGCAAATAAAATCTGCCCCGCCTGGCTGACCGAGACATTTTGCGGCGACGACACGGCCGCGCCCGGTACCTTCACCGTCTGCTTCACCGCAAACGTCGCCGGATCGTACTCGACCATCTCCCCGGGCGCCCGCAGCACCCACACCCGCTTCCCTTGCCCCGGCAAGGGTGCCGCTAGCCCGGCAACCAATCCCATCACGACCAGCACTCTTCGCATAAACTTAGTTATATCGCATCGGGGGCGTCCCATTTTCTCGCGCCTTTTCCGCGAGAAGTGGAGTCTTTGTCCGCGTACAATATCAGCTTGCATTCCGAAGCATCTCGTCGAAAGAGGGATTCATGACTACCACGCACCATCCCCGCCCGCAGGCTGCGACCGAACTTCCAGCGGTCCCGCTCACCACCGAAGGCTACAGCGTCCTCCACCAGATGATGCGCCTCCGCTGGTCCGCCTGGCGCGCCCTGCCCGCTGCCGAGAAATCCGCCATCGTGAAAGAAGCCTCCTCGGCTCTGTCCGCTATGGAAACTGCCTCGAACAGCGAACAGTCCGCCCTCTACTCGCTCATCGGCCACAAGGGCGACCTCATGTTCATCCACTTCCGCGAGTCCTTCGCCGATCTCAATCAGGCCGAACTCAAACTCGCCAACCTTCGCCTCAGCGATTATCTCGAGCCCACTACTTCTTATCTCTCCATCATTGAACTCGGACTCTATGATTCCACCGTGAAAATCTATAAAGCCCTGGCGGATCGCGGCGTCGAACCTCATTCCGACGAGTGGAAACGCGAAATCGCCGACACGCTCGCCCGCCAGAAAGAGGCCATGCGCCCTCGCCTCTACCCAGAAATTCCGCCGCATCGCTACGCCTGTTTTTATCCCATGGACCGCCGCCGCGGCGAAGACAAGAACTGGTACACCTTGCCCATCGAAGAGCGCGCCCGCCAGATGAACGAGCACGGCATGGTCGGCCGCCGCTACGCCGGAGAAGTCAAACAGATCATCACCGGCTCCATCGGATTCGATGACTGGGAGTGGGGCGTCGACCTGTTCGCCGACGAGCCTCTGGTCTTCAAAAAGTTAATCTATGAAATGCGCTTCGACCAGGTCAGCGCCGTCTACGCCCTGTTCGGCCACTTCTATGTAGGCGTGAGAGTCCCTACAGCGAAGCTGGAAAACCTGCTGAGCGGAGAACTATCAGAGGAAAAGTGATTAGGTTTTCTTCGCGACCTCAGAGTTTTTCTTTGCGACCTTAGCGGTAATCTTTTGCCCTTGCTTTTGACTTTCACCCCAGGAGACACGACCCTAATGTCCACCCTAGGCCTGATCGAATACCAAGATGCGAGTCCCGAAGTCCGCGCCGTTTACGACGACATCTGCGCCATTCGCAAAACCGACTGGATCAACAATTTCTGGAAAGCCATCGCCCACGATCCCGCCACTCTCAAGCGCACTTGGGAAGACATCAAGCAGATCATGGCTCCCGGCGCCCTCGATCCGCTCACAAAAGAAATGATCTACATCGCCGTCAGCGTCACCAATCAGTGCCACTACTGCATCGCCTCGCACACCGTGTCCGCGCAAAACAAAGGCATGACCGACGCCATGTTCAAAGAACTGATGGCGGTCGTCGGCATGGCCAACGAGACCAACAAGATGGTCACGGGATATCAAGTCGAGATCGACGCCCAGTTCAGAAAATAATCACCGGGCGACCGCCGCCTCGGCTGTCTGGTCCAGCCTCGACGAGACGGGCGTCCGCCCCAAATCTCCCGCCTCAACACTGTCAGCTTCCACGGCACGGCTCATCGCAGTATGATCAAGGCAAGTTTTGGAGGCGCATATGAGTACCTTGCCCTCTGCCCACCACCGAGTTCTCCTCGCCGGTTTGGCTTTCTCCCTGGTCCTGGTTGTCGGATACGGCTCTGACCTCATTCTGGCTGCTCATCCCCGTTTGTGGATTGCCGACGATCTGATCCTTGGACTGGCCGCAGCCGTCGTTGTTTTTCGCTATGAAAAAGAGCGCAGCCGCTTTCTCTCCGAGAAACTGCGCGTCATTCGCGATATGAATTCGTTTGTCCGGAATGAACTTCAGGTTCTCTACGCGTGCCTCGATCATCCGGAAAGGGCGCGTGTCCCTGCCATCGAGCGCAGCGTGGAGCGCATTGATTGGGCTCTCCGCGAATTGCTGCCCGGCGGCCATCCGCGAGGCAGCGCTTCCGTGGAAGAGATCGGCAAGAAATCCCAAGGCACCGAGAGATCCGCCTGATTCAATTCGCGGCAACCCGTGACGCGGAAGGCAGCTATCCTCCGCTCTTCGCGGCCTTGTCAATCTCCTCGGCCACCCTCGGGGGCAACTTTCTGATCCGGTAGATGTACGCTGCCACGGTCCACAGCTTCTCGTCCGACTCCCAAACGCCGTTGGCAAACATCCCGGACCGCCGGACCCCATGCTTCGCCACCCAAAAAACCTGGGCCTCCGAATATTCTGTTCCTACCTCAGCCAGCCGTGGCGGGGCCGGATTCAATGGATCCGCAAATTTACGCGCGCTCCCCGGCGCGCCATGACAACCCGCGCACTGGCCCAAATACATCTTCCCTCCCGCAATCAGATTCTCGTCGGTCGGCGCGACCGGGTTCTGAATCTCCGGCGCATGACGCCGCACTGAAGCATGCACTGCCATGCGCATCAAAGACGATTCCAACGCGGAAGGAGGAACGTCGCCTCGCATTTCGGCCAGACCCAGCCTCAAGTAGACGAATCCTGCTGCGGCGACCACAACCACGGTAACCAGCGAACCCAGGAAGAACGACTTCATATGGCGCTCCTTGCGAACAGATTGTGCGCGGATCCCCCTCAGGATTTTCTTGAGGGTCGCTTGATTGGACGATGACTCGCCTTCCTGGGTAGCACTGACTTAAACTCGTGAGCCTTCATGTCCACTCGTCGCCCGCGGAAGCGCACTCCCTCCGCCTCCAATCGCAACCGCTGCTCGATGGCCGAATCGCCCGTCAACTTGATCGCGCCGCCCGCTCTCAGCACCCGCTGCCACGGCAAGCCAAATCCGCGCCGCAGCGCCGCTGCTACTTGCCGCGCCGCCCCCGGAAACCCGGCAGCCCGAGCGACTCCACCATAGGTGGACACTTTCCCGCGCGGGATGGCGCGAATCGCCCGCTCGATTCGCAGACGCATCTCGCCAGCCTTCTCAGAACTCTTCCTGGATTTTGTCATCCTGAGCAAAGCAGGCCGGCTCGCAAAACGAGCCAGCCTGTGAAGTTTGAAAGGTCGCGCGTTCTTGATCGGGACCGCGTCGGGATTCTGACTCTACGCCACTTGCCGAAACGCTTCCAGTGCGTCGTATTCCGAGTTATGCACTTCAAACACTGTCAGCAGCTTGGTCACCTGCAGCAGATCTCCCACCCGCTTGGTCAGGTTCGCCAGCTTGATCGTGCCGGCGGCGTTGTGCGCCGTGGTATGCAACGCCACCAGCGTGCCCAGGCCGCCCGAATCGATGTAGTTCACCTGGCTCAGATTCAGCACAATCCGCTTCTGCCCGTCCGCGATCGCCTTCTTTACTTCATCGCGCAGCATCGCCGACTCTTCGCCAAACACAATTCGCCCATTGCACTCGATGGCCAGAATTCCATCCACCGTTCGCCTCGTAGTTTTCAATTGCATAAGAAACGCTCCTTTGCGGCTCGCCGTGGACTTTCTCTTCGCCCCAGCCGCCTTCGCAAATATTCCAGTCGCACCAGCCTATCGCTTGCCGCCGACCTTAGCAAGCCCGTCCCCACGCCTTTCTGGGCGTCCCCGAGTCGTCACGCAATCCCGTATAATCGTCTCTTCTGCCCATGAGCTACACCGTCCTGGCCCGCAAATACCGTCCCCAGAAATTCTCCGAGGTCATCGGGCAAGAGCACGTCACCCGTACGCTGCAAAACGCCATCGAGCAGGGACGCACCGCCCACGGCTACATCTTCAGCGGCCATCGCGGCATCGGCAAAACCACCGTAGCTCGCATTCTGGCCGCCGCGCTGAATTGCCGCTCAAAAGATCACCCGGTCCCCGAGCCCTGCGGCGTTTGCGAATCCTGCACCGAAATCCGCGCCGGCAACGCCGTGGATGTCATCGAAATCGACGCCGCCACCAACCGCGGCATCGACGAAATTCGCGAACTCCGCGAGGCCGCCCGCTATCGTCCCGCCCGCGATCGCTTCAAGATCTATATTCTCGACGAAGCTCACCAGATCACCGACGCCGCCTTCAACGCGTTGTTGAAAACGTTAGAGGAACCACCCGACCACATCGTTTTCATGCTCGCCACCACGCAGCCCGAAGACATTCCTCAGACCATCCGCTCCCGCTGCCAGCATTTCAGTTTCCGCGCCGTCAAATTCGACGCCATCGTCGGCCAGCTCCGCGACCTCGTCACCCGCGAAAAAATAGAAGCCGACAACGACGCCCTTGCCCTGCTCGCCGAAGCCGGCGACGGCTCCATGCGCGACGCTCTTTCCATCCTCGACCAGGCCATCGCCTCCTCCAACGAACGTCTCACCGCCGATTCCGTCCGCAACCTCGTCGGCGCCGCTCCCGCCCATATTCTCGAACAGGTCATGCAGGCCGTCTCCGAAGGCAAGAGCGAAGAAATCCTCCGCCAAGTCGATCACTTAATCAGCGAGGGCCACAGCCCCACTCACTTCGCCCGCCAGATGGTTCGCTTCCTGCGCAACGCCACGGTCGCCAAAGTCGCCGGAAAAGATTCTTCCTTACTGCAGATTTCCAGCGAAGAGCGCGAGCGCGTCGCCCGCGTCGCCGACCTCTTCGGTGAAGAAGACCTCACCCGCCACCTGCAGATCATGCTCCGCACCCACGGCGAACTCGGATACAAGCAGGAACAGCGCTTCCACCTCGAACTGGGCCTGCTGAAAATGGCTTACGCGCAGAGGCTGATCCCGATCGAACAGCTGTTGAGCGACGCTGCCGCGCCCGCAGCCGGCGCCCAGAGGCCGCCCGCAAGACCGGCAATCGTGAGCCAATCCCACTCGGACCCGCGCCGCCCGGAACCGCCTGTCGCGCGCCCGAGTTACGTCAGCCCCTTCGCCGCCGACTCCGCCCGCAAAGGCACCCCTCGGCAGGAGGCCTCAACCGACTCTTCTGCAATCGGACCACGCATCGTGTCCGCATCCAGCCAGCCAGAGCCGGTGATTATGGGCTCCGCTGCGCCCGCGCCAATGCACGACGTCGCTCCCCCGCCAGTCACCGATGCACTCCCCAGTCGTAGAGACGTAGCGAACCACGTCTCCGAACTGCCTGCCCTCGAACCGCAGCCGGGAGCAGAACTGCCGGTGCCACAAGGTCCGCCAGCCCCGGCAGCACAGATCGACCGCCTGCAATCGGCCGTGCTCCAGGCCCTGGCCGACGGCAATCAGCGCATCCTGGTGTCGATGCTCGAGTCTGGCGAGTGGAGCGTTCAGGGCAACGAATTGGTGATCAAAGTCGCCGAGTCGCAAACCGTGGTGGACATGTCGCTGGGCCCCGACGCCAGGCGCCTCGCCATCGCCTCGGCCAGCGGAGTCCTTGGTCGTGCGGTAAAGTTGAAAATAGTCCCGGGCGCCACCGTGGCTCCGCAAGAGAAGAAGAATGGAATCCAGCGCCCCGCCGGCCCCGGAGGCCGCGGCCGTGCCGAGCAAGACCCGGTAGTCCGCCGCATGCAGGAAAAGTTCAACGCCGAAATTCGTACGGTCATTGATTACAGGAACAAGGGATAAAGAGCCGGTTTCAACGCCTCAGATGCTTCAAGGTTTCAAAGACCGCGCCGAATAGACGTTTGAAACCTTGAAACCTGTGAAACTTTGAAACTTTGCAACATGAGGTGTTATGGGCGGTTTCAATCTGCAAGACCTGATGTCGAAAGCGAAAGCGCAGTACGACTCCCTGCAGAAGAAGATGCAGGAGACCGTCGTCGAAGCCACGTCCGGCGGAGGCACCGTCACCGCCAAAATGGACGGCCGCAAGCAACTGCTCAGCCTGCGCATCGATCCCGAAGCGGTAAAGTCTGGCGACGTCGAAATGCTCCAGGACCTGGTTCTCGCCGCCGTGAACGAAGCCGCCCGCAAAGTCGACGCCCAACTGCAATCCACCGTCGGCGGCATGCTGGGCGGCATGGGCCTCCCCGGACTCTGAAGAATCGTGCGTAATCGAACGCCGGGAAATCGGCATGAAAACGGGGCATCAAATATGTTCCTCACCGCGTGATTGAGGTCATTGCACGAATGAAAACTCAAATTATTCGCAGCCTCGTTTTCTTGACTCCAATGCTCACCGGTTTATTCCACGCGCAATCTCAAGCCCCGAAAGAGGCCCCTATGCCTGCCCACGCCACTGGCCCGTTTGATGTAAAGGTCGCGCCCGTCGAAGACACATCGCTTGAAAAAGGCCTCAGCCGCATGTCTCTCGACAAGCAGTACCACGGGGATATCGAAGCTGTGGGCAAGGGACAAATGCTCGCGGCCGGTTCGCCCCAGAAAGGCGCAGGCGGCTATGTCGCCATCGAAAAGGTCACGGGAACGCTTCGTGGGCGCAACGGCAGCTTCGTGCTTCAGCACAGCGGCACGATGAAGAACAACGTTCCAGAAATGACCATCACCGTTGTCCCCGAATCGGGGACCGGCCAGTTGGAAGGAATCGCGGGCAAAATGACGATCATCATCGCTCCCACGGGAAAACACAGCTACGATTTCGAATACACGCTCCCGGCTGAGTGACGAAGCCATTCAGCGATCTTGTAGTTGCGCAATTTCGAGTCGCGCCTTCCGCAAGCAGCTACAATGTTCTAAACCGGTTTTCAATCGCACATTCACCAAATCGCACAATCGCACAATTCTCCATGTCCAAATTCGCCGAACCCATGTCCCGCCTGATTGACGAGCTGAAAAAGCTCCCCGGCGTTGGCGCGAAAAGCGCGCAGCGGCTGGCCTTCTACATCCTGCGCTCCAGCGACGAAGACGCCGAGGCCCTAGCAGCCGCCGTGCGCGACGTCAAAGCCAACCTCCGTCTCTGCTCGGTCTGCAACAACATCACCGACGTTGACCCTTGCGTCTACTGCACCAGCGCCACCCGTAACCAGCGCCTGGTCTGCGTCGTCGAGGAGCCCACCAATATCGCCGCCATCGAAAAAACCAAGCACTTCAATGGAGTCTTCCACGTCCTGCACGGCGCCATCTCGCCACTACACGGCATCGGCCCGGAGCAGCTCCGCATCTCGAACTTAATCACCCGCGTCGATGCCGGCAACATCGACGAAGTCATCCTCGCCACCAACCCCACCGTCGAAGGCGAAGCCACGGCCGTCTATCTCTCGCAGCAACTGCGGCGCGTTGGGGTCAAGGTCACACGCATCGCCATGGGCATCCCCGTCGGCAGCGACATCGAATACACCGACGAGATCACCATGCTGAAGGCCATGGAAGGCCGCAGGGATATGTAAGGATTTGTCCGCCGTGCCAGGACTCTGCCGACGTCGCGAAGCGTCGATGCACAATTTCCTGTGCAACCTGTGCAAGACTTTGCCGATCGCGCCCCAACCGCCGTCAGCCAACCGGCCAGTGCTGCATCAACGCACTCGCTAACAAACATACAATCAATTACTTACAAAATATCTTGGCGTTATCGCTTGAACCAGCCAGCTGGCCCGAAACTTGCACCCCATCCCCCGTCTGTTTCCTCGCTCTTTCGGATCTTCGACCTGTTCGACGATAGAGTTCGGCGATCCAGTCTTGGCATGAGGAAGCATTTTCGGGCGACCGGACTGGCCTTAACCCAGCCAGCAAAGCAGCCTCAGCGCCAGTCGCGCCGCGCTGCGATGTAACCGCATCCAACTCGACGCATAAGAAGCCGGGCCAACCAGCCCGGTTTTCTTTTTCTATTTTTCTTTTTCGGGTTTGCTACTCAAGGCTCGTTTGACGACCAAGCCGCGCAACGGCGGCATGGGAAAGCCCGGCACGTAGTGCCGGGAGCGCAAACGGAGAAGCCGTCGAGTCCCGTCAGGGACGGCACGGGGCCGGAGCCGCGATCAACACGGCACTTCGGGTTCCAAAAACACGTTCATCTCTTCATCCGCGGATGCGATCCCCTCGGGCAGAGTGCCGCGGTTGTACTCCGCCATGCGATTCTTCCACTTCAAAAATTCCGTGATACTCTGCGGTTCAATCCGAACCTCAACCCGCCGCAAACTCGCCAGCAGCAGATTCATTTCGTACCGGAAGCCGGCAGCGGTCCGCAGATTTTTCGCCGATGCCCGCAGCATCTCAATCCGCCCCCGTCGCAACTCCAGCAGTCCCCAACCAGCCGGCAACTCCTCCACCTTCACCAAGCCCGGGGGCGTCAGATAAAAACGCTCGCTCCCCACTCCCTGCTCCGGCTTACGCCGGAAAGGCTTGTCGCGATCCGCCAGAAAATCGGCGCGGGTGATTTTGCACTCCACCAGCACAGAGTGGCACGCCCGCTTCCATCCAATGGCGTCGGGCATTTCCCCGCTCACGCAAGCCTGCTCCGACAACACCACGCCGCAGCGATACCCCCGCAGCCACCGCACCGCCCGCTCCACTAATTGCGCGTGAGTCATGAGAGACAGTGTACGCGGTATCACGCGACTGGAAAATGACTGCCGAGCTTCTTCCGGCGAGCAGCCCAGTGTTCCGTCGGAACATAGTTCATGACGGTACCGGGCATACGAGAACGTCATGACTGCTAAGCCCAGAAAGTAAGGAGGCAATGGATCGGGTCTACGGACAACGCTGTGGATTTTTGCGGTGGCCGGCAACCTTCAGCGGCTAAATGCCGCGTACTCCGCCCTCTCACCGCCACCGCGCTCCTCATCGCCTGCACCACCACAGGCCTCCGGAGCACCATCTCCAGCAAATATCTCTCCGCCGCGATGGCTTGCGCCGTGGGACTGCCCGCCATGTATCCCTCAGCACCAATGACTAACGCTTCATTCTTCGCCAAACTCTGAGGTTTTCGCAGGAAGCCATTCGTGCGCCGCTTCCCTGCCGGCGCGTTTTCAATCTTTACCCGCCGGATGTGCCCGTCGTGCGCCGCGTCCAGCGCGTTAGCCAGCCGAAGAATGGACGCCAACTGAATCGTGATCTTCTGCTCCTCGGGCAGCAGATCACGCAACGTTTTGTGGCCGCGCGTAGGCAGCGCTCCACAATGAAAACGCGCCACGATCGCCGCGCGCTGCATGTTTTCCGCCTTCCATCCCAAGGGAGTGCCGTGACCTCGGATCAACTCGAGCGACGCCTTGTGATGCCCCTTGTTCCCTTTCGCTTTACCCACGTCGTGCAGCAGAGCCGCCAGATAGAGGCAAGCGCGCGCGTCTCCCCGGGAGCCCCCATTCGTTTCGCCGACGGTTCCTCGAATCGTTGCTCCGGTCTCTCCGCCGATCTCCGCCTCGAACCACGACCCCAGCAGCCCCATAGCGGTGACCCCGTCGTAGAGTTCAAGCGCCAACCTGGCCACGCGCTCGGAGTGAGGAAAGTCGGGATCGAGCGCCTTCGCCCACAACTTCATCCGCCGAGTTGCAACCTCCTGAATCTGCTTGCCTTGCGGCAGTCCGGCCCGCCAAGTATTCCAGCGCGAATCAGGCCCCACCATCGCCTGCCGATACTCTTCGATGCGCTTCGTTCTCTCCTCCACGATGCGTGCATGCCAGCTCTGCCGCGAGGCTTCGCTGGGAAAAATATGGCAAGCCAGCGCTGTGGCCCACAGCACGTCGAGGTCGTGCACTTCGCCGAGCAAATCCTGCATGTGCTTCAGGTCATTGCTCCAGGCCTTGTGCTCCTCGGGCAGAAAATTCTCGACGATATAGCGAAACCGCTTGATGCCGATCCGCAGTGTATGAAACGCCACCTGCGACCGGTTGCGCAGCGCTCGATTGTGCAGCTCGCGCGCCGACATCCAGCGTTCCAGTGCAAGATGCTTGAACACCGCGCTGCCCGGGCGAATGCGCGCAGCCCGCAGCGGGAGACTCCTGCTCCATTGCCGCCACTGCTTGCGGTCGAATTCTTCGAGCGCCGCGCGCGCTTCCAGCTTCTGCTCCTCTTCCCGTTGGTGAAGAACGAGGACCAGCACCTGCGCCGCGGGATCCCGCCTCGTCCCAACTTGTGTGACCGCCGGCGACTCGCCCGCGTGGTCGGACGCGGCAGCAACGCCGCCGGAAACTGGCGCCGCTTCCCCGGCCGGGTCCAGTTTCTCGATCCACTCCATCATGATCTGAATATCGCGCAGCGCACCCAGCCGCTGGAACAGCCGCTTCCCGGCTTTCTTCATCGCCTTCCACTCGGGGTCGGGATCCATAGCCATCATGCCATCGGCCAGCGATCGGCATCGGCGCAGCGAAACCCGCAAGTCGTGCACCGGATCGGCGCTGAAGTCGGCGGCCACGTGGTCGCACTCCTCGAGCACGCGCTCCATCCAGTACCGCAGCCCGGTCGTTTTCGTGACAGGTTTCAAGTAGACGCTCGCGAAACGGCTCCGCGAGTATTCTACTCAAGATAGCGCGACTGCTGCGCCACTACCCCTGCGCGGCTCGCAAATCCCTCCACAAACAAAATCCCCGCCCCTGTTTCTCCCGGAAACCGAGAAACAAGGAGGGGGGAAATTCAGTCCGCTCTTCGTCCAGAGCTATTGCGGTGGGATCGGATCGGGGGACGTCTTGGTCGGCGGTCTGTCAGTCGCTGTCCTGTTACTGACAGGCTTGTCGGTGTAATCCTTGCGCGCAGGATCGTAGCTCATCTTCGAGTCACCGGGCCGACTGCTTTCACTATCGTAGGAACTGGCGGAGTGCTCGATGGGCTTCATGCCCACGACCTGGTAGCGGCGCTTTTTATGATCGCCGTCCGGGATGCGCATTTCCAGCACATCCTTGGAAATCTTGAATTCGCCTTCCTTCCCGACCGGAAGCACGGCCGGATGCTTATGGTCCATGGGGCGAATCTGATACTCCATGTCGTCGGTGCGCAGCAGATACTGTGGGCACAGTTTTTCGTCAGAATCCACATGTGTAGCGCCCACCGAGGCAAACACGCTGCCCAGGCCGTTGAGTCCGCGCTCCTTCGCGCCGCACGGCACTGCGTCCATTTTTTCGATCATGGCCCGATTGGAATGCTTCTTGTCCCCGGCGAAGCCGGGAAGCGCACACATCAACACAAACAGCGTCACAAGGAATCTTTGACCCTTCATCAGTGCCTCCCTGAAATCATCGAATCGGTCTGGGCCCGCTGGGCCGAGAGGGTGGCAGAAATCCTCTCTCGGCTCCGGGGTCTTCCGATCACTCGTGTTACTTCTGCTTCGGTTCGGTCATGGTTTTGGGCATCGCCTTGGTCGCGCCCTGAAATTGCTGCGCCAGAGTCACGAACGACTGCGGGTTCTGACCCAATTCTTCATGCACTTTGGGATTGCTGTTCAAATAAGCATTCAACTCAGGGTGGTTCTCGACATACTCCTTATTGGTGGCGAGCGACGGATTCTTGGAGAGCTCCGCTGAAATCGCGCTGTGCGACTCCAGAAACTCATGGAAGCTCGAAAGCTCGCCCCCGTTTACGTCTCGATCACGACGATTGAAGTCTTCGCGACGGTCATATCGATCTTCCTGCCGCATGAATGCGTTTGGATTCTCCTTGTACTCTTCCCGCACTCCGGGGTGATCCGCCAGAAACTGCTGCAGCGCGGGATGGCCTTCGACGAACTGCTTGTTATCCACCAACGACGGGTCTTTCCGCAGTTGCTCCGCGATCTCCGGATGCTGGTCGATGAACCCGTCCATCTTTGCGAGTTCGCCGCGGGTCACGTCTCGGTCGCCGCGCCCATTCCGATCTTCCCGCCGATCGTAACGCTCTTCCTGATGCATGAATGCGTTCGGATTCTCCTTGTACTCCTCGCGCACTCCGGGATGATCCGCCAGAAACTGTTGCAGCACGGGATGGCCGTCGACAAACTGCTTGTTATCTATCAGCGACGGGTCTTTCCGCAGTTGCTCCGCGATCTCCGGATGCCGATCCATGAACGCGTCCATCTTCGCCAGTTCACCGCGAGTCACATCGCGGTCGCCACGCCCAACCCGATCTTCCCGCCGATCGTAACGGTCTTCCTGATGCATGAATGCGTTTGGATTTTCCTTGATCTCTTCGCGCACTCCGGGATGATCGGCCAGGAACTGTTGCAGCGCAGGATGGCCGTCCACAAACTGCTTGTTATTGACAAGCGACGGGTCCTTTCGCAGTTGCTCCGCGATCTCCGGATGGCGGTCCATGAACGCATCCATATTTCGAAGTTCGCCGCGAGTGACGTCGCGATCGCGCCAGTCCTGATCTCGATCTCGGTCACGGTCTGTGTCTGGTTGCTGTCGGTTCAGAGTTGAATCGGCAGTTGGAGCCGTGGTTTGGGATTGCACGTGCGCCGGCACGACAACAATCGAGGCGCCCAGCGCCAAAGTGATAAGCCAATATGGAATTGCCTGACTTGTACGCTTCATCCGAAATAGTCCTCCTCAACAAAAATCTGTAGCGTGCGAGCGGGCAGCAGATGGGAGTGCACGGACAAGGCCAACGTCAGCCAAACTATGACAAGTGTCGACCTCGCAGCCAGTTGCGCGTAGGCGGGGAAATCCTGAGGCCCGCCTCAGGGATGGAAATTCGACACGGGGCGGGAAAATCGCTATACGGGCTGAACCCTAGAGTATTTCCATGACGCGAACAGAGGTCCGCCCCCCAACAAGAGCCAGGCGGCAGTGGAGGGCATGCCCTTACGGGCGGCGGAAGCGCATGCCCTTATTACCTACGTAACGTTTAAGGCCTTACCTTTTCGCTTTACCCTTGAGATTCAAACTTGCGTTCGCGAGGAGTTTGCTATCTCTGCCACAAACATGTCGCAAGGTGCACGTTCCGCCTCGGCGCGCGCATTTGTGCATAGTCTCAACATCCTGATCAAGTACGCCCGGATGTACGGCTATGATCACAAACGCACGGAGGCGCAGTTCGAAACCACATGGAACGAGTTGCAGAACGGTCTGCCGACCGCTGGGGACGCGGGTTTCCTGCTTGGCGTATCCGACAACAAACTGCTTCTCGATGGCATTCCGCTCGAAGCCGGAAACGCGGAGCGGAGCTTCGCAACGCTGTTGACGACTGCCGGGCTTGCCAGCCTGCACTTCTCCAAGGACGTGACCGTCGATGATTTCACGCGCCTTGTGCGCGCGTTCACCGTTGCCGGCTCGAAGGCGCAAGACGTCTCCAAACAGATTAAGGATGCGCTCAGCGGAAGCAAGAACAGCACGATCAAGATCAACGAAGTCAAATTTGTGGCAGCTGATCCGCTGACCGGTGACGTGAGCATTGCGGCGCAGATCGCGGCACAGACCCTTGGACCGGAATTCAAGCAGTGGCTGAATGATCCACAGAAACTGTTGCAGTTGATCGCCGCTGCCGAAGGCGCGAATGCCGCCGGAGGCGGCGGAGGCACTGGAACCGGAGGCGGACAAGGCGCTCCCGGTGTTCCCATGGTTCCCCTGGGCAGCGCGCCCAATCCAATACCAGGCGCGAAACCCGGAACTGGCGCGGCTTCGGCAGCCGGCGCTGCTCCGGCGTGGACCGGTGGCATGGTTCCGCTGCAGGAACAGGAAGTGATTCAGGCGATCCGTTTGCTCACTCGCTTTGGCCAGGTGCAAACCGATCCCGGCGTAAAAGAAGAAGATATTCAGAAGGAACTGACCGAAGCCGATCCCAACACGCGCCTGAACCTGCAGCAATTGCTCGGCAGCCTGGCCGCGAAGGCCACGACGGCTCAGGAAGAAGACACTCCGCTGCTGATGAAAGCAGCCGAGCACATGGCCATCCGCTTCGCCCTGGAGCGCTACCAGAAGGGGGAGATCAAGGTTAACGCCGTGCATCAGATGATGGAGCACATGAGCCGCCAGATGGACTCGTTGCGCTCCATTCTGAAGATGCAGGAAGACAAAATGAGCAAGGCCGGAATTCTGGTCGAGTCGCACGCCGACATCCTCGACCGAATGTTCTGGGCCGAGGTGCCGGAGTCTGGCAAGAAGAGCGTGCTGATGTCGCACGAGGCGCCCTGCGTGCCACCCCGCAACCTGCGCCAGTTCGTGGAAATGCTGCTCGACCGCGACGACAACCAGGCCGCGACCGACATTCTGAACAATTATTCCAGTTGCCTGGGCGCCAAGGAAGCAGAGCCGCGTCGGCGCACTGCGATCGGCCTGAGCCAGTTGGCCGACCTGTATGCGCGTCTCGGCGGACAGCCCCTGGGTCAGGCGATCCGCAAGCTGGCCGACCAGTTGATCGCGGAAAAAGATGCGGAACTGCAGAGCCTGTTGAGTGCGGCCTTCGTGCGCCTCAGCCAGGAAGCCAGCGCCGCCAAGAATTTCGCCGCGGTCAACGAAGTGTGCGCGGGCATGGAGCGCGTGAGCGTCGAGCGGCCTGTGCTGATGAACGACCTGCGCCCTCGCGTCGGCGTGGAAAACCGCCTTCCCGAGTTCATTGAAGAAGCCCTGCGAATGAATCCGATTCCGCCCGACATGCTGTCGGTTCTGCGGAGGACCTGTCACGCGGGCGCCGAACACTTGGCGGACCGATTCTTCCGCTGCATGCGTCGCGACGAGTGCGACAGCATGATCGAACTGGTCAAGGAATTGGGCTCTCCCGTGCTCGTGCAGTTGCGCGAAATTCTGCGCACCGGCCAGCCGAGGCAGGCTTCGACCGCCGTTGGATTGATCAGCCGGCTGGACGTCGGAACGTTGCTCGAATTGCTGCCCGTCCGCTTGCCGGAGTGGAATCGTTTTTATCACGACGTCGTGGTTCGGCAAATCGCCTACGGAGCCGCTGCCGATCGCGGCCGTACGCTTCTTGAACTCGCGGAAGTACTGGATCCGCTGGTGCTGCCTGAGGCAGTGGACGAAATCGGCATGAGCGGTGACATGACAGCAACACCGCCGCTCATTGCCATGGCCCGCCCGGGCGAAGCGGCATCGCGCTCTCCGTTCGTGCAACTCAAGGCCATCGAGTCGCTGGGCCGCCTCAAAGACGCCGAGTCGGTCGCGATCCTGCGCGAGATTCTGGAAACCAAGAAGACTTTCGGGTGGGTCCATCACCGCGAATTGCGCATTGCCGCGGCCCAGGCTTTGTCGAAAACCGATCCCCGCTACAGCTCGCAGGTGCTTTCCGACAGCGGCCTGGAGCCGGCAGAACTGGCCATCGCTCCGCTCGATATGGCCCCGGCATGCCCCTGGGTTCGCCAGCGCCGCTACGAGCGCCTGGTGCTTGCCAAGACGGTTATCGGGACAATTGGCAGTTCCTGGGGCAAGTCCAGGATTCAGATTCGCGAATTGAGTCTGGGTGGCGGCATGGGCACCAAGGAGGACAACCTCCGCATCGGCAGCGAAGCCGACCTCGAGATTTCTCTGGGCATGCGGTCAAAGATTCGCGCTCACGTGCTGCTCCGCCGCGCGCGTGTGAATGAAGTCGGCTTCGAAATAGTCAACACCGACCTCGAGAGCCGCTACCGCCTGCGCCGCCTGCTGGTGGAAGCGCTCAACAACGCTCCCCAGAACAAAGGACAAGACTGGGGCGGCGATCGCAAGGTTTAGTTTGGCAGCGCCGGCGGTCGCAAGGCCCTCCCGGTCACGCTTCCGGCGCCTACAAACACTCAAAAGTAAAAAGCCTCCCGAGATCGGGAGGCTTTTTACTTGGAAGCCCTGCCAACTCTGAAAACTCGTTTTACTTCACCTTCAAGAAGATGATCGCCAGGGTGTACAGAGCCAGTGACTCGATCAGAACCAGGCCAAGAATCAGCGCGAACTGGATTCCGGGACGGGCCGCTGGATTTCGGGCCAGCGATTCAGTCGCAGCCGCGACTGCCTTGCCTTGGGCCAAGCCGCAGACTGCAGACGCGATCGCCATGGAGAATCCCGCGGTGATGGCGATCCAGTTGGTCCCCGCGGCAGCGCCAGCCTGCGCAAACGCAGGCACAGCGAAGCACAGGGCAGACAGTGTCATGAACAGGTAGCTTAATTTACGCATTGTGTTTCTCCTCCGATTAAATTGCCGCCAGTGGGTGGTTGACGCCATACCTTGCAGACGCCCTCACGCTTGCGGCGGGTCAGTTCCCAGTTCTCAGTTCTCGGTTCCCAGCAAAAGCGCTGAGTGAGAGCTGACAAATGCGCCCTGACTTGCCCAACCTCTGGAGCAACTCCACGGTCCACTTCCAAAATACGGGACCGCTTCTGTCCACTAACGGCGAACCGAGAACTGGCAACTGCTCCTAGTGCTCGTCGGCAACGGCTCCCGACACATAAATGATCGAAAGCAGCATAAACACGTAGGCCTGCAGAATCGCGACCACGATGTGAAGGCCGCTGAAAATGATCGGAATTCCAATCGGAATCATCGAAAAGAAAACCAGGGTAATCAGATCGCCGGCAAAAATATTCGCCCACAGACGAACTGTCAGCGAAAGCAAGCGCGCAAAGTGGCTGACCAGTTCGATGGGAAGCATCAGGGCGGCGAGCAACACGCGGGCGATCAACGGCATGCCTTCCATCGGCGGTCCAAAAAAGTGCAGCAAGTACTTGGGCCCGGCGTGCTTGAATCCCTGTGTGTGGTAATACAGGAACGCGCAAATCGCACATCCCAGCGGCACAATCGGAACCCCGGTCGGAGACTCGAAACCCGGAATCAGGCCGATCAGATTACAAACCAGAATGAAGATGAATACGATGGCGAAGAAAGGAACGTAGGGCTCACTATGATGCCCAATAATCTCCCGGCTTTGTCCCAGCACAAATCCTTCGATGCCTTCGAAAGCGTGCTGCAAACCGCTGGGAGACTCCACCGAAAGGCGCGACCGCAGCATCAGGAAAATCGCCAGCAGAAAGAAAAATACCAGCAGCTCCATCGCGAACGAATTCGTAATGGGCGCCTCGGCGTGTTTGGGAGTGATGTGAAGCATCCCCAAGAACGCCGTGACCGGCCCGCTGAACAGGCGGTTCAATATTTCGGTAAACCAGAGTTGTTCAGGCATGCGCAGTTCCAGCTTTTAGCCTTTCCTCGGCTGCTTCCGCTTTCTTACTGAACTTCCCGCGTTACGGCGATGTACAACTCGTAAGCCGCTTCGCAGGCAATTGCCCCTACGGGCAGAAACAAGCCCGCAAAGAGCCCTGGGAGGCTTGCTGGAAAACTGGTTAATATACCATACGCGACGGCTCCCAACAACACGTAGCGCAGCAGGAATCGGGCAACAATCCCCTTCCCAGACTGTGCTTTGGCGCTGTTCGTCACCCGGTCAGCCAGGCCGGCCACACCGCTCTTGAGCCACTGAAAATTAAGAAAGGCGATCGTGCATCCAAGCAGGAATCCCAAGGCCGCCCAGCGGCCGAACTTCCACGCCGCAGCAGCGCTCAGCCCCAGTCCCAGGATGAGCATAAAGTTGCGAATCCGGCCCATGGCGCCGGCGTAAAACGCCTCGGAAGACTCGGGAGGCCCTGGCGGAGTTGGAGAGTTAGCCATCCTGCAGTAACAAGATCTTCCCTAAAACGAGACAGCCTTCACGCGAGGAAACGACACTCCCTGACCACCGGGAAAGAGCGGCATTTGGAGGCCGCGTTGACCGCCCAAGTCCGCGGGCTTTAGCCGGCCATCACTTCGTATCCCGCAGGGCCGTGCTAATGAGTTCATACATCCCCGCCGCAATTCCCAGAAACAGCCCCACAATGCTGATCCACGACGTGTGCAGCCAGCGGTCGAGCGCCGAACCCAGAAGCCATCCCACAACCACGCCCGCTGGCAGCATCAGCGCCAACTGGCTGTAGCGTCCCACTTGCACCCACGGGTTTTTTTTCTGTTTCGAGTTCTGTTCGTCGGGTGGAATCGAAGGCGGCATTTTCCGAAAACTCGGCTGCACGGATTCTATCGTAAGCCGCCCCAAGGCCCTTGAGGCCAATGTGGGAGCGCGACTTACAGCAAGCCAAGATGGTCCGGATACTTGGCTTGCAACGAGCTTACCAAGGTGTCAAATTCAGGGAGACTTCGCAGATTCTGGAGGCTAGTGTCTTTCAGGAAGAATGGCCAGCAGGCAAATCCGTGATTGACGGCGCGCTCAAGCCATTCAAAAGCCTCATCCCGCCGGCCCAACAGGGAAAAGACGCAAGCGATCTGATATTCGGTATGGTGGGTATGCCCGAGCGATTTGGCGCTACTGCAGGCGCGAGTCACGCATTCCAGAGCATGGTCGGCGTTCCCCACCAAAGCCCAATAGACCCCCAGCAAACTGGCGATGAGCGGTTCCTCGGCGAAGAGGCGGACCGCTTCATCGAGCTGAGTTTTCGCCTCGTCCCAATCGCCGGCCATCAGAGCGTGTTGTGCGGCAAAGTAGCCGATATATTTGTTGCTCAGGCTTTCACTGCGCCAAGCCTGGATTTCTTCTGCTGCCAGTTCCAGTTCCCGGTTCCAGAGATAAACCTGGACGATACTGTGACTGACCGCTTTCCTGGGCTGGAATGGCCGGCCTCTTTCATACATTTCGCGAGCACGATCAAGCAGGCCGATGTGCGCCAGAATCGTGCCCAGGCGACTGTAGGCGCGCGGCAGATTCTTTTGCAGCGCTATCGCCTTGCGCAGTTCGACGATCGCCTCCACGTGCTGGAAGTTCTTCAACGGGCTCCACAGCAGAAAGGCTTTCGCGACGTGGGCTTCGGGCAAATCACGGCTGAGTTCGAGCGCCCGGGCGCAATGAAACTCAGCTTTCTCAGACCATTTACTGGCCGGGTCAACTTCCAGGAAACGAGTTGCGCAGGCGAGCGAAAGAGTGGCATGGGCAAGAGCAAAAGACGGATCGCGCGTGACCGCACTGTTCAATCTCTGCACGGCTTCATCCAGTACCGCATGATCTCCGGCAGAGCTGAGACGGTATCCTCGCATGAACTCCGCATACGCAAACGGGTCCTTGCTATACCGATGGCTGGGCGCCGTCTGAGGACGCAAGGGCCGGTTCAGCGCATTCGCGATTTGTTTGGCAATTTCATCTTCCAGTTCCTGAAGATGATCGACGTTGAGGTCGCGCTTCCAGGTAAAGCCTGCGCCCTGCAGATGCGTGTCGAACATCTGCAAAGCCAGTCGCCACTGCCCCTTTGATTCTCGAATGGCTCCGTGAACGACAAAGCGAACACCGAGGCGCGACCCGACATCCGACGCGCTCATCTCTGCCGGGACTCCCAGCATTGACGACGTCGGTAAAACATCGACATCTTTAAGGTTCCCAAGACGCGATACCAATGCGTCTGCAAAACCGAGACACACACCCTTGTCGTCCGCAATGTCCCCCAGCAAACACAGCGGCAATACAGCAACTGTCGCGCGCTCCTCCGGCAGAGGAACGCGCCCGTGGTTGGCATCGGCTAGCAGATTCTCGTCGACATTCGAACGCGAGCAAGACGCATCAATCACGCGCACGGGTCCGATGAAGCGGTATCCTTTACCAATTACCGTCTCCAGAAAACGGGGCTTCGCTGTGCTATCGCCTAAAGCGGTCCTGATTTTTCGGACGACATTGTTGATGCTCGCTTCGGTATCAACAAAGAGGTCCGATCGCCAAAGTTTAGTGACGATGTCCCGGCGCGTAACGAGCTGGTCCCGGCGGGCCACGAGAAAAATCAGCAATTCCATGGGCTTTTTCTCGATCCTGACGGACCGTCCCCGGCGTCGAAGTTCATACCGGCCCAGGTCCAGTTCAACTTCTCCGGCTTGTCGTTTCCTGTCTGGCATCGAGTGATGTTGCAGGCATTATCCCCTAAGATTGAAGAATTTACGACGATAGATGAAAGATATGGAAGCGTTATCCCCTGCAGATTGCAACAACCCGTGGATTGCAGGATTATCGTAGGCGACTTCAACTATAGGAGACAGTGTCTATGAAACGGAGCGGATACATGAAAGCGATTCTGGTCGCCCTGCTGTGCGGGGTCACCCTGGTCTTCACAATTGCAGCGCAAACTGGTTCTGCAAAACACGCATTCACTCCCGATGCGGTTCCATACGGCTCGGCGCCGGCATTTGTCGCCCCCGGCGCACAACTCGCCGTTCTTGAAGGGGACCCCGGTGCATCGAGTGGCGATTACACGGTACGTTTGAAAATGCCGGACGGATATCGCATCGCGCCCCATTGGCATCCAAAGCGAGAAAACGTCACTGTCCTTTCAGGGACGTTCAAAGTTGGAATGGGGGACCACTTCGACGAAACCAAGATGGGAGATTTCCCAGCCGGCAGTTTCGCCTATCTCGACCCCGATATGCATCATTACGCGATGGCCAGCGGAGAAGTCGTGGTGCAAGTTCATGGATCGTCTCCTTTGCAGTTCAACTATGTGAATCCTGACGACGACCCAAGCCGGAAAAAATAGTCCAAGGATGGGGAGCTAAGTTACTCAAGAGCGCCTTGGTTGGATTTGTCGGCGATCCGGAGGTTGCCAGAAGCGGGCTTGGAGGAGAACTCCGCTCTCCTCGCAACTTCCGGATTGCTCGTCGTTCATGAATGAACCACCGGAGCAGCATCACTTGATCCGGAGATTCGCCGACATCCTGGTACCGGGTGGCCGCCTGCTATTCACGTCACCCGCCAAACCCGCCGTTTGGAACGATGCCATGACAGGATTGGAGTCAGTGTCCCTGGGGGCCGATGAGTACAGGAAGCTGCTGGGAGCCGCTGGTATTTCGGTCGCGGAGGAGTACGAGGATGAGGGCGAAAACCGCTATTTCGATGCCTTCAAGGAAGAGCCTGCGACCTGGCGCTAGTGCCGCAACTGCGCCACGCTCGGGTTCTGCGCGATCCCCAGCGCCCAGTTCACCAGTTCGATGAAGCGGTTCGGCAGAATGCCGATATAGAGCGTGGCGAGTCCCGGTCACGGCGATCGCCGGCGCGCATCGTCAGGCTGACGGGCAGCTTCTCTTCGCCCTTCTCCACCTTGGCCCATGA
Organism: uncultured Acidobacteriaceae bacterium; assembly: GCA_963819145.1. GTDB lineage: Bacteria > Acidobacteriota > Terriglobia > Terriglobales > Acidobacteriaceae > Sulfotelmatobacter. Next base: position 121,889 of record CAWFVB010000040.1, read on the forward strand.
ACATGGCGTTGGCGATTTTCAGGTAGTAGTAGAGCCCGAAGACGGAGTAGAGCACGCCCAGCGACGGCCAGCACGTAGTGCCCGGTTCAGATCAGGCTGAGGAAGATGAAGTACTTTCCCCAGAATCCCGCCAGCGGCGGAATCCCCGCCAGCGACAGCATGAACACCAGCATGAGCACGGCTTCGACGGGCGCGCGCGAGTAGAGGCCGTTGAGGTCGTCGAGTTCGTCGCCGATCACGTTGCGATGGCGCAGCGACGTGATCACGCGAACGCGCCCAGGTTCATGAAGGTGTAGACCAGCAGGTAAATCAGGATGCCCTTGATGCCGTCGGGACTGAGTTGCGTTGCGGTTCCGGCGATCAGGCCGAGCAGCATGTAGCCGACATGCGCGATCGAGGAATAGGCCAGCAGGCGCTTGGTGTTGGTCTGGGTGAGCGCGGCGAAGTTGGCTCCGGTCATGGTGGCGATGGAGACGAATACCAGCAGCGGCACCCAGATCGGCGCGCATGGGCATGAGTCCGACGACGAGGATGCGCAGCAGCATCGCCCATCCCGCGGCCTTGACCGCGACCGACATGAATCCGGTGATGCTGGTGGGCGCGCCTTCATAGGCGTCGGGCGCCCACTGGTGGAAAGGAATGGCGGCGATCTTGAACAGCAGGCCCGTGATGGTCGTGAGCAGCGCGATGATGGCGACCGGCTTGTATTCGCTGTTCAGCACGTGCCGCATCAGTTCCTGATGGATGACTGCCAGATTCGTGCTGCCGGTCAGGCCGTAGAGCAGCGACAATCCGTAAGCGAAGATGCCCGAGGAAAAGGCGCCCAGCAGCAGATATTTCAAGCGCCGCTTCGTTGGAGCGGCGGTCGCGGCGCAGGAATCCGACCAGCACGTAAGTGGAGATGGCCATCAATTCCAGGCCGATGAAGATGAGGACGATGTCGAAGCCCGGCGGCCATGCACATCATGCCGGCCACCGAGAGCAGCATCAGCGCGTAATATTCGCCGTGATTTTCGTGCTCGGTTTCCAGGTAGCGCACCGACATCAGAATCGCGATGGCCGTGCCTGCCAGGAACAGATAGCAGAAATAAATGGCGAAGCGGTCGACCAGCATCGTGCGCATCAGGCCGAAAGAGCCCGGGCGACGCCGCCCAGCCAGAGCTGAATCTTGTAAACGCCGGCGGCGGAGAACAGCACGCCGATCAAGCGCGGTGACGGCGTTGGCCCACTTCATCTCCCGCGGGAGCATGAGGTCGATCAGCAGGATGCCGAGCGCGAACAGCGTCAGCAGCGTGATCGGCAGCGCCAGAAGATAGTCGGTCCAGACCACTAGTTCTTCCCCTTTTGCGTTTGCGCGGCGCTGGCGGCAGTTCGAGTCGCCGGCAACGCATCGCCGGCTGGGCGCGACCAGTCGCTGCCGGTTGCGCCGCGGCATTCACGCCGCGGGCTGCGGATAATCAGGCCGCACGATGGCGATCGTGTGGTTCACTGGCTGCTCGAGAATCTGGAAAAACGGCTTGGGATAAAGGCCGATCCAGAACGCCATGATGAGCAGCGGCACGAAAGTCGCCACTTCGCGCGGCGTCAGATCATGCAGCTTTTCATTCTTCGGATTGGTGACGGTCCCGAAAAACACGCGCTGGTAAAGCCACAGCAAATAAGCCGCGGCCAGCACGACTCCGGGCACGGCCCATGCGCCCCACTGCCAGTTCTCCATGAACGTTCCCTGCAGAATCGTGAACTCGCCGACGAATCCGTTGAGCAGCGGCAGTCCCATCGAGGAAAGGAACATGATCATGGTGATGGTCGCGTAGACCGGCATCACGTTCGAGATGCCGCCGTATTCAGAGATCTCGCGCGTGTGCCGCCGCTCGTAGAGAATGCCGACAATCAAGAACAGCGCGCCCGTCGAGATGCCGTGGTTGATCTGCTGCAGCACCGATCCGCTCAGGCCCAGCGGCGTCAGCGCGAAAATTCCCAGCGTGCAGAAGCCGAGATGGCTCACCGACGAGTAGGCCACCAGCTTCTTCATGTCTTTCTGCATCAGCGAGACCAGCGCGCCATAGATGATGCCGACGATGGAAAGGAAAATCATCCAGCCGCGCACCGTCATGTCCAGAAACGTCGCCGGATTCGACAGCACGTTGCGGGAAGAAGGGAAGCGAGAAGCGGATGAAGCCGTACGTTCCCATCTTCAGCAGAACGCCCGCCAGAATCACCGAGCCCGCCGTCGGCGCTTCCACGTGCGCGTCGGGCAGCCACGTGTGGAAGGGGAACATCGGCACTTTGATCGCGAAGGCGAAGAAGAAACTCAGGAACAGCAGCGTCGCAACGTGCGGCCCGTAATCGGAATAGAATGTGCGGCGCGGTCTCATAGAGCGCCGTGCAGGCTGAACGTGTAAACGCCGGTCACCGCTGTGATGGTGGAAGTAGAGGAACAGAATGCCCAGCAGCATCAGCACCGAGCCGGCCAGGGTGTAGAGGAAGAATTTGATCGCGGCGTAGAGTTTGCGCGGGCCGCCCCAGATGCCGATCAGCAGGTACATCGGCACCAGCATGGCTTCCCAGAAAACAAAGAAGAGGAAGAAATCGAGCGCCATGAAGACGCCGAGCATGCCGGTCTGCAGCACCAGAAACCAGATGTAGTATTCCTTCACGCGATTCTCGATCGCGGTCCACGAAGACAGAATCGAGATCCATCCCAGCAGCGTGGTGAGCATGATCAGCAGGAACGAAATGCCATCGATGCCCAGCACGTAGCCCGCGCCGATCGAGGGGATCCAGTTGTTCGGCGCGCCCTCGATGAACTTGAAGCCGGGCTCGAAGCGCTGTGCCCAGAACATCGGCACCAGCGGCAGCGAGACCAGGAAGCCGCCGAGCGCGAAGATGTTCGCGATCCAGCGGATGGCGTCCTTGTTCTCCTTGGGAACAAACAGGAGCAGGAGCGCGCCCACCAGCGGCGTGAAAAGAATGATCGATAGAATGTGGTTTTGCATGAAAGCTTCTTAGCTCTTTAGCTCTTAGCTCTTGCAGCTCTGGCCTCTAGGCATCTGGCTAAAAGCTAAGAGCTAACAGCTAAAAGCTGATCTTCAGTGATACACGTAATAAAACGCAAACCCTACCAACCCCGCGGTCATCACCAGCGCATACCACTGCACCAGGCCCCACTCGAAAAGGCGCGCCGGATAACTCAGCATGCGCGCCAGAATCGCCGGGCCGTTGACGCCGATGCCGTCGATGATCCACTTGTCCCACCAACTGGAAAACGTCGCGGTGCAGCGCGTGATCCAGCCGGCGGCATTGACCGCGCCATCGATCACGTGGGAATCGAACCACGAACTGGCTTCGCCCAGTCCCATCACGCCCAGGCGCACATCGCCCAGCTTTCGCCGCCCGGTGAAGACGTAGTCGTAGCCTTCGTCCACGTAATACTTGTTGAGCAGCGTGTTGTAAACGGGCGGAGCCGCGGCGGCGATGGGCTCGACATAACCCTTGTCGGCGTTGTCATAGGAGCGTCCGGCCATGAACCATCCGGCCCCGGCCGCCGCAACCGACAGGAACATCAGCAGATATTCGGTGGGGCTGTGTGCTCTTCTTCTTTTCTCCGGCGGCGAGTTGTCCGGCTTTGCCTTCTCCGAACGTGCTTCGCGGCGAAGACCGGATCAAGAAATTTCTCGAAGCGATCCGAGCCGCCGAGGCTGTGCGGCCAGCCCAGAAATCCTGCGAAATCGAGAAGAACGCCAGAATCACCAGCGGCACAGGTCATCGACTTCGGCGATTCGTGGATGTGGTGCTCGACTTCGTGGCTCATCGCGCGGCGGGCTCCAGAACGTCAGATAGATCAGCCGGAACATGTAGAACGCTGTCATCAGCGCCGTGACATAGCCGATGGCCCAGAGATACGGGCTGCACTCCGAGTCCAGGTCTGCCACAGAATTTCATCCTTCGAGAAAAATCCCGCGAACAGGGGAATTCCGGCGATCGCCAGCGTCGCGATGAACATGGTCCGGAAGGTGACGGGAATCTTTCCCGACAGCGCGCCCATGTTGCGCATGTCCTGCTCGCCGCTCATGGCGTGAATCACCGAGCCCGCGCCGAGGAACAGCAGCGCTTTGAAGAATGCGTGCGTGAATACGTGGAAGACGCCGGCGGAGAAAGCTCCCACGCCGAGCGCAAGGAACATGTAGCCGAGTTGCGAAACCGTCGAATAGGCCAGCACGCGCTTGATGTCGTTTTGCACCAGTCCGATCGACGCGGCAAAGATCGCGGTGAGCGCGCCGACAATGGCGACCACCAGCATCGATTTCGGCGCCAGCACAAACAGCGCGTTCGAACGCGCGACCATGTAAACGCCGGCCGTGACCATGGTCGCCGCGTGAATCAGTGCCGAAACCGGCGTCGGGCCTTCCATCGCGTCCGGCAGCCAGACATAAAGAGGAAGCTGCGCCGACTTGCCGCAGGCTCCTACAAACAGCAGCAGCGTGGCGGCGGTGATGATGGGATCGCCGATCAGGAAATGTCCGCTGCGGGCGGCAGCGTTCACGTCGATGAAGCGCAGCGAGCCCATATACCAGGCGATGAAGAACATCCCCAGCAGAAATCCGGCGTCGCCGATGCGGTTGACGATGAACGCCTTGTTCGCCGCGTCGCTAGCCGACTTGCGATGAAAATAAAAACCGATCAGCAGATACGAGCACAGTCCCACGCCTTCCCAGCCCACGAACATCAGCACGTAGTTGTTGGCCAGAATCAGCGTGAGCATGGAAAACATGAAGAGGTTCAGGTATCCGAAGAAGCGGTAGTACCCGCCTTCATGCGCCATGTATCCGGTGGAATAAATATGGATCAGCATGCCGACGCCGGTGACAAACAGCAGCCAGATGCTGGAAAGCGGGTCGAGCAGAGAATCCGCGCATCGGCCTGAACGGGGCCTGCGACGCCGTCATGCGTTGACGTAGGTCGAGTGGCCGGTATCGGTGCCAAGCCAGGTGTAGAGGATCTTTTTCGAAGGGCTTGTGGTCGTTCGCCGCGCGCCCAGTTCGTGTACTGCCACACCGCGCCGCAGGCCATCAGGAACGCCAGCACGACCGACCCGACGCAGACCGCGCTCACCGTCGCCTTCTGCAGCCTGCGCCCGAAGAAGAACATGATCGCCGCGCCGAGCGCGGGCAGCAGCGGGATGAGATAGATGTGGTCGAGAAATAGCATTCGAGCTACTCAGCTTTCAGCTCTCAGCTTTCAGCTCTTTTCGCTCCGAACCACTTGCGGATCTCGGCTAAAAGCCTGACAGCTGACAGCTGACAGCTGCCCTTTCCTACCACTTCAACAAATTCACTTCATCCACGTTCACCGTCTCCTTATTCCGGAAGAAGGCGATCAGGATGCCGAGCCCGACTGCGGCTTCGGCGGCGGCGTCGGTGATCACAAAAATCGCGAACACCTGCCCGTGCAGCGCCGTGGGACCGTGAATCCCCTGCCAGTAGCGCGAGAAGGCGACCAGGTTCAGATTGACGGCATTCAGGATCAGTTCGATCGACATCAGGACGATGACTACGTTCCGCCGCGTCAGCACGCCGATCACGCCCAGCAGAAACAGCGCCGCGCCCAGCACCAGGTAGTGCAGCAGTCGAGATGTGAAGCATCGCGTCCATTTAGTTCTGCTTAGCTGCAGCTATGAAGCTATGTTCTACAGCTGCTCTTTCAAATCCTCTTCTTCGCCATCACCACCGCCCCGATGATCGCCACCAGCAACAGCAACGACGCGATCTCGAAGGCGAACATATAGTTCCGGCGCGTTGATCGAACAGCAGCGCCGCGATCTGCTTGCGTGTTCCCCCTTTCGCCGTAAGTCATGATCGGCCTTCGGGAAAAAGCGTCTTGTCCTTTCGTGTAGACCGCGATGAACAGCCCGCCCAGCGCCGCGGCCGCAACGATCCCGACCAGCCATTGCTTGTTGAACTGGCGCTCTTTCATCGCCCGCTCGATCGAGATCAGCATGATCACGAACAGGAACAGCACCATGATGCCGCCCGCATAAAGAATGATCTGCACGCCAGCGACGAACGGAGCATAGAGCATCAGGTAGAGCCCGGCCTGCGCCAGCAGCGTCGTGATCAGCGCCATCGCCGAATGCACCGCGTTCTTGCGCGTGATCACCAGGATGCCGCCGATGATCATCGTCGCGGCGAGCAGATAAAAGAAGAACGGCGTTGCTACCGGAGGATTCATAATTGGTGCAACACTCCCTGCAACTCTGCCCACAGTTCCGTCCGCATGCCCACAACGGCGGTCATATCAGAAGCGCCAGGCCCATCGGCAGCAGAATCTTCCATCCTACTTTCATGAGCTGGTCAAAGCGGTAACGCGGGAACGTGCCACGATACCAGATATACAGGTACATGAACGCGGCAACTTTCGCCGCAGAACCAGAAAATATCGGCCACCCGGACGCGCACGGCAGGGATGAACAGAACCAGCCCGATCAGAGCCAGCACCACGCCGAATCCCGCGAGCCCCATCGTCTGAATCCTGAACAGCGGATGCTTCGGCATGCGCGCCGTGTTGTAGAAACACATCGCCGCAAACGCAGAAAAGTGATTCCAGGAAAGAGCGAGAAGATCAGACTCCCAAGTCGAGCCGGTCAGCGAGTTCGGAAACGGCCGCAGCCATCCGCCCAGCCACAGGGTGACCGCGATCGACGAGACCGCGATCATCGCCGAGTATTCCGCCAGGAAGAACAACGACCAGCGGAACCCGCTGTACTCCGTGTGGAATCCCGCGGTCAGTTCCGATTCGGCTTCCGGCAGATCAAACGGCGCCCGGTTGGTCTCGGCGACCATGGCGATGGCGAAGATGAAGAATCCGATCAGCCCGAGCGGGAAGAACTTGAAGATGAACCAGACTGCCCTGCGCCTGCTGCGCCTGCACGATCCCGATCATGCTCAGCGTGCCCGTGCCTTGCGGCGTTGAGGCTGGTCATCAGGATGACCGAGACCACCGCCAGTCCCATCGCCACTTCATACGAAACCATCTGCGCGCTCGAGCGCAGCGCGCCAATCAGCGGATAGTGCGAGTTCGACGCCCATCCCGCCGTCACGATGCCCAGCACGCTCAGCGACGACACGCCGAGCATAAAGAGGATGCCGATGTTCATGTCGGTAATGGCATGCGTGGGCCCGAAGGGCACCACAACAAAAACCGTGAACGCCGCGAGCACCACAATGAACGGCGCGACCCAGAAGACGACCGCGTCGGCTTCGGCAGGGATGATGTCTTCTTTCAGCAGCAACTTGATGGCGTCGGCAATCGGCTGCAGCAGGCCGTGCGGCCCCACGCGCATGGGCCCCAGGCGCACCTGCATGTGCGCGAGAATCTTGCGCTCCAGCCAGTTCATCGCGATGACGGCGACGGAGAGCCCGACGAAGACCAGCAGAATGTAAACCGTGGCCCAGAACATATTTCCCGCGCCGCCGGGCGTCTGATCGCTGCTCGAGATAGGACTGGATGTACTGAATGAACTCGTGCATCAGCGGTCTACCTCGCCGAGAACGATGTCGAGCGTGCCGATCACGGCGATCACGTCGGCGACCAGCTGGCCGCGGCACATCACGTCCAGCGCCTGCAGGTTCACGAACGACGGCGGCCGCACGCGAATGCGGTAAGGCTGCGTCGATCCGTCGCTGACGATGAAATATCCCAGCTCGCCCTTCGGCGCTTCGATGGAGTGATAAATCTCGCCCACCGGAGGCTTCATCACCTTCGGCACTTTGGCCATGATCGGGCCCTTCTGGAATTCCCTCCACGGCCTGCTCGATAATGCGCAGCGACTGCCGCATCTCGACCATGCGCACCAGGTACCGGTCATAGGTGTCGCCGTGCTGCCCAGTGGGAATTTCAAAATCAAAATTCTTGTAGTTGGCGTAGGGCTGCGCCTTGCGAATGTCCCACTTCACGCCGCTCGCCCGCAGCACCGGCCCAGTCACGCCTAGCGCAATGCAGTCTTTGCCGGAAATCATGCCGACGCCCTTGGTCCGTTCCAGCCAGATGCGGTTCGTGGTCAGCAGCTCTTCGTACTCATCGATCTTCGGTTTCACAAAGTTGACGAAGTTCTTCACGTCCTTTTCGAACCCGTCATACGTCTCGTACTGCAGCCCGCCAATGCGAAACGCGTGCGTGGTCAGCCGCGCGCCGCAATACTTTTCGAAAATCTTGAGAATCTCTTCCCGGTCGCGGAAGGTATAAAACAGCGGCGTGATCGCGCCAATATCGAGCGCATGCGTCCCCAGCCAGAGCTGGTGGCTCGCAATGCGGTTCAGTTCGGTCAGAATCACGCGGATGTATTGCGCCCGCGGCGGCGCTTCCACGCTCAGCAGCTTTTCGACCGCCTCGCAGTATCCCAGCCCGTTTGAGACCGCGGCCACGTAATCCATGCGGTCGACGTACGGATTGAACATCGTGTAGGTGCGGTTCTCCGCAATCTTTTCGACGCCGCGATGCAGGTACCCGATCACGCACTCGAGCCCCAGCACTTTTTCGCCGTCCAGCCGCAAAATGACGCGCAGCACCCCATGCGTCGCCGGATGCTGCGGCCCCATGTTGATGACGAGCTCGTTCGCATCCAGAAACGTCTTGTCCGGCGTTTCCAGATCGAGCGGCGAGAGTGCGTTCGGGTCGGTCATTGAATATTTATTGCCCGCTCTCAATCCCCAAATTGATCTGCACCCACTCATTATCTTGCTGCAAAATCCCGTAGTCCTTCCGCAGCGGATGTCCCTTCCAGCCATCGGGCAACAAAATCCGCTTCATATCCGGATGCCCGTCGAACTTGATGCCGAACATGTCAAAGACTTCCCGCTCCAGCCAGTTGGCCGTCGCCCAGATCGGCACGGAACTGGCAATGTTCTCCCCATCGCGAATCCGCGTCTTCACCCGGATGCGCTCGTTGCGCGCGAAGGAGTACAGCACCCAGACCACGTCAAATTGCTTTTCGCGCTTCGGATAATGCACCGCGGTGATGTCCACGCAGTAGTCGAACTGCTCTTCATTGCGCAGGACCTGCAGAATCTCGGGAATCAGCGACCGGTCCACCACCATGTAGTTCTGCCCGAGATGGGTCAGCGGCTCAATCCCGGAACCATATTCGCGCTTGAACTTCGCGACCATCGGCGAGTCCCAGGGTGTCGGTACGGGGACGGCAGGTTTTGCGGGCGGCGGCAGGTTTGGCAGCGGCGGGGGCGGCGGCCGCTGGCTTCGGAGGAATTGCGGCGCAGGAGCGCTTTCGTTTCCGATTGAGCCGATGCGGGAGCGGGTGGTTTTACTCCACCCGCTGTCGCGGGCTGATCCGCCGTCGGCTTCGGTTCACCTTCCGGCGGCGGCGAAGAGGGAGATTTGGTTTCGTCCGGCATAGCTCGCGAAGGCACAAACCTCCGGCCCAGTTTGCGTTGCAGAGAACGTTAACTTTTATCAGCTTGAGAGAATGGTGTCAACGAGGCCGGCGGAAAGAATTGTAAATTTCGCGAGTCCCCTCCCTCGTTCACAGGCCCGCCGCGAATTTTCTGGAACACTGCTACACGCGCGATTGCGCCTGGTAAGCCTCGATCAACTCGCGGATGCGCTGCGCATCCGCCTTTCGGTGTCCATGGCTGGTGATGGGATCAGTCCCGCCCGTCGATTCAATGACAATCTCGGACCAGAACACGCCCGTGTTGATGTGCACGGAGGCGATCTTCGACATGGCGATGCTCTCTTCGTTGCTGCCGAACATCCGCGACTTCACGCGCGCCACCCGCTGCGGGCTGACGACAAGACGCGTCGGAAAAAAGAAATTCCCCTGCGTCCAGCGGCTGGCAGTAAAGGTCTCAGCGGGAGAACAGTCCATCGCATTGTCGGGCATTGCTGGCATCTTCTTACGTAGACCCGCCGTCCTGCCTGCTGTCGCGCGGGCGTCTCGCCCCCGTTCCCGGGGTTAGACCCATTCCAGCGCGCCCTTCTTCCACACCCAGATGTACCCCACAATCAGAATCGCAAGGAAGATCAGCATTTCGAACAGGCCAAACAGCCCGAACGCCTTGAACTTCACCGCCCACGGAAACAAGAAAATCGTTTCCACGTCGAACACCACAAACAGGATCGCGACAATGTAGTAGCGAACGGTGTAGCGTCCGCGAGCGCTGTCGATGGGATCAATGCCGCATTCGTACGGCATGAGCTTAGTCTTGCTGGGATTCGAAGGCCGTACCAGCTTGGCCAGCAGCAACGTGATCGGCAGCAGCGAGCCAACAATCGCGATGAATATAAAAATCGGTACGTAGTTTTGCGGCATGAGTGTATTCAGCTCCTCAAATCGCAGAGGAAGTCATACTAGCGCCGAAAAGCCCAAGGTTCAAGCCACTCCTTAAGGTCTTCCTCCGTTCTTCCTTTGCATTTGCCTACGAAAATCCATTCCGCGTCAGCGGCAATTCCCGCACCCGTTTTCCGGTCGCAGCAAACACAGCGTTACAAATCGCAGGAACAATCGGGGGCACGCCCGGCTCTCCGACGCCCGCCGGCGGTGCGCTGCTCTCTACGACGTGCACATCCACCTGGTACGGAGCGTCGTTCATGCGAGCCACGGGATAGTCGAAGAAATTCGACTGGTCCACCGCACCGTGACTCGCCGTGATTTCTCCCGTGCGCGCGATGCTGGTTCCGAATACCGCCGCGCCCTCAAATTGCTGCCGCACCATCTCCGGGTTCGCGACGATCCCAGCATCTACCACCGTCGTGACATGCGGAATGCGGATCGTGCCCTGTTCATCCACTTCGACTTCCACCACCGACGCAACATAGGTGAAGAAGCTGCGATGCACCGCAATACCCATGCCGGTTCCTTTGCCCGCTTTCTTCTTGCCCCAGTTCGCTTTTTCCGCGGCTAATTCCGCCACGTGCCGCAGCCGTCCCAGATCGTAGGGATATTTTTCCCCGGTCCCCGGAGGTCCTTGCGGTCCAACATCGAGCGTCCTCGCCGGTCCAATCAGCGAAAGCAGGTAGTCATACGGGTCACGGCCCGCCGCGTAAGCCAGTTCGTTCGCAAATGACTGCACGGCGAACGCGTGATAAATGTTCGCCACCGACCGCAGCCAGCCGATGCGCACGTGCGCCACCGCCTGTCCATTCTCAGAGCGGAAGTTGGGCACATCGAACGGCACAACGCTCCATCCCATCGACATTTCGCCCGCGCCGCCGTACACGGCATTGCTGTCGAACGTCGATCCGATCGGTGGAAACACTGACCTCTGCAGCCACGCTTTCGGCATTCCTTTCTCGTCAACCGCAGCCTTCACGTACATCGCGGCCACGGAGTGAAAGTAGTCGAACTTTATATCGTCTTCACGGCTCCAAATCACTTTCACCGGCTTACCGGTTTTCTTCGAAAGAACAGCCGCTTCCACCGCGAAGTCGGGCTTCGACTTCCGCCCAAATCCACCGCCGAGAAACGTTACATGACAAACAACATTTTCCTTCTTGATGTCGAGCGCCTTCGCAACCTGCTCCTGCAGTCCTTGCGGATCCTGTGTCGGAGCCCACACCGTCGCCTTCTCCCCTTGCACATCCGCGACCGCCACTGGAGGTTCCATCGAGGCATGCGCCAGGTGCGGAGCAAAATATTCTGCCTCGATCATTTTCCCGCCCTTGGCAAACTCAGCGTCAACGTCGCCCACTGCGTGCACGACTTTCCCCGCCTGCCGCGCCGCCTGCTGCAGTTCCTTCTTATAGCCGGTGGAGTTGTAGGACGCATTGCCTCCGTTGTCCCACTCGATTTGCAGCCGGTTGCGTCCCTTGAAAGCCGCCCAGGTATTGTCCGCAATCACTGCCACTCCGCCGAGGGGCTGAAATGCATGCGGAGGCTTGAACGGATCGATCGCGATCGTCTTCTGAACTCCGGTGACCTTGAGCGTGGCCGCTTCGTCGAGAGACTTGACTTTTCCTCCCAGCACCGGCGGATGCGCGATCGCGGCATACAGCATCCCATCCACGCGCACATCCATTCCGAACAGCGGCTTGCCCGAACAAATGTCCTGCACATCAAAACCCGCCGCCGCTTTCCCGATATACCGCCAATCCTGCGGAGACTTGAACTTCAACTCTTCTTTTTTCGGCACTGGCAGCGTGGCTGCAAGGGCCGCGAGCTCGCCATATCCAATCTTGCGCTTCGCGCTGCGGTCGGTAACGAAGTGCACCGGATCTGCCACGCACTGCGACTCAGGAATTCCCCACTTCTGCGCCGCCGCTCGCACCAGCATCAAACGCGCAGTCGCCCCGGCTTCGCGCAGCACATCGAAAAATTCGCGCACCGAATGCGAGCCGTCTGTATCCTGCGACCCATACGCCGCATCGCCGTCACCCTGGATCACCTGCACCCGGCTCCAGTCCGCATCGAGTTCGTCGGCCAGAATCCGCGGCAGACTGGTCCGCACTCCGTTCCCCATTTCCGACCGGTGAGCCACGATGTACACCATGCCGTCCGTCTGAATCCCCACGAAGATGCCCGGATGAAACGCCGTTGCTCCAACGCTTGCCAGGCCGCCCGACTCAGTCGAGCCCGTCCCTAAGGTCGCGAGGGATGCCCTATCTGCACTCTTTGCCAGAAGCGGAGACTTTGATACGCAGATCACAAACGCGCTAGTCGAAAGCACTCCTTGCAGGAACTTCCGCCGCGTCACGTTCTCGATACTGATCTCTTCCACGCCACTCTCCTCGATATCAATCATGCCGTCTCCTTCGCCGCTTCCTTGATCGCGGCCCGGATGCGCTGGTAAGTTCCACACCGGCATATATTCCCCGACATCACCGTATCAATGTCGTCGTCGGTCGGCTTGGGCTTCGATCCCAGCAGCGACACCGCCTGCATGATCTGTCCCGGCTGGCAATACCCGCACTGCGGCACATTCACTTCTTCCCAGGCTTTCTGCACGGCATGGGGTCCCCGGGCCGAAATCGCTTCAATGGTCGTGATCTCCGCGCCATCCACCGTGCCCATCTGCCTGGTGCACGACCGAATCGCCTTGCCGTTCAGCAGCACCGTGCACGCGCCGCACAACGCCATTCCACAGCCAAATTTCGTCCCGGTCAGTCCAAGAATGTCGCGCACGTACCACAGCAGCGGCATCTCCGGATCGCCGTCAAAGGTCTGAGATTTTCCGTTTACTTTGAGATGAACCATGGACCACGTCCTGAACTGCAAGAATGTGAAGGAATGACGCGTTCATTCTACTGCCGCAGGAGCGTCCGTAAGCAAATTTGTAGAGCCGGTTCGACACCGCGAATCACCGTGACGCCGGCATCACGGTTTTTCCCAATGCGTAGCACTGAACTTTTCCGGATCAAACACCGCCGGTTCCAGTTTCACGTTCGCCAGAATCTCGGTGTAGTCCTCGGAAAACACTTTCTTTTCGTCGGAATAAACCTCGACCCGTGCCGCGATCCACGCTCCCGCCAACTGCCGGTAGTCGGTAAAGCGAATGTCGTTCAGTTTCTTCGGATCGCTCTTCGCCGGCTCAATCACGCGAACGAACAGCAGCGTATCCTTCGTCACCCAGAATTGTTTCGACGTCAGGTCTCCCTTGTCGGCCCCGACCACGTACGCAGGATGCCCTTCCCACGTGTCTTCACGCACCTTCGACAGATCAAAGCCCTCGCCCTTCACCACTCCGATCGTGGTCTCGGGATCCTGCTGGTAAACATCGAATCCCAGAACGAGCAGAATGTTGACGGACTTCCGCGTACCCGTAATTTTTCCATCTTTCAGGATGGTCACGTTCCCGTCCACCAGCACGAATCCGTTGCCGTTTGCCGGCGGCCCGATGTCAATGCGCAACCTCCCGGGCAGCAGCGCTGCCTCGTACCAGGTCTCCGCCGTGCTGGTGCCGTCTTCCTTATAGGTGGTGCTCTTCTGCGTGAACGTAACCGTCTGGTACCACGAAGACTTGTACCGGTCATGCATGGCGCGGAGAACGTCGTCGCCAGTGCGGTTGTCCGCACTCTGCGCGTGAGACAACAGAAGGGTCACCACGATAGGAATCAGCAGAAGTTTTTTCATAAGTCCCCCATTGTAAGGGGTGCGAGTGATCGCCCGGGTATCATTCTGAAGTGGCCGCAAGTCCAGACATACGCCCAGAAGTCGCGCCGCCAAGACGCTTCCCCCTGGCCCTCCGGAGCTTCGTCCGGTGGCTTGTCATCGGGCTGGCGCTTGTTTGGGCGCTCGCCTCTCTGACCCTCCTGGCCGCCCGGTGGATTGACCCGCCTTCAACCGCGGTGCACATGCAGCGCCGTTTCCAGGCCTGGATTCGCCACACGCCGTATCGCGAACGGTACAAATTCATTCCGCTCAACCAGATCTCACCCGACCTCCAGCACGCCGTCGTCGCGGCTGAGGACGCTCGCTTCTACCAGCACCATGGGTTCGATTGGGAGCAGATCCAAATCGCCGCTGAAGACGATTTGGAGGGTGGCCGCTCTCGTGGAGCATCCACCATTACGCAGCAACTCATCAAAAACTTATTCTTCGGAACAGGCCGCTCCGTCCTTCGCAAGGGCGCGGAGTTCACGCTGGTGCCGGTGGCCGAATTCGTCCTCGGCAAGCGCCGCATTCTGGAGATTTACCTCAACGTGGTCGAATGGGGTCCGGGGATTTATGGTGCTGAGGCGGCGTCCCGTTATTACTACGGGACCGCGGCCCGGGAAATCGGCCGACAGCAAGCGGCACGCCTCGCCGCGATTCTCCCGGCTCCCCTCAGACGACGCCCCGACCGCATGAACAGCTACAGCGCGCTCATCCTCGAGCGGATGCGCCAGATGGGCTGGTAACTCAAAAGCATTTGTCGGGGAAGAGAAATACGGTCCGTGCCAGTTCGGACTTCAACGTTGCCTCTTGATAGTAGCGATTGAGCACTCCACCTTTCCACGCAAACAAGTCGGCATTGTCGCGCGCGAACTCGTCCCATTCCGCGCCCGCGCCGCGCGCCATCCGCTCCCGGATCAGAAAGAAATAAGCATGGGTGATGGTCTCGTGATAAAGATCCGACTTCCCCCGCTCTGCCGCAAAGCGCTTGAGCGCGCTCGCGAATTTTTCCAGCGCCTGCAGCACCGGATATCGCGACAGATACGCGAATGCCAGCCGCACATGGTCTGCGTGGTGAAACGAATCCCCCGGCAGCGTGTCGGTTTCGAACGCTTCAATCAGTTTCTCGTTGCTCATGCTCTAGCCTTTCCCGATCGCGATCGCCAGCGCCGCCGCGGTGTAGATCACCAGATTCCCCACCCCGTACATCCCATGCAGCAGGTGAAGCAGGATGGCCATCACGAACACTGCCACCAACACCCACGCTCCACGAATCGATGTTCGCGGAATCAATAGCAGCACGCAGCCGATGATCTCCCCGAATCCGAGCACCATCCGCACGAACCCCGGCATGTGCGTGCGAGCGAAATCATGCGCTGCACCGGGCAGCACGAACATCACCGCCTCGATCAGGATCACCACCCCCAGCGCCCACTGCAAGATCGTCAATCCCAGTTTCGTTTGTACAGAACTCATCCCGCTCTCCTTTATTTCTCTGCTGTCTTCCTGCGTGGGGCCTTGGCTTTAATCTCCTTGAGCCGGTGGCTTGCGCTCGAGTCGAGATCGAGTTCGTAGAATTTCTTCAGTTCGCGAATGCGCTCGAGCGAGGCTGGGCTGAACGGCGTCTTGCCGTCAAACGCATGCAGCACGATGCCCTCCAGCACGTCCCCCAGCGTCATGTCGTGATACTCGGCAAAGGCTTTGAGCACTTTCAGGATTCGCTTCTCCATGCGCACCCCGGTCTGCACCCGCTCCACTTCCAGTTTCGAATCGTTTGTCATGTGTACCAATGTACCACGGTACCACCTCTAAGTCAACCCGCAGCGGCGGCGGAGGTACAATATCCCCTGATTCATGCGAATGATCCTCAACATCTTCGCCGAGATCTTCCGCACCCTCTGGGCCCACAAGCTGCGTTCCTTCCTCACGATGTTCGGCGTTGCCTGGGGCGTGGGATCGCTGCTGTTGCTCGTCGGCCTGGGCGAAGGCTTCCGCTCCGGCAACAAACGCGGCCTCTCCGAATTCGGTGAAGACATCATGTTCGTCTTCCCCGGTCGCGCTCCGGTTGTGGTCGGCAGCATGAACTCCGCCCGCAACTATCTCCTCACCTATCAGGATTACGCCGACATCCGCAAGGAAGCTCCCCACGTGCGCAATGCCTCGCCCCTGCTCTCGCGCGACGACGTTCACGCGGTCAGCGAATTTGCCAGCGCCAACGGCCAGATTGCCGGCGTCGAACCCCAGTACAGCGACATCCGCTTCCTCCCCATCCAGCAAGGGCGCTGGCTCAACGATCTGGATGAATATCAGCGGCGCAATGTCATTGTCCTCGGCGACGAACTCACCCGGAACCTCTTCCCCGGCCGGCCGGCCGTCGGCGCCACCGTCCTTCTCAATGATGTCCGCTTTGAGGTCATCGGCACCGTCAAGCGCATCGGCCGCGGCGACGAGAACCTGACCAACATGCGCGGCTACATTCCCTTCCGCGTCATGGCGACGTACTTTCCTCTCAAGGGCGAGAACCACCAGAATTCAATTTCTCTCATCAATTATCAGCCGCGCGTTCCAGCCGAACACTTGCTCGCCAAGGAAGACGTCCGCAAGATCATCGCCCGCAATCACGGCTTTGACTACCATGACGACGACGCCTTCGAAAACCTCGACACCGTCGAGCAGGCTCAGATGATGGGCAAGATTTTCGACGCCATGAACTTGTTTCTGGGCACGGTCGGCATCGTCACCCTCGCACTGGGCGCCATCGGAGTTATCAATATCATGCTCGTGGCGGTCACCGAGCGCACCCGCGAAATCGGGTTGCGCAAAGCCCTGGGCGCCACCAACCACAGCATCCTGGTCCAGTTTTTTCTGGAAGGCACGCTCCTTACTTTCTTCAGCGGCCTGATCGGTATGGGGATGGCCGGCGCGCTCATGGCCCTGCTCGGCATGCAGCAGGGACCGGGAAATTTCGATCCTCCCAAGCTGGTGCCCGCCTCCGCAATACTCGCGATCGGCAGCCTGACACTCGCCGGTGTGGTTGCCGGACTCTATCCCGCTCGCAAAGCCGCCATGCTGCAACCAGTGGATGCCCTACGACAAGAGTAAGGCTGGAGTTACCGAGGCTGGAGTTATCAAGGTCCGGACCAGTAAGATCAACCTTAGTAAGGCCTGAGGGAACGGAATGCTTCGCGATCTACTTCAGGAAGCCTACGGCGCCATGCGGCACAACCGTCGCCGCACCGCCCTCACCATGCTCGGCATGGCCTGGGGCATCGCCACGGTTGTCCTGCTGCTTGCCTACGGTAACGGCTTCGGTCAAGCCTGCGCCAACATCTTCGCCAACTTCGGCACCAGGATGATGATCGTCGTCCCCGGTCGCAGTTCCATGCAGGCGGGAGGCCAGAAGGCCGGAGCGCTTGTCCGCTTCACCCTCGACGACGTGGACACGCTCACCGCCAACATTCCGCAAATCACTCATATCACTCCCGAAGTCGGCAAGCGCTCTAACGTCCAGTACGAAACGCGAACCTTCCCTTTCAGCGTGACCGGAAACTATCCCAACGTCTTCGCCATCCGCGCTCTTACTCTGGCGCAGGGCCGCTTCTACAACTCGCAAGATGAAATCCAGCATGCCCATGTCGGCGTCATCGGCTCCGAGGCCAAGGAAAAACTCTTCTCCGGACGCAACGCCCTGGGCGAGCACATCCGCGTCGACGGCGTCAGCCTTGAAGTAATCGGAGTCCTTACCGCCAAAATGCAGGCCGGCGATGATAACGTGAACCGTGTCGTCTACGTCCCGTTCACGACCATGAGCGAGATCAAAGATACGCATTACCTCGACACTGTCTGGTTCAACTACGAGACTCCTGCCTACGAAGATCTGGAACACTCCGTCCGCGCCGTTATGGCCGCCGAACACAAGTTCAATCCCACCGACCACCGCGCTCTCTACGTCTTTAACCTCATGGAGCAGGTTCACCAGTTCGAAATGATTACGCTCGGCCTCAAGATTCTGTTGGGTTTCATCGGCACCCTCACGCTCGGCATCGGTGGAGTCGGCCTGATGAACATCATGCTCGTCTCGGTGACCCAGCGTACCCGTGAGATTGGCGTCGAAAAAGCCCTCGGCGCTCGCCGCAGTCACATCCTCTTTCAGTTCCTCGCCGAATCCCTCACCATCACTTTCATCGGCGGACTGCTCGGCGTCCTTCTCGCCTACGCCGTCTCGGTTTCCGTCGGACGCCTCACCCTCTACAGCGCCATGGCCAAGAACGCCGAAGGCGGCGACGTACGTCTCATCATCGCTCCTGGCACTTTGCTGGTCGCCACGCTCATCCTTACCGTAGTGGGCCTTGTGAGTGGCATGGTCCCGGCCGTCCGCGCCTCGCGCCTCGATCCCATCGAGGCTCTGCGCTACGAGTAGTTTCTCGAGCCATCGCTCGAAATTCTGGTCTTACTCTGCCTGCGTGACAATTCTTGACACCGAATTTACAGGCGCCTGACACCGTCAGGGCCCCAAGGGTTCACCCTTAGCGCACTGAAAACGAGGTCTCTGGTCGCCTTTCGTGGGTACGTCCATTACGCCGCTGCGCGCCAACCGCCGATTCTCCGCCAAGCATGCTGTGTTCTTCGTGCTGGGCCTCGCCTTTTTGTTCATTCTCTACCATGACGAAAAATTCATCTTCGATCATCAGTCGGGTACCTGGAAGTTTTTCTACCCAGTCCGCTGGAAGCTCTTCGCCCACGCAATGGGGGGCGCCACCGCTCTGGTTCTCGGCGCCCTCCAGTTTTCTACCAGGTTGCGCCAATCTCGTCCCGCTCTTCATCGGCTGATCGGGCGTTTCTATATTGCGGGGGTTCTGGTTGCGGCTCCGGTAGCGATCTATCTGGCATTCACCCACGCTCTGCCGATCATGTCGGTGCAAACGGCAGCGCAGGCATCGCTCTGGGGTCTGACGACGTTGCTCGCGTTTCTCGCAGCCCGTAACCGAAATTTCGAGGTTCACCGGCAGTGGATGATGAGAAGCTATGCGATCACCCTTATTTTTGTCGTCAGCCGTGTCATCCTGGCCATCCCCATCGTCGCCCCTGTCAGCGATGCGGGAGCCGAGCGCCTGGACTGGATCCTGGTCATCTGCGCGCTGTTTGTACCGCAGTTAGTCATCAACTGGCGCCAGCTTTTTACCCGCGGTAGCGCGCAGCGGTGAGCACTGACATCGCCCCAAGCTGACGAGTCAGTACATCCGCACCGCGTGCTATAACACAGCAATGCGGCTAGACGATTGCGCGCCCCGGCCCGCGCTCCTTAAGTGGCTCCTCGACTCTGACCCGGCCATCCGTTGGCAAGTTATGCGCGACCTCACAGGGGAGGCTCCCAACCGGATTGCGGCCGAACGCTCTCGCGTGGCAACCGAGGGCTGGGGAGCCCGACTTCTCGCACTCCAGTCTCCTGCCGGCAACTGGGGCGGTCCGCACGAGGACCGAGGCTTGCTCGTTACCCTCTACAGTCTCGTAGTCTTAAAGGATCTCGGTCTCGACCCGGCCTGCAAGCAGGCTCGCAAAATGATCGACCGCGTCCATAAGCGGCTCGTGTTTAAGCCGCTCAACAATCGGCCTTTTCTTTGCGGCGAAACCGAACCCTGCATCAATGGCAGGATCCTCGGCATCGGCTCGTATTTCAAAGAACCGAACCGCGCGCTGGCCAATCAACTTCTTGACGAACAACTCGCAGATGGCGGCTGGAACTGCGAAGCGACCGAGGAAAGCCCGAAGCGCCCCAAAAGCAAGCGCTCCTCGTTCCATACCACCATTTGCGTGCTGGAAGGGCTGCTCGATTACGAGCGGGCAGGCCGTAGGTCGGCAGCCGTCACCAGGGCCCGCAAGCGCGGGGAAAACTATCTGATCGAGCGCGGCATGTTTCGCTCGCTTCGCACCGGCGAAGTCATCGACAAACGCTGGCTCCGTTTTTCCTACCCGACCTTCTGGCACTACGACGTCTTGCGCGGCCTCGACTATCTGCGCGAAGCCGGCACAAAACCCGACCGGCGCCTCCGTGACGCCATCGCGGTCTTGACCGAGCGCCGCCACCAAAACGGTCGCTGGCCGCTCAACCACCTGCATTCCGAACATATTCCTTTGCAAATGGAAACCGCCGTCGCCAGCGCCAGCCGCTGGAACACCCTTCGCGCTCTCCGCGTCCTTCGTTGGTACAACCACGCAGCGGTCTAGCGGGCCTTCCGCATTCTGATTTTGGGGCTGCCCCCGAATCGTTTGGGGCGAGTTGCCGCCAACTCGCCATTTCGAGCGGATCACGGAATATGCCAAACCCGCACAGCCATCGCCGTCCGCTCGAACGGATTGTTTATAATCTCCCTTCCACACTCCCACGAAACAGAAGGACACAATTGGCACTCGACGACAACATCTACGAACTGCGACGCGAGAAACTGAAACAGATTGAAGCGCTCGGTCAATCCGCGTACCGCAGCAAATACGAGTTCACTCACACCGTCCAGCAGATTCTGGCGAACTACTCCGCAAAGACCGCCGAAGAACTGGAAAACCCGCGCGTCAACGTGCGCGTGGCCGGCCGCATCATGGCCATTCGCCTCATGGGCAAGGCCGGCTTCTGCTCATCTGCAGCAGGGCGGGCAGCGGCTGCAGATTTACGTCAAGAAAGATGCCGTTGGCGACAAGGGATTCGAGCTCTACAAGCTGCTCGACCTCGGCGACCACATCGGCGTCAGCGGATATCTGTTCCGCACCCGCACCGGCGAACTGACCATCCATGTCGAAGAGATCACTTTCCTCAGCAAAGACCTCTTGCCCTTGCCCGAAAAGTGGCACGGGCTGACCGACGTCGAACTGCGCTACCGCCAGCGCTACGTCGATCTGGTCATGAATCCGGAAGTGCGCGAAGTTTTCTTGAAGCGCACGCAAGCTGGTGCAGTCGATGCGCCGCACGCTCGATGCCCACGGTTTCATCGAAGTCGAAACCCCGATGATGCAGCCCATCGCCGGCGGCGCCGTGGCGCGGCCCTTCGTCACTCATCACAACACGCTCGACATGGATCTCTACCTGCGCATCGCGCCCGAGCTTTACTTGAAGCGGCTGGTGGTCGGCGGACTCGATCGCGTCTATGAGATCAATCGCAACTTCCGCAACGAAGGTCTCGGCTGGCGCTGGAATCCCGAGTTCACCATGCTCGAGTTCTATCAGGCCTACACCGACTATCAAGGCATCATGGATCTGACGCAGGAGATCATCACGCAGGCCGCGAAAGACGTCAACGGCAGCACGAAAATCAAAGTGGGGCGAGCAGGAAATTGACTGGGCAAACTGGCACCGCATGACCATGCGCGAGGCCATCATTCATTACTGGCCCGAAGCAGCCGGCGCAAAGCCCGAAATGAGCGACTTCTCTCGCAACGACCGTGTGAAGAAACTGGTGGAGCGTTTCAACGCCGCGCACGCGCACATGGCATTCGATCCCAACGCGCCCGCGGGCAAGAACGATTGCCGCGCTCTTCGAGGCTGCAGCCGAAGAACATCTCACGCAGCCCACGATCATTTACGAGTTTCCTACCGCCGTCTCCCCGCTCTCCAAGCAGAAGCCCGACGAGCCCGATTGGACCGAGCGCTTGGAAATCTACGCCGGGCAGATGGAAATCTCCAACGGCTTCAGCGAACTCAACGATCCCGAAGACCAGCGCCGCCGGTTCGAGGCGCAATTGAAGGAACGCGAGCGCGGGGACGACGAAGCGCACCAGATGGATGAAGACTACATCCGCGCCCTCTCCTACGGAATGCCGCCGGCGGGCGGCGTGGGCGTGGGCGTCGACCGCCTGTGCATGCTCCTCACCGACTCGCACACCATCCGCGACGTGATCTGTTTCCCCTGCTGCGCCCGGAAAAGAGGGAAGAAGAGAACGAAGACCCCAAGCCCGCAGGGCCTTAACCCCGAGTACTTGCCGGGTATTAACCCATCGGTACCTAACTGTGCACTATCAGGAGTGCATCCCCATTTCTTATACTTCCCAATAGTTTGGGCTCTGAAATGGGCAGCGCTGCCGTAGTGTCAGAAGCCTTGCAGGGACACTGGGTCGGTGGCGCTTTGCTTTTTGGGCTGTCTTTACTTCGCCTTCTTCGCCGCGTCGCCGTTTCCCGACGAAGTCCGCACCGGTTCGTAGGCTGGCCGATCTGGCTTGAAGTTGGTGCTTAGGTAGTCGATCAGCGCGTCGCGATCGTTCGCGTCCACTACCGCTCCCCACTTCACCATCTTGTCCACTTCCTTGGTCCATGCCGCTTTGCTGAGGCGTTGCTGCAGGATGATTCGCGCCTCGTGGCACTCCAGGCAGGAAGTAGTCGCCTTCGACTGCATGGGCCCCGGCGGCAGGTCCTCGGTGGTCTTGGTTGGTTTCTGGGAGAATGCCAGAACCGACATTACTGCCCAAGGCAATAACCACACATATAGCAGCCGGGAGGGCTCGCGCCAGAACGCGAACCGACGACGCTTTCCCAGAGCCAAGCCTCATCTTACGCAACACGATCTTACGAAACATGGATCGTCACCTGATCGGCGGCGTTATACAGATAGCCGCTCGGGTTCCATACCGGCATGGCGGGCTGAACGCGACCCTGGCTGTCTGTGGCACGCGAGAGGATCGTGTAGTCTCCGCCCTTGGCTTTCCAATCATAGCTCCACAGGCGCCACGCATAGTGAGCCTGCTCGCGCCCGAGGCTCGCTGGACTCCAACCGGCGCCGTCGTCGGTTGAGACTTCGACTTTCACAATGTCTGCCTCCCCCGCCCATGCGGCTCCGTGGACGGCGACCTTGCCGGCCTTGAGGCTGGCCCCATCGAGCGGGCCAGAGATCACTGACTTCACGCTCAAGTGCAGTCAGCGCATGCGTGTCTTCGGGCTTGACAGCGTCTCCTGGCTTTCCGGGTTGATTGGGAAAACGGTAACCGGGGCTCATGAAATTCCCCACGAACTCTGAGTCCAGGACTTTGATTTCGGTGAGCCACTTGCACGACGCTGCGCCAATCCAACCGGGCACGAGAGCCCGCGCCGGAAAGCCGTGGTGTTTGGTCAACGGCGCTCCGTTCATGTGCGTGGCGATGAGGGTGTCGGCGTTGAGCGCTTTCTCACTGGGATGCTCCGAATGAACGGTGGAACTTTGCCCGGGACTTCGTCGAGTCCGCGGAACATGATGTGCTTGCCTGTAGGTTTGATTCCCGCGCGCTCGAGCACATCGCGCAAGCGCGGACCGGAGAAGCGCGCTGTGCTCACCGCGCCTTTGCCCCACTGAATGCCGGGGACTTGCGGTCGGTGCAGGCTTCGCCCGTTGCCCGCGCACTCGAGGGTGTTCACCACGGAGTGCGTCTCGATCTTCGAGAGTTCGGCAGAGCGAGAGTGCTATCGGCTTCTCGACTTCTCCGCCCACGGTCAATCGCCAGTCGTCGCGGTTGAGTTCGCTCGGTTCATGCATGTGGTTGCGAACGAAGAAATGCGGAACCGGTGTGAGCCACGTGTTGAGGTATTCGACGGGCGTTTCAAGATCAACGAAGCGGAGTGAGCGAACGATCATTCCGTCTTCGCCGGGCAGATCGATTGCGCCGGCCTGACTCCCAGGCAGCGCCCACGACAACAAAGGCCGAGTTGCGCCCGCCGCCAGCGCGGCCAAAGACATCTGCTGAAGGAACCTGCGTCTCGAATTCATAGCGGTTCGCCTCGGGCGATTATGCCATGCAATCAGGATAAGGACGATGCTGAAGTTAACACCGCCGGCTCGGAAGGAGAGTACGCCAGGACCGAGCCGGCGGTGAATTTCGAAAAGACGACGAAAGAATCCGCGATCAGAAGATGTAAATCGTGTCGAACTGCAGGCGCGAAAGCCAGGGCTCGGTCGTCGCCAGCGGACGTCCGACCAGGGCGGTGAAACCCAATTGCACGTTTCGATCGAATTGGTAGAAGACATCAAAGCGATGCTGGGTCACGTTCGTGCCCTGCCGGATGTCGCTGTAGTTGAAGTTCCCCAGCACTGCCTCCCGCTCGATATACATGTGCGTGTACCCGAACTGCATGTCCCCCTTATCTTGCAGACGGCCAATCCGTCCTTCCGCCCAGTAACCACGACGTTGATTCGAAAAGCACGGCGCGTTCACGGCCTGTTTGTAGGTCGTAGTGGCTGTGTTCGCCGGAGCGGCGGCAATATTGGCAACATTGCCGCAAGCTCCCATGTTCTGGACATAGTCGCCAATGAACGCGAGCGGGAAGCGTTCGCTTCCGGTATTGATGTCGAAGCGAGCAATGTTGTCGAACAACACGAACTTCGACCCGAACTGCGCGTTGCTGATCAAGGTCACGCCTGTGGGATAGGTGGTGCCGCCGACGGTGATGATGGTGGCAGCGGTTGTAGTGTAGGTCGAATTCTGCACCGGGTTTCCCGAAGCCAGAGGAAGCAGGCCGGTGAACGGAGTCTGCGGATTCTTGCTGTTGGCGCGTGCCAGCGCCAGTGCGACAGAGTCGGCTCCCCGGTAGTCGTAGAAGCCCGAATACGCGCTGAGAGTCACACGGGGCCCGAACTGCCACGCGGTCTGCAGCTGTCCGCCGTAGGTGACCTGCTGATCGATTCTCTTATCGGTGGGAGAAACGGTGCTTGCCACCTCGGCGAAAGGCAGTTCAAAGCCAATCAGAGCGATGCGTTTCAGCACCGGCGTGTCGAGCTTGAAGCCGAGCGTCTGCGCCGCGCCTTCCGGGCTCAGATCTTTATCCCACGTCAACTCGGTGTTGTACCAGGGATAGCGGAATTTTCCGCCTACGAGGGTAAGGGACTTGAACCGCCTGGGCGTGAATTCCACGAACGCCTGATCGAGAGCCACAGGTTTCCGAGCGTAAAAGCCAGTGAGAGTCTGGTTGGTGGAGGTGGGATCGTTGACGTCACCGCTGGCGAGGGTGATGCCCGTGCGGAATTGCTCACCCAGGTCAGCGAGGGCATTGAAGCGGACGCGGACTCGCCCGCGAAAACGAGCGAGCGATTCATCGGACGGCCCTCTAAAGAACGGTTCTCCGCGCAGACGAACGTCACCGCTGAAAGAGATTGGGCCGAGGCCCTTGATTTGTCGTTCCAGGTTGCGGATACGTTCGTCCGAGCTTCCTGCCCGAACACTCTGGGCGCGAGACGCGTCCTGGGGCGGAACGGGGTTCTGCGGCACGTCGGGACTCGACTGGGCTTGAGGGGCCGGCGAAGGGGCGACTGGAGCTTCGACCTTAGCGGATTCGGCCGGCTGCGCGACCCGCTCCTTACTCGCGAGTTGCGCCTGCAATTCACGAATCTGCTGTTGCTGGGCCGCGAGAGCGTCTTTCAATTCCTGGATGTCGGCGGCGGTTACTGCTGCAGGAACCGACGCGGTGGCGGGGGCCGGAGCAGCATTCGACGCGGTCTCGGTTTGCGCCCGGCCGCTGATGGTCAGGGCCGTCAGTGTCAGGGCTGTGAACAACAGGTTCTTACTGGCTTTCATGATGACTGTCCTCTTCAGTTTAGTTTTGGTCCGACTGTTACGACGATGGAGATTCGATCGCGGATCGCGAGTCAGGATTAGGTGGCGGGCGTCAGCCCCCACTTGTTTTGCAGTCGACGTTCGATTCCTTTGAAAACGACGCCATCCACGATGAAACCGATAGCGATGATCAGGATCATGACGGAAATGACGGCGCTCATGTCATTCAAGTCGCGGCCCATCATGAGCACCTGGCCGAGTCCCAGGCTCAGATAAAGCATCTCTGCCGTAATCAGAGAGCGCCACGCGAAGGCCCAGCCCTGTTTGAGACCGGAAACAATGAACGGAAGACTCGCCGGCAGAAGCACGTACCAGAACAGCTTAAAGCCGCTGGCTCCAAGATTGCGTCCAGCCTGGGCAAAGATCTTCGGCATTTGTTTGCGGCCATCTTCCATGGCAAGCGTCACCGACAGCAGCGATCCCATGACCACCACGAAGAGAATGGCGTTCTGATTCAGGCCGAACCACAGCAAGGCGAGCGGCCACCAGCAGATGCTGGGCAAGCTCTGCAAGCTGACCAGCAATCCGCCCATGGTTTCTTCCAGGAACTTGTTGCTGGCCACGCCAAGTCCGAGGATCATGCCGAGCACGACCGAGATTCCGTAGCCAATGAGGACGCGCTGCATGCTGACGCGGATGGCGATCCAATACGTGTGGTCCTGAAATCCGGCATACAGAGCCTCGCCAACGCCCCACGGCGTGGGGAACAGGTAGGGCGGCCAGAGCTTGAGTTCGGCGAGCAGTGTCCACAGGCCGAAGAGCGCGCCATAGAAGATGAGGTAGCGGCCGGCGCGTTTCATGCTCGGTCTCCCTTCACTCCGGGCTCCACGCGAGGCTTCACGCCCTCGTTGTATTCGACTTCGAGGGAGCGGTTTATCTCGTCGCGCAATTCGTTGAGAATGTCCCGGGCGGCGCGGGCAACGGCGGGATCTTCCAGGTGCCGAGGACGGGGCAACTCGACGGGGAATTCGTTTTTCACGCGGCCGGGCCGGAAGGTCAGGAGAACGACGCGCTCCCCGAGTCGAACTGCTTCGCGCACGTTGTGCGTCACAAAAATGATAGTGCGTCCCGTCTCGCTCCAGATGCGCTCTAACTCGTCGTGCAGCAAGTCGCGAGTCTGGGCATCGAGAGCGCCAAAGGGCTCGTCCATCAGCAGAACATCGGGTTCGGTGGCGAGGGCGCGGGCAATGGCAACGCGCTGTCGCATCCCGCCCGAGAGCTGATGGATGTAGCTGCCTTCGAATTTCGCCAGATGCACCAGACGCAGGTAGTAGCGAGTCTTCTCTTCCCGTTCGGCCTTGCCGACGCCTTTCATCTTCATGCCGAATTCGACGTTCTGTCCGACCGTGAGCCAAGGGAATAGCGCGTGCTCCTGGAAGATCATGATGCGATCGGTGCCAGGTCCCTGTACGGTCTTGCCATCCACGAGAATCTGGCCGGAAGTTTGTTGATTGAGTCCGGCGATCAGGTGCAGCAAGGTGGATTTGCCGCAACCAGACGGGCCGACAATGCAGACGAACTCACCAGCGCTCACTTGAAGGTTAATGTGGTCAAGAGCGAGCAAGCGCTCTCCCGTCTGCGTGCGGTAACTCAAGCAGATTTCGCTAAGGCCAACTTTGGGAACCGGGGGCGAGGCGACGCGAGCGGAAGGTGAGACTGGGATCAGGCTGACTTTACCGGCAGGACTGCCGGCATGCGCAGAAGGGCGAGGTTCGACGGGAATCGGGAACCGCGCCGGAACTTTGTGCGCGTTGGTGTTCATTGAATCGCCTTCTTTCCTTTCTCCGCGAGAACCTGGTTGAGAAGCGCGAGATCGTAGAGGCCGGAGAGGTCGGGCATTCTGCCGCCCGAGGAAGCCACCGTCAAAGGCCTGCTGAGCCGCGGTGGTGAGTGCCGCGTGCAGCGGATCGTAGGTGACCTGCATGCGGGCGAAAGCTTCGTCCAGCACGACTGGCGGCAGAGCTTTGCCGGTCTCGGCTTGAATTTGCTGGTTCAGGAGTCTTCTTGGCTTCGGCTGGGTGAGCGTTGATCCAGTCGGTCAATTCGACGTTGGCGCGAATCCAGTTCTTCACCAGATCGGGATGAGCTTTCAGGAATTTGGTATTGACGACGAGCAGGCCGATGACGAATTGCCCGTTGGGCCAGAGCGTGCGCTCGTCGACGAACAGGCGGCCATTGCCTTCGTGAATCAGGCGCGTCGCCCACGGTTCCGGAGCCCAGGCTGCATCGAGATCTTTCTTGAGAAACAGCGTCAACTGGTCGGGATTGGCCATGGGGATGATCTGCACGTCGCCACCCTTGTCGTTGGTCTTCATGCCATGAGTCTTGAGCCAGTTGCGCAGGGCTACGTCTTGCGTGTTGCCGAATTGCGGCGAAGCCACGCGCTTGCCGTGGAAATCTTCGGGCTTGTTGATGCCGGAGTCGTTGCGCACGATCAATGAAGCGCCTCCGCTGGCCGCGCCGGCAACCACACGCAGCGCCTCTCCGTTGGAGCGGACATAGCCATTGATCGCCGGATTCGGACCGACATAGGTCATATCAATGGCGCCGGCAAACAGCGCCTCGATCGCCGCCGGCCCCGCATTAAAGCTGGTCCATTGCACCTTGACCTGCGGACCCATGGCCTTGTCAAACCAGCCATTCGCCTTGCCCACCATGGCCTGCGCGTGCGTGATATTGGGAAATGCTCCGACACGGATGGTGTTGGCACTTCCCTGGGCGCATCCCGCAATCACCGTCGCAAGCCACAGCGCGAGACCGGCTAAGACATGTCTGCTCACCTCTCGGGCCTCCGACCATCACGGGAAGGATGCGGACGGCTTCTCTGTTGGAGTTGTCTTTGGGAGATCTTCATGAGCACCTAATCCACTAACTCGATTTAAATAATAGACTTTATGGACGTTCAACGACAATGCACGCGAAATTCCATTCGACCAAACGTGGACCCACAAAGTTGACCTTTGAAATGAAAAACTTAGCTTCCGTTGACGCCCGGACCGGAAATCCCATGTGCACGGGATTGCAGTTTAGAGGCAGGAGAAATGCTCACCATTCGGGGAAAGATGCAGCTTCTTGCCCACGGACGAGACTTCAGAGAACCAGGCTGGATGGAATGCCGTCAGGCCGAAACTCGCAACACCAGCAGCGTGATATTGTCAGGGCCGCCGCGGTCGAGCGCCAGGTTCACGAGCGCGCGGCAGGCCTCGAGAGGAGTGTTGGCTCGAATCACGCTGGCCAATTCCTGCTCGCCGACCAGGCTCCAAAGGCCATCGGTGCACAGAACCAGGGCGTCGCCCTCTTGCAGTGCGACGGGTGACTGGGGGCTATCAGGAATCACGTCCCTTCCCGACCCCAGGGCGGCGGTCAGGATATGGCGCTGAGGATGGGACTCCGCGTCTTCGGAGCGCACGATCCCGCTCTCGACCAGCCGGCCCACGTAGGAATGATCGCGGGTCAGGCGAGAAACGCTGGCCGCGCGGACCAGGTACAGGCGACTGTCGCCCACATGGGCAAAATAAAGCCGGTGGCCGATGATGGAGAGCGCGGTGCATGTGGTGCCCATGCCGTGAAATTGCGGATGCTCGGAGGCGAACCGCTGGATGTTGTTGTGCGCTGCGTAGAAAGATTCGAGCAGAGCATTTTGAGCATCGTCGCCAAACGCGGTGTCGTAGATGTGGCGCACCGTCTCGACAGCAAGGCGGCTGGCTTCCTGTCCACCTTCGTAGCCTCCCATGCCATCGGCGATGACGGCGAGGCGGCCTTTGAGGCGAAACTCTCTCCTCGGAGTCCGGTTCCCAGTAAAGAAAAGAATCCTCGTTGTTGGCGCGCTGCCGGCCGACGTCGGTCAGGCTCGCGACTTCGATTCCGGGTTTTACCTTGTTGCAGTCAACATCCATAGCGGAAACGCGAGCCGGCTTGAAGTGATCAAAAAAAACGTCAGCGCCCCGGTCATTATAAGGGACGCGCTACCGTTCAGCCGGACCCGACTCAGAGTCCAAGTCGGAATTGGGTAGCCTACCACTTTCGCCCCTCTGGCGAACATCAAGTTAACTGCGTTCCGGAAAAAGAAAAAAGCCGCAGGTGCGCGGCTCTCTCTTCTACCCTGGTAAATCAAAACTCGGG
Organism: uncultured Acidobacteriaceae bacterium; assembly: GCA_963819145.1. Taxonomy (GTDB): domain Bacteria; phylum Acidobacteriota; class Terriglobia; order Terriglobales; family Acidobacteriaceae; genus Sulfotelmatobacter. The sequence goes on from CAWFVB010000040.1 coordinate 151,668, forward strand.
AGGCTCGTCACTATTTCGCAGCAGGGTGCTTGTCTTTGTAGATCCTGGCGCTCTGACGATTGGCTTCGCGGTTGAGCTGCCTCTGGTTCTGCTTCGTGAGGTGGCCGTTATCTTTCGCCATGTCTTTCTCTTCGTTGTTCTGGAGGCGCTGTTGGCCCTTTTCCAGTCGCGCAGTCTGCCCAGGCGTCAGCTTGTCGTTCTTCACGCCGTTGGCGATGCGGTTCTGCTGGTTCTGCTCACGCCGATTCACCTGATTGACGCGCGGATGGCCGGGATCGACCTTGCCAGCGCCGGCGCCGGAAGTGTTGGACTGATCTTGCGCAGCGGCGGATCCGGCAATCATCAGACCACCCACTGCAAGGACTAAGAGCGACTTCGTGATTTTGGTCATGCGAATGTAAACCCCCGCGAAGAAGCTTAGTCGCGGTCGCCGTACAGCGGCGAGTTACGAAGGGGAAGTGTGGAATCATCGCAGATTCCGGGTAATCATCGGATGGTTACCAGGGTCACGGGCTCTGGTTGCGAGGCGTTCGAGTCTCCAAACCGGGCTGCGATGCGGTCCGCCTCTGATTTGGCAAGGCACGAGGGGAAGAGTTACTATTTTCCTCCGCTTCCAAGGAACCCTCATGACAATGATCTGTGTGCGCAGGCTGGCCTGGCTGTTATCCTGCCTGATCGCGACATTGCTGCCTGGAACATCCGCAGCGCAAACCGCGCCGCCGGCGGCCGCCACCTTGCCGAGCGAAACACCCGCGAAAGTCGAACCAGCTACCGGCAGCTTCGACTATGTGAAGCGCGAGGTGATGATCGCGATGCGCGACGGAGCGAAGTTGCACACGGTGATCGTGATTCCCAAGGGCGCAAAGAACGCGCCGATCCTGCCGATGGCGAATCACGTTTTTCTGCGCGGGCACCGGATCATGGTGCAGATTCAGTCAAGCTGGTTCCCGCTCTATGACCGCAATCCACAGACCTTCATTCCGAATATCTTCTGGGCCAAGCCGGGGGACTATCAGAAAGCGGTGCAGCGCATCTTCCATGCGCCGGATCAAGCTAGCTTTGTCGAACTACCGGTGGTCGAGACGCATTGAGAGATACGCGGATTCTTCGACCTCGAGCACGCTCCGGAATTACGATGACCTTTTCTCAGAAACAGGACGGTGAGTTTCGTGGCTGAATCCATGGATGCCGGCAAGAGAGTGGTTCTCGTCGACCGGGCATTCCTGATTCTCAGCGTGGCGCTCGGCGCCTTCCAGGCATGGATCGGCCGCTACTCGATGGGTCCGGACGGAATGTCGTACCTCGATATTGGGGATGCGTACCTGCGAGGCGACTGGAAGGCCGCGATTAACGGATACTGGGGCCCGCTGTACTCGATTGTGCTGGGCGCCGTAATGCGCGTTTTCAGGCCTTCGATGCGCTGGGAGTTTCCGCTCGTCCACCTGGTGAACTTCGTAGTGTTCCTGGGGGCGCTGTTGTGCTTTCGAATCTTTCTGCGCTCCGCTGCGCCTTGGATATGGGACAACAGCAAGGCTGCCGCTGAAGACGTCGCTCCGCTTTCGGCGGAGATCGTTCTCGGATTGAGCTACGTGCTGTTCTTATTCAGTTCGCTGGTGCTCGACAATCTGGTGCTCGTCACTCCCGATCTTATCGTTGAAACGCTGGTTCTGCTGCTGGGGGCTTTGCTGCTGGATTTGCGAGCGCAACATTCGTGGTGGAAGTTCGGCTTGTTTGGCGCACTGTGTGGGCTCGGCTATCTCACGAAAGCGGTGATGTTTCCACTGGCATTCGTGTTTCTCGCGGTTCTGCTGTTCGCGGGAAAAATCTCAAAGGCGCGGGTGGGCGCAGTCTTGTTGGCCGGGGTTGTATTCCTGATGGTGTCTTCGCCGTTCATCTTCGCGCTTTCGAAAGCGAAAGGGCGCCTGACTTACGCAGACACGGGCAAGCTCAACTATGCCGAATTGGTGAATCCTCACTGCTCAACTACACACTGGCAGGGCGAGCCTGCGGGGAGTGGGACTCCGCTTCACGCCACGAGGAAGATATTGAATGACCCGGTGGTCTTTGAATATGCGGAGCCCATTGGCGGCACGTATCCGCCCTGGTACGATCCATCGTATTGGAACGATGGAATGCGTCCGCAATTTCGCTTGCGGGCACAGGTACGAGTGCTGATTCAGAGTGCTCTCGCGTATGGACAGATCCTGCAAAGCTATTCGGCGTTTATCGCCGGGATGGTGATCTTCCTTTTGATGGGCAAGACGGCAGCACTCAGGGGCATTGCTCAAAACTGGCCAATCTTGATGGTTGCGTGCGCGGCCGCGGGGGGCTACGGCCTGGTCGAGGTATTGAATCGCTTTTTCGGCGGCTTTGCAGCCCTCTTCTTCGTCGGCATCCTGACAGGGATTCGCTTGCCGAAGAGTGAAGGCCTTGAAGTGGCGTCGAGGAGCATCGGCCTGGGGGTAATGCTGGCGATGTCTTTGTCCCTCGCTATGACGATTGGTGACAGTGCCTATCGCACACTGACAGTGGGAGCCGGTCCCGCGATGGGAGACCAGATCCCCGTAGCCGAAGCCTTGCAGGGCATGGGCCTGCGAGCAAATGACAACGTAGCGGTATTTGGAGACGGAGTGCAAAACTACTGGGCGCGTCTGGGAAAATTCAAAATTATTGCTGAGATCGACTCTCCCAATCTTTTCGGGAGAGAGTTCTGGGCGCTGCCTGCGGATCTGAAGGTGAGGGCGTACGAGTCGCTCCGCAGAACGCAAGCGAAGTTGATCGTTGCCTGGGATCCGCCACCGAGCGAAACGTCACAAGGATGGAAGCAAATCGGGACAACTCAGTACTATGTGTACACATTTCCAAAGTAGCCGTGGCCACATCCATGGATGACCCCCGCGAGAAACTGCTTCGCGTTGAGCGGGCATTCCTGATTCTCAGCGTAATGCTCGGAGGCTTCCAGGCATGGATCAGCCGCTACGCCATGAATCCAGACGGAGTGTCTTACCTCGACATTGGCGATGCCTATCTGCGGGGCGACTGGAAGGCCGTGATCAATGGCTACTGGAGCCCGATGTACTCGGTTGTGCTGGGCACGGCGATGCGCATACTCAAACCCTCGATTGCGTTGGAGTTCCCGGTCGTCCACCTGGTGAACTTTGTTGTGTTTCTGGCAGCCCTATTCTGTTTTCGAATATTTCTGCGCTCCGCGGCGCCTTGGATTGAGGACAGGGTCGGCAGCGAGGCAGAGAACGGCGGCAGTGCTCCGGATGGGTTCGTGCCGCTGCCGGCCGTGGTCATTCTCGGAATCGGCTACGTCCTGTTCTTGTGGAGTTTGCTGGTCCTGATTGACCTTGCTCTGGTGACCCCTGACTTGCTGGTTGCGGCTTTGGTTTTTCTGTTGGGAGCTTTGTTGCTGGACTTGCGAGCGCAACATTCCTGGTGGAAGTTCGGCGCATTCGGCGTGGTGTGCGGGATGGGTTATCTGGCTAAGGGTTTCATGTTTCCGATGGCGTTCGTGTTTCTCGCGATTCTACTGCTCTCGGGGAGCCTGACAAAAGCGCGGATGGGCGGGGTTTTGCTGGCGGGGGCTATGTTCCTCATCGTGTCAACTCCATTTATCTTCGCACTCTCGAAGGCGAAGGGGCGGCTGACTTACGGGGACACGGGCAAGCTCGCTTACGCCGAAATGGTCAGTCCTCAACCACCGCAGATGCAATGGCAGGGCGAACCTGTTGGCAGCGGCACTCCACTCCACACAACAAGGAAGATTTTGGACGATCCAGCCGTTTTTGAGTACGCCGAGCCCGTCAGCGGCACCTATCCTCCCTGGTACGATCCGTCGTATTGGAATGCGGGAATGCATTCGCAATTTCGTCTCCGGTCGCAAGTACGAGTCCTGGTTCAGAGCGCCCGAGCCTACGGGGGAATGCTGGTGGGGTGTTCCGCTGTCATTGCGGGGATCGTGATTTTTCTATTGATCGGAGGAGGGCCTGCCCTCAAGGGCATCGCTCAAAACTGGCCGCTCATCATAATTCCGTGTGTGGCAGCGGGACTCTATGCGATGGTCCTGGTGCATAGTCGCTACATCGCAGGTTTTGCGGTGCTTTTCTTCGTCGGTATTCTGACGGGCGTTCGGCTGCCCAGAAACGACAAGCTTGAGTTGGTTTCGAAACAAATCGGAATTGGCGTCGTTCTGGCGATGCTCTTCTCGCTCGCTGTGACTCTCGCAAATACCGCCTACCACACGTTGACTGTGGGCGCCGGTCCTGCGCGGAGGGAACACATCGAGGTTGCGGAAGGGTTGCAGCGGATCGGCTTCCGCGCCAACGATCCGTTGGCAGTACTCAGCGATGGGCTCGAGGACTACTGGGCGCGACTGGGGAGATTCAAGATCATCGCGGAGATCGCTTCCTCGCGTGTGGATGGGCGCGAGTTCTGGGCCGCGCCGCCGGAAGTCAGATTGAGAGCCTTTGAAGCTGTCTCTCGCACTCATGCCCGGGCAATCATTGCATGGAATCCGCCCGCAGGCGAGTTGTCTCACGGATGGACGCAAATCGGAGCCACCCAGTATTACGTCTACTTCCTCCCACCATCGGAGTAGTGCCGCGGCATCTGAACTGCGATTCCAATCTGGAACGCGAGAGCTGGGTCAATCCATCTACTCCTCACAAATCAGGGACAGAACGCCCCGCTCCGTTATATCCTTAGCTTTTCCTAATCCTTTTGACGCGTGAGTGCTCGATTGAAACGGTTCGAAGTCGATTGAGCGCAACGCAAAGAACTTGAGTAGGAGGTAGATCGTGGGCGTTGCCCTAAGGCCCGAGTTGCCATCGCAACCTGTCGAAGTGCCGATCCGGCAAGCTGAGACGGTTGAACTCTCGGTGGTGATGCCCTGCTTGAATGAGGCAGAGACGCTCGAGACCTGCATCCGCAAAGCGCAACAGGCCATGCGCAACGAGAATATTGCGGGAGAGGTCATTGTCGCCGACAACGGCAGCACCGACGGGTCGATCGAGATCGCGGAACGGCTGGGCGCGCGAGTGGCGCATGTGAAAGCACGCGGTTATGGCAACGCTCTGATGGGAGGGATTGCGGCGGCTCGGGGCAAGTACATTGTGATGGGTGATGCTGACGACAGCTACGATTTTGGGCACATCCCACGATTTCTGGAGCAGATGCGTAAAGGCGCGGATCTGGTTATGGGCAATCGTTTCCGCGGAGGAATTCAGAACGATGCCATGCCCCCGCTGCACCGCTACTTCGGGAATCCGGCGTTAAGCTGGCTGGGACGGTTATTTTTCCGTAGTCGAGGTAGGAGACTTCTATTGCGGGCTGCGCGGATTTCGCAAGGAAGCCTACGAGCGCATGGGATTGCGCACCACCGGTATGGAATTCGCGACTGAGATGGTGGTCAAGGCGACCGTGTTGCGTCTTCCGATTGCCGAGGTGCCGACAACACTTTCTCCAGACGGCCGGAGCCGGCCACCACACCTGCGAACCTGGCGCGACGGATGGCGCACGCTGCGCTTCTTTCTGCTCTACAGTCCGCGATGGTTGTTCCTGTATCCGGGCCTCGCTCTGATGGTGATGGGAACTGCGCTCGGGCTATGGCTGCTGCCCGCGCCCCGAACCGTAGGCAGCGTCACCTTCGATGTGCACACCCTGGTGTATGCGTCGGCGTTCGTGCTGCTGGGATTTCAGGCGATGGCATTCGCGGTGTTCACCAAGTTTTTCGCCATCTCGGAAGGTCTTCTGCCCGAGCATCCGACCCTCGACAAACTCTTCCGCTACATCACGCTCGAAGTGGGACTCGCGCTCGGCGGGTTGCTGACTGTGGCCGGCCTGGGTGACCTCCGCCTATGCGATCGGGGCCTGGGGCAGCGCGCATTTTGGGCGGCTGGACTACTCGCACACAATGCGCATGGTGATCCCGGCCGCGCTGGCGCTCATCCTTGGAGTGCAGACGATTTTCGCGAGCTTCTTCATGAGCGTGCTGGGGCTGCGGCGGCGATGAACCGTGGCGCAGAAGTTGAGGTTCTGAGCCCGGCACAGCGCGGGCGGCATCCCTTTCGGGAAATCCTGCACCGCGCGCGTGACCCGCTTTTCGTTGCCGATGCAGCTCTGCGGACGGTGATGCAGGGATGGGACCTGGTCTCGCCTTCACAATTCTCTTCCCTCTATCGCCAGGTACGGGCGTACACCATGTGCAGCAACGCGCGCTTGCGTGGTTTGCATCGCGCAGTGCGCTATGCGGTGGCTGACGGAATTCCCGGTGATGTAGTTGAATGCGGATCGGCGCGCGGAGGCAGTGCGGCCCTGATGGACTTGACTCTGCGCCGCCTGGGCGCGCGTCGGAAGATCTGGCTCTTCGATACGTTTGAGGGGTTGCCGGCACCAACGGCCAACGATCCTGACTTCGAAATTGCCGACCTCTTCACCGGCACCTGCATCGGAACTCTCGACGAAGTGCGTGGATTGTTCCAGCGGCTGAACTTGTCGGACGGCGTGGAGTTCGTGAAAGGATTGTTTCAAGACACGCTGCCCGTCGCTCCCCTATCGGAGATAGCGGTGCTCCACATTGACGGAGACTGGTACGAAAGCGTGAAAGTCTGCCTGGATCAGCTCTACGACAAGGTCGTACCTGGCGGGATAATCCAGTTCGACGACTATGGCTACTGGCTGGGCGCGCGGAGAGCAGTGGATGAGTTCTTTGAACGGCGGGGCATCCAAGCCGACCTGCAGCGACTGGATTATTCCGGACGGTCTCTGATCAAGCCGCTTCGAGTCAAGCCTTCGACGAATCCTGTTTCAGCAGCGCAATGAAATGCAGCTGAGCTCCGAAGACCCAGTCGGCGGGAGCGGAATAGAGGCCGAGGCGAGTGACCAGTTGTTCGGGAACAAGGCCAATCTTCTGCCACTCGGAGTGCCACTGACCTTCATCCCAGTAGTTGTACGGCAGCGCAACGCCAAACCTCGCATTGCCCACCCAATCCATGAGGCGCAAGCGCGCTCCAGCTGCCAGCCCCTTGCGGAGATGATCTTTGATCACCACGTGACGCGCCGCAACTCGATGCGCCTCTCGCAAGAGAATCGACGGGTCAGCTGCGTGGTGCAACACGTCAGAGAACAGGACCACATCGGACGATGCGTTCTCAAACGGAAAGTGAAACCCATCAAACAGTTCGACCGGAATGTGAGTTTCGGCGCGCGGCAGCACGTCAATGCCCTGCACCCGGATGTCGGGCCGCATGGACTGCAGCACCGCCGAGATGGCGCCGTCGCCGCAGCCGACATCGAGCACGCGCACTTCGGTTGGAAGCAGTTTGGCGAACCATCCAGCGAGCACCTCGACTCGCCGGTTCGCCACCAGCTTGTTATGCAGGATTCCAATGGCGGTCGAGCTCGCCGCGACGGATTTGGTGTTGACGTTCAAGGATTGTTCTAGCCAGGGTCAAACCAGTAGAACAGCTGCCATCCCCGGCCCGCAAGGGCTCGAGGGATTGCTATGAGCAGGAAAGGCAACACTCCGCCGTTTGCCCCACCCTTCCCGCGTTCTTGGCGGGAGGGTGGGCTCTGGCAAGGAACACCGACACCGATTTGTTCTCGCCTCCGCGCGGTCCATCGCGATTCGATCTCGACAATTCCGCTAAAGCTAATCTCGGGTTTGTTCGTCAGGTGGATTAGCGTCGGCGAGGACGTCCCTTTGCCGAGGCCTCGGATCCGGCTGGCTCACGGAACGATTCCACAGCAACGCGCTCGTAACGCACTTCCAAGACGGTCAAGTATTCTGTACCGCCCGGCACTTGAAGGACTACGCTGTCACCCGCTGCCGACTTCATCAACGCGCGCGCCAGAGGTGACACCCAACTGATGTGGTTGCGGTTGAGATCGATTTCGTCGGTGCCCACGATGCTCACCACTCGCTCCGCGCCCGCGGCATTGGCATAGCGCACGGTCGCTCCGAAGAATGCCCTCGCCGCCGCCTGCCCCGTTCTCGGAGCTTCCGGGTCCACCACTTCCGCGGCTTCGATTCGCTTCGTGAGAAAGCGAATCCGCCCATCGATCTGCCGCAGCCGCCGCTTGCCGTACTGATAGTCGGCGTTTTCACTGCGGTCGCCGTTGCTAGCGGCCCACGCCACCACCTCCGTCACGGCCGGGCGTTCCCTGGTGAGCAGAAACCGGTGCTCATCTTTGAGGCGCTCCAGCCCGCTCGGAGTGATGTAGTTCTTGCCTGGCGTGGCGGGGGCGTCGGCTTGTGGTTTTCTCGTAAACCCTTTTCGCATCTCGTAGTCTTTCCAGCGCGAATCCAGTGGGTGCCCGCAATGAAAGCGGATGAACGCCGATAGAAACACGGTAGGTCATCCGCGTTCATGGGAGTTTATCTGCGGCCCTAACTGATTTTTTCACGTCTTCCAGACCCTTAGCGATCCTATCCATCATCTCGGACAAGTGCCGGCGAACTCTGCAGCGGTCATAGCAAGATGAAGAATCCACTTTTCAGGAAGTGCTCGAAGAAGCGCGTCATCAAGTTGCCCGCCATGCAGGTGGCTCTTCGTAGAAACGGTCATTCGGCATCCGACGCGTAACGACGGAAGAACGAGGTGGGATTCCATTGCGGGCGTACTGCATCGTTCGCCGTGACGACGACTAACTGGCGGGTGAACCGCTCGTATAGAGCGGCAGCATCCAGGTTAACCGGTTGCTTTACGTCATCAGATGGTGCGTGATAACGGTTTGCGAGCCAGTCCTTAAAAACCACCTGCTCAGGAGAGCCGAGATCGAAACCGACATCGATCTTGACAGCTGGGATTCCCTTGAGAATAAAGCTATATTGATCGCTTCGAATGAACTCGTTCCGAAGAGGTTGCGGATCGGCAATTGGTTTAATTCCGAATTCCTTCGCGATGGTAGCCGCAGTTTGCCCCAAATCGGACTCTTCCAGGCCACAGATCTTTAGAACTTTTAGGGGGACAATAGGAAGAAACATATCCACATTGATATCCGCGACGATTTGGCGGGCGGGCACGGTTGGGTGAGCAGCGAAATACTGCGAACCGAGGAGCCCCTTTTCTTCACCCGTAGTCAGTAAAAAAACGACAGAACGGCGCACCGCCTCCGGGTGGGTCTTGAAGCTCGCAGCTATTTCCATCACCGCTGCGGCTCCGGCGGCATTGTCCATTGCACCGTTATAGATTTTGTCGCCCCCGATGGGCTGGCCTATTCCAAGATGATCGATGTGCGCGGAGAGAACGACAAACTCGTTCTTGAGAGCTGTATCTTTGCCAGGAAGTAGTGCGATCACGTTGGCAGATTCTAGCTGCCTGTGGCGAATGACGGCTTTCGCTTCCAGTTGTACTGCCAGTGGAAATGAAGGGAGAGTCTTGCGTTCATTCGCGAGAGCAGCAAGCTCGCTGTAGGTGTGGCCAGAACCTGCAAACAATCGTTCCGCAGAAGCTGGATTGAATGTAACGAATAGTCGCAGCCCTTGACGAAACTTGAATTCTGGCCCGTTGAGTTCCATAGCCGGATCGTTCCTGCTCAGAGAGAATCGCGACCAAGGTATATCGAGTGCCGTGGTGGTTTGGATGGAAATAACGCCGATGACGCCCGCAGCCCGAAGTGCTTTCCAACGCTGGCGAAACGACTGATAGTGCGCAGAAATCGACCCCGGAACATCGGCTGGCGAACCCCGTAAGTAGACCACTATCTTGCCGCGAAGATCTTGAGTAGACAGGTCGTCCATGTTACATTCCGGAATTTTCAGCCCGTATCCGACGAATACCAACGGGGCTGTCAGGCTGGTAGTAGCTGTTGTGCTAAGGCTGCTGATGAAGCCATCCTCGCTGAAGAAAGGGGAAATCGCTTGCCTCCGGAGAGAATAGCAAGCTCCGAACGATACTCGTCCACCTGGCGCTGTTGCATGCGGATTTTCTGGTAGAAACCGTGAGTACCAGCCGGGGATAGACCAGCATTCTTGAATTGCGCGACAGCGTAGGCTTCAGCCTTCTTGAGACCTTTACTTCCGGTGGCGCGCCCCTCGAAAGCATCGTCCGCCAAGACCTTTACAGAGCCCCACCACTGTTGACCGTCGAAAGCGGGTCCCTTATCGCCCGTCGACTCGGATGCTCCCAATTGATGTGCCAGGGGAGGATTTTCGTTTCTATGAGCGTCAATATATGCGCTCAAGACCCTTAGCACGATCCCGCGCTGCGGTAATTCCGTGGACAATACGCCGTGCCAAAAGATAAGCCGGGTGGCCGCCTGAAAGTCGAATGCCTTCTCCTTCGAAACGACCGGCTCAATTTCCGAAGCGACGCGCTCGTTCACGTAATCCGTGCTCAGCTTTTCGAATCTGGCTTGCGTTTTACGGATGCGCTCAGCGACCACTTCCCAAGGTAGCAAGTTGGTCTTTGCCTCCAAGAGCGTTTGATACTCTCTCTGGAATTCCGGGCCGCCCGATTTTCCCGTAGCCATCCGCGCCCGAATGAATGCCACATCGTTGTACATTCCCATTGCCTTGAGCTCAGGTTTTTCAAATAACGCCTGCATCTGCTTGCAGGTCTCCAGGGCCGCTACATCATCCTCGAATAGCATTTCCAAATCGAGCCGATGCGATAGAAGGTGCAGCAGCACGGCATTGTCTGTAATCTCGTAATCTCGGAAGATTGTTTCAAGGTCGGTCCGCACACGAGTCGCGAAATTCTTGAAAGTCGCATCATCGGCTCCCAACAGCGTCGCCGCGGAGATAGGTGCGGAATATGTAAAGCGCGGCAAGTCAACATCGCTCGCGATTTTGCTCTTTTGTTCTGCTTGTGCGCCCAGTCGTGAACAATCCATCGGCACAAGGCCAACAAGAGTGAAGATGCAGACCATTCTCAATGCTCTGGGAAATAGCACTCTATATTCTCCTTAGTCACGGCGCACTTGATTTCCACTCGATGGCGATGGCCCATCTTTGCATTGCACCATTCCCACGGAGGGTGCCCCATCCTTGCGTTTTTTGCAAGAGCCTGGCTGATTAGATAACCGTGTCGGCTCCTTTCCTCCGAGCCCTGGTTGCTTGAGCGCACCAAGTTTACTCGGCGGCCTGGAGCCGACACGGTTATCTAATCAGCCCGACAACAGCCCTTGAGCCACAGGCTCGAATAGTCGGCTGCGTGCAGAAGTGACGGCTTCCCAGTCGTTTAGCGGGCCGCCTCTCGGGATTGTGTGTCTGTATCACGGCAAACCTTCAATAATCCACCGCCAGCGGCGTCGATTCGCTTCATGAGAAAGCGACCAGCGGCGAACGCGCTCAAGTTCCTGCTCGAACGTATCCCGGGCGGCGACGGAATCCAGCAGCTTCACGCGCTGATAGCAGCTGAAGGTGATGAAGTGCGGCAGGCTGGCTGTGGTATCGAACTGGTTTGACGTGCATTCATGCAGATTGTAGTGCGCGCGGAAGGCCCACCCTCCCGCAAAAAGCGCGGGAAGGGTGGGGCAACCTCCATTTTGGGAATTTGTGAAAGAGTGGTCCAGTAGAAAGTGATCTCGTCACTTGGCCTGGATTCTGCACGGATTAACTGGCAAACCTTCAACAATCCAACGCCGGCGCTGCCCGGCAAATTTCCGTCCACGCTACACTGGAAAAGGCAGCGTACCGCGAGTTGCTCCTTCAAAATGATCTCCTTTTCCAACATCAATAAGCAGTATGGCAAGCAGTTGCTCTTCGTGGATGCTTCGTTTCAGTTGAATCCCGGCGAAAAAGTCGGACTGGTCGGCCCCAATGGGGCGGGCAAGACCACGCTCTTCCGTATGGTGGTCGGCGAGGAAACTCCCGACGAGGGCACGGTCTCAGTCCCCAAGAAGTTGACGATCGGCTACTTTCGCCAGGACGTCGAGGAAATGCAGGGCCGTTCGGTCCTGGATGAAGCGATCGCAGGCAGCGGACGCGTCGGCGATCTGCACCATGAACTCGAAGCCTTGCAGCGGGAAATGTCCGACCCTGACAAGGCGGATGACATGGACCGCATTCTGGAGCGCTTCGGTCACGTGCAGGAGGCGTACGAGCATTTAGGCGGTTACGCGCTCGAATCACAAGCCCGGGAAGTGCTCCACGGTCTGGGATTCAAAGATGATCAGATTGACGGTGACGTGGGCGCGCTCTCCGGCGGCTGGAAGATGCGCGTTGCGCTGGCACGCGTCCTGCTCGGAATGCCGGATGTATTGCTGATGGACGAACCGACGAACCACCTCGACATCGAATCCATCATCTGGCTGGAGCAGTTTCTCAAGTCATTTCCCGGCGCGTTGCTGATGACTTCGCACGATCGCGAGTTCATGAATCGTCTGGTCTCAAAGATTGCAGAGATCGATGGCGGTGAAATCATCACATATTCAGGTGACTACGACTTCTACGAGCGCGAAAGGGCGGTGCGAGAGAGCAATCAGCAGGCAGCATTTGCCCGGCAGCAGTCCATGCTTGCTAAGGAGCAGCGGTTCATTGATCGTTTCAGGACACACGCCGCCAAGGCGGCCCAGGTGCAGAGCCGGATTAAGGCTTTGGACAAGATCGAAAAGATCGAACTACCGAAGAAACGCCAAGTGGTGAAGTTTCAGTTTCGTGTCCCCCTACGATCCGGCGAGCAGGTGGCGGTGATTGAGAATCTGCACAAAAGTTACGGCCCGCGAGTGATTTATGAAGGGTTTAATCTCACGATCCGCCGCGGAGAACGTTGGGCCGTCATGGGAAGAAACGGCGCCGGCAAGACTACGCTCCTTAAAATGATTGCCGGGACCAGTGCCCCAGATGCCGGCAGCGTTCGGCTCGGAGCCAGCCTGTATATGGGCTACTTCGCGCAACAATCGCTGGACGTGCTCAATTCCGATCTCACCGTCCTCGAACAGTTGCAACAGGATTTTCCCCAGGACGGACTCGGGGCGTTGCGGAACCTGGCGGGAGCATTCCAGTTCTCCGGCGACGACGTGGACAAGAAGATCCGCGCACTCTCCGGCGGAGAAAAGTCGCGTCTGGCTATCGCGCGTATGCTCTACAACCCGCCGAACTTTCTGGTGCTCGACGAACCGACGAATCATCTGGATCTTGCGACCAAGGAGATGCTGGTGGATGCCTTGAAAGATTTTGAAGGCACCATGATCTTCGTATCGCATGACCGCATGTTCCTTCGCGGTCTCGGCTCACGTGTGCTGGAACTGGGTGGCGAGAGCGGGACGGACCGCCATCCCACTGTTTATCCCGGGTCCTACGTTGAGTACGTGCAGAAGCTGGGGCATGAGGCGCCTGGGATCTATTCGTAGACCTTGCAGGGTTTTTTGAAATGACTTTCGCTCGCGAGGCGAAAGCCAACGGGACTCTATCGCCCTCTACACGATCAACGTTACCTCACCCTCGTGGACGGGAGTTGATCGTCTCTTTCTCCGCCCTGTATAAAAGATCACATGCCATCTTCGGTAACGCCTCGGGACCTAACAACCGACCTTCCTCAATCTCGTCCAAATACTGATGATTCTGAGCGACGAGCGATTGGGCGTTCTGCCGGAATGCTGATTGCGTTATGGCTGGCGATTTATGTGGCCAGCATGTTCACGCCGCCGCTGCTCGACGATGTCGACACGGTCCATGCCGAAGCCGCTCGCGAAATGCTCCTCCGCCACGACTGGGTCACGCTGTACACGAACGGGTTCCGTTATCTCGAGAAAGCCCCGCTGATGTACTGGGAATTGGCCATCAGCTACAAGCTGTTCGGCATCAGCGATTGGAGCACCCGTTTACCGCTGATGCTGGGGGTGTTGGCGCTGGTGCTTGCAACGTACGCGCTGGGGCGGTTTGCGTTTGGCGAGCAAGGCGGGTTCTATGCCGGGCTTGCGCTTGTCACATCGGTAGGTACGTTCATCTTTACGCGATTCCTTATTCCTGATGTGCTGGTAGCCCTGTGGCTTACCGTTGGCTACTATTTCTTCTTGCGATCGCTCGAAGAGAGTCCGCCTTCGCGTGCGACGTGCTGGGGATTCGCCGCAACTTGCGCGCTGAACGTGCTGACCAAGGGCTTAATCGGGCTTATATTTCCGGCAGCCGCCATCGGGCTCTATCTCCTGCTGACCGGAAATCTGCGACACATCTGGAAGTTGCGGCTTGTCTCCAGCACCGTTGTTTTTCTGGTAATTGCTGCCCCCTGGCATATCCTGGCGGCAATTCGAAATCCTCCACAAGGACTGGCTCGCGGATTCTTGTGGTTCTACTTCATCAACGAACACGTGATGCGCTTCCTGAACAAGCGCGTGCCGCCCGGCTACGATACGGTACCCCTTCTTTTGTTCTGGATTCTGCTTGCGCTATGGCTGATCCCGTGGGCAGTGTTCCTTCCGCAGGCATTACGAGAGGTGCCCGTTCGAGTCAGCCAAATCCGCAGCGGAATGGATCACCGGCAGCGTTCAAATTTCTTATTCGCATTGTGGGCGCTCGTCATTCTCGTCTTCTTCAGTTTCTCGACCCGACAGGAGTACTACACGATCCCAGCCCTGCCCGCAATTGCCCTGCTCGTCGGCGGCTGGCTTCAGCGGGAAGAATCCAGTAACCAGAACAGCATGGAGCGCAGGGCCGGCCGCATTTCATCAACTGTGCTGGTGGTCGTTGGGACCCTGGCATTCGTTGTTGGAATGGTCTTGCTGGCAGGTGTACATCGGCCCGCACCTGGGGCGGATCTTGCAGAGCTGCTGAAGAAAAATCCGCAGGACTACGATTTCTCGCTCGGACATGTGCTTGACCTCACGCCCGAGGCTCTGGGTTTATTTCGCGGGCCACTCCTGGGTTTCTCGCTATCTCTGCTGCTGGGTACGGTTGCCAACTGGTGGATGCGGCGGCGTGGGCTGACGCGATGGGGCAACGTTGCGCTAACACTAATGATGATCGGATTGCTGACCTGCGTACACTCCGCCTTTGTGGAGTTCAACCCGATTCTCTCTTCCCACGACCTCGCGGTGGCGATTCAGAAGGAGTTTCGCCCGGGAGATGTGATCGTTGTGGAGGGACAGTACTCGAAAGCGTCAACGCTGAATTTCTACACCGGAATTCCCTTGCATGTCCTGGACGAGCCGAGAGGAAATCTGTGGTTCGGTGCGAAGTTCCCTGACGCGCCCGCGCTCTTTGAGACTCAGGAGTCATTCGCCAAGCTATGGCGAGGGCCTCAGCGCGTGTTTATCTGGACCGATCAAGACGATCCGAAAGAATTGCAAGACTTGCCGCACTTCCTGCTGGCACGCCGCGGCGGGAAAACGATATTCACCAACCAGCAACCTTGATTTCTCTCTATGTAATGCCCCGTTGCGGATCCTTCGCCGCTCAGCAGGAGGATCAAGGCAAAGCCAGGCCGTCCCGGTCGCCGTCGCTCATTTGGAATGTCAAGGCGCGAATGTCTTCACTGAGGTGATCGAGTTTTGACGTTCCCACGACCGCGTGAAAATTCTGCGCGGTTTGAAGTACGTAGTTGAGCGCGACAACCGACAGCGGAACGCCGTACTTCTGGCCGAGAGATATGAGCCGATTCATCCTGCGCTCATCCTCCGGCTTCCGTTTCGCCGACGGGCGGTCGATGCATGTCTTCAGGCCTCCGCGCCCCAGAGGTGAGTAGGCAAGGAAAGGAACGTTGTTTTCCCGAAGGTAGTCCACATACGCCCTGTCGCGGGAAATGTTTTGCGCACCCTTCCACCGCTCCCTATCGACGGCTGGGAGAGCGTTAAATTCATTGCTCACCCAAGGCACGATGTTTGTTTCGCGCAAGCAAGACCGAATCTCCTTGAGCCTGGCAAGGGACACGTTGGAATATCCGACATCATGGACCTTTCCGGATCTCAACAGTTCAACGCTCCATTCGACAATCGCCTGCGCAGGAACTCTCGGATCGTCATAGTGAAAGAGATAGACGTCGATGTAATCGGTGCCAAGGGCGCGTAATGAATCATCCAGTTGCCGCAATATCTTTTTCCGCGTCAGCGGCGTTCGGAACAGGCTCGGGTACCCGCCCTTCGAGATGATCCGAAACGCGCTGCGACCCAACGGATGTTCCCTGACAAAGCGCCCGAGAACCCCTTCGCTCCTGTACATCCTGGCCGTATCGAACGAGTTGATGCCCATCTCAACGGCGCCGTTCAGGATGGCATCCGCGCGCTTTGTCGGAGCCATATTCCAGGACGCGAGATTCGGCACCGCGATCATCCAATCCGTACCGAGAACTATTTTTGACATTTCGGATTTCATGTCATTGATCGATATAGGTCTTGATCAAGCGTTCCGCCAGGCGATGGGCGAGTGCCATGATCGTAAGGCTGGGGTGCTTCTCGCTGAGAGCCGGTATCACGCTGCCGTCACAGACATAAAGGTTCTTGCTCTTGAAATATTTCAGATCCTTGTCGACCACGCCGCCTCTCGGGTCAGCCCCCATTCGGCAGGTGCCCGCGTAATGAATGCCTGATCCCGGAGGTGTCTCGACGTCATCCGTGATGTAACCGCTGGCTCTCTTTAGCATTCGTCGGCCTAGCGCCGCGATCCGCCGGTTGTGGTCGGCCTCGATCTCTGAGATTTCGTAGTCAATACGCGCCTGACGTTGTCCGAAATGATCTAACCGATCGGCCAAAACGACCTTGTTCTTTCGCTGCGGAACGGCCGGGCTCCACAACACCAACGTCGCCGTGCTCTTGAAGACTTGCCGGGAAATGATTTCCACCAGGAATCGGGAGAGCGGGGGCATTTCGGCCAAATAATACGGAACCTTCATGAAATCCGACCAGAATTGGCCCACGAATGGAAAGCGTTTCCCTTGGGAATCCTTGGTCTGACCGCCAACCAATAGGTGATCCCCATACCCGCGGTCTTCGTTTGCCGTTCTGAACCACAATCCAAAAAGACTGGTGCCGACGACCGCATGGGGAGTGTCCTGCAAAAACTCGCCAACCTGCTCGGCTTTGCTCCGGTCGTCGGTGAACGAATTCAGCAGGAGACGCGGCGATTCGATTCCGCCGGCACAGACGATGACGACGTCCGCTTCAATCTCGACGGTCCGCGCGTCGCGTTCGTCCATCGCCACAACATGGGAGATCGAGAACCCCTCCGCGGAGTCGACGGCATTCAGTCTGATGGCTCTGGTATGTTCGAGCAGACGAAAGTTCCGCAGCGCTCGTATCTCCGGCAAGAGATGCGTGGAGAATTTATAGACGCTCCCGGAGTGGCACCCGCGCCCGCAATTGCCGCAGGCAACACACTTTTGCTTTGAATCCGGCCGCAGGTCGACGGACTTCCGGTTCTTCAAAAAGAATAGATCCGGGCCGAGCGAGCCGGCGTTGCTGTCGACAAAAAGGCGGTCAATTCGTCTGGCGCAGCGAGGCGCAAGAAACGATCCGTCCGGAAACTGACGCAAACCGTCGCTCTCCCCCACCACCAATGCGAGCCGCTCGACCTCAGAATAGTGATCGGCAAGATCGCTAAGGGAAATCGGCCATCGGCAGTCGTCACTATAAGGATTGCGATTGGCAAAATCGTCCTCTGAATACCTCAGGCATATCCCATTCCAGAGGTTCTGCAAGCCGTTGACATGGTGAATTTGGTAGTGTTGGAACCCGCCTTCCCGTGGAGACTCGATGGAGCTCCGGCTGCCGGCGTCCGCGAGAAGCGAATGAACGATAGAGATTTCCGGCCTGGCCGGGAAGGTGGTATGAGGGCCGATTTCAAAATGGCCCCTTTTTTCAGGGCTCAGCTCGTTTTCAAATTCGGATGGCGCTGGAATACCGCCTGAGTTGATGACCAGCACATCGGCGCCCGCCTTCGCCAGCCGGTAAGCGAGGATGCCGCCGCCGGCGCCGGTGCCGATCACACAGAACTTCGCGCGAAGCGTCACCGGCCACTCCGGGCCGAGCCCGCGAAGGCATCGCTGGCGAAATACAGGTACTTCACAAAATCGCAAAGCACCTTGATTTCGCGCCGAGTGAAATATTGCCGCGGCGTCAGATCAGGCGTCGCATTTTGTCGCCACGCCGTCCATAAGGGGCGGAGTTGGTCGTTCCGCTCCATAATCTCCGGAATCAGGCCGACGAACGACTCGATGCGGCCGGCGTATGGCGAAACCTGGCAGAGTCGCTTGACTAACGCCTCAGGATCGCTCCGCCACGATTTTGAAACGTCTTCCACCACGATTGCTGTAAGCGCTCAATCCCTCCAGGCGGAATGTACCTGAGTCTAACATGTGGTTCGAGGCGAAGAATGAGGAGGAACAGCACCAGGGAAAGAAGGATCAGGAAGCCGGTGTCGACTCCGATAATCGCGCGGCCCCGAGCCGCGACAATCGGAAAGTGCGCTGGTGCCGGGAGGGGGAATCGAACCCCCACAGGCCTTTCGGCCCTGCGGATTTTAAGTCCGCTGCGTCTGCCAATTTCGCCATCCCGGCTCGCGTCTCATTCTAGCTGGGTTTCATTCTAGCTTGGGGATGCTCCAGAGCGGTCGTCGTGGTGAAGGTCAGATCGATAAACTCGATGGCGATGAGCCCGTTTCACAGGACTGAACCGCACCTAAGTTGACGGGGGCGCTTTCTCGATCTGCTTCAGTCTCTCCGTCAGCAATTCCTGTTCCCGCAGGTTTTGCGTCATCGCAATGGCGCGCTCAATCTCCTCACGCGCCTCTGGGAACCGGCCCATCTTCATCAGCAGGTCCCCACGAACACTGTGCAGCAGATGATAGCCAGCCAGCGCAGAGTCAGCAGCGGGCGTGGCTATGGCATCGAGTGCATCAAGCCCAGCGGCCGGCCCCTGAGCCATGCCCACAGCGACGGCTCGATTCAGCGCCACGATAGGAGATGGCGTGGTTTGCATCAGAGCGTCGTACAGAAGAACGATCCGCTCCCAGTCAGTCTCTTCGGCTCTGCGAGCTCGCATGTGACAGGCTGCAATCGCTGCCTGCAAAGCATAGTACTCTGCACCGCCTCCCAGCCTCTGCGCATGTTCGAGCGCGGTCATTCCTCGCTGAATCTGCGCCTCGTCCCACAAAGAGCGATTCTGATCCGGCAGCAAGACCGCCTCACCGTTGCTTCCCCGGCGGGCCGCAGTGCGCGACGCATTGAGTTCCATCAGAGCCAGCAGCGCGTGAACTTCAGACTCGCCGGGAAGAAGTTGCGCCAGCATGCGTCCGAGCCGCAGCGCCTCTTCGCAGAGTGCGGCCCGCGTCCATTCCTCTCCTGAGGTCGCGGTGTACCCCTCATTGAAGATCAGGTAGACCACGGAGAGTACGGACTTCACCCTGCGCTGCAACTCGTCTCCGCGCGGCGTCTCAAACGGCACATGAGCTTCCGAGAGCGCCTTCTTGGCGCGAAAGATCCGTTGTCCCATCGTTTTCTCAGGCACAAGAAAGGCGCGCGCGATCTCCCCAGTAGTGAGGCCGCCGATCAACCGCAACGTAAGCGCGACGCGTCCTTCCACCGCAAGCACCGGATGGCACGCGGTAAAAACCAGCCGCAGCACGTCATCGTCGATCACCTGGTCCAGCGCCCGGTCCATAGCCTCTCCGAGCCGCTGTTGTTGCGCTTCAAGCTCGCGAGCGATTTCATCGTGCTGTAGTACGAGCATCTGCCCGCGGCGCAGACTATCGATGGCACGCCGCTTTGCCGCGGTCATCAGCCACGCAGCGGGATTTTCAGGGATACCTTCTTCGGGCCACCGCTCAAGGGCGGCAATCAGCGCGTCCTGGGCGAGTTCCTCGGCAATGCCGATCTCGCGGGTGACGCGGGCAATCGCGGCGATGAGCCGCGTCGACTCGATCTTCCACACCGCCTCAATCGTTCTGTGCACATCGGTCATGTTCGCCTGACTCCATCTTAATCGTCGTCAGGCAACCACGTTACTGATGCACGTGAGTCGGCGATGAGGAAAGATCTTCCGTTCCGTCGGACCACCGTTGCGTCGCGATGACAAACTGCGTCAGATGCTCCAGGGGATCAGCAACCGCAACGACGGGAGAACCCGGTAGATTCGCTCCCCAGATCGCGGGGTCGGTGTCGGAATAGAAGAACATGAGGTGCGAAGGCCAGTGTGGGTTACTGTCGCCGCCGAATCCCTGCTTCGACATCATGTAGCACATTGCTCCTGCTTCCATCGGCGGCAGTTCTTTCCTGGCAAGAGCGGCAGCGATGGCCTCGTTCACCTGAGCCAGCGTTCGTCCCGCCAGAGCCAGGTCCGCGATTCTCGTGATGCGCAGCAGGTAGGTGCGCGCCGCTGCCGCATTCACACACATGGGCACCCGCACTTTCGGATCCCAGTAGTCCTGATCCGCGGCAGATGTCCAGGAGCGTCCCACGATACATACGAAACCGTTCTTGCCTTTGACCGCTGTTTCGAAACCATGACGTCCAAGAACCAATACCTCTGCATCGCGTGCAATGGACTCCGGGGCCGCGCTGCGCGCCAGGGCTATTTCGGCTTCCCGGTCCGGCATGAGGTATTGGTCGACCGGAGCCATCTTCGGATAGTGTGTCGTGGCATCCTGTGCCATCGCCTGGTGCGCCACGGCGAGCGAAACAAGTAGTACGAAGCACTTGATCACGATTGCGCCAATCTTGTTTTCGCGCATAGTCTCCTCCTCGAAAGCGGTGTTTTCACGCAGAGCCGTCAAAGCGTGTTGCGCGAGGGCTTCGATGGCTTCCTCATGCATCTCGCCTAATGGAAAAAAGCTCGTGTGAGCGTCCAACCGCAACGGCAAGTCCGCACGAGACCAACATCCTCATCGCAGATTGGGTTCCGTAAGCACTACTTCTGAGTCGCTGCGCTTCCCAACCCTTTCACGTGTTCCTGCAGAAACTGCCGCACGACCGCCCAGGCTTTCTGGTTTTGGTCGAAGGTATAGTCACCATGACCTGCGCCCGCCACCGTGTGCAGCTCGTTCGGAACTTTGGCCGCGTCGAGCGCCTTATGCAAACGCACGGCCTGCTCATAGGGAACAAGAGAATCCTTGTCTCCGTGGATCGTGATGATCGGCGGAACGTCGCTCGTGACGTAGTTGATGGGAGAAACACGCTTCCCGATCTCATCCGCGTTGGGTTGATCGCCAATCCACACAACGGCATATCCCTTGGCGTGCGGCCCATGCAACTCGTCGAGCACGTCGGTAATGCCAAACCAGTTCACGATCGCGGCGACTCGCGGATCCTTGCTCGTGCCCGGGTTCTCGCTCCAATAGTTTTCTGTCGCGTCGTGGCACTCGCGATCGAATCCCGCCGCGGGTGTGAGCATTCCGGTCATCAGAGCCAGGTGGCCTCCCGCTGATCCGCCTTGCAGCACAACGCGCGAAGGATCGAAGTTGTACTTCTTGGCGTTCGCGAAGACCCAATGCAGCGCGCAGCGGCAATCCTCTACCGCCGCGGGAGCGAGGGAGACGCGTCCAAGCCGGTATTCGACATTGACCGCAGCAAAACCCATCTGCAGATAAGGCATCATTTCAAGCACACGCTCTTCCTTCGTGCCCTCGACCCAGCCGCCGCCGTGGATCACGACGACCACCGGCGTAGGTTGTGAAGATTCGGCCGGCATATAAACATCGAGCTTGTTCTCGTAGTGATTGGCCACGTGATAGACGATGTTCGTTTCCACTCTGTAACGGAAGAGTTCGGCGGCAAACGAAACGGCATCGGTCTGCGCCACACAGATCGACGGGGTACAGACCGACGAGAGACATACGAGAGATACAATCAGCCAGAGCTTGCGCATAAGTTCCTCAGATAGATTTTGGTTCCCCGCGACAACAACTCTCCGGTGCCGCATGGCGTAGAGAACATGAGAGACTACACCTCGTCGCTCCCGCTCAGGTGTCTCTCTTCGTTTGCTTATACTCTCGCCAGTCGAGTCTCGAGGCCGCCACGGCACAGCGCCAGTTGGTGCTGCCGGATAGCTCAGTCCTTTTCGGGGGCCGGCATGAAGAAAATCTCGCGCACCTCGCCCGACGCGCGGCATGCTTTGGCGGCCTTGAGCGCCCACTTTAGCGCCTCGTCCATATCTGCGGTTTCCAGTATCCAAAAACCGCCCACATGTTCCTTGGCCTCCAGGTACGGCCCGTCGGTGACGAGCACTTCGCCGTTGGACTGCGCCCGCAGTGACTTTGCCTTGCCCAGGCCGCAGGCAAACTTCCTGACGCCAGCAGCGATCATTTCGCGATTGAGCGCGTGAATCTCCTCGATCATCGCTTCGCTCACGGTGGACGGGTCGAAATTGTCGGGGTTGTAACCATTAACCAGATATTGCGGCATATCGTCTCCTAAGGTGGTCTTCAGCCGGGCTAATTGCCCCGCCTTCACTATAACGACGAACAGCGACACCGGAATTCTACAGATCGTCCCGAAGAATTTTGGTTCTTACGTTGGGTTCGTTCTGGCTTGGGGATGCTCCAAAGCGATCGTCATAATGACGATGAGATCGATAAAGCACTGGAATGATGAAGATCCAGAGAATGGAGACTGTGTGCGGCGGTACTGAACAGCTTAGGCGTTGGCTCCTGCCGCCCCGTCGTTGGTGGCCGGAGGCGCGGTGGCTCGCTGTTTGCGCATTGCGTCGTGAAAGGCCTCCGCGGTCAAAGGCTCGCCGTAGAACAGCTGCAGCAAGGGATCTTCCGCGTCCGGGCTTGACGATCTTGCACTGGCTGGTCCCGACTCCAGCCCTTCCGGCTCGACCAGCAATTCTGGCAGCAGCGTGCGATTGTCGGAGAGCACTCCGAGAAATCTTTCCACGGCGGCGCGATGTTCGGGCGTGGCTTGCGTAAATTCGACGCCCATTCCCTTGTCGGGATGCATCACTCGCACTAGACCCTGGGCGCGCACCTCGACCCCGCCGGCGCGCATGGACAGCACCACGCGGCTGGATACGGGAAAGGGCGATGAGATTTCCAGGTAGCATCCGCCGAGACTCAGATCGGTGAGCTGGCAACGGATCGGTGGATCGTCCTGTTCGGCGTCGGAAGAGTTTTGTTTGAGCCACTCCCGCAACTGGAGCGTAGCTTCCGGCGATATCTGCTGAAAGCGCAATCCGGCCTGCGAACTGGTACCCTCCCATGCAAATTCGGCGGGAAGTTCCAGACAAGCCTGGGTTCCTGGCAAGGTGAAGGCGATCTGCCAGCGTCCGGAGGGTCGGCGACGGCTCGGCAACGCGACGGCCATGCCACCTTCGCTCAGGTCGATGGTGGTGACCTTCATATTGGCTCCGGCCTCGGTGCTTCGCATGACGATGGGAATCTGCACGGCAACCCGCGTGTTCCGCCGCCGCTCACTCTTCATCAGCGCGCGCGCGGCCCGGAAGCTCGACTTGGCCCGCTCCGTTGAGACCGGTTTGTAGAGGACGAAGTGGGCTCCGATATCGAACACCGCCTTCAGTCCTACGATGGGCTCGACAATGGCGACCGCAACGGCTTGCTTGTTGCAGGGTGCGGTGCGGGCGCTTCGAAGCACCTCGAAAGCGCCGTCGTCGGTGCAGTCGGCGATGATCGCTTCAAACCGCTGGCGGGTCAGCTTGCGCAGGGCGCTGTCGGAGTCGCCGCACAATTCCACCGCAATATCCAGGTCGCCCAGCGTCCGGCGCAATACCCGCACGATCTTTTCGTCCGAACACAGCAGCAACGACTTAAGACTCATGGCCCGGCCTACCCTTTGGCGGAAAACTCGGATCCGTTGCCGGAACAGCCGTCCCGCAAGGGGTTCAATGGCAACACCAGCCCCTAGGGACGAACAACGGAATTCCCTGTCTGCACTGTATGTCCATCGGCAGGTGGGATCAACGGGTGGGGATGGGATGCCGGTTACGCCCGTAACCAACCGCTTCGGGCGTCGTCGCACACCGGCATAGTGCGCCCTGGTACGGCCGTGGGTCCAGCGCACGGCAAGTTATTTATTTACATGGGTTTGAACCCCGTTCGTTCATGTTCTGGAGCGAGATTTTCGTTGACTTTCTGAAGAAATTGACTGTAGGATGTTGAGTCTCCGATCAGCTTTGGGTCTGTCTGTAAATCCTGAAATAGGTCTAGGTTTGCCTTGCGCAAGCGGCCGACTTTCGTGTGAATCCAGAGCAGGATCCGGAGAATCATATAGTTAGGGAAGCAGCCGGTTATACGTTAGTTCATCCCCAATTAGTGGAAAGGCATTTTTCATGGCCAAGCGACGCGGAAATCCGAACTGGGGCAAGCCTGAGCCGATCGGGCCGATCACCCCGACCATCACCGAATTTGAACAGGTTGTGCGCGAGTACAAGTTGTCGCCCGACCAGTATCTGAGGTCGACTCGTCTGCGAGAGTGGGCGCGCCGCAACAAGAACTCGAAGTACATCCCAGAACCGCTGTTGGAAGCGTGGGGATTCGAGATCGAGTCCACGCTCTAAGGGCTAGAAGAGCTTTTGGGGGCCGCTCCAGTCGGAGCGGCCTTGCTGTTTTTGGGACCAGGTGTTAGGTCTTGGGGTTGGGTTCCTGAGAAAATCTCAAGCCAATTGCTCCACGACCTGCTACCCAACACTCACTTCCGTGCTCGATGTGCTGACAATCCCGCCCGCTGAACTGTTCGCGCTGTTGGCGGCGATTGGTTTTGCCGCTGGGCTGAACCTCTACGCGACCGTCGCCGTGCTGGGACTGCTGGCGCGGTTCGGGCATCTGCCGCTGCCTCCCGGATTGCAATTGCTCGAAACCTGGCCGGTCATTGCGGCCTGCGCAGCTCTATTCGTGGTTGAATTCTTCGCCGACAAGATTCCCGCTTTCGACTTGATCTGGAACGCTCTGCACACTTTCATTCGGGTACCTGTTGCTGGACTGCTGGCTTATCGGGCGACGAGTCAACTATCGCCCGAGCATCAACTGCTGGCAACGCTTCTCGGCGCGGCCGTGGCGTTGGTGGCCCATGGCGGCAAAACCGCGGCACGCGCTGTGGTGACGCCATCGCCGGAACCGCTGTCGAACATCACGCTGAGCCTCGCTGAGGATGGTCTCGCCATCGGGCTGACCTGGCTGGCCACGCGGCATCCTTATATCGCAGGAAGTTTGGCGGCGATGCTGGTTGTGATCATCGCGCTGCTGGCGCGATTGGTCGTCCGGGCGATGCGGGCACTGTTCCGCGGAGCGGTGCGGGAACTCGCAGCGTAAACAACCAGCTCACGCTGTCAGTCCTAAGCCGTTAATCCCAGAAAGATTCTCAGGCGATCCAATTCCTCTTCGAGTCCGCGCCGGAACACACCCTCGCCCGGCGGGCGTGCATCCACATAGCCGAAGTCGGCCGAGAGCCCGCCATTTTTCACCGACAGATTGCCCCAGCCGATTACGCGGTCGCGCCAAAGCAGCGGGAGCGCGTAGTAGCCCCGAACGCGCTTGGCCGCCGGAGTATACGCCTCGAAGCGGTAGGTCCATCCCCAGAGCAGTTCGAAGCGGTCGCGATCCCACACGATGGGATCGAAGGGCGCGAGCAGGCGGACAGTGTCGTCGGGCGCGCGGCGCGGGAAACTCCATTCTTTCGGCCAGTACCAGCTAACCCCTTCGATCTCGGTCTGGGCGAGCCTCTCCTTCGCGCGTTGAATCGTGGCCGCCATTTCGCGCTCCCATTGCGGCGCGGCAAAGCGCAGGCGGCGCAGCAGGTATCGGAGGCTGCTCATCGGCAACGGGGCATAGATGTCGATGGCAGCGTCGGCCAGCGCGTCGAGGTTCGCGTCGCGGGCGGACCTGTCGTTTGGTGCTGGCGCATGCTCGTGCGCCGCGTAGATTCGTATTCCGTCATCGCGCCGAACCACGCGCAGCAGCCCCTGGTAATGCATTGCGTCCAGCAGATGTGTGGTCGCGTTTGACGAACCTCCCCAGTAGTTCTTCACGCTGCCATGCGAGAAATGTTCATCGACCTCGCGAGGATGCACGGCCCCGCGTTCCCGCACGAACTCCAGCAGCAACGGCACCCGCTTCCTGCTGCCCGCAGGCCACGGTATGCCGCTCTGGGCGGCGACGAATCCATTCGCCCGCGGATGCATCCTCGCCTGCATTTCCCGGGTCACGAATCCGTAGTTGATGAAGAAATCTTCTTCGACGTCCAGTTTCGTGTAGCGGCGCTCAAGATCTCCGGCGCGGTAGTCTTTTACGCGATGGCGCAGGATAAGATCCTGGGCGCGAGCGGGGGCGCGTATCGGATCGGCCTGCACAAACTGCATCCGATGCAGCGCGCGTTTCAGCGTCGTCGGCGGGAAAAGGCTTTGGGCCACCGTGAGCCGGCGCAAGTCGGCCACAACAATCGGCATGGAGAGATATTACCGAACTGCATCCCCACTTCTCCCGATTTCGGCAGATGCGGGAATTTGTGCGCATTCAAACCAAACCCAGCCCGAATCCATTAAGATTCCCAGCGTGTCGATTTTCACTCCCGATCAGCGAGAGCAGCTTCGCAACGAACTGGTCTCCGCCGCGCAGAACGATTCAAACCTCTGCGGCGCGGCCCACACCGGTTCGGCTGCATCGCAGCGCCTCGACCGCTGGTCCGATATTGACCTGGCCCTCTCGCTGAGGCCCACCGCATCTCACGATCAAGTTGTAGCGGAATGGACCGAGCGCCTCTATCAGCGTCACGAGGCCATTGCTCACCTCGACGTGATGCGCGGCGCAACACTTTTTCGTGTGTTCTTGCTCAAAAATACTTTGCAGGTCGACATCGCCTTCTGGAGCGCCTCAGATTTTGCTGCCATCGGCCCCAATTTCAAGCTGATCTACGGCGACGCGCAACAGCCGCGTCCTTTCCCGCCACCGGATCGCAACGGTCTGCTTGGCATGGCATGGTTGTACGCCCTTCACGTACGCTCCAGCCTTGCCCGCAACCGCGCGTTGCAGGCCGACTATATGCTGAGCGGCATGCGCAACCACGTCTTCGAGTTGACCTGCCTTCGCTGCGGTGTTATCGCGCAGCAGGGTCGAGGGCTCGATGACCTGCCGCAGTCAGAACGGGATATCGCCGCTGCCTGTATTCCTCAATCTCTTGAACCGCCGGAACTGAAGCGGGCCTTTCAAAACACAATGCGCGCTCTGCTCAGAGAGATCCGTCATGTGGATAGCGAACTCGAAACCAGCCTCTCGGCCTCCTTGAACGCCCTGACGGAATAGCGAACATCGTCGGGTTCACCTCAGCACCGACCAAAGTTCGACTGACGACATTGGCCGCAGCCGCATCCCATTCGCTTTCATTGACTTCCCTAACATCCCCGCATACCATGACGTCTCGCTATGATCGGCCAGACCATCTCGCACTATCGCATCGTAGAGAAGCTCGGCGGTGGCGGAATGGGTGTGGTTTACAAGGCCGAAGACCTCAATCTCGAACGCTTCGTCGCCCTGAAGTTTCTGCCCGAAGACGTCGCCAGAGACGCCCAGGCCCTGGCTCGGTTTCGCCGTGAGGCCAAGGCTGCCTCGGCTCTGAATCATCCCAACATCTGCACCATCCACGAAATCGCAGAGCAGGACGGGCAAACCTTCATCGTGATGGAGTTCCTCGATGGAGCGACCTTAAAACATCGCATCGCTGGTCGCCCGATGGACACAGAGACTCTTCTTTCGCTCGCGATCGAACTGGCCGACGCCCTGGATGCCGCGCACACTGGAGGCATCGTTCACCGCGACATCAAGCCGGCCAATATTTTTGTCACCAAGCGCGGCCACGCGAAAATTCTCGATTTCGGCTTGGCCAAGGTCGCGCCACAAACAACAGACCTTGCCGCCGGACCAACCGCAGCGACCGCGGTGGAGTATCTGACCAGCCCCGGCACCGCAATCGGAACCGTCGCCTACATGTCTCCTGAGCAGGCGAAAGGCAAGGATCTCGATTCCCGCACGGATCTTTTTTCTTTCGGCACCGTCGTGTACGAAATGGCGACGGGTGTTCTGCCTTTTCAGGGCGACACCTCCGCCATCATCTTCGACGGCATCCTCAATCGAAACCCGGTCACGCCCCTGCGCCTCAACCCCTCGCTCCCTTCGAAGCTCGAAGACATCGTCAGCAAATTGATGGAGAAGGATCGCGACCTGCGCTATCAATCTGCAGCCGAGCTGCGAAGCGATCTGAAGCGCCTCAAACGCGATACAGAATCCGGTCGCGAACGAGCACAAGAATCTGGCCCACTCGCTTCAAGCCCAGGCGTACCTGTGGCAACACCCGAGCACGCCTCAAGCGGCTCGGTTCTGGCTACCGCGGCCCGCCAGCATAAGACCGGCGTCGGAGTCATCGTCGCCGTTGCCGTGCTCCTGCTGGCCGCCGCTGCTTTCGGGGTGTACAGCCTCTTTCTTGCGGCGAGGCATCAGCCCTTCGAGAGCATAAAGATCACCAAAGTCAGCGGCACGCACAACGCGCAGATCGGCGCCATGTCTCCCGATGGCCAATACCTTGCCTACGTGCTCAACACCGAAGGCAATGAATCGTTATGGCTGCGGCATCTCGCCAGCGAAAGCAATGTGCAGATCAATCCGCCCCAGCACGTGCAATATCTCGCGCTGCGATTCGAGCCTGACGGCAGCCACATCTACTACTCTCATACCCTGCCCGTGAGTGGCCCTGCTTCTCAGGAGTTCGATCTCTATCGGATTCCGGTCCTTGGCGGAACGCCGCAATTGCTGGTCAAAGACATTGACACCAGTCCAGGTTTTTCTCCCGATGGGCAGCGTTTCGTTTTTGCGCGGGCTAACGATCCCGAACCGGGCAAATACCATGTGCTGATCGCCAATGCGGATGGAAGCGACGAAAAGAGCATCGCCAGCGGACCCATGAGTGCCCCCATCATGTCTACATCGTGGGCGCCAGATGGAAAATCCATTGCCGGAATTGTCGTTCAGCTCGGCAACGGCGGCAGAACCGTGGCCATTGTCTCCATCGATCCGAATACCGGAGCCCAGAAGACCATTTCGAGTCCCCCTTCCACGGCGATCGACAGCGTGGCGTGGATGCCGGACGGAAAGTCACTGGCAGTCACATTCGCGACCATGGAAACGCGCTTCGACCGCGATCAAATTGGACTGATCAACTCGGCTGATGGTGCTTTGCGCCCCGTCACCGCTGACGCCAACGACTACCGCGCGGTGAGTGTCTCTTCTGATGGCAAGACCATCGCCAGCGTGATGCGCCAGTCGATTCGCGACCTTTATCTGAGTGGCGGCGGAAAGGCCGACTATTCCGACCTGAAACAGGTAAGTTCGGGCGATCCCATCACCTTTGTTTCCTGGACGAACGACGGCAAACTCCTGACCGAGCAAGCGGGCGCGGCGCGCGTCCTCGATACCGACGGCGGAGTCAAATCCGAACTGGCTCCGGTAGCCGAGGGAGGCACTCTTCAGCCACATGGCTGCAGTGATGGAAGCGTTGTGTTTACGCGCGCGGTAGCCAAGACGATGACCCTGAACATCTGGCGCAGCAATCCCGATGGCACCGGTCTGACCCAGGTCAGCGATGGCAGGAACGACGAGCTCGCGGCCTGCTCTCCGGATGGAAAAACTGTTTTCTACATCGACTTTGTCACTCGCGCCTTCATGAGAATTCCTCCCGGCGGCAAACCTGAGGCAGTTTTGAAAAATCTTAAGGAGCCGGTCGAAGTCCAGGCTGGGTTTGCAATTGCGCGCGATGGGAATACCGCCGTCCTCGGAACCTACGACTTCAAGGCTCAGAAGCCGAACATTTCACTCATTTCGCTCGCGTCACCGCAGATCATCCGCACACTGGAATATGATCCGCGGCACAATGGCGCCATGCAATTCAGCCCTGACGGCAAAGGGATCATCTATCCCATCCGCGACAAGGGCGAGGACAATCTCTGGCTGCAACCGCTGGATGGCGGAACCGGACACCAGATCACGGATTACATGTCGCTGCGGATTTACTCCTACCAGTGGTCGCCCGATGGAAAGCGTCTGGCGCTGGTGCGCGGCGACCGGCCATCGGACCTGGTTCTGATCCAGGACGTCCACAAGAAGTAGTCTGACCTCGCGTGGCCAGGCATAAACCGCGAAGGCGTTGCGCACAGCGTTTAGAGCCATGCCGCTTAGGAATGTGCGGAGACCACCTCACCGGCAAGCGGACAGAAAGGTGCCAGGCGGTTCCCTCCCCGCCCTAAGAACCACGTCTAACTCCTTATTCCGGAATAACATATTTGCTTTCAGTATTTTGCGATTCTAGGGGGCTATCAGTCCGTGCGCAAAACCTTGTCCTCGGGATATCAAGATAAACAACGGGATGTCCACGCAGTCACCGAAAAACCGCTTTTGCCGGGGCGACGCCTCAACCAGCACCCCGCCACGACTTGAACTTGCTAGAATTAAGCGCATTATGAGCCCCCAGCCTCCATTTACCGATGTTCCCGACGCGATTGAGGAAATCCGCGCCGGCCGCATGATTGTGGTCGTGGACGACGAAGACCGCGAAAACGAAGGCGACCTCACTCTCGCGGCCGAAAAGGTCACGCCTGAAGCCATCAACTTCATGGCCAAGCACGGCCGCGGGCTAGTGTGCCTGGCCATGACGGAAGAGCGGCTCGAACATCTGCGCATCGGTCCCATGACGGCGGAGAACACTTCGCAGTATGGCACTGCTTTTTGCGAGGCGATTGACGCACGGCAGGGCGTCACGACCGGGATTTCGGCTCATGATCGTGCCCACACGATCCAGGTGGCGATTGATCCTGCGACGAAGCCGTCGGATCTCGCGCGTCCGGGACACATGTTCCCGCTGCGCGCGCGCAAGGGCGGAGTGCTGGTGCGCGCCGGGCAAACCGAGGCCTCGGTGGACCTGGCGCGGCTTGCGGGGATGGTTCCTGCCGGGATTATTTGCGAAATCATGAAAGACGATGGCAGCATGGCGCGGGTTCCGGATCTGACCGAATTCTGTCGCCAGCACCAGATGAAGATGCTCACCGTCGCCGAACTCATCCGTTACCGCATGCAGCATGAACGCTACGTGCATCGCGTGGGCGAGGCGCTGGTCGACACGCGATTCGGAGAATTCCGCCTGATCGCCTACGAGAGCGAAGTGGATGGTGGGGAATCGCACGTGGCCCTGATTCGCGGCGATATTGAAAAAAGTGAGGCCCCGGTTCTGGTCCGCATGCACGCGCACTGCCTGATGGGCGACGTGTTCGGCGCAACCGGATGCGAATGCCACGCCACGCTCGAGGGCGCCCTCCGCCGCATTTCGCAGGAGGGCCGCGGAGCGCTGATTTATCTACATCAGACTTCCCAGGGATTCTCGGTTGAGAAGGTCGGCGACCGCACCGCGCTCAGCTTCCACCGCGGACGAAAACTTCCCTCGCTGCTCGACAACGAGAGGCAAACCCAGCGCGAAGTGGGGATCGGCGCGCAGATTCTGTCAGACCTGGGCCTGCACCGCATCCGGCTGCTGACCAATCGTCCGAAGAAAGTGGCGGCGCTCGAAGGATTTGGAATTGAGATTGTCGAGCAGGTGCCGGTGGAACTGGAGGAAGTGAGCCGCAAACAGTAGGTCGGTGGCGCGGTCGCCCGCGCCCCCATAACCTCTAGAAGGGTTTCCGCACGACCACTTCGGCGTCGCGGATGAAGAACTGAGCGGAGCAGTGCTCCGAACCGCAAATCACGGGCAGGAAGCCGTTGATCTGCTTGCGCGTGATCAGGCCGAGCATGCCGCACGACGGACACGACAGCACGGCCCAGTAGGGATCTTCCTTCTCGCCGATCTCGCCGGCGTTTTCGAGCACAAAGACGGTACCAGGCTGCATCTGTTCCGGAATCCACTCACTGAGAAGATCCAGTTCACCGACCATGTGTTCCCTCCCTGTGTCTCTAGTTCCTGCTTGGTACTTTGATTCCCGCCGCTCCTATGAAGCTTTTCTAGCACGCTTGGGGTAACCCGAAGAAGTTACCGAAGTATTCGCCTTCCCGGAGGCGACCCCGGCCCGCACCTGCCGCACCGCGTCGCTCAGGCAGACGCCCAGAATCGGCTGGTCTGAATTTTTGAGAATGTCCACGATCTGGCGCGCCGAGGTTTCCAAATAGAGCCGCTTGCCGTCGGTCAGCAGGTGATAGTCGGAACTGTGGCTGACGATTTCGGCCAGCCCTTTGCCGATTTCGCGATCGAGGAAGCGCATGACCTTGCGCACGCCCTGCAGTGAGAATCCCTTGCGCCGCAGCTCGCAGATTACGGCCACTTCGGTGAGGTGATCCACGGAGTACAGGCGGCGATGCCCTTCCCGCTCCGGCTTCACGACTCCGCGCTCGTCCCACCACTGCAACTGGCGGGGCGTGATCCCGGTCAGTGCTATCACCTCTTGCGATGTGAACCGATTTTGCATTGGCCCCCGGCTATGTTTGAAACAAAAGCCTTACGAAATGTTTCAAATATTTTAGGCATGGAGGCCTGTGAATCAGGCAGAGAATCGGAGGGGGGAGGGGTGACTAAGAGAGTTCCTGGTCAGGGTTGTGGTTCAACGCCCCCACCGACGAAGTGCACTACCTCCAGCCGGTCGCCCTCGCTGAGGCGGGTCTCAGCCCAGCGATCGCGGGGGATTATGTCGCGATTCAGTTCGATCGCGACACGGTCGGGCTTCATGCCGAGCTCTTCGACAAGAGCCGAGAGAGTAGACGGGGCTGGGTCGGTGAAGTCGCGCTGTTCCCCGTTGATGTGAAGTTTCATGTCGTCTCGGATAATTTACTTGCTTTTAATCGTGGCTGATAGAGAAGTCAAAATCACGGGAAAAGAACGCGACTGTTGGGCGCTCCTACGCTCGCTTTGCTCGCGGGGCGGACGAATGCGTCCGCCCCTACATAAATCGGTGGGGTCACTCGGCGCGCCGCAGAACGAACTTTCGCGTGGCTGTGCGACCTTCGAAGTTGGCTTGGACCAGCAGAGACGAATCGGGCAGCGCGGCTTCCTCGACTTCAATCTTGATCTCAGCTCCACCGCCGGAGTCAGCGACGGCCTGAGTATAGAACGGAGCCGCGCCGGGACGGGCGAAGCGGAAAGTCAATCGCGCTCCCGACGCCGCGGCGCCTCCTTCGGTCACACGCAACTGCATCGTCAGATTGCGATCGGCGTGGATCGACCCGGCATTCAGCCACTGCACTTCGAGCTCTTTCACCGCAGCCAGGGCTTCGGCTTCAGGATGGTCGAGAACGTTATCGAGCTTGCCTTCGCGGATTGCGTCCAGCACCAGGCGGTGCTGCTCGCGCAGTTGCTGCTCTTTCTGCGTGTCCCCGTACTGCGCTTCGCCGGCCTTCCCGGCATAGGAAGTCGCCTTCTTGCCGATGCAACGGCCGCGCACGAAAATTTGAGTCTGCAACAAACGTTCGCTCTCGCGTGCCTCGCTCTGCACGTGATAGATGGTGTCGCCATGCTTGACGTCGGTATTGAAGCCAAAAATCATAGGGGATCTTGTAATTTTTGTAATCTAGAAATTTGGTAATTTGACCGCCAAAACTCGCTCCGACGGTCAGGTTTTCAATTTACAAAATTACCCAATCACACAATTACAAAACAATCCTTTCCAATTTTGCAGAATGACCGCCGCTCGCTTGACACTACTGAGTGTAACCCCATAATCTAGAACGTTTAAGCAACAACTGTCGCGAATTATATATACCTCGTCTTATGCCCGACAATTACTTCGCTCGCTACCTCCCGTTTTTGATCCATATTCTTATGGCTGGCGGGATCGCGACCGCAATTGTCACGCTTTCCTGGCTCATTGGTCAGCGTAAACCCACCCGCGCCAAAATGTCCCCCTACGAATGCGGCATGACCCCGGTGGGCGACTCCCGCGAGCGCTTCTCGGTGAAGTTCTATCTGGTAGCGATGCTGTTCATTCTGTTCGATGTAGAGGCGGTCTTCGTATATCCGTGGGCCGTGATTTTGCGCCAGTTGAAGCAGAACGGCGAGGGGCACTTCGGGCTGTGGGAAATGCTGGTGTACATCGGGATTTTCCTTGTCGGCTTCTTCTATGTCTGGAAAAAGGGTGTTCTAGACTGGGGTGAAACGGCGTCCAGGCGGGGGAAAGTCTAGATGCCGCTCACACCTGCCATTACCGATCTTGAAGAACTGAAGAACCATCCCGCGGTTGCCCGTCTGGTTGGGTGGAATGCCGATGCCGTGCAGGGCGTGAAGTTTGACCGCGAGGAAATGACGATTTACGTGGATCGGGCCAGCCTCCGCGAGGCCTGCGTCCTGTTGAAAGAAGACCCGGCCTGCCCGTTCAATTTCCTGTCAGACGTAACTTGCGTGGACTGGTATCCGGCGGAACCGCGGTTTGAGGTCGTCTATCACCTGCTTTCGATCCCGAAGAAAGAGCGCGTTCGGCTGAAAGTCCGGCTGAACAGCGCCAGCCCGGCGGTTGAGTCGCTGACGTCGGTCTGGCCGGGCGCGAATTATTTTGAGCGCGAAGTATTCGATCTGTTCGGCATTCGCTTCACAGGGCATCCTTATCTGCGGCGCATCCTGATGCCGGAAGACTGGGAAGGCCACCCTCTGCGCAAGGACTATCCCGTGGAGGGCTACCGCTAGACAAGATGGCGCACCTGAATCCCACTCCCGTGCTGGAGCCCGGCCAGGACCGCACCATGATCCTGAACATGGGACCGCAGCATCCGTCGACACACGGCGTGCTGCGCGTGCTGCTCGAAATTGACGGCGAGACGGTGGTGCGACTGATGCCCGACATCGGCTTTCTGCACACCGGGATCGAGAAAACCTGCGAAGCCAAGTTCTACCAGCAGGTTGTGCCGCTTACGGATCGCATTGATTACCTCTGCCCCATGACCAACAACCTCTGCTATGTGCTGGCCGTGGAGAAGTTGCTGGGACTGGAGATTCCGCCAAAAGCGCAGTGGCTGCGGGTTCTGCTGAATGAATTGACCAGGATCAATTCGCACCTGGTCTGGATGGGCACGCACGCCATGGACATCGGCGCGCTGACGGTCTTCTTATATTGCTTCCGTGAGCGCGAAGAAGTTCTGCGCATGTTCGAGATGGTCAGCGGGCAGCGCATGATGACGTCGTACTTCCGAGTGGGCGGAGTCGCGTTGGAGCCGCCGCTGGGATTCTTCGACCGCGTGCGCGATTTTGCCGGATATTTTCCAGAGAGGATCGATCAGTACGAAAATCTTCTGACCGGCAATCCCATCTGGATGATGCGCACCAAGGGCGTCGCCGTGATGTCGGCGGAAGATGCCATCGCGCTGGGCGCGACTGGCCCGACTCTGCGCGGGAGCGGCGTAGACATTGACCTGCGCCGCGACATGCCTTACTCGAGCTACGAGAAATTCCAGTTCAGAGTGCCGGTTTCGCAGGAAGGCGACGTCTTCGCCCGTTATATGTGCCGCGTGCAGGAACTGCGCGAGTCGATCGGGATCGTCCGACAGGCGCTGGACGGCATGCCGGAAGGCCCGATCAAGGCCGATGCTCCGGGAGTGGTGCTGCCCGATCGCGAGAAGATGAAGACGCAGATGGAATCGCTCATTTACCACTTCAAGATCATTACGGAAGGATTCGCGGTTCCGGCGGGAGAGGTTTACCAGGCCGTCGAGTCACCTCGCGGCGAGATGGGTTACTACATCGTAAGCGATGGCACCGCCAAGCCGTACCGCGTGCACATGCGCTCGGCCTGCTTCGCGAATCTGCAAACGCTCGCGAAGATGTGCGAGGGGCGACTGTTGGCGGATGTGGTCGCGGCGATTGGATCCATCGACATTGTGCTGGGAGAGATCGATCGGTAGAAGAATTGAGTCATCGTGTGATCGGGTCATTGGGCGATTGAATTTCCAAGGACGGGTTTGTGAGCAGTCAACCGGAGCAGTTGCGGGATCGAACGAAAGCATTTGCATTGCGGATCATCCGGCTTTATCGATCGTTGCCGAACCGGACCGACTCTCAAGTTTTAGGGAAGCAACTGCTGCGATGTGGAACCTCGGTGGCTGCGAATTATCGTGCAGTATATCGGGCACGGTCTAAAGCGGAGTTTGTCGCTAAGATGGGAGTGGTCGTAGAAGAAGCGGACGAAGCTGTTCTGTGGTTGGAACTGATGACCGAATCTGGCATCGTCCCGTTCGGAAAAACGGATGCACTACTTAAGGAAGCGAATGAATTGACGGCGATCTTTGCGGCTTCGCAGCGCACTGCGAAGCATGCAGCGTGAGTTTAAATCGCACAATCGCCCGATCACACGATCGCTCAATTTCTATGAAGTTTTCTGACGAATTCGAAGCCAGGTTTGCCGAGATGGTCCCGCATTATCCGACCAAGCGCTCGGTGCTCGTCCCCACGTTGCTCTACGCGCAGGACGAGATCGGTTACTTATCGGACGAAGTGATCGCCGAAATCGCGGGGCGCCTTGACCTCAACGAACTCGAAGTGCGCAACGTGATCAGCTACTACTCCCTGCTGACCACCAAACCGCGCGGCAAGTTCAACGTGCAGGTTTGCACCAACATCAGCTGCATGGTGCGCGGGGGTGAAGACATTCTGCATCACTGCGCCAAGAAACTGGGTATCGGCCACAAGCAGACCACCGCGGATGGCCTGTTCACTTTGGAAGAGGTGGAATGCATCGGCGCCTGCAGTTGGGCTCCAGCGGCACAAGTGAACTACGATTTTCACGAGAATCTGACCCCGGAAAAAATGGATGGGATTCTCGACGAATATAAGAAGAAGGGAACGCAGTAGATTTGTCGATCGTGCGATTGGGTGATCGGGTGATTGAAACCTAGGGCGGGTTTTCAATCACTCAATGACACAATCACTCAATGACTCAATTTCATGGCTGACTTGGTCTCTCATCCCGACGAGGTAAGAGTCGTCTCCCGGCGCTTCGGCAAAGGTGCGGCCAATATTGACCGCTATCTCGAACTGGACGGCTACAAGGCCGTGCAGAAGGCGCTCGCCATGGAGCCGGACGCAATTATTAATGAGGTGAAGAATTCCGGCCTTCGCGGACGCGGCGGCGCGGGATTCTCTACCGGGATGAAATGGTCGTTCGTGCCCAAGCAGTCAGCCAAGCCCAAGTATGTTCTGTGCAATGGCGATGAGAGCGAGCCCGGCACCTGCAAAGACCGGCTGATTTTCGAGCACGATCCGCATTCGGTGATTGAAGGCGTCATGATCGGCGCGCTGGCGGTCGGAGCAAAGAGCGGCTACATCTACATTCGCGGCGAGTACCGGTATCTCTCGATCATCATGCAGAAGGCGATCCGCGACGCCTACGCCAAGGGATTCATCGGCAAAAATATTTTCGGCAGCGGACGTGACCTGGACATTTACTGGCACGGCGGCGCCGGAGCGTACGAAGTCGGTGAAGAGTCGGCGCTGATGGAATCGCTCGAAGGCAAGCGCGGCATCCCGCGCATTCGGCCTCCCTTCCCCGCTGTCGTCGGACTCTGGGGCGGTCCCACAGTGATTAATAATGCGGAAACGCTGGCGAACGTGCCTCATATTATTCTTGGCGGCGCGGACTGGTACGCCAAGCTGGGCACGCCGAAAAACGGCGGCACGCGGCTGTTCTGCCTGAGCGGCAATATCGCCAAGCCCGGCGTCTACGAACTGCCCATGGGCTACAACCTGAAGAAGATGCTCTACGAGGTTGGAGGCGGCATTCCCAACGGGCGCACGTTGAAGGGAGTAGTGCCGGGCGGGTCGTCTTGCCCGGTATTGACCGCGGACGAAATTGATGTCGCCATGGATTTCGATTCGGTGGCGAAAGCCGGC
Organism: uncultured Acidobacteriaceae bacterium; assembly: GCA_963819145.1. Taxonomy (GTDB): domain Bacteria; phylum Acidobacteriota; class Terriglobia; order Terriglobales; family Acidobacteriaceae; genus Sulfotelmatobacter. The sequence continues at coordinate 189,386 of CAWFVB010000040.1, forward strand.
TCCATGCTGGGTTCAGGCGGCGTGGTCGTGATCGACGACCAGCAGTGCATCGTGAAATTCGCTCTGCGCACCATGAAGTTCTACCAGCACGAAAGCTGCGGATGGTGCATCCCTTGCCGCGAAGGCACGGATTGGCTGAAGAAGACGCTGATCCGCTTTCATAACGGAGGAGGCATGAAGAAAGATATCGACAACATGCAGTACCTGGCGGAGAACATGCTCGGGCGCACGTTCTGTCCACTGGGCGATGCGGCGGCGATGCCGACCATCGGGTTCGTGAAGAAATTCAGAAAAGAATTCGAAGACCATCTCGAAGGGAAGCCTTGTCCGTACGAGAAAGCAGGAGCGGAAGAACCGGTGCTCGCGCACTAGTAAGGATTGGGTCATTGGCGATTGTGTGATTGAGCGATTGAAGAACTTGCCTCTGCGAAGTTCTCAATCACCCAATCACAAAATCGCTCAATCACAAGATTTTCATGGCTGACGTAAATCTCACAGTCGACGGCAAGAAGCTCACCGCTCCCGCGGGCACGCTCCTTATTGAGGCCTGCAAGAACGTGGGCATCGAAGTGCCGTCCTTTTGCTATTACCCCAATCTCTCGCTGCAGGGCGCTTGCCGCATGTGCCTGGTGAAGGTCGAGAAGATGCCGAAGCTGCAGACCGCGTGCACGACCGTGGTCAGCGAAGGCATGGTCGTCACGACCGAAAGCGAGGAGATCAAGCAGGCGCGCAAGTCGATGCTGGAGATGTTGCTCGGCAACCATCCGCTCGATTGTCCGGTGTGCGACGCGGGCGGCGAGTGCGAACTGCAGGACATGACGTTCACATACGGCGCCGCCGAATCGAAATTCATGGAGGCGAAGAACCATAAAGAGGAACAGCAGTGGTCTCCGGTGGTGTTTTTCGACCGGCCGCGCTGCATTCTCTGCTACCGCTGCGTGCGCGTCTGCGGCGAGGGCATGGACGTATGGGCGCTCGGCGTTCAGAACCGGGGCGTCAGTTCGCTCATTGCTCCCAATAAAGCAGATCACCTGGAATGCGAAGAGTGCGGCATGTGTATCGACATTTGCCCGGTGGGCGCGCTCACGTCTGGCGCGTACCGCTACAAGACCCGGCCGTGGGAGATGAAGCACGTGGGCACCGTCTGCACGCACTGCGGTGACGGATGCAAGACCACTCTGGGCGTACGCCGCTCCGACACGGGTATGGAGATCGTCCGCGGCGATAATCGCGACAAGAGCGGCACCAACGGAGATTTCCTCTGCATCAAGGGCCGCTACGCGTTCGACTTCGCCAATCACGAAGAGCGCCTGACGCAGCCGTTGATTCGCAAGAATGGCAAACTGACACCGTCCACGTGGGAAGATGCCTTCGAACTGGTCGGAAAGAAGTTTGCCGAAGTTCGCGACAAAGACGGCGGTGCGGCGATCGGCGTCATCGGGTCGACGCGCACGACGAATGAAGAGGCGTATTTACTCTCGAAATTTGCCCGCACCGTGCTGCGGACGAACAACGTCGATCACCATCGCACGGCCGACTTCCCTGCCCTGGCGGCAGCGCTTCGCGGCAAGCCTGACGTAACTGCGACCATGGCTGACGTATTCAATGCTCCGGCGATTTTGCTGATCGGCAACGATCCCACGGAGCAGCATCCGCTGCTGGCCTGGCAGATTCGCAATAATGTACGCCTGCATCGAGCCCGGCTTTACGTGATCAACTCGGAATCTATCAAACTGCGGCGTCAGGCCACCAGCTTCACCCAGATTCCTGCGGGAACAGAAGGCAAGGTTGCGGCATTTCTGGCCGGAAACAACGAAGCGGCCGATGCACTGGCGAGCGCGACCACTGAGTAAGGACGGTTGGGCCGCTCTTCGCGACAAGCTTCGCGCCGAACAGAATCTCATCGTCATTTTCGGCTCGGAACTTCGTGGCGCCGACATTGCCAGCATCGTCTCTTTCGGCTCCAGCATTGCGGGCGCGAAGTTCATCTGTCTCGCCGACTACGCCAATTCGCGTGGCGCGGCGGACATGGGCTTGTATCCGGACCTGCTGCCCGGCTATCACCCGACAACCGGAAACAGCGAGTTCCATAAAGAATGGTCAGACACTCCGCAGACCGCCGGACTCGATCTCGCAGGAATGGCCGACGCCGGCCGGAGCGGCAAGCTGAAAGCGCTCTATGTCGTCGGATCGAATCCCATCGGACGGCTGAAGATTGATCCGTTCGTGTTCTCGAACAGTTTCGTTGTGGTGCAGGACATGTTCCTGACCGAGACCGCGGTCATGGCCGACGTGGTTCTGCCCGCAGCCAACGCGTACGAAAAGTCCGGCACGATGACCAACACTTGCGGCGACCTGCAGTTGGTCAAAAAAGCTGGCGACCTCTCAGGCGCGAAAGCCGATTTCGAAATGATCGTCCGCATCGCCGACGCCATGGGCTTCGACGTCCACAAACTCGTGCCCTTCGGCGGAGGCACGCGGGCTGACATGGGACAGTCTCGCGGGGCGCAGTCGGGGGAAGCGGACCGCCACGCCGTGTGGCTTCAGATGCAGGGTCTGGAGCCGAAGTTGAGCCCGCTCGATCCCATGGCGATTCTTGACGAGATTCAGCGACTGGTTCCTGGCTACGACGTGTCGCGCATGAATCTTCTGGCAGGCAACAGCGTGCATACATCGCTCACGAAGAGCGGGCCGGGAGCAGCACACAAGATCGGATTCCATTTCCCCGGCGAACGACGGCCTGTTCACTTCCGGCACGCTGGGACGCTATTCGCGCACCTTGAAGTCGGTGATGGAGAGTCACGAAGTAAAGCCCGCGGAAGTCGCGGCAGACTGAGAGCATAGTATAGTGGCTGAGAAGAGAGAGAGGAAGCAAGGCGTTGCCCATTTGGCTTTACATTCTCGCGTCGGTGATCAAGTCGGCGATCGTTCTGGTCGTGCTGCTCACCGCAGTCGCCTACACGGTCTGGCTGGAACGCAAGGTCGTGGGCCACATGCAGAATCGCTGGGGACCCACGCGGGTCGGCCCGTTTGGCCTGCTGCAGCCGGCGGCCGACGGACTCAAATTTCTGTTTAAGGAAGATCTGACTCCGCCGCATGTGTACAAGCCGCTCTATATTGCGGCGCCGTTGATCGCGGTGATTTTCGCGCTGACGTCGATCGCGGTGATCCCGTTTGGCAACAACGATCATGGTTTTCGGCTACGGCTTTCCGCTTCAGATCACCGACGTCAATACCGGACTGCTGCTGATTCTTGGCGTGACGTCGATCGGCGTCTATGGAGTCGCGCTCGCCGGATGGTCGTCGAACAACAAGTATTCCCTGCTCGGCGGATTGCGAGCCAGCGCGCAAATGGTGAGCTATGAGATTTCACTCGGCCTCTCGCTGGTGGGCGTGCTGATCATGGCGGGCAGTTTCAGCCTGCGCACCATCGTGGAATCGCAAGGCGGACATTTCTGGGGATTCATCCCGCGCTGGAATATTTTCACCGGCCAGTTCATCGGCTTCTTTTGCTATCTCATGGCGGCGTATGCGGAGACGAATCGCATCCCGTTTGACTTGCCCGAAGCCGAAACCGAACTCGTGGCCGGGTACCACACCGAATACAGCGCCATGAAGTTTGCCATGTTTTTCATGGCCGAGTACGCCAACATGATCACGGTCGCGTGCCTGGCCACGCTGCTGTTTTTCGGCGGATGGAACGGTCCGCTTTTCGGCCACCGAATTCTACAGGCGGTATTGCCAGTGTTCTGGTTCGCGGCCAAGATTTTCGGATTTCTCTTTCTGTATATCTGGGTGCGCGGCACGTTGCCGCGCTTCCGTTACGACCAGTTGATGGCGTTTGGCTGGAAATTCCTGCTGCCGTTGTCGCTGGCGAATCTGATCGCCACCGCGATCGCAGTAGCGTGGTAAGAAAGATCTAGTTGTCAGTTCTCAGTTCTCAGTGAAAAGCGCAAATACTGAGAGCGACGTTTCTGAGAACTGGCAACTGAGAATTGAGAACTTGATTCATGAGTATGCATCTCATTCTGTTTCTGGCTTTCGGGGCCGTCTGCGTCGCGGGTGCGATCAACCTGCTGGCGCAGACGCATCCCATTAACAGCGCGCTCTCGCTGATCGCGGTGATGGCCGCGCTCGCCGGCGAATATCTGCTGTTGGGTGCGGAGTTCGTTGCCGCAGTGCAGGTCATCGTCTATGCCGGCGCGATCATGGTGCTGTTCGTCTTCACCATCATGCTGCTGAACGCCGGAGTGGAAGAACGCACCAAGGGCAGTCGAGTCGCTATCTTGTTCGGCATCCCCGGAATGCTGTTGGGAAGCGTTCTCATGGCATGGGTCGTTCTCCGGCATTCGGGAACCGAGGCCGTGGCCGCCGGCGCGCTGCCCGGCGCGCCCAAGACGATCGGTCCGCTGCTGTTTCACGAATTTCTGCTGCCCTTTGAAATTACTTCGATTCTGATTCTGATCGCCATCATGGGCGCGGTGGTGCTGGCCAGCAAGCCGCCGACATCACCGGCAAGCGAAACGGCAAGGAAGGTGGACTGATGGTCCCACTCTCGTATTACTTAGTGCTCAGCGGATTCCTGTTCGCCTGCGGCGTTACCGGATTCCTCATCAAGCGCAACATCATCACGATTTTCATGTCGATTGAGCTGATGCTGAACGGCGTAAATCTTTCGTTCGTCGCCTTCGCCGCGCACTGGCATGCGCTCGCCGGACAGATATTCGTCTTCTTCGTGATGGTGGTGGCCGCGGCGGAAGCCGCCGTCGGACTGGCCATCATCATCGCAGTTTACCGCACGCGCGAAACCTTGAACGTCGACCAGGTGAACCTGCTCAAACTATGACGTCCACTCTCAATCTCTGGCTGATCCCGGTCCTGCCTCTGGCGGGCGCCGCGATCAATGGCTTCCTCGGGAAGAAATCGTCGCGAACCGCGGTCAGCGCTGTCGGCCTTGTTCTTCTCCGGTGCGGCTTTCGCGTGGGCGTTGGCGGTTGCCCTGCGGTTCTCTTCGCTCGACCAGAGTCCTTACCAGGAATATCTAGCCCACTGGATCCGCTCCGGCGCGTTTCACCGTCGATTTCACGCTTTATCTCGATCAACTTTCGCTGGTCATGCTGCTGGTCGTCACTGGAGTCGGATTCCTCATCCACATCTACTCCGTCGGCTACATGTGGGACGACCCCAGCTATTACCGCTTTTTCTCGCTATCTGAATCTGTTCATGTTTTTCATGCTGACGCTGGTGCTGGCCAACAATTACCTGATGATGTTCATTGGCTGGGAGGGCGTGGGCCTCGCGTCGTATCTGCTGATTGGATTCTGGTTCACGAAAGACTCGGCGGCGTCTGCGGGAAAGAAAGCGTTCATCGTCAATCGCATCGGCGACTTCGGATTCCTCATCGGCATGTTCCTGATCATCCAGCACTTCGGATCGCTGAATTTCACTGAGGTGTTCGCCAAGGTCCGACCGCATCGCGCCGGAGACCGCCGGCGCTGGACTTCTTACGGCGATCGGAATTCTGCTGATGGTCGGCGCGTGCGGCAAGTCGGCCCAGATCCCGCTCTACGTCTGGCTTCCCGACGCAATGGAAGGCCCGACGCCGGTTTCGGCTCTGATCCACGCCGCGACCATGGTGACGGCCGGCGTTTACATGGTTTCGCGTTCGCACGTGATCTTTGAGCGCGCACCGATGGCCTTGACTGGTCGTCGCCATCATCGGCACGCTCACGGCGCTGTTCGCCGCGACCATCGGCATCACGCAAACTGACATCAAGAAAGTGCTCGCCTACTCCACGGTTTCGCAGCTCGGCTACATGTTCATGGCGTGCGGCGTGGGAGCGTTCTCCGCCGGGATCTTCCATCTGATGACGCACGCGTTTTTCAAAGGCCTGCTGTTCCTGGCGGCGGGCTCGGTCATTCATGCGGTCGGCGGCGAGCAGGACATGCGCAAGATGGGCGGCCTCCGCTCCTACATCCCGTGGACGTTCCTGACAATGGGCATTGCCACGCTTGCGATCGCCGGAATCCCGCCATTGGCGGGCTTTTGGAGCAAAGACGAGATTCTGTGGAAGGCCTATCAGTGCAATTGGGTGTTTTGGTTGATCGGCCTGATCACCGCATTCATCACATCGTTCTACATGTTCCGCCTGCTGTTCATGACATTCTTCGGCGACTATCGCGGCGCTCAAGTAGATGAGCATGGACACGGCACGCACAGGCACGGCCACGCACGGCCACGGTGAACCGCACGAGAGCCCGATGGTCATGCTGGTGCCGCTGATGATTCTTGCATTGCTCTCGGTGATCGGCGGGCTGGTCGGCATCGGCAACCGCTTTGAGCATTTCCTCGAGCCAGTGTTTGGCGTCGGGCGCAGTCACCGAAGCAGCGGGCGAGGCGGCCAGCAGCGCTACCGAGTACCTGCTGATGGGCATTTCAGTTGCGGTTGCAGTTTCGGGCTTCCTCCTCGCGTATGTGCTTTACGTGAGCAAACCGTATCTCCCACAGAAGATCGCCGACGCTCTGGATGGCTTCTACACCGCGGTTTTGAACAAGTATTACGTGGATGAAATCTACGCTAAGCTTTTCGTCAAGCCGCTGATCGATGGCTCGACCAGCATCCTGTGGCAAGGCGTCGACCGCAAGGTGATTGACGATACGGTGAACAACGCCGCCGACGGCGCGCGCCACGTTTCCGACGAAGTTCGCCACATGCAATCCGGCAACCTGCGCTCTTACGCCGGATGGATCGCCGCTGGTTCTGCAGTGGTGATCGCCTACATGATCTGGCTGGGGGTGCGATGAATATCGACCACCTCAGCCCCTACATCCTGAGCCTGGTAACTTTCGTGCCGCTAGCCGGGGCACTACTGCTCATGCTGCTGCCGCGCCGCGATCGCGACATTCGCATTTTTTCTCTGGTTATCTCGCTGCTCACGTTTGTGCTCTCCCTGCACCTGCCGGTTTACTTCCACCGCAGCCAGGCAGGATTTCAATACGAGATCGACAAACAGTGGATCACGACTCCGAACATCCATTACCACATGGGCATGGACGGCATCTCCCTGTGGCTGGTGGTGCTTACCACGTTCCTCACGCCGCTGTGCGTGTTGATTTCGTGGAAGTCGGTTCACGACCGGGTGAAAGAATTTTTCATCCTGCTGCTCGATCCTCGAAACCGCGCTGATCGGCGTATTCACGTCGCTCGATCTCTTCCTCTTCTATTTCTTCTGGGAAGCCACGTTGATTCCGATGGCCCTGCTCATCGGCATTTTCGGCCACGAGCGCAAGGTTTATGCCGCGGTGAAGTTCTTCATGTACACCATGATCGCGTCGGTTTTCATGCTGGCGGCGATTCTGTGGCTCTATGCACAAACGCATAGCTTCGACTTCATCACGATTCGCGATCGGATCGCAAGCCACCAGGTGCCTGCCTTCCCTGCCGCCGCGCAATGGTTGTTCCTCGGATTCTTCCTGGCGTTCGCTGTAAAGGTCCCGCTATTCCCGTTCCACACGTGGTTGCCGGACGCCCACGTTGAGGCTCCCACCGCCGGATCTGTGCTGCTGGCGGGCGTTCTGCTCAAGATGGGCACCTATGGAATGCTGCGTTTCAACCTGGGCCTGTTCCCTGAGCAAGCACGCCACAACGCTCCGTGGATCATGATCCTCGCTCTGATCGGGATCATTTACGGCGCGCTCGTCGCCATGGTGCAGCCCAACATGAAGAAGTTGATCGCATACTCTTCGGTCAGCCACTTGGGATTCGTCGTGCTGGGCATTTTCAGCTTCACTCAGGCGGGGTTGAACGGCGCAATGTTCGTCATGCTGGCCCACGGAATTTCCACCGGCGGCCTCTTCATGCTGGCGGGAATTCTCCACGAGCGGCGCCACACCTACGAGATCTCGGAGTTCGGCGGCCTCGCTTCACCCATGCCGGTTTATGCGGCTTCTTATTTATTCATCGTGCTCGCATCGGTCGGCTTACCCTTGATGAACGGGTTCGTCGGCGAGTTTCTAGTGCTGAGCGGCGCATTCCAGGCGAAGGCCATTTACGGGATCCTCGCCGCAACCGGTGTGATCTGGAGCGCCGGCTACCTTCTGTGGATGTACCAACGAGTGTTCTACGGCAAGGTCACGCATCCGATCAACAATTCCATGCGGGACATGATCGGCTTTGAAAAAGCGGCAGTATGGCCGTGCATCGCGGCTGCGCTGGTCATGGGCGTGGCGCCAATTCTGTGGCTGGGTGCCATTGATCCCGCGGTACAAGCAGCGCTCACGCCGTTCACCCAAGTCGTCAGCAAGGTGGTGGGCCAATGACGACCTTCCCCCTGGCGCAGGCAATTCCGCAGGTCGCGGACTACGTCCGCATCCTGCCCGAACTAGTTCTGTCAGCTTTCGGCATCCTGATCATGCTGCTCGAACCTCTGGTGGACGAAGAGAAGAGCCAGAAGACTCTCGGTTTGATCGCTTTCGTCGGCACGCTCGCCGGGTTGGCTGCAACCTGGTACATGGCAACGTCCCCTGGTCTTGCTTTCTCTCGCATGGTGCGGGTGGACAGCTTCAGCGTGTTCTTCCACTTCCTCGTGATTGCCATTGCTGCAGTGGTGATTCTGAGTTCGTTCGAATACATGGCCGTACAGCGGATACGCGCCGGCGAATACTACGCGCTGATTCTTTTCGGTGTGGTGGGGATGGCGTTGATGTCGTCGGCAGTCGAACTGGTGCTGATTTTCATCGCGCTCGAAATCTCTTCGATCTCGACCTACATCCTCACTGGATTCCGCCGTAACGAGGCCTCGAGCAGCGAAGCCTCGCTCAAGTATTTCCTGCTCGGCTCCTTCGCGACCGCATTTTTCCTCTACGGCGTCGCGATGATGTTCGGCGCCACGGGATCGACCAACTTCGACACCATCAGCCGTGCGTTGCAGGCGGGCCCGGTCCCAGTGCTGGTGTATGTCGCCATGGCGTTGATGTTCGTTGGCCTCGGTTTCAAAGTCGCCGCCGCGCCCTTCCACGTCTGGACTCCCGATGTCTATGAAGGAGCGCCAGCGCCCATCGTCGGCTTCATGTCAACTGCGCCCAAGGCAGCGGCCTTCGCCGTGCTGTTGCGGGTCGTCTACGCCATCAACGCGCCTGGGCGATTCTGGCTGATCTGGGTGGCCGCGGCTCTGTCGATGACGCTGGGCAACGTATCGGCGCTGGTTCAGACGAACATCAAGCGGTTGCTCGCCTATTCTTCGATCGCGCATGCCGGCTATATCCTCGCCGCCTTCGCAATGACGACTCCGGAGACCTCTTCCAGCGGAATTTCCGCCGTTATGTTTTACACGGCGGCTTACGCCGCCATGAACGTTGGCGCCTTTGCCGTGGTCAGCCACTTCGCCAATTCCGGCGAACGTTATGTGACTCTCGAAGACTACGAAGGCTTGGGACGCACGTCTCCGCTTCTGGCAGCGACGCTCACCATCTTCCTGCTCTCGTTGATTGGCATTCCGATGACCGGCGGCTTCTTTGCCAAGTTCTACGTGTTCAGCGCGGCCGTCAAAGCCAACCTGATCTGGCTCACGATCATCGGTGTGGTCAACAGTGCGATTGGCGCCTACTACTACCTCCGCATCATCGTCGTAATGTACATGCGGGAGGCGCGCAAGGAAGTCCCCGTTACCCCTATTCCGTTAGGATTGGGACTCGCCCTGGCAGTCAGCATCGCGGCCACGCTTTATCTCGGAATACTGCCGAATCGCGTTCTGCAGTATGCGCAACAGTCGGCGCACGATCTGCTTCCGCAATCGTCACCAACAGGGTCAAATGCGGCGCAAACCGCGCTCCCATCGGCCATTCCACCCTATTAACTCTTTGTTTAACCTTCGAAAGCATCCATTTGACAAGGTCCTTGAAGCGCGTGCATCATGGGTGCACTGAATTCACCGCTCTTCCCTTCTGTGGGGAGGAACGGCGGCCCCAAGGAGAAATGATGTTGAAACTGATTCACAGGCTTTGGTCGGAAGATGCCGGACAAGATATCGCCGAATACGCTGTGATGCTCGCAGTCATTCTGGTTCTGGTGGTGGGAACGGTCCGCTTGATCGGATCGAATGCCAACACTGCATTCTCCAGCGTAGCCAGCTCGATCCAATAACGTCACCACGACCACTTCGTCTGTTTACGTGCTGAACGACAGAATTCTATGACACGATTTACCTCCGGCTTCGCGTTTACCGCTTACCGCTGGTTCACCGGCGGAGCGGCTGCGGCCAAGCTTGAGGGAAAAGGTAAGCCAGTAACGGCAACCTAGACCTGAACAAGCTTAAAGCCGCAAGCCGCGATCCATGGATCGCGGTTTTTGTTTTTTGGACAGAACTTTACAACGAAGACCCCTACAACAAGGAGATCCGTCCCATGATCGTCAACATGTCGGAGAAAGCCACCGAGCAGGAAATCAATCACGTGATCGAGCGCATCCGGGAAGCTGGATACCAGCCTCATGTCACGCGCGGCACCGAGCGTACCATTGTGGCCGCCGTGGGCAGCGGACGCCGCCACGAAATCGAAGCGCTCCAGGTCGCTCCCGGCGTAGACAACGTGGTCGCGATTGCGCAACCATTTAAGCTCGTCAGCCGGCAGGTGAAACCCGAACGGACCGTCGTCAAGATCAACGGCGTCCGCATCGGGGGCCCGGAGGTCGTGGTGATCGCGGGGCCGTGTTCCGTCGAGTCGCGGGACCAGTTGCTGGACACGGCCCAAGCCGTCAAGCGCGCCGGCGCCTCGATGCTCCGCGGCGGAGCCTACAAGCCGCGCACTTCTCCGTATGACTTCCAGGGACTCGGGCTGGAAGCGCTCAAGATTCTCCGCGAAGCTCGCGAGGTGACCGGCCTGCCCGTGATCACGGAAGTGATGAGCACTGAAGATGTGGACGTGATCTGTGAGCACGTAGACATGCTGCAGGTGGGGGCGCGCAACATGCAGAACTTTGCCCTGCTCCGCCGTCTCGCCACCGTCAACAAGCCAATCCTGCTGAAGCGAGGCCCATCGGCAACCGTGAAAGAGTGGCTGCTCGCTGCGGAGTACCTTCTCTCCGGGGGCAACCACGACGTCGTTCTCTGCGAGCGCGGCATCAGGACCTTCGAAACCGAAACCCGCAACACGATCGACCTTGCGGCCGTTGCTCTCGCGCGCGACCTTTCCCACTTGCCTGTGATCGCCGATCCTTCGCACGGAACCGGCAAGCAGAGCCTGATTGCGGCGGTTTCGCGCGCGGCCGTTGCCGTTGGAGCCGACGGCCTGATCATCGAAGTGCATCCGTGTCCCGAACGAGCGCTGTCGGACGGACCGCAGTCTCTGGATTTCGCTGGATTTGGCAAAGTCATGGGCGCCCTCGCGGATCCGCTGCGGCGGACCGCCAGCCAGCCCGCGGCCTTAACCGCTGCGTCGTAGCCGTTACGATCAGCCTGAGACGGAAGCTCACTTCGGGACGAAAGCGACAACAACAGGCCAAAAGTGAGGTAGGATGGTCGGGCCGCGTTATCCGTACCTGACGCTTTTCCCGTAGGTGTGGCATGAAGAACCTGTCGCGCGACCCGCGTTGGCAATTCTGTGGACGCTCGCTGGGTAGTTGCGCCTTGCTGCTTTGTGTGGGTTCTTCTTTCCTCTCTGCAAAAACGCTGAGTAGCCAGGCTGCCGCTCCGGTGCCGGCGCAATCCCATTCCGCTAGTGGCTCGGCCCAGGAATCCTCTGGCGAGATGGCCGTCAAAGAGGCCACCGCCGCCAAAGTGGACGATGCTGCCACGTTCCGCGTGAATGTGAGACTCGTGCTGGCGCGAGTGGTGGTGCGGGATCCCAAGGGCAACGCCGTGGGGAATTTGCGCAAAGAAGACTTCCAACTTTTCGACAACGGCAAGCCCCAGGTGATCTCCCATTTTGATGTGGACCACAACGCTGCGCTTCGCACCGCAGCGCCAGCGGTAGCCTCAACTACGGACGCGGCAAGTCCTTCGAAACCTGCCGAATCGCTCCCCTCGCCTCCCACACGCTACGTTGCCTACCTGTTCGACGATTTGCACCTTACGTTCGAGAACATTGGCCTGGTGCGCACGGCGGCGGAACGCAGATTGGAAGGTTTGGCGCCCACAGACCGGGCAGCGGTCTTCTCAACCTCCGGCCAGACGGTTCTGGATTTCACCGATGATCGCGCCAAGCTCCGCGAAACCCTCGAAAAACTGCGGCCGCGTCCCATGCTCGGCGGGGAGATGACGAAGTGCCCGGACATCAGCCTTTACATGGCCGACCTGATCGTGAACAGGAATGATCGGCAGGCCCTGCAGACTGGTATCAACGACTATCTGGATTGTTCTGGTCAACTGACCAGCTCCCCTCCTTCGCCAAGTGTGATTTCGATGGCCCAGACGATGGTCCAGGGTGTAGCTGTGCAAACATTGCAGACGGGGGAGGAGGATAGCCGGCTGGCTCTCCGTGTCCTGAAGGATGCAGTGCGCCGGATTCTGGTGATGCCCGGCCAGCGGAACCTGGTCCTGGTTTCTCCTGGATTCCTGACCCCTGAACTGGAATACGACTACAACGATGTCATCGACCGCGCTTTGCGTGGGCAGGTGATCATCAGCGCACTCGATGCCCGTGGGCTGTACGTTGTCGTCCCCGGCGGCGACGCCAGCCAACCCGGGCGCGTCGAGCGTAACATCCCTGGGCAGGCGTACACACCGACTTCCAGAACTCTGATCGATGTCGACAGCGCATCTGCGGAGGATGACATTCTCGCCGTCCTGGCCTACAGCACCGGAGGCACGTTCTTCCATAACAGCAACGATATGGAAGAAGGCTTCCGCCGCGTGGCTGATCCGCCGGAGTTTTCCTACATCCTCGGATTCACCCCGCAAAACCTGAAGCTGGACGGCAGGTTCCACTCGCTCAAGGTCAGCCTGAAAGTGCGTACAAAATACGACGTGCAGGCCCGCCGCGGGTACTATGCTCCGAAACACGCTCCTGATGCGGCCGAAGAGGCCAAGCGCGAAATCGACGACGAAGTTCTCTCCAGCGAGGAACTGCACGATTTGCCAGTCGTCTTGCACACACAGTTCTTCAAAGCCGCCGATGACACCGCAAAACTAACGGTGCTCGCGCGCGTGGACGTTAAAAGGCTGCACTACAAGCAAGCCGAGGGACGGAACCGGAACGATCTGACCGTGATCACCGCAGTCTTCGATCGCAATGGAAACTTCATTCAATCGAATCAGAAGGTCGTGGAGATGCGCTGGAAGAATGAGACGTTGCAGAATAAGCTGGCTTCTGGCATCACTTTGCGAACCAGTTTTGACGTGAAACCCGGCCGCTACATGGTTCGGGTGGTGGCCAGGGATACCGAGCAACAACTGATGTCCGCAGAAAATGGGGCAGTCGAGATTCCGTGAGAGGTGGTTTATGACAAATTGTTTCCGGATCGGCTCGATGAAAGGTTTCGCAGTGGCAGGGATCTTCACCTCGTGTCTGCTGGCGCAGGCGCCGCAACAGGCAGCGCCCCCCGCGGAACCGGTGGCGACCATCAAGGTTGAGACCCGCGCCGTGCTGGTGGACACGGTCGTGACCGACAAGAAAGGAAACTACGTTCGAGACCTCACGGCCAACGATTTCAAAGTCTGGGAAGACGGCAAGGAGCAGCCAGTCACCAGCTTCTCGCGGGAAGACGCCAGCACCGATCCCGCCCATGTGGCCCGTCATTACCTGGTCCTTTTCTTTGACGACTCCACCATGGAGTTCGGCGACCAGGCGAAAGCCCGCGACGCGGCCGCAAAATTCATTGACTCCAACGCTGGGCCCAACCGCCTGATCGCTGTCGTGGAGTTTGGCGGCACCCTGCGGATTGCGCAGAACTTCACGGCCGACCCTGAGCGCCTGAAGAAAGTTGTTGCCGGCGTAAAATTCTCGACCGTTTCGCCTAATGGGCCTTCGCCTGACCTTGCTTCCTTGAGCCCGACCCAAGTGTCCCAACCGCCAAGCTTGAGCGGGCCCACCTTGGGAGGCCTGGAAGCGGATTTCGGAGCGCGGAGTGTCTTCCTCGCGCTGCGAAATCTGGCGAACGGTCTGGCTGGAGTTTCCGGGCGCAAGAGCCTGATCCTGTTGAGCTCCGGTTTTCCGTTGAGCCTCGAAATGCAATCCGAGCTCACCTCGGTCATCGATGCATGCAATAAAGCGAACGTCGCGGTGTATCCCATCGATGTACGCGGCCTGGTCGCTCCCGTGCCCAGCATGGGAAACGCTTCGCACCCGCAACAGCTTAAGCCGGCACCGGCGCAATTGCGGCCGGCCGCACTAAGGTATGAGGGCAATTCTAATCACGCGCTGCTTCGATTCGTCTCTCTTGTCGCCGAACCAGTTGAGCCTCCCCAACACGGAGGAGGGGGTGGCGGCGGAGGTGGGGGTGGGGGCGGACACGGGGGCGGCGGTGGTGGACCTGTCGGTGGCGGAGGCGGGGGCCATGGTGGCGGCGGTACTGGCGGAGGAGGAAAGGGCGGCGGTGGGGGCACTGGTGGCGGCGGAACCGGCGGAAAGGGTGGTACCGGTGGACGGGGCGGAGTCGGCAGCCCCGGGATTACTTCCTATGGGCCCACCAACCAGGCACCACGGCAGTTGGTTCCACAGATTCCTGACGTCGCTGCCAACCAGCAGTTTCTGTATGCGTTGGCCGAAGGCACCGGCGGCTTCGTGATCGTCAACACGAATGATCTGCTGGGCGGGATGGACCGGATTGCCAAAGATCAATCTGAATATTATTTGCTGGGTTACAGGCCGCCGGAATCGCCCGATGGCAGTTGCCACACGCTTAAAGTGAAGATCAATCGCGGTGGCACTAACGTTCGATCGCGCAGCGGATACTGCAAGGTTCGTCCGATGGACTTGCTGGCGGGTAACGCGACCGAAAAGGATCTGGAGAGCCGCGCCTCGGGCGAATTGCCTTCCAACATAACCGCCTCCATGCGCGCTCCCTACTTTTATTCTGCTCCCGGCGTGGCGCGGGTTTATCTCGCCATTGATATTCCGTCCAATGCGCTGCAGTTTGATAAGGTAAAGGGCAAGCAGCATTCCGCGGTAAACGTTCTGGGGATTGCCTACAAGCCCGATGGCTCTGTGGCCGCCCGTTTCAGCGACACGGTCAATCTGGATTTCGACGGCAAGAAGGAGCAGGAGGATTTTCAGAAGACCTCCTTCCACTACGAGAAACAGTTTGAGATCGTTCCGGGAGAATATAACCTTCGGGTCGCCTTCAGTTCGGGAAACAGCAGCTTTGGCAAGCTGGAGAATCCGCTGAACGTCTTACCTTTCGACGGCAAGCAGATCAGCCTGAGTTCCATCGCGCTGAGCAACAGCATGGCCAAGGTGTCAGAACTGGAAGCGGCGCTCGACTCGCAATTCCTGGAAGACCGCAAACCGCTGGTGGTTCGCGGGATGCAGGTCTCGCCCTCTGCCACCAACCATTTCAAGAAAACCGATACTGCCGCGGCGTACATCGAGGTCTACGATCCGCTGCTGGCTGGAGACAAACCACCGAAACTTGGGCTCGAGTATCGCGTCGTTGACAAGAAAACCGGGGAGAAGAAGCTCGACGTCGCCGTGATGGACACAGCGGATCTGATCAAGCCCGGGAACCCTTTGGTTCCAATCGGAGTGAAGTTGCCGCTCGACAAGTTGTCCCCCGGCACCTACCGGGTGGATTTGGCTGCGCAAGACTCGGCGGGCAACAAAACCAATTTTCGAATTGCTGAGTTCGAACTGGAGTAGCTCAGAGGCCTGGACTCGCGGCCGCTCAATGAGCGGCCGTGGTCGCCGAGGGCTGTTTGACCTGCATCGCCGGATCGCCGAACAGAATAAACGTTCGGCGGACGCTGGCATCGCTGATGCCGGACTTCGCCTTAAGAATCGACTCGCCAAGCGTCGGCCGCGACGCGTTCATGACGTTCTGCACGACCCGCTTGTCGAGTTGGGTTTGAGGCAGAGGCTGGTTCAGACCAGAAGACGCGAGCACAGCAACCGCGCCGCCATTCGGCGCCAGCAGCAACGTTACGCCCAGCGGCTGGGCGTACACATCCTGGAAGAATCCGTTCAGGCAGTCCATGATCAGGAACACCGGCAGCTGCGAACCGTTCGTCAGCGATGGAATCGAATTTGTATCGAAAATATCTGACCCGGACCACTGCTCTTCCGATCCATGTCCGAGATAGTTCACCAGCAACTGCCCGGAGTTGATTCCGCTGACAATATCCTGCTGGGCCGCGGTGGTTCCCACCGTGCCCGTAAGCACCTCGGTGACCTGCATCGTCGCGGGAAGCTGCGCCTGCACCGCCTGGCTGTCTTGCGTGAAGCTATAAGTGTCGTCCTTGTCGGCAACCAGCAGTGCCTGAGAAGTCCATGCGCCATTGGTGGACTTACCTTCATAGGCGACAATCTTTCCGATCACCGTCGTGGCTTCGTCCACCGTGCTGACGGGCAGCCGACCTGTGGCAATCGTGGGCATGCCACTGTCCGTGAAGTCTGAGAACCAGTCATCCGACGACGTCATTAAGCCGGAACTCGGCGAGATTCTCGTGGGCACCAGGTCCATATGCCCCAGGCCAAGATAGTTGCGTGGATCGTACGAAGCCCGGCCGTTTAACAGCAAGTAGGCCGGCGGCTTTTTCCAGTTCGTATTCGCCGCCTGCAGGAACTGGCGGATCGCTAGCGGACTGCGCTCGCCGAAGTTGAACTCATCGTACAAATCAACGATCGGCACTACCACCGACGACTTCCCTTCCGCCTGGTGCGCTTGTACCAAGGGAGCCAGCGCGTCGGCAAATTCCTCATGCGTGACCATGGCAATGTCGGCGCCTCGTTGTGCGCTGTGCCAGTGCGACGGATGGTTTGGCCGCACGCCGGCTGCCGACGCGATGCGATCGTCCGCCACGGCGAGCAACGTATGACGCGCCAGCGCTGCCGTATTCGTTGTGGTCCAGGGCACCTGAACTGCAATCTCATAGTCGCCGCTGTTCGAGGTGATCTGCGGCGTCAGTTGCACCGGACGCGCCGGGTCGGTAACGTCAAGCACTGTCGGTGCGCTGGTAAAGCCGCTAACTTTGACTTCGTCGCCCGGGCGTCCCGTGAATTTCAACGTGTCGGAGTCTGCCACATAGGAATGTGGATACGTGATGCGGATGGTATCAACCAGGCTGGTGTCGTAGTCCCCGTTCTGTGCCGTGAGCGCGACGGTGTTGTTTCCGTCCTGCAGCAGCCCAGCGGGGAGATCCACGGTCAGTGTGCCTTTGCTCTGGCCAGTGAACGTCACATCGCCAATACTGGTTCCGTTGAGCGTAACCTTCACATCGTGCGGGAAGGCGACGATCACGCCCTGCAACACTACTTCGAGCCGCGCGGTCTGTGGCGACTTGGCATCGAAGTGCGGCACGGCCAGAACTTCTTCCACCGTGGTGGGTGACACGATGGGTCCGAAGAAGTTGTCCCCGTTCGACGTCGTCAATGCCGCAAAGTAAATGCTGTGCGGTTGGAGAATTACCGTTGCCGCATAGCTGGCCGGAACCAGGTTCGATCCCGCCGAAGACTGCAGCACGGGAATGCGCGCGCCATGAGTGTCGCCGGCCGCAAGCCAATAGACACGCGTGCCCGAGAATTCAGTGTCAATGCCGGTGCCGTAGAAGTTGATTGCCGCCTGCGCTCCGAAACCGCCCGGGCCGGGAGTCGCGCCCGTGATCTGCAAAGGCTGTTCGGTCGCCTCGGCAAACAGATGCAGTCGCGCAGGATCCACGTTGGGATCAAGCCCGGCCTTCAGCAGATCGGCCTTCGCCACGCGGTACCAGCCTTCCTGCCGCACCAGGATCTTCACCGCTGGATGTGCCGCCAGATCGAACTGCTTTTGAATCTGGCTGGGCGTCGGCGCCGACTGCGTCGGCAGAGCCTCCACAAAATGGCTTTCCTGAGTTCCCGCCGCGGGTGGTTGTGCCTGGCTTAGCTGGCTGAACATACGCGTCTCGGCGGCCGTCGCGCCCATTCCCTGCTGCATTCCGGCCTGCACGGAAACCGGTCCGTACATCGTGCGCGTGCCGTTTACGTCAATGTCTTCCAGCCAGTACGAAGCTCCCGCCACTCCCGCGGACGGATCAATCCACGCATAGCTTCTGCCCGAGTGTTTCGGCAATGCTCCGCTCATGAGCAACGCCGATCCCGCAATCATGGAAGAATTCATGCGCACCCGGTTTCCATTCTGGTCGCGGTACACATTGAATCCCAGGTTGTGCGCCTCTCCGCCCGTCTTCCACATCAACATCACTCGGCTGGCGCCATTCTTGTCGCTGCCCTGGTGCGCGGAGAACGACCGCAGCGTAACCCGGGTAGGTGCGGCAATCGTCTCGGTCTGCGTCGAAGAATTGTTCGCCAGGTTCGGATCGGCCTGATCCGCGGTGACCGTCGCGGTGTTGGTGACCACGCCCGGCGTTCCCGGGAATGTCAGGATGGTAATCGTCGCCGTAGCGGCATTTGCCATCGTCCCCAACAGACAGCTCACGGTTCCGCCCGCCTCGGAACACGATCCTTGGGTAGTCGTCGAAGACAGGTACGACACCACCGAAGGCAGCGTGTCGGTCACCGTGACGTTGGTCGCCGATGCCGGACCGCTATTGGTCACGGTGAGCGTGTACGTTAACGGCGTGCCTTCCGTCACCGGATTCGGAGTTCCCGTCTTCACGATCGCCACATCGGCGCTGTTGGCATTGGCCACAACAACACTGGCGCTTGCCGTGTTGGTCGTAAGGCCGGGCGGAATGTTGGTTGCGATCGCAGTCGCGGTGTCCGTGATGTTCGTGCCCGTGGGTGTAAGGGCATTCACCTGCAGCACGAGTGAAAAGTTCGCCGCGTTTACCGCTCCAACTCCCAGTGTGACGGGGTCCGTGCAGGTTATGGTGCCCGTTTTGCCTACCGGCGGCGCGACGCAAGACCATCCCGCGGGAGCGCTGATCGACTGGAAATTCGTATTCGGTGGCGTGGTCTGCGTGAAAGTCATCCCTGCGGCAGCCACGGCCGGACCGTTATTCGTGACACTCTGCGTATAGGTTATGTTGCTGCCCGCCGCTACTGAACTCGGCGAGGCTGAGTTCGTCGTGACCAGATCCGCTTGCGTTGCCGTCGCGACCACATCTGCAGCGGTGGAGCTATTGTTCGCCGCGTTCGGATCGCCCACCGCCGAACTAACGCTGACCGTGTTATTGATCGCCGTTCCCGCGGCCGTGCCGGCGTTCACTCCAAGCACCACCGAGAGACTCCCGGACCCGGGCACAAAACTGGGATTGGTGCAAGTGATCGTTCCTGTCGCATTCACCGCCGGCGTCACACAGGACCATCCTGCCGGAGGCGCAACCGACTGGAAAGTCGTATTAGGAGGAGTGGTCTCAGTTAAGGTCGCGGTCGGCGCCGCACTTGGCCCGTTGTTGGTCACAACCTGCGTGTAGGTAATGTTGCTGCCTGCTGCGACCGGGACCGGACTGCCCACATTGGTGACCGCAAGATCGGCAGAGTCCCCGACTTGGGTGTTCACGGTAACGCTGTTGTTGCTGGGATTCGGATCGACGGTCGTCGCCGAAGAACCCGTGTCTGTTTCCGAAATCGTCGAACCCGAGGCCACGTTGTTGTTCACTTTCACGGTGAAAGTAAAGTTCACCGTGGTGGTGGCACCCATGCCCGCTGAGTCCGTACAGGTGAGGGTTGCCACGGTGCAGGTCCACGTTCCTCCTGGACCCGTCAGCGTTTGGGCCACCACCGTACCCGGAATTGTCTCGGTAAACGTAGGATTCGCCGCCGTGGCTCGACCGTTATTCGTCAGGCTCTGCGTGTAAGTGATGAGGTTGCCCGCCGTAACCGGGTTCGGGCTCGCCGAATTCGTCACGCTCAAGTCCGCTTGCGCAACGGACGACACGCCAATCACGACGGTCGCGGTATTGTTGGTCGCGAGCGAGTCTTTTGTAGTCGTGGCGACCGTCACCGTATCGGTGACCTGCGTCCCCGCCGCGCCCGTGGCGGTGTAGACCGCCGTAATCGTGCCCGTCGAACCGGGTGGCACTGTTGGAGCGCTACAGGTCAGTGGTGCGGTGCCTGCGCACGTCCACGTGACGCCGCCCGCGTTCACAACTGTTTCGGAAGAAAACGTGGTGCCCAGCCGGCAGAGCCTCAGAAAACGTCGCCGTGCTGCAATTGCTCGGTCCGGAATTGGAGATCACCTGTGTGTAGGTAATGTTGTTGCCGGTGCGCACCGGACTCGGAGTGCCAGTGTCTGTTACCGCCAGGTCGCAGACTTCACCCACCGATGTGACAACCGTCGTAGTGTTATTGGCTGCGTTGGGATCGGTGGTCGTCGCCGTAACTGTCGAATTCGCAGTGATCGTAGCGGCCACTACGCTCGGCGCGATGTTGACCACAACAATAATGTTGGCCGTCGCTCCGGCCGCCAGAGTGGGTTCGTGCAGTTCACATTCCCCGTGCCGCCGACAGCCGGCGACGTGCAGGTCCAGCCTGCAGGCGCCAGAACGGACTGGAATGTCGTGTTGGCCGGCGTGGCTTCCGTGAAACTCGCTCCCGTTGCGGCCGCCGGACCATTGTTGGTAACTGTCTCGGTGTAGGTGATATTGTTTCCGGCGAGTACGCCCTCGGGTGACGTTGCGGTTGTCAGCGCCAAATCAGCTTGGGCCGCTCCAGCGACTACATCGTTCGCCGTCGCCGAGTTCGCGCCAAACGCCTGGTTGGTCGCGTTCACGGTTGCAGTATCTGTGATCGGCGTGGCGTTGGGGGTGCCCGCAGTCACCAGATAGATCACGGTAAATGTTCCCGACGATCCCGCCGCGACACTCGGATTCGAACATGGAGTGCCCGGAAATCCTGCGCAACTCCAACCCGCGGGCGGCGTGATAGACACGAAGGTTGTGTGGGTCGGCGTCGCTTCTGTGAACGTGGCTCCGGTTGCCGCGGCCGTTCCCGTATTCGTCACTACCTGCGTGTAGGTTATGTCATTGCCCGCCTGCACCGGATTCGGAGACGCGACATTACTCACCGTCAACTCTCCAGCCGCGGTGGTCCCCACGACCGTATTGGCAGTGGCCGTGTTGTTCAAAGTATTGGGGTCGCTCACCGACGAACCAACCGACACCGTATCAGCGATGACCGTTCCGTTGGCCGTTCCGGCATTCACGGTCACGGTGAGAAGGAACGTGGCGGTTGTCGAACCGGGCATGCCGACATTGTTGCAAACGACGTTCCCGGTGCCTCCGCCTGCGGGACCAACGCAATTCCAGCCAGCGGGCGATACGATCGAATAATATGTCGTGTTCGCTGGAATCGCAGCCACATAAGTTGCATTATCGGCCGTGCTTGGTCCGTTGTTTGTTACCACCTGTGTATAAGTGATCCTGCTTCCGGCTGCCACCGGGTCCGGCGCTCCGCTATCGGTTATGCTCAGATCGGCCACTGACACCACGTTCGCGAGGTCGGTAGCGGTGTCGTTCAACAGATTTGCCTCGCCACCTCCGCCCACCACTGCCGTGTTCGTCACAGTCGCCGGGGCAGCCTGTGAGACGCTGGCGCTCAGTGTGATCGATGGGTAAGCGGCCCCAGCAGCCAGCGAGTCGGAGCGCGTGCAACTGATCGTCTGGCCCGAAACAGTGCAGGCCCATCCAGTGCCGCTCGCGCCCGTGGGAGTCAGGCCAAACGGCAGCGTATCGTTGAGGGTGACAAGCCCGCTGGTAGCCGTAAGCAGGCTGGCGTTTGAAACCGGAATGGCATAGCTGGCCGCAGAACCGCGCGTGAAGTTCCCGACGTGACTCTTTCCGAGAGTCAAGTCAGGACACAGGGTTTCAAACTGAATTCCAGTCACCTGGCCTTGCGTGGCGGTGATCGAACTCGTTCCCGCCGTTCCCGGCGTAGCGCCATACGCTACGCCCGGAGTCAACGTGGTCCCGTTGCCGCCGGGAGTCACACTGATGGCGGCAGCGGCGCCAGACACGAAAACCACACCGCCCGCGCCGCCTCCTCCAGGGCCGTGACGATCCAAGATGTTGTAGGCCTGTGTATCCCAGGCATCGCCCCCACGGCCGCCAGTTGCTTGCAGCGTCAGCCCGCTCTCCCCGCCGTTCACGGCCAAGGCGATGATCGTTCCGCCAGCACCTCCGCCTCCACCCGCATCATTCGAGGTTTTGAGGTAGGCGGCCGCGCCATTCGCGGTCAGGGTCCCTGTGCCGGTAAAACTGTCCGCGCGAATGAAGATGATTCCGCCGCCCGCGGATCCGGCGCTGGCTTGATTGTCGGTGTCGGAATTATTGCGTGATCCGGCTCCGCCACCGCCGCCCATCGCGATCCGGTCGATCGTCGCCGGAAACGGTGTCCCGCCGTAGCCTCCATCACTGAAGTTGGTATTCCACGAGTCGCCGCCGCTGCCTCCCGTTCCGCCGTTGCCGCCGCCGCCACCGCCTGCGTTCTGCGTGTTGCCCGCCGCGTCCCCGTCCGTTCCACCGCCGCCCGCGTTGCCCGGCGCCCCGCGTGCCATGCTCCCATCTCCCGCAGTGCCGTTGGGATATCCAATGGGAGCACCGGCGGTAGTGGTCTTCAGGAAGGTTACGCCGCTCTCCACCCACTCCGGAGTGCCCGCGATGCCCTCACCCTTGGAGCCGTCAATACCCGCCACACCGCCGGCGGCGCCCGTGTAGGCTGCGGGAGGCGTTTGCCAGTAGTCCTGATTGGTTGCTCCTGCGACACCACCAGTCAACTGCATTCCGGCACCGCCGCGGAACCCTGCCGCGTTCGCATTGACTGAGCCTCCGCCCAGGTTCAATTGACCAGCGATGCTCAACGCGAAAACTCCACCCGTCGAGCCGTTCCATGCGAGAGTCGTGAGCGCGCCCAGCGTCGCGGAAGTGTACTGCGGCACCAGAACGACTTGGTACGTGCTTTGGCCTTTGCTCGATGTGGCAATCGCGGAGGTGTATCCAAATACCAATCCGCCACCAGGACCCGCTCCCGTGATCGGCACAAACCCGCCGCTGATCGGTCCGGTCGCGGTCACGAACTCGTAGTTGCCGGAGTTATTAACCACGGTGAACCCGGCGCCAGTGCTTCCATTGCCGTACAGCACACTTTGCGAGTCGTTGATGCTGGCGTCCTGCATCTGAATTACGAGCAACAGGGTTCCATTCACGATCGTGCCGGCCGCCCCCGTTGCAGTGCCCACCGGAATCGACGTAGCTCCCACCGCTACTGTCGCAGTTCCCGGGTAGTACGTATTTACTGTTCCGTTCAGAGTTCCACCTGCGCCCAGCGCGTTCGGGGAGCAAACCACACTCACCACCGGCGCCAGTGAAACGTAAGTGTTGTTGCCAGTGTTCGGGTCGGGCGGAGTTCCGGAGTCGGATACGACTGCCGTGTTGGGATAGAAACCCGCGGTGGTCGTCGCAACTACCACCGCAACCGTCGCCGTTGCACCGCTGGCAAAAGGAGTCGGCAAGGTGCAGCTAATCGTGGCAGCGGCCGTACAGGTCGTTCCCGCGCTGGGAGTCACCGACACCACTGATAATCCCGCGGTCGCGTACGTATCGGTCAGCGTTACGCCATTCGCCGCCGACGGTCCGTTGTTCACAATCTTGATGTTGTACGTGGAATGCTGGCCCAGCGGCACGGCGCTGACGCTCGTGGTAACTGCAATATCGGCGGTGCTTGGATTGATCGAGATCGCTCCTAGCGACCAGTTGGATGTCCCACCCGCGAACGTCTCGGAGATCGGCACACTGGGTGCGCCCGCCCGCGCGCTGCCTACACCGGTAACGTCGGGATTCCCTGTAGCTCCGGTATTCGTATTCCATTGCGAAACCTGCGGAACGTTCACCGTAGCCGTCCGGTTTCCACCAATGGCTAGCGTGTCAAGAAGCATTCCATTGATCACGCTGGGAACATCTAACTGCGAGTTCCCGCCGGCGGCGCCGTCCCCCGAAACAAACGTTCCCAATGGCACCGTCTGATCTACACCCGTGAACGTGGTCGCGCCCGCAACCACGCCTTCTGTGACCAGAGTAGGGATATTCAAGGTGACAACGATCGGAACGTTTGTGCCGGGGGGCGGGTTGAGCATGTACCACTGCTCTACGCGAAACGTCTTCCCCGCGTCGTTGTGCGCTCCCACGAAATTCAGCGGCGTCCCGTTGTACGTCACCCCGACGACGCCCGCAGTGTTTGCATTCTGGATGTTGATGGACACGCCTACAATCAACAGACGATTTGCGCCCGTACCCGTCGTGTGAGTCAGATTGAGAGTGGCTGAATTCAAAATCCCGACCAGATCCCCCGAAGCGCTGCTACTCGTACCGTCTACCGCCACCTGGCTGTACGCAGACGGCGCGAGTAGAACAAACAACAGCGCGAGCACTCCCAATCCAGTTCGCGAGTGACGGATGCGGCGTGAAAACACGCCGCGAAGCAACGGACCAGCCATCGAGCAGAGCAATTCCAACGCACGCTGACCGCGCGACACGGCGCGCAGCACGCTGCCGCTCGCTCCGTGGAATTTTGCTCGCGCGAACTTGCGTCCCACTCGCACCTCTTTGCTCACCGCAATCCCTAAAATTTTTCCCCCGCTCACCGCCGGATCGTCCTGCTGCCCGCAATCGCCGCGCGTAATGTAGATGTCCCTCACGGCGTCTACAGCCACCAGGCGGTGCAAGCAAAATCCGCCTTGACTCTTTACCAGTACAATGTCTCCCTCGCGCAACTCTGCCAGAGCGGCGGGTTCGACGCGCACCATCTCGCCATCGCGAATCGCCGGAGACATGCTTGCCCCGCGCGCCTCAAAGCGAACGCCCTTCCCCTGTGTCAGCAGTTCCCGGCTGAATTCTTCGAACAACCTCGACTGGGAATGCTTGTCGGGACAACCTGCCTGACGACAGTCAATCACGGAATTCCCGAATCCTCTCCACCGCGCCTTCGTTCGGTTCGAATGCATATCGGTAACAGGGAACCGCGTCCACCACTTCCTGCAAAAACTTCAACGCCGCGTCCACGTACTCATGCCGGTGAAACGGCACAAAACTGCGCGCAAATAATTCCGCCATCGCCTGGCTTGGAGACAGCCGCGTCACCACGTTCCCTTTCCCGTGCTGGAGAATGAATATTCGCGCCAGGGGCGCGCTCCCCGGCGACGCATACGCCGCCTCCCCATGCCACGGAGTTCCGTACATTCTCATCCTGCCCAGGTTTTCAAATCCGTCGCTGCCTGTATCCCGCCGCACAATAATCCGGTCGTCGCTCAAGACCCCAACGTCTTCCTGCTCCGTCCACAAGCGGGTCGTCGTGCTCTTGCCCGCACCGGAGTGTCCGACGAACAAATTCCCCGTCCCATCCGGCCTTACGATACCGCAGCTGTGGAGCTCAATTGCCTTCTCTTGCGTAAGCCGGTGCATGATCAGCAACTCATCGAGCGGATAGTCCAGCGGCGCAGCTGACTGCGCCCCCCGACCAAAACACTCATCACTGATCAACAAATTGGCGCGCCGGAAGTCGCGATCCACGACCAGCCGTTTGTACGGCCGATCCCCCATCGCGGGGGTACTGAAGTCAAATCGAAAACCATTTTCCTCTTCGTAAAGGCGCCACACCGATCCTGAATCGAAAAGCTGGCGCCCCGGCACCTCGGGCAGTTGTCCTGCGCGCTCGATCTGAATGTGAATATCGAAAGCGCTTGTCTCGACTCGAAAAAATCGCAACGCCGAAACCAGGCTGACGTCGGCGCGACTCTCAGCTGCAACCTGCACCGACACTCCACCCACGCGGAATTGCGTGGTGTGCGCCGCTCCCCTTAAAACCCATCCCGACCGCCGCAAGTCGCCTCTCATCTGATCCGATCCCGTTACGACCCGACCGACATGCAGAACAGCGCCGCGCACGTAGGTGGATTGGGTCCTCCGCCTCCGCCCGAGATCTTGCAGTGCCCCAGAACCGCTTCTTCCGGACGCAGATTGATCGTCAGCAGTTGTGGCGATTCATATGGTTTCTTGCCGTCTTCCGGGTTCAACTCATGATTCATTCCGCCTCCAGTTGCGCTCGCCCGGTTAGTGATTTCCACAACTTCCGCATCCGCCTGCCGCAATCGTCGAATTGTTAAGGATCGGCAATATTTGCTGCGGCCCCACCCAGCTTTCGACGTCGATTTCTTTGCGTCGCAATTCTGCGCGAGGACTCCATCATTGCCTCGTGCTCGCTTCCGCCTGCGCAGAACTCGCATTCCCCGTGTGCCGGTATCTCGGCGCCGATCACCGCCGCCCTCAAGTGCGCGACGTTACACAGAAACGACACCGGGCTCTCCCGGTCTCCATTCTCAAGTTCCCCGTTCGCGGGACACATGCCGCACAGCGACTGAATGCGACAGTTCACGCATTTCGTCGCCCGGGTCCGCTTGCGCATGCGCAATTCCCTCAAAGACTGCTCCCACACCGCCTTCACGCCCGCCTCTCGAATGCCGAAAGTTTCCTGCTGCGAGATCACGCAGATCCCCACTTCCCCGTAAGCGTTGATCGCGAACGAATTCATCCCGCCGCCGCAGAAATACACGGTATTGCCCTGCGAAAGATTCGGAGGATTCTCGGCATCGTGCTTCGCCAACCTGCGGTACTCGCTCACTCCCTTCGGAGCATGCATGTCGAGCGCAACCACTTCCTCCGGCGTAAGCCGCACTGCCAGCGGACTCTGCGAGCAATCGATCCGCGGGTTGATCTGCGCGTCCATCTTGAACTCCACGCCCAGTTCCTCTTCCGCAAATTGCCGCATCGCGCTCACTTCGTGCTTGTTGACGCTGGTGGCTACGGTTTTCAATTTGAGCGGCAGCCTTCGCTCCTTCAGCATCTTGATTCCGCGCAGGCACCGGTCATACGAGCCCGGAATCGCGGTGAGCGCTTCGTACGTCTCCCGCGTGCGTCCGTAGAGCGTGATCTCGATCGCAAACGGCGGCCACTCCGCCAGATAGTCCGCGATCTCTTCCGTCATGATCGTGCCGTTGGTAAACAGCGTGATCAGAAATCCTTTTTTCTTGGCGTAGGTGTAAATCTCAAGGAAGTCTTTGCGGGCGAATATTTCGCCGCCGGTATAG
The DNA here is from genome assembly GCA_963819145.1 of uncultured Acidobacteriaceae bacterium. Taxonomy (GTDB): domain Bacteria; phylum Acidobacteriota; class Terriglobia; order Terriglobales; family Acidobacteriaceae; genus Sulfotelmatobacter. The sequence continues at coordinate 216,547 of CAWFVB010000040.1, forward strand.
AGCAGCCAGAAGCAGCCCAACTCGACCAACTCATCCAGCATGCTGAAGTGCTCTTCCGTGCTCAACTCCCGCCGCTTGGCTTCCATGTCGCCCATGGGCAGGTTGTTGTAGCAGTGCAGGCACTCCAGAGGACAGCGTCGCGTCACTTCGATCGAAACCTGCAGAGGCACCCGCTCGCCCGCCTTTTGCTGGTGCACTCCCGCGCTAAACGCGCCGTAACCTAACTGATCCACACGCCTCCATGCTGAAACCAGCGGACGCGACAACCGCGCTGTCAGCCCTTCCCGCCCCCTGATCCTTCAATCTCCTGCCATCGCCACGGATGCCGGGACCTCGACCAGGCCCACTGCTCTTCATCTGGGCGACAAAAGCCGCCACATCCTGCTCGGCTTGCGCCACTTCCACTTGATATTCCTCGGCCACAGCCATCGCCAACTCGGGCACCGTTCTCGGAGCGTCCAGCAATTTCCAGATCAGAGAGGCCGTGCCATTGAAGCTGTAGATCGAAGCCAGATCGCCCACCTTGGCGCGCACCGGCACGATCAACGTTTCTCCTCCGACTACACGCCCCACAACTGCCTGCGAGCGGACAAAAGTTTCTTCTTTCAGCACGTTTGCCAATTTGCGATCTCCTGTTCCGGATTTCGTAACAAGCTCGCTTCGAAACCCCAGAGCTTTCGTCCCAGATTGAGATTACGGCAGATTGCCCACTCCAGAGCAATCAGACTTCAGGGTAGGTATTGGGTTGGTTATCACTCCCAAAGGTTCCCAACTGCGCATAAAAACAGGGGTTAGGGGGTTGACTTCGGCCGGGATCGGGCCGCGCCCTAGGCTCATGGTTGGGGCAGGTGGTGAAGCCGTCGCTTCTTGCACAGCACCACCTTTCCAGTGGACAAACGAAACCAAACGCTATAAAAAGAAATGCAGCAGCCCGAACTGTCGTTTTGCCGGCAGATTCGCCGCAAGCTATTCCTGTGCTCAACGAAGAACGCCGCCGAGCCATCCTCGATCTGCTGACCCACCAAGGACGCGTGTTGGTCACCGAACTCGCGGGCCAGTTCGAAACCTCGCAGGTTACGATTCGCAAGGATCTCGAAATCCTCCACGCCAATGGCCTGGTCCATCGCACGCATGGAGGCGCTCTTCCCTCCCGCGAGGGAGCGCTCGAAGATCCCACGTTGCGCGAAAAGGAAAAGCTCCACCGTCAGGAAAAAATGCGCATCGCGGAAAGCGCCGCCGCCAAGGTGAAAGAGGGCCAGGTGCTGATTCTCGATTCCGGCACAACCACCACTGCGATTGCCCGCGCCCTGCGCAATTTCAAGAATCTCACCATCATTACAAATGCAGTGAATATCGCCGCCGAACTCGCCGGAACCGCCGTGGAAGTCATCCTCACCGGCGGCACGTTGCGGAAAAATTCATTCTCACTCGTCGGCCCTATCGCGGAAGAGACGTTGCGCCGACTCAGCGCCGATCTTCTATTTCTCGGAGTGGACGGTTTCGACGTTCAATACGGATTAAGCACTCCCAATTTGCTGGAAGCAAAAGTGAATCGCGTCATGGTCGAGGTCGCAAAGAAAACGGTGGCCGTCTGCGACTCCAGCAAATTCGGCCGCCGCAGCCTGTCGTTGATTGCGCCTCCATCGGCGCTCGAAGAAGTCATTACCGATCGTGGCGTCGCGAAATCCGACCTTCGCGTCCTGAAGCAGGCCGGCATCGAGGTCACGCTGGTTTGATGGCGAATTCTCGATTGCTCGTGTTGAAATCGGCAATCTAAGGTCTAAAGTCTTCAATCTGAAATTCCCATGCCCCGCTTCGACGTCACCATCGCCGGCGAACTCAATCTCGACCTCATTCTCTACGGTCTGCCCGAGCAACTTCCACCCGAGCGCGAACTGCTCGCCGACCACATGATGCTCACGCTCGGTTCGTCCTCCGCCATCGTGGCCCACAATCTGGCCGCTCTAGGCAGCCGCGTCGGATTCCAATCTCGCATGGGCGACGATCCCCTTGGCCAGATCGCCCTCGAGCGCCTGCAGCAGGGCGGAGTCGATGTGTCGAAAGTGCGTCGCGTCTCCGGCGCAACCACCACCGGCCTCACCGTGATTCTGTACCACGAATCCGGGCGCAACATCCTCACCTATCCGGGAACGATTGCAGAAACTTCGTGGCAGGATCTCGACCTCGACTACCTGGCAGACTCGCGCCACTTCCATTTCTCTTCGTATTACTTGCAGCGCGCTCTGCGCCCGCAGGTCGGCCAGCTATTCCAGCATCTGAAATCAAAGGGGCTCACCATTTCTCTGGACACAAACGACGACCCTGATGACCGGTGGGAAGGCGACCTGAAAGAAGTTTTGCGCCACGTCGACGTTTTCTTGCCCAACGAACGCGAGGCCTGTAAGGCCGCTGGCACCGAAGACGTGGAAGCCGCCATCAACACGCTTTCTGGATGGGTGCCGCTGGTCGTAGTAAAGCTCGGACGCAAAGGAGCGCTCGCCCAGCGCGGCGCCGAGCGAATCGTCAGTCCTTCAAGAGAAGTCGTGGCCGTGGACCCGGTTGGCGCCGGCGATAGCTTCGACGCCGGATTCCTGCATCAATACGTGCGCGGTGGCGACCTGCCTACTTGCCTGGCCGGCGGCAATCTTGCCGGAGCACTCTCCACCACACGTCCCGGCGGCACCGAAGCCTTCCGCGACGCCGCGCACCGCGAGAGATTTCTCAGGCAGCATAGGCAATTAACAGTAATGGCCCCTTTGCGACAGCCGCATCGAGCCGATCCACGCGCAGTCGGTGAAACCAAGACAGGTGCCAGCGGCGCGGCTTCCAAGAGGCGATACTTTCCTTTGATGGCAAATCGTACCCAGGCAGTGTCCTTGAGGCTCGTGAATCGAACGGAAAGGTTCCGGGGAAAACAGTCGTGCCGACGACGATGCCGGACAAACCTCTATATCAATAGTGTGCGCGACTGGCTGTGATTAGGCCCTCACCTCAAAACGCCACCGCACCTAGTTCTTACCGCTAACCTCCAACAGCAAATGCTCCTTGAACTCCGCCTTCAACCGCGGAGCCTTCCCCGCCTCTACCTGCACCGTGCCCAAATCCTTCCCGTCCATATAGTCCACCACGTGATATGAGCCGGGCTTCAACCCGCGCAACTCAACCTCTCCCTTGTACGGCAGTCTCGGCGAAGGCGCGAAGAACGCGTAATACATCTTGCCATCCTTCTCGATCGCATACGCCTCAGGCGAGTCATACCCATAAACATATAGATCGAGGAAGTCGCCTTTCGACAGCATCTTCTCGTTGTACAGCCCAATCCATTTTTTCCAGTGCGCATCTTTTTCGCTGGTGAGCGCAACCGGCTTGAACTTCGGACCCGGATCAGGCCACACGAATTTCGTCCCCGGCACGCCGCCAGTCCCCAGGGTCGAAGCGAAGTCGCTGCCATGCTCGCTCCAATCGCCGTTGCCCACAGGCGTCATCGCCGAAAGTTCAACGTGATCTCCATACACCGCCGCCTGCGGCCCGAGCAGCGCCTTGTACATCTTGATGCGCCGCCGCACCTGCACCGCGCCCACCGGATCGGCCGTCACCGCCTGATCAATAAACGGCAGCCACGCCAGCGAAGGCGGCGTTCCGCACGGACACGCCTGGGTCACGCTCTCCGGCTTGATCGCCCGCGTCGTCTGAAAGATCGTTTTGTACACTTCGCCCATCGCGTTCACCGAATCCTGCGGCGACTTGTGATGATGCGCCGGGTTGTAGCACGCCGGCACGCTGTAAATATTGTCGAGCTTCGACCCGTCGAATCCCCAGTCGCGAATGAATTTCTCGGTGAGCTGCTTGTGGTACGCCTGCACTTCCGGCACCGCGGGACACAGCGCCGCCAGATCGCGCGTCATCCGCGCATGTTTCCCGTTCTTGTCCAGGATGAACCAGTCCGGATGCTCCTTCGCCACCTTGCTGACAATGTATTTGTGCGACTCCCATCTGCCCTGGCCATCTTCGGCTCCCAGCGGCAGCCACCACAATTGCGCCAGGATCCCCTGCTTGTGGAAGTCGTCTACCATCTTCTTGATCGAATCGCCGGGAAAAGTTTCCGCCCGCGGATTCCAGTCGCCATAGGTATCGAACCAGCGATCATCCAGCGTCGCCCACTTGATTCCCAGTTCCTTCAGCTTCGGAACCGTCCCCAGCATCTGCGCCGGCGTCACGTTGAACTCGTATCCCCATCCGCACCAGCTCACGTTGTAGGCTTCGTTCGAAGGCTTCGGAATTTCCCATCCTTCCTTCTGTAGCACGCTCGACCACATCCGCAGCGGCTCGTAAAAATCTCCGCTGTACACGGACACAAAACTGCGCGGCGATGAATAACTCTCGCCAGGCTTCAGCACGGAATTTACAGGAATCTTCACACTTGCTGTTACCCGTCCGTCCGCCTCCACTTTCACCGGCATCGACAGCGTCCAGGGCAGCGTCTCCACATGCCCGATCGCTTCTCCCACATCCGCGGTCCAGAATGCAACCACCGGGATCCCGCCCCCATAGCCGCCTTTCACCGCCTCGCCCATCAGGTTCGCCTGCGAAGAATTCCGCGCCAGCCTCTGCACATCGTCTTTTCCCCAATCGTAACTCGATCCCTGAAACGACCACATGTCGTAGGGAACGGGACGCAACTTCGCATCCACAACGTTTGAATTGAGCCGGTGCTGCTGCATCCACACCTGATCGACCGGGAAATCCGTGGCACCCACATTCTTGTACGTCGCGCTCACCAGCGCGATGTTTGGAAAGTCGTCATACGCCTCCAGAACGAGCATGCGATCAACCGACACTCCTGCCGGAGCCAGCGGGTGCGCGGGAATCTCTACTCGTTTTCCGCGGCCGAGCTTGCCGAGGCTCTCCACAACTTTCGCCTGTGCGAAGTCCGGTACAAAATCCAGTTCGGTTCCTTTCGAAACGATGGAGTCACTCCCACCCGTTGACCCCACGCCGGGCTCGTCCAGGGTCAGCCGTTTGCCGTCCTTCAGCAGAGTCGCCTGCAGGAATCCCGAAGGGAGAATCTGGAACTCCGCCGCACTCGTCGTCACCACCACCGGCCCTCCATCCCGCACTTCTACCTTGATGTCAGAAGGCCGCGACGGCGCCGGTTTCGGCTGAGCCGGAGGTTTGTTGCAACTGGCCATCGCCAGCGCAATACCAGCAACGAGAACTTGCAGGAAGGAATACAACCGAGCACGGCCGCTACGCCCAACTGACCCGACACGCTTCATGGTTCCCTCTTTTTGGTCGCATTGCATAACGAAAGGAAAAACAATCTTTCGCAACTATACAACAATCAGATAAACTGCGGCGGTTTTCAATCGTGCGATCGGGCTCGGGAGAATCGGTGCGCCTTTTGGTCGCGCGGTTGGGCGGCACCCCAAGTACGCCATCGGCCCCTTGGGTGGCGCAGCGCTTCGAGCACTGCGATAAGGAGTTCACAATAAAACTGGAGCTTTAGGTCCTGGAGTACGCTCCGCTCACCGAATCTCCGCCAGGGAATTCTCCAGAGCTCCCCGCTTCGGAGTGGGCATTGCGCCCGCTTCGCTCGCCACCCACGCTCCAACCAGGTTCGCCACTTCATTCATCAGGCCGAGCGATGCTCCGTGTAAATACTCATGCACCAGACCGGCGGCAAACGCGTCTCCCGATCCCACGGTGTCCGCAACCCGCACTTGAAACCCTGGATGCTCGCTCCAATCCCCGTTCTGGACCAGAAGACTTCCGCGGCCGCCCCGCGTTACGCACACCAACTGCAATTCATAAGCATCCGCTAAGCGCAGCGCCGACGACAACTCATCCGTATACCGAAGATGGTTCAGGTCCATGATCTTCGGCAGTTCTTCGTCATTCAGCTTGACCATGTCCGCCAGCTTCATGGAGTCCGCCAGAATCTCTGCCGAATAATAAGACTGTCTCAGGTTGACGTCGAAAATCTTCAGCGCTGTCGGCGAAGTGGCCTCGAGAAATCGTCGGATCGTCGCCCGGCTCAGCTCCGACCTTTGCGCCAGCGATCCGAAGCAAACCGCATCCGCTCTTTCCGCCAGATGCTGCCAGTCCAGCGTCCACTCCAGAGAATCCCATGCCACTGGATGCGCAATCTGATACCGCGCCAACCCCGTGCCGTCGAGCTCCACCTTCACCGTGCCCGTCGCGTGCTTCCCGTCGGTCTGCACATGATCAATATCGAGTTGCAGTTCCTCCATGCGCCGCAGCGCTTCCAGCCCGCGCGAATCCTCGCCCACGCGGCTGGCCACGATTCCCCGGTCGCCCATCAGCGTCGTGATGTAGGCAAAGTTTGCCGGAGCTCCGCCCAAGCACGTGCGTTCCGGCAGCAAATCCCACAGCACTTCGCCCAGCCCCACAACTCTCTTCTTCATCGTCTGATCCCCGGCCGGATTCGCCCTGGAAAGTCTATCGGCCTGCCTTGCACTCGAAGTGGGGGAAAAAACGGTATTTCGGACTCAGAAAACTTGGGGGAGCCATCGGGCTCCCCCAGATTTGTTCCTCGGTTGAAAGCAGTCTAGAAAGTAACCCGGAAACCAAACTGCAGTTGCCGCATCATGCTGTCGAACTCCAGGCTGTTAATGATCCCGGCGCCACGGCAATCAATGCAGGTGTTGCCCGGTATCGCGTAGACCGGATGGTTGAACACGTTGAAGAACTCCGCCTGGAACTGAGCCTTGACCGACTCCGTAATGGTGAAGTTCTTGAACAGGGACATGTCCGACATCAACTCTCCCGGCCCGGTGAACTGGTTTCGCCGGACATTGCCAAACGTGCCGATCGCCGGCCGGCAGAAAGCTCCGGCGCAATCGGGAGTTCCCCCCGGGGGCGTGTACAGCCCGCAATCGGGGTTGGCGCCGCCGCAGTTCGGATTGTTCGCATCCTGTACGGGCGTGAAGTAGACGACCTTCCTGGTCTGCGAATTGAATCCGCTCGAACCCAGGTGGAAGCCTCCAACCAAGTTTGGCCTGCTTGGTCCGGTATCTCGATCCTGGCCACTCAGTTCATAACCAGGCGAAAATGGCAGACCGCTGCCCAGAATGAACGTCGTGTTCCACTGCCATCCCCCCAACAGCAGGTCTGCTCCGCGGCTGACGTTGCCCAGGAACCGCTTGCCCCGGCCGACCGGTAATTCGTAGAGCGAGGTTAGAACGAAAACACTGTCGCGGTTGAAGTCCCCACGTCCTCTCCCCTGACTCAGGTCCGGCTGGTAACTGCCGTCGTTGTCGTAGGCCCTGGATAAGGTGTAGAACGCCGTCAGCGTTAACCCCGATGCCGTACGTTGGTCCACTTTGATATTCAGCGCTTTGTACGAGTTCACTCCATCGCTGCCGTTGAAATTAAATCCCTGTCCAGAGCAGCAAACCACGTTGGTCGTTACACCGTTCTGATCCGTATACGGCGTAGTGAAGGCGGTGTTGTACGGCGACCGCTGGTTATAGCTGAGAGTTCCGAAACCATTGAGGGTCGCCTGGTTGTTGTTGTAGGTGTTGCTGTTGCCCTTGAACACGTGACTCCCGTGGTTGGCCACATAGCCGGCTTCCAGGCTGGTCTTACTGGTAATTTGCCGCTGTACGGTTACATTCCACGCATCAATCGTCGGCGCCACCAGGTGGTCCGGCCGAATCCGGGGAGATACCGTCCCGGTAGGCCCAAACAATGGGAGGATTCCGCTCGCCGGGATCACAGGGAATTGATTTGGAGCGGGCCCGCAGATCGTTTGGGTCCACGGGGCTGGCAAACATGTTCCGGTGTAGTTGAATGCCGGAGTCTTCTTGTCGTTGGTTGGAGAATTGAGCTGCTGGTTGGCCAGGACAGGCAGGTTCTGCGTGACCGTGTGACCAAACAGCGATCCAAACACACCCAAGTCGAAGCTGCGTCCATACCCCATGCGCACCACGGTCTTGGGCGTAAGCTCATAAGCGAGTCCAATTCGTGGAGCGATCTGCTTGAAACTGTTGGCGGTGTTGCCATTCATGCCAATGCCACCGTAGCCCGCAACTCGAATCACGCCTTCCGGCAGCACTGCGAAACCGCCGTTCCCCTTGCCGTTGACTTTCTCGGGCGTATAGAACTCCCAGCGCAGGCCGTAATTGACCGTGAGTTTCTTAGTGGCGCGGAAGGTGTCCTGCCCGTAAAAGAAGAATCGGTTTTGCGACTCCATCGCCGTTAGTTCGCCCGTCGAACCGACATAGCGGTTAAACGCGGTCACTTCTCCGAAAAGGAAAGTGGCCAGGTCCAACCCGCCCGTCGCCGACGCATTCCCGTCCGACGTACCGAGGTAGTTGAAGTTGATGACGCCGGTACGGTTGTTGTCTGAAGGAACGCGCAGATTGTTCGCGTGGCGTAGGTCGGCACCAAACTTAAACTGATGGTTGCCTACCAGTTTCGTCCAGTTGTTCACGAACTGGTAGCCCTGCTCCTTCTCAGTAAGCGGACAGTTGCAGCGCCCGATGCCGAGGCCCTCGCCAATTCCATTGTTGTTGAGCGTGTTCTGCCCAATCGTCAGGTCAAAGATCATCGCCGGCAGACCGTTTGTCGAAGGATCCGACGTGTTCAGGCCGGGCAGCCCCAAGTTCGTTGCAGCGCTTGTGTTGCTTTGGTCAAACTTCGTGGAATGCGGGTTGTACCGGAAATATCCGAACCGGAAGTCCGTCAGCAGGCTGCTGCTTAGGGTGTAGTCGAAGCCCGTTGCGAGACTGTAGTTGTTAATCTCTGACTGTCCCGCCAGACCGATCGGTCCCAGACCCGGTCCACCAATCGCAGTTCCAAATACCGGAGCGCCCGAGAGTTTGAAGTGAGCGTGTGAGTAACGGCCGAAGACATTGAGCTTTGGATTCAGGGCATAATCAACGCGTCCAGTGTACTGGTAGTCGTTGTAGCTACCGCTCCCGCTGGCGTTGTAATTGTCTACTGTGCCCAGCCCATTTGGACCGCCGTTGTCGATACCGGGGGCATTCGGGTGAGGCAACAACGACAAAATGTGCTCCGCAACCCCGTTAGGATCGTAGGTCTGCAGCACACTCATCGGAATAATGTTGCTGGCATACGATGTTCGCGGCCCTGCGGTCGGATCCTGGTAAGGGTCGAACACTTGGCCGGTGGTGCCGCTCAGACCCGCTCCGAGGTAGTCGCTCAGATCGCAGTTCACGCTGCCGGCCGTTAAACACGTATTGAAAACCGTTTCGGTCGGAACCGTCACCGTGTAGGTCTCGCCCTGCGTGCGCCGCGTACCTTCGTAGTTGCCAAAGAAGAACAACTTATTCTTGACGATCGGTCCACCCACCGCTCCGCCATACTGCTTCCAGCTATTGGGGGACGGCGAGCCGGTAAAAGGATTCTTTGCCGGATCGACCGGATCCAGATCATAGAAATAGCCACTGCCGTGGAACTGGTTGCTGCCCGACTTGGTCTGGGCAGTCAGAATTCCGGCGACCGCCTTGCCAAACTCGGCGTCGTAATTCTGAGTCGTCATTTTCGTCTCGGTCACCGAATCCAGACTCGGGTTGACGATGATGATCCCCAGAATCGCATCCTGGTTGTCCGTCCCGTCCAGTTCGTATCCGGTGCCGCTGAAGTGCTGGCCGTTTACGTAAATCTGCTTGCTGCCCTGCGGGTTCTCCGTGGCAGCGTGGCTCCATCCGATCACCTGCGTCCCAGGCGTCAGCAACTCAAGGCTTTGGAAGTTGCGGTTGAAGATGGGGAGTTCCTCCAGCTGTTTTGCGTTGAACTCCACCGCCACATCAGCCCGATCCGTCTTGAGCTGAGGCGCTTCGCTGGTCACTTCTACCGTTTCTGAGGATCCACCCACTATGAACTGGCCGTCCACGCGCGATCCAGCGTCGGCCTGCACCAGGATGTCTTTGAACTCAAGCACCTTGAATCCCTGAGACTGGACGCGGATCGTGTAGACGTCCGGGATCAAGTGCGTCACATTGTAGTTGCCGCTTTCATTCGTCGTGACGTCGGTGGACACGTTCTTGGTTTGGCTGGTAACGGTCACTTTCGCTCCGTTGACCGCCGCTCCCGTCGGGTCGGTAATTGTGCCCAGGATGCTCCCGTACACAGCCTGCCCGAATGCGCTGGACACCCACAGAGTGCCCAATAGACCACACACCGCCACTACGGTCCACAGTGACCTTTTCATGAACTTCCTCCTCAGAACCTTGCCGAACGTTTGGAGCCCCAGAAAACGGATAAAGAGAGGTTGAGACCTGATCAACTGGTGTGCACTCATAATACAAAACTATTATCTGGAATAAGTTTCACTAGGTTTGATACCGTTACGGGTGTAAAGTTCTATTGCTGCAGTGGGATACGTAGTACTGTTACTTCCCCCAACTATGGCTGTCACGCACACTTTCGCTATTGGCAGGGAGCAATGCTTCCAGCAAATAGAGAAACTTATTAATAGTCATAGCCTCCACAGCTCCGAATCCCTCTGCAAGCTGTTGCGTTATCTCGCAGAACACTCCCTCGATCATCCAGGCATCGCCCTCAAGGAGTATCAGATTGCCACGGAGGTCTTGGGGCGCCCAGCCGGATTCGATCCTCAAAGCGACTCCACCGTGCGCGTTCAAGCCGGACGCCTACGGGTGAAGTTGGCGGAATACTATTCCCACGAGGGCCCCGACGATCCCATCGTGGTTGAAGTTCCCAAGGGCTCCTACGCTCTTACATTCCACGTGCATGCCGCGCCCAGCCCCCATCCCGAGTCCACGCTAATCGCCGAGCCGGGAACACGACCAACCGAGCCTCCTGCGTCGAGTCGCGGCTGGCCAATTGCCGTGCTGGTGCTCTCCGTGATGCTTGCGGCGTCAGTGGCCACAACCTCTGTTCTGCTTTCGCAGCGCACCCGGACGCAGTCGAGCGTCAGCCAGTTGGCCGCCGGCCCGTATCAGATATTCTGGAATCGGTTTTTGAACAGCCCCCAGCAACCCTGGGTCATCTTCAGCAATGGCAGCTTCGTCGGACGGCCCGAAACCGGAATGCGGTACTTCAACCCCGCATCCGACACGCGTACCTTTATTCTGGATCACTACACTGGAGTCGGAGAGGTGCTGGCCATTCACCAGCTTGACCGCGTGTTCGACCTCTTGAACCGTCCAATTCGCGTCAAGCGCGGCGCCCTGTTCTCCTTGGACGACGCCAAGAATAACGACCTGATTTTCGTCGGTTCTCCTTCCGAAAATCTCACGCTGCTTGATATTCCCGGCACCAAGGAATTCGTTTTCCAGCGCCTCGATTCCGGTCCCCGCAAAGGAGACCTGGGAGTGCTCAACGTGCATCCGCAAGGCAGCGAACCCAAATTGTTCCTGGCCACTCCGGCCAATCAGCCTACGACCGAGGACTACGCCGTGGTCAGCCTGCTCCCGGGCCTTGACCCATCTCGCTCAATCCTGATTCTCGCGGGCAATTCCACCTTCGGCACTCAGGGCGCGGTGGAGTACGTTTGCCGGGAAGATTCCCTCAAGGAATTGCTGCAGCGCCTGAATGTTTCGAGGCCCTCCGACCTGAAACCGTTCGAAGCCCTCCTCCACGTGAAAATCGCGCACGGCGTTCCCGTCATGACAGACCTGGTCACCGTCCGCAGTCGCCAGTAACTAAAGAGTGAGGGATTCAGAATTTGGCTAGGGCAGCACTTTCAAGTGCTGCGGTAAATTGCGATCTCTGGCGTGGGAGACCCCGAAGTACGGGCCCTAATTCCCCGGCGCTCTCAAATGCGGATCCAACTCCTCCGCCTTCTGAAATTCTTTCTTCGCCTCATCCTTCTCACCCTTCTGATTCAGCGCCACCGCAAGCTGATAATGCGCCGCAGCATAACCGGGCTCCGATTGGATGGCCGACCGAAATTGCGAGATCGCGTTGTCCACATCGCCCACCCTGAGCAGTCGTTTCCCCGAGTTCGTCGCAAACGTCGCGGCCTGCAAACTATTCGCCGCCGCCGCGATTCGCGCTCCCGCTTTCGCCTCCTGGGCTGCGCCCTGCGCGTCGCCCAACTTGCGGAGTACCGCCGCGAGCGTCGTGTGCGCCCCTCCAAAGTCCGGTTGCAACCGCACCGCTTCCCGCAACTCCGACGCGGCCTCCGCCAGTTTTCCTTGCTGATTGAAAACCGTGCCCAGCGTGTAGTGTGCTTCGGCAAAGTCTGGTTGGCCATGAATCGCCTTCTGCAACTCCTCCGCTGCCTGCTCGAACTCTCCCTTTTGCCAGTACAAAACTCCCAGCGTGTAATGCGCGTCAGCCAGGTCCAGCTGCAGAGCGCTCGCCTTCTGAAATTCCGGGACGGCTTTGTCGAGCTGATCTTTCAGCTTGTACGCCAGCCCAAGGTTGTAATGCAGAGACGCATTTTCGGGCGCCAGCTTGATCGCCGCCTCCAGTTCCGTGATTGCCGCATCAAAATCCGCCCGCTGCATGAATCCGATCGCCAGATTACCGCGAAACGTTCCGTCCTTGGGCTGCAGTTGCGTCGCGGTTCGAAATTTCTCAATTGCAGTCTCCGCGTCCCCCTTCTGAATCAGCGCCAGCCCCAGATCGTTGTATACCTCGGCATCTTGCGGCTGCAGCTTCAGTGCTGCTTCGAACGCTTTAACCGCGCCGTCCGTATCCCCTGTTCGCTGGCACCCGAGGCCAAGATCCACCTGCAATTCGAACCAGTCCGCCTTCAATCCAGCCGCGCGCCGCAGTTCCTCCAACGCTTCTCGATTCTTTGACTGCGCGGCCAGCGTTTTCGCCAAATCGTAATGAGCCGCCGGATCTTGCGGCGCCAACTCGATCGCCTTCCCCAGTTCGCTCGCCGCCTCGGCCAGTTGTTTTTCCTGCAGGTACACTTCACCCAGTTGAAGGTGCGCCGGTTCAAAGGTGGGTTGCAAATGCACCGCCTCCTCCAACGCGGCCTGGGCCTCGGCCAGCCGGTTCTGTTGCTTCAGCACGCTGGCCAGGGCCAAACGCACTTCAGCGGATTTCGGTTCGGCTGCACTCGCGACCTTCAGATGCAAAACCGCCCCCTCCAGTTCTCCTTGTTGCGCCAGCACCCAGCCCAGCGACCACTGCGCCTCTCCATCATTCGGAGCCAGCCGCACCGCCTTCTCAAACTCCGCCCGAGCGCGCGCGATATCCCCGCCCTTGACCGCATCCTGCCCGCGCCGCACTGCAACTCGCTCTGCCGATTGCCCGGGAGCGGACGTCTGCGCAGCGCTCACCCCAAGCGCAAGCAGCGCAACGCAACAAACGATTGTGGATTTTTTGGCTGACACTGGACCCGAAAGAAGCGTTCCCGGCATTATATCCAACACTTCTCCGAATCCAGTGTGGTATGAAATGCCGAATGAGGGCCGAATAAACTACCAGTCTGGCGCTGCCATTTAATAAATTGCCCGCCCCGTACTCTCCACTTTCCCCTGATCCACCGACAACGAGTAAGCCAGGCCTCCGTCTCCGGCCCAGGAAGGAAAATCAAAGTGCCCACCCGCCGCCAAGCGATAAACGCTAATCGCCCGGAACGTCAGCGCCACCCCACGATCGCAAACCTCCGGCGCTCGAGTAGGCTTCAAAAAATAAGCGCCCTTCCCCGTGCCCACAACGACAGCCTTGCCATCCGCTTCCACCAGCACCGCCGACTTCTCGTCAATCGCCACTTCCCGCGGCGCCGCGCTCCATCCATCCTTCATAATCCGCGCCAGAAATCCCAACGTCCGTCCCATGCGGTCGCGCTTGGCAAAATGCGAATCCGTAATCAGATTCTCCAGATGCGGCACCTTCAAAAAATCGCGATCCAACGTCACTCGCTCAAAATAAGGATTCGCCAGCACCTCCGACGACGCCAGATTCTTATCATCGGGCTTATCCCCGGTCGCGGTAAAAACAAACTCGCCCTCCACGGCCAATCCCGCACTGGTCCCGCCAATCGGCTTGCCCGCCGCAAGGCCATCGTTGATCGCCGTCTCCACCGGCGTCCCTTTCCACCCGCGAATATAGTTCGCCTGGTCTCCTCCCGCGATGAACACCACTTCCGCCTTCCGGATGATCTCAGCTACCGCCGGATCCATCGCCGCCTCTCTGTCCGGAAGGATCAGCGTTGCCACCGAATTCGTTTTGCACAATCCGTTCACATATGAGTTGTAATCGTCATCACCCCGCGCCCGCAGGACCAGAAAATCTCCACCGTTACCCTTATTGCACAGCCAGCGAAACGCCTCATCAATGTCCGTGCCCCCACCCATCATCGCAATGCCGGCGACAGGCTTGGTCTGGACGTCCTCTTTATTTCCGAGGCGGAAATACTTGTACGATTGCGCACGCGCCAGACCCACCGCGCACACTGTCCACAACAGCACGAAAAACCACGCATTTATTTTGATCACGCTGAGAATATACCGCAAAGCTCTCGCTGCGATGCCTGCCTCGACCGTCCCGGCGAGGCGAGGCGCCGCACCCCGCGCCGAGCAGAATGAGAAGGATAAGAAAATGCAAAGGACAGGCTTGGCAGTCTCTCTACTTCAGCCCCTGCACGAGATACAAATCCGATAGCGTCCGGCTATAACCATACACATAAGCCTTGTTGTCCGCGGATAGCGCCACTCCGCGAATCGTATCGATCCCCGCTGAATCCGCCGGCTCGAATGCCCTCCAGAAAGTTCTCTGCCCCGTGGATACATCAATGCGAAACACCTGCGCCGGAATCTGTCCGCGAGCTACCACAAACAGCGATCGTCCATCCGACGACCACGCCGTCGGGAACTCTCCCGGCTGCACGCTCTGCACCAGCTTTGCATCTCCTCCGCCGACTGGGAACAAGTACACTTTCAGGTCCGGGCCGCGGGCCGCAACCCACTTCCCATCCGGCGACAAAACGATCCCGTACCCGACTCCCTCCGTGCTGAATGCGTGCGGCTTGGCATCGTCCAGCGATTCCAGATACAGCCGCGCACCGTGCCCCGTCTCTGTCCCGGTGAACACGAATCTCTTTCCGTCGGGCAGAAATGCCGCCGAAATGTGATTCAGCCCGTCATTTTTCAACTGCTTCATCTCTCCCACGCCAGTCGGATAAAGCACCAGCGGCGATGGCATCACGTTCAGCCGCGATAGCGCCCACTGTCCATCCGGCGAAAGCGAAAGCCCCGATCCTTCTCCCAACCGTATCGCTGGTGCGCCATCGGTATTCCGCAAATACACCGCGTACTTCGGCCCGCCGCCTTCACCCGACTCAAAAAACAGGATCGCTTTCCCGTCGGCCGACAAACTCCCCGGCACTGACCAGTCCAGCCACGACAGATCCTTTTCCTTCGCGTCGCCCGGCGCCAATCCGATCATGCCGGAGCGATCGTTGCCCCGCGTCAGCAGCACGTTTCCTTCTTTGCCCACATCCAAAATCGTCAACTCGCCCGGAACCCGCGCCAGCAACCGCACATTCCCCGCCAGCGTCGTCGCATACAGCGACCGGTCGCCGCCAGTGCGCGTTGCCGTGAACCAGATTTCATTTCCATCAGGCGACCAGGCCAGCCCTTGAATGCTGTCCCACCCATCCGACAGCATCGTCTTCTTCCCTGCCAGGTCCACGACCGACACCGACCCGCCATCGTCCCCGGTTTGTGGATGATCCACGAACGCCACACTTTTCCCATCCGGCGCCACTCGCGGATTCCCCATCCAGCCATCCGCCTCGTACAACACCTTGCCCAGCGGAAACTCCAGCCGCTTCCGCCCACCGACTTCGTGCACAATCACCAGATTCGTT
Source organism: uncultured Acidobacteriaceae bacterium (assembly GCA_963819145.1). Classification (GTDB taxonomy): domain Bacteria; phylum Acidobacteriota; class Terriglobia; order Terriglobales; family Acidobacteriaceae; genus Sulfotelmatobacter. Next base: position 232,331 of record CAWFVB010000040.1, read on the forward strand.
CCGTCTGGCGCCCAGTCTGCCCACTCCACATCGTTCAGAATTTCTCGCGGCGCTCCGCCCACCAGCGGCACTCGAGCCAAAGTTCCGGCATAAAGAAAGGACGAATCCCGCGGTTTGCTGTGCAGCCCCAGCAACATTTCTCCCGATGCCGACACCGCCAGCACGTCCGCTCCCTTCGGCTCCATTTGCTGCGATTGCGGACTCTCCGGACGCGTCGTATAAAGATCCAGCGGCTTGCCTTCCCAGGCCGCGCTGTAAATCACCGTCTTCCCATCCGGCGCAAATCGCGCCGAGTGCACGATCCCTCGCCGGAACGTCAGCGGATGATATGCCGCAAAATCCGCCTTCCCCGTCCCGCCTTTCAGCAGCAGCGCTCCAGCGGCCAATCCCGCCAGCAGCGCCACCACTCCTGCCACCGCCGCGACGGTCCACACTCGCCCCCGGGGTACCATGCCATCCCGCGCCGTCGCGGATGCGATTCGCGAAGCCGATACCGCCGCGATCCCCGACGCGCTCGCCGCCCGTATCCGCGAACTCTCCAGCCCGCGCTTGATGCGTTTCAAGTCGCCGCGCAACTCCGCCGCCGTCTGGTAGCGCATGTCGCGCTCTTTTTCCAGCGCCTTTAAAATCAGATCGTTCAACTTTTCCGGAATCGCCGCATTCAAGGTCTCCGCCGGCGCAGGCGCGCGATTCAGAATCGCTTCAAAAATCACGCCATTGCTGCTCCCGGAAAACGCCATCTGCCCGGTCGCCATCTCATACATCACCGACCCAAACGCAAACAGATCCGTCCGCGGATCCAGTTCCTCCGCCCGCACTTGTTCCGGCGACATGTACGCGACCGTCCCAATCGTCGACCCTGGACTGGTCATCGCTCCTTCTTGCACCGTCAGCGTGTGGTCGGTGCTCTGCGCCAGCTTGGCCAGCCCAAAGTCGAGCAGCTTTGCTTGCCCGCGCTTGGTCACAAAAATGTTTGCCGGTTTGATGTCGCGGTGAATAATTCCCCGCCCGTGCGCCGCATCCAGCGCGTCCGCAATCTCAATGCTGATCGCGAGCAGCGTCTCCACATCCATCGCCCGCCCGCCAATGCGATGCTTCAGCGTCGTGCCGTCGAGAAATTCCATCGCGATGAACGCATGTCCATCGTGCTCGTCAATTTCATAAATGGTGCAGATATTCGGATGGTTCAGCGCCGACGCCGCCTGCGCCTCACGCTGAAAGCGGCTCAGCGCCTGCGGGTCTCTCGCCACATCATCAGGAAGGAATTTCAACGCCACAAAGCGTTTCAGCTTCGTGTCCTCGGCCTTGTAGACGACACCCATGCCCCCGCCGCCGAGCTTTTCCAAAATCCGGTAGTGGGATATGTTCTGGCCGATCATGCCGTTGCGGTCTGGAGCAGCCCCGCTATCTTATTGATGCCAAGCCCTCTGCGCAAGCGCCTTCGCAGTTTCAAGGGTCAACACGTCAGATTCTGCCACGTACCTGAAGTTAGGATTCGGAATCGTGGCTGGCCCAAATCTTCCACCGCCGCGATCAGCGGAACTAAACAAATGGCTTGTGCCGCGGAGGTACAACCGTGAGGAATTCCAGAGGATACCTTGGTGAGCGCGGATGGACTCGAACCATCGACCCATGCCTTAAAAGCGTGAGCTTAAACGTAGTTTCAGCGACTTACAAACTCTGGGAGCCGCCAAAGTCGCTGTAAAGAGCCTCAAGATCGATAGTTGTGGGTTGAACTGTGGGTTGGTGGGTTGAGTTGTGGGTTGCCCGCAAATGCTGCTTCAAACGTGTGATTTTCGATGTCCGATTTTTCGTTTTCAACCTCTTGACGACAGGCGCGTCATTGAACTCCGGGAGCGGAACTTGCTCGACAGCTTGGCCGACCGCCCTCCTCGCCCAAAAGCCCCGTCCGGGGTGGGGTATCTTCAGCTTGCGACACACTTTTCCCAGTCTGACATCGGAAATGCCGTACTTTCTGGAGAGCTTGATTAGCGGCTTATCCCAGACCTCGTTGTACAGGTCAACGCGGTTCCAATAGTCGCCGACATTAAAGCTACGGATCGGCCGTGAAGACGCACGAGCAGTCTCAATCGGGAAGGCATTCGTTTCGGTTCTGCACTGTGCTTCGCAGTGGCTTGGCTGCCTTCCTGCCGTCCGGATCAAGAACGAACGTCCTAACTCCCGCACTTGCCGGAAGAGGCGTCCAACATCTGTTCCCGGTATGCCCAGTGTTCGTGCGGCTTCCCTCTGCGTTCTGGTCACAGCAATGGCTTCGAGCACAGGCAGAAGTCGCGGATTTTCGACACGTATGAAATCAACGAACTCTCCGATCAGTAGTTTGTCTTCCACCTGCTTCCGCGACCTGAGATCAGTTGCCTTCAACCCCTCCACGGACGCCCGGTAAGGCTCGTCATCGGCAGTCGCCACTCCGCCAACGTCAAACGAGGACAGCGGATCGGCGCGACAGACGGGGTTCTTCATGCGATTCGAATGAATTGTTCGAAACCTGTTAATAAGGCAGCGATTGACATAATTCAGGAATCGAGGCAGGGTTGCTCCAAAGTGTCGCAACGGATCAAAGGTCTGAATGACATCCTGCTTTCCAGCTTTTCGGTAATTCGACGTGGCGGGTAGACAACTCATGTGGGCGCACAGGTCTTGACTCCACTCGTCGATGTCCTCCTTCGAGGAACATGCGCCCGCGTGCCTCGACACCCAGCGTCTAATGTATTGAGGGAACCGTTCGTAGAACTCCGGGAAGTCCTTCGGGACGACAAATCCATCGTGCCCGATAAAGTGCCCATCCACGTAACAGAAAGGATCGCCCGTGTACTCCTGTTTCGAATACGAGCATACTTGCGGAGCGAGGGTCGTCAGAGTTCCCATGGAATCTTGGGCGGTAGCGCAGGTCTAGATGGATTTCAGCCAACTTTTTCGGATAGACGAAGCGTTCCCAACGGCACGAATTTCACCTTCCTCTTTGCTTTTGTGATGACAGTCTCGCCGGAGAATCCAACCCTCCTAGTCGTCGCCTTGAGATGGCGGACTTTGAACTTTCCGAAGCCCCCTAGTTTCAGCGAGAACCCTTCGATGCTCAGATTGTTGAGCAAAGTCTGCTCCAGAGCGTCAATGACTGCTCCCACCGCGATCTCGGCTTCTTTCTTCGTCTCAAGCCTTAGGGCCTGCTGAACCCTTGCGCAAAGCTCCGGGTTTGTTCTTAGTGGGAATCCCCTCAGGCGGTAGGGGGGCATTGGACTCGCCCTTGGCGCAGGAACGGAACGTTGCTCCTCAAAGGACAATGTCTCTGTGGCTTCCCGAAGTGTTTTCTGCGTGGTCTGGATTCGTTGCTCCAGCCTAAGCACTTCTGACTGGAGCTTGGTCAGTTCTTCGCTTGCAGTTTGAATGTGGTGAATTGCTGCCCTCATAGTGAGCATTCTAGTGAATTCCGGCAGAACCGCCCCTTCTGTCATAATTTCTCCCATGTGCGGACGCTATCGACTCTCGCGGCGAAAGCAGATCATTGAGGAGCATTTCGACAGCGCCCCTTGGGAAGAGGATTGGAGTCCTCGGTTCAATATCGCCCCGACCCAGCCTGTCCCCGCCATCCGGCAACATCCAAGGGAGCCCGTCCGGCAGCTATCGCTTATGCGTTGGGGCTTGATACCTTCGTGGGCAAAGTCCCCTTCTGGAGCGGCGGGAATGATTAACGCAAGAGCCGAAACAGCCGCCACGAAGCCCGCGTTCCGCGATCCGCTGAAATTCCGCAGATGTTTGATACTCGCAGACGGCTTCTACGAGTGGGCGAAAACGGCGAACGGTAAGCAGCCCTACTGCTTTGAGGTTAACGACGGGGAGTTGTTCGCGTTCGCCGGGTTGTGGGACGGTTGGAAGGACGCCAGCGGCAATTGGCTTAAGACCTGCTCGATTCTGACCACGACTCCCAACGCGGTGACCTCAGCCGTCCACGACCGTATGCCCGTGATTCTCGACCCTGCCAGCTACGATCTCTGGCTCGATCCCGGAATGCAGAACGTTGCTGCGATCTCCGAACTCCTGAAGCCTTACGACGCCCGCTTCATGCGGTGCTACCCGGTAAGCACCCGGCTCAATCACGTGGCAAACGATGACGCGGAGTGTTCGCGACCTGTGGAGCTTGCCGAGGTTCAGGATAGACTCTTCTCCTAGCAGGACTATGGCGAAACGTCGTATTTTCGTAGCCCGATTCACCGAGTGTCCGGAGTACGACATCGAACGCGGCTGGAGTGCTTGGATGGATTACGAGGGAGAGACTAAAGGGGAACTTATGGATTCCTACCGCTCCGAGCACCCCGAGGCAGACCTGCGTAAACTGCGGGTGGGGTATCACAAGGTGCACAAACGCTGGGTAGTCATACATCACAAGGGGTTGTCATGTTTCGCGTTGTCCAGCAGCACCCCCGAAACAGCCTGCGAGGAAGCGGTCAGAAAATTTGAGAATGGTGAAATTGAACGGGAAGGATTCGGACAAATGACAGATGGTAAAGTGTCGTTAGTGCGCTGTCTGCCGCAAGCAAACGGGTCGTTGTGTATTTTTTCGTGCGAGCGCACATGGGACGAGGGTGGTCAGGAATAGGTAATCAGAAAGCGCCAGAGAACACGATTGAATGACGTTGCGAAATCATCTGTTGTGTTGGATCGCGACCTTGAGGAAGACAAGAGCCGCAACCCCTCCGAACCGCGCATCCGATGCCCGCTGTGTGGTTGGTCGCCCCGCAAGGAAGATCACTGGTTCTGTGAGTGCGGTCATTCGTGGAACACCTTTGATACCGGAGGCGTCTGCCCAGCGTGCTTGCACCAATGGACTGAGACTCAATGTCTCTCTTGCAGCCGATGGTCGCCGCATTCGGATTGGTACGTGGAGAACAGCCTAGATGTGACAGGCAGATTTTGCATCTCGGAGCAAAGTCCGCCTCTATACTGTGTTCTATCTCCCTAGGGGACGAATCGAGCATGGAGTCTGTGGCAGCGGAGTAACGTTGAGTCTGCGAGAAAACCAAGCCGCCATTGTGCTCATTCTGTGCAGCCTGCTTTCAATTCCGGGTCTGGCACTACAGACTCAGAGCCCAACACCGTCAGCATCCGCCCTGCTAAAGACCCTGCTCTCGCGAGACGCATCCGACGATGAGTGGAAGGAAGCGAAAAAGCAATTTCACCAACTCCCGGCCAAGGACGCTTTGCGTGCATTGTTTCCGGAGATCGCCAAAGGGTTACCGGACGGATTTACTTACGCAGCCTACAACTGCTTTGACCCTTTGAAAGATCGCCATGTTCCAGCGTGGGGCGAATTCTGCGTCGTCCAGTGGCTTTGGTGCGATGAACTGGCTTGCCCTGCGAAACGCGATGAGGTCACCAGCGTACTGTTGGAACTGTGGTCGCGGCCAGTGTCGTTCTCCGGGCAGATGGCGATCCTTCAGGCGCTCTGCGGAAAAGCGGCGGCAGAAGGACGAATGGCTGCATTGTTTAGAGACGTTGCAGCCGACTCCAGATTGCAAACAGAGGCGAGCATCTGTCTTGTTCGTCAAGACCTCAAGAAATATCACCGAGAAGTAGTCGCGCTCGCGGAACAGAGCCCATCAAGCCTGCGAGAACGGCTGTTCGACGAACTCGCCTCGCCTCCGCACCTTCTTGTGTCGGGCGTTGATCCTGCCGTGGTCAGAATGGGCTTTGCCCTACTGCTCGAAGAAGCGGACAAACAGAAGAAGGCTAAACAGCAAGGACAAACCGTTTCTGACTATGGTCAATTCCTCTACGCTAACCGCCTCAACGCTTATCTGGGGACGACGTTTGAGCCGGACTGGAAGTCGCCGTCCTATGCGGGCGCTGAGGGCAGAGAACGGCTGTACCACGACACGACAGCGAACGCTCTCCTGTGGTGGTCAGAACACAGACACGAATACGCAGACTAGCCGCTTCGATTCGTCCTCGCCCAGTTGATCCGCCAAGGCCCGCTGGTCGCCGCATTCGGATTGGTATGCACCCATCGTGCACAACAATGGATACCAGCTAATCTCCGAGCGACTTCGATGTTGAACTACCGCGAAAAGAGTGAGCCTCGTGATGCCAGTCACTGCACTGGAGCCCGCACAACGCCTACCGTAGTCTTTGATGTCCTTGAAAAAGAGATTACTGCTCATCACCACGGGAATACTGATAGGGCTCGCGGCATTGACGATTTGCGCTAATCTGCAAGTCCGAGCGACTCCTGCGGAGCGGGCTAAGACGTTCCCCGGAGATGACCTGATTCCCCAGCCCATCGGCGCGGTCAATCATGCCATCACGATTCATCGTTCTCCTCACGAAGTCTGGCCGTGGCTCGTTCAGATGGGCTCCGGTCGCGCCGGATGGTATGCCTACGACTTCATCGACAATGGCGGTCAACACAGTGCCGACCGCATCTTGCCTGAATATCAAAACATCTCGGTAGGAAGCGTGTTCCCCGCGCTCCCCAGAGCTAAGGACGTGTTCGTCGTCGCCGAATGTGAGCCGGGTCGTAGCCTCGTTCTCTCTTGGCGATTGGCAGATGGTCGTTACCAGACGACTTGGGCATTCGTGCTGGAACGGCCTCAGCCAGATCAAACGCGCCTGATTGTGCGCGGTCGCGTAGCATCTGGCTATCGCCCCTACGGTTTGCCGCAATGGTTCGCGTTAAGCACTGCCCGAATAGCGCATTTCATCATGCAACGCAAGCAGTTACTAGGGATCGCTCGCCGCGCCGAAGAATCCTGACGGAACCTACCCCCGCCCGCAACGAGCAGCATTGGAGATGAATAGATGGGGAACCTCATAACAACGGTATTGTTGCTATTTTGCTTGAACACGTGGGCACAGCAACCGGGGGCGAAGCTGCTGCCTAACTCCGAACCGGGTACGCAGGTGAGGCAGGAATTCCTCAGAGCGTACAACGCGAAGGACGTGGACGCAGTTGTGGCACTGTACGCCGATGACGCCACGCTGGTGAGCGATGGCGGTACTTTCAAAGGACGGGACGAGATTCGGAACTGGGTGAAGTCGGGACTGGATCAAGGGAGCACGCTGGAAGCAATCGAGCCAATCGTTGAGAAGAGTTCTGGAACGCTCGCCTACGGGACAGGGCGAACGAGAAGGCTTGTTGGCTCCGTCGTTCATCTTGGACAATACCTGATTGTCATGGAGAAGATCGGCGGGGAGTGGAAGATTGTGCAGCACTTTTCGCTGAGTGCCGGAGAGACCGCAGCCGTGAATGCCGTGCCATCGGCAACACCGACGCTGGCAGACCAACTGTCTGTGGAGAAGTGGTTCGTCGGGGAGTGGACATGCGAGGGAGAGCAGCACGCTTCCCCGAAGGCCGTCGCAGTGCAGTTCACCGACAAGTTCACCTTCAAGATGGCGCTTGATGGCTCTTGGCTCACCTACCACATCGATCAAACGAAAGGGCCACTCCAAGGAAAACGGACACTGGTCGGCTGGGGCACTTGGGACGCTAACGCGAAGGTGCACGTCCGCCGAGACATGAACATAGGCGGCTCACGCGTGGACGTGACCGCGCTGGGATGGGACGGCGACAAGCTAGTCTTCACGGGCGACATGATCGCGAATGATGAGAAGCTCCCCATTCAGCAGACCTTCACGAAGAAAGGCGATGCGGCCTACGATTGCACCCTCGTGGTGACAGGAGCAGAAGGCAAACCGATGGAGTGGGAAGAGGAGAGTTGCAGGAAGGTCGGGAAATAAGTGATTGGGATTGTGCAGCACTGCTCGATGATCCCGTAGCAGCTTCAGACCGCTTCGTTTCGACCTTTCGACCTACGTGCTCGATCTGCTCGCTCCAGACTTCATCAAACAACTCTGTCAGAGGCTCACCGCGTGCTCGCGCCCGGAGGCAATCTCTGTCTGGTGACCCTGACGTTTCTATCTCCCGTTCCCCGTGCAGTCTGCTGGGGCTTGTATCCCCCCTTCATGGCCGGGTCACGGAGAGTGACTTTCGAAAAAGAGGCGGCACTTCAAGGAGGCCGCCCCAGCGGACAATTGCCCTTACGCTGCTACAGCGACCTGATGGTAGGTCGAGGTGGCGGCCTCAAACGTCTGAACCTTGGGCGTTCCATCGATGAATCTTCCAAGGGTTTTCAACACCTCCGGGTAGACATTGGTGTTGTAAGCCTCTGCATTGGCTTTGCTCTCCCACAGACTGATCGCAATCACATCCACGCTGCCGGGATTTGACAATGTGATTTCGTCCTTGAAGCCCTTGTGCTTGCGAAGTAAAGGAAGAACTTGGTTTTCAAAGGTCTGGGTATAGTCAGAAAACGTGTTCGATTTCAATCGAAAAGAGACGTTGCGTGCAAACATTATGAACCTCCTAAAAGGCTGTTGTCGCTAAGAGGAGAGGACTTCAGATGGGCTGACTTAGTTTCAGGGAACCTGAAAGAGGGGAAGGTGGACGCACCTCAATTTCACGCTAGTCTTCCGCAACACCATTGTCAAGCTGCCCCAACCCCAATAGGCAATCAATCTTGTTCATTTGTTGGACATTGAAGGAATTCACCGGGCAGGAGGGCGTGTCAGACCTGTTGGAACGATTCTGTCCCAGAGTTGGCAGGCTTGCAGATAAGCATGCCTCAGAGTGAAACCGGGCCGGAAGTTCCCCGACTACGAGGAGCCGCTCGATCATTACTTTTTGTCCAGATACTCGCCGGGAACATCATCCTGCGGCACCTCATGCGTGCGAACCTCCTTCTCGTCAGTGTCACCAGCGTGTTCTACGCCCGTTACTGCGTCGGCTTCGAACGCGTTTCCTTCCTCGATCAACTCGGTCACACTCTGAGAATCCGCACCTTCGATGTTAGACAATCCCTGTAAATCTCCCGATTGCCCGCCCCTCGCTCTCAGTGCTTCGGGTGTAAACGCCTCCGTATCCACGCTCTGGCCTTTTCTCCGAACCCGTGTCCGGAGTGCGTCCGGCGTCTTCGCACCGGTTGTCTTCTTGCCGAGGGCCTTCGTTTTCACCGCCGCCTTTTTGAAGGTTGGCTTCTTCTTCGCCAATTTCTTCCTCGGGGTTCCCCTCTTCTTAGCCAGTTTCTTTCTGACCGTCTTCTTGACTGGCATCCCCTTCTTCGCGGTAGTTTTCTTCAGCTTTGTGTGCTTTTTCTTGGTTTTCTTTTTAGCGGCCATACGCGCAGTCTACCACCAGCACATGCGTGCCCACGAAACCAAGCTCAAGCCTGCCGAAATGTCGGCGCGGGTTCTCGATACCCGTATGGCTCCCTGCCGCAAGTACTTGAGGTTCTCGCAAGAAAACGGCTCTAACGAAACGTGGAATTCACCACCGTCTTGCTGATGCCCGCCTGCCACGTCCCTGTGTTCTGGATCACAGCCTCCCTTTTGTCCAAATCGCACAATGAAGGACGGAGGCAAAACTATGCACGGCAACGAAAAGGTGATCGAGCAACTGAATGCGGCTCTCGCTTCAGAATTAACAGCAATAGTTCAGTACATGGTTCAGTCAGAGACCTGCCAAAACTGGGGATACGTGCGGATAGGCGGCTACCTTAAGCGGCGTGCAATCGAGGAAATGGGTCATGCCGAGGGTCTGATCGAACGCATCGTGTTCTTGGATGCCGCGCCAAAGGTGGATGTCGCGCTGACTCCCAAGATCGGCGCTAACGTGCAACAGCAACTCGAAGGCGACCTCAAGGACGAGGAAGATGCCGTGCGTCAGTACAACTCCGCTATCAATGTCTGTGCCAAAGCTGGGGACAACGGATCAGGCGACTTATTTCAGACGATGCTCAAGGACGAAGAAGGGCACGCGGACTGCCGCTGTGGTACATGTAAGAGAGAGGTGCCTTATGAATCGAGCAATGTTTGTGGCATTGCTGGGCGTGTTTCTACTGTTCCCGGCTCTTCGGTCAGCCCAGACGCAAGCCCCCACAATACAGGGTTCGGTGAAGCAAGTGTTACATCCGGGCGGCACTGCAACACACGTTGTGCTGGAGAATGTTGGGAAGACCCAAGAGGTGTGTTTAGGGGATTCGCGCTTCTTGGAAGAGAATGGTTTCGCTCCGAAAGTCGGCGACGTGATTGAGGTGGTCGGTGGCTATGACGGTCGTGTCTTTGTGGCTGACTCTTTGAGTACTGGAGGTCGAACGTTGAACTTGCAAGGTTTCGGCACTGGAGTTGGGTCGTCCTCACACCACAGCGGGCACCATTGCTGCGACCATCATCAAGGGGACGACCATCACCATTGTGGTCACGGCGACCATCACGACGGACATGAGTAGTGTTCTGGTTTTGCGCAAACGACTGTCGAAAAAGAAACGAGAAAAACTCCCAGTTTTGTAATTGTGAGACACCCCGATTTGGATGAGCAGTCCAATATGCGCCATCAAGTAGGTGAGAAGTAATGTAGACGTGATTGTTGAGCGGCTTGGAACAATCAACAGGTTGGACGTGGCTTTCGAGTCTTAAAGATTAGGGAAAGGATCAAGCCATGAAAATCAACGTGAAAGCTCTCGCCGTGGCGTCGGGAATCCTGTGGGGATTGGCGATGCTGGGCACGGGTCTAGCCAACTTGATCTGGAGCGGCTATGGTCAGCAGTTCCTCCAGACAATGGCGTCGGTCTACTTCGGCTACCATGCGACTCGCAGCATTGCAGAAGTCATCGTCGGGACTCTCTACGGAACGGTGGATGGTCTAATCGGTGGTGCGGTTTTCGCGTGGTTGTACAACCAGTTTGCCCAGCCCAGCGTTTGAGCAACGAACTCGCCTCAGTTTCGCGGTGCGCACAGTCACCCACGTCGATACCTGCCCAGAGGAATCTCGGCGCAGTGTCCGAGGCAGCAGGCACCGAAGACGACGAGAAGGAACAGATTGGGATGCAGCACCACTATCCCAAATGCAGAGAGCGCGACGAAAACGGCTGCAAGAAGAAACAATGGCCCGGTGATGTAGCAGTGGATTCGCCCGCACCGGGCTGTATTCGCTAGGCAGCCCGCACCCATCACGGCGAAAGCTGGCACCCATAACCAGACTCTCCCGCGACTCCAACTAGCGCCTACGATTACAAGGAGAATAGGCGCGTACCAAAGGAACCACGCAGTCTTTCGCGCAGTGAGGTCATTGGCAGAACATCCCTCTGAATCGCTGCGATTGTCCATTTCGATCTTCCTTCGTAGAACTTGCCCGCGCAGGGTGCGCAGCGGAAGGCAACGCGACCCTATCTGAGCGCCGACAGGTTCTCAGCGCCACCCTCGACCGCGATTTCGACCTTCAGAGGAACACGGGTACTTCGCCGAGACTCGCGAAAAGGCACGAGCGCAAGGATACGCGCAGGGAACAGTAGATGACCAGCGAAAGGTCGAAAGGTCAGGGGACGATTCCGGGTTCCAGAGCAGGTTCGTTACTTCCGTTACCTTTTCCTCCGACCCATAAAGCTGCACCCTATCGGTAAGGCTCCAGCCATGAAGATGTCACAAACGACATGCGCAACGTTGGCAATGCTACTGATAGCTGTGGTTAGCAAAGCCCCCGCCCAGAGCGGCTACACCGTCATACCCGTAACCAATGGAGGAACGATCACGGGCACTGTGAAGTGGTCGGGCCTAGAGCCGAGGGGCCTTTCCGTTCCTGTGAACAAAGACCCGGAAATCTGCGATCCTGAATCGCGCAAAGAAAAGAATCTGGAACGACTAGTTGTAGGACCGGACGGCGGCGTAGCGAACACTATTGTCTACCTAAAGAACATCTCGCATGGCAAGGCGATGAACCTCCCTGCACCCAGACGCTCCTTAGACCAGAAACATTGTCAATACGAACCGCACATTCTCTTGGTGCCGCAGACTGCTGAGCTTGCGATGAAAAGCTCAGACGCGGTGTTACACACGGTTCACATGGACGGCGCTGCCAGCTTTAACCTGCCGTTCCCGTTTACAGACCGTGTGGTTACACGAAACATGAACACGCCGGGCCTCGTCAATTTGCGCTGCAACGGCGGACACGTTTGGATGAATGCTGAAATGATGGTCGTATCTCACCCTTATTATGCCGTTACCGACCAAGATGGCAGGTTCGAGCTTACCGACGTGCCCCCCGGTGATTATGAAGTTGTGGCGTGGCACGAAGGATGGCATGTGCTGGGTCGGGAGAATGCACTCGATGTATTCAGCCAGAAAACAATCCAGCGGGCTATTTTCAGCGAACCGAGGACTTGGGAACGAGCCGTTACCGTCCATGCTGGTGAGGATGCCCTCGTGAACTTCGTCATCTCGCAGAAATAGGCATATCTCTTTAGGACCGGGGCGAAGGCATACATCCCAGTCCCCTCCCAAATGACAGCACGCTCGCCCGATCTACCATAATCTCCGTGTGTGGCGGGCGCTACGGACTCTCGCGTCGAAAACAGACCATCGAAGATCACTTCGACACTGGTTCAACTGACCTGAACTGGAAGCGCGTTGCCTCTGACGCCGGGGCTAAGCCACGCCGCTGAAGATCGCCTCGACCTGTATACCCCACGCTTCAAGTAGCCACTCAGGAATGTAGACCCGATTCCGGTTGTGCTCGCACCACCGCTTTAGCTCGGCAGATGAGATGTATTCTGGCTTGGTGAGTCCGAGCCGTTTGACCAGTATTTCGAACTCGGTCGGAAGAGCACGAAGGGGCGGCGGAGGCTGACCCCAGTTGGGATTGCCACGCCTACGCCTCCCACGTGTTAGCGCGATGGTTCTAGCCACGGTCACTGATGATACGCCAGTCTTGCTTGACTCGGAAATCGGCAGGGGCGACTGAAGCAAGGCTGGGGTATGGCGAGAATCTCTAATGATTGAGTTTGCACTGTCCGCATGCTGTTGCCAGTCGTCCTCATTGACCCGCCAACGATTGCGTCATAACATTCCCGACAATGTCTACGCCCTCTCAACCCGTGGGTCAAACGGTTTCCCATTACCGCATCCTCAGCAGGGTCGGCGGCGGCGGCATGGGCGTGGTCTACGAGGCGGAAGACCTCAAGCTCGGTCGCCACGTCGCCCTGAAGTTCCTTCCCGACGAACTCGCCCACGACGCGCAAGCGCTCAGCCGCTTCCAGCGGGAAGCTAAGGCTGCATCCTCGCTGAACCACGCGAACATCTGCACGATCTACGAGATTGACGAGTCCGATGGGCGAACCTTCATCGCCATGGAACTGCTGGAGGGGCAGACGCTCCGGCACCGGATCGCTGGCAAGCCGCTTGAGACAGAGTCGGTGTTCGATTTAGCTATCCAGATTGCCGACGCTCTCGACGCTGCACATTCGAAAGGAATCATCCATCGGGACATCAAGCCCGCGAACATCTTCGTGACCGTTCGCGGACAGGCGAAGATTCTCGACTTTGGGCTCGCGAAGGTCACCCTCAAGCCGGAGAGCGTTGCTCTGAGCGAGGCGACCATCGAGTCCGAGGAACATCTGACTAGTCCCGGCAGTGCGCTGGGCACCGTCGCCTACATGTCTCCTGAGCAGGTTCGAGGGAAGGAACTTGATGCCCGAACCGATCTGTTCTCATTTGGAGCGGTGCTCTACGAGATGTGCACGGGCTCGCTCCCGTTTCGAGGCGAAACATCGGGCGCGATGTTTGATGCGATCTTGAATCGTGCGCCTGCGTCAGCCGTTCGGTTGAATCCCGACATTCCAGCGGGGCTGGAGCATGTCATCAACAAGGCTTTGGAGAAAGACCGCAACCTGCGTTACCAACACGCAGCCGACATGCGAACGGATTTGCAACGGTTGAAGCGGGACACGGAGAGCGGCAAGAACGCAGCTACGACAACGAATGCGGTAAGGCATTCTCGCCGAAGGCTGTGGGGAATAGCTGCGGGAGCGGCGGCAGTCGTCCTTGTCGGTGCTGCGTTTCTGGCGTGGCGCTCCCTGCATTCCCGCCCTTCCGATGCGACACCGATCCATTCGATAGCCGTGCTGCCGTTTGCAAATGCGAGCAAAGACCCCGAAATGGATTACCTCGGTGAAGGTATCTCCGAGGAGATCACCAATTCTCTTTCTCGGCTTCCGAATCTCCAAGTGATGGCTCGGAGCACCGTGTCTCACTACAAATCCCGGCAAGACGATCCGCAAGGAGTGGGGCACGACTTGCACGTCGATGCGGTGCTGACCGGGCGCGTGTTGGAGCATGGTAATGAACTCGACGTTGAAAGTGAGTTAGTGGATGTCGGCACAGGAGCGCAACTCTGGGGCGAACGATACACTCGTAACGCCAACGATGCTTCCCTTTTACAAGCTACGATCACCCGTGATGTTGCCAGCCGATTGCGACCTCAGCTATCGGGGAGCGAACGGGAGAGCGTGGGAAAAGTAGGAACGAAAGACGCTGAGGCGTATCGCCTCTACTTGAAGGGACGGCACTATTACGAAAAAACTTGGACTCCAGAAGACTTGAAAGCGGCTGCCGAGTTCTTCGACAAGGCAGTTGCTCAAGACTCAGGCTATGCGGCTGCCTACGCCGGACTGGCAGATGTTTACGCCATACAGGGCTACATGGGCTATGTCTCTGACCCCGCGCTATGTGACAAAGCTCGATCTGCCGCACGGCGGGCACTGTCGCTGGACAGCCAGATTCCCGAATCCCACACTGCTTTAGCCAATCTCGATTTCAACTATTGCTGGAACTTCTCGGAGGCCGACGCGGAGATTCAGAAGGCTCTCGCACTTGATCCTAATTCTGCCTATGCCTATGAGGTCTCCTGCTGGATCAAGGTCAGCGCGGGCAAGACTGAGGAGGGTCTCGCCGAATGCCGCCGGGCGGTGGAACTTGATCCGCTCTCGGTGTTGAACAACATGATTCTCGCGTGGGAATATGACTTCGCTCGTGATTACCAACATGCCATTGGGCAAGCGAACAAAACACTGGAGATTGACCCGAAGGATGCTGACGCTGTTGCGGTTCTGGGAAACGCATACGAGCAAATGGGGAACTACACGCAGGCGATGGAGCAGTGGGTGAAAATTGAACGGTTACAGGGTCACGAAGCGCGAGCCAAGGAACTCATGCGAGCCTTCGAGAAGTCAGGGTATAAGGGATACCTCAGCAAAGATGCCAAGGATAACGAAGCCGAAGCCAACTACTATGGCGGTGGGCTGACCCGCAGCGCGGCTGCTGATTACGCGATGCTAGGCGAGAAGGATGCAGCGTTCGCGGTTCTGAACAAGGCATTTGTAAAGCGGGCGGGAGTTGTAGACATCAATGTTGACCCCAGACTCGACAATATCCGTTCCGACCCGCGCTACGCCGACCTTCTGCGCCGGATCGGGCTGCCGCAGTGATCGGTGGTCAAAAGGTATACCGAGCTGACCATCAAAATTCGAAATTCTGGGTCAATAGATTCATTCGCTTGCGACTGCTGAGGGAAACCCCTTTTTGACCAGCCGTTGATTCGCTTGAGTTTATCCGAAGTGACGCTAGTTCGGGCTTCCCCCGCCCCCCTTGACCCCGCTCGTTGACTTCTTCTTCCTTGCATCCCTACCATTGCAGCCTGAGCGCCATGATAGGACAGACCATCTCGCACTACCGCATCGTCGAGAAGCTGGGCGGCGGCGGTATGGGCGTGGTCTACAAAGCAGAAGATGTGAAGCTCGGTCGCTTTGTTGCCCTCAAGTTCCTGCCCGACGACGTAGCCAAAGACCCGCAAGCCTTGGAACGGTTCCGACGCGAGGCGCGTGCTGCGTCCTCATTGAGCCATCCCAACATCTGTACGATCTACGAAATCGGACAACAGGATGGTCAGCCGTTCATCGTGATGGAGTTCTTGGACGGGCTGACGCTGAAGCACCGAATCGGCGGGAAGCCGCTGGAGATCGAAAGCGTACTTGATCTAGGGATCCAGATTGCAGACGCTCTGGATGCAGCACACTCCAAGGGAATCATCCACCGGGACATCAAGCCCGCGAACCTATTTGTGACCAAGCGCGGACACGCCAAGATTCTGGATTTTGGATTGGCGAAAATTGCCTTGAAACCAGCGACTGTTGCCATGAGTGCCCCGACCATCGACTCCGAAGAGCATCTGACCAGCCCCGGTTCTACGCTCGGCACCGTCGCTTATATGTCGCCGGAGCAGGTGCGGGCCAAGGAACTGGACGCACGTACAGATTTGTTCTCGTTCGGAGTGGTCTTATACGAGATGGCGGCAGGCGCGTTGCCTTTTCGTGGTGAGAGTACCGGGGTGATCTTCGACGGGATCATGAACCGTGCTCCGGTTCCTCCGGTGCGGTTGAATCCCGACGTGCCAGCCGCACTAGAACGGATCATCAACAAGGCGCTGGAGAAAGACCGCAACCTGCGATATCAGCACGCAGCCGATATGCGAACGGACTTGCAACGGCTGAAGCGGGACACGGAGAGCGGCAAGAGTGCAACTACGGTCGCAGAAGCTCCAACGGTTCGGCTAGGGAAGCTCTGGAGGATTGCAGTTCCCGTCCTGCTCGTCGCCTTGCTCGTAGCGGGCGGGCTTTACTATCGGTCGCATCAGCAAAGCAAGCGCCTGACCGATAAAGACAGCATCGTTCTCGCCGATTTTGCCAACAGCACGGGCGATAAGGTCTTCGACGACGCGCTGAAAACGGCACTCAACGTTTCCCTGCGGCAATCGCCTTTCCTGAATGTGCTCTCTGACAGCAAAGTCGCGACGGCCTTGCAACAGATGACCCGTCCGACAAGCACGAAACTCACGCCCGAAGTGGCACGCGAGGTTTGCCAGCGGGCGGGCAGCAAGGCTTACCTTTCCGGAGCGATTGGCAGTCTGGGCAGCGAATATGTGCTCGCATTGAAGGCGGTGAATTGCCAGAGTGGAGACGCGCTGGCGCAGGAGCAGGTGACGGCCGCCTCCAAGGAGAAGGTGCTGGACGCGCTGGGCGAGGCGACATCCAAGCTGCGCGGCGAACTGGGCGAATCTCTGGCTACAGTTCAGAAGTTTGACGCTCCGCTTGAGGAGGCGACTACGTCTTCGTTGGAAGCACTGAAAGCCTACAGCATGGGTGTTAGGACACATAGGGAGAAGGGCGACGCTGTGGCTCTCCCTTTTTTCCAGCACACAACCGAGCTCGACCCAAACTTTGCCATGGCTTACCGTTCCCTGTCTGTCGTGTACAGCGGTCTTGGCGAGTCCGAGCAGGCTGTTAGATGCGCAACGAAGGCTTATGAGCTGAGAAGTCGGTTAACCGAGCGCGAGCGACTGAGCATCGAGAGCAACTACTACTTGATTGGGACCGGAGAATTAGTGAAGGCAGAGCAGGTGTACGAGTTGTACGTGAAAACCTATCCGCGAGATACGGGGGCGCATGCCAACTTGGGCTTCACCAGTTTTTCGCTCGGACGCTATGAAAAAGCTCTGCCTGAGTATCGCGAGGCGCTTCGTTTAGACCCCGATAATGTCCGCAGTTATACCAACGTCGCGGGCGACTTGATCAACTTGAGCCGGTTTGATGAGGCCCAGGAGGTGTTGCAGCAGGTGCAGGCACGCAAGCTCAACGACGAATTGCTTTGGATCAACCTTTACAGCGTGGCGTTTGCGCACCGGAACGCGGAAGAGATGCGCCATTTAGTGAACGGCACCGCGGGTAAGCCCGGATTAGAAGACGAATTGCTGGGCATGCAGTCGGACACCGAAGCCTACTTCGGGCGCTTGAAGAAATCCCGCGAGCTTACGGCGCGTGCGCAACAGGTTGCCCACCAGAATGGCGACGACGAAACCGCTGCCGGATATCTCGTGAGCGCGGCATTGCGGGAAGTTGAAACCGGCGACCGGAACAAAGCCGGGATCGGCGTTGGGCAAGCACTGGCGAAGTCGTCTGGGCGGAATGTGCAGACCCTCGCGGCTTTGGCTCTGGCGAGAGCGGGCGAAGTCAGTCGTGCCCAATCTATCGCCGACGACCTGAGTAAGCGATTCCCATCGGATACGCTTATCAACAGTTTCTGGGTGCCCACTATCCGCGCGGCGATAGAACTCAACCGCGGAGATACTGGACGTGCGTTCCAATTATTGGAAGCAACCTCCGACTACGAGCTTGCCCCGGCTACATATCTCTTCTCAATTTATCTACGTGGCGAAGTCTTTCTCAAAACCGGCCGAGGTAAGGATGCTGCTACGGAGTTCCAGAAAATTCTGAACAACCCCGGAATCATGGACAACTTTGTTCTCGGTGCGCTGGCCCATTTGGGTCTCGCCCGTGCCTACGCGCTGGCAGGCGACACCGCCCAAGCCCGGACCGCCTATCAGGACTTCTTCGCCCTCTGGAAAGACGCCGACCCCGACATCCCCATCCTGAAACAAGCCAAGGCCGAGTACGCGAAGCTGCAATAGCAGTTTCTGTGTTTAAGCTCTTCCAATTGACCTAGCCACGATTGCGTCATAACATTCCCGCCAATGGGCACGTCCAGCCAACTTGTGGGGCAGACCA
>CAWFVB010000041.1:0-15478 GCA_963819145.1 uncultured Acidobacteriaceae bacterium
GCCGTAGGGTAAGAGGAACGGGTAGGGCACGGCTTCACAGGTTGCGGAAAAACTCGGATTCGGGCGGGTTTGGGAAAGGGCACGACTTCAGTCGTGCCGCCAGGGCCTGCAACGGATTCCGGCTTTAGCCGCTGAGGGTGCGCACTCTACCGCATCGCGAGGAATGTTTCAATCCCAACTCTGGCGTTCCTTTTGCAGATAATCTTTTGGATACTTCCCGCGGGCTAACCCACGGATCGCGGCATGATAAAACTTCGGTTTTTGCAGGATAAGGACCTTCCCGCCGCGAACAACAACAAGTATCTTGTCACCGGGCTTCAAGCCCAGCGCTTCGCGAGCCTCACGCGGGATCACGATCTGGTTCTTCGCAGAAAGAGTCGCTTCCGTCATCGCTTTACATTGTAGCATAAAGTAAAGCAGGACGTCTGAAATTACTTCTTACCTGAGCCACTCTTCCAACTCAATCCCGCGCTCGGTCTTTTCGTCGCGATATTTGACGATCACCGGTGTGTAGAGCGAGAGGTTCCACTCCGCACCTTTGCCTTTTTTCACGGCGCGCGAGCCGGGGACGACGACGGCATGTTCCGGGACTTCCAGCGGGTGCTCCGGTGTCGCCCGGTAGATTTCGCCGCGCGCCAAGTCGTAGAGCGGTGTGGATCGGGTCAGAATCGTTCCCGCTCCCAAAACCGCACGGGCGCCCACCAGCGTGCCCTCATATACTCCGCAATTGCCGCCGACCAAGACATCGTCTTCGATGATCACCGGGGCGGCGTTGACGGGCTCCAGTACGCCTCCGACCTGTGCGGCGGCGCTCAGATGCACACGCTTGCCGATCTGCGCACACGAGCCGACCAGAGCGTGGGAGTCGATCATCGAACCTTCATCCACATAGGCGCCGACGTTGATGAACATGGGAGGCATACAGATCACCGACGGCGCGACGTAGGCCCCTTCGCGGATGGAGGATCCTCCGGGCACAAGGCGAATATGATCCGCGAGAGTCAGACGGCGGGCTGGAAAAGTGTCCTTGTCGACAAAAGAGAGGACGTCGCCATCCGACATTTTCCTGTAACTCGCCGAGACGGAAACCAAACAGGATGCCTTGCTTGACCCAGGCATTGACGACCCAGTGGCCGTCAACTTTCTCAGCGGCGCGGATCTCGCCGCGGGTAAGAGCCGCGCGGAAATCGAGAAAGGTGCGACGCGCTTCGCCGGCGTTGCCGATGGTTTCGCCCGTCGATAGGCGTTCAATGGCCGACTTCAAAGTGGATAGAGTGTCTGACATAGGAAGGTCGGGATCGATAACTTCTAAGCGACAAAGTGCCTGCTTCGCGGCCTAAAACCTCAGCCTCTTTACGCTGCCGACAAACAGCAGGTCCTTCTTCTCAAGATAAAATCTATTTCTTACGCCTAAGAGCTAAGTGCTGAGTGCTGCCTTTACGCCACGCACTTGCATTCGCTGCGGATCAGAACCCCAGGCATCTGATGGGTCGCCTCGCGCGCCTCGGTGAGATTGCTGTACGGTCCGTGCCAGCGCGAATGATTGGGATCGTGCCCGGCGGGGCGTCCTTTGCCGGAACTGCACTGTCCACAGGATGCGCGGTGCAGCATCGCTTTGTGCGGGCCCGCTGCCCAATTTTCGTAAATATAGAATTCGGCAGCGGCGGGCGGAGCCGCGGGCCGCGCAATCAATCCGGCATCGGTTGCGACCTTCTGCAGCTTCGATCGTGTGTCGCGCCGCATGGGAAGCAAGGGCAGCCGATAGACTTCTTCGATCTTTCCCATCATCGCAAGCACGGCCTTCACTGGCAGCGGACTCGATTCGATGAAGTTGGCCAACATCAACGGAAGATATTTGCGATGGATGGTGCGTGCTGCATGCCAGTCGTTCGCCAGAGCGGCGCGCGTCATCTCCGACATTTCGCGGGGGATTTCGTTGGACGCAACCGAAATTACGCCCACGCCGCCGAGTGCGATCACCGGCAAAGTGACGGCGTCGTCTCCGGAGAGAACCAGAAAACTTTCCGGCACCACGTTCAACACCTCGGCGATTTGCGTCATGTTGCCGCTGGCTTCCTTCACGCCGGCGATATTTGGAACTTCGCACAGGCGCGCCAGGGTTGCGGGTTCGAGGTTGGCGGAAGTGCGGCCCGGCACGTTATAGAGGATCACGGGCTTGTCGACCGCTTCGGCGATCGCCCGGAAGTGCCGGTATTGACCCTCCTGCGTCGGTTTGTTGTAGTACGGCGAAGCAGTGAGGATGGCGTTGACGCCCGGCCGCGACGCTACTTCTTTCGCCTTGGCGACAGCCTCCTGCGTCGAATTGGAAGTGGCTCCGGCGACGATCGGCACGCGTCCGGCGACGACTTCGATGGTCACGTCGATGACGTGCAGCCACTCATCGTGGTTGAGCGTGGGAGTCTCTCCCGTGGTGCCGCAGGGAATCAGGAAATCGATGCCCGATTCGACCTGCCAGGCGACCAGATTGCGCAATGCACTTTCATCGACAGCGCCGTCCTGAGAAAACGGTGTGACCAAAGCGGTACCGCAGCCTCGCAATTGCATGGCTCAAGGATAACTCTTCTCGCACGTGCTTGCATGAGCAGGGTGTGTTCGTGTGGGATGTTTCGGCCGAGTTGCCTTCGGAATATCAGCGGATCGCATAACCGCCATCGACACGAATCGTAGTACCGGTAACGAAGTCCGAAGCCCGCGAGGCCAGGTACACAGCCGTTCCGGCAAGTTCCTCCGGTTGACCCCATCGACCGGCGGGGGTCCGCGCAAGAATTTCGTCGTTCAAGGGCATCGTACGCACAGGCGCCGTCATGTCCGTTTCAAACCACCCTGGCGCGATCGCATTGACTTGAATGTTGTGCGGGGCGAGCTCAATGGCCATGGACTTGGTCAGTTGGACTATCGCTCCTTTCGCTGCGCTGTAAGAGGGGATGAGCCCAGATCCAAAGAAAGAGTACATACTGCCAATGTTAATAATCTTTCCACCTTTGCGATTGAGCATCGATCTGGCAGCGAGCTTCGAAAGCAGGAAAACTGCATTGAGTTGCGTCTCGATGACGTTGTCCCAATCTTCAGATTTTTCGTTCAACACACCGCCGCTCAGCGACACGTTGCCGGCATTATTAACCAGGACGTCTATGCCTCCGAGTTCGCTCTCGACCTTGTTAAGCGCGGGCTCCAATCCGGCGCGATTGGTGACGTCAACCATTACGGCAACCGCTGGAACACCGATCGCTTTCAATTCGGAAAGTACCCGCTGGTTCTTTTCGTCGTTTCGTCCAAGCACTGCGACGGCAGCGCCGGCTTCGGCCAGTCCGAGCGCAATGCCGCGACCAATTCCGCCATTACCACCAGTCACGACAGCCACCCGACCGGTTAAGTCAAACAGTGCAGGCGTCTTCATCAAGCATTCCCCATTTCGAATTTCCGGAGTGGCTCGCCCTTCCTCCTTTGCGGGAGGAAGGGCATTTTGCGAGGTTAGTGGGTGTGGGTTTTTTGGCTTAAAAAGCGGGCCCAGTCTACACCCATCTCGCGTGTTTGCAACATTGCGAAATGATTTTCGTCTGGAGGTAATGTATGCAGCCCGGACCAGCGTTAGTCTAAAGTTCGCGCCAGATGTTGCGGAACTCGTAGAAACCTGTTTTTCCCGCCAGCCACTCGGCAGCGCGCACGGCGCCTTCCGCGAATCCCCGGCGCGACTTGGCGTCGTGGCACAAATAGATGCGATCGCCGGAAGAATTGAAGACCACCTCATGCATCCGACCGCATCCCCTTCGCGAAAGGAGACGATCTCGAGTTCCCTTGACCTCCGGATTCGCGCACAATTTTCTGGATCGTGAGCGCGGTTCCGGAAGGAGCATCTTTTTTTTGTGCATGATGACGCTCGAAAATCTGGCCCGAATAATCGTATTTCAGCGCGGCCCCTGCGGTCGCTACAATCTCGAAGAACAAGTTCACGCCAATGGAAAAATTCGATCCGTAGAGAAAGCCGGTTTTGGCGGAGAAGACCATTTCACATAGGCGCGGCAATTGGTCGTACCAGCCAGTGGTTCCGACCACGAGGTTCTTCCCGGCGCGGATGCAGGCTTCGGCATTGCCGATCACCGCGGCGGGGGTGGTGAAGTCGATGGCCGCGTCGAAGGGAACAAGGAAACCGGGAGTAAGAGCCGCGGCATCGGCGTTTTCGTCGATATCCAAGCGCGGACATGGTGACCGCGCTCCTGCGCGACTTCACCGACCAGCGAACCCGTTTTACCACGGCCAAGAATCAGAAGATGCATGTTGAAGCCTCAAACGCAGGAACGCCGAGTACGCAGACGTGCGCAGAGAAAAGTTTACTGGAACCTCCGCTCTTAAAGCCTTCGGTTTTCTCCGCGTTCTCTGCGATTATCTCTGCGCTCTCTGCGTTGAATGACTTACGCAAACACTTCCGGATCCACTTCGGCGAAAAATGCGTGGTGCAGGCGCCGGATCACCTCCGTCGCGTCATCTTCTTCAATCACGAAGGTCAGATTAATTTCAGAGGCGCCTTGCGAAATCATGCGGATCTTCACATCCTCAAGAATGCCGAAGACCTTGGCGGCGATTCCCGGCGTGTCCCGCAAATTCTCGCCCACCAGGCAGACGATCGCCTTCCGTCCCTCGTATTTCACGTCCGCGAGTTTCGCCAGATCGGCGGCCAGCGCCGGGATGGCTTCGTTAGTCTCGGCCGTCACCGAAACACTGACTTCGGAGGTGGAAACCACGTCCACCGCCACGTTGTGCCGATCGAAGGCCTCAAAGATGGACTTCAAATATCCGTGCAACAGCAAACGGCGAGGCGAGGCGACCTCGACCAGCGTGATTTTTTTCTTGAGCGCGATGGCCTTGAAAATATTCGTACAACGCGGGGCGCGGGCCGTGATCTTTGTCCCTTCGCAGGTGGGGTTCAGCGAGTTCAGAACATAAACCGGAATATTTTGCTGAATCGCGGGCAGCACGGTTGCCGGATGCAAAACCTTGGCGCCAAAGTAGGCGAGTTCCGCGGCTTCGTCAAAGCTGATGACCTTGATGCGCCGTGCCTCGGGACGTAAGGCGCGGGTCGGTGGTCATCATGCCGTCGAACGTCGGTCCAGATTTCGATGCGTTCGGCATTGAGCCCGGCGCCAAAAATGCCGCCGAAAAATCCGACCCTCCACGGCCGATGGTGGTGGTGATGCCGGCGCGATTCGAACCAACGAACCCGCCCATCACCGGAACCTTGCCGCCGTCGAGTAAAGGCTTGACCTTCTTGCGCAGGCGCTCGTTGGTTTCTTCGAACTGAGGAACCGCGCGGGTATAGGCGCTGTCGGTGAGCAGACATTGGCGCGAATCCACGTGCGCACCCGGCAATCCGCGGGCCACAAAGGCGGCGGCGATGATCTTGCTCGAAAGCACTTCGCCGAACGAGGCAACGTAATCGTAGGTGCGGGGAGTGATTTCACCAACCGCGCCAATGCCGCGCAGCAATTCGTCCAGATCTTCGAAATCGGCGCCCAGGTCGCCGTGAAATTCAGTGAACAGAGCGGTGCCGAGCAGTTCTCCGGCAGTGTCATAGTGGCGCTCGCGCAGGGCGCGCGCCATTTTGAGAGCGGTCTTGCGATCGCCGCCACCCGCAGCCTTTCCCATGGCGAGCAGGGAATCGGTGACCTTGGCCATGGCGCTAACCACCACCACCGGACGGTCCGCCAACCGCCCTTGAACGATGTGGGCGACGCGGTCGATCGCCTTGGCGTCTTGCACGGAGGTCCCGCCGAACTTCATGACGATCATGGGCGGGGGTGCTCCCTAAAGCAGCTGCCAGTAGCCAGTAGCCGGTTGCCAGACAAAACTGTGCCGGCGCGGCTATTACTGGCAACTAGCGACTGGCAACTGGCAACTGTTTTCACCCGAGATATCCCTTCGCCTTGAGCAATTCGGCATTGAGCAGGGCAGCCCCGGCCGCGCCGCGAATCGTGTTGTGCGAAAGCACGGTGAATTTCCAGTCCAGCACGTTGCACTTGCGCAGGCGTCCAACCGCGGTCGTCATGCCGGCGCCGAGATCAACATCGAAGCGCGGCTGCGGACGATCGGGGGCTGTCATGTACACCACGGGCTGAGCCGGTGCGCTCGGTAATCGAAGTTGTTGCGGTTCGGCTTGGAAATTATTCCAGGCAGCGATGATCTCCTCTGGCGCGGCTTTCTTCTTAAATCGGACCGCGACCGATTCCGTGTGGCCATCTTCCACCGCCACGCGATTGCATTGTGCGCTCATCGCAAAGGGAGCCGGGTCGACGCGCGAACCGTTCAGCCTCCCCAGCAATTTCTGCGTCTCCTCTTCCATCTTCTCTTCTTCTTTCGCGATGTAGGGAATCACGTTGCCTAGAATGTCGAGCGAAGCAACACCAGGATATCCCGCGCCGCTGACCGCTTGCATCGTGACCGCCATCACGGTCTCAAGCGTGAAAGCGCGATGCAACGGAGCCAGCGCCAGCACCAGGCCAATCGCGGAGCAGTTGGGATTAGTGACAACATACCCTCCCGATTGGCTGCGCCAGGATTGTTTATCGATCAACCGAATGTGGTCGCCATTGACTTCGGGAATCACCAGCGGAACATCTGCCTGCATGCGCAAGGCGCTCGAGTTGGAGACGACCGCGCAGCCGGCGGCGGCAAATTGTGGTTCCAGTTCGCGGGCGATGGCCGCATCCAGCGCGGCGAAAATGACTTTCGGCGCGCCTTCAGGTTTGGCCGGCGAAACTAACATTTTTGCGATCGGCGCCGGAATCGCAGTCTTCAAACGCCAGCGCGCCGCTTCGCCATACGTCCGGCCTTCCGATCGGTCGGACGCGGCGAGCCACGACACTTCAAACCACGGATGCTGTTCCAGCATCTGGATGAATCTCTGCCCAACGATGCCCGTGGCACCGAGAATTCCTACCGGAAGTTTGGTCGACATGATGAACTGTAATTTTATACCAGTGAGTTTTCTTAGGGGAATTTCGCCGCCGTTCCAGCGGCGAAATTCGATGCGCGTCGTAGCCCTTTTCTCGCCCGAGTCCGCGATACGACCCTCCGTGCCTGTTCGACTCTCGAGCCCTCCTGTAGGCTTTGCCCAGAGCTGGTTTCATAAGTCGATTTTGCGTCGGGCACGGCTTCCCCGGTTGCGGAAAAACTTTCGAGCTGCAAGGCATTTATGAAACCAGCTCCAGGAGTGACTATGTCAGAACTGCGTCAGAATTTTGCTACTAAGGAATGGGTGGTGATCGCAACCGAGCGCGCCCGCCGTCCGGAAGAAATGGCCCACCACCGCGAGCGGAAGCCGGTGGCATCCTTTGTCGCGAGCTGTCCCTTTTTGTCCGGGCAACGAGAAGTTGACTCCGCCGGAAGTTCTGCGCGTGCCGGCCGCCATGGATGTTCCGTGGCACGCGCGAGTAATACCCAATAAATTTGCGGCTCTTTCCCGCGAAGCATCGCCAACACGTACGATCCACCGTTTGCGCCGATCGGTAAACGGCTTTGGCGTTCACGATGTGATTGTGGAGACGCCCAACCACTCTCAGGTTCTGGCCCTGATGCCCGATTCCTACGTGGCGGAAATTCTCCATATTTATAAAACTCGCTTCGATGAGCTTAGCCTCGATCCACGCATCGCGCTCATCACCATTTTCAAGAATCATGGGCTCGACGCCGGCACCAGCCTGGAACACCCGCACTCCCAGATGATCGCGACACCCGTGACCTCGCTCCAGGTGCGCGAGCGCTTTCAACACGCATTGCGACACTTTGACGACTATGGCGACTGCATGTTTTGTGAAATGCTGGAAGAGGAACTAAAAGAACAAACCCGCATCGTCATGGTTTCCGAGCACTTCGTTGCTCTCGAAATGTATGCCTCGCCGGCTCCGTTCTGCACCCACATTTATCCCCGGCGGCACATGGCCAGCTTCGGCGATGTGAGCGCTGCGGAGATGAACGATCTGGCGCGCATGTTGCGCTCGACGCTGGCCAAGCTCTATCACGGGCTGGCGGATCCGGATTTCAATTTCACCATTCGAAGCGCTCCCGCCGAGAGCGTCGGCGTGAAGTATTTTCACTGGTATGTGAGTGTGATCCCGCGGCTGACGCGAGTGGCCGGATTTGAGCTGGGCTCGGGAATGTTCATCAACTCGGTGCTACCGGAGGCAGCGGCCGAGTTTCTTCGCAAAGTCGATGTGGAAAGCGTGAAAAACGCAGCTGCGGCGGCCACGTTGTAGAGGAGTCTTCTAACTTCTTCTCTTTGTGGTGTGGGTCAGTCAAATTGGCCCACGACCTCCCTTTCCCAACTCTTGCGGAAACGAATACTCGTTGAGCGGTCCGAATCTGCGCTTTTCCACGTAGATGCGCCAGCGCCGCCAGACGATGCGAAGGCTGGCCATCACCGGGATGGAAAGATAGACCCCAAGTATTCCCGCGATTTCGCCCCCTGCGAGAATGCCGAACAATGCCGCCAGCGGATGCAACTCCACGCTGACTCCCATGACTCGGGGAGAGATTACGTAGTCTTGCACCATTCGCCAGACCAGCAAGAACAACAGCAGATACGCCCAGTGCGGATACCCGGCCAAAACGGCGACGGTCATCATGGCCGCGCCTGCCAGCAGCGGTCCTGCCATGGGTATAAATTCCAGCGCGCCTCCGACGGTACCGAGCATCAGCGCGTAGGGCACGCGCATCGCACCCAAGAATGAGGTGTAGGCCAGCAGCGATAGCGCCGCCAGGGTCAACTGGGCACGAATGAATTGGGCGAGCATCTGGTTCAGATCCTGGAACACATCCTGCAGAAACTCACGTTGCGTGCGCGACTGCACCAGCGCCAGCACCACTTCATGGAAGTTCCCGCCATCGCGCAGAAAGAAAATGGCAAGAATAGGCACCAGAAAAAGCACCCACACTTGCTGCGCCGCTTCGGCCGCGCGAATGCCGATGCGCTGCGCCAGGCTGGATAAATCTCCCCGGCGACTTATCAAAAAACTCTGAATGCGTTTCTGGGTCGTAGCGCTCCAGCCGTGCTCGCTTCCGATCCGCTCGGCAAGCTCGCCGATCTGGCCGGAGAGCTGGCCGGTGCCGGCCTGATCCATCAGTCTGGGCAGCGACGCTCCCAGGCGCGTGCTTTGCCGGGCAATCCGTGGGCCGACAAGAAAGCCGCACCCCCCCAGACCAACCAGAAGAAGAAGGTAAATGATCGCGATCCCCCAGACGCGGCTACGGACCAGTTTCT
This sequence comes from uncultured Acidobacteriaceae bacterium, assembly GCA_963819145.1. GTDB lineage: Bacteria > Acidobacteriota > Terriglobia > Terriglobales > Acidobacteriaceae > Sulfotelmatobacter. Next base: position 9,272 of record CAWFVB010000041.1, read on the forward strand.
CCAGTCGCACGACTGCGGGATTAATGAGGTAGGCAAAGAAAATGGCGAATAGGAACAGAATGAGCGTTCGCCGCGCCGCATAGAGGAAGCCCAGCCCCACGGCGAACAGCAAAGCCGTGAACAGCACGCGCGACGTGCGTGAATCAAGAATCGTCAAGAGTTATCCCCAATGGACCCGGCCCGCATGACGAACGACTTCTTCTCCAGTGCCTCCCCCTATCGTATCGGCTAAAAGCGAGACCAATCCAATTCCGAAAGGGGTGACCTTCAGCCCGCGAAGGTATCGTTCGCCCAGCTAATCGCGCTCGACTTCGGTATTCTCTCCTACAACGGATATCTTCATTACCTTGTACTGATCGTCGAGCCAGAGTTGCCACGTTCCCGCTTCGCTCTTTAGTTCCAGTTTGAGCAGGTTCAGTTGCTGCCCATTCTTCAGAATCACCTTTTCGCGGCCCAGGAACTCCGCGCTCAGCGCCGCCGAAGAATGTTCGTGCGGGTTCATGGTTCCAAACTGGGCGCGCTGCTTCACCGGGCACTGCAGTTGCCCTTTGTCCTGTTTGCAGGCTGCGGCGAGATATCTCCACGCCAGCACTTCGCGGTGAACGAAAAAATAGTCGTCCAGGATGCAGGTCGACAAGGGCAGCAGGTAGGGCTGTTCCTGTTCTTTTGCCTGCGGTCCAGCGCTCCATTTCTGGGTCAGAAAATCGTCATTCGGCACCACCACCGATTCCGCTTGCTCCGGGCTCAACTCCTTCCACTCGTAACGCCGGATATCCCCGCCCACCGTAAGCTGCATCACCGAAGTTTGCACCGCCGCATTGGGAGCATTGTCCGTCTTGAACTCAGAATTGATGACGCTGCCGCTGCCCGTCTGATAGATCGAGAACGTCTCGGTTCCTACACGATGGCCACTCTGGAACACGCCGAAGGACCCGGAGTCGATGTTCTTCCCCTCGTGTTCCTTCTCCTTCTCCTTCTGGCATCGGAGTGGCACTTGCCAAGGCGCCCGGCGCCGCCATGCACCAGATCAAGACCATCATGAAAACCAACCGCCGCCGATAAGACCGCTTCAATGTGATTCTCCTCTTCCGAAACTGGTGCGATCAAACCGGGTCAAGCCTGGCCCCGTTCCTCGAAGTTGCAATGCACCTTCGATCTCGGCGCAAATGGAAGCCAACTGCTTGCCCGTGGTCGCGACCACCACGCTCGCCTGCCGATAAAAGGGAAGGCGTTCCGCGTACAGTTGAACGAACTGCTCGAAATCGCTTCGCAGCGGCCGGTCCACGCCGTCCGTCAGGCTACGTTGCCAAAGTTCGGATGCGGGCGCTTCCAAAAAAACCGTTGGCCACTGCCGCAGCAATTCGCGGTTCCCCTCCTGTGCGAAAGCCCCGCCGCCGAGCGCAACTACGCTGTTGCGTTCAAGCGACGCGGTCAGCAGATCGCCTAGCACGCTCGTTTCGGCAACCCGAAACCCAGGCTCCCCTCGGTCCCGAAAAATCTCAGGAATCGTTTGCTGCTCACGAGACTCGATGCGGGCATCGAGATCCACAAAATCCCAGTCCAGCCGCCGGGCAAGTTCCCGCCCCACACGGCTCTTGCCGGACGCCATGAAACCCACAAGAAACACCGCGCGCACTCCCATGGCACTCCCGGGCACGTAAGGGGCGACGTTCTATATGGAGAGCCGGGTGTCCCCGCCCGGCCGCCGAACTGCTGATAGGTGATAGGCGAGATGCCAGTCGCTCCACCAACACCCCAGGGTCCGCGCCCCTCTGTTCCCATCAATTTTCTGTGATTCAGCGTTGCTTGAGGCGGATTCTACCACTGAAAGAGCGCAGCACCACTTCCGATGCGGCCCCGCCGGCAGTACCAACAAAGGAACGGCCTGCTTCCACCGTATACCGCGAATGCCTGGGTTGGAGAGGAAAGTCGTGTTGCACCCGGCCCAGCACCGAGTGCGCTCTGAAACCGGCCGAGACATTCGCGGGCGCCAGGGCCTCTATATCACCGGTGTGGGTGGTGAACCGATAGTTGCCGCCGGAGCCGAAGTTACCATCGTAGAAAATCCTCCCACTCCCCAAATTCACCTGCACCAGCGGCCCATCGACCAACGTCAGATGAACGTCGCCGCTGATGGAAGCGATCTCCACGTGGCCGTTCCGAACATCGGTCAGCGTGATCGGTCCGCGCATCGTTCGCACGTGTACATGACCATTCCCGACGTTGCGCACATTCACCACCGCATCCGTTCCTTCCAGGGTTAGATCCCCTTGCAAGCGCTCTACCGACAGCGGACCAGTCGAAGAATGCAGAGTGAGAGTAGCGTCGGGCGGAATCAGCAGTTCGTAGTCGACCTGGCCTGCGGGCTGGTCCACGCCCCGCAGCAGGTGCGATGCGATTTCAATCCGGTTGCCATTTTGCTGCTCGTCGACTTCCACGTTGTCCGATTTGAGAGTGGCCGTCATCACCACCTCATCGCTGTTCCCCGGTTGTACCGAAATCGCGCCGTACATCGTATCCACGGAAACATTGGCGTGGGGGCCGACCGTGTAACGGTATTCCTTCTTGGTCTCCGCAAAGGCCGCCGCCGACAGATAGGTCGCCAGAACCAGGGTTACGACTGCGGTGTGCTGAATGCTCGACCGGTGAATGCTCGTTTGCTGCAGCCTCGCCATAAAAAACACCGCCCCTGCGGCCGGGAACGCCGGCCCGCCCTATTGAATGCGATCCAACCCGATCTGGTAAAGAAGTGCTTTTTGTTGATAAGCATCCATCAGGTACTGCCGCGCCTCTGCATCCCCCGGATTCCGATCCAGGTAGGCCTGCACTTCACGGATATGGGCATTCACCGCTTTCAGTTGACTTTCATACGTCGCCCGCATCGAAGGAGCACGCGTGGAAACGGCACTCAGAAACTGTTGATCTTCCGCGCTCGGCCCGGGTTCGACAGCGGGTTTTGCAGCGGATGCCACCACGTCGGTTGGCTTAGCGGACCTCTTTTTTGTCAGTTGCTGGGGGGCCGAAGCAGGGGCCGAAGCACCAGCCGAACTGGGCACCGAAGCTGAGGCGGCCGGAGGAGTCACTGGAGCCGGGGCCGTCAATGGAGGAGTTGCCGGAGCTTGCTGTCTCGCCTCTTGCGGGGCTTGCCGATGGTTTACCACGTACGAGCCCGCCGCCAGCAGCGCAACCGCGACAGGCGCCAGCCACCACGCACCCCATCGACGTGATGGAGAACTGGGAAAAAGAATGGGTCGGCTAGCCGCCGAATCCGGCTCGGACTCCGGCTCATGGATGAGCCCTTCGGCCCGCAGTTCCGCCGAAATTCGCACCCATACCCGCGGCGAAGGTTCTTCACTTGCTGCCAATTGCCGGGCTTTGCTCGAGATTAACTTCAAGTCCGAAATCAGATCCGAGCAATCTGGACAGGACTTCAGATGAGCTTCAAAGTCAGCCGGAAACACACCCTCCGGAGCGCCGTCGAGGATTTCCGGCAGAACTCGCCGTACATCTGCACACGTCATAGCCAACCTCTCCCCAATACCGCAACTACCCTTACCCAGTCTTGGCCTTTTCGGCTCTCATGAACTTCAGATACTCCCGCAACTTCAATCGCGCCTTGTGGAGTTGCGATTTGCTGTTGCCAATCGAGCATCCCACGATTTGGGCAATTTCGTTATGCTCGAACCCTTCCACGTCGTGCAACACAAAGACCGTTCTATAACCCGGCGGCAGCCGGTCAATGGCCCGCTGCAATTGCAAGCGATCGACGGCGCCCGTCAGCTTCACATCCTTGGTTCCGAATTCCTTCCTGGGAGCTTCGTCTTCGGCTTCCAGCGTCTCTTCCAGTGACACCACTGGCAGACCCTTCTTGCGCAGTTGCATCAGCACGACGTTGACCGTCATCCGGTGCAGCCAGGTGGAAAACGCAGATTCCCCGCGAAAGGTCCCGATCTTGCGAAACAGCTGAAGAAATGCTTCCTGGGCCAGATCCTCGGCCTGTGCGGGATTGGAAACCATTCGCAAACATAGCGAGTACACGCGGCGTTTGTGCAGGTGATACAGGACTTCGAACGCAGCTTCGTAGCCCTGTTTCGCCTGCTCAATAGCTTCTGCTTCGGTAATCCTTTGCTTCGGGTCGGTCAAGTCGCCTTTTTCCGGCCGCTAGTCGTTCTGATGCGGCTTCAAACTCTTTTCGTTGTACGAATTTGCCGAGGCAGTCGCGGAAGCGCTCTCGACCGTTCCTGAATAGTCAGAATACCAAAAACCGTAGCTCGCGAAATGATCTATCCGACCAAAGTGATCGGCTACCTTGGCCTTGGATGCTTTGGTAACCTGGCCCCAGCACCTCGGCGACGCCCGAATCCGTTCTCCTCTCTAGAGACGGGCTTGCCCCGTCTTGCCAGCACCGCCTCCACTCGCGGCAGCAGATACAAGCCGCGTCTCTATATGGAAAATCAGATGCCGCTTTAGGGCTCGGCCATTTACGACCCCCTATGCCTTGGCCGTAATCGTCTCCAGCCCATGCCCGTGCCCACCCATCTCGCGAATCCGCAACAGAATGGCGAACGCCAGCCCGACAAATCCGAGGATCGAGAAGATCCACATGCCCAGAGCGTAGCCGCCAGGGTTGGCGATTCCGGCGTGGGCGTAGTCGTTGGCTGGCCCGATCAACGAGTTCAGCAGAAAGAAACCAATCTGCTGAAGCATGGTCATGAGGGCGTAGGCGGTCCCCAGCCGCGACTGGTCCACGATGTAAGCAACCGACGGCCACATGACCGCAGGGATCAACGAGAAAGCGATTCCCATCATACAGACCGGCACAAAGAGAGAAACGTTGGAATAGGCCATTAACAGGTAAACAGGCATCAACAGGATCGACCCGAACATCATCAGGAATGCCCGTTTCCCGATCTTGTCGGAAAGCAAACCGAACAGAGGCGTCGCGACCATGGCGGAGAGCGGGAGCAGGCTGTTAAAGAATCCGGCTTGCTCGTGGGCCTGGACGCGCATCACCTCAGTGGCCAGAACGCCGCCGTGGGAAGCGAGAATCTTGTTAGTGAAAAAGTCAATCGCGAAGGTACGAAACGGGAAAATCCCCGAATAGAACGTGAAACATAGACCCACTACAAACCAGTAAGAGGGGTTAAAGCGGAGCAAGTCCATAAGAGCATGCCAAATCTTGACAACCGCCTGTTTGAGGGGCAGTCCTCGAATCCGGAATGCCGCGCCAAACTCGATCCGGTCAATGGAACCTGCCTGCCCCAGCGCATAGCGGCCTTCGGCCCGACTTTCCAACACCCAGTAGATCCCCGAGCAGAGCACGGCTAGTACTCCGGCGCCTACCGCGATGAATAACGGTCCCTGCCAGCTCGGTTCGCCCGCCGGACCCTGAGGATAAAACGCCTTGTTCGCCCAGGTCGGCGAGTTGTCGGCCGCCACCGAAGCCAGACGGGCAATGGTGAGGTTGATCCCGAAGGCGAAGCTTAGTTCCTTGCCCTTAAACCATTTGGCAAGCACGGTCGTCACTGCAACGATCATCGACTCGGCTCCCAGCCCCAGCACTGTGCGGCCGGCAATCATCACCCCGGGACGCCCGCGAGCGGCGGTGAGCGCGGCTCCCAGCAGGCAAAGTACGGCAAAAAACGTAATCGCCTTCTTAGTGCCAATGCGGTCGATGATGATGCCGCCTATGAGCAGGGTTAAAACCGCAGCCACACTATAGGACGAGTTCAACCATCCGAACTCTGTGGCGGAAAAGCCCAGCTTGTCGATAAAAATACGTTCAGCGGATTGATACTGTCGTAAATGTAGTAGTTACCCCCATGGCCACTTGACGAAGAGCAGTACGGTCGAGCGGTAAAGCGGAGACGGTTCCGGTCGAGCCTGTCAGGCATGAAAACACTCATCCTCGGCGTGCGTGGGCGCATGCATGGTATGTGTGGAAAATCACCACGAAGATACAGATTGGGGAAGGAATGGCTCGTCAAAAGAAGAGCATGGGTAAACAGTATTTAAATACCGCGCCTTTGTATCCGCGAGGAAGCGGCGATAATCTCGTTGAGGTCTAGGAAATCGGGCGATGCTCACCGTGAAAATGAAGTTATCGCTTGAGATCTGGATGGGATCGTCGGATCAAGTGCCTTTGGTGGCACCGCGTGTCCCATTGGAGGTGCTTGTCGGATTACCTGGAGGGGGGACAGACGCTGG
>CAWFVB010000042.1:0-12162 GCA_963819145.1 uncultured Acidobacteriaceae bacterium
CGCTAACCTGCCCGGAACGGCTGGCGGGAAACCGCTGGTCGGTCTGAAGGAGCGAACCAAGTGAGGGGAGCTTCGAGGGGAAGCGGTGGTCTAGTGTCGATTGAAGGGGCAGTTGAGCGTGACGGATTTCGTCAACTAGGTTCGTTTCCGCTGGCAATAGTCGAAGATTGCTGTCTTGTGCGAGACTCGATCAATTGCTGTGCAGTGCTGTCCCACTCGCCCACGAGCGGAACCAATTTCCCTCTACGTGGCGAATAATCGTATGCACGTTTAGCTTGTAGTTCTCGTCAGTCTTGCCGGGCAGGTACACGTAGCCTTCGCCCGTCACAGCATCAAACGCATACGACACAACATACACGACGCGCTCATTTGGCCGATCAGCATAGAAGAAAATCTCGTAGCGGGGCAGCGCTTGAGGCGCTCCACGGTCGGTCCCGGAGACCAGTCGATGATGAAACTTGGTTCCTCCAATCGCGGCTCATTAGAATACTATCCTTTGCCACTCAGCACTTGAAAAACTCGCAAGCACCTTCCCGTCATTGATTTCAATGGGAGTTGTCAGTCGGCGCCCTGAATCACAATCTTGAACGTTGGGAGTGTTGGAGTTGCGAATAGGCTTGCAGGAGTTGCTAGCAAGAGATACGCGACCTAGAGGGTCGCTATTCGCTTCATATCTCACCTCTCGCAATACAGCTACATTGTAGAAGAAGTCGCCGTCCCGAGCCATCGGCACCTATAGAATCAAATCAAAATGATGAACCTTCCGGCGGAGGAACAACCGTGACGAGAGACGAAGCTTGGAGTCTGGCCGACGCTTGGGTCGCGGCGTGGAATGCTCATGATCTGGATCGCATCATGACGCACTATGAGGAAGCGGTCGAATTGACTTCGCCAATTGCCGCCCAGCTCCTGGGCATACCGGACGGGAAGGTGGTGGGCAAGGCTAATTTGAGAGCCTATTTTCAACGAGGCCTGGAAGCCTACCCGGAACTCCACTTTCGCCTGGCGGACGTGCTGTGGGGCGTGAACAGTGTGGTGCTCTACTACACCAACCACAAGGGGACGCGCACCGCCGAGTTCATGGAATTGTCGGCGATGGGGAAGGTGACAAGAGTGGTGGCGAACTACGGTGGGTAGGTTGATCCTGTCGTCCGATTCTCAACGCATGTTATGACCCGGTGCGGTCATCGGTGAGCCTGTCGCGAACGCCGGAACTGCTGCCCTCAAGAGCGCAAGTCCCGAGGGCAGCGTCCGCGAATGAGCGTCGGTTAATTGATCGTAAAGGTGTCGCTGCCCGAGGAACGCGGATTCTCTGACAGAAGTGGCCGTAATGGTCACGGAATTCGGTGCAGGAGCCGTGGCCGGAGCATTATAGGGAATCGTGGAGATATCGCCATTTCCCGCGCTGCCGGTGTTGGTGGGCGTGCCCAGCGTGCCGCACGCAGGCGAACAGGCGGTGCCATTGCTGGTCAAAGTCCAGGTGGCACCCGCGAAGTTGCCGTTGTTGTGGCTGATGGCCGCGGTGAAGATGTAGCCTTGTGTCCCTGCTGGAATCGACGTCGGCATCGTTTGCAGTGCCAGGGTCGTGGTTTTTTGGCCGATATTGCATCCGATACCGGCGGCGCTCAGCAGGAAAATCAGACAACAGAGCAGGGTCCGCTGAACACTCCCTGGCGTTTCAGCGGAAGAAAGGGGATACATGCGCATTAGCGCTCCTTTTGATTTGAGATTCAACACTACTGCAATCACGAGCGTGCATCGGGGACGCATCCGAAAAAAGCATCCCCCAGCACACGCGGCGAACGTGATCAAGAACTGACACAATCCGTCGACACAGCCAGAGGCCGTGCGTAGAGCTGTAGCAACGTGAGGTTGGGACTAACGTGGGCTGGCGGCGTGACCGGACCGGGGGAAAATCGTCGGCGGGCTCTCAGGGCTAGTGGGGACTATACGGAGGAGGTTGCGCGATAGCAACACAATTCGAAGAAAAAAATCTGACGCACTGATTATCATTTCGAAAGGATGCACGTTATGAAAAGCAGCAAGCTCGTATACCTGCCGCTCCTCTTTCTCCTTCTCATTTTCATTCTCATTGCAACACTCCCGGCTTCGTCTCAGGCTCAAACCGTCGCGAATCCCGCAAGTCTTCCCCAACGGGATGGTTCGCACGATTTTGACTTCATCATCGGCAACTGGAAAGCTCACGTCCGCCGCCTCCCGGACCGCCTCAACAACTCCAATATCTGGGTCGAGTACGACGGCATCTCGAACCACAAGAAAATCCTCGACAGCAATGCAAACTTCGAAGAGTTTGATGTCACCAGCACCGACAAGAAACTCCACATTAAGGCGCAGACGCTCCGCCTCTATAATCCCACATCGCATCAGTGGAGCATCTACCTGGTCGACGTAGATAACGGAACCCTTGGCTTGCCGCCCGTGGTTGGCCAGTTTACCGGCAATCGCGGCGAGTTTTTCGATCAGGAAGACTTCAAAGGCCGCGCCATTCTGGTGCGCTATGTCTGGCTCAACCTCTCTCCTAACTCGGCGCGCATGGAGCAGTCGTTCTCGTCGGATGGCGGGAAGACGTGGGAAGTAAATTGGATTTGCGAGCTTTCGCGATAGCAGCCGCCCTCAGCCTTTCACATAAGCGAGTTTCGCGGCCACTTTTCCGTCTCTTACCGTAAAGACGTCAACCCCGCGCAGATGCCAGGGCTGGCCGTTGCGCATCTTGTGATAGACCCAGAGCACGGTCGCCCGGTTTCCGCCGACGATCACTTCCTCGGCCTCGAAACGTGCATCGGCGTTGCGGGCGAACCATCCCCGCCAGAATTCCACTACGGCGGCTTTTCCCTCGATGCGCCGGCCGTCGGGAGCGGGCGAGGTGTCCTCGAACACCGTATCGTCGGTCAGGAATGCCGCCAACCCATCGGCGTCATGCCGGTTGAACGCCTCATTAAACCTGTCAAGGGCTGCGCGCGTCGCTTGCTCCTGCGATTGCGCATTCTGCTCGATCTTCATGGGAACCTCTCGCGGAGAACACAGACTCGCCAGCAGGAACACACAGCAAGTTACCACCAAGACGCGGTGCCTCGCAGAGCGCATAGGCATTTTATCCTCCAGGATGTCGAGCTTCTACGCCGCCGGAAACATTCTGACCGAGCCATGATACGACGCCAGAAGGTCTGCGGGACATCGCCGGCTGCGCGCGTTGAGGCCGGCAATTCTCAATGAGCGTGAAGGCTGATTAACAGCAGGTATCATTTGCAAGAGTGCTCTGCCCGTCCGTTCTAGAGTTGAACACGGGTTATGATGTTCGTGCCAAAAGGATGGAGCGCCGCCATGCCTTCTCGATTGACAGCCACTCTCTTCTTTCTCGCCTGCATTTCATCGAGTCACCTGAGCTACGGTCAGCAGATCGTTGGAGATGTGCCAGTTTCCTGGATTGGCCTTGGCGGATTCTCGTACCAGTGCGACCAGAAGGGCCAGGTCTTCTACCGGCCCGATTACCGGAATGAGAAGGATGACCACCAATCGGTGGTGCGGGTGAATCGGGACGGTTCTACGTTGCTGTTTCAGACTCCCGACGAAAGGGATTGGATTGCTGCTTTTGCTCCGGCCAACAACGGTCTGGTTGTCGTGGCCAGTTTTCTCCCCGGTACCAGTGACGGGCGGCCATCACCGGAGTATCACTTGTATCACTTCGACAATAAAGCCAATGTTGTGACCAGCCATACGGTCTCATTCGATTTTCGGCCCTAGCCTTACGGCTGTAAATTCTTCGGGCAAAAGAGTCGTAGTTGGTCTGCAGCCGCCGTACCACAAAAAACTACCAGAGGTGAAGTTTGGCGGCGCGGTTTTGGACGTCGATGACAAGGTTACCCAACTCTTCGAATTCCCACCCACTGCGGAGGGCGGAAATTGGGCCCCTGGCCTTATCCAGGGCGGTGATGGCGTCGCCTATGCGGTTCTGAAGGACGAAGGCTCGACTAAATTGGGGGCGCCTCAGAATTATTCTGTGGCAACGATCGGAGAATCCGGCCACGTCGACATCGATTTTCTTCCGGTGCCTACAGACGACAGAACTCATTACCTTACTTGGCTGTTTGGTCCTGGCGTGGCAGTCGCGGAATATTCCATCGATCGCGACACGCCACGCGTTCGTCGGTTCGATGAGTACGATCTTACGTCGGGTAAGAGGCTCCGCACCAAAATCACGCCTCCCCTGACCCTATCAACTCAAACGACAACTTGCTACCTGGGAGATGAAATTGTCTGGATGGGCCAGCGTGGTGATGCGGATCAGCAATCGATCCGTCGGGTGACGGTCAAGCTCGAAGCGGCAACTCTGCACAACTAGTTCTGACCGCGGGAACCGGGTCTCACCGGCGTCGATCCGTACAGGGATCATTTGTTGGAAGTCGCGATAGCCCTCAAACGGCCTTACCCTTGGCCCCGCGGGTTACTTTACAATCGCGCTCCCCGTGACTATGGCCGCCGCCATTGCCAGCTTGTGATCATTGTTCCAGGGCGGCCCGATGGCCCTCCGCATCTGGAGAAAGTGAGCGTCGAGGTTCTCTACGCGCAACGCCTGGCGCGCCGCGCCCAATACGCTCTTCGCGTCGTACCAGTGGACGGGCCAACCCCGTGCCTCAGCCGCAGAGGCCAGAGCCTGGCGGTACATCACCCAGTCGGCATTGTTCTGCGCACGGTAGTCCGTGATTCGCTCAGCAATCGTGGGTGGAAGCGGTGGACACTTGCGCAGCGCGACACCAAGGATTCGCGGCACCGCCATCGCGACCGCATCCAAGGCAAGCACCGAGTACCTCTCCGCCGACACGCGCACGCGCTCGACTAACGCCACGGCCTCGTCGAGCGGGAGCCCTTGACACTCGCTGTGGTGCGGAATCTTCGGCAGGCCCTCGCCCACGAGTTCCACCCGGCGGCGGTCGAGCAGCGTCCCATCACGCGCCACCGTCACCAGCACCGCCCAACCGCCGTGATCGGATACGCCGATGATGCCGCCGTTTTTCGACATGATGGGTTAGAACGTGTAAACGCCTGCTTACAACAACTGAGGAGCGTTAGTCTCACATTGCCGCAGGAGGCTGCTTTGTTGCAGCTCGTCGAACATACTCGATGCTCATGATTAGCCAGACCGTTGCTATTGCAGCATGAAATACGACATCCCAGCCGCTCTTGTGGGTGCGAAGCAGGCGCGGAAGCTCCGCCGCGTGCAATATCCCGACGACTGCAAAGAGGATCGCCATAGCGATGTTAAGTTTTGGCGATAGCGCTTTCCCATTGCGGGAAGCACCCCTCAGATAACGTCGATAAACCGGAAAGGCAAGCGGCATCGGAAGTATGGCGAGGAACAGATATATCGGCAGAGCCTCATCATAAGGCAGGTTCAACCTCGATCTCAGGAGGTAAGCAAAGACGGTCCAGAGTATTAGGCTAGGCAGGCAGACCGTTGCAAACGCCTCCCAGAATGCACGCTTCGGGGTCACGCGAACATTATGCTCCCGGTGCGACATGCTTGGCGAAAAATCTCGATTACGCTCAAGATCCGCTGGAACCCAACCTAAGTTGCGATCTCCGTGATAAAGATCATCTCGCGTGAGCGTCCGCCCTCGAACGGGCTCGCATTCCAGTCTCCGAAAACGTCACGGACCCGCAGTCCCGAACGAGTAATCAGGGCCTCTACGTGCTCGCGTGATGGAAACCGTAGTGTGCTGTTCGTCGTGACTATTCCGCCGGAAAGCCAGTACGAGGTCCGGAACGAGATAACCTCACCGTCCACGCTAGTGATATTCAAGGTCTCGGTGATCTCTCCACCGGGCAGCCTCCGAGACTTCGCCCTCCACTCGCCGACCCAATCCATGCAGGGGTTGCGAGTCTCGAACGCTGCCCTGCCCTGCTGCTTGAGATGGCTATGCATCGTCTCCAATGCGGCCGTGGCATCGGTATCAGTCAGAAGGACCTGGAACGCATGTCCGGTCATAACGATCAGGTCGAACCTCTGCTGCGACCGGTATGTCTGAGCGGAGGACTCGACCCATTCCACCCGTTCTGCGTAAGATTTGCTTCTCGCGATTGCCAGCATCGCCGCAGCGGGATCAACACCTGTCACCTGGTGACCGCGTTCCGCGAGGGCACAACAGAGCGTGCCTGTCCCGCAACCCAAGTCGAGAACCCTACATGAGTGCTGTCCGGCGAGGGAGAGATAGAAGTCGGCATCCCGCGCCAAGGGGTTCGCCAATTCGTAAATCGCTGCGATCTGGGCGTCGTGATAGTTCATGCGGTTGCAGCGTGTCACCTATCGGGCGACCTGACCGTCGGCTACTGGCCGGAAATCGCGCCGAGCTACGCTGACGTGGCCCCACTGGTGAAATATCGCCATTGTACTTTCGGACCGCTGGGGACCTGGACTTTAGTTTGCAACAAACAGCCCGATCCTGGGTTTCAATACATACGCCCGGATCGTCCGGGCCGACGGGGAGATATTGCCGTTTTTCGGGCCCCGATACAGGAGAAATGACCATGTCTCTTCGCTCAAGAATTTGCCACCTGCTTGCCGCGGCTTTCATTATGCTGCCGCTGCTTGCCCTGCCTGCCGCGCAGGCACAAATCGGCGTCGCTCTCTCCATCAACATTGCGCCTCCGGCCTTGCCGGTGTATGAGCAGCCACCGCTGCCGGCGCCGGGTTACCTCTGGACTCCCGGCTACTGGTCCTACGGGGATGCGGGCTATTACTGGGTTCCGGGCGTCTGGGCGCAACCTCCCAGCGCCGGCCTTCTATGGACCCCTGGCTACTGGGGATATGACGGCGGAGTATACGGCTGGCACCGCGGCTACTGGGGACCGCATGTCGGGTTCTACGGTGGCGTGAACTACGGCTTCGGCTTCGGCGGCGTCGGCTTCGCCGGCGGCGAGTGGCGGGGAGGAGTATTCGCCTACAACAGCGCCGTGGCGAATTTTGGCAGCGTCCATGTCACCAATGTGTACGAGAACCGCACCATCGTCGAGCAAACCACGATCGTGAACGTCAACCACGTAAGCTTCAATGGCGGCGTGGGCATCCAGGTGCATGCGTCGGCGGTCGAGATGCAGGCGGCCAACGAGCATCACTTCGAGGCAACCGGCGACCAGGTACAGCATGAACACTTTGCCGCGCAGGACCGCTCGCAACTGGCGTCGGTGAATCAAGGGCGTCCGGCAACCATGGCGAGTTCGAACGCAAACGAATATCACCAGGTGGCGCAGCAGCACGCGCAATCGCAGCCCATCTCGTCCGCCGATCGCTCGGTTGGGCGCAACTACAATCCCAACACCCGTGAAGCCAATCAGGACCAGCGCATTTCCAACGGCTTGCGCAGCGGTCAGATGACTTCCGGCGAGGCGGCCCGCGCCGAGCGCACGCAATCCAACATCGACCAGCAGGTGCACGACGATCGTGCAGCGAACGGTGGCAAGCTCACGGGTGCGGAGCGTCAGCAGATCAACGGCGAGCAAAATTCCGCCAGCCGCCAGATCTACGACGAAAAGCACAACGCGAATACCGTGAAGCCGAACGAAGTCGACAACCGGGAAGCCAACCAGCAGCAGCGCACCGCCAATGGGCTGCGCAGCGGCGAGATGACTTCCGGCGAAGCGGCCCGCACCAACCAGAACCAGGCCAATGTCGCCCAGCAGGTTCACAACGAGCGCACCGCCAACGGCGGCGCCTTGACCGGGCAAGAGAAGCAACAGGCCAACAAGGAAGAAAACAAAAACAGCAAGCAGATCTACAAAGAGAAGCACAACAACGCCAAGACGAAACCTGCCAAGGAGCGCGAGCGTTAAATCAAAACAGGAACGATAAGAATGAACGGCCGCCACTGCAGGCGGCCGTTCAATTGTTCAATATTGTGCTTGCTGGTTTTGAGTGCTATGGCCTGTTAACAACACCCACGGCTGTAAAGCAGGGAAACCAGCGTACAATCTTCAACCGAAAGGCGTTCCGATGACCATCCGTATTTGTGCTGTCGTTTTTTTCGCGGCCGCTATCTCAGTGACCATGGCAGCACAGGAACCCGTGCTGGTATCTGCGAACATACCAAAACATCCGCCACTGGCATGTCAGGCCCGGATAGCGGGAGTCGTGAAGCTGACCTTTGTCCTCTCGGGAAATACTGGTGAACCGACGAACGTTGAGGCAATCTCTGGCCATCCTATGTTGAGGACGCAGCAATCGAGAACGTAAAGACATGGAAATTCAAAGGCTCCTACGCGGAGGGGAAGTACGAAACAATATTCGATTATCGGCTTCCCTCGTCCGGTCCGCAAAAGGTCACCTTTGAATCGTTCCGCCGCGTGGAAGTTGCCACTTGCGTGCCGGCTCAGTGGCAACCGTGACTGTCGCAAAATCTCGATAGCACTCAAAATGGCTGGAACAGGGGTTCTGAGTGTAACGGCCCGTTCTCAACACCTAGCTGTCAGGCGAAGCGTCGGTGTCTAATGGTGCTATGAGGAAAGTTCGCTTCGTCATCATCGCAGCGGTCTGCTCCCTAATCGCACTGTGCTTTATTTGGGCGTATTCATTTGAATTAGAGCATCGAGCCAACCGTCTTGTGCGGGTTTGTTACGAGTTTTCTGAGCGCGGAAGACCGCCGAGTTTGGAAGAGATTCGCAACGCCTTTGGTTCCGACCTACAGCAGCTCGGCCCATGTAGCAACGATGGCTGTGGCTACGAAGTGAACGTGTCAAATGGCCTGCTTCATGCGTTTCACCTTGTGCCATACACGAATTTGCGGACCCAGTTCTGGGAACAAAAGGGAATCATGCAATCGAACAGCGTTTATTTCTACAGGATTCCGCACGCCAACTTGTCTGTTCTGGTGAAATATTGCAGGGCTTGTGATCCGCCGAATGTGTACCCGTATAAAAACGCCTTAACGTCCTTTACGGGCTATGTCGAGATTGATCTTCGTGCTCCTGACATTGCGAGAAAGAAAGTCTTCGGAATCAACACGACATGTCTCACCAGATGGGGAGGATGCGACAGCACCGCACAACTGCTTCCCACCGTATGGCAGAAGGCCGGGCAGAACACCGTTCGCTGCATCATTCCTAACCGTGAGGGGGTCTTCGACCTCTTGCAAATGAAGTAGCTGGCGAAAAATCCCGATTACGCTCATCGACCTTCGTCGGGCAATTCCTAGAGAGCAAAATCGCCCCGCTTACATCCAATGACCCTTACTCTAACGGCTCGAAATGTGGGGATTGCACGCCGAGTGCTGCGAACGCCTCCTCCATCGTTCGCACCACTTGCAGCAGCGGTCGCGTGTGCTCTCCCTCGATCTGAAACATGCGGAACAGACCAAAGGCATGGGTCTGCGGGGCCACGATAACGCGAGGGCGTTGGATCGCATTCGGAAGGGCTGGCTTGCTCCGCGCGAGCTGGCGGATCACTTCGCTGGAGATGGCAAACTCAGTGGTGGACGTGAAGTCCACAATCCCCGCGTGGGCATCGTTCGCGGCCGCATGCTTCCAGGCCGCCTGGTAAAACTCTGCCGCCGCTTCGTCCGTGAGCCGGCCCTCAAACCGGGACAGCAGAATTCTATTCTGCGCATCGAACTCAAATCTGAACTCCATTGGCTCTCACTCGTGCTTCACTTCTTCCGGCGGGCCCGCTTTAGTTATACGTCAAGATGCGGCGCCGGGTTCACGGTTGCAAAACCTGCATTGCGCTCGGTGACGCTCACCGTGCACCCGCGTCCCGCTGGTACAGACGTACTTGCCGGCAGATCGTCACTCCAACACCGCACAACGTGTGCTCTCCGCTTTGGCGATCCACCCTCTTTTTGATATGGTGCAGCATGCCGTCGGCGCCCCCAATTCACCCGGTACAAACCAATCCGGTGCGAACCAACCCGATGCAAACCCATGAAGAGGGCCTGCGCCACCAGCTCTCCGCCGGACAAATGGCCATGGTCGCGGTCGGAGGCTCCATCGGCACCGGTCTCCTGCTCGGCTCCGGCGCTGCCATGGAAATGGCCGGCCCCGCCGCCATCCTCAGTTTTATCGCCGCCGCCTTTATCAACTGGACCGTCGCCATGGCCCTCGGCGAACTCGCCTGCGCTCATCCCGCCGCCGGCAGCTTCGGCGTCTACGGCGATCTCTACCTCAGCCCGTTCGCCGGATACATCGCTCGTGCCGGATACTGGATCGGACTCGCCCTGGCCATCGGCGCCGAGATGGTCGCCGCCGCCACCTATATGTCGAAGTGGTTCCCCGGCGTGCGTCCCGACCTGTGGATCGTCGTTTTCGCCGCAGTCCTGCTCGTCATCAACCTGCGCAGTGTGAGCTCCTACGGCCGCGTGGAATTCTGGCTCTCCATGATCAAGCTCGCGACCATCGTCGCCTTCATCGTCATCGGAGCCGCATTGCTCGCCGGCGGCCGCGTCACCCCGCAATACTACGCGCAAGGCGGATTTTTCCCCAAAGGCCTCTGGTCGCCGTTCGTAGCCCTGACCTTCGCCGTCTACAGTTTCGGTGGAGTCGAAATGGTCGCCGTCACCACCGGCGAATCCCGCTCCTCCAAGGAAACTCCCCGCGCCGTGTGGCTGACTTTTCTCACTCTCACCTTCGTTTATGTTGGCGCCATGGTCGTGTTGTTAGGCGTGATGCCCTGGAATCATGCCGGCGTCACCGAAAGCCCGTTCGTCACCACATTCCGCACGGTGAAAATCCCGCATGCGTCCGGGGTCATGAACTTCGTCGTGCTCACTGCCGCCCTCTCCGGGGCCAACGCCACCATCTATGTCGCCTCGCGCATGATTTTTTCGCTGGCCCGCACCGGATGGGCCCCCGCCCGCCTCGGCCGCCTCAATCACGAAGGCTCGCCGCAGTACGCCGTCCTGATCTCCTCGTTCGGAATTCTCTTCGCGCTCGCGCTGGTTCTCTGGGCCCCGGAAAACGCCTTCCGCTACATGATAGGAGCCGCGTTCACTGGCATGATTCTTTCCTGGCTGGTCTCGCTGGCCGCACACATAAACTTCCGACGTCGCCGCACGCGCGAAGACCTAGCCGCGCTGCCTCTTCGCTCGCCGCTAGGAAATGGGGATCAATTCTCGGATTCGTCATGGTCACGATCGCGCTCGTGCAAACCTGGCTCAACCCAATCATGAATCTGTGGAGCGGGCTCGCCTGCTTCGCGGTGTTAGTCCTGTCCTACGCCGTAGCCAAGCCGCACCACAAAGAAACACAAGAGCGGCCATAACTTATGTGCCATCCATCCGGACTCATGTGGGGACAGCCGCCCTCGGCTGTCCGGCCGGGCAAAGCCCGGCAGCGCATTTCGCCTGCAGACCCACTGGACCCTCTTCAAAAATGCACTGGATCACATCAAATCCGCCCATCCCTGTGAATCTCTAGTCAGCCCAATTCAGTCCGCCCTCGTGGAAGAGCGGCCCTTCAAGGGCCGCGTAAGCCGTATGAATACGGCAGGGCATCAGCCCCTGAGGCGCCGGCGCGCCCTCACCTCGCCAGGAACTCAAACCCGGACGCCACGGCAAACAGCGGCACCGACACCAGGAAAATCCATCCCGCATCGCCCAGCGCTTCATGCGGAATCAGCAGCCATCGCACTCGCCCCCCCGGATAAACGCTGCGCCCCCACCTGCTGAACGTGACGATCCCAAGATTCACTCCCGCGCCCCCAACCAGCGAGTACGGAATCAATTGCAGAATTATCGTGGTCAGGTAATAAAAGCATTCCCGAGGCGCGCCCAGCCGGCTGTGATGCGCATCGTCAACCGAAACAATCCCGCCAATCCACCCGCGGAAGGCCGCCATTCCATATCCCATGGGCGGAAAATACCCAAGCACCAGACTCACCGCTCCAGCAAAGGTGTTTCCCGCCGTGTCCAGGCCGGCGGCGCGCCATCGATTGCCCTTCTCAAGATTGCTCAGAATCGTCGATTGCTGAACCGCCCTTCCAACCAGCCGGTCGCGATAGCCTAGAGCGAAGGTGTTTCCCGAGTGCACCAGGCCCGATCCGACCAGCACGGCAATCACATACGTCAACGCCATCGTCCCGATGCCCAACCGGGTCCGCCGGAATGCCCGCCAGATGCGCCCTGAAGCCCGACTCAACATGACTGACCCCAACATAACTGA
>CAWFVB010000043.1:0-25645 GCA_963819145.1 uncultured Acidobacteriaceae bacterium
TCCGATTGGGCTCCTGCTTTGTCATCCCGATTGGCATTGACCCTTTTCGCGGACCTTCCTACAATCCCAATGCTGCACTCGAACTTCTTCTAGTGGGGTCCAACTCATGCACTCGATTTCCGCGAAGACATTCGTGCTTCACCGCGTCTGGCTCACTGTGACGATGGCGCTGGCATCGGCAGCTGGGTTCGGGCAATCCGCGGTCACCGCCCATCCCGACGTCGTCATCAAGAACGCCACGGTGATGACCGTGACCCACGGCAATATCAGAATGGCTCCATCTACATCAAGGACGGCAAGATCGCCGCCGTCGGCGAGACCGTAAACGCGCCCGCCAGCGCCACCGTCATCGACGCCGGAGGAAAGTACCTGACGCCGGGCATCATTGATTCGCATTCCCACATCGCTCTCGATGACGACGTCAACGAAGCCACCAGCCCGATCACGCCGCACATGATGATGAAAGATGCCTTCGATTATCAGGACAAGGCCATCTACCGCGCGTCTGGCCGGCGGCGTGACCACCTCGCTGCTTGCTGCACGGCTCGGCCAACATGATCGGCGGGCAGGCGGTGGTCATCAAGCACAAATATGGCGCCTCCGCGACGACATGCTTTTCCCCAATGCGCCGCGGTCCATCAAGTTCGCCAGTGGCGAGAATCCCAAGCGCGTCTATGGCGGCCGCGATCAGCTGCCTTCGACCCGCATGGGCAATTTCGCGGTGCAGCGCGAGGCCCTGGTCCAGGCGCAGGATTACATGCGCGAGTGGGACGACTACAACGACAAGGTCAAACGCGGCGATAAAGATGCCAGCCCGCCCAAGCGCGACCTGAAGCTCGAAGCCCTCGCCGACGTTCTGCGCGGCAAGCTGCATGGTGCAGATCCACATGCTATCGCGCCGACGAAATGCTGACCGAAATGGCCATGGCCAAGGAATTCGGCTACAAGATTCGTGCCTTCCACCACGCGCTCGAAGCCTACAAAGTCGCCGACCAACTGGCGGCCAACAATATCGCCATCGCCACGTTCTCCGATTGGTGGGGCTACAAGCAGGAAGCCTGGGACGCGATTCCGTGGAACGCCGTCATGTCCATGCGCAAAGGCGTGCGCGTCGCCATCAAGAGCGACTCCGAGGATTTCACCCGCCGCCTGAATCAGGAAGCCGCCAAGACCATGCGCTACGGCGGCGCCACCGAAGAAGAAGCGTTGAAGATGATCACCCTGAATGCCGCCTGGATCATCGGCGTGGATGATCGCGTCGGATCCATTGATGTCGGCAAGGATGCCGATCTGGTGATCTGGGACGGATATCCGCTCTCGAGTTACGGCGTGCCCGAAAAGGTTTTGATCGATGGCGACGTGTACTTCGACCGTTCGCTGCCCGGCTTCGGCACGCCGCACTATCAGGAGGGACAATGAATAGCGGTCTCAGCAGTCAGTCTCATGTCTAGCGGCAATCCCTTCGACGAGTCGGGCGCTCTGTCCGCTGCCTTTGATCTTGATCTTGGTCTTGATCTGCTTGATCGCTGTCCACTCTCGACGCCAGCCTCGCCCAGGAGAAGCCCGTCGTCCTGAAAGGCGGCAAACTGCTGACCGTCACCCACGGCATCATTGAGAACGGCGTGATCGTCATGCAGGGCGGCAAGATCACTGCCGTCGGTGCGGCGAATTCCGTCAATGTCCCCAGCGGCGCCCAGGTCATCGACGTGACCGGCATGACCATCTATCCGGGTCTGATCGATTCGGAAGCCAATCTGGGCCTCACCGAAATTTCCGCCGAAGCACATGACCAACGATCTGGTCGAATCGAGCGACGAGATCATGCCGCACATGCACATCGCCGAGGCCTTCCACGCGGAGTCGGCGTTGATCCCGGTGGCCCGGCTGAACGGCATCACCAACGCCGTCGTCGCTCCCGAAGGCGAAGACACGCTGCCCGGCCAGGATTCTTTCATCCAGCTGGCGGGAGCCAAGGCCACCGAGATGCTGCTGATCCGCGACAACGCCATGCCGCTGAATTTCACCGGCGATCAGCGCCGCAACAAAGGCGGCTTCGACAAGCGAAAATTCCCGTCCACCCGCATGGGTCTGGCGGCCCAACTGCGCCAGGCTTTTCTCGATGCGCAGGACTACCAAGCGAGTGGGCCGACTACGAACGCAAGAAAGCCGACGCGCGCGACGACAAGACAAGAAAGCCCGAGCCCCTCGCTCCCAAGCGCGATCTGAAACTCGAAGCGCTGCTGCCTTATCTGGAAGGCAAGAAGACCATCGTGCTCGCGGCCGAGAGCCCGAGCGATCTGCAAACTGCGGTCGGTCCTGGCCAACGAGTTCAAGCTGAAGTTCGTGCTGAACCACATCAGCCACTCGCAGCCCGTTCTCGACTACGTGGCCAGCCTCAAGGTGCCGGTGATCGTCGGTCCCATCTATGAGGATCCGAAACCAGACGAACGCTACGACACGGTTTATAGTCTGCCGGCGCAGCTTACAAACGCGGAGTCAAGATCGTGTTCGCGTCGTACTCGGCCCACAACGTGCGCAACCTGCCCTACCAGGCCGGATTCGCCACCGCCTTCGGCCTTCCCTATGACGAAGCGCTCAAGGCCATCACCCTGAATGCCGCTGAAATCTGGGGCGTGGCCGACCAGTTGGGATCGCTCGACACCGGCAAAACCGCCAACGTCGTGGTGGCCAACGGCGATCCGCTGGACGTGCAAACCGATGTGAAACAGGTCTTCATCGCAGGGCGGGAAGTTCCCATGACCGACCGGCAGGTCCGGCTGCGGGACGAGTATTCCAAGTGAGGGGAGAACAAAGGGGTCAGATGCGCTCGCGCGTAAACAGGCGTGTAAAATAAAGTTTAAGTCGCCTTGGCCCCGTAGCTCAGATGGATAGAGCAGCGGTTTCCTAAACCGAAGGTCGGCAGTTCGACTCTGCCCGGGGCCACCATCCCATCTCAAAGCAAATGTTCTAGTGAACTTCACAGGACGCCGTGGCCTTCCCTGTGTCGGTTGCCACTCGTTGCCGGACGGAGGATCTGCTGGATTGTTTTTCATCTTACGCCGAGGGCGTACAGACTGTTACCGAGTCCTCGACGTGCTACGCGGCGATGACCGCTGAAAATCGCCGGGAGCATGTTGATTTCCTAACGCAGATGGCATAAGTTATTTGCCACGCAGACCAGTGCGCTTTCCCTGGAGCGAGATGCTGGCCGACGGTGCTCCGGCGAGGTGCGCCATGCTCACGAAACAATTGTTCGGGCCGGCCCTCCTAGTGGCCTGTCGCAGTGAGTTCGTTACTGCGGACGCGGCGGGTGGGGTCGGAGTATTTCCACTGGATGGGCCGAGCATTGGCGGAGTAGGCGTTGATGTAGCGGCGGAGTTTGCGAGCCAAGTCGGAAACCGAGGTGAAGATGCCGCGTGCGATGACCTCGCGTTCGATCTTGGCGAACCAGATCTCGACCTGGTTGAGCCAGGACGAGTAAGTGGGCGTGAAGTGAAACCGGACTCGCGGATGTTGTTGGAGGAACTCGCGGACCGCCTGAGTTTTGTGCGCGGAGAGATTGTCGAGGATGATGTGAATCTGTTGCCGAGGCGGGCACAAGGATACGACCTCTTGCAAAAAGGCGACGAACTCGCGGCTGGTATGGCGGGCAGCGGTTTTGCCGTGGACGCGACCGGTGGCGGTATTCAGCGCTGCATACAAGGAGAGCGTGCCGTGGCGGTAGTACTCGAAGCCGTGCCGTTCGGCGCGTCCCGGCGAGAGCGGCAGGACGGGATCGAGACGATCCAAGGCTTGAATGGCGGTCTTCTCATCGACGCAGAACACGGCCGCGTGCTGCGGCGGGCGCAGATAGAGGCCGAGGATGTCGGCGGCTTTGCTTTCGAACTCGGGATCGTCGCTGGCCATGTAGCGTTCGAGGCGGTGCGGTTTCAGGCCCGCTTCTTGCCAAACGCGATGCACGGCGTCTTTGCTGACGCCCAGCGCGGAGGCCAGTTTGCGGCAACTCCAGTGCGTAGACCCGTCGCTGGGTTTTCTCCGCGTGGCGGACAGGATGCGGGCGCGCAGAGCGGGAGTCAGCACACTGGGCTTTTGGCCGGGATGATAGGTGTCCAGTCCCTCCAGTCCGTATTGCCGGAAGCGTTGCTTCCAGCGAACGATGGTGGGCGCCGTGGTCTGGAGCTGTCGCTTGATCGCGTTGAAGGACGCGCCTTCTGCCAGCATCAGAATCAACTTGGCGCGAAACACATATCCGGCGGGCAGAGCACGGGACTGGGCGATGCTGCTTAGATCGGAATGCTGTTGCTGGGTGAGCAAGATTTCGCTGCCAGTGGCCATGACAGCTTTGATGCTAACAGTCTAGTAATGGTTACTCTGCGACAGGCCACTAGCATTGATCGTCGTTAGTGTTTCGGCGTCCGCCCAATCTAGCCCGCCGATCACGGGTCACATTCATAATCCCAATCCGGTAGTGAACCGTCCTGACTCCATACAGGACGCAGGTCTTTACGGTTACTGGAGCCGCATGACGGATCAGGACCGCGCCGGCGGCGCTTTGCTGGGCAAGGTCGTGGTCAAGGACGAACTGCTTCCGTGGGATCCCATCGTTGTGACGGTTAGTTGCGACGGAGCCGCTGCCTATACTGCAGAGACCGACCCCAAAGGATACTTCTCAATCCTGCCCAGCCGCATTGCCGGAGAAATCAGCTTGCAGGGGGATAGAGAGCGGCAGATGAAGGTGCACTTCGAGGGATGCACGGTGCAGGCGTTTCTTGCGGGTTTCAGATCTTCCGGGCTCAGCATCACGGAACGCAACCTGCGCGATAGTCCTGAAATGGGTACCATCACGCTCACCCGAGAATTCACGGCTCGGGGCACGGCCGTGAGTACGACCAGCAAGTCGGTGCCGGTCGGCGCCGCCGAGCACTGGAGCCGCGCCGGCGAGGAAATGCTGGCTGACCGGCGGGATCGCGCGCGACGGCAATTGGAGGAGGCAGTGCGCATTTATCCCGGCTTCGCCGTGGCGTGGTACCAGCTCGGCACACTGCAGCTGCCGTCGAACCCTCGCGAAGCAGCGATCTACCTGCGGAAAGCGGCGGCGGCGGACCCGGCTTTCGTGCCCCCCTATGAGCGGCTCGCTGCACTGGCGGTGCAACAACAGGATTGGCAGGGCGCGCTGCAGAGTCTCAACCAATACCTGCAACTCGATCCCAAGGGCACCACCCACATCTGGTATTACAGCGCTTTGTCAAACTTCCAGCTCGGGAATATCGATGCGGCTGAAGGGAGCGCGAACAAACTGCTGACCATGGACCCTCTCCACAACACCCGCAATGGCGAACAGCTGCTCGCTGTAATCTTGGCCAGGAAGGCCGATTATCTCGGCGCTCTCGCCCATTTGCGCCACTGCCTTTCCTATATTCCCCAGGGACCGGACGCGGAACTGGTCAAAGCGCAGATTGCGCAACTCGAGAAGCACGTTCCCACAGCAAATTGACTCGAGGGGTAGCGGTTAGAAGCGCGCGCTGCCGGATTCACTCCGCCCGGTGGCTCTCCACCGACAACTTCCGCAACGACAATCGTTCGCCGATGCGCCAGCAACAGTCCCGTCGGCACCACCGCCGCAAACGTCACCAGCCACAGCAGGATCCCGCAACTGGCCGCCATCTCCGGAGGCACATCGAACACACTCGACAGCGTCGCAATCGTCGCCATCTGCGACCCGCCGCCCACCGCCGGCAATTGCAGCATCGATCCCACCATGCTCGCAAACCATCAGAATCAGAAGCTGCGACACCGGAATCTCCAGCGCATCCACGCCATAGGAGTGCGTCACTTCCTTGATACGCCAGCGCGATCACATACCACATCCCCACCGACACCAGCGTCAGCCACAGCAGCGACCAGGGCCCGTGAATCGTATTCAGCCCCGTGCCGAACTCGCGCACTCTCTGCGCCAGCTTGTGCCCGAGGTTCGAAGACAAATGTGAGAACCGCCGTTCCATCCAACGCGCCACCGCTTCGCCGTTACGCGCTGATCACCACCGCCGCCAGCGTGGTCGCCGCTACCAGCGCGATCAGAACAAATCCCGCCTCGCGAAAGCGCCGGTAGTATTCCGGATGAGGAATCGAGGGCAGCGCGCTCGGCAGAAAAATCGCCAGCAGCATCAGGACCGCGAACGCGCCCACGATCAAAGATGCGTTCCACTGCCCCACACCGCCAGTTGCGAAGAGAAGGGAAGATCCGTCCGCCGCGCAATCAGATACGGACGAATGAATTCTCCCGCCCGCCCCAGCAGCGCCAGCCCCGTGAACCCGACCAGCGTCGGCGACACCAGTTCCGCGACCGTGGTCTTCGGCCGCACCGGCCTCAGAAAAATCTTCCACCGCAACGCGCGCAGCACATACGCCGAAGTAGATCGAGCGCAATCGCCATGCAGCACATGGATCTTCTTGATGCGATGAGTCTGGCTCCAGAACGTTCCCCAGTCGAAGGTCCGCCAGTGCCGGTATTGCAGATAAACCAGAACTGCCAGGATGAGGAACACGACCACGCTGGCCAGAATGCGCTTCTTATCCATGAAGGGGGAAAACTCCGCGCCGCGGCCCTCAGCAACGCGAAGCGGGAAACGGCAGTTCCAAGGTAAATGACTGTGCCAAAGGGGTCAAACCTCGAGCATGCGACAGAGGTTGTATGTGGGGACGAGCCGCCCTCGGCCGTCCGTCGAGCGAAGCTCGACTTAGTTCGGACGCGAAGCTGACTGCCTGTGCTCTGCGCGTGCTCGCCTTCGCCTGCACCAGGCTGGAATTCTGCGCCTTGCCGGCGGCTGCCGATCTTCGTGCTCGCGTCCTTTGAGGCTCCGGTCTTTGCGGAAGAACTTGCGGCCGCCTTCTCCTGCGCCGCCTTCTTCTTATTGAAATCCTTGCACCATCCGCGCCACATACGCCCGCGTCTCGTAATAAGGAGGCACGCCGCCAAACTGCTCCACCCGCTGCGGCCCCGCATTGTAGGCAGCCAGCGCCTTCACCAGATCGAAGTTGTAGCGCTCCAGCAGTTCCCGCAGATATTTCGCTCCACCCTCGACATTGGCCTGCGGATCGAACGCATTCGGCACGCCCAGTTGCGATGCCGTTCCGGGCATCAACTGCATCAGCCCCTGCGCTCCCTTCGGAGACACGGCCCGCGCATTGAATCCGCTCTCCGCCTTGATCACGCTGTTCACCAGGTCCGGATCCAGCCGGTACCGCCCGCTCGCCGAATTGACCACTTCATTAAATCCACGCACTCGGTCCTGCAAAAGGCGGACGCTCCGGGTGCCCCATTTCTCGCGTACTTTGCGAGAAGTGGGGATGTTCCGGAAGCCGAAAGCCGAGAGCCGGAAGCCTGACAAGCCGGCAACTCCGGCGCCGCCTCAAAATGCTCAATCTCTGCCGTGGGCACATCCACGAAACTCGAGCCATCCGCGGTCACATACAACCGCGTCGTATCCCCCACCACTTCCCGCCGCTCATGCCGGATCGAAAACCCGTTCGCAGCACCGCAACTTCCCCGGCAAAGCAGGGAAGCGCCGCCACCGCCAAAATCACGAGGACGCCCAGACGCAGCCGAAATGAAATACCGCTCGCATCCGCATTTGCCAACGACTCAACGACTAACGACTAACGACCAGCGTCCCGCGTCACCCAGCGCCAAATCGACCGCTGCAGCCACGCCGCACGCATCATTGCCGCGGGTCACGGTCCACCCGCGACCCCGCAATTCCGCGCACGCATTCCCCATGATAACCGGATAGCCCGCAAACTCAAGCATCTCGACGTCATTGTGGTTGTCACCGATGGCCATGACCTCTTCGCGCCGGTAGCCGCGATGCGCCGCCCACCGCTCCAGCGCATGCCCCTTCGAGCAGCCTGCATTCAGCACGTCAATCATCGACAGATCCCGCGCCGGATACTCCGTCCGCAGCACGGTCACGGTCCCATCCATCCCTGCGCCCTCGAGCGCCCGCAGGGCCTCGCTCATCCGCGCCATGGTGCCGCAAAACATCGCCTGCACCGGATCGCTCACCAGCGCTTCTTCGATCGGCACCACAAACTCGATGTACTCCATATTCTTCTCCAGCCATCGCCGGATGCTCGTCCCCAGTTCGTCAAGCCGTTCGAGCACGATCGCGCCCTTGGTTTCCTTATCAAACGTCAGAACGGTATGCCCGCGGAATTCTTGCATCGCTCCGCAAAGCCTCCGGCAGGTTTCCGCCGGCATCAGGTCGCGATGAAACGTCTCTCCTGCCAGCGACCGCGTCACCGCCCCATTCGAGCTGATCAGCCACAAATCAAACCCCAGCTGCTTGGCGATCGGCAAGGCAAACGTATGCCGGCGCCCGGTCACCAGCACAATCTCGATGCCAGCCGCGTGCGCCCGCCGCAGCGCCATCAGATCGCCCTCGGAAACCTGAAATTGTGGATTGAGCAGCGTGCCGTCAATGTCGGTCGCCAGCAGCCGGATGGAAGGCCTGGAAATCTTCACCATCGTGTGATTTTACCATCGCGACTCGCCGCACCATTCCCCGAACAGCGGCCCGGTCGCCTTCCTTGACAACGACACGGTATTAGGCAGAATAGAGAAGTCCCGGCTGCGCTGACACTCCGCTAAGCCCATGGACGCTGCCCACATGAAGGTGATAATCGTGTCTCGCGCCACCCATCGTCGCCATCCCCTGCTCGCAGCTCTCGCGCTTGCCTTCATCGCGGTCTTGATGATTTCTTGCGGCTCGCCCAACCCTAACTTCGGCCGCATTCTGCTCTCCATTTCAGTCACTGCCGACCCACAGAAATCCCAGAACGGTCAGGTGGTGTTCACAGCTACTGGCTCTTTCAGCCAGTCGCCTTTTTCCGCCCTGGTTCCATCCACTCCGCCATACTCCGGAAAGTTTTTTGTGGACACCACCGCGACCAACCAGGTGATCGCCACCATCGTGAGCAGCAGTTCCGGAACCGCGACCGTGCAGTGCATCTCAGGGATGTCCGGCACGGTAGCGGTCGGCAACATCGCATCCGCCAACAACGGGACCTCCACCACCGTCACCGGCTTCGCCCAAATTACCTGCCCGTAAGTGGTGTCGACGAAGATGGAAAACGCGCGGTGGGGGTGCACACTATCTTCGAGACCCTGTGCACAAGCGTCATCCTGAACGTAGCCGTTCTTCAGGCGGAGTGAAGGATCTCGCGCGCAGACGGCAGTTGCTTTCCGGGAGATTCCAAGCGAGATCCTTACTCAAGCTGATGACGCGCTAGGTGGACTGCGCCGGCAGCCGCGACAGCAGGGCGCTGGCCTTGCGGAACCATGGCCGTTCGCGCCGCCGAAGATATCGCGGCATGGTCGGCTTCTTGTCGAGAATCTTCCGCGACCACTCGCGAGCTTCGACGTTGCGTCCCTGCGACTGCAGAAACAGCGCATAGTGGTAATAGGTTTCGGAGATGGTGGAAATCCGGGTCGCCTCCCGGAACATCGCGTCCGCCTTCTCGAACTGTCCGGTCTGCGCGTAAGCCCAGGCCAGCAGTCCCTTGGCGCGGTGGAAGTCGTAGTCCGGATCGGAACTGACGGCGCGCTCCAGGTCCGGCACAGCCGCGGCGAAGTCTCCCAGTTCGACCTCTGCAACGCCGCGCCGGTAGAACGGATCGGCGTGGTCCGTTCGCGACAGAAATCGCCTTGTCGAAGCCGCCCGGGCCCGCGCGCAGTTCCCGTCGTCGAGGTACAACAGCCCCAGCTCTTCGTAGTTTCCCGCCGAAGGATTGTCGAGGATGATCCGCTCCAGTTCCTGAATCCGCCGCCGCCGCGGAAAAACCTGAAATGAACCCCGCAGCAGCCCCGCATCCGGAATCACTTCCACCACGATATAAACCAGTGCTCCGACCCAGTGAAACAGGATCACCCAGATCCAAAACCAATCCGGCCGCCGCCGGATGAAGTGGACGATAGCCACAATCCGCAGCGCGATGGACCACCACGAAAACGCGAAGGACAGGAAGGATCCCATGGCGAAATCGCACTATAGCATGCGCCAGGGAGCCTTGTCGGCAACGCTGCGATGACCAAAGTGCAGGAACCCGGCCCCGAATATCTCACGCGAGGGTGCCCCATCCTTCTTTCGCGTTCTTCGCGAAAGAGGATGGGGATTTTGACCTTCGATTCCAAGCACGAAAACCCCGCCCAAGCGAACCTTGGACGGGGCACCCTCAAAGAATCCTACGGTCACTCGTCGCCTCATTTGGCGGCCGCATGATGGTCGTAGCTGATCACGCGGGTGACCTTCCATGCGCCGTCCTTGTACTGCCACAGGTGAACGAACTGGCCTTCGCCCACTCCTTCGGTGTCGTCATGGCCCGGGATGGTGGAAGCGGTGAACGCCCATCTCGACAAAGCCGTAACCCTTCATGTGGTAGACCTTCAGCGTTCCGGGAACGAGTTCGCGGGTGACCTTGCCGCAGATGTTCTTCTTGACACTGTCGGTCAAGGCCGCTTTGCCCAGCGTGACGCCGCCCTGATCGTGGTAGAACTCGACGTCGTCCACGAAAAATGATGCGAACTTGTCGAGGTCGCAGCGGTTGTAGGCATCGAACAGCGCGGCATCGAGAGCGGCGCCGGCGCGGTCGAGTTCCTCCTGGTTCTGAATCTTGTCGAGCGGCGGCACGTTTTGTGCGGCGCGTTTTGTGCGCCCGCATTGCAGAGCAATACGAGAGGGATTGCCAGAAGCAACAGGATCGGTAGCAGAGCCTAGCAGGCTGCTGAAAAACTACTCCCGTTCCACAAGCCAATCGTGTTAAGAGTGGGGCATGAGGGGCATAGATCATCAGCAGAGTCAGATGTTCAGTTATTTGTCGCCGGAGACGCGGGTGCGGAAAGATCATCCGCTGCGGGCGATCCGGGCCATGGTGGACGAAATACTTGCCCAGTTGTCGCGACGATTCGACAGCATGTACGCGAGCGCGGGCCGACCGTCGATTCCTCCGGAGAAGCTGTTGCGGGCGCAGTTGCTGCAGATGCTGTATTCGATTCGCAGCGAGCGACTGCTGATGGAGGAGATCGATTACAGTATTCTGTTTCGCTGGTTTGTGGGATTGAACTTGGACGAAGAGGTCTGGGACGCGACCACGTTCACCAAGAACCGGGACCGGTTGCTGGAGGCCGAGGTGGCCAAAGAGTTCCTGGCCCAAGTGGTGGAGCGAGCACGGAGCCAGGGCTGACTTCGGACGAGCACTTCACGGTGGATGGGACGTTGCTGGAAGCATGGGCGGGGGCGAAGAGTTTCCAGCGGAAGAACGGAAAGACTCCGCTCCGCCGGACGATCCTGGCAACCCCACGGTGAACTTTCACGGGGAGAATCGGTCCAATGAGACCCATGCCTCGAAGACCGATCCCGATGCCAAACTGGCACGCAAGGGCCCTGGGAAGGAGGCCAAGTTAAGTTACAGCGGGAATCTGTTGGTGGAGAACCGCAACGGGCTGATCGTGGATGCGGAAGTTTTCGAGGCCAACGGGACCGCGGAACGCGATGCGGCGCTGATCATGCTGGAGGAGGATTCCCGGTACGAAGCCGTTGACCGCGGGCGGGGACAAAGGATATGACACTTCGGATTTCGTGGCCGAGTGCCGCCATCTGGGCGTCACGCCGCACGTAGCTCAAAACGATCAGCGCAGAGGCGGGAGCGCCATCGATGCGCGCACCACGCGACACGCTGGTTATGCCATCAGCCAACGAAAGAGGAAGCGCATCGAAGAATGTTTCGGGTGGCTGAAGACGATCGCGCTGTTGCGGAAAGTGCGTCATCGCGGGATTTTCAAGGTGGACTGGGTATTCACATTCGCCTGTGCCGCTTACAACCTGGTGCGTATGCGGAACCTGAGCCGAGCGGTGGTTCAACCTGGGTAAGTCGCGGGGAACAAGCTTCCCGACACACCTTAAAGACTCAAACCCATAAACAGGTACCTGAAAGAAACAGGAAATACATCATGAACCTCAATTTTTCAGCAGCCTGCTAGCCGTCGTTTCATGAGGATCTCGCTTTCGGGAAGGATGGGTGCGGCAAGGGAGAGTACGGAAGGGAAGAGTGGAATGTTCCGAGCACCGGAGTTGGCATCCCGAGGGTGCCCCATCCTTCTTTCGCGTTCCTTGCGAAAGAAGGATGGGGATTTTGACGTTCCGTCTCTCAAGTTGCAGATTTGAGACCTTCAATTCCGTTGCCTCAATCGAATCCATTACGAAAGTAAATTGATGATGTGCAGTCCCGCCCCTAACATCACAACAGATCGTGCTGCGGGCCTTGATTGTTGAGTGCGACAGTGGTCCTGGCCGGGAGATGTTTATGCGTGTTCGGCTATGCTGGCTACTCGTTGTTCTTGGGGTGGTGTCCTGCTGCGGACAAGCACAGCAAAAACCTGAAATCAAGATCGGATTCTCCCTTGAGAACACCAAGGGCGAGCGTTGGCAGACCGACTTGGACGAATTTCAACTGCGTGCGCAGCAACTGGGCGCACAAACCCTCACCCGGTCCGCCAATGGCGACGATGACCTGCAATTCGAGCAAGTCAAAGATCTGCTGAACGCGGGTATTGATGTTCTGGTGCTCTTGCCTCACGATTTCGAGAAGGCGAGTCGTATCGTCGAAGCCGCGCATGCCAGGAACGTCCCGGTCATCAGCTACGACCGGCTCATACACAATCCGCATGTGGATCTTTATATTGGATTCGATCTGTTTTCCGTGGGCGTGCTGCAGGCGCAATG
This sequence comes from uncultured Acidobacteriaceae bacterium, assembly GCA_963819145.1. Lineage (GTDB taxonomy): Bacteria > Acidobacteriota > Terriglobia > Terriglobales > Acidobacteriaceae > Sulfotelmatobacter. The sequence continues at coordinate 12,777 of CAWFVB010000043.1, forward strand.
TTTAACCGAGCACGCGCCCAAAGGGAATTACATTCTGCTGGGTGGTTCGCCGCTGGATCCCAACTCTAAGGTCGTCCGCGCCGGTCAAATGAAAGTGCTGCAGCCGTTGATCGACCGCGGCGATATCAAAGTCCTTGCCGACATTTGGATACCCAAGTGGAGTCCCACCCAAGCCTACATTCTGGTTACACAGGCGTTGCATGATCTGAAAGCTCCCACTGACCGCAATCCTGGCCTCGAATGACGGCACCGCGGGCGGCGCGATCCAGGCGCTCGACGATCACCATCTGTCCGGGAAAGTGCTGGTTACCGGACAAGACGCGGATCTTGCAGCCGTAGCTCGGCTGTTCGACGGCACGCAGCTTATGACCATCTACAAGCCCATCCCCGGCGAAGCCCGCACAGCTGCAGAAGCCGCGGTTGCTCTGGCTACGCGCCACAATGTGGAGACCAGCACAACGGTGCCGAACGGTGCACAGGACACGAAGGCGATTCTGCTGACGCCCATCTCAGTCACCCGGCAAAATGCCAAGGATACGGTGTTCAAGGATGGGTTTCAAAAGATCGAAACCGTAAAGCGGACTTTACCAAAAGACAAATGGGCCGAACTGGACCGGTAACGCGATTCGGCAAACGTATATCCTCCATACCCGTCTGCCCGATGCGCCGACTTCACCTGCACGCGCAGCAGTCTTCGTCCGTTGTCCAGGATAAAGTCATATCTCGAGCTCTCGCCCCACGGCTTCGACACCCGGAATCCCAATCGCGCCGCGATTGCCGGAAATGCTGCCTCCGCCAACTGCCCGCGCTGCTTGCGCGTCAGTGCAATACAGTATGTGGCGCGGGCGCTCCGCCGGCGTTGTGCCGCAAGCATGCCAGGTGCCCCATCCTAAAATCGCGGTGTTTGCGATTTTAGGGTGGACTTTGACGTTTGGATGCACCAAAGAAAATCCCCCAAGCAAAGCTTGGACGGGGCACCCTCAGGAGTCGTTGCGAACGCGCTCGTCTGGGCCACCCGCCACTATTTTTTTCTTGCCGGTTGGATAAAATCCTTATTTTGTTTGAGTTGCGGGAAGTTAATACGAGTGCGCGTCTGTAAAGTATTCGCACGAAAGGACTTGTCGGTAAAATATTGCCTGGCAAGGAGTTAGCGCGGCGCGGAATCGCCGGGGTTCCGCTCGATGATCGGGATGCTCTGCTCACCGTTCCAGTATGGGCTTTCCATATCCTCGGTCAAGGTTGTTCGTCACAAGAAGGGGGAATATTTTTGTGGATGGCTGTGGAGAAAATCTGGGACAGACAGGCGATAATTAAGTTGACCTTGACGGGGTGCTAAGCACCTGAGACGGCCTCAGCTTTGGGGCCGTTTCTTCTTTGCCGCTGGAGTTCTGAATTCTCTGCAAGACGCGTCCGTTCTTACTCAAGCGAAAGCCCCGCTCTTGCGAGCGGGGCTTTTGATTTTACTGACGGCTGACAGCTGATAGCTGACAGCTGCCTTAGTACATGTCGCCCATGCCGCCGCCGTGTGCCGCCCGGCAGCGGGAGCTTCCTTCTTTTCAGGAATCTCCGCCACCAGGGCTTCGGTGGTCAGCATCAGGCTGGCGATCGAGCCGGCATTCTGCAGGGCGGTGCGCACGACCTTGGTGGGATCGAGCACGCCGGCCTTGACCAGATCCTCGTACTCGTTGGAGAAGGCGTTGAATCCGTAGTTCGATTCCTTGGAGTCGAGCACCTTGCCCAGGATGACTGCACCTTCTTCGCCGGCGTTCTCGACGATCTGGCGCAGAGGCTCGGTGATGGCGCGCTTCACGATGTTGATGCCGATCTGCTCATCGCCTTCGGCCTTCACCTTGTCGAGCGCGCTGGCGCAACGGGCCAGAGCGACTCCGCCGCCGGGGACAATGCCTTCTTCCACGGCTGCGCGGGTGGCATGCATCGCGTCTTCCACACGGGCTTTCTTTTCCTTCATTTCGGTTTCGGTTGCGGCGCCGACTTTGATGACGGCTACGCCACCGACCAGCTTCGCCAACCGCTCCTGCAGCTTCTCGCGGTCGTAGTCGCTGGTGGTCTTGTCGATCTGGCTGCGAATTTCCTTCACGCGGCCTTCGATCTCAGTGTGCTTGCCCTTGCCTTCGACCACCGTGGTGTTGTCCTTGTCGATGGTGATCTTCTTGGCCTGGCCGAGGTCGGAGATCTGCACGTTCTCGAGCTTGATGCCGAGATCTTCCGTGATGGCCTTGCCGCCGGTCAGGATAGCGATATCCTGCAGCATCGCCTTGCGGCGATCGCCGAAGCCAGGAGCCTTGACGGCCGCGACTTGCAGCGTGCCCCGCAGTTTGTTGACGACGAGGGTGGCGAGCGCTTCGCCTTCCACGTCTTCCGCGATGATCAGCAGCGGCTTGCCGGACTTGGCAATCTGCTCGAGCAGCGGGAGCAGGTCCTTCATCGAGCTGATCTTCTTTTCGTTGATCAGGATGTAGGCGTTCTCGATGGCAACTTCCATCCGCTCGGGATCGGTGACGAAGTACGGAGAGAGGTAGCCGCGGTCGAACTGCATGCCTTCGACGACTTCGAGCTGAGTCTCCAGCGTCTTCGATTCTTCGACGGTGATGACGCCGTCTTTGCCGACCTTCTTCATGGCCTCGGCAATGATCTTGCCGATGGTCTCGTCATTGTTGGCGCTGATCGTACCAACTTGTGCGATCATTTCGCCGGTTACGGGCTTGGAGAGTTTGTCGAGTTCGCCGTTGATGCGGTTGCCTTCCTTGTCGAGTTTGCCGGCGATGATGGTGACGGCCTTCTCGATGCCGCGCTTCAGGGCCATGGGATTGGCGCCGGCGGCAACGGTCTTGACGCCTTCGCGGAAGATGGCCTGGGCGAGAACGGTGGCGGTGGTCGTGCCGTCGCCGGCGACGTCGGACGTCTTGGAGGCGACTTCACGAACCATCTGGGCGCCCATGTTCTCGAGCGGTCCCGCAGTTCGATTTCCTTGGCGACGGTGACGCCGTCTTTGGTGATGGTCGGCGAACCGAATTTCTTTTCGATGACTACGTTGCGGCCCTTGGGGCCGAGGGTGACCTTCACGGCATCGGCCAGAAGGTTGACGCCGCGGAGGATCGCCTGACGGGATTCTTCTCCGTGAACGATTTGTTTTGCCATTGCTGTTATCTCCTAATTAGTTTCTGTGCAGGGTTGACCTGCGGAATTTTCTTTGGGCTGTCAGCTATCAGCTGTCAGCGTTCAGCTATGGAGCTTCTTACTGACCTCCGCTAAACCGAGCTGCATAGATTTCGCGCAAAGAAGCGCTCAGGATGACAGCTGCGAGTTACTTCTTGCTGCCGGCGAGTTCTTTCTTGGCCGGGGTGGCGGCGCCGGTGAGGATGCCGAGGACTTCTTCTTCCCTCATGATGATGAAGTCTTCGCCATCAATCTTGATCTCGGTGCCGGAGTACTTGCCGAACAGGATGCGGTCGCCTTCTTTGACGGCCAGAGGGAAGGTCTTGCCTTCGTCGTTGGTGCGGCCTTTGCCGGCGGAGATGACTTCGCCCTCCTGCGGCTTGTCTTTGGCCGAGTCGGGGATGATGATGCCGCCACGAGTGGTGGAAGCTTCCTCCACACGACGGACCAGAATGCGGTCATGGAGTGGTGAAAATTTCGCCATGGTGTGTTGCTCCTTTCAAGGATTTAGAAGGTTGTGGTGCCCAGTTGATCTACGTAAGCCTATGATTTAGATGGGTTAGGGGCTGTTGTTAGCAGTTAAGCCCTACGAGTGCTAATTATAGAGAGTGACGCGACGAACTTGTCAAGGGCGGGGCGGACCAAGCTCGGAGTCTTCTGGCATGCTGATGACCTGAAGCGGGAAGCTGGGGAACGTTCCGTTCCTTGGGTTCCAGGCTTGAGTGGGCCACCGGGGTCGGTCATTTCATCAGTCCATAAGAGGCGCAAGTTTCATTCAACCCGTAGCGCCTCAATCGGCTCCAAGCGTGCCGCGCGACGCGCCGGAATCCACAGAGCAAATAGCGCAACCAGGGCCAGGAGTACCGGGACTGCAATAAAGACCATCGGATCCCAAGCTCGGACGCCGAAAAGAAACCCGGCTAGGAAACGGGCCAGGAAAGCCGCCGCGGCCAATCCCACAATGACTCCGAGGCCCGCCGTCAACATGCCTTTCCCAACGACAAGATTGCGGATACGCGCTCTGTCAGCCCCAAGAGCCATGCGTACGCCGATTTCATGCGTGCGCTGAGCCACGGAATAAGCCATTACACCGTAGATCCCAACCGCAGTGAGCGCCAGCGCTGCCATTGCGAAGACCCCCAGCAGAAGCATGTTAAAGTTCTGCCTTGCGATCGAGTCGGAGAGGATCTCATCCATGGTGCGAACCTGCCCCGCGGGCAAGCCTCCGCTCGCTTCTCGCAACTGCTCAGAGACGTTCACAGCCACCTGATGTGGCTCAAGACGTGTACGGATGAGCCAGAAGATCGGGCCAAACTGTAACCAGAGACGCGTCATGCCATCCGGTTCTTGCGCCAACGGGATCATCATGGTGGGCTCGGTTGGTTGACTCAAATCGTCATCGCGCGTGTCGGCGACAATGCCGATGATCTGGCGGGGTCTGTCTGCAAAGTCTGGTCCGATGCCTCGACCGATTTCAATGGATTGACCGATTGGATCCTGGCCTGCCCAATAGCGTTTTGCCATCGTCTCATTGATCAGCACGACTCCCGGCGCGCCTTTTCCGTCCTGTTCATGGAAATCCCGACCACGAATAACCGGGATCCTCAGAGCCGCGAAGTAGCCCGGCGATACAGACATCCATTCCGCATCGCCGGTACTGCCCGAGTTGCCGGACGGAGTTCCTATTGCGGCGAAAGGCAAACCCATCCGGTTGCCGAACGGCGGGCTGCGAAGTCGCTGCTGCAATTTCAACTCCAGCAATGCCTGCGAGCCGCTGTCGAGTGTCCTCAACCAGGCGTGCGACATTGGCTGTGGTTGCGAATTGAGATCCGTGCAACGACATTTCCATCAGAAGAACGTTATGACGGTCGAAACCCGGATTCACGCTCCGCAATGCGACGAAGGTGCGTATGAGCAGCGCCGCCCCAATCAGCAGCACGACCGACAGGGAAACCTCGCTTAAGACAATCAGCGATCGCATCTTGCTCTGGCTTGAACCGGATCCCAGCCGCTGGTTCCCTTCGTTGAGTGATTGATTCAGGGATGGGCCGCATACCCGCAGTGCCGGAACAATTCCGAAGACAATGCCAACCAACAACGAGATCCCGAGTGTGAACATCAGTACGCGCCAGTCAAGTCCCACGGAAGCGCCCCCAACGCCAATGCGCGGAATGTTGCCAGGACTTATCGAAAGCAGTGCGTGTACGCCGAGTAATCCCATCACCAGACCGACGCCACCGCCGCATGTGGACAGCAATACGCTCTCGGTCGCAAACTGGCGAAGCAGCCGTCCTCGACCTGCCCCGATGGCGGCGCGAATCGCGAACTCGCGCTTGCGAACGGTAGCGCGACCAAGCAACAGATTCGCGACGTTCGCGCAAGCGATCAGCAGCACTAGGCCCACGGCAGCCTGCATTAACAACAGCGATGCTCGCGCATCTCTGACAATGGCATCGCGGAGCGGCTCCAGCACAAAGGCGTATTCAGGGTCAGGTAGTAAGCCTTGGCGCTGTGCTGCTTGCGAGGCCAATCTCAACTGCGCATTTGCCTGAGACAATGAGAGCCCCGGTTTCAGACGCCCGGCTGCCCCGAAGGAATGCAACTGGTCAATGCTGTTCAGATTGAACTGAAACGGGATCCACAAATCAGATTCCGGATCGGTGCGAAAACTCTCGCCGGTGACACCCACCACGGTGTACGGCTCTTTCTCTAACGAGATTGCCTTGCCTACGATCTTCGGATCTCCGCCGAACCTTCGTTTCCACAGCCCGTAGCTCAGCACCACAACCTTGCCTGATCCTTCCCGGTCTTCATCCGCGCTGAACGTCCGTCCAAGCGCAAGCGGCGCACCGAACAGACGAAAGTAGTTTGAAGTGACGTGGACTCCGTGAACCTCTTCCGGTATGCCGCTCGTCAGGCCGAGCACGCCTTCGCCAAGATCGTACGCCGAGATATCGTCAACGGCCTCGGCGTGCTGCATCCAAAAGCGAAGATCGGGAATCGATGCGCCCGGTACTGATCCTTCCGTTGAGTTCAAGCGGAATTGGACGATGCGATCAGGTTCCGGATAGCTGAGGGGCTTCAACAGCACCGTGTTGACGACTGAAAAGACGGCAGTGTTCGCGCCAATTCCTAAAGCAAGAGTCAGAATTGCGGCTACACTGAAGCCCGGCGAACGGAGCAGCGAGCGGCATGCGTGCCGAATATCCTGCAGACTTTGAGACAGCCAGCGAAACGAGCCTTCCTCGCGATGTGCCTGCTTGACCTTCCCGTACCAGTCCCCAAGTTCCTTGATCTTTTCGTCGATGAATGCAGAGGCAGATTCCACCGGGACGGGCTTTTTCATGTACAGCTCCAACTCTCGCACCTAATTTAGCTTCGCTCTGCGTAACCTGCAACCTCGGCAAGTGGAAGACTCTTCGGGTGCCATCGCAGTTCGAAAAGGTGGGCGGACTGATGAGATGACCGTGTCGGCTCCTGTCCCCGGCTTCCTACAACAAGGCACTGGTCGGCGCTGAGGGCTTGTTGCGGTTGACGGCGAAGGTCAAAGGCAGCGGGCAGGAGTGCCCGCTCCACACGGGAATCTTTCTGCAGTACTTGCGGCTCCACAAGCCGGTAGCCGAGATTAAATGGACGGATCGGTTTGCAAACTCTAAGCGCGCACGAAGGAAGCCATGCAACCCATTTCTTGTTTACGCTGCAGGCGTGAGATTGAGGCAGGGCACAAGTCGGTGGCGGTGTACATGTTCGCGCAGACCGTGGGGGTGAAGCCGCGGCAGAAGTCTGGGGCGCAGAGGATTTGTTTTTGTCCGCAGTGTGCGGTGTCGCTGGCGATGGGGATGCCGCCGGAGGGTGCACTCAACATGGCGGCTTGGAACATGATCCGCGACCTGGTGAGCGCGGAGCCTTCGCTGAATGAGGCGGCTTGGGAGAGTTTGCGCGGCGTCGCGCTGCTGGGTTCTGGCGAGGATTCCACGGCCGCTTCGGATGTGAGGAGCCGGTTCCGCAGGGCGGGGTAAGAGCATCTAACCGCGGAGGCCAAAGAGGTTCACGGAGGAAGGCTTCAGTTTGTCGCAGGGGCGCTGGCGCATTAGAATCGGGCATCTATAAAGGGTGGACCCATGCCTCCCACGCGCGGTAACGGCAAGATTTGCTACATCCAGATTCCTTCCACGGACGTTGGCCGCTCGGCGGATTTTTACAAGTCTGTCTTCGGCTGGAACATCCGGCAACGGGATGGACACACTGCCTTTGACGATGGCGTCAACGAAGTGAGCGGCGAATGGGTTCTGGATCGGCCGCCGGCCGCCCAGCCTGGCCTGCTCGTGTACATCATGGTCGACAGTGTGGACGCCACGCTCAACTTGATCATCGCGAACGGCGGCGAGATTGTGCAGCCGATGGGCGCGGATGCTCCGGAGATTACCGCGAGATTTCGGGACCCCGCGGGGAACGTGATTGGGATCTACCAGGAGCCGGGTGACGGAGATCGGACGGTCCCAGTTCGATCGGAAAGGTCAAGGGGTTCCCACCCTCTCGCAAGAGACGCGACAAGGGAGGGGCCCCCACGGAGTATTTCCTCTTTACTGCGGCTTCTGGTCGGCGTCGGGCTTCTTCTTGGCGAGGGAGCGGACGTAGTTGACCAGGTCCCAATTCTCTTCGGTCTTTACGCGCTGGCCTTCGGGGGGCATGTCCTCGTGGCCGTTCTTGATGATGTAGAAGATCTCGCCGTCGGTGCGGTCTTTGAGCGTGGCAGGATCGGTGAAATCCACAATCTTGAGTTTCATGTCCGTGGCGGTTTCGCCTTTACCGTTGCCGTCGTTGCCATGGCACATGGCGCAATCGAGGGTCCACCACTTCTTGGCGCGGGTGAGGGACTCGGGCGAGGACTTCACCGGATTCGCCTGCCTGGCGACTTCGACCGGGATCGCGGCGTAGGTTGGAGTCTTCTGCGGTGGCGGGGTTGAGGGTTGCTGCGCGGGAAGCGCGGGCGCGAAGAGAAAAAGAGCGGGAAGAACCAGTGTGAATCTGGACACAGGAACCTCCTCTTAGACTAAGAGTGGCCTACGAGAGGATTGTAGCACTGAGGGAGCACGCCTCTGTGATGGCGATCACCAAGAGTGGTTAAGACGTTACCGGCAACGGCACTTGTTGTCATCGTACGGAATCGCTTCACATGGCGCAGAGACGTAACGAGCCACGTTCTCTCCAACGCAATGTCGGCGACGATCCTGCGCGGACTGTGTCGCGTATGATATTTTCGAGGGTTCGCGCTGTGGGGTGCGGGCTCGATTCATCACGCTGTAATGATCCTCAAGAAGGATTTCTCCTGACAACCATGAATCAGAAATTTCGCGTGTTTGCCACCTGCGACATTGGAGATGCCATTGAATTGCTGCGCCAGCGGGGATATGAGGTCGAAGTCTATCCCAATCCGGAAGCGCCGCCGAAGAGTCTGATTCTCGAGCAGGTGAAATCTGGCGTGGACGGGTTGATTACCACCCTGCGCGATCCGATTGATGCCGAGGTGTTTGAAGCGGGCAAGGGACGGTTGAAAGTGGTGGCGCAAATTGCGGTCGGCTTTGACAACATCAACCGGGCGGATGCGAACCGCTACAAAATTCCCTTCACCCATACCGCCGATGTGCTGACGGAGGCGACGGCGGAGTTTGCGTTTTTCCTGTTGGGCGCGCTGGCGCGGAAAATGTGGACGGCGGAGCATCTGACGCGCGAGAACCAGTGGGGATACTGGCATCCTTATTTGCCGTTTTTGGGGGATGAAGTGACCGGCAAGACCGTGGCCGTGATTGGGACGGGACGCATTGGGCTGGCGTTCATCAAGAAATGTGTAGGGTTCGATATGAATGTCCTGTGTTATGACCCGGCCTACGAGAACCACGCGTTCGTGAAGGCGATTCAGGAGATTCACGACGTGAGGTATGCACGGGGCCTGGTGAAGGATGAGGCGTGGATCAAGTATGTGCCGTTTGAGGAGGCGCTGCGCGAGGCGGACTTTGTGAGTGTGCATGTACCCCTGCTGCGGGCCGAGAAAGCGCAACGCCGACCTATCATCTGTTCAATGAGAAGACGCTGCGGATGATGAAGCCGACGGCGTATCTGGTGAATACTTCGCGGGGGCCGGTGGTGGACGAGGCGGCCCTGGCGCATGCGCTGCGGGAAAACTGGATTGCGGGGGCCGCGCTGGACGTTTATGAGAAAGAGCCCCTGCCGATGGATTCTCCACTGCGTGATCCGGCGATTGCGGACCGCTGCCGGTTGCTGCCGCACTTTGCCAGCGCGGCGCGGATCACGCGGCTCTCGACCGATCCGAATAAGGGGATGGCGGGCCGCTGTGCCCAGGGGCTGATCGACGTGCTGGAGGGGAACTACGGCGGAGACGTGACGAAGATGCCCTATGTCGTTAATAAGGAAGGATTTGGCAAATAATTTACATGCCAGAGAAGAATCTCTGCGGCAGTGGGGTTTAGACTTAGAGGCATCCGAACGTTTCATAGCGATGAGGTAGGCGATTGCGGGTACAATACTGTCCTCACTGTGATTGTAAGGATCCGAATGAATAAGCGACTTTTGTGGATCGTTCCGTGCGTGCTGCTGGGTGCCTCGGCCCTGGCAATGGATTCCGATGGCGGGCCACCGTTGAAGCTGGAGCCTGCGCCGAAAGAAGTGCAACTGCGCGATGGTGGTTTTCGAGTGGGGCCGCGGACGAAGATTTTCGTTCTGCTGGGGCACCAGTCGGAGGATCGCATTGCCGCCGAAACCCTGGCGGAAACGGTAGCGGACCAGTCAGGATTGAAACTCGACATTCTGGGCATGAAGCCTGCGGGCAAGGCGGAGGGCGGCGCGATCGTGCTGGCCCGGTTGCAGGACTCGCGAGTGCGGCGGTTTCTGGCGCGGAACGGACTTAGGGCTGATGAGTTGGTGGGCGAGGATGGCTACCTGCTGTTCTCCGATAAGTCGCATTTGATTGTGGCGGCCAAAACCGGGCAGGGGTTGTTCTATGGTGTGCAGACGCTGCGCCAGTTGCTGCGGCCGGCGGGCAAAGGGCTGATGTGTCCGGCGGTGGGAATTCGCGACTGGCCCAGCCAGCAATCGGCTCCGGAGTTGGCAAAGACGGCGTTTCAGGCGCCGGGCGACTAGAACTAACTTTCATTCCGGATTTCAAGCGTCCCTCCGGGCGCTGTTTTGTCCCTCGATAGCTTTCCCGGTGTTGAAACGCCGGGCTATTTTCGAGCGCGCCTCCGGCGCTTGTGTATGTAGTTCTTCGCGTACGCTACGCGATGCTTGCTTTAATGACGCTCAACCAGCAGCTGTTCCCACCTATCCCTTAGAATCCATCCATGTTTTCTGAACGGACCAACTGGAAGCTGGCGCAGAACCGGTTTACGCAGGCGGTGGAAGAAGTGCGGGCGAGCGGGGCGAGGGTTCTCGATTTGACGGTTTCGAATCCTACGCGCGCGGGGTTGCGCTACGACGAGCAGGCGATTCTGGGTGCATTGGCGTCGCCGCGGGCACTGGATTACGACCCGCAGTCGAAGGGGCTGCTCGAGGCGCGGGAGGCGGTGGCCGGGTACTACCGTGAGTCGGGCGGTCGCGGCGGGAGAGACGTTGCAAACGTCTCCACGGGCGGGATCGATGTGGACGCGGAGCAGATCGTCCTGACTACGAGCACGAGCGAAGGATACTCGTTCGTGTTCCGGCTGCTGTGCAATGCGGGGGATGAGTTGCTGGTGCCGAAGCCGAGTTATCCGCTGTTTGAATTTCTGGCGGATTTGCAGGATGTGCGGCTGGTGCCGTATCCGCTGATTTATGACCACGGGTGGCAGATGGATTTTCCGTCGCTAGAAAAGGCGGTGACGGAGCGGACGCGGGGCGTGGTGGTGGTGCATCCCAATAATCCGACGGGTCGTATGTAAAGGCGGGGGAAGTGGGGATGCTGAATTCGTTTTGTCGCGCGCACGGGCTGGCGGTGATTGCGGATGAAGTGTTTCTGGATTACAGGCTGGATGCCAATGCGGATGCCAGCAACGGCGTGGGGACAAGCAACGGCCATGTGGGGACGGCCGCCCTCGGCCGTCCGGTCGAGCGAAGCTCGACAGCTGTGGATGCGAACGAACACAAGGTCCCCTTCGGCAAGTCAGGCAGGCTCTCACGGCCTTTGGTCGGGGCACGGCTGGAGACAGTTCTTTTGCGGGGAATCAGGAAGTGCTGACGTTTACCCTGAGCGGGCTCTCGAAGATTGCGGCTTTGCCGCAGATGAAAGTCGCGTGGGTGGTGACGAGCGGGCCGCGGGAGTTGGCGGCGGCAGCGATGGGGCGGCTGGAGGTGATTGCTGATACGTATCTTTCGATGAATGCGCCGATACAGTGGGCGATGCCGGTGCTGCTGGAACAGAGGAGGAATATTCAGCGGCAGTTGCTGGAGCGGGTGAAGAAAATCTCGCAGAGCTGGACCGTCAGCTTGCGGGACAGAAGGCCAGTGAGCGGCTGAGCGTGGAAGGCGGATGGTACGCGGTGTTGCGGGTTCCGGTAACACGGTCGGATGAGGAGTTGGCGATTGAACTCGTGCGGGAGAAGTCGGTGGTGGTGCATCCAGGGCATTTTTATGATTTTCCCAGCGATGGATATTTGGTGCTGAGCTTGATTACGGCGGAGGGGGAGTTTCGGAGGGATTGGGAGGGTGCTGAGTATTTGAATTCGGGTTGATCCGACCGCTTAGACGCACGTGCCTAGATCCCTGCCAGAAACAAGAGTCTTATGCCGGGTGCAACCGCAGTTGTAACAGTTTCGTGCCCCGGAAGCGACTGATCTGAACCGGCACTCGCAGCAGGTTAACGCCCGGTTCTCGCACAGAGATCTGGAGGAATAGACCTTTTGCCCCTTGACGGGAAGGAGAGTAAAGCCTCCTTCGGAATTGCTTTCGGTCGAACGCAGTGGTGTACCTTTCCAATCTGGGCCGAGTTCTTCTATCTTCGCGCCGCTTGCTGGATCACCGTTGACGTATGTCACAATTCCAAGGCATTTGGCGTGTTGAAGTCGGAGTTCCACAATCTTCTTTCAGCCGCATCTGACGCGCGACAGAGCGAAATGAAGCCGAGTATTACTAAGAGCGGTGCGAGTGAACGGGTTGGGAACATCGTTCCTTCCAGACAGCCATTGTAAACAATCCGATTCACGAAGATGATCGGTAGCAAGATCGCCACTCACCAACTGCTCCTCGCGCAGGATGACATTGTCGGGGCTCTAGCCTTTTACCAGGAACGGATTACTCTCTCGTTCTTCGCCGATGGTCGTCAACTCGCCGTGGCCCGGGACTACTACGGTTTCATCCGGCAGCGCTAGCACCGTGTCGTGCAGAGAGTGCAGGATCTTTTGCATCGAGCCGCCCGGGAGATCGGTGCGGCTGATTGAGCCGGCGAAAAGCGTATCGCCGGCGATCAACTTTTGCTCGGTGGGGAAGTAGAGGCAGATACTGCCTTCGGTGTGGCCGGGAGTGTGGAGAATTTCCGCCGTGAGTGATCCGGCAGTGACGGTTTCTCCGGTGGAGACGCTGCGGTCGATCTCGACTTTGCCGGGCGAACGCATGCCGACCCATATTGCCTGCATGTCGAGCATTTTCAGAAGAGCGTAATCATTCTGGTTGAGCAGGATGGGTGCGCCGGTGGCGGCGCGGAG
>CAWFVB010000044.1:0-25905 GCA_963819145.1 uncultured Acidobacteriaceae bacterium
GGTGTAGCCCAACCCGATAGCTCAGTTGAATACACCGGAAAGGAAATCTCAATCGCGGCCCCGTAAGAACTGGGACCTAAACTGAGCGGAGCGATTCCGAATGAAAGCACTCGTACTGGAGAAGCCCGGACAAATCGCGATCCAAGAGGTTCCCGAGCCGGTCGTTACGGATCAGCAGATTCTCTTGAAAGTTCGAATGGTGGGCTTTTGCGGAAGCGACTTAAACTCCTTCCGCGGACTCAACCCACTGATTTCCTTCCCCCGAATTCTAGGACATGAAGTCTGTGGGACTGTCGTGCAGGCCGGCATCGACAGCGGACTGGCGGTTGGAACGGATGTGGCTGTCTCTCCGTACTGAAGTTGTGGCCAATGCGCGTCGTGCCGCCGAGGACGTGCGAACGCTTGCCAATTCAACCAGACGCTCGGCGTGCAAAGAGATGGTGCGCTGACTGAATTCATCGCGGTGCCGCGGGGAAAAGTTGTATCCCGCCCAGCTCACCAGGAAAGAATTGTGCTTGGTTGAGCCGTTGACGGTTGGATTTCATGCCGTTGCGCGCGGACGCGTTGGGGCAGGCGATATCGTGGCCGTCGTCGGGTGCGGAGGAGTAGGACTGGGCGCCGTCGCTGCTTCCAGCTCCCGGGGTGCGACGACGATCTGCGTTGATGTGGATGACGAGAAGCTGGAACTGGCACGAGCCGCAGGCGGCATTCACACCATCAACACGCAGCGCCAATCACTGCACGACCAGTTGCAAGAAATGACCGAGGGCCGTGGGCCCGACGTAGTGATTGAAGCGATAGGGACTGCCGGCAACATTTCGAGGCGCCGTAGAAGAAGTCGATTCACAGGCACGGTCGTGTACATCGGATATGCGAAAGAGCCGGTCAGCTACGAGAGTCGGTTGTTTGTACAGAAGGAACTGGATATTCTCGGATCGCGAAACGCGGTGCCGGAAGATTTTCAGGCCGTAATTCGGATGCTCGAAGCGCGGAGATTTCCCGTCGATCAGGCCGTGAGCGCAGTCGTGCGTTTGGAGGAGGCGGGAGAGGCTTTGCGATCCTGGAGTGAAAGCCCATCCCGATTCAGGAAGATTTTGGTCGGGTTGGATTAAGACAGCTACCGTATCGATTCCAAGCAATAACTATATTAGCGGGAACGAATAGATATTGACGCTGAAGGGCGCCACCGTCATCGTATCCGGCACAGACGTGATTTCCTTCTCCTGCACTTCAACTCCCGGCTTCTGACCGACCGTGACAGTTGCGTCAACGCTCTCTGGGGCCATGCGCCAAAGATGGCCCGGACCCGCGAGCCGTGCTGCCCTGATTGAGAGCTTCAACGGTTGCGCGGAATCCGAAGGATTGAGCACAGCGAACGTGAGCGACTTACGATCTTCACTCAGAGCAGCGCTCACATCCAGGGGATAGGTGTCACTGCCCGGATTGACGGAGGGTTGATCACCGCCGGCGGGATACAGAGGTTTGGGCTGGGGCGAATCTCCTGATACCTGCACCGGAATTACCCCGAAATGGTCACGATACAACTTGAACAGCAGTCCTGTTGGGCTCAAAACCGCATTGGTTCGGTCTTCGCTGATCATCGCCGTGGCGAACGTGAATGCTCCCAACTGATAAAGGTCGGAGTGACGAAACATTTCATGAAACGCCCAAGCGTAAGCAGGAACCACTTTGTACGAGTTCGGCGGCGCGCCGATGTAGGCCCACTCGTCCAGACTGATGGGGACGGGCTTTTCTTTCAGGCCAGGAATGCGCTTCAAGTACTCCTGATAGTGCTCGAACTTGACACGGACCTGCGTCGCAGGAGCGCGCTCCCATTCGATCAGCGTCTGCGTCCCGGTGCTCACTTTCTCGCCAGTCTGAAGATCAGTTCGCTTATCGCTTGTGGAATAGAAGTGTTCGCTGAGCATATCAATGTTGTCCAGGCAGTGAGCGAGCAAGTTACCGCTCCAATCGCCGGGCGACAGATAGTCAGGCACGACCTGTCCGCTGAGCCGCTTCGCCTGCTTGGATCCAGTCATGGCGTCGGGCATTGACCCAGGAGCGATCAGCTTGATCGCTGGGTCGACTCTCCGCATGGCTTTGGCGAACAAATCGTATTTCAGTTCAAATTGCGCAACTGGCATGAACCCCAGTTGCCATTCGCCCCAAGGTTCGTTGCCTATGCCCCAGAACCTGACTTTATAAGGCTGCGGATGGCCATTCGCGGAACGCAGGCTTCCCATCGGTGTGCTTGCCGCGCCGTTGACGTATTCCACCAGTTGCGCGGCAGACCAGGAATCACCGAAGCCTGCGTTGACAGTTATGTAGGCTTCGACCTGCAGCAACCGGCAAAGCGTCATGAACTCATCGGTGCCAACATCGTTCGGCTGAACGGCGTGCCACACTGGATCCATGATTGGCGGTCGCTTGTCAGGATCGCCGATTGCGTCGCGCCACTCGTGCCCGGAAACGAAGTTGCCGCCGGGCCAGCGATAGACGCCGGAGTGCAACTGCTTCAACTCATCGATCACTTCCCGGCGAAAGCCTTTTACATTTTCCGCGGGCATTAATGAGACGGCTCCAACGCGAAACTCACCCGCACCGGTTCCGACAATCTCCAGGTGGGCGCTATCGCTGTCGCCCTCAGCGCGGAAACTTAGTGGAAACTTGATGTAATCAGTGCGGAGTTTGTTGATGGCAACTGTTTGGCGTTCACTCGCTGCATCTCCCCACGCGAGCGTTACGTTCACACTTGTGCCGGGAGTGCCGGCCAGAATAATACGGCCTGTGTAGGATTTCCCTTTGCGTACCGTCAGCCCTGCCTGCTGGATTCCATGCGCTTCGCTTCTACTTAGTTTCACCGCCGGCGTGTGCTCGCCTACATAAGGATGATCGGAATCCATGGTCACGAATTCGTCGGGGCCGATTGGCGTCCAGTGGCGCAGCGCGGGGCGACGGAACCCGGAAGGGGCGGCCGGTTCGGCAGGTGGGTGCGAGGTGATCGGATAGAAGAATTTCCGGTCGTCCAACATCTCGGCCCATATGCCGTTATTGACGATTCCTCCGATGTGTTCAAGAAACTGGCCGTAGATGTTTCTTGAAATCGGAGCGCTAGTTTTCGAGACGTCAATCGTCGCACTGATAGTTTTAGTCTGGGCAGAAAGAAGAATCGAAAAGAGTCCCATTAACAACGCAACTTGCAGCGTAATACCTATATTATTGGCTTTTGTTCGCACCTTACCAACGCCTCCTGCGCCTATTCCGGCAAAGTCTTTGTACCTTTAACCTTGAACGTTCCCACCACTACTGGCACGTCGGTATTCGGCTGGCCACCACCGATCGATACTGAATAAGTCCCCTCGGCGATGACGGGTTCGCCCGCTTCGGTGACCATACTCAGGTCGCGGTCCTGAAGGTCGAAGCGTATTTTCTCAGACTCCCCTTGTTCCAGATGTACGCGTTTAAATCCGCGCAGAGCTCGCAGCGGAGCTCCCGGCACATTTGGGAAACTAACGTACAGCTGCACCACCTCATCGCCTGCACGTCTTCCTGTGTTGATAATGGTCACTTCCGCCGAAAGCAGATCGCCCGCGTCGATTTCCTTATTCAGCAGCCGCAGTCCGTGATAAGAGAACGTCGTGTAGCTGAGGCCATAGCCAAACGGATACAGCGGTTTGGCTTGCAAATATCGGTAGGTGCGACCCTTCATCGCATAGTCTTCAAAGGGAGGCAATTGCTCGATTCCGGTATAGAAGGTGACTGGAAGCCGGCCCGCAGGATTGTTTTTGCCAGAAAGCGTTTGCGCTATTGCGGTCCCGCCCTCCTCTCCCGCGTACCAAGACTCGAGAATCGCGTTGACGTGTTCCTTTGCCCAGTTCACGGCGAGCGCGCTCCCATTTGCAAGCACCAGAACCACAGGTTTTCCGGTCGCAGTTACCGCTTGAAGCAACTCCTCTTCGGGTTTTGGCAAATCAATATTCGTGCGATCGCCTCCCTTGAAACCTTCCTCGCTAACCGGCATCTCTTCGCCTTCGAGTTCACTGGTGATTCCCAACACTGCCACGACAACGTCTGAGGCTTTTGCGGCCAGAATCGCTTCAGGGTTTGGCTTCGGATCGTACTTCGACCAGATCAACTGGGCCCTCACTGGGTCCGCATTCACTTGTGAGTAGCGCACCTTAAGCGACACCTTCTTGTCCTGCTCCAAGTGAATGTGCCCGATTTTTGCCTGCCCCGCCTCGTCGTTGCCGGCCCATCCCTGCGCGACTGGCTTTCCACCCACCAAGACCCGCGCGAACCCGGATCGAAAGCGCATGCCGATACTGTAGTCACCCGTCTCGGTCGGCGTCAGAAAGCCGCTCCACTCTGCCCGCATCGGGTATTTCCCCTTGGCTTCTTCGGGAACGTCTTCCGCCTTCAAGTCAACGGTAGTTACGTTGCGACTGGCGACAAGGGTCGCCTTTTCCCCGAATACGTCCCCCGTGGAAAACTCCAGATCCAAGCCCGGTCGACCGTCGTTCGTGGTTAAGGCTGACACCGGAATGGCCTCGCCATCGTCGCGCAGGAATTGCGTCCCCGCGACGAATCTGATCTGCGCCTCGGGGAACTCCGCCTTAAGGCCCTCCAGCACCGAAACCGTGTGTGTCGGAACTCCGTTGTAATTTCCAAGCAGGTATCTGGTCTGATCCGCGAGAGGCCCGACCAGTGCGATCTTGACCGGTCCTGTTTTCAGAGGCAGGGTGCCGTCATTCTTGAGCAGTACCATTGACTCGTTGGCGACCGCACGCGCCATGGCGCGATGCTCAGCAGTATTGAGGTCTTTCTCGTTGATCTTCGAGTACGGAACAAGCTCCGGCGGATCAAACATTCCCAGCTTCATCCGAGCCGTGAACAACCGGACCAGCGCGGCGTCAATCTCGCTCTCCTTCAGAATTCCTTGATTGTACGCCTCCAGGTATGGCTTGTAGTCATGATCGTCTTTCACTTTTGCGAAGTCGATGCACTCGTTATCCATTCCACGTTTCACCGCGAGCGCAGAGGCTTCAGGCTGGGTCTTCGTAAAGTGATGATCGCGGAAGATGTTGATGACTGCGTCACAATCCGAAACTACATAACCCTGAAATCCCCACCGGCCACGCAGTTGATCCTGCAGCAGAAACTCGTTTACGCAGGCCGGTTGCCCGTTGATGCTGTTATAGGCGCACATCACAGAGCCTGCCTTCGCCTCGGTCACCGTCGCGCGAAACGCCGGCAGGTAGGTATCCACCTCGTCATGCTTGCTGACTGTCACGTCAGCCGTGTGACGCGTCGACTCCGGGCCGCTGTGCACCGCATAGTGTTTGGGGGTGGAGATGACGCGATAATATTTCGAATCATCGCCTTGCATACCGGTGACAAATGCCACACCCATGCGCGCCGTAAGAAACGGATCTTCGCCGTAGGTTTCCTGTCCGCGTCCCCAACGAGGATCACGAAAGATATTGACGTTCGGCGCCCAGAAGTCCAGCCCCTCGAAGATGTCGCTGTGCCCATCGCGCAAACCTCGAACGTAACTGGCACGCCCTTCAGTCCCGATCACTATGGCCATCCGGTAGATCGCATCGATGTCAAAGGTCGCGGCCAGACCGATCGGCTCGGG
The DNA here is from genome assembly GCA_963819145.1 of uncultured Acidobacteriaceae bacterium. Taxonomy (GTDB): domain Bacteria; phylum Acidobacteriota; class Terriglobia; order Terriglobales; family Acidobacteriaceae; genus Sulfotelmatobacter. Next base: position 5,639 of record CAWFVB010000044.1, read on the forward strand.
AAATTCAGTGGTTCCATTTCGAGCCACGCCGTGCAATGACTCGCTCCACCAATCGTAGTCCGGCACATTCAAGCGCGGCACCGCCCGGGACTGGTTAACCAGTTGAGACACTTTTTCTTCCATCGTCATGCGGTGCACTAAATCCGCTGCGCGCTGTTCGGCCGGCAACGAATCGTTCAGATAAGCGGGTCGTTCGGTACTCTGTGCGAATAAGCGGCTCCCAATTGAAAAAACAGCAAGGATAACGAAAGTTCTAACATTGGCTGTTCGCATGTCTCTCTCAATCTCAAACCTCTACTCTGTAAATCCTTGCCGATCACTTTACTTCGGCGGTGTCGAATTCCAGATGCTCGTATGTGGCATCGCGTCATTGCTCGACGGAGATCACGGTCACCGACTTCGGCTCCAACTTCAGGGCCAGCTTGCCGCCTTGAACTGTTGCTGAAATGGGTTTTGGCACCACGGTCTTGGGTGAATCGAAGGTGTTGATGCTGTCGACCTTCGGAGCGGTCAGCGTTTCTCCTGCCGCCGATTTTGCCGTCATGCCGGATAGGGTCGCCTCTACGTCCGCGCTTTGATTCGGATCGAGATTCGTTATGGCTATCCACAGTTTACCTGCCGTGTCTTTCGCGGCAATGGCATCGACGCGGGGCAAAGTGATATCGCCGTGGGTATACCTGCCGGCGTCAAATGCGATGGGGACAAACGTTGAGTCCTGAAATGGTGTGTACATCTTGAAGACATAGTAAGTCGGGGTCAGCACCATCTTTTCTCTGTCCGTCAGGATCATCGCTTGCAGTACGTTAATCATCTGCGCGATATTCCCCATGCGCACCCGGTCGGCGTGCCGGGCAAAAATGTTCAGGTTTAGAGCGGCCAGGATTGCGTCCCGTAAGCTGTTTTGCTGAACCAGAAAACCCGTGTTGCTGCCGGGCAACGGCGCGTACCACGCGCCCCACTCGTCCACGACGAGGGCGACCTTCTTTTCCGGGTCGTATTTGTCCATGATGGCCGAGTGCTTGTTGATCAGATCGTCCATCGCAAGCGTGAGTTTAAGGAACTGGCTGTACTCGGTCTCGCCAAAGTTTTCGGACGCAAAAGCAGGTGGCCACTTCCCCACAGTATACGAATGCATCGAAAGGCCATTGATGTCCCAGCTCCAAGTGTGTTGCTGGTATGCCTTCATGATGGTTTCGGTCCATTCCGTCCACCTGGGCTCGTCGCCACCCGGGCCTACGGCGATCTTCAGCATCTGCTGTTTGTCTTGCTGTGCCGGATTGAAGTTGCGGACAAAGCGGCTGTAGATTTTAAGCTGGCTCAGATAGTAGTCCGGTGTCATATTGCCGCCGCAGTCCCAGCTTTCGTTACCGATGCCGAGAAAGGCGATTTCGTAAGGAGCGACATGACCGTTAGCTGCGCGCTCTTTGGCCAGAGTAGTCGGCTGAGCGGTGGTCAGATATTCCAGCCATTCGGCCGCTTCCCGTGGAGTGCCGGAGCCAAGGTTAGCTGAAACGTAGGCTTCCGCTCCAATCTGGTCGAGGAAGTCCATGAATTCATGGGTTCCAAAGGAGTTCGGTTCGATCACCCCGCCCCAGTTGGGATTGAGCGTTACCGTTCGCGGACTGCCAATTCCGTTGCGCCAGTGGTATTCGTCGGCGAAGCAGCCGCCTGGCCAGCGCACGTTTGGCACACGGATGGCCTTTAACGCAGTAACCACATCGTTGCGAATGCCGCGTGTATTTGGAATTGTCGAATCCGGCCCGACCCAGATGCCTTCAGAAATGCCGTGCCCAAGGTGCTCGGCGAACTGACCGAAAATATTGCGGTCGATCTTTGCGCCCGGCTTGGATAGATCGACGGACAATTCAACTCTTTGCGCATGAGCAAAGGGCGCGATCCCTCCGATTGCCGTCAGAATGAAACTACACAGGAGGGCCCGGATGGCGGACGGACCCTTGCCCGGCAGAACCGCGAACGGTGAGAGAGACGGACGAGCGTGACTGGAACTTCTTGCGGGCGACAAAGGCATTTTTTGATCTCCATGACGGGCCAATTCCTGGCTGGAGCGTAAGAGAGCTGGCCCCGTGGTCGCCACTACTTTAAAGCAATAATTTCTTTATTGATGCCACAATTGTCGCAGGCCGGGCGTCGATCCGGGGTGACGTCTTGATGCATTCGGGTATCGAGCAAGGAATTCCTCGTAGTCAGCTTTCCTCGATCATGCGTGGTTGGTTGGCATAGCCACCATGCGGTTTTCTTGACTCCGACTTCCAGGATCTGGATTGTGCCAGCTCGGGAATCAGCGGCTCGCCTGGGTTCAAATTAGGTTCAATTAAGGGGCTCGAAGAAAAGTGGTTTGGTCCCTACGCGACACCACCAAAACGACTTAGGATTTTTGAAACTACGGTTCGGGACCAGGAGTTCGGTGGTTCAAATCCACCCGCCCCGACCACTTCAGATTTCTTCCTCTTCGTAAGCTTCCGGATGCTCTGCCACCTCCATAAGTAGCTTGAATACAAGGGCAGACAGCCTATCGTCTGGTAGTTCAAAAAATCCAATATCGCACGGTACAAAATGCCTTCAGGAAACCCGGCACTTTGAACCGTGAGCTTATCAGGCAGTTGGGCGCTGGCCCACAGTGCCTTTGCAGAGATGCTTGTGTGGGTGGTGTCGCGTCTTCCTATCTCAGTTCGCCACGAAGCTTGGCCTCAATCAGCTTCAGTTTGCTTCGTAGTCCCGGCAGTGATGGAAACGAACACTTGATGCACCAGATTAGGTTACGCAAGAGGCAGGCATGTGCAGTGTGACCCGAGTGCCCTGGCCCGGTCGGCTTGAGATCTGCACATTGCCTCCGTGGAGCAGGGCGATGCTCTGCACGATGGCCAGCCCCAAGCCTGTTCCTCCCGAAGCTTGGGAACGCGAGGAATCTACACGAAAGAAGCGATCAAAAACTCGCGGGAGAGCTTCCGGTGGAATGCCGATGCCGGTATCGGAGACATCGATGCGAATGGCTGAAGATTCAGCTATAGTCTCCAACACCACAGCTCCACCAGGTGGCGTATTCGCTAAGGCATTCGAGACCAGATTGCCCACGGCCCGCTGCAACAGCGTACGATCCAGTTCCGCAATCACCGGTTCGGCGGCGGATGCAGCGGTGAGCGAGATTCCGCCATCGGCCGCTGAAGCTTCGTAGTAGTCCACGACCCCGCCGAGTAGCTCGCGCACATCCACTCGCTCGCGCCGCAAATGAGTTAATGGGCTCTCGGCTCTTGCCAGGAAAAGCAGGTCACCGATGAGAGCGGATAGCCGCACCGCCTCTTCGAGAGAAGATTCGATGACATTGCGATATTCGTCGGCGCTCCTCGTTCGCGCCAAAGCCACTTCAGCTTCCCCGCGGATATTGTTCACCGGGGTGCGCAAATCATGGGCGATGTCCGCGGAGAATCTTGAAATGCGATCGAAGGACTCTTCCAGGCGGTCCAGCATTTGGTTGAAGGTGCTGGCCAGGGATGCTAACTCGGACGGATATCCTTCCGACAGAATGCGTTCGCGCAGGTTCGTCGAACTGATGTGGCGCGCCGTCGTGGCCATTTGCTCCACGGGACGGATGCCCCGCCGTGCGATCTGGTAACCGAGCAATGGAAAAATGGCAAAGGTTGCCAATAGAATGGCCCAGAACCAGAAGCGATAGCGTGCCAGCAACTCCTCCTTCTGCGACACATCCACGGCAATCTGAATGGTGTCCGATCGCGTAGCGCGAGAACCGACCGGCACCGACGCGGTGGTCACGCGAAAAGACCGGCCATCTTTCCCTTTCATCGGGAAATCGCTAACGGGATGGCTGTGCGTTTCAGCGCTCAATCTCGCCAGATTGAGTTGATCCGCCATGCCCGGCGTCACCAGGACTGAATTGTTCTGGTCGTCCAGCAGGCGAATATAGAATTGCTCGTAGCGCCGCGCCGCGGATTCCAGTTCAACTTCCTCGCGCAGCGCATCCCCGTCATCGGGTCTATCCTGCAACATGGTACTCAGCACATGGACCTTGTCTTCCAGGAACAGGCTGGTACTTTTCTCCAATTCGCTGACTAATACGAAATAAAGGCTGGCTGTGGCGAAGAACACCAGGCACAAGCCTGCAAGCGCGTAGGCGGCCGTCAGCCGGAAGGCCAGAGTTCCCCACAAGCGTGAGAGCGGCCCGGAGCTAGGCGTCGGATTCCAGAACATAGCCGGCGCCCCGAACGGTGTGAATCAATTTGAGGGAGAAAGGATCGTCCACCTTACTGCGTAGCCTGCGCACATTGACGTCCACAACATTCGTGTCGCTGTCAAAATTCATGTCCCAAACTGCTTCGGCAATCAGCGTCCGCGAGAGCACTTCGCCCGCTTTCCGCGCCAGCAGGGACAAAAGGAGGAACTCTTTGGAAGTCAGATCCAAGCGATGACCGGCACGCGTCGCTCGTTGCCGCAGCAAATCGATTTCGAGATCAGCCAAGCGAAGCGTTTCTTGCACGCGCGACGCTCCACGGCGCAACAAAGATCGTACTCTTGCCAGTAATTCGGAAAAGGCGAACGGTTTCACCAGGTAATCGTCCGCGCCCAACTCAAAGCCGCGCACCCTCTCGTGCACGGCATCGCGCGCGGTGAGGATAAGGACCATCGCGCGATGTCTCTTCTCGCGCAAGCGTGAAAGCACTTGCCAGCCATCGAGCCCTGGGAGCATCACATCGAGAATGACCAGGTCAAACTCAGATTCCTGCGCGAGGTGCAATCCGTCCAATCCATCTCCGGCCACATCAACCACGAAACCGGACTCGCCAAGCCCTTTCTTCAGGAACTTGGCGGTTTTGGCTTCATCTTCGATAACCAGAATCTTCATAGGCATCTCGGCGGTATCCCCAGAATCGCTCCATCAGGCAGCGGCGAACCGAAAGAGATGGACCGGATGCAGAGTAAACCCGAGCGCGCGATGCACTTGGGGTGGAGACCAGCAGAACGCCGCCGATGGACTGGCAGTCGGGATCATCATCAGTCCCGCAACCCACAAAAACAAACATCGGGAGGGGCGACGCAAAGCACCAGCGAATGTAAACCAGTTTCATTAGCGGGGCATGATAGTTTTGTGAATACTTCTTTAACGCGCCGCCAGTACTCTCGGTTGTTGTTAAAGACGCGGGGCGGCTGTGTCGGAATTCCAGAATCCGTTTGGGCACGATCGCAGAAGTTGCCAGTACCCCCCGTTACATTACTCTATTGGCCGAGAATTAACTGAAAGATAATCGATTTTTAGCCCGTTAATCATTTCATTCTTGTAATCCTCCTGCAGCGCTTACGGTTCGCTCCCGGCACGTAATTCGGAACTTTAAATTTCCCCAGCATGACGCTTGACACGGCCGAGTATTATCTGCCGCCAAGGCTAAACCATCAGAGGTCAGCCATGTTCTCAAATATCGCGATTTCTGCTCGGGCTCGCTGCAGCTGTTTTCGTACGCTCGAGTTGCGGAATAAGGGGACGGCTGACAACCGCCCAGAAAAGAGGTCGCTGACGAGGCTCATATCCTGGGTCCGTGCCCTCGTCCTCGGTGTCGTTTGCGTGCTCGGTTGTGTCCCTGTTTGCGCACAACTGGACAGCACCGCATTGACCGGCACCGTCAGCGATTCGTCAGGAAAGGAACTGCCGGGTGTCGAAGTGACGGCGGCACAAGACGCAACGGGACTTCAACGGAAGGCGATCTCTTCTGGGGACGGAGCGTACTATTTTCCTAAATTGCCGGTTGGGAGCTATGCCGTGACCTTTGAGCGCCCGGATTTTCAGTCGCTGCGTTTCGACAATGTAGTGCAAAAGCTCGGAACAACTCGGATCCTCAATGTAACGATGAAGATAGCGGGACACGTGGAACAAGTGCAAGTTTTGGCCGCCCCGCAATCCCTGGATCAGACTAACAACACACTGAACACGGACATTGCACGCAAACAGGCCGAAGAACTTCCCTTGAATGGGCAGAATTGGGCCACTCTGACCGCTCTGGTTCCAACCGGGATTGACACGTCCAACGGACCGGGCGCCGGCAATCAGCGCTCGATCCGCTATGCCGGCAGAGGCCGCGACGATAACAACTATACATATGACGGCGTCGACGCCACCTTTGTTATCAATCAGTCCCAGCTATATTACGTGCGTGCGGCGATTCCGCTGGATACTATCGAAGAGATTCGCGTCAACCCCATCCTGTCGACGGCGCAGACCGGAGCCACAGGAGGGGGCCAGGTGGGCGCAGCCTCGCCTGCGGGCACGAATCGGTACCATGGCGATGCCTACGACTTTTTGCGCAACAGCGCTTTCGATGCCAAGGATCCGATTGACTCCTTGAATCCAAACCACCAGCCGCCCTTTCACTTGAATCAGTACGGAGGGGCCTTGGACGGACCGATTGTGCGCGATAAAGCCTTTTTCTTTGTCGCCTATGAAGGCTATCAGCAAGACCTTGGTCAGACTCTTATCGGTTATGTTCCCAGCGCTGCCTTTCGGTCAGAAGTGCTCGCGATTTCGCCGGATCTTGCGCCCGTTATCAATGCCTATCCCATTGGGCAGAACCCTACGAGCATGCCGGACGTTTCCCAATTCGTTGGGGAGGGCAATCAAGTGGGCCAGGAAAACTCGGGGATGTTCCGACTAGATTATCGCTTCTCCGACGCGACCACTCTTTTTTGGCGGGCCAACATCGACGAGGCCGACTACCATCTCCCTTATTCCCCAAGCTCTGGGCAATATCTCAACGAAAAAGAGGAGCTGACGTCCTATCCGGTCAATAGCGTTATCGCCTTGACGCACGCCTTTTCTCCGACCGTGCTCAACGACTTCAAGTTCGGTTTCAACCGAGGCACGACTGACACAATCTACATCAATCCGACCGGATCCCTCTACGCCATCGCGGTCGCGGGCCTCACCTCCTTGAACAACGGTCGTGTCAGCACCGGCGTCGGGAATTCGTATTCTTTGCTTGACGATCTAACCTGGGTCAAGGGGAGGAATGTTATCAAGAGCGGAATCGAGATTCGCCGCCTACAGATGAACCAGGGGAGCAGTTCCTATGGCACGATCAGTTACAACTCCCTCGCCAGCTTTGAGGCCAACCAATCCTACAAGGCCAGCATCACGGGCGAATATCCCGTAAACGGCCTGCGCAAAACGCAGTTTTATGCTTACATACAGGACGAATTCAAGTGGCGACCGAATGTCACTCTGAATTTAGGACTGCGTTACAGCTATTTCGGTATTTTTCATGAAGTCGAGGGCCGCGGGAATCCCTTTGATTTCGACACCTGCGGGCCACAGGGCTACTGCGGCGTAGGTGCGAGCTTCGGGCCGCCGAATTATAACGATTTCGATCCGCGCATCTCCTTCGCTTGGGCACCAGGCAAAACCGATCACTTCCCCTACTTCCCGGGCGGTGGCAGGACGGTCATTCGCGGCGGCTTCGGCATTTATCACGAGGACGGCCAATTGGACGATCAGAATGTCCCCGATAAGAACGAGGTGATCAGCTATGCGCTGACGCCGAAGAATTGCCCCGGGCTTGGCTCTCCCCTGGTTGTGGACTCGGAAGGCAAGCCGGTCTGTTCGAGCGGCACACAATCACCCAACGCCGAGCAGCGGAATCGCAAAGACTCGTATGTAACCCAGTGGGGCCTTTCCGTTGAGCAGGCCCTGCCCGCCAATTTTGTCTGGACGACTTCCTACGTAGGGAGCAAGGGCACCAATCTGCTGCAGTTATCCTATGTGAACGTAGAAAATCCGCTCACCGGCCTGCGTCCGTATCCGGCCTTTTCCCAGATCCCTTGGCGAGGCAACATCGGCAATAGCTCGTACAACGCGCTGGCGGTCTCGCTGAAGCGTTCTTTCTCCCACGGCTTGCTGATCTCGGCCAATTACACACTGTCCCACAGCATTGACGACGGTTCGAATGGAAGCGGCGACGGCGACTCCATTGCGCCACAGAATGTTTCCTGCTTTCCTCGGGCAGCCGCGCAATGCGCGGAGAGGGCCAGCAGCGTCTTCGACGCTCGAAACGTGTTCAATGCAAATTTCATCTATGAGCTTCCTTTTGGGGCCGGTAAGCCGTACCTCTCGGAAAACGGTTTTCTGAGGGCCGTTTTCAGTTACTGGCAAATCACGAGTATCTTTATCGCTCGTAGCGGCTTCCCCGTGAACCTGACGACGAGCGGCACTGGGCCAGACGGAAACACCAGCAGCCAGCGTCCCAATCTTGTTCCTGGCCAGAGTTTATATTTGGCTGGCGGGACTCTCAACCCTGCGGCTTTTTGCACCCCCGGGACGCCAGACCCGCTTTATCCGGGCGGTACCTGCCCGTCAGGATTTGGCGATGTCCCCCGCAATTTCTTGCGAGGTCCCGGGGTCTGGCAATCTGATTGGGGGATTTCCAGGCGCTTTCCCATCACGGAAGGTGTACAACTTCAGTTCCGAGCCGAGGTGTTCAACGTTTTCAACAGAGCGCAGTATGCGAACCCGGATGGCCTGATTTCGGCTTCCGACTTCGGCAGGATCTATTTGCCTCTTAACACGACTCCGGTGGGTTTGGGCACACCACGTCAAATGCAATTCATGTTGAAACTCAGCTTCTAAATAATGTCGGTTAGGCGGAAACGACCTAGAGGTCTCGAACGCGATGAATTTCGTACGTCTGAGCGTTGGGAGGCAAGCAGCCTCATTTTCGACGCCACCGAACAAGAGGACTCCAATACGATCCCTCAGAAGGCGGTTTGGACTCTATCGGCGGATGGCGATGGGCTGCAAGTGGACAGACAATTTACGAAGTCCGGCAGACAACGCATTCATCCGCCACCCATATTCGCCAGCCTTGACCTGTGAACACGTGCGCATTTTCTCCACGCTCGCGCTAGGCGCGAAAATCCCGTGGTGCGTCTTTTGCTTTTCCAGACATTTAGTAATTTCGCAGAACTGGCCATGGCGAACGCGCGACATATCGAGTCGTGCACGCCGCGACCATATGGAAGTTGCTATCACTTCACGACGTGGCGGAGACAATAGAGAACTGTAGCTTCCAGAGTGACAAGCACCCTCGGCGCAAATAAAAAGCCCTCTCCCCGATGACTGGGGAGAGGGCTCTGGAGTTATTTCGGAACGTCTCTCAGTCGTCCACGTCAGCTTTGGCCGCGAGCGCCGTGCGGCTGAAGTCGCTCGCCGGGCGAACCGTCTTCTCGCCGGGGAATGGGACCTTAAACCCAGTGGCCTCGTACCAGTCGAAGTGGCTGACGAGGTCCGGGTTCAGGGAGTCGGGAATGTGATATTTGGCAGCGAAGACCTGCGACTTCATCTTCATCCAGCCATCGCGAAGAGCTTTGACTTTGGGGCTGTCTTGCGCGGCGGCGGTTGTGGTGTTGCAGGTGTTGAAGCTGGGAGGAATGTTCGCCGGAGGCGTATATCCCTCGACGCCGTAGCACAACGGAACCTGATTGGGCACGTGGCTCCACGGCAGGAAGTTGTTGGCGGGTGGGTTGTCGACGAAGAGCGTCCGCATCGGCGAGGCTACAAGGTCGTTCTGGTTCATCGGCGTCAGACCGAGAATCTGCTCGATCGTGCGGGTCATGTTGACTTGCGTGTAGAAGGTGCTGTCTGCGACGACGCCGGTGCCGGTGCCATCTTTGTTTACCTGCTGCTTGACGTAGGGGCTAACGATATAACCCGGGCTGCGGTGACCATCCACGTGGTCGACGCCGTTCTGCGCGTCGTCTTCCTCGATGAAGATCGCCGAGTCATTCCACACGCTGCTGTGGCTGATGATGTCGATAACGCGACCGACGGCCAGGTCGTTGTCGGCCTGTTCGGCAATCGCGTTCGGCGGGCCGGTCGTGTGGTCGCTCATGATCCATAGGAATTCCAACTGGGGCACCTTACCGGCCGCCACGTCCTTGGCGAAGTCCTGCTTCCAGACGTCGACGCGGTACTGATCGGGGATGCCCAAATCGAATTGCGGATAGTTTTGGACCGTGACCTTATAGAGGTTCGGCAGCGGGGTGGCGGAGGTGATGGTGTTGTAGTACTGGAGTTGGGGCTCGTTGCCAGCCTCGTATTCCAGGGTATCGTTGTAGAACTGAGTCCAGCTTGGCTCGCAGCTGTCGGTGACAATGAAGGGCAACTCTGCGGCGAAGCCCGGGCCGTTGTAATAATTAGCTTGGGTGAAATTGTTCAGCGTGCAGCCCGGCACGGTGAAGGTGTTGTACTCAACATACTCGCCGTAGTTTTTCACAGTGACACCGGCCTTGGCAGCCTGATCCCACAGGAAGCCCTTCTTCTGGTAGGCGATGGCGTCCCCACCGTTAGAAGGATAGTCGCGGAGCCAGTCGGGCGACTGGATGTCGTCGGAGTAGGGCGCAATGGCCTGGACGATCCAGTTGTGACCGTCAGCGGATTGGCGGCTTGGGTCGTAGAAATTGTCGAGAAGCGGGAAGCGCGTCACTAGGGTGTGGGCGTTGGGGGTGACGACGGGATATGCGGCGTAGGTCGAGTTGTCACCGAAAACCGCCAGAGAAGGGTCGCCGTTGCCTTGGGCCACGTCGCCAAGCATCTGATCGTAAGTGCGATTTTCACGAATGATCACGAAGATGTGCTTGATGGTCGAAGGATCGCCGATCTTTTTCGGGATTGCCACGGGCTTAGCCCAGTGGTTCCCGCCGGAGGCAGATTGGATGTTCTGCCACAGATCCCAGTGATTATTCTGGTAGACCTGACTCGTCATCGCCCAAAGCATCAAGCGATCTGGCACGGGAATGATACTGGCGGTGCCAAGGTCCTGGTGCGTATTGAAGGACGATACGCCGTAATATTTAGCGTACGAATTTTCGGCAGTATTCGTCGGAGGGGGGGCCACGTCGAAGCCCGTGGTACCGATGCCCTTATCGTTGGCGACGAGCAGCGAATCGTCGGCAGCATCGAACACAACGGAACTTGGCGCATAGCCCACCGGGATCATCCCGACGACAGCATCATCCCAGCCGTGGTCGTCGTCGTTGCCCTGGTAGCCCCAACGGTCGCAGTCTTCGTATTTGCTGAGATCAACAACGGCGATGGCGTTGGCGTTGTAGAGCGCGACGTAAGCGATTTTCTTATGGGCATCAACGGCGATGGAGTTCGGACCCGCGCCGTACGCCGCACGACGTTCGCCGGGCACACGGATGGGCAATCCGAGGTCGATCTTTCCCACTTCGCGATTACAGGTCGTGTCGATGATGGAGAGACTGTCGCTGTAAGCGTTGGCAACGAGGAGGTATTTGCCCCAAAAGGCCATGCCGGTCGGGTGCAAACCGGTTTCGATGTTGGCAGTAACTGTAAAGGTGGTGAGATCGATCACGGAAACAGTACCGCTGGCCATGGAGCCCGTTGAAGAGGCGACGACTGGCCAGCCGTTGGAGTATTCCCGGAAGTCGCTCTCGGTAGGAATTCGGCCGCCCTCGTTGGAAACGTAGGCAGTCTTGCCATCGGGCGAAATTACCACGCTGTGCGGCATGTTACCAACATTCACCTCCGGCCCTTCCGCAGGGGAAGTTGCAGTCAGGTCAATCTTGGTAAGCGTGTTGTTGTTGTCCAGCACGACGTAAGCAGTCTTGTTATCCGCCGAGACGGCGATACCGGTTGGATAGGCGGTCTTTACAGCGTCGGTGAACATCGAGACGGTGAAGCCGCAAGGGATATTGAAGCTGCCGGTGGTTCCCCCAGGGCTGTTCGAGAAGCAGTTGACTTTGTTTAGATACCCTTCGGCGTTGATGTCCATAAGAACGGGCACATGGGCATAGTCTGAAAGCATGCCGCTGGTCGGATCGACCTTAGCGATGGCAACGAACGAGCCTTGTTGCAGGCTGCCATAGTAGTTGTTGCCGTCCTGGCTGAACAACAAATACTGGCCGTCTGGGGTGTAGGAGATACCAAGGTTACTGCCGTCGGAATCGGGCCCGTATGGTGTGAGGTAGGCTGGTGTGTAGTTCTGCACGATCGCGCCAGTCTGGGTATTGAAAACGGTTACGGCTTGGGGGGCTTCCATTTGAAGGACTGCGGCTGTGTGTGTGCGGGTATTCGGGTTCAGCGCGATAGCCTTGGCACGGGTAGTGATGCCGAGATAGACCGGGGTGCCGGCCGGAGTAATGATCTGACCGTCACTAACCACCCACGGAGTGCGTAAGGTCGAGGGGTAGTTCGGACCTTGAGGGCCGTTCTTATTATCGCCTACCTGGTAGGTCGGATACGGCACGGACTGAGCAACGGCGAGCGTCGCAAAGCACAGCATTGCCACCAGCAGGCCGGTGAGCGGACGCTGAAGCTTAATCCTCGAATTAATTCGAGGGAATTTTTGCAACATATACGGTCCTCCTCCTTGGGTTTTCTTCATCAGGGGCATGTGCTCCTTGAGGTGAGGGGAGTCTAGCAATGGAGCGCAAACGGTAAGATGACGAGCGCCTTACATTTTTGTCATCTTGTCCTCGATCCCGGAATGCGAGTTGAATCGCCTTTGCCTCACCCAACGGTCTGTTCAACCTGAGTAGCCTGGCCGTTTGGTCGCTTCGCCTCGGCGTTTCCATCGAGCGTATCTAGCCCGGCCATCCGCAACGGAACGGACGCCACGAACGCATGCACCGAACTCTAAAGATCGCTACCCGGCCAGCCGGCTCCAACTTCCCTTCAGCAACAAGCCAAGTTCGATGTTTTCGTTCACGAGTTTAACCACCAAGCGCCCGCATGAGGCTCTCGATATGAAGTGCCCCGTCGAAGTCTAGATCTCGTAGAACCGGGCTATCTATTGACCAAATGTTTGCATTCTTCGACACCGAATACGGAACCACGGCGCTCCAGCTCGGATAGCTCTGCGACGGCCTATAAGGCTGCTCCGCATCGTCAGGCCCACCGGTTCCACTTAACAGAGTCCATGTGTTCGTGAGCAAATTCTCTCGTATCGCGTGTCCTTCAAAGTGCCATGCGTGACTCGGCGATTTGTCGGTTACATCCAATTCCCGCCACAGAAGTAAGCATCATTTTGCCATTTGCCAAAGAATTCGGGGTATGATTTTTGCTCTGGATTTAGGCGTAAAGGCCAAAGATGTGGCCTAAATCCAAGGCGAAAGCGATAGGAGAATCTTGGGATGATTCCCGAGGCGTCACTCGACATTTCACGCCGTCAGTTTCTTACTGCTGGAGGCCTGACGGTCGCCGCGGCTTGCCTTGCTCCAAGACACCTGATCACCCAGACAAGTAGCATCGTTCCGGGTGCGTTCAAGGAAGCTGCAACAGCAAAGGTCACGATTCAAAACCTTCGACGCAATATCAGTGTCCTTTTGGGCGCTGGTGGAAATATCGCCGTTCTGACTGGCCCTGACGGAATGCTGGTGGTGGATGCGGGAATCGTCACCGCACGTCCAAACGTCTCGAAAGCCCTCGCAAGCATCAACGCGGATCCGATCAAACAACTGATCGACACCCACTGGCATTTCGACCATACCGGCGGCAACGAGTGGGTCCATGAAGCCGGAGCCAGTATCCTGGCGCACGAAAACACGCGCAAACATCTCTCCGAGGCCACGTTCGTCGGAGGAAACTTTCAGTACACTTTCCCAGCCGCGCCGGCGGGTGCGATTCCTTCCACCGTCTTCAAAGACGAACACACTCTGCACATCAACAACACCACTCTCATGCTGAAGCACTACTTACCTGCCCATACGGACTCAGATATCTCCGTACATTTTCCTGAGGCCGACATTCTCCACACCGGAGACACCTTCTGGAACCGCGATTACCCCTTTATCGACTACTGGACGGGGGGAAGCATCGACGGCCACATACGCGCGGCAGAAGGGAACATCGCAAAGGTGACCAGCAAGACGATCGTCATTCCCGGGCATGGAGCCGTGGGCGGCAAAGCCGACCTGATCCTATTTCGAGACGTTTTGGTTGATATCCGCGATAAGGTTGCGGCCCTCAAGAAACAGGGTAAGCCCCTGCCTGAAGTGATCGCTGCTAAGCCTGGTGCGCGCTATGACGCGGAGTGGGGCAACCTGTTTCAGAATCCAAGTAACTTCATTGCGCTCGTGTACCAGGGCGTTTGAGACCATCTGGGGCTGCAGCTTCAGCTCTTGAGGAATGCCAGCAGGTCGGAGTTGATCTTCTCCGCCTGCGTAGTAGGCATGCCATGCGGAAAATCTTTATAGGTAATCAGCGTCCCATTCTTCAGCAGCTTTGCCGACTTCGGCCTCGCTGCCACATACGGAACAATCTGGTCATCCTCGCTATGCATCACCAGCACCGGAATCGTGATCTTCTTCAGATCCTCGGTAAAGTCCGTCTGCGAAAACGCCACAATCCCATCATAGTGTGCCTTAGCGCCACCCATCATCCCCTGCCGCCACCAATTCGCAATGGTGGCTTCCACCGACTTCACCCCCGGCCGTTTAAATCCATAAAAAGGCCCCTCCGGCAGGTCGCGATAGAACTTTGACGGTTCGCCGCAAGCTGCGCCTGCAGATCATCAAACACAGACTTCGCCAGGCCCTCTGGATTGGCCGCCGTCTTCACCATCAGCGGAGGCACCGCGCTGATAATCACAGCCTTGTACACATCCTGTTGCCCACGCGTGGCCAGATAGTGCACCACCTCGCCGCCGCCCGTCGAGTGTCCCACATGGATCGCGCCCTTCAGGCCGAGATGTGCTGTAAGCGCCGCCAGGTCATCCGCATAGTGATCCATGCGCTATCACGCGATAGCCCTTACCCAGGAAGAACAGCATCTGGTTGTCCCAGTCATCGGCCGAAAGCGGCCACCCATGGCTGAATACGATCGGCTGCCCCGAACCCCAGTCCTTATAAAAAATCTCAACGCCGTCTTTGGTTGTGATGGCGGGCATGTGGACTCCTTTGACCATTGGCAGTTAATGATCGGCAATTAGACCATACCTTCGCGCGCTTATGCCTGCTGCTGATTCCAAGGCGCTCCCTCGGTCCCCAGTCACGGGGCTATCAGGAAGCAACCCCGAATGGTACTTGCAGACCAATGCCCCCTAGGCCACTACTTTCCGGGGTGCGATGATTTGTTCATCGCGTCAAACGCTGCGAGTGCCTCTTCTGGCCGGGCGCGGACCACGAAATCTTCCGTAAGATTCACCCAGCGCACCTCCCCCGACGAATCGATTAGGAATTCTGCTGGTCGCGAGATGTCCGCGCCGTCGCGTCGGCCGTGCAGGTGCACCAGATCCCAGCTGCGGATCACGTCCTCATGTGCGTCCGAAAGAATCGGAAACGTATAGCCCTGCGACCGGCGAAGATTTTCGGAATCCGCGGGAGAATCCACACTGATCGCGATCACTCGAATCTTCCGCGCATCGAACTCCGGCAGCGCCTTCTCGAAACTCCGTAACTCGGAGTTGCAGAACGGTCACCAATATCCACGGTAGAAAATCAAAACCACGCCGGCTGCTTGGGCCGCGCCCTTCTCGGCGCCGGTTGCACTCTCTGGAGTGAACGGAGAATTCAACGCACCCGTCAAACTCACTGGGTGATTCTGCGAATCCGGCAACGTGAAATCTGGCGCCGTCTGGCCCACTCGCGGCGCGTCGTGCGAAGCGGGTAGCACATGCCGCGCGCCGATGAAAATGCCGTAGAGGAAAAATCCGCTGAATGCCAACGCCAGCGCCGCGAGGATGCTGCCGAAAATTTTGCCGCGACACAGATCCGGATGCCGGAATGCGCGCACAAGCCCCAAGGCGAGCAGCACCAACCCAAGCGCGATCATCGGCAGGTTCGCCCACGGAAAATCGCGAAGCCCCGGGAAGCGAACGAAGAACAGCGGATAGCTAACCACTCCTAGGAAAACCAGCGACGCGCCGGTCCACACTGCCCAGTTGCAGCTTCGTTTCATCGCTAACCCCTCCCCCGCTCCACTCCAGGTACGACTTCCAATGTGCCTGCCCGAGATCGCGGATTTGAAACTTGTTTGACATCATGCCAGACGTCAGATCATAGACCAGCCGAAACTGCGTCCAAAATCTCATCATTGGCCCGGCGATCCTTAGTCTAGTTTCTGTCGCGAAACCCGTATTTTGGCGGAAAAATTTGACTGGGCAATAGAGATTTCAGTGATTTGCCGCGCCTGGGAAGACATGTGCAGACCATTGCGGTCATGGATTTTGGGATCGAGTGGAAGAGTGCGGCTAAGAAAAATACGTCGACCTCACGGAGAGAGAAAGCGGAAAAATCGTGTTACGCGGCTCTTCGTCTGCGCGGCGATCGTTTCGATAGCATTGCCGCAATTCTCATCAAGTTGTTGGCAAGCACGGCGGCACCTACCAATACCTCAAAGCGCTGGCGCCCTTCCGCAAGACAACGCTTCATGCCACGGCCCCGGAACAGCACGGAGATGCGCCCCTCGATGCCGGCTCGAAAGCGCTGTCCTTCCTTGAAAGCAGGACTCTTCTCATACGCTTTGCGCTTCACCGTTTTCTTCCCGCCACGCTGCGGGATGCACACCACCTGGACGCCCTTGTTCTTGCATGACTTCACATTCGTCTCACTAAAGAAGCCTCGATCCGAACTATACAACTCGGGAGCGCGCCCGAAGTTTTCCTTGTGGCGTTCCAGGGAAGGTTCCACCTGCTGATCGTCGCCAGGATTTCCCTCGAGCACTTCATACTGCGTAATCAACCCTTGGGCACTTTCCGCGAGAAAGACTTTGTGACCGAACTCCACCGGTGTTAGCACCTTGCCGCGCTTGATCAGATCCGTGTGGGTTTCAAAGATGGAATAGATCTTTTCGACGTTGGGAACTTGCTCTCCTTGGAGCACGCGACGGCGCGTCTGATCGATCACAGGGTCTCCCAGTTCACAGTAGTGGGCGATTTCCTTGCGAAGTTCGGCGATGGTCAGGTTGGCGACCAGATTCTTGCCGCGCGCTTTCCGCGTCTGCTGCAATACTTTTCGTGCGCTGTTGACTACCTCTTCGGTTATTCCGATGAGTTGGCGATATTTCTCGGTTTGTCGCTCGTGCCGTTCCTTGGGCGTCAACCGCTGGATTTCTTGCATCCGACGCCGCGCTGCCCGCGTGCGATTGCGAAACCCTTGAATATGCTGCTGAACGGCCTCGGCGAGGCAGCCGATTAAGCGCGTGATCACGCGTACGACATCCCATAACAACGTGTTGTCGGTCGGATGATGAATGTCGGTCTGTACGACCGTGGAGTCCACGCGAAGTTTCTGGCCATCTTCCAGGCCCAGATCCACCGCCGCTTGCACCACCAGTTCATTGACGGCCTGCAGCGTCTGTGGAGTTAGCCGGTTAAAGGCACGGTTGAACGCATCGTGCTTTGGCACCGGCTGACAGTAGAAATCCGTGAACTGGCGCAGCGTGTACCCGTCGGCGATCCGTTCGCGCAGCTCGCGATAATTCCAATTCTTGACGCGCATGAGGATCAGGGAGCGTAGAACCTGTTGTGGCGCCAATCCGTTGCGACCGGTCGCGGGATTTTTCAGACCTCGTTCCAGATCACGCCGTACGGCCTTGATCATCTCTTCGTGGTCATCAAGAAAATCGGAGATGGTCTGCAGCAGCGGCTCCAGCAAAATGCCCTGCTGCAGCAACTCCCACTCGGCGAAACTGATCTGCGGCTTCGCAGTTCTCGGCACGGTTCAGTTCTCCGCTTTTTTCGAGGCCTTGTCCCGCTCCCGTTTCAATGCTTTGACATAGCGCGGTGCCGCTTGGTAGAGCAGTTCCTGCAGAGCACGCCCGTTTTCCAAACAACGGCGTACCTCCGGCACAAGTTCTTCGGGAACATAGACAGCAAACCGGCGTCCTTTCAGGCGGCCGTACACGACGTAACTGGCATGCTGTTCGCCCGACAAGCAAGCGGGGCAGTTCTCGCGGACACAAGGACTGCGTCGCAAGCTGAGCGAGCCAAGAACAGCGGGCCCGAGGCTTTCCGCTTGATTCTGAAACCAGCGCCAGACATCGGAAGGAGATTCGGATTGGTGCGTTTTCATGAGTGTATATGTGCCATACTACACATATACTTGTCAAGAGAAAAATAATGAGAAAAGCGTACGAACGCCTGCTTTGACGTGGTATTTTGCGTTTCGCGACAGAAACTAGTCTAGCCGAATTTCGTGAGAAGCTTTTCGCGGGCGCGATTCGGTTGAGTTTTTCGAGGGAGCGGATGGAGATGCAGAACTTCTATGAAAACTCTTCATCCTCGATACTGGAGGAACAGGGGGCCAACTGACGCGGTAGGGACGATCATCATCCTTGTCCTATAGTCCGCTTCCTCGCCACCCATCCAAGGTGGGAGCCGTATGCGTAGACGCGCCCGTACGGATCTGTGCGGGGGGCGATCAGCGATGCAGAACGCGTGGGGAGGGAATCCACCGCTTGAAGAGCGGCAGAAGCCGATCCCACGCCACTTTGCGTTGACTGCGGCGCCGTAGAGTGAGCCACCACAATCGTCGCAAGCGTTGACCGAATATACTCAACTGGGCGATGTTCCCCGGGATCGCATGGTAGCGGTAGTAGCCAGTGACGACCTTTCATAGCAAGGCACTATGGGCCAACGAAAGCCAAAGCACTGGTCTGTGAGTGGGAAGATGGGGCGGTAGAAGTGCACTATCGCGGAGAATGCATGGACTTCAAAGATCTGGTGGTGCGACCTCAGGTAGTGCGGGGAGGGCCAAGTAAGCCGCGCGGTGAGACAGCCAAGAGCGTAGGAAGTAAGCCTGCGCAGGATCATCCCTGGCGGCAAGGCTATGAGCAGAGAATGAAGCTGCAGAAGTTGAGTGGATCGCAGGTGTCAGCACTCATTGGGGAGTCCGCCTCCGCTTCGCCCTAAACGCGCCGCACAAACCGCGGCGCAGGGCTTCGCTCCGGCAGACTCCCCAACGGCAACAACAAATCAAAACGAAAAAGGGACACTTCTAATGAGGTAAGGAAGGGGACATCTCTAACAATGTCGGCTCTGTCAAATCCTTTTTAGACAGACTCCCCCTTTCACTCCCGGGAGTGGTCTTGTTTGCTCCGTTAGCTTCTCGCTCGACAACCACGGCTCGCTCGTAATCTGTCGGTCGGCTTCAGTCCGACCCAAACATCTCTTCGATCATAACTTCGACCATGATTATTTCTTCGAACTCCCTTTGCAGGGAGCGGGATGCCCAATCATTTCTACGGTGTTCTACTTCATTTCTACGGTGTTCTACTTCACACCATGTCCGCTACCGAGCTGTCCCACGTACGAACCGCACTTCACTGACTGCGAATATTCGCAGCCATTCCGCCACATCCAATACAACTGGACCGCCAACCTTCGGCCCATCGCTACTTTCGCAATGCTCTTGTGCCGACGCATCGCTAGACGAATGTAACGACGTCTCCATTCCGGATGGCTTCGTGCTGCTGCCTGTGCCGCCTCCACCAGCAAGAAGCGCAACAAAGAACTGCCTTGCTTGCTGATATGTCCCAACCGTTGCTTGCCGCCGCTGGAATCCTCACTCGGAATTATTCCTACGTAGGCACCGATCTGCTTGCCGCGAGAAAAGCGTGCCGGAGTTCCGATGATCAGCACGTAGGCGAGTGCCGTAAGCGGACCTACGCCGGGATGCGTCATCAACCGTAGCGCCTCGGGTCGCTTCTTCGCCTCTTGCTCGACGGCTGCGGTTAACTCTTCGATCTTCGGATTCATCCGGTCCAGGAGCTCCAACAACTCTTGCCGGCGCCGACTGGCCCAGAAACCTAAAGGGAGCTTTTCAAATTCCGCTCGTCCCCGTTCGCTCCACAGTTTTTTCTTCCAGCACTTGTTCTCGTTCATCGCCAACGCCTGCAGCTGACTCATGATCCGCGTGCGCATCTGCACCAGCCGATGCCGATGCCAGAGTAGTTGCCGCAGATCCCGATTCTCGGCACTCGGTACCCAGATTTGCGGGAAGTTATTCTCCCGCATGAGCCTGAGGAGGAGTCGGGCATCCTCGCGGTCGTACTTCTGCTTCTTTACTCGCTTGGCCTTGATTTCCGCGGGATCGCCGATCCACAGCTCGAAACCTAATTCAGCGAGTAGCCGCTCGAACCATCGTGAATATCCGGTAGCCTCCATGCCTACACGTACGCTGGTTCCTCTCGACTTCAGGTCTCGATAGAATCGTTCCGCTTCTCCATCGCTGTGGTTCAGCCGCAACTCGTCGCACTCACCTGTCTCCTGATCCGAAAAAGCAACCTGCTGAAA
>CAWFVB010000045.1:0-178595 GCA_963819145.1 uncultured Acidobacteriaceae bacterium
ACATCGAGGAGGGAGGTTCCAGTTTTGCCGTCTTTCGTTGAGCAATTCAGTGTTCAGCCACAGTTCAGTGCGAAGTCAGCGCCAGTGCATCGACTTACCGTCCGTTTCAACATAAGATCCCTCGCGATCAGGGGAGTTGTTGGCGGCAAGAACTTGCTGTACGCGGAGGTGATTATGAACTCTAGGATTCCGATTTTCGTTACCACGATGACCCTATTCGCTGCGCTGGTTCCCGTTTGGCTAGTCGCACAGGACAATCACAATCACCACAAGCACCATCACTACCAGTTCATCGACTGGGAACGCTCGGTGGTCCGCAGAGCAGGAATGACGGGATAGAGCCGGCGCTGACCAATGGGGGAACAGTCATCGGCATGGCGGACACAGGCACTGCGGACCCCTTTTACCCAAACTTCAATCCTCTAATCGCGCCCGGGGGCGTTTCGGACCCGTACATTTTTCATGCGTTCCAATGGCAGAATGGACAACTTGTCGATCTGGGATCGCTTCCCGGCGGCTACAGCGCCTTCCCCAGCGGGATTAGCAAGAACGGGTTGATCGCCGGCGAGGCTATCAATGGTGCGCTCGATCCTATAACGGGCTGGCCTGAGGAGAATGCCGTCTTCTGGCAGGACGGCCAGATCACAAACCTTGGAACCCTCGGCGGATATGAGAGCGGGGCGGGCATGGTTAACAGCCACGGACAGGTCACGGGGTTCTCCGGCAATGCGATCCCGGATCCGTCTTCCCTGTTGGGCCTGGGGACGCAAACGCGGGCGTTTCTCTGGAACAAAACGAACGGGATGCAGGATATAGGGACCCTCGGCGGTCCCGATGCGTTCTCTCCGTTCATCAATGAGCGTGGACAGATCGCCGGTTTTTCGTATACGTCCGACATGGCGGTCGACCCATTCCTTTGGGAACCTCCGACAGAGCGCCACCCGAACGGCAAAATGATTGACCTGGGATCGCTGGGCGGCACGTTCGGTGCTGAGGGAGACGGGGTCGCGCTCAACAACCGAGGACAGGTCGTGGGCTTTTCGAATCTCGCCGGCGATGTCTACTTTCATCCCTTTCTTTGGACCAAGCCCGGACCCATGCGGGACCTGGGAACCTTTGGCGCCCGACCGGAGTAGCGAACGCCATCAATGAAGCCGGAGAAGTAGTCGGGTTTGCGGATTTACCAGCCAGCGCAACTGCTTCGACCGATGCTTTCCTGTGGACGAAGGGAAAGATGAGGGATCTGGGAGTTCTTGCGGGTGGCTGTGTCAGCGGCGCGAGCGGCATCAACGCCAAAACTCAGGTCGTAGGTGCATCCTTTCCCTGCGATGGCAGCCTTCCCCATGCGTTTCTGTGGGAGAACGGTGGACCGATGGTCGATTTGAACGATTTGGTCAGCGGCGCCGACATGATATTAACGGGGTCACAATCGATCAATGATCGCGGAGAGATTACGAGCGGCCTCGGGGTTCTTGCAAATGGTGACCTCCACGCATATCTGCTGATCCCATCGACGAGCATCATCCCGGCGTCGAAGGCTGCGACTACAGCATGGTGGAGGGAAATGACGTTGCGTCTCGTCCGAGGGCGGCGGTCAGCGGCGCAGCCAGTCGCACGTTGCCTCAATCACTTATGCGCCGGATGAATCGGTATCACTTCCCCAGCCCCGCATTCGGCCCAAGGATTTAGCTGACGCAAGAGATCACGAGAAGCCAACATGAAATTCAATACATCGATGTATCTTGCTGCGATTACCTTATCTGCCGCGCTGGCGATGCCGTTTGGGCTGGCCGCGCAGGACAGACGAGATCATCACCACAAGCACCATCACTACAAACTCATCGACACGGGCACGCTCGGTGGTGCCAACAGCTCCTTGGGCTTTGAGGGCGAGCGCGACATCAACAACCGGGGCACCGTGGTCTCGACGGCGGAAACGACCACCCCTGATCCTTACTCCCCCGCCTGCTTCGAAGCAGACTGTCTGGTGGCTCACACAGTAGTTTGGCAGGATGGAAACCTCACGGATCTGGGTGCGCTTCCACCGATCAACAATAGTGGCCCCCTGCGAATCAATGATTCTGGGCTCATCATCGGTCTGTCCGAGAACGGTGCTATTGATCCGGCGACCGCATTCCCGGAGTTCCAGGCGGTGTTGTATGAGGACGGGGATCTCATCAATCTTGGAGGTCTGGGCGGAGACGAAAGCGTCGCGCTCGATGTCAACAACCGCGGGCAGGCGGTGGGATGTGCCGCCAATACAGTGTCCGACTCGTTTTTCCTTTGCTATGGCGCAGCGCAGCAAAGCCGTGCCTTTTTGTGGGAGAACGGAAAAATGAAAGATTTGGGCACGCTCGGCGGACCGGACGCTTTCGCGGCGTTTATCAACGATCGTGGTCAAGTCGCCGGGTGGTCTTTGACCGATTCGGCAGTTAACCCCGCCACAGGGATCCCGACGCAGCACCCGTTCCTGTGGGAGAACGGAGAGATGCGCGATCTGGGCACAATCGGTGGCTCCGCCGTTCGGGCTATCAACAGCATGAACAACCGTGGGCACTTTGTTGGAGCTATGAATGTGACCGGTGACCAATCCTCTCATCCTTTTCTCTGGGACGGAGGTTCGCTCCGAGACCTGGGCACGCTCGGCGGTGATGTTGGAAGCGCGAACTGGGTCAGCGAGACGGGAGAAGTCGTGGGCTGGGCATTCAATACAGGGGATCAGTCAGCCCACGCATTCCTCTGGCGGAAGGGCAAGTTGGTTGATCTTGGGACTGTGGACGGCGATCCCAACAGCGTGGCCTTTGTCGTGAATTCGAAGGGTCAGGTGGTCGGCGCCAGCCAGGACACCATGCAGAACAGTTTCGCATACCTGCACGCGTTCTTATGGGAGCGGGGGTCGATCGCGGATCTGAATGCTCTGGTGGTGCCACCTAACGCCAGTGTGCAACTATTCGCCGCCTCTGGTCTCAACGATCGAGGGGAGATCGTCGCGCAAGGTGTACTGCCCAACGGTGATCAGCACGCCTACCTGCTGATCCCATGCGACGAGAATCATCCCGGGCTCGAGGATTGCGACTACAGCCTGGTGGATACAACCACGATTGCTTCTCATCCGGGTCTGGTAGTTCGCGACGCGACTACCCGCACGCTGATTCCATTGACCATGCGACGAGGATATCGGCCGCACTTCCAGGGCGGCGCCGTGGGCCGAGAAATTAACGAAGACATAGTTAAGGAGGACCATGAAATCCAAGACATTGTGCATCACCGCGATGATTTTGTTGGCGGGGCTGGTGTGCGCATCTCAGCTCGCCGCGCAGGGCAATCAAGATCACCATCAACAGCACCACCATTACAAGCTCATCGACATAGGCACGCTTGGCGGTCCGTCGAGTTATTTTGACGATCTCAGCTTGAGCGATCGGTTTGGTTTCGTCCCTTTCATTTTCGAAATTGCCCCGGTGCTTAACAAACAAGGAGTTCTGGCGGGCTGGGCAGATACATCCATGGCGGATCCCAATCCGGGGTTGTGTTTCAACCCAGACTGTTTCGTGTCCCACGCATTCCGATGGCGAAACGGGGCCAAGACCGATTTAGGCGTGCTTCCTGGCGGTGCCAGCAGCGCAGCCTTGTGGATCAATTCGAAGGGGATGATCGTCGGAATGTCCCAAAACGGCGCGATCGATCCCTTGACCGGCATTCCCGAGGTCCGCGGGGTCGTCTGGAAGGACGGACAGATCACCGATCTCGGGACGTTTGGGGGAAATGTGAGTTACGCCTCGGCTGTCAATGACCGCGGGCAGGTGGCGGGAACTTCCCTCAACGCGGTTCCCGATGAATTCTCTTTCTATGATTTGTTATTCACTCTTCCCGGTTCGACTAACGGAACACAAACCCGGGCATTCTTATGGGACAAGGAACATGGAATGCGGGACCTCGGGACCCTGGGCGGCGCCGACGCATCCGCGGTCCTGGTGAACCAACACGGGTTGGTGGCAGGGATGTCTTATACGAATTCAGTTCCGAACCCTACGACGGGTATTCCCACCTTTCACCCGTTCCTTTGGGACAAGGAGAACGGAATGACCGACCTTGGCTCACTTGGGGGTACTGAATTAGGGTCGGTGAATGGCCTCAACGAACGGGGTCAAGTAGTCGGGGCGACGACAATAGCCGGCGATCAACAACTCCACCCCTTCCTGTGGGACGGCGCGAAACTCATCGACCTGATCGCGCCGCCATTTGGAGGGGACGGGAACGGCGAGGCTGGTTGGATTAATGAAGCCGGGGAGATTGTCGGCATTGCCGGAGTCCCAGCTTCATGTCCTCCCGGTTCGCTCGTAGGTCCGATACAGCACGCCTTCTTGTGGAGGAAGGGCGTGATGATGGACCTGGGGACCGTCGATGGAACTACCAACAGCGAGGGCGACTTTATCAATTCAAAGTCACAGATTGTGGGTCTCTCGTGGACGTGCGACTACTCCTTTGTCCCGTTTCTGTGGGAGAACGGCTCCATGGCTGACTTGAACACATTGATTCCTCCCGGCTCGCCATTCCAGTTGTATTCAGCGTCCTTCATTGATGATCGGGGGGAGATTGCCGCTTTCGGTTCACTCGCGAATGGCGACACACACGCTCTCCTGCTGATCCCGTGCGATGAGAACCATGCCGACATCGAAGGTTGCGACTACAGCCTGCTGGACGCGGCCGCCGCAACTCGCCAAGGTCCAGCACCGGTTATGCAAGAACGGACGACCCCAGCTCCGCGTCCGCTCCGTCCTTTTGGCAGACGCGGCTTGACTTTCAACCCCGGTCAAACGGGAGCATGGAACGCGGAAGGGCGGTGAACGGTCGCGTAGCGTATAGGAGGCATTGTGAAAAACTGCATCGCGCTCATACTCTGTGGCTTGTCCTTGCTCAATGGTTGCGGCAGCGGATCATCCGCTCCGCCGCCGACTCCCACTCTGAGTCTCGCACCTGCGAGCCTGGGTTTTGGCGTCTGGGTAGTCGGAACCGCGAGCGGCTCGCAGGTCGAGACGCTGACCAATACTGGGAGCTCAGAGCTGGCAATCAATGGCGTGGCCATAACCGGTGCCAGCGCCACGGATTTCGACCTGAGCAGTGCGTGTGGTTCGAGCCTCGGCGCGGGAGTAAGCTGCACCATGAATGTGACTTTCACGCCCAGCCAGTTGGGCGAGCGCAGTGCATCGATCACCATCACCGACGATGCTGTGGGTAGTCCACAAGCGCTTTCCTTGAATGGCGAGGGCGGTGATTCCGGACCCAACGCTACCTTGTTGCCGACGAGTCTAGCGTTTGGCAACCAGGACACAGACACAACCAGCTCGGCGCAGACCATCACGCTGAGCAACTACGGCACGACGACACTCGGTATCACCGGTATTACAGTGAGTGCTAACTTTGGCCAAACGAACACTTGCAATTCGACTCTCGCATCCGGGGCGAGCTGCACGATCAGCGTGACCTTCACGCCCGGCAATACGGGGAACTTGAACGGCAAACTCTCATTTGCTGACAGCGCAGCCGACAGTCCGCAGACGGTCTCTCTAAGCGGCACTGGTGTCGCGGGCCAGTGCCGGACCCGCGGACAACAATGTTATCTCGGTCACCAGTGTTGCCCTGGGTTGCAATGCGTGGCCGCATCAGATCGCGCTTTTTGCGAGTAAGACGGCGGAGAACACATCGTCGCCGCGGACAGATCGGTTGCACTTTCCCCGGCAATTGCGGGTCGATAGTTCGGAAAAGTAAAACAAGATAGGCATGTTCTCACGCAATACGCCGCCACGACGTTGTCAATCGTGTACTTCCTCTGACGCTTACAGTCCATCGAGCTGAACGCGCATGTCCGCAAGGGCGAGAAAGGCTCACTCGTGGTCTACGCCAACGCCATCACGCGGACCGAGCATGACGACAAGACCGGCGAAGATGTCGAGCGCGAAATCCCTTACATGAAGGGCTACACGGTTTTCAACGTCGAGCAGATCGAAGGGTTGCCCGAAATCTACTACGCTAAGGCTGTTCCGACGCACGATCCTGTGGCGCGCATAGACCATGCGGAGAAGTTTTTCGGCAGTCTGGGCGCCACGATCAAACACGGCGGGAATCGTGCCTACTACGCGCAGGAACTAGATTACGTACAGATGCCGCCGTTCGAAGCGTTCCGGGACGCCGAGAGCTACTACGCCACCCTCGCCCACGAATTGACCCACTGGACAAAACACGCGCAGCGCCTTAACCGTGACTTCGGCCGCAAGAGCTGGGGCGATGAAGGTTACAGCCGCGAAGAACTCGTTGCCGAGCTGGGATCTGCTTTTCTGTGCGCCGATCTCGAACTTCACGAGGAGCCGCGCGAAGAAAACGCCGCCTATATCGCGACTTGGCTGGAAGTCCTCAAGAAAGACAATCGTGCTATTTTTGCAGCAGCCGCTCACGCGCAACGGGCTGCCGATTACCTCAATCAGAAATCCGCCGCCGCGCAGGTCTTGGAGACCTGCGCGGCTTGATTCGTTCTTCAGCCGCTCATCTACGACGGCGGCGATGAGAGAAACCTACCTTTCGGTTGCAGCCATCCCTCAAGAATACGGCACACGCTCGCTGCTATGTGAGCAGGGATAAGATTCCTGTGGAAAATTCTTCCTCCGTTTGAGACATCTTTGAGGCAAAAACCCGCAAGCAAAGGCTTTCCTCTGTCACAAGAATTTAACAAAGGCGAACAGAAGTTTTCTTTATGATGCTGATTACATTGCAGGTTCTCCTCAGTGGTTCGAGAAGTATCCGCAAGACTTTCCCTTCAGCGAGCAAGCGCCATGCGAGAACGAATCCCGATTGAACGGCCATTTCGAGCAAGACGCATTGTTCACGCCGTCAACACACATGATGTAAACAGCTTCTAGCAAGAATCGGTAGCACGAGATGGGGACCGACCGAGTACGCATTCCTAAGAAGAGAACGGAACCCGTTCGCGTGGCAGGATACGTCCGTATCTCAGCCGAAAACCATTCGCATTCAACCAAGCAGAAATCCGCCATTCGCCGCTACGCGGAAAGGCGGAAACTCCACGTCGCAAATATTTATCTAGATCGGCACGAGCGCAACCTCAGGTAATCAGCTCTTAACGAGTTTTCGGAAGTGGGGACGAAATGAGGTCCGTCAGAGAGAGCGCTTCTGAGAAGACTGCGGGACCTGCCCGAGCAGCCCAGTACGTCAGGATGTCCACGGAACACCAGCAATATTCCACAGAAAACCAGATGGACGCGATGGGCCGTTATGCGGACGGCCGCAAAATGCAAATAGTGCGCACATACTCGGATGAAGCGAGGAGCGGTCTGAATATTGAGGGCAGGAACGGGTTGCGCGACCTGATTCGCGATGTCGAGACCGGACGCGCTGATTACACCGATGTCCTGGTATACGACGTGAGTCGATGGGGGCGATTCCAGGATGTGGATGAAAGTGCCTATTACGAGTACATCTGTAAACGAGCCAACGTTCGCGTCCACTATTGCGCTGAGCAGTTCGAGAATGACGGGAGCCTGTCATCGACCTTGCTCAAGACCATAAAGCGAACGATGGCTGGTGAATACAGCCGCGAACTCTCTGTGAAGGTGTTTGCCGGACAGTGCAGGTTAATTGAACATGGATTCCGTCAGGGTGGACCCGCCGGATACGGGCTGCGCAGGCAATTAGTCGATCGGGACAGAAATCCCAAGGAGATTTTAGCCCGAGGCGTCCATAAGAGCATTCAAACTGATCGCGTCATCCTAGTTCCAGGGCCGGAATCTGAAGTTCAGGTGGTGCGGCAAATCTATGATCGGTTCACGCAAGGGCCTTCAACAGAGAGGGAAATCGCTGCGTGGCTTAATGGACGCGGCCTGGTAACTGATCTAGGGCGCCCGTGGACGCGCGGGATAGTACACCAGATCCTTACGAATCCCAAATACGGTGGCGCAAACGTCTATAACCGCAGATCGTTCAAACTCAAGCGGAAACGAGTCGTCAACCCACCCGAGATGTGGATCAGGTGCGACGACGCCTTTACCCCGATCGTTCCGGTGGAACAGTTCAAACAAGCGCTTGCGATCATCGAAAGCCGGCACACACACCTGACGGATGAGCAATTGCTTGAACGCCTACGGAGTCTTCTCGCCCGAATTGGCGAGGTGTCAGGCGTCATCATTGATGAAGCGGAGGACATGCCATCTAGTGCGGTCTACCAACGACGGTTCGGCGGCTTGGCGCGAGCATATGCCCATGATCGGCTACACACCGCTGCGAGACCTCAGATACATAGAGATCAACCGCTGCAATGCGCGAATATCACAAAGATCAGTGTTCCCGAATTATGGAGGAGTTGAAGAACCAGGGTGCCGAAATTTGCGAGGGGAAGAATGGTCTGGTAGAGATCAATCAAGAATTCACAGCTTCTCTCGTAATCTCCCGCTGCCGCGAAACCTTAACCGGGAGACATCGCTGGCTCATTAGGCTTGAAAACACTCTCGATCCCGACATCACGATTGCAGCCCGCCTCACGCCAACTAACGAGAATATTCTTGATTATTACATCTTCCCGAAGATCGAGACTTTGACCGCCCAGCTCAGACTCGCTGGAGAAAACGGCATCAGGTTGGATTCCTATCGCTTTGACAATCTGGATTTCTTTTTGAGCATGGCACGCCGCACCTCAATTGAGGAGATACCGTGAACAAGACTGACATTGAAAATATTCCTATTTCTGAAATTCGAGTAACGAACCCACGCACTCGGAGCAAAGGAAGATTTCAAGAGATCGTCGCGAGCATCGCTGCGGTCGGCCTCAAGCGGCCAATCACAGTATCTCGGCGCGAGCTTGAGCCTGATGGCACGAGGTACGATCTGGTCTGCGGGCAAGGGCGAATGGAGGCTTGCCATGCTCTGGGCGAGGCTACAATCCCGGCTGTCGTGACAGATGCTCCTCGGGAAGAACAGATGGTGATGAGCCTCGTCGAGAATTTTGCCAGGCGGGGTCCATCAAATCGCGATCTACTTAGGGAAGTTCGGAGCCTCCGGGAGCGGAAGTATAAGGCCGAGGAAATTGCTCAAAAACTCGGCCTTGATCGTACATACATTCACGGCATCATTCATCTGTTGGAAAAGGGAGAGGAAGGGCTGGCGCAAGCGGTTGAAGCTGGGCGTTTGCCGATCAGCGTCGCAGTCCAGATTGCGACCGGCAATGACCACGAAGTGCAACAGGCCTTGGCTGAGGCTTATGAGAAAGGTGACCTCAGAGGAGACAAGCTGAAGAGTGCCAGGCGCGTAATTTCTCAGCGAATTGCAAAGCTGCAAAGGGCGGGCAAGCTGGCTCAGACTCGTCGCAAGCTCACAGGCGACGCCCTTGTTCGCGAATACAAGGACCGGATGCGAGAACAGCGCCACCTTGTTCAGAAAGCAAACCTCACCAAGGAACGGCTGCTGCTACTCACCAGCGCTATACGTCGCCTCATGCAGGACGAACACTTCACTACGCTTTTGCGAGCCGAGAATCTGGTCGATATGCCTGAACAGCTCGCGGCTCGCCTCACATAGAAAGGAGATCACACGTGGCAAACTCAAAGGTGAAACCTGCATTCAACCAGCAAGTTGTTGTCCTTCCGATTGAAACCATTGTTCCCCAGAAGGAGTTGTCTCTTGAATTTCGAAAGAGCACAACCTACAAGCGAATTAGCGCTTCCCTGGAACATATTGGTTTAATTGAACCTCTCGTTGTGTATCCGCGCGGGCCGAGGGATTACCTGTTGCTCGACGGCCACGCTCGTTTGGACATTCTCAAGCAGCGGGGTGTGACAGAGGTACGCACAATCTTTGCTATGGACGACGAGGCATACACATATAACAAGAAAGTGAACCACGCCCCGCCTGTTGCCGAGTACTTCATGATGCAGAAAGCGCTTTCCCACGGTGTAACCGAAGAGCGATTAGCTCAGGTGTTGAATGTTAGCGTTTCGGCCATCAGACAACGTCGAAATATGCTCGACGGAATTTGCAAAGAGGCAGTTGAAATCCTACGAAATCGCGACGTTTCTCCTGCCGTGTTTGGTTTCCTTAAGAAAATGAAGCCGATTCGGCAGATCGAAGCCGCTGAACACATGCGTGCCACCGGTACCCATACGGTGCGCTTCGCAAAAGCGCTACTCGAAGTGACTCGTCCTGAATTGCTCGTGGAGGTGCCCTCAAAGCGCAAGCCAACGATTGAAGCGACCTCGCGAGCGGCTCAGGCGATGCTTGAGCAGGAAACCGACCTATTGATTCGCGAACTTAAAGCTGTGGAGGAATCTTACGGAACAGACATGCTCACGCTCTCCATAGCGTGTGGCTATATTGAGCGTTTGCTCTCGAACTCTCGGGTTGAGAAGCACCTCGATAAGCATCATCCCGACATTCTGGGCGAACTTCGCACGCTTCTGGCGGATGTGAAGCCTCAAAAAGGCAAAAGTCCCGAGGTAGCGGCATGATGCTCCTGGATGAAGCCAAATACGGTGGCGAAGCAACAAATTCCTCTAGCGCGGGTTGACTCCAATGTAGAATAGAGCAACCACTTCTCTGCAGGTTCCCCATGTTGTCGCAGTTTGTCGTGATCCCGCCTTCGAACAAATCCCCAGAGGAGGTTCTGTCCTATGTCCGCCAAGCGAGCCAGTTTTGCCCAATCCGCATCGAACGCCGCATGGTCATTCGCTAGAAACGTCAATGCAATCTTGCCCAAGGGACAGTCCCCGCGTCCGGCTTGGGCGCCCGGCCCGCTTCTCAGAAGTCGGGAAAGAATACAAATGGCATCTGGCGTCCCTAGGAGGACACTCTCACTATGCCCAGACTGCAATAGAGAAGCAGTGGACGCGGTGATCAACGGTGACGCCGCTGTTGCTGACTTCAGGGATAAGCCCGGAATTATCGAGGCAGAAATCCTGGAGGAAGCCGGACGCATTCTGATGCGTAAGGCGTGCGAAAAACACGGTCCGTTCGAAGACGTGCTTTCCGATCATCCCGATTTCTTCCGAAGGATGGAGAGCCTTGCTTTCGGTAGAGATTTCAGATGTGTCGGAGATGAAAGAGTCCACAATCACGGCGCAAACAGCATCAAGACGGGACGAGGGTCGTATTTGATCGTCGATTTGACGAACCGCTGCAATATGGTTTGTTCGCCCTGCTATATGGATGCAAACGCCACTAGCTTCATTCACGAATTGGATATTCAAGACGTGAGGGATCTCTTTGCAAGGGCGATGTCCTTCAAACCTCAACGAGAAATCAACGTTCTGTTCTCCGGTGGAGAGGCAACACTCTCACCGATTTTTCTGGAGGCCATCCGCCACGCAAAAAGCATGGGCTTCCACCGGATTCATGTCGCCACCAATGGAATCCGCTTTGCCCAAGAGACGGATTTTGCGGCCCAGGCACGGGCGGCTGGACTCCACGCGGTGTATCTCCAGTTCGATGGCACCACGGAAGCAAAGAACAGCCATCGAGGAATCGGGAACAACATGGACGTGAAGCGATCCGCATTGGACAACATTGCCGCCGCGGGAATGAAAACTACGCTCCAGGTGACCGTGGTGAACGGGCTGAACAACGATGGGTTGGGCGATATCGTCCGCTTTGTAGCAGAACACGCTAGACAAGATTCACGGCGTTATTTTTCAGCCTGTGATGTTCTGCGGTCGGGATGAAGGAGTATCGGATGATGAGCGTTACACCAAACGTTATCCGGTCTCGCAAATCGCGTACGACTTGGAAAAGCAAACGTCGATTGACTGGCAACCCATGCGCGACTGGTTCCCCGTCTCTGCCTACGCAGCCTTCGCCCATCTGTGCGATGTTCTCCATCCGGATGCAGAGTTAGGAAGCCTCTTTTGCGATATCCATCCCAATCATGGGATCTTCTCCCCGATTCTCATCAATTCCCACACAAGAGAAATAGTCCCCGTGGCGAAGTTCTTCGACGTGGAGCAATTCCTCCGTGACCTTGTGGAGATCACAGATCTCGGGAGGCGACCGGCAATCACTAAGGCAATGGTCTCGCTCTCAGCGGTACGCAACTTCGATCGCACCAAGGCTCCAGCCGATTTTGGATTTGGCCAGCTTCGCAAATTGCTTGCGGACTGTTTTTATAGGGTTGGCGGCAGCGGCTCAGACTGGTCGCAGCGAGCTTACTTATATAAGGAGCCGTGGAAACTCGTGATGATCACTCCGATGAGCTTCCAGGATCTCTACAACTACGACCTTGCAACGATGTCCGACTCAAGGACTCCTATGGCGACTCAAGAAGGGGAAATCAGTTTTTGCGCCTACAACGGAGGTCGTTGGCGAAGTGTCGTCGAGCATGTGCACCAAACCGCAAGCTTGACCGAATGGAATCGGACGCATGGCCGCCATCCCATCTACGCCAAGGGTAAAGAGGTTGATTTGGGTGCTGGGAAAAGAGCGAAGCCCGAATTGGTCCAGATCGAGAAGCAACGAACGCCAGCTTGATTTGCGAAAGTACGGGACGACCGTGACAGACGCCGAAAACCAATTTCTCGAGAATATGCCCGACGAGATCAAGGAAGTGCTCCGCTGGCATGCGGACGCACAATCTAGGGGCCGGGCCAGCCAGAGCATAGCCGATTTCGCCGGGCGGTTCTTGGGGGGTATGTACGAGGACGGCGCTGTTCTTCCCACAAACCTTTCAGCTTCTGCTCCCGAGGTGCTCGCTCTGGTCCTACTGCAACACCGGACCAGTCCTCGGAGTACTGGCGCATGGCTCAATCTCGGTTTCGCGCTCCGCCGCTTAGCCCTTTACCGAACCCAAGACCCAGAGGAAACGAATAGAGCACGTCTGCAATCCGCAGTACAAGCTTTCGATCGTGCGCTAGAACTCGACCCGGACAACAACGGCAAGAACATCAGAGCGTGGACAGGAATGTCGTTGGCTTACCACATGCTTGACATGTACGAGAAGGAGCTTGAGTGCTGCGCGCGGGCTCTCGAATCCGATAGATCCGATCCGAAACTTTGGCTTTTGTACAGCTTCGCGCTGAAATCCGCAGGCAGGGAGGATGAAGCGCTGTCCACAATGAACGACGCCTACGAAGCTTACATACGGGCCGGGAAACCCGATGAGCTCAGAGAAGTCTTTGCCGATGTGCAATCGACAACTCAACGCCCTTGCCGGCAGAGGATGGCGCAATGAAATCTGTGGGCGGAATACATCGGACCCGGTTGGCGGCCTCGAAGGTCCATCGGCATCTTGTGAAGGAGGCGCGGCGCACCGTCCAAAAACTGGGCTGGCAGGTTCCTGAGGACGACATGTCGCCAACGCTTGTCGGCGCTATCCCACTCCCGTTTCCGGTACCCGACTCGTTCGAGACTGCTTTCGGTTACAAGGGAAATCTACGGTTCGTACAGTTCGGATACACAGCCGGTTCCCCTCAATTTGGGTACAGCGACGGGGGCGACGATTTGCCTTCGGACGGTAGCCTGTGGTCTTGGTTTCTTCACCACCCAGCGGTAGCCCCGTACTTGCCCGAAAGCCGTTATCCCACCCTGTATGGGAAGTTCCCTTCCGGAACCGAACGGCCCCCGCTTGAGCAGATCATGAGACGGGGAGCTGAGCTGCCGACCTGCCACTGCCTGCTGCTGGATAGGCGAGATCGGCGGGCATATGTTTCTGAACGGGACCAGGCAATGATCCTGTTTGCGCTCATGGAGCCGGACGACGGTGATGCCCATAACGTGTTCGTCGATGGGATGCTGATGAGCCCCGGCAGTGAGGACTATAAGGTGGCTCCGCCCCCAGGGGTTCTAGATGAGTTTCGGCGGTTCATGGATAGCCGGGTTCAGGCTTTCGAAGGTGCTTGAGTCGGGCTGCTGGGGTTCCAGACAGATCGGGTGTCCAGGTGAGGTTGGAAAACGCTGCTTCGCAGCGGCTGAAGAATGACACGTCACCCCAGAATGGGAGCTGCAGGCTAACTTTTGGTTACCGTCCGCGAACTATTTGAAAACGCAAGAGATTGCGTCGTGGTGACGTTGAGGAAGACTAGTCCATGGTCAAGCCGAATCTGCGCACCAAGTCCATAGGAACAAAGGTCAGCGAAGAGGAATTCGCCCGGCTGGAGCAGGCAGCTCAGAAGGCCTCGAAGACGCTGGGCGAATGGTGCCGGGAGGTGATGCTGGCCAGTGCGAACGGCCAGCCGGAGAAGGTGAACGGAACCGGGGGCGAAGCCCATGCGGTCATGGCTGAGGTGGTGGCGCTTCGAGCGATCCTCCTGAACGTACTTTTCAAGCAAGCGAAGGGCGAACCACTGACAGCCGAGGAGATGCAGCGGCTGATCGACCGGGCTGACTCGGACAAGCTGAAAAAGGCACGAGAAAGGCTGGACCAAGCATCAGTTTCCAAAGCGAGTTGAGATGACCAACGTTTTTCGGAGCGTCTTTAATAGTCCAGTCGGTCCGCGCGGCGAACTACGGAAGGTTCCCAGGAGCTGGGGGTGAAAAGTGAATCGGTTATTGGGTCGACGGGAAATCGCTGGGCCTGTCGAAAAATTGGCTGTGGTCGACTCTTGTGGCTTTAGTCCTTGCTTTCGTCGCGTGGATAGGAATTTTCACGTACCAAAACGTCGAGGTCTGGACGCCATTGCAGCAGTGGTACTGGGTTCAATATTCGATCAGCAAGGAGTTTTCCCAATCCGGAGTGGCACCTACCAAGTGCTCTCGAAATTGGACCGACAAGGGCAACACAGCATGGCCACGGACGCGGACGTGATGCCCGCCCCCTTGGAGATATGGCCCTCGTTTGCGCTCACGGCGAAGGCGCGGCAGGCGGGAGCGGTTGCTCTGAAGGTTGGACACGGTGCATTACACGAACGCGCAAATGAACCGGATGCTTGCAGAGTGGATTTATGCGGGCCAGTCTCCCGGTGATCTGATACTGGCCTGCGTGGGCTGGGGCATTGGGAGTGTTTGTGCTCAGTCTTTTACTCGCAGTCCTATGGAGGAACCGGGCACGTCGCCACAGCGAAGAAGATGGACGTAGGCTCAAGGGCCCTGAGATGGTCACCGTCAAGGAATTCAATAAAAAGACTGGAGCGGATGGCATTTCCTTCCTGACAGAGAGGGGACGAGAATCGCTCTCGATTCCGCGCTCGTTAGAGAGCAGCCACATGATGATGATGGGGGACACGGGCGCCGGAAAAAGCGTTTTACAGCGGCGGGTGCTGATGCAGATCGCCGAGCGGGGCGAGACGGCCATCGTGTATGATCCTGCGCTCGAACACACGCCGCAATTTTTCAATCCTGCCCGCGGTGATCTTATCCTGAATCCCCTGGACGTGCGTTGTCCTTATTGGTCGCCGTCCGACGAAGTGATGCATGAGGCGGAAGCGCTGACCCTCGCAACATCGTTGTTCCCCGACAAGCCGCACGAGAACACATTCTTCGTCGAAGGTCCGCGAAAGATTTTCGCACACTTGCTCACGTTGAAACCGACGCCCGAGGAACTGGTCAGATGGATGAGTCACGAGGAAGAACTAGATCGCCTCTTGAAAGGCACCGAACTGACGGCATTCATCTATCGCGGCGCTGGCCCACAGCGCGGTGGTGTGTTAGGTGCGCTCAACATGGTTGCTGACAGTTTGAAGCTCTTGCCGAAGGAGAGTGAGACGAAGCAGAGATGGACAACCGAAGAATGGGCACGACAGCGTAGTGGCTGGATATTCCTGACCTCGACTCCTCGATTCCGCGAGCGGCTATTGCCCCTCATGAGCCTATGGCTGGACACGTTAGTGCTGCGATTGATGAACCAGGGCGATCCCTCGTTGCGTCACGCATGGTTTGTGCTCGATGAGCTCGCGAGCCTGCAGCGACTGCCGCAATTGCACACTGCGCTGACCGAGAATCGCAAATCCGGGAATCCCGTCGTGATCGGTTTCCAAGGCCGGAGCCAACTTGAAGTACGTTACGGGCACGAAGCTGAGTCAATGCTGTCGCAGCCGGCCACCAAAATCTTTTTGCATACCAGTGAGCCTCGTGCAGCGAAGTGGATCTCGGACACGATTGGCGAAGTGGAAATGGAACGCGTTAAGGAGACGGTGAACACGCAACCTCTCACAATTGCCAAGTCCAAGAGCTATCAGAATGAAAGGCGAACGGAGCCGCTAGTGCTCCCATCGGAAATCAGTGGGCTACAGCGCTTGCACGCATTGCTAAAAGTCGACAATCTGGTAGTGCCTTTCAGCTTTCCATATCTCGCTCCCGTGAAAACGCAACCCGGTTTCATTCCAAGAGAGATCACACCGCGGGTGGTCGATATCGGCAAACGGACGCCGCAGCCGAAAACTCCGGCCGCGCAGGAGCTCACGCCGCGCGAGCCGGAGAACTCCAGTGGCATCGCGGCCGGGCAAGAACCGTACTTCGAGTGAGTCATGCTGACCATTTCCAAACCGCTGAGTGCCGGCCAGGCCCAGACCTATCACAAAGAGGAGTTCGCGAACGCCAAGGAGAACTACTACTCCGAGGGAGACCGACATTCGCGGCGAGTGGCACGGCACGACTCGCGCAAGAGTGGGGGCTACAGTGGTGAAGTGCAGGAGGAACACTTTCAGCGGCTGGCGAACGGTCAACATCCCTTAACCGAAGAGCAACTCGTTCGCCATCAAACAGCGCGCGAATACGTCAATGCACGAGGTGAGACGGTTAGCACCATGGAGCACCGTGCCGCCTGGGACGCGACGTTCTCGGCTCCTAAGAGCGTTTCTTTGACTGCTCTCGTGGGTGGAGACGAACGCGTACGCCAGGCACATCGCGAAAGCGTGAAGGTGGCGCTTGGCGAAATGGAGAAATATGTCCAAGCCCGGATTGGAGGAAACCATCCGGCGGAAACAACGGGCAAATGGATCGCAGCGAGCTTCGAGCATGATAGTGCGCGACCTGTGAACGGGTATGCCGCACCGCAATTGCATACTCATGTCGTGTTTTTCAATCTAACGGAAACACAAAACGGACAATGGCGGGCTCTGCAACCGCAGGAACTGTACCGTTCTCAGCAATATGCAACTGCGATCTATCGCTCAGAGCTGGCGCTGCGGCTAAAGGATCAGGGATATGAGATTGAAAGGGGGAGGAGCGGCCAGCCGGAGATCAGCGGATATACGCGAGAGTATCTGGACGCCTCCAGTCCACGGAGTCAGCAAATCCAGGCATACCTCGAACAACAAGGCGTAAGAGGCGCAGGCGCGGCGCAAATCGCAGCGCATCAGACGCGTGACGACAAACTGCCGGCCATCACGCACGCAGAGATGCAGCAACAGCACCGAGACGTGGCCGCGCAGTTCGGTCAGCAGCCCGAGCAAGTGATCCGCGCAGCCCATGAACGGCGAGTCGAACAAGAGCCGCCGCAGAAGCATCAGCATCTGGAATCGGCCCTGACACTACGCGCAAGAGAAGAATCTAGAACGCCACGCTGTGACCGACGAACGCGAACTGATGCGTGATGCTCTGAAACGTTCGATGGGCGAGGCGAGCTTCGCCGAGATGCGAGAGAGGTTCGACAAGCGCGTCCAGTCAGGTGACCTGATTGAAGTAGAAAGCAAGTCGCCAGCTCGCGCGTTCACCACGGAACAGATGATTGGCTATGAGCGCGACAACGTCGCCGAGATGCGAAGAGGACAGAATCTGGACAATCCGTTGGTCAGTACCGAGACATGGCGTCACATCGAGGAGAAGCATCCACACTTGAGCACCAGCCAACGCGCGGCGGTTGAGCAGATCTTGACGAGCCACGACAGAATCACCGGTCTTGAGGGCGTTGCGGGTGCTGGCAAAACCACTTCCTTGGCTGCGGTCCGCGAAGCTGCCGAGCATGAAGGCTACAAGGTGTTCGGACTTGCACCCACGTCGCGCGCCGCGCAGAAATTGGCAGAATCAGGCATCGAATCAGGAACCTTGCAACGTCATCTGGCCCGAGGCGAGCAACCCGACGGCGGAGAGAAGAGGCTTTACGTCCTGGACGAATCGAGTCTCGCAAGCACGAAACAGATGAACGAGCTACTGCATCGGTTGGACGGCGGCGACCGTGTGCTTTTGGTCGGTGACAAGCGGCAACATGAGGCGGTAGAAGCGGGCAGACCCTATCGGCAACTACAAGAGGCGGGGATGCACACTGCACGTCTGCATGAGGTCGTCCGGCAGAAGGAACCGGAACTTAAGGAGGCTGTCGAACAGCTTGCCCGCGGGGATGTTCACGGAGCCGTAGCGAATCTCGACCAGCAGGGCCGCGTGCATGAGATTGTGGTCCGCGAAGAGAGGCTAGGTGCAATCGCTCGTGAATACGCGCGAGAGCCTCAAGGCACGCTGGTCATTTCACCCGACAATGAGTCCCGACGCGAGCTGAACACTCTGATCCACCGTGAAATGCAGGCCCGCGGCGACGTGAATCCAGAGGAACACAAACTCCGAGTGCTCGACTCGCGAAATGAGATGACCGGCGCAGATCGACAGTGGGCCGCACAATACGGAGAGGGGGACTTGGTGCGCTATACCCGCGGGAGTAAGGTTCTGGGGATCGATCCTGGCGAATACGCGCGAGTGGATCGAGTGGACGCTCGCGAAAACCGTCATCACTATCGAGCGCGAGAATGGAACACAACAGACCTACGATCCGCGACGGCTGTCGGGTGTGGCGGTATACCAAGAAGTTCAGCGCGAATTCTCACAGGGCGACCGCGTTC
Source organism: uncultured Acidobacteriaceae bacterium (assembly GCA_963819145.1). Taxonomy (GTDB): domain Bacteria; phylum Acidobacteriota; class Terriglobia; order Terriglobales; family Acidobacteriaceae; genus Sulfotelmatobacter. Next base: position 18,753 of record CAWFVB010000045.1, read on the forward strand.
AGTTCACGGCCCCATCGAGGGAACTAGCAGGTTGCTAACCGAGAACTCGGTACGATCGACCAAGTCAGCCATTCCGGCAATCTCGAAATCCGCATGGACTCCGGTCGCGAAGTTCGATTCAATATCCGCGAGCATCCGCATCTCGACCACGGATACGCAGTGACCAGCCACAGCAGCCAGGGACAGACTGCGGAGCGGGTTCTGATTCACGTGGACACAGACAAAAGCGAACTGTTGGTTAACGACCGTTTCGCGTATGTGTCTGTCTCGCGCGGTCAATACGACGCGCAGATCTATACGAATGACAGCAAGCGAACTCGCGCGCAGCCTCAGTCGGGATAATTCTCAACGTACCGCGACTGACACTCAGGAGCAACCGGCTGCGCCGATGATCGACCGTGTCACCGTGCGGAGTGAACGTCCCGCCGAACGGGAACAAGGTCACAGTCTAGGGATCGGGATGGATTGAGCCGCATGACAGGCACTACCTGGAACAAGCATTCCCGAGTTGCAGTTTTCACCTAAATGCGAACTGCACCCGAGGGATTCCAGCATTACGGTTTCAAATACGGCGCGACCTCTTTGCGCAAGCTCTTGCTGAGGTAATGCCCCAGGACCGCATCTTGAGCAAGGCCATCCGCGTCAGTTCGAGAGAGCCATGAACTGCTGGTGTAGAGGATTGCACTGCCGCTGACCACGACTTTGCCTACGGTCAGATTGGCATTCCACTCTGAGATCTGCTTGGTGAGGGCAATTGGAACTGGCGCGTCTTTCGGCAGCGCGCCGAGCAGGAAATAAAGCTGCACGACCTGAAGCTTCTCATCATTCGGATCGTTACCGATGGTGGATAGATAAACATGGAATCTGTCGGACTCGCCTTCCTCCACCGTGATCACCGCCACATAACTTCCTTCCTCAGAGCTAGTGAAAGGAATTTCGGCAGCTTTGAATAGGGCTTCGATCTTCTTGCCGGAGGCTGGAGATTGTTTCTGGGCAGCGAGTAACGTAGATCCCAAGAGTGCACAACACAGCGCTACTACGACTACCTTCCTCATGTTGTTTCTCCGCGTGTCTTGGATTTTGTGAATCGAATCTAGAAACCCACCCGTTTCTTCGGAATTTGGCTGATCACTAGCTCGCTAATCTTGCCGCCCTGGGTGAGTACCGCAATTCCCAGATCAGAATAAAACCGATAATTCAAATCGGGATCGACGAGTTGGCGAAAATCGTAGTCAGAATCGCCTAGCAAGCGGTCTAGTTCTGCGCTTGTCATGCCCACCTTCAATTGGATGAACTTTGTGCCCAGTCCCATTTCTCTTATGCTCACTGCCGATGCTCTATCGCTGCAAAGAACAATAGCAAGCACTTCGTCGGTACCGATCACCTTGATGCCTTGGTTGGGGTAATCGAGCCTCACGACGTTGGTTCCCCGCACCACCGGAGCAGTAGACGCCTCTGCTCCTAGTTGTCCTCTTACCTCCGCAAGAGTCTCGCCAAGAGCAATCTGGCCTTTGCTGAGATCTAGGGCTGCAACCGGTCGGAATCGAACTGTAGTCTGTGAAAGCAAGGCATCTTCGGTTTTGGGCACTGTTCCAGACTGTTTGCAAAGGATGCTGTAGCGTTGATAGGCGAGCTGCCACCAAGCCAGCGAGGAGTCCGTCTTACGCAGATAATTCTCGAGTTCCCCAATTGCAAGATGTTGACGCTGACCGTCGGGCGACTGCGCCAGCAGGAGAGCGTGATTGTACGCTAAGGCATTCGATAACGAGCGATCCCCACGGAACGAGCGACTGTCATCATTATTCTTTAGGGAATTTTCCACTTGGCCGAGCGTCGTCATGGCTTTATCGGTATCGCCGAGCGCAGCATAAGCCACAGCTAGGTTGATATCCTCGGCTAGCCGCGAGACCGGATCAAGGGAAGGGTCGCCCCCCGCCAGTTGTGAGGCTTCCTCCAAGAATTGTGCCGCTTTGCCGGGGTCCTTGCCTGCGGGACGGAACAAATAAGCAACGCCTAGGTTCGCTTTCGGCAGTGAGAGGTCCGGCTTCAACCTGATGGACTCGCGCAGGGCACCCACTGCGTCCCACCACAATTCCTCATTGATGCCCCGAACCTTTACTTCCAGGGATTTCGGTCGCCGATAAAATCCACCTACCACAATCTGTCCTACGTCAAAGCGTCGGAGGTCGTCAGTATCAAGGAATCGCATACTGCATTAACAGTGCATATCCGAGATTCGCCCAGGCCTCGTACGAGGCCGGAAAGTCCTTTGTGACTTGCCGGAAGGCCCGTTCAGCCAGAGGGTAGTTCTGCACCAGCAGGAAGTACACTCCGTTGTCGAAGGAGCTCATCGAACGCCACAAGCCGGCCTGTTGCTTGTCTAATAGAGCTATGCGGTCAAACCAAGAAGGGTGGTCCGCGGCTAGTCCTTCAAAAGAGGAATAACTTAATCCCAGATCGATCATTTTGCGAATCGCAGATAAGCCACCGAGGTAAGAATAGTTGGCCCGGAGAGCAAGCTCCATTCCTTTGCGATCAGCAGCGATCTCTTGGTCCCTGCTGAAGGTTGCCCTCAGAAATTCGGTTCCTCCAGTTGTTGCTCTTGTATGCCCGAGAATATGGTGCGAAATCTCATGACCGAGAACGTAAGCAATACGGTCTGCATTCCCTTCGACCACGCGATTAAGAAGCCCGCCGTAACAGACTACGACCGGGTATTGGCCACTGCCTTGGCTCCGCATCACCGCAAAAGCATTGATTTCATCCTTATCAATAATTTCCAGCTTAGGCGGCCAGGGCATGTCCGTTGGGGGCGTCACAGAGATCAACAGCCGCTGGAACACCTGCTCCGCCAACGCGCGATCGGATTCACTGACCTCGGCACTGACGGGAGAAATAAGGGATCCGGTCAGCAGGAGAACAGTCAGGCAGAAGAAAAGCAACGAGTGCCTCATTGTTAGTTCCGTCTTACAGAATGTCGTCATCGCTCGCATTGTTTGCAGCAACTATTGAGGCAGCGCCACTTTGGGACGCTTGTCGTTCTGCAGTTCTGAAGCATTCACTCTTGGCAAGTTGAGATGCTGCCAATCTGTGGGCCGGACCCTTGTGGGGGCCAAGAAATCGACATTGGAGATTCCTCGTAAGGAAAATCGCTTGGGCGAACTCGCTGGGAGGCTAGCGTCCGCCAGCGACGAAACAATGCGGGGTGGAGGCGGAGACATCATGGCATGCTGATTCTTGGACAAGGACCGAGCAAGGTCATTCAGCTGAACTGGCTGAATGCGTACGCCAGTTTGAGTTAACCCACCCGGTTTCAGGTCCTTTGCGAGAGCTTCGGCTGACTGAATGCTACCCGTCTTCTCCTGTGCAGCCGCGGAATGAATCAGAAGCGCCCCGAAGACGGCAATGACAAGCAAACAAGTGATGCGACGCATTTCACGGGAGATCATTTGTTACCTCAAAACAGAGAACGCCGTTGGTTCTTAAACTTGCATACTAACGCCAAAAGGTTCGACACCGATAGTGCAAAGCTCAGGGCCACCCAAAGCAGCGACCCGGCCAGATGTCGACGCTTAACCCGCAGCCCGGCGTTTTGGTTTCCCCTTCTGGTGGACTTTCACGAACGCTATACTGTAGGCGCTCAAGTCTGCTACCGCACTATTATGAGGATCTCGCCTCGCTTCGTTTGCTGTCTCTTGTGTCTACTGCTGGTAATGTCCTCAGCGTGGAGCTTTGGACAGAAGACGACGGCGGTGTCACAGAAATATGTTCCGCCTGAATTGCAGGCTTCTGACTCCGATGTCAAGGAGCGTCTCAAGTCCGCCGACGAACTGGCTCAAGAGGGAAGGTATCCCGAATCATTTCGTGAGCTCCAGAACGCCCTTGATCTTAGCATCAAAAAAGGAATTGTTGCCGACAAGGCTCTCACCGAGGCTAGGGTGGCACAAGCTTATGCCATACAGGGGAAACTGGAAGATTCAAAACAGCAATGGTCGAACGCATTCTCAGATTCACTGACCGCTGGGAATCTGGTGTTGCAAGCAGAGACCTTGGTCGCACTGTCATCCCTTTCTCAAGCAACAGGTGACACGAGTAAAGCCCTTGAGTTGGTCAGCAAAGCTGTTGACCTAGCTCGCAAGAGCAAGAGCTTGTGGATACAGTCTCGTTGCCTTGGGGAGTTGGGTTCACTGCAGCTCTCTACGGGCAAGGTGCCGGAGGCACGCGCTTCGGTGGAAGAAGCTCTTCGAATCGACCGCCTTAATGCATACGAATGGGAGGCTAGGCACCTCTTCTATTCGGCCCAGGTTTCCGCCAGCGATGTGTCCAAATCCGATCAAGCGATTCAGCTCGCAAATTCAGCCCGCGACCTTGCGATAAGTCAGGCGGACTACCTCACCTTCATGCAAGCGTCGGCGTGGCTTGGACAGGCATACGTCGGAAAAGGCCGACTGGACGACGCCATAACAATTCTGGAGCACTCGCGAGACGGCACTTCGTCGGATGGCAAACCTTTATTCCAGAACCCGACCTCGTTTCGGGCTGCAATGTCCGAGCCGTTTCCCAGGTTTGTACTTCTTGCGTCAATCGCAACGGCTTACAAGGCCGGCCAGCGCGCGGATGAAGCACTCAAAATATGGGCAGACTTGTACGAGGCTGCAAGAACATCGGGATTCACTCTATTCACCGCTGGGGCTGCCCAGGAAATTGCTGACTGCTACCAAGCGAAAAAAGACTTCGCAAAAGCGATTTCTTATTACTCAATCGCGGCTGAATTCTGGGCGAAGGGAGGAAGCACCCAGCACCAGATTGGTGCGCTCACCACGGAAGCCAATCTTCTCTCACAACAAGGTCAAGGCGATAAGGCGCTCTCGATACAAGAAGAACTTTTAACGCTAACAAAATCCACAAAGAATGTGGCTCTTCAGTTCCTCGTGAATCTTGCCATTGCGGAGCTCCTGCAGCCCAAAGGTGATCTAGACCGAACCGCACAGGCGCTTAAAGATGCTGAATCCTTGCTTACTTCCGATCTGGCAATTCCAAATCTCGAGCCAAAGTTTGTTCTAGAGCTCTTCGGTCGAGAATGCGATCTGGCGGATACGCGTGGCGATCCGCTCCATGCGCTTATCGCATTGGAAAAAGCTATGATGCCTGCGGGTAATGCCCAAAACGTGGATGCGATGACATTCCTTGAACATCAAGTGAAAAAGAGGTTGGGTGAGTTCGACATGCAAGGCAAAGCCACTAGAGCATATGAAAGTGGCGACTTGGCGAACGCATTGGTTTATTACGAACTACTTCAGGATTTCGAACGAACAGACGCCATTTGGAATGGTAAGTCGGATGAATACTTCAAGCACAGTAGTGAAACGGTGAACACCCTTTTCAACATGCCGCTCAAGATCATTGCGCAGCCAGATGGTGCACAGATCCTTCAGACGAATCTTGAGGAGATGGGACCGATTATTGCCCACGGAGTAAGACTCCCGATCCTTATAGCTCTCAGCAACTACTATAGTTTCAAGCAGGTCCCAGAGATGGTCGCGAAGTACGCTTCTGCTGCGTTGCCGTATTTGAAGCTTGGAGAGCAGGACCAGCCTAACTCGTGGGATGTCGCGCTTGCATGTGAGTTAGCCTACTCACTCATGCGCGAAGGAGATCTCGATGGTGCGGAGGAGAAGGTAAGGCTCTGCCTTCGGAGTGCGACAAAGCTGGGCGATCCAACGCATCTCGCCTTTGCTCATCAAATTAATGTGTTTGTCCTTCGGGCGGCGGGCAAACAAAGCGAAGCACAGGAGTCTGAGCGATTTTTACTACAGCATGTACCGGAAGATCCACAGCAGTACGTGGAACTTGCCCAGCTTCAGGCGCAGCAAGGGAACTCGTCAGAAGCGATCGAGAGTTGGCAAAGGGCTCTTAAACTGTTCGAAGGCAAGAAAGACTTGAAAGGAATGGCATCGACACATTTGTCTCTTGCGAGCGCAATAACATCGAGTAAAGGGCCGAATAACGATGTGCGTGAGAATCTGGAACAGGCTCTCACCCTCTACCGACAGCTCGGCGATGGGGAAGGAGAAGTTAGGGCTTGCATGTTTCTTGGAGAATTGTTCGGTAAGAACAAGGAACCGAAGAAAGCTCATGAATATTTTGAGAAAGCTCTCAATTTGTCACGTGAAATCCAAGAGGGCTGATCTAGAAGCAGGTGTGTTGTCAGAGGCTGGTCAAGCCTATAAGCTTTCGGGCGCACCTGATTCGGCACTTGAGTATTACAAGAACTCTGCCGCTATCTACCACAATATTAGAGACCTTGCGGACGAGGCGTTTCAGCTGAACAACGAGGCGTGGGCACTGAATGATCTCCACAAGCGAGACGAGGCTCTTGCGGTTGCGCTTAAAGCCAAACAGCTCGCCGATGCGAGTGGTTCTTGGGCAGCCCGATATTGGACCCGCCGGACACTTGCAGCTGGGTACGAGAACCGTGGTGAATTCGAAAATGCTTTGGCCGTTCTTCGCGAAGCGCAGACGATCAGTGATTCTGCTCATCAACCACTGAATTCCGCAATGGCAAGTTTAGCGCTGGCTGAGGTTTTGACGACCGTCGGAGGATGGGAGGACGCACTAAATGCCATCAATGGCTCCCTGCCCATTTTTCGCAAGTTTAAGGACAGGGACAGTGAGATCCTCGCTTATTCCGATCTCATGGGTATATACGGCGCTCGCGAATCAGATGTTAAGGATCTTGATAAGGCAGTTCAATACTACGAATCGGCTGATCGTATGGTAGATGGAACTGACCCAGAACGTGCGGCTAGCCTGGCACTGGGAGTCGAGGAGATCTACTGGCAACAGAAACGCTTTAAGGAGGCCGTCGCAAAAGCTAGTGAAGCTCTCGATTACTTCATAAAAACCAAGGACGACTGGGGTGAAGGCAACGCTCTGATCACCCTGGCAGAGGCCCAGCGTTCCGATGGCGATGTTCACGCCGCAGCTATCAGCTTGGCACGCGCTGAACCGTTGGTAGCGCGCAATCAAAACTTTTATATGACCGGACGCCTCGGCTACGGCCGGGCAAATCTCTTGAAGGCGGAAGGGAGGTTTAAGGATGCGATTGATCAATACGAGCGTGTCATCGGCTTGTTGGAACAAATCAAGTCTACGAGCGATGTCGACATACGGCGGAAAGCGTCTGAAAACTACGGGTTCGTTTATGGTGAATTGATCGACACCTACTACGCCCTCAGCAATGAGGACAAACAAAATACGGTGGCGGCGGCTGACAATGCGCTGCGATACTCGGAACTGAACAAGTCTCGAATATTCACCGAATTCTTGGGGCCGCACTTTCGTCGATGTCCTTAAACTGCAGCTTCCCGCTGAGCTCCAACAATGGGAACAGACGCTTTCCGCCCGGCAGGACGCCCTTAACGTCGAGCTTGCCCAATCCAGATCGGGCCAAGGACAGAGAACGGAAAAAGACGATCCGGGAGGAACTCCGAAGCACGACAAGCGAGCAGTTGTCACTCGAAAAAGAGCTCCGTCAGGTAAGCCCAGCGTACGCCGAGGCCCGGTATCCTCAGCCAGTTTCTATTTCAAGCTTGCCGCTTCATGCAGATGAAACATTTATTGAGTTCAAGATGCTGGATGAATCCCTCCTCGTTTGGATTATTTCCGGTTCACAAGACCGGCCGCGTTTGGTGGCCTTTTACAAGGTCGATCACCCGCGGCAATGGTATGAAGAGCGCATTCTTGGGATCAGAGATGCGTTTAACCGGGGCCAACCCAGTGAGTTTGATCCGCAAATTTCCGAGCAGTTGTTTGACGGTCTGTTTCCTGGGCCTTTTGCACGGTACGTGACCGCTGCCAAATCAATCGTATTCGTACCGGATGACATTTTATTCTTGTTGCCGTTCGAACTACTGTCACCGACTGCCTCAAAATCGGAATATGCACTATTAAAAACTCCCACATCTTACTTCCCGTCTGCGGGTGCGTTCCGCTTGTTGCGGGAAATCGTCCGAACCAAACGCGAGTGGCCAGACCAGTTTTTTGGCTTGGCTGATCCAATCGTCTCAAGGGACGACGACCGTTATAGTTCGGCCAGCATTCTCTCGACAGTCGAGTCTTTGACGCCACAACCCGCAGATAAGGCAACCCAACTGCCGGTGCGGTCGCAGCTGTCAGTGGATGATCTTAAGACCAGGGGGTATATTTTCCGTCGCCTCCCTAACACCGCCACTGAGGTAAGGAATATTGCTGCCCTCTTTCCGCCCACCGCCACTATTCGCACCGGTGCGGACGCCAGCAAACTAGAGTTGCTACAGACTGATCTCGGCAGGTTCAAGTTCGTCCATTTTGCAACTCACGGATTGTTTCCCGTAGAGCCCGGAATCAGAGAGCCGGCACTGGTTCTCTCCTATGACGGAGAGGAAGAGGGCCGGATGTTGCTCACATTGTCTGAAGTTCTGCAATTGAAATTGCATTCCGAGATGGTCGTCCTTTCCGCGTGTAACACGGGATCAGGACGGGTCACGCGAGCCGAAGGCGTCGCTAGCTTGGGAACGGCGTTCTTGGCGGCAGGAGCATCCAGTGTGACCGTCAGCCTGTGGAAGGTGGAGGATCAGTCCACTTCGGTTCTCATGCAGGAGTTCTACCGTAATCTCCTGAAGGGGATGTCGAAAGATGCTGCTCTAGCCGGAGCGAGGTCAACGCTGTTCTCCCAAGGCCACACCAACCCTTTCTTCTGGGCTCCATTTGTTCTAACAGGGGAGTGAGTATGCTATGAAGCACGCTTTGGCCGGCCCGGAGGAGCAGACGCGCAGAATCGGCTCCCCAGGCCCAAGAGGACCAGAGGAGCTTGAATTGCCTAACATTTACACAACTGTCCTGCACACTTCCTGCACAGTGATAATACTCTTATCTATAATCTTTAGAATAAACAATATATGGAATCGCTATCACCCGCTCAGGATGACAAGGGCGCGGGGGGCGAATTTCTGTGCTCGACCCTTCGTTTCCGCGCCTCTCTTCCCGCCCCTTCGTTTCCCTGCCTTCGCTTCAGACCCTTCGTTTCCGTCCCTCTACTTGCCTGTGCCGGTGATAGTGACGGTTTGCGGGCTGTTGTTGGCCGCGTCTTTCACAGTCAGGGTCGCGGTGCGCGCGCCCGTCGCTTTCGGAGTAAAGGTCACGGAAATGGTGCACTTGGTTTTGGCGGCCACAGTGCTTCCGCAAGTGTCGGTCTGGGCATAATCCGCGGGATCGGTTCCGGTGAACGTGATGCTGGTAATTGCGAGAGCGGTGGAGAGGTTGTTGGTCAATGAGACTACTTTGGCGGCGCTGGTTGTGCCGACGGTTTGGGACACAAAGGTCAGCGATGCGGGAGCAACCACGACTTGGATTTGCCCGGTTCCGGTGAGGCTAACGGTCTGAGGACTGTTGGCGGCGCTGTCGCTGATGTTCAGGGTGGCGGCGCGCGCGCCGGTCGCCGTCGGCTTGAAGGTGACCGAGATGGTGCACTTTCCCTTGGCGGCGACGCTCGCACCGCAGGTGTTGGTTTGGGCGTAGTCGCCGGGATCGGCTCCGATGAGCGTGATGCTGGTGATGGTCAGTGCGGTGGCCAGGTTATTGGTCAACGTGACTACTTTCGCGGCGCTGGTGGTGGCGATGGCCTGTCCGCCAAAGCCGAGCGAAGCGGGCGAAACGGCGGCAGGGTTAACGCCGGTGCCCGACAACGCAACGGTCTGAGGGCTGTTGGCAGCATTGTCGGTAAAGGTGAGGGTCCCGGTCACCTTGCCCAGCGCGGTGGGCGTGAAGGTGAGGCTGACAGTGCATTTCGCGGCTGCGGCGAGCGTGCTGGCACAGGTTTTCGCGGAGATCGCAAAGCTGGCGGTGGCGGTGATGCTACTGATGTTCAACGTAGCCGTGCTGGTGTTGGTAACGGTGACGATCTTGGCGGCGCTGGTGGTCTTGATGACCTGGTTGCCGAAGCTCAGCGAGATGGGCATCAGGCTGACGGTTGCACTGCCGGAGACGGTGAGCTTGACGGTGGTCGAGGCAGTCAAGGATCCCGAGGTCCCCTTGATGGTGACCGTAGCCGCGCCCGTGGCGGCAGTGGGGCTGGCGGCCAGGGTCAAGACAGAGGTTGCGCTGGTTGGATTTGAACTGAACGATGCGGTTACGCCGGTGGGCAATCCGGAAGCGGAGAGGGTAACGCTTCCAGTGAAGCCATTGACGGGAGCGACGGCGATCGTGGTCGTTACCTGGGCGCCCTGCGCAACGGACACGCTGCCCGGACTGGCAGAAAGCGTGAAGCTGGGAGCAGACGAGGGCCAGTTGTTGGCCAGATTGAAGGCGTTCACGGAACCGATACCGGTGGCGAAGTCCCATCCAGTTTGAGTGCCATAAGCCAGATCATCGGCGGTGTTGGAGGCGGAGGTCACACCATAGGTTCCCGAAGGGCGGTAGCAGTTATGGGTGCCGGTGCAATTCACATCCATATCGCCCTGAGTGATGTCATAGAAAATGCAGGAACTGCCGGTGGCATTGCCGAGAGTTGAGTTGCAGGAACTGTTGCCGCTGACACCGTACTCGGTAGCAGCGAGTTTGTAATAAGTGGGATTGGGATTGCCCTGCCGTTCGCCGGTTTTCTGATTCACCAGCGCCTGAATGGCAGCCATGATGGGCGAAGCGAAAGAGGTGCCACCGGCTCCGGACCAATTATCGGGAGCGCCGGTACAAGCGGCGCCTTGGTTGACGAGGTCGCTAAAGCAGAAGGGATAGTAGTGTCCCCAAAGCCCGTTGGCGGAAAACAGGGAGACATCTGGGATGTCGCGGACGCCGTCGGCGGGATTTCCGACCAACGATTGCCATGAGGGCTTGGGCCATCCCTTGCAGGTGCCACTCACAACGCCGGAGGTTGTAGCCGATCCGGTAGCGCAGCCGCTGGGCCCGCCACTGCCGGATCCAGTTGTCAAAAATGATGCGCCGGTAGAGCTGTTGCAGAAGCCGCTGGTTCCGAAGGTCTGGGTGAAGCCCTCAAACGTGGCCAGGAGCACGCCAGCGCAGGAGTCGTTCCAGGGAATCTCGTTGATGTAGGAGAGAGCGGATTCGTAGGTAGAAGAATTCGTGGCACTCCAGTAAGTGCCGTTGGTTCCGGCATAGGAGTCGCCGAAGTCGGTTCCGCCGACGGAAACGTTGTAGGGAGTGGAGGTAAAGCTGCTGACTCCGATGCCGTGGGTGGCATTGGCCTGGTTGGCGTCGCAGCTGACGGCGCCCTCATCGCCGGAGGAAACGAAAACGGAGACGCCCTCGCCAGCCGCCTGTTGATAGGCGGAACTGAAGGCGGAGTTGGCGGTGGCGCCGTTAAAGGCTTCGCACTCGCCGTAACTCATGCTGATGACGGCGGGAGGAGTTGTGCTTTCGTTGATGAGGTTCAGGAGGGCAATCAAGCCGCCGAAGGATGTGGTGTTGCTGCACGAAGCTAATTGGATGGCGGCGCTGGGAGCGGCCGCGCTGGCGTATTCGGCGTCGAGGATCGCTTCGCCGTCGTCCCCGTTCACTCCCGGGTCAGTACAGTTGTTCGGACCAATGGGCGGCGCGGGATGCACCTGGGTGAATGAGCCACTGGTGTAAGAAGAGAGACCGAATACGGAACGGAAGGTGGTCCAATCGGCTTTGGTGAAGACGTCAGTATCTTCGACGACGACGACGGTTTGGCCTTGTCCGGAAATGCCCGAGGTGAAGAGGGGATTCAAATTGTAGATTGTGGCGAGATCGCCAGGAGTAACGAGGTAATAGCCGGTTCCAGTGGTGTAGTTGGCGCGGGGCTTGTGCAGGGTGTGCGGCTTGAAATCGTGCAGGGAGACGACGCCGACGACGGCGGGCGCGAGCGCGGCCGGAATGCGGGGATCGCTGAGGTTGGCGAAATGCTTTTCGCCGTTGACCTCGAGTTGGTGAATCTCGGTGTGGAAGGCTTCGCGCACCTGGCCGGCGGTTCCGGAAAAGTCGAGCAGGACGCCGTTCTGGTAATCGACATTGACTTTGAAATTGTGTGACTGCAACCAGGCCTTAATGGCTGACCGATCTTGCGGGGAAACGCCGTAGCGATCGCCGAATTCTTTGGCGGTGAGCCAATGATGAAAGTTGGGCGAGGAGGGGTCGGTGAGTTGCTCCATGAACTGTTGCAAGTCGCGCTCTTGTTGGGGAGAGCGCTTCAACTGCAGGAGCATGTGCTCCATGGGGAAGTCGTCGGCTGCGCGGCCGCGATCGTAGCCGGCATTGGCTTCGGGGCGAGTGTTGCCCTGGAGCGTGACCAGGTTGGCTTCGTCGACGCTCTGCGTGATCAGACTGTGCAAGGAACTCAGCGGGTGAGGGTTCTGCGCTTGCACAGCGGGAACCGCGAGCAGAGAGAGAACGACGAGAAGGGCCAACAAGAAGGGCAGAGTCAATTCACGACGGCGCATGGATAGTCCTTTGCTTTGGAGGAACCCGTTGCGTAGCAACGGAGGATCTTCATGTTTCGATTCAGACACCCCAAAAGGCGAAGAAATCACTCTTGCCGGATGAGAATTCCGTGGGTTTCGCTAAGGGCGGAAGCCACGCCGCTAGCGGCATATGGGCAGGAAGCATGCGCTCTGGGAGAGCAATTGTCAATGTGAACGAGTTTGCACATGCAGTTTGCGCATGCGAGTTTGGACAAGGGTGAGGCGGTGAGGCGGGCGGGGTTCACGGGAGCAGGCCGAAGACGGCGACGCTATTGGTAGTGCCGACGTAGACTTTGCCGTTGGCGATCATGGGGGTGATGAATTTGTTGCCGCTGCCGAAGTGATCGCGGCCGTTCGCGGCCTGGTTGGAGTCGTAGAGTTCCTGCAGGTTGGTGGCGTTGTAGGCGAACAGGACGGCGGGGTTGGTGTTCTGGACAGCCCAGAGGATAGCGTTCTTGCTCCCGTTGGCGGAGACGCTGGGAGTGGCTCCAGGGATAGTTGAAAGCGTTGGTGGTTTTGGCGACCGGCGAGGGAAGAAGCCTGGCATTCTTGAATTGGAAGGAAAGGATGGGCGAACCGACGGGGCCGTAGAAGATGTTGTTATTAAAGGAAGCGGGCATGGACCAGATTCCGCCGGGCAGCGCGCCGGAAAGTTCCTGGTAGACGTTGTTGGTGGAGGAGTTGAATTTGCCCATGTTGGTGCGGTCGACGACGTAGAGGTTGGAATCTTTTCCGGCGCCGACGGCGAGTTGCCAGAATTTTCCGGTGGAGTCCTTCTGGCTGAGAAGGAGAGTTCCGCCGGAGCCGAGGTCGGTGTCACTGCCGTTTTCCTGCGCCTCGTTGTGCATCTCGAAGTAGTCGGCGACGGCGAGCCCGCCGGTGGTGGAGACGCGAAGGAAGGCGTTGCCGTAATCGCTGTCGACGGGAAAGCCGGAGGAATTCAGAGTGGAGTCGAAGACTCCGTTGGCGTCGAGCAGGAGGATGTTGCCATTGCCGTCGGCGGCCATGCCGGCGCCGGCGCCCCAGATCGCGCCTTCGTTGCCGTTGGGAGTAAGGTTGAGCACCGAGGTCTGGGCAAGAGTATTCATGTTGTAGGCCATGATCCATCCGGTGTAGGGGCGGATGTCGCAGTGCGAGGCCCAGGCGAGATAGATGGTGCTGTTGATGTGCAGCAGGCCGGCGCGCTCCTTGTATTGGCCGGGAGCGAAGATCACGTAACCGCCAGAACTGTTGTCGCCGGAGCCGGGATATTTGGCGGTGATGTCCACTGGCCCTTTGTAGAGTTCGGCGCCGGAAGTAGCGTCGAGGGCGTGGAGGCGCTGGTGGTAAGCGCCCGAGCTATCTTTGGACATGGCGACCAGATAGATGACGGGATTGCCGGTCTTGGGGTGAGTGAGAACGGGAGTGGAAGTGATTCCGATTTCCGGGGTCACCTGGGAGCATCCGCGATTGTCGGAGGTGGTTTCTCCAGACTTGAGCGTGGTGACGTGCCAGAGATTGAGGCCGGTGTCGGCGTCGTAGGCGTAAACCGTTCCGTGCTCGGTGGCCACGATGAGCAAATTGTGCACAACGCCGGATACTGTAACGGCGGAGAGGTAGAGCGGTTCGGCATCAACCAGGCCGTCCGCGGGAAGGGTAAACAGCTTGCCGAACATTGCCGAGTTCACGTTCGTGAGATTGAGGACGGCCTCTTTGGAGTAGAGGCCGGTGCGAGCGTTATTGTTGTGATAGGTAAGAACGTCCTGAGAAAGAGCCGGGGCTCCGAAGGCGCAGAGGATCACGAGAAGCAGCAAGGCCGGGAGAGTTCGAGGAAACGAGGGAGCCAGCGACGGCTGAGACAACGTCATGGAGAAAACCTCCTGGGCTTCGGGGGGTGAGTTGAAACAGGCCAGACGCGAACAACGACGATGTGGGGGCCTACATTCTCGCAAATTCGCCGGCAGAGTACAACGCAAAACTCGACTGGGCGGCAAAACGAGGAGGGGAGGGACAGGGGGATGATGGATCCGGGCAAGACGCTGATTGTGCTGGGGTTAGTACTGGTGGTTGCCGGAGTCGTGGTGCTGGTGCTGGGGAGAATGCACCTGCCGCTGGGACGGTTGCCGGGAGATTTTGTGTACCGGGGGAAGAATACGACGTTTTATTTTCCGCTGGCGACATCGGTGCTGGTGAGTGTGGTGCTTTCGATTGTGGTGTATGTGGTGGGGCGGTGGCGGAGGTGAGTCAAAGACTCGACTCGTGGCGCAAAGAACGACTTCAAGAAGGCGTTAAGTCATAGAATACTGATGAGGCTGTATTCCTGGCTTGATCAGAAGTGAGGCAAGTCGTGGCAAGAGTTTTCAGGGCTTTCGCAATCGCCATCTTTGTTTTGGTAGTGATCTCTACAGGGCATTCGCGACAGGCGCCGGGGACTGATTCGGTTGCCGATGCGGCACGGGAACAGAAAGCGCTCGACAGCAAAAAGAAGAAGAAACCTGCGGAGAAGAAGGTCTATACCAATTTGGACGTTGGTAAACCTGACGCGAGCGCGCCAGTCACCGATCCAGCGGCCAACTCAAAGGGATCTTCAGCCGACGCACATGCCGAGCGGCCCGCATCGTCCCCCAAGACGGATCAGCCAGCGGCGGTGAAGAGCCAGAAAAATCCAAGTTCTGGTGATTCGCGGTCCTCAGGCTTAGATCGGGGCAAGCAGGATTCACCAGAAACCATTGTCGTGCGCAGTGGCACGAAAATTACTGTCGATATTTCCGAGGAGAATCCACCTCGCAACATCCAGTTGCGCTTGCACACGGGCAAGGTGGTTAACATCGTGCAGGTTGGTTCGACCGTGGTGATCCCGGCATTGTCGAAAGTCACGATTCAAGATTCGGGTGGGGCGATGGAGTTAACCGCGGTGACAATTGAGGGCGCCCGTTACGAGTTGCAGACCGATCGCGTCCCCGTCCAGGAAAGATCAATCTCGGAGGCAACGTTCACGGTTGCCAGAGACTTCACGATCAAACGGTGAAGTGAGAAGCGGCGATCCTCGATCTCGACTCAGTTACTTGTGGGGCGGGATCCAGTAGACCTCTTCTTTCACGGCGCCTTTGTCGGTGAAGCCGCGGCGCTTCAGGATGGCTTTGCTGTGCTCGATCATGTCGGGGTGGCCACAGAGATAGACAAGAGTGTTGCTGGGATCGAGCTCCCAATGGTCGGCGTACTTGCGCAAGATGTCATCGGCGCGGCCGATTTCACCGGACCAGTCGGAGTGGTCCCAGGGGCGGCTGACGGTGGGGACGTATTTGAACCAGGGCAAGTCGCGGTCGAACTGGAGCAATTCCTCTTTGTAGCCGAACTCCCAGGGGCGGCTGGCGCCGTTGAGCAAGTAAAGGTTGTGGGAACCGTCAAAGCGGCCGTCTTTCCAGTCTTTGGAGAGCGTGCGCACGTAACTGACAAAGGGGGCGACGCCGGTGACGGTGGAAATCAGCAGGTGATTGGTACGGGCGGTGTGCGTGTCGAGCGAGAATTTTCCCTTGGGGACTTTGCGCATGAGCAACGAGTCGCCGGGCTGCAACTTGTGGAGGAGCGGGGTGAGTGCGCCCTCAGGCACGAGTTCCAAGAAGAATTCGATTTCATCCTCGGATGGCGAAGAGACGATGGAATAAGGACGCTCGACGCGCTTGCCGTCGGCGCGCTCGACGCCGAGGGTGGCATACTGTCCCGGGAGAAAACTGAACTGGGCGCCGGCGCGAATCCGGAACATCCAGAGGTCGGCGGCGAAATCGACGCGCTGAGTGACTTGGGCGTGGAAGAACTTGTCATCGGGAGCGGTCATCGGAGCAGTCATCGAGGATAGGCCTCTGGCATGTCAAAATCTCTGGTCCAAATCATCTGCGGCGTCCGAAAATCTGGACGCGATGCTCATACCACCGTGGTTTCAGCGGCCTGAATGGCAGGCGCGCCCTGTACGCCAGCAAGCGAGGTTCCAACCGAACGGTCGTACGGTGGATGAGTTGCGATATCCTAACGGGAATCGCGCGTTTTGTGAAGGGGCATGGAATCGCCGGCGTGTGTTGGCGAGCGAGGCCCGGAATTGCGGGAGATCCCTCGCTCCGCCTGAAAAGCGGCTGCGCTCGGGATGACGCCGCCGCGAGAGAGGACAAACCGCATCGCGAACCGGCGAGCGGCATCGAGCGTACTCTGTGGCAGAACCAAATCTATTCGCCGCGGTCATCAAGAAGCTGGAGAAATTCTACGGCCGGCCCAAGCCTCCGAAGATCACCGACGCGCTGGAGATAATTCTGTTGGAGAACGTGGCCTACCTGGCCGACGATGAAAAACGAGGCGCGGCGTTCGCGGCGTTGAAGAAGAAAATCGGCACCCGCCCGGAGCAGATCCTGAAGTCGTCGCAGGCACAACTGGAAGAGATTACGCGCATGGGCGGAATGGTTCCGGAACTGCGCGCCCAACGATTGCGGCAGACCGCCGAGCTGGCGCACTTCATTTTCAAGGACGACCTTGAGGGCGAGTTGAAGAAGCCGCTTCGGCAGGCCAAGAAGGCGCTGAAGAGATTTCCGACGATTGGAGATCCGGGCGCAGAAAAGATCCTGATGCTGACGCGCAACCATCCGGTGCTGGCATTGGAGTCGAACGGCCTGCGAGTGCTGTTGCGGGTGGGGTTTGCGGAAGAAAAGAAAAGCTATGCAGCCAGTTATCGGGGAGTGCAGGAGGCGCTGGCCGGGCAGCTGCCGTCAAAGTTTGACGCGCTAATTGCGGCCCACCAACTTCTGCGGCAACACGGGCAGGAATTGTGCAAACGCACGCGTCCGCTGTGCGAGGCGGGTTGTCCGCTCACGGGCGAATGCCGTTACTTCCAGAGCCTGGCGAAATAGAAGCGGTCGCGGCCGTGGCGGCAGCATCTTTCAGATCGCCGAGTTGATCCTGAACTTTCTTCCACGCCTTCGGTTTTCGTTTGGTCGCGGCCGGAGCATCGGGGTTCGCGTAAAAGGCAAGAATGTCGGCCCGCAATGCGGGAGAAGTTTGCTTGAAATCGCCGGCGGCCAAGTCATCCAGAAGATGCGCGTAAGTGGCATCGGACAGCACGTATTCTCCAGCGCTGGCGTCGAGCCCGGTGTCGCAATCCTTGTTGGCGAGGCGAAGGCTTCCACTCTGCACGTCGTGAAGAAACTGCGTGTAGCTCACCACGGTCGCATCAATGCTATGGATGTATAGATCTTCCGCGGGTTGGGTGGGGATCTTGAAGTCGAGTCCGCTGAAGGGCCCTTTCTTGGGAAACAATTTCAGAAGGAGCGCGAGAACCCTGGTTCCGAAGCCGGGACGCCGATACTCGGTTCCCCATTGTTTCTCGTAGTCGGTGCGAGACAGGTAGTAGAGAAATTTCTTCTCGGCTGCATCGGGCGTGTCGGCAACGATTTCTTTCCTCCGGTTGAGCAACGCGACTCGGGTCATCTCAGGAATCACTTTGCTGACCGCATGACGGAAGCTCCCAATTGCGAGATCTTCATCGTCCACGACATCGTCGAACTTGATGCCGTAAACCTTCGGAAAGACGCGCTCGATCAAGCGCTGCGAAATTTCAAACCCGACGAAGTCGTGATAGCGGTCGGAGGTATAGCGGTTTTTCGCGACCTGGGTCATATCAAAACCAAATTCGGCGCGGATGTGCGCCTTGGGAGAGTCGGCATAAGTGACGACGTCGCCGAACTTGCGCTGCAGGTCGGAAAACTCCATGGCCACGACATGATTGACCATGGGATGGCCGCTGATGTCGGCGGCGTAGTGGGCGAGCGCGCCGAGGGCAAAGGCGAACTCGTTCGAGGTCTGCGCTTCCTGAATCAGGGAGACAACAAAATCTCCGGTGCGGACGTAGTGAGTGAGGTCGCTGAAGTAGCGACTGCCGAAGGGATAGTAACCCATGTCCTGCAGCAGTGACCCGCCGTAGGCGTAGGCATGCGCTTCCTTGAGTTGCTTGCCGGTGAGGGCGGGGAAACGCTGGAGCAGGATGGGCTGAATGTGGTCTTCCCAGACCAGGTCCACGACCTGTTCATGAGTAAGGACGGAGTAGGCCCCGCTCAGTTGCGTCAGAATAAAAAACATTCCGAGCCAGAGCTTGGCCCTCTGCGATGGAAACGACCTCGTTGTTTCCCCGGCTGCAAAACCCGGATTCATGCCCACTTCCGTTCCCGGCATTTTTTCTGCGTTATCGAGCAACCACGAGAACCACGAAGGTGTCGGGGACCATGGGAGGCCGGGGGTGCGGCGTATCGGCGGTGGGAGCGGGAGCCGTGCCGAAATCCGCGGTCACGACGAAGACGTTGTGAGTTTTCGAGTCGAGCGCCAGGGTGCGCGCTCGCGCTTTCGTAGGAACGTTTTCGGCGACGTACTTGCCGGACTGCTCTTTCACGACCGTCAGCAAGCCTT
The DNA here is from genome assembly GCA_963819145.1 of uncultured Acidobacteriaceae bacterium. GTDB lineage: Bacteria > Acidobacteriota > Terriglobia > Terriglobales > Acidobacteriaceae > Sulfotelmatobacter. The sequence goes on from CAWFVB010000045.1 coordinate 37,649, forward strand.
CGCCGCAGGAGGCAAAAGCCAGCCCGGTTTCATTGTCGAAGGCGGTGGCGTCAACGCCGTCGCCGATGGCGGGAGTGGCCAGTACTTTTCCGTTGTTGGCATCCACGACAGCCATCATCTTGTTGTCGCAACCGACGAAGAGACGGTGATGGAAGCGGTCGATGGAGAGGCCGCTGGGCTCGGTGCAGGGAGCAAGAGGCCAGGTGGCTTTCACGGCCAGTTTGTTGGGATCGATTGCGGTGAGTTCGCTCTTGTCTTCGATGTTGACGAAGATTTCGCCCTTGGCGTCGCTGGCCGCAAACTCGGGCTTGCCGTCGAGCTTGATGGTGCCGAGCACTTTTCCGCTCGCGCCATCGACGGCGGTGGAGTCCTGACTCTTGCCGTTGAAAGTGAAGACGCGCTTGGTGGCGGGATCGTAGAGGATGGCATCAGGATTGTCGCCGACTTTTACCTTGGTGATCAGAGCCAGGGTCTTGATGTCGAAAATGCTGACCGTCCCTTCGCGACCGTTGCTGGTGAAGCCCCGGCCGAGTTCAGGAGCGAGGGCGATGCCGTGCACGCCCGGAGTGTCGGGAATGTCACCGAGAGTCTTGCCAGAATCCGCATCGAGCACCATGACGTGAGTGCCGCGGGAAAGGTAGAGGCGGCGGGCGTCAGAGTCGACGGTGAGATAGTCCCAGCCGCCTTCGCCGCCAACTTTCCAGGTGGTCACGACGTGGTAGGGAGAACCGGCGGCTGCCCAGGCCACAGCCGCAACCGACACGATGATGACAGACAGCCACAACGTGGACTTGTTAAGCATGACTCCTCCTCGAAGGTTGGTAGCGCTCGGCACTTGTGTGCGGTACAGCAGGTGCCGGCGATGGTGTTTTGGCATCTAACGTTAGTGTTCGAACCGGTGCGCGGATAACTCGCCCGGGTTCGACCGGAAGTAACTTTACCCTATTTCGGCGGTCAACCTAGACTCTTCATTATATGGATTCATTGCAGTCATCTGGTTCCGGACCCGGCGATGCAGCAGAAGTCGTGCCTGGCGCGGATCCGCGCGGGGAAGTGATTTCGAACTACGGTACGCCAGGGCCGGAGTCTGACCCTGGGGCCAGTGAACCGGAGACGGCGTCAGGGTGCGATGGCGCGCCTGGGGCTCGGCGGAGCAACTCGAAGTTGGTTGGGCCAATTTTTGCGATGGCTCTAGGAGTTCTGCTGGCAATCATGGTGGGCAGCGTGGGGAGTGCGCATGCGGCGTGGACGCATTTCGCCAATCTTTTTTCGGCGCGCGGGAGTGGTCCGGATCGGCCGGTGGCATCTGCGAAAGACGCCGTCCAACTTGACCGGTTGAAACTGCAAAAGCAAGCGGAGGCCCTGCTCGAGCTCGCGGTGAGCAATTCCGACGGCGCGGTGGAACAGATATCGTCGCGCGTGGATCGCTGGCAGGGGAAGGTAAAGTGGAATCCGCAGATTGCCACGCTCACCACGGCGGCACTGAACTCCAGCGACATGCGAGTGCGGGAGTCGGGCATTGAGGTGGACTTGCGGCTTATGGTCTGGGAAAGAATGCGGCGAGCCTCAATTACCTGCTGAACATGGCCGAGTCTTCCGATCACGCCGAGAAGATCTGGGCGCTGTGGGTGCTGGGATTGATGGGCAATCGGGGAATCGAACCTGACCGTGTGGTGCAGGTTTTGACGAGTCACTTGAAAGATTCGAACGAGGAATCGCGGCGATGGGCGGTGGAAGGCCTGGCGCTGGTTGGCAGCACGGAGACGATTGAGCCTCTGCTGAAGGCCTTGCACGACGACCCCTCGGCGACGGTGCGCGAGCGGGCGGCGTGCAGCCTGGCGGAGTCTGGGATGTTCACGCGCGAACAGCGACTGAGCGCGGTGCCGGGATTGTTGAACGACCTGGATGATGGGGCGCTCGATGCGCAGACTCATGCCTGGGCCTACCAGGCGCTGGTGGACATCACACGGCAGCACCTGCCGAATGATCCGGCTGCCTGGCGCAATTGGTACGAGGAGAGCCGGCGGAACTAGGGGCTGCCGCAGGGGCTAAAGCCCCGGTTGGCTCCAGGCTGTTTCGCAGCGCTGAAGCGCTGCGCCACCCACAGGCGTTCGTCGCGGCTAAAGCCGGCACGATTCTGCATGCTTTCCGCGGCCCTTACAGGGCCTCTCTCCCACAGTTGCGCCGGCATTCGTGGCATCGCAGCCCTGAAGCGCTGCGCCACCCAAAGGCGTTGCCGCGGCTAAAGCCGGCACGATTCTGCACGCTTTCTGCGGCCCTTACAGGGCCTCTCTCCCACAGTTGCGCCGGCATTCGTGGCATCGCAGCCCTGAAGCGCTGCGCCACCCAAAGGCGTTCCCGCCCATGAACAGTTTCATCCAAGAAATGTTCCCTATCACCAGTTCCACTCAGGGCGCGCTGGCTTCTTTTCGAGTCCTCTTCTATGTGCCTTCCGGAGGCACGCTTGCGTCTTGCTCCGTGCGCGGTGGTTCAGGGTCGAAAGAGTGTTTGAGGCATCTGCGTGGTGTGTAACAATTCTTTAACGGCGTTTAAGAATTCATTTATAAAGGGCAGCGAAGCCGGATAACAGGCTCAATTTCATGGACAATTCAACCGTAGTGGTTGCTCTTACGACGCGAGAGAACGATTACCAGGCGGAACAAGCCGTCGCGGTATCGGACATGGCAGCGCGTCTCGGCATCAGGGTCCAGATCATCTACGCCGATAACGACGCGGTAAATCAGACCCAACAACTGATTAAGATAATTCAGGACCCGTTCCGGCGGCCGAGCGCCATACTGGTGGAACCGGTGGGGACGGGAATGCCGCAGGTCGCGAAAGCGGCCGTGGGCGCGGGAATAGGCTGGGGGATCATCAACAGCGATCCCGACTACATTGGCGAACTTCGGCGGGGCGGGACGGTTCCGGTGTTCTCGGTGAGCACCGATCAGGTTGAGGTCGGCAAGATTCAGGGCAAACAAATGGGCGCTCTCATCCAGGAGGGGAGCATTCTCTACATTGAAGGCCCGTTCAATAGCACGGCGACGCAACAACGGACGAAGGGGATGCTTTCGACCAAGCCGACAGGGATCGAGTTGAAGATGCTGAAAGGCGATTGGACCGAGCGCAGCGCGCATCAGGCGGCGAAGTCGTGGCTGTCGCTGGGTTCATCGCGGCAACTGCAGATACGAGCCATTGTCTGCCAGAACGATGCGATGGCGATGGGGGCGCGAAAGGCGTTTGTAGACCTGACGGAAAAAGACCGCGAGCAGTGGCTGAGCATTCCTTTCACGGGCTGCGACGGCGTTACCAAGACGGGCCAGGACTGGGTGAATCGAGGGCTGTTGAAGGCCACGATCATCACGGCTCCGGCGGCGGGGATTGCGCTTGAGATTCTGGCGAAAGCAACGAAGGCCAGTTCCCTGCCGGCGGAACGCACGCTGATTCCACCGCGCTCGTTTCCGGCGCTGGAGACGCTGGTGGTCAAGACACAGAAAGCGGTTGGGTAGGGCCTCCGCGGCCTCAGCGGCTAAAGCCGCCAGTAATTTTGCCCATATACGGCGCGGCTATAAGCCGCGCCCCTTCAAAACAGGAGCGAAATCAGAGTTTTTCCGCAGCCTTAGGTTTTCCGCAGGGCGAAGCCCCGGGCCTGATCGCAGCGCTGAAGCGCAGCGCCACCCAAAATCAAAACCTGGCTAAAGGCTAGTCAAGTTCCAGGCCCTCCGGGGCGCTGAAGTGCCGCTCTTGCACGGCCTCTACTCCGCCATTTTTGCGACATGCACGTCGAAGCCGGTTTTCGGCAACAGCGAGGTTAGCGCGAAGGCTTTGAATCCGTCGCCTTTTACTTCCGTATGACGATAGACACCGGGCTCGCTCTCGATGGTTTCCCTGCGACCTTCCATATCTTCGAGGAAAGCCTGGACGCGTGTGGAGGTAACTTCCACGTCTTTGGCCCGCGTCACCACAGCTTCGGAGGCGTAGGAGCGCACCAGCTTAGGCCAGTATTTTTCCAGCAGGTGAGTGCTGGCAAAAACGTCAGCCCAAATGATGCGACCGTTGACGGCGACGACGACGCCAACGGCATTGCGATCGCGGAGCTGGCGGATCAGGCTTTGATAGCTCTCCTCGATGGGCTTGGCGACGGCGTCCACTTGTTTTTTGACCTCGACATTTTCCATGACTTTGGCGTAGGAACTGGTCTGGGAAATCTCGGTGGCAACGGCGGGCGCGGCGGCGGAGACTTCCACGGTCTCGGCTGCCTGATTTTTCCGGACTTCGTCCCAAACTTTATTCTGATCCTTGTCGGCCATGGCACTGCCGCGGACGGAGGGACGGGCCATCATTGCCATCGGAGTCTTAGCGCCGTGGATTGGGCCACCGATGTTGCCGCCGAAGGCAGCGCCATACATTGATTCGGACGCGCCGAAATGCTCGCTGGTTGCGACCCAGCGTCCGGGCTCGACGCAGAATACGCTCAGGTCCACGGGGTCGCTCTCGGGAGGGACGATGCGGTCTTTGCCGATGACGCGATCCTGCTTGCCACCGGTGACGATTTCACCGGCGAGCAGAAGCAGCGGGCGCTTGGAATTGTTGACCAGCACCAGACGGTTGACTTGCGCGCCATCGTGGCGGATGGCCGGCGTGACGGGCCGCCGGATGAGGCCTTGCACACTGCCGGCTTCGGTGACGAGGACTTCACCGGAACGAAGGCCTTCGTCGAGGGTGAGGAACTCCGCGGTGGGATAGCTTTTCGCCGCCACCACGGGAAACACGGTGAGATTGCCATGCCGGATCGGGTCCAGAACTTTGTATCCGGATGGCGCGGTTTCTCCAGCGCGCGCCTCACGCTGGTCGACTACGACCAGGCCAGCCATGATCACGAGCACGGTCAACGCAAAGAATATTTTCGGATTCATAACCGCTCCCCCTTCGGGCTTCGCTTCGGACTTTGCTTCGTAACTGTTGCGCAGCGGACTTTCGCCAGCCAGACGCCCACGCCGATCTGGGGCGTACCGGCCATCGGGCTACGTGGGAAGAACGAAAATATCTGGCGAGCTTGCGGCCAAAATTCACGCTCCACCCGTCTAAATAATTGGTAGCATCGGGAACAGCACGAGACCTCGAATCGGAACTCGCAGCGAAGATCCGGGTGCATGAGAAGGTCGTCCAGCCGCACATGAGTTCGCCGAAACAACTTTCCGCCGTGCAAACGGCCGTCAACGACCTGGCGGCGGAGCTGCATGCGAAAGGCGGTTGCGACAAGGTGGGGCTGACGCGCGAATCATTCGCCGCGATCTTGTACGAAGTGGGCGCGAAACACGCTACCGGAACCACGACTGAGGGCGAAGTGCGCGCCTTTTTTCTGAGCCTGCGAGTGGACGAACTGGCGCTGGCGCGCGCCTGCGCCGCGGGACACAATCCGGCGTGGGAAATCTTCCTGACGCGATTCCGGGAAAAACTTTACTTGTCGGCGCTGCGAATTGCGCGGGAAGATTCCGCCGCGCGGGAACTGGCCGACACGCTCTACGCCGATCTTTACGGAACGAACACGCGCGAAGGCCAGCGGGTCTCGAAGCTGGCTTCCTACACCGGGCGCGGATCGCTCGAAGGCTGGCTGCGCACGGTGCTGGCGCAGGAATATGTGAATCGCTACCGCCGCACGAAGCGCCTGGTGAGCCTGGAGGAGGAATCGGAAGAGGGCGTGCAATACGCCGCGCCGGAACCGGAGCCGGTTCCCACCGCCGACAAGCGGCTGGCGCAGGCCACCGACGAGGCGCTGGCGTTTCTTTCCGGCGAAGACCGGATGGTGCTCAGCGCGTATTATCTCGATGGGCGCACGCTGGCGGAGATCGCGCGCATGTTGGGCGTGCACGAATCCACCATCAGCCGGAAGCTGGACAAGCTGGCTAAGGCCCTGCGCAAGCAGATTGTTGCCGGACTGGGGCGGCGGGGCATGTCGCGGCGGCAGGCGGAAGAAGCGCTGGAGGTGGATGTCCGCGACCTGCAAATGGATATCCGGCGAAGTCTAACGCAAGAAGCTGCACCTGCGGCGTTCTCTGAGAAGAGGGCGGATGCGAGAATTCGGGAAGGCCCGGGATAGGCTCCGGTGTTTAACAGTGGAATCATGATTCGCCAGAGAAGAGGATCTGGCAGTTAGAAGCTGAGATGCAGGACGTTCCAAAAATCGTGCGCGAGCGGCTGAGGGCCGCGACGCCGGCCGTGAATCATCCGGACGCGGACGTGCTGACGGCGTTTGCCGAACGGTCGCTGCCCGAACTCGAGCGGGACATTGTGCTCGAGCATCTGGCGCGATGCGATGATTGCCGCGACGTGGTGGCGTTGGCAGTGCCGGCCAGCGAGGCGGTTGAGGCTGCGGCTAACCCCGCGCGGGGACAGTGGTTCGGCTGGCCAGCGATCCGTTGGGCGTTTGTGGCCGCGAGCATTGTGGCCGTTGCGGCAGTCGGAGTGATCCAATATCAGCGGCGACGCCCGGCGATGGTGGCCGGGCGAGTATCCACATACCTGCAAGCGCCAGCAACCGTAGCCAAGAATGAAGCAGCGACGGAGCCGCAGGCAACGGAGGCGCCGCCGCAGGAAGAAAAGAGAGAAGCTACTCGAGCTGTACACGGCGATGCTTTGAAGGACGTCGAGGCGGACGCTGGAAGTACGGGTGCGAGGCGCGCCGAGGCGCCGGCAGCGAATGTGCCTAAGGCTTCGTATGGTCACAACATTGGCGGTCCTGTGAAGGGAACCCGTCAGTTTTTTGGTCCAAGCGCGCCCACGCAGTGGCAGCAGAACTCAAACGCATTGCAAAATCAGGCGCAGCAGTCGGCGGCGCCGGCACCAGCCACGGCTGAGAAATCGATGCTTGCCGGTGCGCCGGCTTTAGCTCCCGCCGCTGCTCCGCCTGCGCAGACGGTGACGGTGGAGGTCTCGAGCGCGGCGGTTCCGGTCAGTACTGGGGCCGACGCTGGGGCTGGCTCCGGCGGCGCCGTAGGAAAGGCGAAGGAGCCGGTAAAGGTTGAAACGGAGGCGGCGAACCTGGACGCCCCGGCAGATACGAAGGCGCAGCAAGAGCTGCCAGTCGCGCGCAACGACACCACGGTCGTGGGGCGAAACTTCGCCCAGTTAGTTGAAGTGACGCCCATGACTCGATGGACCGTCACATCCGCAGGCGGGCTGCAGCGATCGTTCGACCGGGGCAACACCTGGCAGGACGTGGACGTGAGCGCATCCGTTTCAGGCAATGTGGCGGGGCTTGCGGCGGGCGCCAGGACGGCGCGCGCCAAAGAAAAAGACAAGTACCTGAAGAAGCAGCTTTCCGGCGGACCGGTGTTTCGTGCCGTTACCGCAATCGGCGCGGAGGTGTGGGCAGGCGGTTCCGGGGGAGCACTCTACCATTCCGGCGATGGCGGCGCCCACTGGACTCCCGTGGTGCCTTCGACAGCGGGCTCGGTGCTGACGGGCGACGTGGTCGCTCTGGAATTCTCCGACCCGCAGCACGGAACGGTCATGACCTCAACCGGCGAACGGTGGACGACCGCCGATAGTGGCCAGAGCTGGCAGAAACCGTAGGGTCTATACGGTTCGGTTTTGGGCCTTCCGCGGTTACTTCGGTTAGGCGCTCCTTAACTCTCCGCTAATCGAGTTACCAAAGTGACGTTTACACAAAATGGGTAGGACTCTAATATCCATCTCGTGGTTTGGCAGTTCTGGGGGAGGGCTGCCGAGGCGTCCTTGACTGAAAAGTCCAGGGCGCTTTTTCTTTTTGAGCGAGCGCGAGGGAGACGGTTTCAGCCCTGTTTACGGCCATCCAGACGCAGGATCATGTATTCCTCGTCCACGAACCGCCCGCCGATCTTCAAGGCTCGCGGCTCGCGCCCGAAGGACTCAAACCCGAGCGACCGGTACAACCCGATTGCGGCGGTTTGGGTAGCAGTAACTGACAGCAATATCTGTTCAATGCCCGGCACGGCAGCGCCCTGGTCGAGCACCGTTTGCAGTAGTCTGCGTCCAACACCGGCGCCACGTTTCGAGGGAGTCACGTACACGCCCCAGACTCGCCCTTTGTGCCGCGACTTCATCCCTCTCTCGGGATAGAAGCCGGCCATTCCTACCAGGAGGCCGTCCTCAAACGCGCCGACGACCAACATGCCGCTTCCATCGGCGCCCAAGCGCCTTCTGATTTCGTCCATGCTGAGGGACATGTGTTCTTCGGCGGAGGCGCTGAAGGCATCGGGATCGCCCTGGAGGGCTTCCAGGCGAAGACGCCAGTACTCGCTCGCATGGCCGGCAGTGAGAGTTTGGAATTCCATTTTTACTTCCCGGCGCCGCGCCCTGACGAGGCGCGGCACAGGGCGCAATATCCGCCGATCTCCAGCCGGGAAATCAGCACGCGGAAGCGGCAGTCTTTTTCGACTTGCTGCTTCAGCTTCTCGAATTCGTCGCTGACGAATTCCGTGATCTTGCCGCAGCGCAGGCAGGCCATGTGGATGTGATCGCGGCCCAACTTGCGTTCGTAGTAGTGGCCCTCTCCATGGATGTGCATCAGGTCCAACTCGTCGATCAGCCCATGCCGTTTCAGGAGGCGCAAGGTGCGGTAGACGGTGCTGCGATCGACGCTGGCATCGATTCTCTGGGCCTTGCGCAAAATCTGGCTGGCATCGAGGTGCTTGCTGGCGGTCTCGATCACGCTCAGGATGGCGCGGCGCTGCTGGGTCATGCGGATTCCGCGGTCGGCGATATTCGCCTGCAGGCGGCCCGGCATTTCGGTCTGAGGAAACGGCATGGATCAGGAACCTCGGGCGTCGCAACTAGTCGCAATCACAGTGCGACGAATTCTTTCGGCGGAACTGGACAGGAATCGGCACGGTCTCGCATGATGGAATGGTAATGCTAAATGCGACACAGTTGCAACTGAGAAAATGCTTCTACGCGGGCGCGCTCGTGTTTCTCGCCGCAGTCGCGCTCCCGGCCGGGGCGCAGGAGAGTCCCTACATCGTCACCTACGACCACTATCTCGAAGAGCCAGGCAGCCTCGAAGTCGAGTATTTCTCGACTTTCGGCACGCAGCGAGCCGGGAACGATTTCCACGCTTTCTGGGGAGAGTTCGAATATGGCGCCACCGCCTGGTGGACCACCGAGATCTACGTCGACGGCCAAACCACGTTCAATGACAGCACGATCTTCACCGGCTTTCGCTGGGAGAACCGGTTCCGCATTCTCGAGCGCGAGCACTTCATCAATCCGGTGCTATACATCGAATACGAGCAGATCAGCGGCGCCGACAAGATTTTGAAAGAAGTCGAAGGCCACGACGTGGAAGCCGACTACGCAGTGCCCAACGCGCTGGCGCGCCAGGAGCACAATCACGAACTGGAATTCAAGCTGCTGCTGTCGCGAACGTTCCAGGGATGGAATGTCGCGGAGAACACCATCGCGACGAAGAACCTTACGGGCGGCAATCGGTGGGAGTTTGGCTATGCGATCGGCGCGAGCCGGCCGCTGTCGCTGAAGGCGTCGGCGAAGCGCTGCAGTCTTTGCCCGGAGAATTTCATTGCGGGAGTTGAACTGTATGGCGGCCTTGGCGACCGTTACAGTTTTGGCCTGCCCAACACATCGCATTACGTGGCACCAGTTGTGGCCTGGAATCTTCCGTCGGACTGGACTGTGAGGCTGTCGACCGGGTTCGGGTTGAACGACAACAGCCACCGGTTTTTGCTGCGGTGGGGCGTGTCGCGGGAGTTCTCCGGCTTCGGCGCCGCGATTAGCCGACTTCTTGGAGGGCGCTCATGACGCGAGGGGCCGCTTTTGTAGTTGCTCTCGTGGTGGCCTGCCCGATTGCGTCAGCGCAAACGGAAAACGCCACGCCCTCTGCGAAGGGCGGGTCTGTTTATGCGGAGTTGGGGAAAGCGCCCAGAAAGGCGGCCGCTCGACGCAACCCGCTGGAGGCAGATCCGGAAGCCGTGGCGGCGGGCGCGAAACTCTTCGAGTTGCATTGCGCCGAGTGTCACGGAGAGATGGCCGAGGGTGGAAAGAAGGCTCCAAGCCTGCTCGCGGAAGAGGTGCAACAAGCAACGCCGGGCACGATTTTCTGGCTGCTGACCAATGGCGTGGTCCGGCGAGGAATGCCCGTCTGGTCGAAACTTCCCGAACCGCAGCGGTGGCAACTGGTTCGCTACATTCAGTCACTTTCCGCCGCGTCCAAACCCCCGGTTGAGGGCGCGAAACCTGCCAAACAACCTTTCAAACCATGAAGGTATGCCAATCTGGCACCGCATTGGGCGGGAGGCAGCCTTTTGCGACTTTCCCGCTTGCTCCGGCATCCAATTGCAGTGTTACGATAGGTAGTTCGGCTCCCTAACGGGAAGCACTCATAGATCGCCGGGAACGGCATGACACTCGATGGAGCGTCCGCCGACAGAGCGACGTTTGCAACGAGGAGAAGAAAATGGCAGGAAATGGAATCGTCGAAGTCACAGATGCGAACTTCGACCAGGATGTATTGAAATCGGATAAGCCCGTGCTGGTGGACTTCTGGGCGACATGGTGCGGCCCATGCCGCGCTATTGCGCCGATCGTGGAAGAACTGGCCAGCGAGTATCAGGGCAAGATCAAAATCGGCAAGATGGACGTGGATTCGAACAGCGCCACGCCGATGCGCTACAAGGTGACCGGCATCCCAACGCTGCTGGTCTTCAAAGGCGGCCAGGTCGTCGAGCAATTGGTCGGCTACAAGCCGAAAGACGCCATCGCGCAGGCACTGAACAAGCACATCGGGTAAGCCCGCTTCCAGCTCAGGTCTTGGCCAAAATAAAACGCACGCAGTCTCTTGGAGACGCGTGCGTTTTTGTTTTCGGGAACTCGCCTTGACTGAATTAAAATATCTGGCCATGCGTCGATCGATGCGGGTTCGCGCGCTTGCCGGCTCCCTAATTACCGGCTTTTTCGCGGTCGTCGTTTCCGGCTCATCAGCAGCCGCGAACGACCTTGACCAGCATCTTCGCGATCAATATCAGGGCAAAACCCTGGTCCTGCGCGGCTTCTATTCCGGAAACACATTGCGCTATGACGCGACGGGGAATCCGGCCGGGATCGAGCTCCGCGGCGACTGGACCGTGGATGGCGTAGTGCGGGTGGAGGACATCCGCGCTTCAGGAGACAGCCTGAAAATCCGCGCAACCCGGGTTCATTTGGGCTGGGTTGGGGGCGAACTTCAGACCTTGCACGATGAAGTCGGGAGAGACAAGGTTAAAGAAGAGAAAAAGGACAGAGAGCTTCGAATCGAAGCGGCGCTTGGAGCGGGAGGTGGAGATGCCGCGGCAGCCGCGCTGTCTCGAATCTTCCTTACGTCCGAGGACAACTTTGCCGATCTGGTGCCTGATTATTGGAAGCCGTGTGTGCGTTTGGGGCTGACGGCTGAAACGGCGACTAAGAAAGACTCGTGTCACTTCTCGGCGGAGTTTCTGGCAATCCCGGGGGTTGCCCTCCAGGGGAATTCTCAAGCAGGGGCGGATCCCGCGCACGACAGTGCTCAAGACGCAACGGGCGACGGTCCTTTTCATGTGGGGAAGGGCATTTCTCCGCCGAAAGTGCTCACCCAATCGGATCCAGAATTCAGCGACGCGGCGCGGAGGTCGAAGTTTCAGGGCACGGTAATCCTCAAGGTCGTGGTAGACACTTCGGGTATTCCCTCCGACATCCGGATTCTCTCTCCTGTCGGGAGTGGCCTCGATGCGCAGGCGGTGCGCGCTGTCGAAACCTGGAGATTCAGGCCAGGCGCGAAGGACGGCCAAATCGTCCGAGTAGAAGTAGCAGTGGAAACGAATTTCCACCTGTACTGAGAGAAGAGGCGCGAGGCCGAGACTGGAGAGAGGGCCGAGAGCCGCAAAACCGAGGTCAATACTTCCGCAAGACGCCAATGACGCGGCCCTGCACTTCCACTGAGGCCGCAGGGACGATAATCGGCTTCATGTTGATGTTTGAGGGCTGCAGGCGGATGCTCTCGCCTTCGCGGTAGAAGCGCTTCAGAGTGGCGTCGCTGGTATCCACGAGCGCGACTACGATGTCACCGTTGTGCGCGGTGCGGGCTTTCTCGACCAGCACATAGTCGCCGTCAAGAATGGCTTCGTCTTGCATGGAATCGCCGCGAACCTCGAGAACAAAAACTTCTTTCGAGCGGACGAAATCGGCGAGCGAAATCGTTTCGTTATTCTGCACGGCTTCGATCGGCTGGCCGGCCGCGATGCGGCCGACGAGCGGCAGGACCACGGCCGTGTTGACGCTCATTGCCTGTTTGAGGCGTCCCTTGGGCGGCAGCAGATCGATGGAGCGGCTGCGGTTGTAGTCGCGCGTGAGCAGTCCTTTCTTCTCCAGGTTGGTGACATGCTTGTGCACGGTTGCCAGAGAAGTGAGCTCGAGCCCTTTGCCAATTTCCTCAAAGGATGGGGAATATTGGTGCTCCGCCACAAAGCGCGAAATGAAGTCGTAGACTTCCCGCTGTCTGCGTGTGATGGCCATGGCGGTATTATTGGCGAAGGGAAGGCGAAAAGCAAGCGTGAACTGCAGAGGTTCCGCTTTGCTAACGCGTGAGGCCCGATGAGCCTGAGATCCTTCGCTCCGCCTGAAGAACGGCTGCGCTCAGGAGGACTCCGGCATTTTTGAGAGCGACAAACTGAGCCGCTACCCAAGCGGGTGGGGGCAGATCCTAGACGCGCTGCACGCCGCCCAGCGCAGTCAGAGCTTCAACGATCTTTGCCGACCATTGGGTGAGTTCATCTTCGCGCAGCGTGCGGTCAGGCGACTGGAAGCGGACACGGAGCAGGATGGAATATTTTCCCGCTGCAATGGCGCCGCCGCGGAAAATTTCTACTGGGACGGAAATCGCGCAACTCGGCGATGCCCGCTGCGGCAATGGCAGAACACATCTGCTCGAACGAAACATCGTCGGCAAAGACGAACGAGAAATCGCGCTCGACTGCGGGATACTTTCCCAGCGGCGTGAACTTCACCGGACGCAGACCGCTCTTGTACAACCGATCGAGGTCAAACTCGGCCAGAAACACGTCTTGCCGCAGCTTCCGCGCGGAAGCCACCTCGGGATGAAGTTGCCCAAACTGCGCCACCACAGCGCCATTCACGCGCGCGCGCGCCGAGCGGCCGGGATGAAAATATTCCGCCGTCTCGCGGTCGTAGGTGACGTCGCCCGCAAACGCCGCCAGCAGATTCTCGACATCGCCTTTGAATCCGCGGAACGCCTCGGCTGCGGCTGCCTGCTCGCCCTTGCTCACGTCGAGCGCGCCGCCGGCGGGCAAGCGACGCTTCTCACCGCCGCCGCAGTCGCGCCCAGGCAGGCGCGCCTGGGCTCGACGCGGGCTTCGCCGTCCATTGCCAATTCGTAGACGCTGCCCATTTCAAACAGGCGCGCTTCGGGCACGTCGCGATTCAAATTCCACGCCAGCATGTCGAGCATGCCCGGAGCAAGCGAAGTGCGCATGACCGAAGCCTCTTCGCTCAGCGGATTCTCCAACTCGAGAACCTGCGCTCCGGCACGAGAAACTTCTCCGCATCCGCATGCGAAATGAAAGTGAGCGACACCGCCTCGTTGTATCCTAGCGCCAGCGCGCGCTTGCGAAAGGCCGCATCCATGGCCGCGTGCGGCAATTCGACCACGGCGCCGCTGTAAGCGGGCAGGGTGTTTTCGAACTTGTCGTAGCCGTGCAGGCGCGCGATCTCTTCGATCACGTCGATCTCGCGCTCCACATCGAGACGCCAGCTCGGGAATATGCACGCGGAACTGCGCATCGCCCTGGCCTTCGGGAATCAGAGAGAAACCCAGGCGCTTCAGCAGGCTGAAAGATCTGACCCGAGGTCGAGATTGCCGCCCAGAATGCGGCGGACCTCGGCCACGTGCAGCATGACGGGAGCCTGGTCCATGGGCTGCGAGACGACGTCGACCACATCGCCAACCAATTCTCCGCCGCCTGAATCCAGAATCATCTGCGCCACAAGATCGCACGAGAGCACAGTGGACTCGAAATCGGCGCCGCGCTCGAAGCGGTGCGAGGCGTCGGTATGCAGGCCGTGACGGCGCGACATTTTGCGCACGATGCCGGGATCCCACCACGCCGACTCGATCACGATGTTGCGCGTCTTCTCGGTGATCATGGTGTCGTAGCCGCCCATGACTCCTGCCAGGCCGACGGGCTTTTTCGCGTCGCAGACGACCAGGTCTTCGGAGGTCAGCTTGCGCTCGACGCCATCGAGCGTCTTCAGGGTCTCGCCGGTGCGAGCCTTGCGCACAATGATCTTGCCGCCCTCGAGCAGGTCCATGTCGAAGACATGGGTGGGCTTGCCGATCTCCCAGAGAACGTAGTTGGTGGCGTCGACAGCGTTCGAGATGGGGCGCTGGTCGAGCAGTTGCAGCCGGTGCGCAATTTTTTCGGGCGACGGCTTGATGCGGGTACCGCGAATCGACGCGCGCGGAAAAGCGCGGACAAAGTTGAGGCTCTTCGACGGTGATGGGGAACGGCGCGTCGTGCGAAGGCCTTAGCTGAAAGCTGCGAGCTGAGAGCGGAAAGCTGCTTCAGCGGCAAGTCATAAATCGCCGCTGCCTCGCGCGCCACGCCGTAGTGATTCATCGCGTCGGGACGATTGGTCCCGATCTCCATCTCAAACACGGTATCGGCACCGGCGCCGCTGATGCCTTCGACCGCGATGCCGACGTTGGTCAAGTCTTCGGCCAGGCGACGATCGTCGACCGTGAGATCAACGAAGTCGCGAATCCAATTGGGAGAAAGCTTCATGATTAGCTAACCAAGTTCCATCTCCGGGGAGATCCTTCGCTCCGCCTGAAAGCGGCGGTGCCCAGGATGACGCCGACGCAGGCTAAGAATCCAGCTAAAAGCCAGGAGTAAGGGGCCAAGAGCCTTTCTTATCCGAATTGCTGCAAGAACCGCACATCCCCTTGAAAGAAATACTGCATATCGTCCACGCCATACTTCAGCAGCGCGAGGCGGTCCGCGCCCATGCCGAAGGCGAATCCGGAAACTTTCTTCGGGTCGTAGCCATTGTGTTTCACGAACTCGAACACGTTGGGATCGACCATGCCGCAGCCCAGCACCTCAATCCATCCCGTCTGCTTGCAGGGACGGCAGGGGTCGGAACCGCGCTTGCCGCTGCCGCCGCAGATGAAGCAGGTGACGAACAACTCGGCGCTAGGCTCGGTGAATGGAAAGAACGACGGACGGAAATGCGTTTTCACGCTGGAGCCGAACAGCGCCTTCATGGCGTGATCGAGCGTGCCCTTCAAGTCGCCGAAAGTGATGTTGGTGTCAACAGCGAGTCCTTCGATCTGGTTGAACATGGGCGAATGGCTCGCGTCGGGAGGATCGTTGCGATGGACAGTGCCGGGGATCACGATGCGGATCGGCGGACGCATCTTCTCCATGGTGCGGATTTGCACGGGAGAGGTGTGCGTGCGCAGCAGCAACCGCTCGCGCTGTGGCTTCGAGTGCTGGCCGGCGATGAAGAGGGTGTCCTGGGTGTCGCGCGCGGGATGGTTCGGGGGAAAATTCAGCGCTTCGAAATTGTAGTAATCGGTCTCGACCACAGGGCCTTCGGCGACGGAGTAGCCGAGCTTCTGGAAGACGCCGACGATCTCGTGCATGGTGCGGACGACGGGATGCTCGGCGCCGATGGGGCGGCGGACGCCGGGGAGGGTGATGTCGACGCGCTCGGCTGCTCTCGTCACGTGTGCGGAAGCCGAATCGCTGAACTCGAAGGAGTCGCTCACGTTTCGCCGACGATCTACAAGGTCAGTGATTTTGGCCTTTAGTTCGTTGACGCGAATCCCGGCCTCGCGCTTTGCGTCTTTGGGCGCGCCCTTCAGCCAGAGATCGTTGATCTGGGTGAGAATGCCGTTCTTGCGCGCCAGCCAGCGGTCGCGGAAGGTTTTCAAGTCGGCATCGCTGCGGACTTCGGCTGCCTCCGCCGTGCACGCGCTAACGCACTCGCCCGCAGCCTTCTCCAGCGCTGCCGCCGAATGGTCCGTCAGTTTGGGAACGCTGTATGCCACGTGTGTTCTTCAGTCCTAAGAAGATGCCCATGTGGGGACAGCCGCCTTCGGCTGTCCCTCGGCTCGAAGAGCCGAGAGGAGTCATCTAAAACTGTGCTTGTTCTTCTTGCCGCTAGCCGGGCTTGGCCCGGCCGGACAGCCGAGGGCGGCTGTCCCCACATCGGCACAACAGCTGACAGCTATGCGCCGATCGCGCCCTTGGCCTGCGTCGCCAGCGAGGTAAAGCCGGCTGGATCGCTCACGGCCAGGTCCGCCAGAATCTTGCGGTCCAGTTCGATGCCGGCGACTTTCAAGCCATGGATGAACTGGTTGTAGCTCATGCCGTTGAGTTTGGCGGCGGCGCCGATGCGGACGATCCACAGCGAGCGGTACTGGCGCTTGCGCTGCTTGCGGCCGGAGTAGGCGAACTTCAGGCCACGCTCCACCGCTTCTTTGGCTGAGCGGTACAGCTTTGACTTGGTGAGGAAGTAACCGCTTGCGCGGTCTAATATCTTTTTGCGTTTGGCGCGGCGTTTGGTTCCGCGTTTTACACGAGGCATGGTGTTCTCCTTTTTAGTTTCACGTTAACGGCGGCTGGAGGTAAGGAAGATTCGCCTTGGCGGCGATCTCGGGCCTCTTCACGCGCCAGGAATTGGTGATTGCGTGATCGGGTGATTGTGCGATTTTTGATCGCTCAATGACTCAATCGCAATATCGCCCAATTCGTCTTACTGGTACGGGATCATGCGCTTCACTTTGCGCAGATCGCCATCGCTCACCAGGGCGGATTTCCCCAATTTGCGCTTCGTCTTCTTGTCTTTCGAGGTCAGGATGTGACGCAGTTTTGCGTGTCCGCGCTTCACCTTCCCGGTCCCGGTTAATTTGAAGCGCTTGGCAGCGCCTTTGTGCGTTTTCAGTTTCGGCATAAGTCCTCAAAAGCAGCCGTCAGCCTTTGGCTGTCAGCCTTCAGTTTTTCAGTTCGTTCCCGCTTATCAGATGACCGCTCAGACAAGACTGTCATGCTGAGCGCAACGAGAAATCCTACGATGCGGGCTTGGCGACCTGCGCCGGCGGAGCGGTCGGGCTGGGCGCACTCTGTGCCGCAGCCTTCTCAGCCTTCTGTCGTTCTTTCTCTCGTTCCTTTTCCGTCTTCTTCGGCGCCAGAATCGCGTGCAGGGTGTTGCCCTCTTGCCGGGGACGAAACTCTACAATGCTGTGCGCTTCGACATCTTTAATCAGGCGCTCCAGAATCTGGCGACCAAGGCCGGTGCGGGTCATTTCGCGGCCGCGAAAGAAAATCGTGGCCTTGACCTTGTCGCCGCCGTCCAGAAAACGCAACACGTGATTCCTCTTGGTCTCGTAATCGTGGTCGTCCACATTGATGCGGAACTTGACCTCTTTTACGGTGATCGTCTTCTGATGTTTCTTGGCTTCGCGCTCTTTCTTTTCCTGCTGGTAGAGATACTTCCCGTAGTCCATGATGCGGCACACGGGAGGCTGCGCGGTGGGCGAAATCTCAACCAGGTCCAGATTCTTTTCGCGGGCTTTCTTGACGGCTTCGTAAGGCGGCATGATGCCAAGCTGCTGCCCTTCGTCGTCGATCACTCGAATTTCACGCGCCCGAATCCGATCGTTCGTGCGGATAAAACGTTTATCGATACAGTCCTCCGCGCTCTAAGCGACTGAGAATAAAGAATTATAGCATGAGGGGGAGAAGGGCAAATCGCCGGCGGCGAGGCGAATGATCGCGTCGTGGCGCAGTTGGCTTGCGCGCGGGGCTGGATAAGCGGGAGATTCTTCGCCCCGCTGAAAAGCGCTTCGGGCAGGATGACGCCGCTGCTTAAGGACCGCAACCTGCACCAACTACCAAACGATCGTCTTTTGAAACAGCGTTTGAAACAGCGCGCGAAATCGCGTGCTAACATTTTGAGACCCGTAGCCTTCCAGAGGATGACAGCATGTGCCGGAATATCAAAATTCTTTTCAACTTCGAACCGCCTGTCACCGAGGACGAAGTGCGAGCCGCCGCGCTGCAGTTCGTCCGAAAAATCACGGGCTTCAGCAAACCGTCGAAAGCGAACGAAGGGGCGTTTCTGGCGGCAGTCGAGCAAGTGACGACCATCTCCCGGGCGCTGCTGCTGTCACTGGAGACGACGGCGCCGCCCAAGAATCGGGAGGAAGAGGCGGCCAAGGCGAAGGCGCGGTCAGCGGAGAGATTTGGCGCGGCTTAGGATTCGTCTGCAACCCGTTCGCTCGAATCAGGTCTTTCTCGATTCAATTCTCTAGAATAACCTGCGCGATGGCCTGCTCGGTGGTGTGGGTAATCGAGAGCGCCGCATTTTTCACCCCGAGCTTCGCAGCGAACTCGCCAGCCTTGCCGTGAAAGGCGATGGTGGGCCGGCCTCCGGGCATGCGAGCCACTTCGCAATCAACCCAGCGCACACCGTGATTCCATCCTGTGCCCAGCGCTTTCATGGCGGCCTCTTTTGCGGCGAAGCGGGCGGCGTAGCGTTCGAAGCGATTGGCCTTGGAATCGCAGTAGCGAATTTCTCCCGCGGTAAAAATGCGCTGCAGGAAACGCTCGCCAAAGCGCTCGATGGACTGGCGGATGCGGGGAACTTCGGCGATGTCAATCCCAGTGCCTACGATCATGTTCGTGATGGGCTTCCAGAGAATCTTACAGCAATCGGTCTCCCCGATAGATCAAGCGGCTGCCGACGATGCGACCTTCAGCAGTGAGCGTGTGGGGTTTGACAGGGCCGGTTCCGTCAATGTGGCGGACGTCGTGTCCGTGCGCGACCAGCCAGTCGGAGACCAGCATGCGATGGCAGCGGAAA
The DNA here is from genome assembly GCA_963819145.1 of uncultured Acidobacteriaceae bacterium. Classification (GTDB taxonomy): domain Bacteria; phylum Acidobacteriota; class Terriglobia; order Terriglobales; family Acidobacteriaceae; genus Sulfotelmatobacter. The sequence continues at coordinate 56,540 of CAWFVB010000045.1, forward strand.
TACACCCGCTCGGCGCACATGTACGCGGTTGGTGATTGCTCAGCGAGCGCGATCAGGTTGGCCATCGCCTGCTCGAACTCTGGGGTGAGCATGTAGTCGGCATAATTGCGGAAACTCTGGTTGCGCAGCGCGATGTTGGGTGAGTCGTCGAGAGTCTTCTTGCGGTAACCGCCGAGCGCTTTCATCCATACATACCGGATCCCGGCCGCGGGCAATGTTTGCGCCAGCGAATCCCGATTGAACTGCGGCAGGCGCCGCGACATAGGGAAGGCGCGTATGTCCACGAGAGTCTGGATCTGATGGGCCCGCAATGCCTCGATGAGTTCGTCGAGCGTGCGGGTGGAGTGTCCGATGGTGTAGACGATAGCCAACTGAGTTTGGATGCGGGAACGCTACTGGGCGATGCGCTCGAGCGCCGCGGCAACCAGGTGATCCTGCTCGGCAAATACCGTCCGCAAATCCATCAGCACGCGGCCTTCGTCCACGCGGGCGACGATGGGCGGATTGGACGCGCGCAGGCGGGCGGACAATTCGTCGGCGCTGAAGTCGGAGGAGCTGAGGGCCAGCAATCGCGTGGGGAGAACCGAGGACGGCGCAGCGCCGCCGCCGATCACGGATTCACCGTCGATGATTTCAATGTTCCATTTCGGCGACTGGAGCTGCTTCGCAAGCGACTCAGCGCGGCGGCCGACTTCGTCTTTCGTCAGGCGCATCATCTTCAGCGTGGGAATCGCGTCATGGTCGCGCTTCACGTACGCGAGCAGCGTGGCCTCGAGAGCCGCATAGGTCAGCTTGTCGACGCGCAGGGCACGGAACAAAGAGTTGGCACGCATGCGCGCGACCAGGTCGGAGCGGCCGCTGATCAGCCCGGCTTGCGGCCCGCCGAGCAGCTTGTCGCCGCTGTAGGTGACGACGTCGACTCCGGCGCGCAGGCTGTCGAGCACACTGGGTTCGCCGCCGATGCCAAAATTCTGCAGGTCCACCAGCGCGCCGCTGCCCAGGTCTTCCACGAGCGGGACTTCGCGCTTGCGGGCGAGAGCACCTAAGTCCGCGGTGGAAGGCTGCTCGGTGAATCCGGTGATTTCGAAATTTGAACGGTGCACGCGCAGCAGCAGCTGGGTGCGCTCGTTGATCGCCTTCTCGTAGTCGGCAATGCGCGTGCGATTCGTGGTTCCCACCTCGCGCAGCGTCGCGCCCGATTTCGCCATTACGTCAGGGATGCGAAATGAGCCGCCGATCTCAACCAACTCCCCGCGCGAGACCACGACCTCCCCGCCTTCGGCCAGCGAGTTGAGCGCCAGCAGGACCGCGGCGGCGTTGTTGTTCACGACGATAGTGGAAACGGCAGTGGAACCTTCCGCCGAGCTACGCCCGGACGGGACAGCCGAGGCGGCTGTCTCTACATGAGCAGAGGCGAGCGGGACAGCCGAGGCGGCTGTCTCTGCATGAGCAGAGGCGAGCAGGCGGCGAAACAGGCGATCTACATGGAGGTCGCGCTTGCCGCGAGCGCCGGTTTCAATTTCGAACTCGAGATTGGAATACTGCCCGGCAGTTTCGCGGATGTGCGCGAGGGCGGCCTCGGCCAGGGGAGCACGTCCGAGATTCGTGTGCAGAATGACGCCCGTCGCGTTAATGACGGGACGCAGCGAGTGACCGAGCGCGCGGCGAAGATGCTCTTCGATCGCGGCGACGATTCCGGAAAGGGCAAGCTGAAGAGCGGGAGCATCCAGCAAACCGGAAGCGACTTCTGCGCGCAAGCGGCCGAGCACGGCGCGGGCGCCGTCAGTGACTGCCGGCGATCCATGATCGGCGGAGAGCGCAGCCACGGCGGGCGTGCGCAGCAGTTCGTCCACCGACGGCAGTTCACGAAAAAGCTCCGATTTCGCCGCGCTTTTCATCTCCCGGTTCATCGCCCTTTACCTCCCGGATTATGCCACGAAATCGCGGCCAGGCAGGCGCGATCGGCTATAGCGTGTGCAGGTATGCAAGCAGGTCCTGTAGATCCTGCGCGCTCAAGGTTTGAGCATAGGCCGGCATTTCGTTGCGGCCGAGGCGAATGATGTCGGTCACGCGCTCGTCGTTGGCCGGAAGTCCGCTGAGCGAAAGATATTTGTTCTGGAAAATTCCCTTGAGCCCGGGCCCTTTTTGCCGTGCTTGGAATACGGTTCGTGGCAGCGGTCGCAGTAGTGGTCATAGATTTGCCGGCCGGCCGCCTGCTGCGAGTTGAGTCCCAAGCTCGGCATCGGACTTTCGGCGCTCGAGGTCGCATGCAGACAGCACAACCAACGCCAGCAGCGAAACCAGCGCTGCCAGGAAGCTTCCCGCACGGCCTTTGCTTCGTAACTGCCCGGTGGTCTTGACTTGCACTTGCATGAACCGTCCTCGATCTTGGATCTCTGCGATACGCGGCATGGTGAGCCGCTTTACAATGATAGAGCACGGCCTGCGCTAACTGATGAGTGTTGCGATCAAACGAGTTTACGAAATGGCTTCGCGAGCCGACGGGATCCGCGTGCTGGTGGATCGTTTGTGGCCGCGCGGCCTCACCAAAGAGCGCGCCGCCGTGGACGAATGGTTGCGGGATCTCGCTCCCTCGGATGAACTGCGCCGGTGGTTTCATGTCCGGACCGATCACTGGGACAGCTTTCGCAAGAAATATTTGAAGGAGTTGTCGAAGGCTGAGGCCCAGGCTGCTCTGCGCCGCCTCTACCAGCTGGCCCACAAGAGGAAGCGCCTCACCCTGCTGTTCGCTTCAAAAACCGAAACCCGCAACAATGCGCTCGTGCTCAAGGAATTGCTCGACGGGAAGCGCAAGCCTCCGACGGGCACCGGCCCCGGAGCGATCCACGCCATGGGCAAGCGGGAAGCGGCCGTCCGGCGGAGATAGGTCGCTCGCTACCCAGCCCTTCTCTTCATTTAGAATCGTGCGGCATGAGGCCGGTCTTCCTATGGAACCTGGGCACGCGCTCGCTCGAACTCGGCAAGCGCACGCTGATCATGGGCGTGGTCAACGTCACTCCCGATTCGTTTTTCGACGGCGGCCAGTTTCTGGATAGCGATAAAGCCACCGAACATGCAGAGCGGTTGCTGGACGAGGGCGCGGACATCCTCGACATCGGCGGAGAATCCACGCGACCGGGCGCGAAGGTGGATGCCGGCGAGATAAAACCCGAGGCGAAGAAGAATCCGCCGGCCAATCTGAAGCTGGCGAACGCATCCGCGGTCAGCGCCGAAGAAGAGCTCAAGCGCGTGCTGCCCGTGATTGCCGCGCTAAAGAAGAAGCACCCCAAGGCAGTCGTTTCGGTTGACACCTACAAAGCGACCGTGGCGCGCGCGGCCGTGGGCGCGGGCGCGGAGATTGTGAACGACGTCAGCGGATTGCGCTGGGATCCGCACATGACGAAGACGGTCTCCGATCTGAAGTGCGGCGTCGTGCTGATGCACATGCGCGGGCGGCCGGAGGAATGGCGGGCGCTGCCGCCGCCGGGCGACATCGTGCTGCTGGTGAAGCGCGAATTGCAGGAGTGGGCCGAGAAAGCGGTGGTCGCCGGAGTGCGAAGGGAGCGGATCGTGCTCGACCCCGGCTTCGGTTTCGGGAAAAATTTCGACGAGAACTACCCGCTGCTGGAGCGGTTCGGCGATCTGCAGGGGATGAGATTCCCGCTACTGGCCGGCACTTCGCGAAAATCGTTCATTGGACATACTCTTTCCAGAAACGGAAAAAACGCGGCTCCCGAAGATCGGCTTTACGGGACGCTGGCTTCGCAGACTGCGCTGATTCTCAAAGGCGCGCACATCGTGCGCACCCATGACGTGAAAGCGTCTGTGGACGCCGCGCGCGTGGCGGATGCGATTTTGCTGGCGCGGTAGGGTATACGGGTCCGACGCCCCGCGACAGCTCCGGAGGGCGCCGGCGCCCTACTTTTCGGTTGGGGAAAAATTGCGGCTGCAGTTTTCTTGAGGCGCAATCCAGATCGCCAGAGGATATTGAACGGCTCTCGAGGGCGCGCCCAGCGCTCTACACTTTCCATCAGCGTTCTACCGTGCCCGACCTGTCACGCCTGATGGACGATCTTCTCAAACTGTCACAAGATGCACGGGTCACGGTTCGCCGGTGTCGCCCAGGTTCTTCCAGAGGGCTTTGGAAAAAGGGCCGGAAAGCGGCCCTTCGGGGGCCCCTCAAAACTCCTTCCGTGAATCCAGCAGAATGGTTACTGGCCCTTCATTCACCAACTCGACCTGCATCGTTTCCTGGAAGCGTCCGGTTTCGCAGCGCAGGCCCAGAGCCTGGATGCGCTCGACAAAAAACTCATACAACCTCCGCGCCTGGTCCGGAGGCGCGGCCGCGTCGAACGACGGACGTTTGCCACGCCGCGCGTCTCCGTACAAGGTGAACTGCGAGACTGCGAGCACGCTGCCGCCAACGTCGAGCACGCTGCGATTCATCTTTCCGTCCACGTCGTCGAAAATGCGGAGGCCGGCAATTCTCTCGGCCAGGTAAACTGCGTCGGTCTCGGTGTCGTCGTGACCCACGCCCAGCAGGACGAGCAGGCCCATCCCGATTTCTCCGCTCACCCAATCCTGGACGCTGACTTTGGCGCGGCTCACGCGCTGCACAACGGCACGCATACGATGACTCCCAGCCGACCCATGATAACCCCGTCCCGGTTTGACCACTGCAACCGCCAGCCGTTAGGATTCAGGGGTGCAAGCCAGAGCCGGCTTGGTCGGGAACGGCAGGGCCCTTCCTTTACACTCATTCACCGGGACAATTACACTAAACACTCGCATTTTTTCGTATTGCAGCGCGCAACTTTGTAGTGCGCAAGGAAGCAGAAGTTGACACGTGCCGAGTTGCGGAGGGACCGATACCCGGAGCACAAATAAGAACCGCGATGGCGCATCAAACAAACCGAATTCAAATCTAATTTAGGCAAGCGAGGAGAAACATGGCAGCCGTTGACGAGAAGGTAAAACAGATCATTGTGGAGCAGTTGGGAGTGGATGAGGGCGAAGTCACTTCGAGCGCGTCGTTCGTGGACGACCTAGGCGCCGATTCGCTCGACACCGTCGAACTGGTCATGGCGTTTGAAGAGGCCTTCGACATTGAGATCCCCGACGAAGACGCGGAGAAGATCCGCACCGTGCAGGACGCGATCGACTATATCTCCAAACATCAAAAGGGCGGGAAATAGATTTGGCACGCAGGGTTGTAGTAACCGGCCTCGGATTGATCTGCGGCGTGGGCAATTCCACCGATACCGTGTGGAAGGCTCTGCTCGCGGGCAAGAGCGGCGTGGGGCGAATCGAGCGGTTCGATACCACCGACTTCGCCTGCCAGATTGCCGCCGAAGTGCGGAACTTCGACCCGCTGAACTACATCGAGAAAAAAGAAGTAAAGAAGATGGGGCGCTTCATCCACCTGGCGATCGCCGCGGCGGAGGAAGCGCTCAAGATGTCTGGGCTGAAGATCACGCCGGAGAACGACGAGCGGGTTGGCGTGCACATCGGATCGGGCATCGGCGGCTTCGACATCATCGAACGCGAACACGCCGCGCTGGTCGAAGGCGGGCCGCGCAAGATTTCTCCTTTCTTCATTCCCGCATCCATCATCAACCTTGCTGCGGGGCACGTTTCGATGCGCTGCGGGGCCAAGGGACCAAACGAGGCCACCGCGACGGCCTGCACCACCAGCGCGCATTCCATTGGCGATTCCATGCGGATCATTCAGCACAATGATGCCGACGTGATGATTGCGGGCGGCGCCGAGGCAGCGATCACTCCCATGGGAGTGGGCGGATTTGCCGCCATGCGCGCGCTTTCCACGCGCAATGCCGAGCCCGAGAGAGCCAGCCGTCCCTGGGACAAAGACCGCGACGGTTTTGTCATGGGCGAAGGCGCGGGCATCATGATCCTCGAAGAATTGGAATTCGCCCGGAAGCGCGGAGCGCCGATTCTCGCCGAAGTGGCGGGCTATGGCATGTCAGGCGACGCCTTCCACATGACGCAACCCGCTCCCGAACACGAAGGCGGATTCCGAGTGATGCGCAACGCGGTGCGCGACGCCGGCGTCACGCCCGACGTGGTCGGCTACGTCAATGCCCATGGCACTTCTACGCCGATCGGCGACACGCTCGAAGCGCACGCCATCCGCAACTTTTTCGGCGAACGCAAGATTCCGGTGAGTTCCACGAAGTCCATGACCGGGCATCTGCTGGGCGGGGCCGGAGGGCTGGAAGCCGCCATCACGGTGCTGGCGCTGCGCGACCAGATTCTGCCTCCTACGATCAATCTGGAGAATCAGGACCCCGATACGAAGGATATGGATTTCGTCCCCAACCACGCGCGCAAGGCGGAAATCGAATACGCCATGTCGAATTCGTTCGGCTTCGGCGGGACGAACGGCGCACTGTTGTTTCGCCGCTGGCAGGAATAAGAAACTTCAGAAGAGTGCTCGCGTTCCCTGCCCCATTCAAAACCCCTGATTTGGCGCGGGTTTTGCGCTGGTAATGTCCTGTCTCACACCGCCCTGAAAAAGTAATGTCCTTTTGGTGCCTCTCGCGTTGGTCCTTTGTGACTTTTCAACCATGGCGTGTGCCTCCACAATGAATTTCGAAAGTGGAGTCTTTCCCCTCGATTATGGATAAAGCTTTCGCCACGACCTTCATCCCCGCCCCGATCAGCCGAAAGGCCGCTGCCCGCACCGCGCTCGTGGGGTTGAATCAGCCAACGTGCGTTCTGTTGTCGGAGTGCTTCCGCCAGTTCGGCATCGAGACCGTCCCGATCTCCGCGGATGCGCCCGAGCGCTTGCGCAAAGAGAAGTTCGAGGCTTGCGTGCTGAGCCTGGGCGAGGGCGCCGACGCCGTGATGGAAGCTGCGCGCAGTTCACCCTCGAACAGCCGGTGCATTATTTACGGCGTGGGCGGCAACGCGCAGGTCGCGATGAGCTACTCGAAGTACGGCATCAACGCGATGTTCAACGAACCTCTGGAACGACCCGCAGCCCTCAAGCTGGTGCGCGCCACGCGGCTGCTCGTTCTGCACGAATTCCGGCGCTACGTGCGCATTCCGGTGATGACCGAGGTCTCTCTCGTCGGAGATGGCCGGCGCATCAGCACCAGCAGCATCGAAATCAGTTCGGGTGGGATGTCGGTGAAGACCGCCGAAGATTTTTCCATCGGAGTGAAGGTGGATGTGTCGTTTGCCTTGATGACCTTGCCGCGCGTCGTCCTGAAGGGCGTGGTGAGCTGGCGCAAGCCCAAGTCGCTCGGGGTGCGGTTCGAGCCCACCGATGAGGCTCGCCGCAAGGTCAAAACCTGGATCGATTCTTACCTGGAAAACTAAGCCGGCGCGTCAGAGGGCGAGTTTGGCGCGGACGCTCTCTCACGCGTCTTCCGTGAGATCACTTCCGCAAGGCCTGATCTTTCCCGCTGCCATTACAATAGCGTCGTGCCTGAAGCCAGCACTCCCGAAACGGCAGCGCCTGCGCAACCTGCGTCCGGACCGCGCCGCTTCACGCTCCGGCAACGCATTGTTCTGCGCATCATCATCTGGCTGGGATACTGGGCGATCCGCCTGATTGGACCTACGTTGCGCGTCTGCATTTCGCGCGAAGAGGGCGCGCAGGAGACCCTCGACCAGCGGCCGCTGATCGGCTCGTTCTGGCATTCGTGCATCATTCCCGCGACTTATATCTGCCGCAACCTGGGCGTGCGCGTGATGAGCAGCTACAGTTATGACGGCGAATACATGGGCCGCATCATTCACAAGTTTGGGTTCGTTGCGGTGAAGGGGTCGAGCAGCCGCAACGCCGTGCGCGCGCTGCTCGGCCTGCGGCGCGCCCTCGGAGAAGGGTGGTCGGTGGCGTTTACCCTCGATGGCCCGCGGGGTCCGCGTCACAAGGTGAAGCCAGGCCCGGTCGCACTGGGACGATCCTCCGGCGTGCCTCTGACCATGTTCCATGCGGCCGTGGACAAAGCCTGGGTGCTGAACTCGTGGGATCGGATGATGATCCCCGTGCCGTTCTCGCGAGTCCTGGTGCGATTTGGGAAGTTGATTCGCGTGCCCGAGGACGCGGGTGACGACGAGATGGAACGCCACACCGGGGAACTGCAAGCTTCGCTGGATCGTGTGGTTGAGTTTGCGGAAGGCAACGTGAACAAGGTCGGGACGAGCGAGTTTCCCTACACGCGATAGAAACTGCCCGAAGTTCCGGTGAGGGCGGGAATTGCAGTCCTACTTCGGAGCGGGCTGCACTGCCGGAGGCGAGGCTAACTTCTTAACGTCATTCACTAGAGCGGTCATTGCAAGATCGTAATTCTTCTCGCGGTTCTTGACCTTCCCGGCCGGTTCCACATACTCAGCCAGTCCCCACAACGGGATGTGCGTCTTAGGATCGATGATCGAGATCCTGAGTTCGCGCGCGACCGGAAAAACCCGGGTGTACGGACACGCGATCTCAAAGACCAGGTCGGCATCCGCTGGCGCCGAGACCAACTCGTACTGTCCCCAGGTTTTCATCGCGTCGTAGAACTGGTTGTAGGCTCGATTCGGGCCTCCAGGATACGTGGCAGCGTTGACGTAAGGGCCTTCCTCCCCGAGGTTTGAAATGAAGATCTTTCTTGCAGACGCGATTTGGGCAGGGATAGGGGCTTCTTGTGTCGCCCGCCCGCAGGGAGGAATGACCAGCAACAGCGTCGCAAGAGCGGAGGAATAAAGGATTCTTGACATGACCGTCTCCTTGGCATGGAGTGCTCTCACTCCCTACAAACTCTGAGGGCTGCCCGAAGTTGTGCTGCGGGAGGGGTCGACAGTGCAAAGTTTTGTATCGAGGTTCTTCTTTATTCCAGCGTTGACCCCAGTTGCTGGTACTTATATTTCTTGCCGTCCCAGAAGACCACGGACGAAGTCTGCTCGCCCTCGCCAACTTCTTCCATGTAGATGCCAAGGATGGTTTTCTTCTTGAGCGCCAGCCGCTTCACGGTCAGCGTCTTGAACGGGAGGTTGATGAGCAGGAATTTGGCGCTGGGCTTCTCGGCGCGCCACGCGTCTTTGTCGGCGCCGTGGATGATCAACAGGCAGAGGCCGCGGCGCTCGGGCGCGTCCGAGCCGAAGCTGGACGTGACTTTCACGTCCCCGAAGCCGAGGAAGGCGTCGTAGGGATCGGACACGACGAAACTGTATTCGTCCTTGTCGGCCATGGGGTTCTTGCACTTGGCGGCGACGACCAGGTCGTCAATGCCATCGTCGTCAAGATCGCCAACAAACTGCGGCGGCCCCGGCAGCAGCGAACAGTTGTCTCCAAACTGCTTGTGAATGAAGTCGTCCGTCACCGCGGGCGACGGATGGGTGGCGTGGGCTGGCGGCGGAGGCGGTAGCTTCTTTTGCGCGGACGCCGCAACCATCAGCATCAGCGCAAACACTGGGAGAAGTACAACGTTACGGAACGACATAATTCTTACTCTAGCTCGGTTTGATGCAGCCGGGTAGAGACAGAGTAGTGACGGAGGTAATTGAGCGGGGGCCTGCGTCCCACCGCCTGCCTCGCCCTCGCTTTTAGCGCCGGAAATGCTCCCACCCGCGCGGCTCCAGTTCGAGGCCGACGCCGCGACGGTCGACGAGCAGAATCCGTCGACCGCGTCTGATATAGCCGATGGGTGTGACCGGGACTCCCGCAATGCGCGCTGGAATATTTTTCGCGGGTCGCGCCGTAAAAAGAAGTTCGTAATCTTCGCCGCCATGCAGGGCGAGGTCGAGGTCCACTTCGCGCCCGGGCTTACCAACCACGGCGCGGGGAATGGCTTCGGCCTCGAGTTCGGCCCCGACGCCGCTCTCTTCGCAAATGTGGGCCAGATCGGTGGACAGGCCGTCACTGGTATCAATCATGGCGGTTGCCAGGCGCCTCTCGCGCAGAACGCGTCCAAGCTCAATGCGCGGCTGGGGGAAAAAGTGGCGGGGATAGTCGCGTGGCCTGGGGTTCTTGCTTGGCTTCGCCCTCATGTGAACGAGGGCGGCAGCGGAACCTCCGAGCGCCCCGCTGACGAAGATGCGGTCGCCGGGGCGCGCGCCCGAGCGCAGAATGGCTTTCCCCTTGGGCACGGCGCCGACGACCACGATGTCGGCAAGAATTCCGCGAGGAGACTCGGCGGTGTCGCCTCCGGCCAACACGACGCCGTGTTTTTTGGCGAGAGCAATCAGGCCGCGGGTAAAGCGCCTCACCCAGGACTGCGGCAGGTCGGGCGGCAGCGCCAGAGAAAGGAAGGCTGCGACCGGTTTCCCGCCCATGGCGGCAATGTCGCTCAACCCGCGAGTCAGGCACCGGTGCCCGACCGAGTCGGCCGGATGCCAGTCGCGGCGGAAGTGAATGCCTTCGAGGGTGAAGTCGGTGGTGACCAGCGAATCGTGCCCCAGTGGGACCCGCAGCACCGCGCAGTCGTCTCCAATTCCGGTGAGGACGAAGCGACTGGCGGGCTTCGCCATCCGGCGAATCTGAGCAATGAGCGCTTTTTCGGCGAGCGGCACGGCGCTACCAATCATAAGCGACGCCGCCACGTCTTTACGTTTTCTTGCGCCCCAGGGGCGCGGCCTGCTCTCCATGGCAGCCGTGCTTCTAGCGGCACCGCAGGGGGCCATTGACCGGAAACTGGCGCATGGCTGGCTGTTTGACCTGAACCCTGGCGAGAACTTCCATTCGCACATTGGTAATCTGTCCCACGGTGACCCCTGCTTACCATCCTTCGGTAACCCGAAATTGGCCTTGTGCGTCGTTGACAGGGGGAACCCAGTTTGTTACGGTTAACCAGTCATTCACACAACCTTTGGCCGAGCTAAGTTCTGCAATTGATTAGGATTGCAGATTAAGAACGAGTTTCAAAAAGCTCAGGTCGGTAGGCGTAGGGCGGGAACAAGTCTCCATTCCCAAGATGGGACATAGCCCGAGGATAGTCAGGTGTCCGAACAGGCGCTCTGCAACCTCAGATCTTCACTTCGCCTGAAATTCCGGACCTGATGATTCAAAATTTGTTGGCGAGACCGAGGAGCATTTTGCAGAAGCGTTTCTACATCCTTTTTGTGGCCCGCGGGGACGACGGGCAGTTGCGCAAGATTTCCATCCCCGTGCATTACCTGTACGTATTTGTCGTGGGCGCCGCGATTGGATTCCTCAGCCTCACCGGAATTGCCAGCTCCTATACGCGCATGTTGTTGAAGGTTTCGCGCTATAACGAGTTGCGCACCGAGAAAGATCAGCTCAAAGACAATTATTCGCGCCTGGAGCAGGTAGCCAAAGAGCGCGACGTGCAAGTGGCTTCGCTCGGTTCGATCGCGGGCGAAGTTTCGGCGCTCTACGGTTTGAAAGCCGAGCCCACGCTGGTGACGGCAAGTGCGGATCAGATTCAGGCGGCAGAAGTCAGGTCTTCGCTCGACCAGTTGCACGCGCTACGGACTTCGGCTCTAACCGGTGCGACCATGGTCGGCCTGACCATGGGCCTGACCCGCAACGCCACGACGGCGGACTGGTTCAAAGCAAATTCGGCGCCGAACCTGTGGCCGGTCGAAGGCCAGGTCACAGGCAGCTTTGGCGAGCGCATCGACCCGTTCAACGGTGAGGGCGCGTTCCACAGCGGAGTGGATATTGGTACACGCTATGGAGCCCCCGTTGTCGCCCCGGCCGATGGAGTGGTGCGGTTCACCGATATGCTGGGCGGCTACGGCAGGGCGATCATGATTGATCATGGCAACGGCATCAGCACCCGCTACGGGCATCTCTCCGGCTTTGCAGTCACGGCCGGGCAAACGGTGCATCGCGGCGACGTGATCGGCTATGTCGGAGACAGCGGACGCTCCACCGGGCCGCATCTTCACTACGAAGTCCGCATCAACGACACCCCGGTAAATCCCTACAAATACCTCCGCATGACTGTGGCCCACTTCGGTGGGTTCACGACCGGAAGCTAGAAGCAGCTCTCGACCTTCACCTCTCAACCAAATTTCCTGGCCGGATTTTCGTCTGCAGGCAAGCGCTCTAGCACCCGGTAGTGGGAAACGGACTGGCCGACAATCGCTTGCAGCGTTGACACGGGTGCACACCCCCGCGTGTGAATTGTAAGGATGGAGACCAGAACGAGAAGTGCCTGCGATCACAGCGGGGGGGTGATTCCAGTGACTTAGGAGAAAAAGGGCTGTTACCGGGGTAATCCCTTGCCCCAAACAGCGTGCTGGTCGAGGGCGCTGGCGGCGATAACATAGAGGGACTCCTCCCTGAATCTGTGCCAGGCATTGGCGCTGCCGCCAACGGACAACCATGGACACTCCCGAGACGAAACGATTTGGGCGCTACGAGGTCGTGGGCGTATTGGGCCGCGGCGCCATGGGAGTGGTGTACAAGGCGCGCGACCCGCAGATCGACCGTCTGGTTGGCCTCAAAACGGTTGCGCTGCGCGGGCAGGAACCGGCAGAGGAAGAAGAGTTTCGCAAGCGCTTTATGAACGAAGCGCAGGCGGCTGGACGGCTGCATCATCCCGGCATTGTCGCCATCTTTGACGTGGGCGAGGACGAAGAGCAGCACGATCCCTACATCGTCATGGAATACGTTCCGGGAGAGGCTCTGAACCGGATGGTGGCCCGAGAGAAAAAGCTTCCGCTGGCGAAGGCGCTGCAACTCGCGGAAGAGGTCGCCAACGCGCTCGATTACGCGCACGCCCAAGGCGTCACCCATCGCGATATTAAGCCCGGCAACATTCTCATTACCGAGGACGGGCACGCCAAGATTGCCGACTTCGGAATTGCCAAGTTGAACCTTGCCCACTTCACCATCCCCGGCAAAGTGCTGGGTACTCCCGCGTACATGGCGCCGGAGCAACTCAGCGGCGAAGGCGCGGACGGCCGCTCGGATCTGTTCTCGCTGGGCGTGATTCTCTACGCAATGGTGGTGGGACATTCGCCGTTTCAGGGAGACAGCTCGACTACGGTGTGCTTCAAAGTGGCCAACCGCGAGCCTGTCCCGGTAAGCGCTCTGGACCTCAGCTTGCCTCGAGAACTCGACGCCGTGATCTCGCGGGCCATGGCGAAAAATCCCAAGCAGCGCTACCAGCGCGGAGCCGAGTTTGCCGACGACTTGCGCCAACTGCAAACGTTATGCAAGCCAGGAGCATCCACCGCGACTCTGCAGGCACGGATGGCAGCAACCGGCACACATACTGCCGTGCAGTCGGCCGCTCTGGGGCGTCCGGCGATCGGGCTAACCTATGCCGCAAAGCTTGTCCGCAGTGCGATTTTGAAGGCCCCGGTAAAGGACCTGGTTCTCGGCGTCGCCACGGTGATCATGCTGCTGGTGGTCGGGACCCAATCCAAACTACTGCTGGGTACGCGCGAAGCGGCGGTCGATCCCGCGCAGATCCGCGCTGAGCAAGCGCAAGAAGGCCCGGGAACACCCGGAGTCGTGGCCCAGACCCCGGTCCCAGCATCCCCGCCCAAGGCGGCCACGCGAAAAAGACCAGTGAAGTCATCCGCCAAGAAGGCTGGTGCGGCGAACCCAGCGAAAGAAGTTGTGGTGCCGTTTTCAGCAGTTGAACTGGCGGTGCACCATCAGTTCAAAGATGCCACTCTATCGGTTTTTGTGGATGACAAGCTGGCGCTGACGCGACCGCTTCACGGTGGAACTCAAAAACGGCTGGTCGTATTCAACGGAGTGCGCGGCATGGACTCGGAGACTCTTAAAGTCCCCGCCGGAAAACATCAGCTTCGCTTCCAAGTGCAAACCCCCGACCAGACCGTAAACCTCTCCAAGACGGTTGCCGCGGACCTGATCGGCGGCGACGACAAGACGCTGCAAATCACTTTCGACAAACGCAATACGGCCATGCACCTGGAGTGGCAGTAGAGCTGACGGCTTCGAACTACAAGAATCTTTACCCTAAAGGTCGCCAAGAAAACCCGCTAAGTTCGCTAAGAAAAACCACCACCAGTTCGACGCCTTACTGCCGCAGCCCCATCCAGTTCTCTGAAACAACCAGCGAATTCCCGGGATTCTGCGGATCGTACTTCACCGAAGTGTGCAGGCCGAGCCGGCACGAGTGGAGATTGATCCAGTGGCGAAGGTAGGTCACATCCTGCGAGCATTCGTAGGATACGCCGGCCACGTCGTACTTGTAGATCAGCATGATGGCGGCGTGATGGTTGGTGGCGGCAGCCAGTTCCTGCACATCAATCACGGTGCCGTCGGTGATGCGCCCGGTCCCTTCCAGCCACGCGCGGCGCTCGCGCTCCAGTTCGTCGGGCGCCTTAGGCTTGCGCCGCAACAGAGCGTACGCGCCGAGCAGGGCGATGCCGCTTCCTGCCACCACGCCATAGAGTCGAAGTGAATCCATACCAGGGATGGGTCGAAATCGGGTGTTATCGATATTCTTGAATCAGCATAAGCTGAAAGTACGACGCATGGAAGTGATTGCGAGGTTACGGAGGTGCCACAGGCTGTGAATAACTCTCTCGCTGGAAACGTCACCCGGGAAAAAGCTGCCGACAGGAAGTAATTTGCCCAACGGACTGGTCTCGGCTCGCGGTGAGCTCGGAAATGTTTCCGGCAACCGTGCTTCGCCGATCCGCCTCCAAGTCTCATGTCTTCCGGGGCCGCAACTCCGCCGTCGCTCAACCGGGCGGAGCCGCCCGCAACCACGCGCAAAGCGAAAATCGTCCTTGTCGTTACGGTTGCCGTGGCGCTGGTCGGAACGCTGGCGTTCCTGGGGCAGCGCTACTGGCCCTTCGAACAGAAGCCTGTGATCGACGATCTTGAGGAGGCCAGCGACAGCCATGTACAGATTCGTGCCTTCCGAAGGACTTACTTTCCTCCCGGCTGTGTACTCGATGGAGTCGCTTTCATCCACGGCTCACATTCTGTTGAGCCGCTCATCGTCATCGAGAGACTAACCATTAGCAGCACCTATCTTGGAGTTCTGCAGAACCGCGTCAACCGCATCACAGCCGAAGGCATGCACGTGCTGATTCCCCCTTTTGGCACCGCGCCGCCATTTCACGCTAAACGGTCGACCATCGCGATCCGCGAACTGTACACCCGCGACATGACCGTCGAGTTCGCATCCCGTGATTCAAACACCCAGCCCTTGCGCTTCGATATTCACGAGGCCCGGCTGAACGACGTCGGATGGGACGGCCCGCTGACCTATCACGTGAAAATACACAACCCTGAACCGCCCGGAGAGCTCGTTGCCTCAGGCAAGTTCGGCGTCTGGAACGCCGTTCCGGGCCAGACGCCATTCTCGGGGGAATACACGTTCGACAACGCCGACCTGAGCGTATATCACGGCATCGGCGGCAGGCTGTCGTCAGTGGGAAAATTCGCAGGCAAGTTGAGTCACATCGATATCTCGGGCACGACAGACACTCCGGATTTTGAAGTCGAATCCGGCAAACACCCCATACCATTGAAGGCGGAGTTCAGCGCCTACGTGGACGCGACGCATGGCGACACCTTCCTGAAACGGGTCGACGTCCACTTCCGCAAGACGCAGGTGGTCGCTCAGGGAAGCATCGCGAAATCTCCGAATGGCAAGGGAAAGACCGCATTGCTGGATTTAGCCACGGAGAACGGGCGAATTGAAGACATTCTCGGCCTCTTCGTCGAAGCCCCTCGCGCTCCCATGTCCGGCCCGGCCGCCTTGCGGGCGAAGGTGACCATTCCTCCGGGCCGACGCCCATTTCTCGAAAGAATCACGATCCGAGGGAAATTCGGAGTCGAAGGCGGAGGATTCTCTAACTCCTCGACGCAGGAGGGCGTGAACAAGCTCAGCGCCGATGCCCGCGGCGACAAAGACCCGCCCAATCCCGAGACCGTTCTCACCGACCTGACCGGGGAGGTCGTGGTCCAGGACGGGGTCAGCCGGTTTAGCGACCTTGCTTTCGGTATCCCGGGGGCCTCCGCTCGTATGCATGGGACCTATAACCTGATGAACTACGAAATCGATCTCCACGGCCAGATGAAGGTCGACACGAAGATTTCGAAAACGACCACCGGCGCAAAGGCATTACTGCTGAAAGTGATGGATCCGTTCTTCAAGAAGAGGAAAAAGGGAGAGGTCATGCCCGTGCGAATCTCCGGAACCTACAAGAAGCCATCCTTCGGCCTTGATCTGATGGACAAGAAAGCGCAGACCGTGAATGCACCCTCGCATCATCATGTAAGGGAAGGATTACCCGGGCATTCGTACTAGAGACGCGAGGCGTGAGGCTTCGCTACCTGGCCGTACCGCATACGCTCCTGGCGACCAGGTCGCCGAAGCCGCCTTCGACGTTGCCGCCGAACTGGTCGTCGTGCGCGGCTTTCTTGCTGACCACGGAGCGTCCACTGTGATCACGTGAATAGAACCATTCGCTCGTAGGGGTGGCGGCGCCGCTGGAGCAGTTGAAGCGGACCCGCGCCCGCATCTCGACAAACGGACCGCCCTGAGGAAACGTTGCCGGCTCTTTGTACTCGACCCGCACCAGCGCGACGCGCTGGTTGCTTTTGAGCACGCGCACGGAGCTGACGGAGATCTTGTCCCCGGCTTCGGTCTGGCCGATCGGCCGCCAGTCTCCTGCGGCGAGCACGACGAGGCTCACAACCAGCATTGGCGCGAGCACAACCGCCGCGAAAGCGATGAGGGCCTTTTTCAACGGTTAGGTTTCCCAAGCACGATTAGCACGAGACACTCTCTTCCAAAAAGTGGATTCTGTCAATACTGGACGTCCTTTCCCGGCAGTTTCATCCGCAACCGTGCTATGGTGGTGGGCGCGGCGGTCCTATTCAGCGGACCATGGCGCGTGGCTGGATCCTATGGAAATCTTTCATTCCACTATGTTTAAGTCGCCAGTGGGGCCTCTGTTTCTGGCTGCTTCGGCCCGCGGGCTGGTGGCGCTGGAGTTCGACGCTCGGCTGCCCGGCCAGCAGACCGTCCGTCCCAACCCGCGCGATTTGCGGGAAGAGAACACGGCCGTGCGATTTGAGGAATCTGAGCGCGCAATGAGGCCCTACGTGCAAGAACTGGACGAATATTTCGCGGCCCAGAGGCGTGCCTTCAACTTCCCGCTCGATCTTCGTGGAACTGAGTTTCAAGTCGCGTGCTGGCAAGCGCTGCTGGCGATTCCTTATGGCGAGACTCGCACTTACGCCGACATAGCTCGGGCCGTCGGCAGGCCCAAGGGATTCCGCGCTGTCGGTATGGCCAACAATCGAAATCCGGTGGCGATCGTGGTCCCTTGCCATCGGGTGATCGCCTCTGATGGGACGCTCTGCGGCTACGGTGGCGGCCTCGACATCAAGCGCAAGTTGCTGGAACTCGAAGGCGCTCTGAGCGGTACGCTGGCCGCGTAGAGATTGGTTTCCTGGTAGAGACGTATCGGGCGAGCTCAAACTCCTTGACCACTAGCGCCAACGCATCCACGCTCAAGAAGGCGGGCCTGTTCTATCTCGTCTTCGTCATGTTCTCCTACACCACGGGTGGCCCGTTCGGCCTCGAGGACATGGTCACGACCTCCGGTCCCGGGATCACTCTGATCTATCTCCTGGTGCTGCCATTTTTTTGGTGCATCCCCGTCTCGCTGGTTTCGGCTGAACTGACCACCGCCATGCCGGTCGAAGGCGGCTTCTACCGCTGGACCCGCGCGGCTTTCGGCGACTTCTGGGGATTCCTTGCCGGATGGTGGAACTGGTCCGCATCGTTTCTGCTCGGCGGCGCCTACGCCGTGCTGTTCACCGATTATCTGGTGTACTACTTCCCCAAAATGACCTGGTGGCAGCACTACCTGGTCTCGGTGGCTCTGATCGCCGTGTTGACGTGGATCAACGTGCGCGGAATTCAGATGGTGGGACAGGTCGCAACCGGGCTTGAGATTTTTATCTTTATTCCAATCGCGATCATGATCGTCCTCGGCCTGACCCACTGGCATCACAATCCATTCTCACCATGGGTGGTTCCGCATCAGCCAACCTTCAAGGTGCTCGGCGTCGGACTGGCGCTCGGTCTATGGCTTTACTCCGGATATGAACAACTCTCGACGGTCGCGGAAGAAGTCGAGGACCCACAACGATCCTATCCGCGCGCGCTGGCGCTGGTCGTGCCGCTTTCGATTGCAGCCTATTTTCTGCCGACGCTGGCGGGCTCGCCTCCGCCGGACATTGGGAGAAGTGGCATACAGGATTTCTCTCGGACGCGGCCAGCATGATCGGAGGGACGTTTCATGGCCATCCCTGGCTGGGCACGTGGATGACACTGGCCGCCATGGTTGGCAACGTTGCCCTGCTGAACAGCACCATCCTGACCACGACCCGCATGCCATTTGCCTTGGCCGAAGACGGATACCTCCCGAAGACCCTCACCCGCACGCACTCGCGCTACGGGACGCCATGGCTGGCAATCGTAGTCTCCGCGCTGATTTACGCGCTGCTTGCCTGGCAGAGCCTGGGCCAGCTGATCTCGGTATACATCTGGTTGCGCTCGGCCACCACAGTGCTGACAGTCCTCTCAGGATGGAAACTCCGTCGCACGCGGCCCGAACTGAAGCGTTCCTTCGTCGTCCCGGGTGGAAATGCAGGTTTACTTTACGTGGTCGGCGCGCCAATGTTGATGGCCCTTATAGCGCTGCTCGGAGGAGATCGCTTTGCAACTGTCGGCGGCGTGGTTGCGATTGCGGTGGGGCCGCTGGTGTATGTATCGCTCAAAATCTGGACGCCAACGAAGCTTTAGAGGAAACAGCCTTGCGGTTCGCATTCCATTTCGGTGCTCCGAACTAAGTTGAGATCTTGTTTTTCAGCTCGGGCCGCTTGCGGATGTCGGTCCAATATTCCTCCCGAACATCTTCGTCGATCTCGACCGGGATATTGCTGACATATAGTCGGTCCTGACCGTCACGGCGCGGGCCCGAAATCCAATATTCCTCAAATGTGTCTCGTCGGCGGTAGTTCGCTTTGAATCCAGATATGCGACAGAACAACCGGCCCTTGTAATACAGGCTCTTGCCCGTCTTTGAGAACGTGACTCGGCCAATCCTGGCCGGGCCGTTTAGGCTCTCGCCTTTCGATTCGATGTACATGATCCGAGAGATTGTGCCTGACTTAGCCATGTCAGCTCACCCAATCCAGCACCTTGTACCACGCTCCCGCGAACGGCAAAAACCACGGCTTCCCGTTGTACAGTCCCAACGGCGCACCGGGGAACGGAATCCCCACAAACGGATTCTCCGGCTTGTCACCCGCGATCAACTCGGCAATCTTCTGCCCTTGATACGTTGCCATGGCCACGCCGTGTCCCGCGTATCCGACGGCGTAGTACATGCCGTCGAGTTGTCCCGCGTGCGGCATGATGTCAAACGCGAAGTCGAGCGTGCCGCCCCAAACGTAGGCGATCCTGGCGTCGCTCAGTTGGGGATACACATCGATCATCCCCCGCCGCAGCAGTTCCGCGCTCTGGCGGATGGTCTGATCGGTTTCCGGAAAGAATGCGGCGCGTCCGCCAAACAGCATGCGCCGGTCGGGCGTGAGCCGGTAGTAGTAGAGATAGTTTTTCGAGTCGTAGATCATGCGGTTGCGCGGGCTCAGTTCACGGGCCAGCGCCTCCGGCAGCACTTCCGTTGTAATAATGAACGACCCAATCGGAATGAGCTTCTTCTGCAGCGCGGGAGTCGCCTGGCCCGTGTATCCGCTGGTGCCGACGAAGACTTCATGCGACCAAACCGGCCCGCGCGAAGTCGTAATCTTCCATCCCGCTTCCCCTTGCCGCGCTTTGCGCTCGATCCGCACGACGCGGGCGTGCTCGAACATCTCTGCCCCGGACTTCATGGCGGCACGCGCCAGTCCGCCCACGTAGCGTGCTGGATTGCAGCCGGCGCTGACTTCATCCACCATTCCGCCGTAATAAATGGATGACCCAATCTCCCCGCTCAGTTCGTTCTTCTGCACCACGCGCAGCTGGTGGTTGAATTCCCGCGCAATCACTTCGACCTGGCGCGCGTAATCGTCGAAATGTTTCTGCTTGCAGGCCACTTCAAGATGCCCGCAGCGGGAAAAATCGCATTCAATCTTCTCGTCCTGAACGATCTGCTCGACGCAATCCATCGAAGCCAGTGACGCGGCGTACATGCGCTGCGTCAGTTCGCGCCCGTACATCGAGATCAACTTATTCACACCCAGCTTCATCCCGGTGAGGACCATGCCGCCGTTCCGCGAACTGGCGCCCCAGCCAATCGTCTCGGACTCCAGCACGGCCACTTTCGCGCCACGCCTGGCTACGGTGCGCGCGGCTGAAAGCCCGGTGAAGCCTGCGCCGATCACGGCTACATCAACGACCGCAGGCAGCGGGTGCGCTCCGTCGGCCGCCGGCATCTCCGTCGTCGTTAACCAATAATTCTGCTCAATCATTCATGGGCCCCATTTCTCACAGCACTGCCGCCTGCATGACGTCGCTCGCTGGAGTGACCGAGCATTCTAGCGCGCCTCTGCTCGTCAGTACATGTACTTCCAGTGCCGCGAAAATCCGGTTTCGTTCCCCCACGGTAATCTTGCCGCGGTTACTGCCTCGCCATAGTCTAAAGAGGCATGGCCCTTCGTTGTCTCTTGTTCACAGCGGACTCGGCGACGGCTGAGCCCATTCGCCAGGTCTTGGCCGGGCTCGGTGTCGAGGGAGAGCACTGCTCCGAGGCGGTCACCGCCGTCGATCACGTCACCCAGCAGCCCTTTCAGATCGTCATCATCGATTGGGACAAGCAGCCCGAAGCTGGACTGCTGTTAACAGCGGCGCGCGAACGCAGGGCCGCCGAGCGACCGCTCACGCTGGCGATTGTCAGCGATGATGCCAGCGTCCCTCAGGCGCTCCAGGCGGGCGCAAACTCGATTCTGCGCAAACCTCTTCTGATCAACCAGGTCAACGATACGTTGACCACGGCGCGCGATCTTTTGCGCGCCCGCCTGGATTCCGCGCAAGCGGCGGCTGCCGCTGCGACGGCGGGCCCGGCGGCATCCAGTCCGGTTGCACAACTCCTATCGGTCGTCGAACCGAGCGGCGAAAAGATTTTGAGGGCCGGAGAATTTCTGCCCTCTGGCGGTCCAAAGCCGGGAGCGCAGTTTGATACCGAGCGCGACGCGCAGAACACTCTGGATCACTCCTCCGCGGAACCGGTCGATGCTCTCAAAGAACTGGAACCGATGGCTGCTTCGGTCGCCGAAGACAGGCCGGCACCACCTCCACCGCCCCCGTCGGGAGAGCCCCGTGGCCTGGCGTGGTATCTGAATGCCCGCGCCGCAGCGGCGCCTGCGCCCGCTCAGGCGCAGCCCGCGCCCCCGGCGCGGCCTGAAAAGCCTGAGTTGCTCGGCTTCGACCAGAGTCCATCCTTCTCCGCGCCAGCGCCGGGGAGCACGCGCGACGCCGAACCTGCGCCGCCAGAGCACACGGAACACGAACAACGGCGAGACCAGAAGACCGAAGCAGTCCTGTTCGCCTACATGTCAGGGGAAGAGGAGCCCGACGAACCCAGGAAAACGCGCTTTCATCTGGGGAAGGGAGCGATCATCGGCGCGCTGGCGCTGGCTGCCTGCGCGATTATCGCAGCGCCGCAAGCGCCCTGGCATAGGAGTCTGCAGGGGTTGTGGGGTCGCGGCAGGAAGGCGACGCACGCCTGGCTCAATCCCCAACCGGTCACTCCGGTGCAAGCCCCGGTGTCGCACGAAGATTTTGGCCGCGCTGGCGACGAGTACAAACTCCCGGTCGCCGAGAATATTCCCGACGCTACTACCGATCCTTCGCAGATTCGCGTGACTCCGGTAGTGGACCCGACGGCGAAGAAAAATAACTCCACGGCCAATCCGGACCAGTCGCAGCCCGACACGGCGAGTCCCACCGACGCGGCACAACCCGGAGCATCGCTTCCCGACAGCCAGCCCGTGCCAGTCGCGGCTCAGCCATCCGGCCCACCGCCTTCGAACGGAACTTCGTCTCCGCCCGATTCGACCACAGTTGCTCCGCCTGCGATCGTTCAGCCGCCACAGCCGCAGCCGCATTCCGATCCCTCTCCCGTAACGTATTCACCGTCCGTGCAGCCGGTGTCACCGAGCAATCCGCAGCCTCACAACGTCTCTGCTCCTGTCACTCAACGGATTCCGTCGAGCTTGAAATCGCAAATGGCTTCCATGGCGCCCGATGCCAGCGGCAATAAGCCGCCCGAAGCCGCGATGGCTTCCATTGAGCCCGTTGACGTTCCCGAAGCCACCGAGCGCGGCCTGCTCTCGGATCAGCCGCCCATCGCTTATCCCCCGAATGCCAAGGGACAGCAGGGAACGGTTGTGCTGCAAGTTCTGATTGGCCGCGACGGCACAGTGCAGGATGCCAAGTTCGTGCAGGGTTCATTGGCCTTCGCGCGAGCCGCCATCGACGGCGTCAAGCAATGGAAGTTCAAGCCCTACACCATGAATGGCCGGGCAGTCTCAGTCCAGACCTCATTTACGATGAGCTTCAAGCCGGGACAGTAAGTGTTAAGTCGTTTTTTTTGTTAAAGATGGATCGATAGATCCTCCTCCAGGGTTCGCGGCGGGAATCAGGCGGATGATAGAATGGGGCGCGGTCCGTCTGTTGAATGTGCCCAGCGGGGCCGATCGGTTACCGCTGTGGCTCTTTTCGAGCAGCTAGAGGATGGAAACGCGCATCTAGAGAGATATAATAGTCCGAGTTTCTCAGGGAAGTACTCCTTCCAGAAGAAGACCAAAATTGATGTCCATGAAAACCAAAGCAGCGATTCTCGTCACCTCCTTTGCCGTATTACTTTTTGTCGTCGTGGGTTCGCTGGGAGGCGTGCATGCCTCCTCGAACGACGGCTCGTACCGTCAACTGCAGGTTTACAGTGAAGTACTCTCGCGCGTGCAGAGCGAGTACGTGGAGGAGCCGAACATTCCGAAGGTGACCGACGGCGCGCTGCACGGACTGGTCGAGGCGCTCGATTCGAACTCGAGCTACATGACCGCCGAAGCCTACAAGGCGTACAAGGCGCACAAGACCGAGGCCAAGGGCGACATCGGCGCGGTGATCTCGAAGCGCTTCGGCTACGCCGACGTCGTCTCAGTGTTGCCGGGATCGCCCGCCGAGAAAGCCGGCATCGAGCCCACCGACATCTTCGAATCGATTGAAGGACAGAGCACCCGGGAAATGTCGCTGCCGGAAATTCGCAGCCTGATCGCCGGAGCTCCGGGCTCGTTTCTGAACGTCGCCGTAGTGCGCGCGCGCAAGGCCGAGCCGCAGAAGATGGTCATCACCCGCGACATCGTCAACATGCCTCCCGTTTCCGAAAAAATGATGGACGAGCAGATCGGCTACATCAAAGTCGAGACTCTGACCAAGGGCAAGGCGCAGGAAGTCGCCGCCAAGGTCAAGTCGCTCGAGCATTCCGGAGCGAAGAAGATTCTGCTCGACCTGCGCAACGATGCCGAGGGAGACGAGAACGAAGGCGTCGCCGTCGCCAACCTGTTCCTGAACCACGGCACCATTACCTATCTGCAGGGCCAGCGCTTCCCGCGCGAGGCTTTTAATGCGGATCCGGCAAAGGCCATCACCACGTTGCCCGTCGCAGTGCTGGTGAACAAGGGCACGGCCGGCGCGGCTGAGGTTGTGGCCGCGGCGATTCTTGAAAACGCCCGCGGGGACGTGATCGGCGACAAGACCTTCGGTGACGGCTCGGTGCAGAAGACGATTGATCTGCCCGATGGCGGCGCTCTCATTCTTTCTGTCGCGAAGTATTATTCGCCCAGCGGCAAAGCCATTCAGGACACCGCCATCACTCCGAACGTCCTCGTTGCCGACGTAGACGATGCAACCGGCCCCGACGATGAAGATGGCGCTACCGCTCCCGATCAGGATGCCAAACCGAAGCCCACGGTGGACGATCAGCTGAAAAAAGCCGTGGAAGTGCTGAAGGGCCGCAGCAGCTAACGATGTTCACGTAGCGACAGGCGCTTGTACTGTCGCGCCGGGCCAACTGAGCGGTTTAAAAAAGATCGAAGCAACGCATCGCGCGCCACTTGGCGCGCGTTTTTTTGGGGGCCGTCTTCCCCGCGGATCAAAGCGTCATGACGACACTGACGGCTTGGCATCGCATCATCGAACCAGCGCGCAGGCTTTCCCGAGCAATACGGCGATGCTGTCAGTCTTCGATACAAGAGCGGCAACCCCCACTGCCTGCGCCTCCTCCTCCGAGAAGACATCGCTGTACTCACTGAATATGATGACCGGCACGCCTGGCATCAGTCGCCGCAGAGCGGCAGTGGCGTCGATCCCATTCATCACCGGCATCGAGAGATCCATCACGATCACGTCGGGGTGGAGTTGCAGAGCTTTTTCAATTCCTTCCCGTCCGTCCGCTGCCTCGCCGCATACACGCCAATCAGGATTGGCGTCGATGTGAGCGCCAACCAGACGACGGATTAGTGGATTGTCATCCACGATCAGAATTGTGTGAATCATGGGACCTCGCGAAGCCGTTGGCAGCTCGCTGAACAGGGCACGTCGTTGGCGACGACGGATCGACGACGAGGAGGGGCCTGTACTGCCTTTTCGCTTTCAGTTCACGCTAGTGGGGCAGGAAACGCCATCAGTGGAAGACTGTATGCGACCGTACCGTCTACTGTTCTGTAGCGTACAAATCCTGAGCGCGCCGCCGCGACACTTGTTCAGGATGCTCCGCATGTACCTTGCTCCTGGCGAGATGTATTTCCAGCCGGCGTCAGCAGCATTGGCCCCGTCTTGTTCACTCCCGATGGAAAGTCATGGGTGTACGGCTATCACCGCATTCTCTCGGATTTATATCTGGTGGAGGGCTTGCACTAGGAACTCTCGTCTCGTTCTGCCCTCCACGGCATGGTCCTGCGAAATCGCACATGGGATCTAGTTGTGGTTCACGATCACCGCTCCACCCTTCATCACAAATTTCGCATGTTCCAGTGCCCGAATGTCCTTCAAGGGGTCGTCCGGCACCATATAGGCGTGCTCGATCGAATCGACCCCGGCCTCCGCTGCTATCCGTGTGGTTTTGTCATCGGTGGCATGCGCCGCCACTTTTACCCCTGCCGTATGGGCTTCGTCCACGATGGCCTTCATTTCATCCAGGGTCAGGTTCGCGGGCGAGCCATTCACGATAACTTTGATACAACCCGCTCCGTCATAGAGAGCCTGGCGAACCGCTTGCCGCGCGCTTTCAGCGCCGCGAACGGTCACATACTCCTCTTTGATCAACTCTTGCGCAGCGGGAGTGAGGGTTCCGAATTGTCCTCCTTGTGCGGCCAGCGCCCGGGTTGATGTCACCATCCGAGGTCCCGGTACCCAGCCGCGCTGAATGGCGCGGCGCAATGCCACGTCGCCGTTGACCCCGGAGTTTCCGACGTCCCGAACCGTCGTAATCCCCGCCTCCAGGTCTTCTCTCCCCAATTTCGCGCCGAGCAGCGCTCGTTCCGCGGTGCTCTGTGTGGCAACAATCCGCAACGTCTCCACGTCTTGCAGCAAAAGGTTGGTTCCGTCCATTTCCTGGAGCAGATGCGTGTGCGCATCAATCAAGCCCGGAAGCAGAGTCGCGGCTCCCAAATCGATGATTCTTGCGTTTGTCGGGATAGCCAGCCCGGAACCGACTGCAGTAATTTTTTCGCCAACCACCAGCACGACAGCATTTTTCACCACGGTGTCGCTCTTGCCATCGATCAAACGTTCTGCCCGTATCGCCACGGTCTGTTTGTTTGGGCCAGCCTCTTGCGCGTTCAGAGCAACGATTGTCATTGCGACCCAACCGACCGACGCCACGACGCGAAACCTAGATTTCAGCATTCCTGCTCCTTCATTTCCAGCAATCGCTCCCATTCGATTTGGGAAGCGCTCAACATGGCAAAGAGACTATCGCTGCCTCCTCATAGTGGCAAGCGGCTGGGCGAATGTGGGAAGCAAGGCTGCACCGCGGCGCCAAAATGCTATCCTGACCTCGATCCCTGATGAAGTCCATCTACGAAGATCTTCCTCCGGTTGAAATCGGCGGGCGCAAACTTGTGGGCCGCGTCTTGTTCGGCCTGCTCGTGCTGATCGCCGCGCTCGTCGGAGCAACCGCGGGACTTCTCCTGGTCTACACTACCGACCTGCCCCAGGTGGACGCCCTCGAAGCCTACCGCCCCAGCTCCATCACCGAAGTCTATGACGATCACGGCCGCGTCATCGGTTCCTTCGCGCTGCAGCGCCGCGTTGTCTCGGCCTATGACGATTTCCCTCCCGTCCTGCGCGACGCTCTTGTTTCCATCGAAGACAAGGATTTCTACAAGCACTCCGGCATCAATTTCTGGCGGATCGTCGGCGCCGCCTACCGCGACGTCGAGTCCGGAGGGAAGGTACAGGGCGCATCCACGCTGACCATGCAACTGGCGCGCAATCTCTTCCTTTCGCCCGACCGCTCGTTTCACCGCAAAGTCCAGGAGACGATGCTTGCCATCCAGATCGAGCGCCGCTTCACCAAGCCGCAGATCTTCACTCTTTATGCCAACCAGATTTTTCTAGGTCACGGCGTCTACGGATTCGAAGCCGCTTCGGAGTTCTACTTCAGCAAGAAAGCGAAGAACCTGACTCTGGAAGAAGCGGCGCTGCTCGCGGGCCTGCCCAAAGGGCCCACTGTTTATTCTCCGATCAACCACCCCGATCGCGCCCAGAAGCGCCGCAGCCTGGTCATCAATGCGATGCTCGAGGACGGCAAGATCACCGCCGCGCAAGCCGCCGACGCGCGAAACGCGCCACTGGTTCTGCGCCTGGCCCATGATCCCAATTCGCTCGCTCCCTACTTCGTCGAAGAGATTCGCCGCTACCTCGAAGGCAAGTATGGAGCCGACCAGGTGCACGAAGGCGGATTGAAAGTCTATACCTCGCTCGACGTGGACCTGCAGAAAGCCGCGAACCATGCGCTGCTCGACGGCGTAGCCGCGTATGAGCGCCGGCACGGCTGGAAGGGTCATCTGGAAAACGTAGCCGCCGAGGGCATTGCTCCCGCCAAATATTCCCATCCCGATTGGGACGACGAACCTGAGGTCGGTGGATATGTCCATGCGCTGGTCACGTCTGCCGGCGCCGGAATTGCCACGCTGAAATTCGGGCGCTACACCTCAGCCCTCGGCCAGGCCGACGTGGCCTGGACCCAGCAGAAGCTCGCCAACATCCTCAACGCCGGCGACATCTGCTACGTCAAAATTCTGGCGCTCGGCGGCAATGGTGCGGCCCGCGTCAGCCTCGAACAGGATTCCGGAGCGCAAGGTGCTCTGCTCGCGCTTGATAATGCGACCGGCGGAATCAAAGCGATGGTGGGCGGCCGCGACTTCAACGATTCGAAGTTCGACCGTGCCACGCAAGCCATGCGGCAGGTAGGCTCGTCGTTCAAGCCGTACGTCTACACCACGGTCATTGACGGAGGCGCCAGCCCCGATGACACCATTCTCGATGAGCCCATCAGCTTCGAAACTCCTACGGGCCCCTACACTCCGCACAACTACGACGAGAAATTTGAGGGCATCATCACGCTGCGCCGCGCACTGGCGCAGTCGCGCAACATTCCTGCGCTGAAGCTCGCCAATAAAGTCGGGATCAAGGCGGTGATTGACTATGCTGCGCGCTTCGGCATCACGTCGAAGCTGCCTCCTTATTTACCAGTGGCGCTCGGGTCCGCCGAGATCACGCTGATCGAGCAAACTTCCGCCTACAGCGTCTTTCCCAACGACGGCGTGCGCATCACACCGCGCTACCTGACCCGCGTCACCGACTATGAAGGACGCGTGCTCGAAGAAGACTTCCCCGACGTGAAAGATGTCATCAGCCAGCGCACCGCCCGCATCATGACTTCCATGTTGCGCGAAGTGGTCCTGCACGGCACTGGAATCGCGGCCTCACGGCTGCCATTCCCGGTCGCGGGCAAGACTGGCACGACCAACGACTTCACCGACGCCTGGTTCGTGGGATTCTCTCCCACCATGACTTGCGGAGTGTGGGTCGGCTTCGACGAAAAGAAATCTTTGGGCGCGAAAGAAACCGGGGCTCACGCCGCCCTGCCCATCTGGATGACGTTCATGACCGCGGCGATGGCCGGGAAAGACGCGGGAGAATTCCAGCCGTCGCCAATCCCGCCGCACGCCGCGCAGAAAGTAGACACCGCTGACACCGCCCCCGCCGCGGAAGAAGCCCACTAAGCAGGTAACGCGGGCGTCTCGCCCTCGCAGTCGGCTACAATCCGGTATTCACGCCGGGATAGAGGAGTGAGTGATGACGACGAACCAGATCGCGCAGTTCTGCATGCCGCTCGTGCTGCTGGTCGCACTTTCTGCAAACGCCCAAACGAACGCATCTCCCGACGATCCCAAAGCCGCCGTCGAGCGTGTCCTGCGCGTGCAGCAGGACGCATGGAACCATCACGACCTCGACGCCTTCATGTCCGGCTACTGGAATTCTCCCGAACTGACGTTCTTCTCCGGCGCGAAAGAAACCGGCGGATGGCAGGCGACGCTTAACCGCTACCGTGCCACCTACGACAGCCCCGGCCACGAAATGGGCAAGCTGGATTTCTCGAACCTGCGCGTCGTGATGCTTGGCCCCGACGCAGCCTTCGTCCGCGGCGTCTGGCACCTGACACTGTCGGATGGCAAGACACCCCACGGCCTGTTCACGCTGACGTTCCGCAAATTCCCCGACGGATGGAAGATCATCCACGACCACACATCGGCTGCGGAGTGAATGGATGGACGGTTTCTTTGCGCCCTTAGCGGTCAAGAGCTTTTACTTCTTCACCCGCACCTGCACGCGCGTTCCATCGGGGAGGGTGCCGTTTAACAATTCCACTTTCCCATTGCGCACGATGCCTTCAAATTCCTGCTGGGGCTGAGGTGAAACCCTCGCGGCCGAGGCGGCCGCGGCCACATGGTCTGTGCCCGCCCGCGCCACACTTCGCCCCATTCCCTTATTCATGGCATCGTTCGCCAGACGATCCGCTTCCTGGTTGTGCTCGCGCAGCGCGTGCCCGATCGAAAACCACTCCATTTGAGCAATCAACTGCTTCGCGCGTCGGTGCAAATCCTGCAGCGTCGCGTTCTTCACTTTGTAGATTCCTTTGATCTGCCGCACCAGCAACTCCGAATCGCTGATCAGCTTGAGCGCCTTCGGGCCGTGCTGAATCGCATACTCCAGGGCAGCGATCAGCCCCTGATACTCAGCGAAATTGTTGGTCTGGTGTCCAAGATATTCGCTGAGCGCCGCGACCTTGCGTCCGGTTTCGTCTTTGATCACCACGCCGTACCCTGCCGGCCCCGGATTCCCCCGCGCCCCGCCGTCGCTGTGCGCGATCAAATAGTGCTCCGGAGGATTGTCGCGCGTCTCGAAAAGATGTTTCGTGCCATCGCTGCGGCTTGAAGAAGGAGAAGAAGGCATAGCTGAAGTTTACAACGGCCGGAAGAAACGGCTCACCGCCCGGCAGCCAGTCGTGTCGCCAGCCGAGCCGGGAGTTTCGCTTCAAAAATACGGTCCTGCGCCGCTTTCAGGTTGTACGGCGTCCTGTGAAAATGGATCACCTGCGCGTCGGTATCGAACAGCGCGTAAGCCGCCCGCCAGTCGCCGTCCCGCGGCTGCCCAACAGATCCGGGATTGATCAGGTACCGCGTGGCGGGCTTCAGTTGCAGTGGCACCGATTCCGCCTGCCCCACCGTGCGGTACTCGGGACGAAACCCGTCCGCCGCCGCGCCATTCGCGAAAAATCCACCCTGCAGATGCGTATGCCCGAAAAATGTCAGCGGCACCGTGAGCGTGATCAGCGGCGCCAGCGCATCGCCCAGCGAAACCACGTATTCGTCTTCATCATTTGGCGACCCGTGAACCAGGTGCACGTCGGGCAACTCCGGCAGCGAAACTGGGCCATGCGGCAGCGCGCGCAACCAGTCCATGTTCTCCGGCGTCAATTCGTTGCGCGTCCAGAGGGCCGCCGCTGCTGCCATGGGATTGAAGTCATCCAGTTCCATCATTCCTGTGGCCGCCTTGTCGTGATTGCCGCGCACGAAAATCTTCCCCAACTCGCGAGAGCGTTCGCTCACCTCGTTCGGACTGGCTCCGTAGCCAACGATGTCTCCAAGATTTACAACCTTGTCAAAAGCTGGAGCGCTCGCCAGGCAGGCGTCGAGGGCTTCGAGATTTGCGTGGATGTCGCTAAGAACCAATATGCGCACGGATCACCGACAAACTGCCGATTATAGACTACCCTTTCGGCTAACATGTTCCGAGGACACCCCCCGACGGAGGGTAAGGATGGCACTGGGATTGCGCTTCAAGAACCTCACGCCGCTCTGGTTTCTTGCGATCGTCGGGATGCGCTCGCCAATTCGGTTCTTCACTGCGCGGTGAAGCGCGATCAGCTCAAGCGTACCGAATGATGCCGGGTAGGAATTGCCCCTTGAACTTCCTATACTGTCACGAAGACAGGATCCAAAGTGAGATGGCAATTTAAAGATGAGCCTCCACTATCGGTGAAGATCGTTCTCCCACTGTTCCTAGTGGCGATCTTTTTAAACGTCGCGATTGCCTGGAGCATTCCGGAGTGGTCCCCGGTAATGCCGGACCGCGTCCACACGGTCCCCATACGCTACAAAGGTGGCACCACTTATTTCGTTCGGCCCTTGGTCGCGCAAGGGTGGCATGATCTTACCTGGCTCGCTGTGGGGTTGGGTGCGGCTACTCTGCTGCTCTTCCTGCTGCATCGGGACAAACTGGAGAGGATCAGTTGACCGCCCGCCGCTCGGCTATGAATTCACTACCGGACACCGTGCCCAGTGCCCCGCCGCAACTTCCACCAGCGGCGGCAAGGCCCGCGCGCATTCGGGCACGCGAAACTCGCATCGCGGCTCGAACGTGCATCCCGGAGGCATTGCCTGCAGCGCAGGCACCGTCCCATCAATCGTCTGCAACGGCCGTCCGCGGTCCATCTTGAGATCGGGCACCGCGTGCAGCAAGCCGCGCGTGTAGGGATGCGCGGCCGCCCGAAAGATGTCGCGCTTCGCCCCGAGTTCCACGAGGTTCCCGGCATACATCACGGCCACGCGATCCGCAACCTGCGAAACCACTGCCAGATCGTGCGAAATGAACAGCATGGCCAGCCCAAACTTCCTGCGTAACTCCGCCAGCAACTCGAGAATCTGGGCCTGAATCGTCACGTCGAGCGCCGTGGTCGGCTCGTCGGCGATGAGCAACTGCGGGCGGTTCACGATCGCCATCGCAATCATCACCCGCTGCCGCAGGCCGCCGGAAAGCTGGTGCGGATAATCGCGGGCGCGTTGCGCGGCGTCAGGAATCGCAACGTCGTTCATGGCCTCGACGGCCCGCTGCCATGCGCCTTTTCCTGAAATGCGCTGATGCGCGGCCACCGCCTCGGCAATCTGTTCTCCCACCCGCATCACCGGATTGAGCGCGGTCATCGGTTCCTGAAAAATCATCCCCATGCGCGACCCGCGCAATTGCCGCATCTGGTCGTCATCAAGATCGCGAAGATTCCGCGGATCGGATCCCGCCTCGGCAAGAAGAATTTCACCCGACACCCGGGCCTGCGGCGGCAGCAATCGCATGATCGCAAGCGAAGTAATCGATTTGCCCGAGCCCGATTCTCCGACCAGCCCGAGCACCTCGCCCGGAGAGATGGAGAAACTGAGATCACGCACTGCGAAAAGAGAGGATCGTGTGGGGAGAGCCGCCCCCGGCTGTCCGGCGGCCCGCAGGGCCGCGGAGGCGGCATTCTGCACAGGGAATTCGATGTTCAACTGCCGGATTTCTAACAGGGGCTCCACGTCATCATCGTAGCAGCGCGGGCAAAAAGCGTCGCCCCTCGGGCGACGGACAGCCGGGGGCCGCTGTCCCCACATAAAACTAACTCGTCCCGGAGGCCAACTACTGCCCCAGAATCAGCGGCAGCCCGTTCTTGTTGTTCCCAATCACCACGACCTTCGAGTTCGCGCTCTTGGCCAGATTCTCCGTAGCTTCAATTCCCTTCCACTCCAGCAGCGAGGGCGTGATCCCCTGCGCCACGATCTGCTGGAAGTCGCGCACCCCAGCCGCTTCTATCCGCTTGCGCTGTGCCTCCTGCGTTTCTTTCTGCAGCCGGAAATTCATCGCCAGCGATTCTTGCTCGGCCTGCTGTTTAGCCTCGATTGCGGCCTTGAGCGTGGCAGGCAACTGGATGTCGCGCAGAAGAATGCTGTCTACCATAATGCCGTAAATGCCCAGTTCCTTTGTGATCTTGTCCTTGATCTCGTTCGCTACCGCTTCGCGCTCGCCGGTGTACAGCGCGTTGGCCGAATGTGAGGCGGTGGCTTCGCGGATGGCTGACCTTAGGGTGTTCTCGACAACTTTGTCTTCATAGTCCGCGCCAATCGTCTGAAAAACGTGTGCCGCGCTCTTGGGATCAAGGCGGTAGATGAGCGAGGTGTCGAGTGCGATCATCAGCCCTTCGCTCGAAGGAACGCTGGCGGATTCCTTAAGGGTCTGTGTCTGGATCGACAGCTCATTATTGGTCTTCAGCGGATTGATGAGATGAATGCCCTCGCCCAGAGTTTCGCCGGTAACTCTGCCGAACAGCGTAAGCACGCCCACATGCCCGGTTCCCACTCGGGTCACGGAACTGAAGATCAGGATCACCAACAGGAATGCGGCGATTCCAAACCCGATCAGGCGAAGCAAAGTGCCTCCGTGACCACCACCACCGCCGTCAATCACTCTTCCCCGAGCCGGATCAAAAATCGTCATACGTTTTTCTCCCGAAACGATTCTAGGTCGCCGCATCAAAGCAGATAAGTGGCTCCGCTGGCTCAGGCGCCCGAGCTTAGAGTCTGAAGTCCGGAAGTCCGAGGTCCGAAGGCCGAAGTCCCAGGTCCGAAGGCCGACTCCTGAATCTTGCCCGCCCCCCGCCGCATCTCTTACAGTAGCCTATGAGCAAAATTCACATCCCTACGCCCCTGCGCCAGTATGTGGGCAAGCAATCCTCGGTGGAAGTGTCCGGGACCACCGTCGCCGAAGCCATGACCGCGCTGGTTGCCCAGCATCCCGATCTGCGCAAGCACCTCTACACCGACGACGGCAAACTGCGCGCCTTCGTGAATCTCTACGTCAACGACGAGGACATCCGCTACCTGCAGAAAGAGGCCACCGCGCTCCACGAAGGTGATAACATTTCCATCGTGCCTTCGATCGCTGGAGGCGCGGCCTGACTGGGCATTCGGCGCCTTTCGTCGGGAAGTTGAAACCGGAATTTGCTTTGAAGCCTGACGCCACATTGCGCTGTTGTATGTGTCGCCCTTCCTGTCGCTAGCGCGCAGATCCGCCGCTCCGAATCGTTTTTGCAAGCCCGGCAAGCCGAAAATCAATCGAGGACTTTATGGCCACCACCACAGAAATTCCTGTATCGCTCAACAAAGACGAGATCCTGCGCTACTCGCGCCATCTGATCATGCCCGAGGTCGGCATGGAAGGTCAGCAAAAGCTGAAGGCGGCGCGCGTACTCTGCATCGGCACCGGCGGCCTCGGCTCCCCCTTGGCGCTCTATCTCGCCGCCGCCGGCGTGGGCACGCTCGGCCTGGTGGATTTCGACGTCGTGGACTACACCAACCTGCAGCGCCAGATCATCCACTCCACCGCCGACGTCGGCCGCAAGAAGCTCGACTCCGCCGCTGACAAGCTAAAAGGGATCAACCCGTTCCTGAATCTGCGCACCTTCGACACGCGCCTGAGCAGCGCCAACGCCCTCGAACTTTTCCGCGACTTCGACATCATTGCCGACGGCACCGACAATTTTCCCACGCGCTACCTGGTCAACGACGCCTGCGTCCTCACCGGCAAGCCGAATGTCTACGGCAGCATCTTCCGCTTCGAGGGCCAGGCCAGCGTATTTGCCACCGACGACGGCCCGTGCTACCGCTGCCTCTATCCTGAGCCGCCACCGCCCGGGTTGGTTCCCTCCTGCGCCGAAGGAGGAGTTCTAGGAATTCTTCCCGGCTTGGTCGGGGTCATGCAGGCCACCGAAGTCATCAAGCTGATTCTTGGCATCGGCGAGCCGCTGATCGGCCGCCTGCTCCTGATTGACGCGCTAGGCATGAAGTTCCGCGAACTCAAGCTCCGCAAGAATCCCGATTGCCCCGTCTGCGGCACGCATCCCACGGTCACGAAACTGATAGACTACAACGAGTTTTGCGGCATTCGCGGGGAGGAGAAACCGGTGGGCACTGGAGTTCCAGAAATTCAGGTTGAAGAACTGAAGCGCCGTCTCGACGCCAAAGACGATGTCTTCGTCCTCGACGTACGCGAGCCGCACGAATACCAGATCTGCAACATTGGCGGATACTTGATTCCGCTGAACGATCTGCCCAAGCGCGTAAGCGAACTCGACTCCAGCCGCGCAATCGTCGTCCACTGCAAAATGGGAGGTCGCAGCGCGAAGGCCGTCGCCTTCCTGCAGCAATCGGGATTCGCCAAGGTTCACAACCTCGCCGGCGGCATCACGGCCTGGTCCGATCGCGTCGACCCGAAGGTCCCAAAGTACTAAGGCGCTGATCTTTCGTGGTAACGGGAGCGCGAAAGCGCTCCCTTTCATGTTTCATGCGAGCGCCAACAAGAGTGTTCAGCCCCCCGGATGGCTCAACAGATCCGAAAAGGTTCGTATCAGGGCAAAAGATTCGTATCAGGGCAAAAGGTTCGTATCAGGGCATCGCTTTAGCGATGCCGAGAACCGGCGAGAAACGCGACGGGCTTTAGCCCCTGCGGCGGCGGATCGAGTTCAAATCCTTCGTGAGCCGAGGAATTGGGAAACTCCGCTGCCTCACGAACCAGATGCCGAGCCACCGGATTGTTCCGCACGTACTCTCCAACTCGTCTGAAAACCTCGGCATCGAGAATGCGCACTTCTGAGAATCCCTTCTGCCATACCGGTGCTTTGAACCCCAACTCTCGTCCCGCTCGAAATGCGAACCCACCTTTGATGAACTGCACAGCACGTTCAATAGTGGAATCATGCTCAACCGTCAGCAAAACGTGGAAATGGTCGGGCATGACTACGAACTCGTGCAAACGGAATTCCCCCTGTTCGCGGTATTCGTAGAGCACACACATGAACAGTCCCGCGGAGCGATCTGACTGCAGAAGATTCCGCTTGCCCGCAATCGACGAAGAGACAAAAAACGTACGTGCCCCGGCGACGGCGTTAGCGGGATCAGAATGGCGAATAGGGATCGCCATAAGCGGCGGCTGAAGCCGGTTCCTTTCTTAGGGCTCGAGTCGGCACGTCTGGAAGGCGTGCCCTGATACGAACCTATACGCCGGGCAGCAACGGGTTTGATGTGACGAGTGTCACGCCGCTGGAGTTTGGATTGTTGAAAAGCCTAGGTGGGGAACGGAATGCGTATTTCGGTGATTTGTTCCCAAAAGCAGGTTCCATCCGATTTCCTTCCCTCCCTGAGATTTTTCCAATCTCGCCTCCCAGCAAGTTTTCTCCGCCCTCGCCGATAGAGAAACAGGAGAGCAATATGCCTGCGGGACAGGGAACGGCGCCAGCCCGCGCCAAAGACTCAGCAGAAGCCAAGCAAGCCAAGCCTCTGCGCTACGTAGCGCGCCAGCCAATCTTCGACCGCGAAGAAAACGTCTTCGGATACGAACTTCTCTTCCGCGACGGTCTGGAAAACGCCTTCAGCGGCGACACCGACGAAGCCTCGCGCGCCACTCTTGACCGCTCTCTACTGATGGGCCTCGACATTCTCTGCGACGGCCGCCGCGCTTTCGTCAACTGCACCCGCGACACGCTCATCAAGGGCCTCGTCACTCTTCTGCCCTCGACCACAACAGTCGTCGAAATTCTGGAAACCGTTCCCGCCGATCCCGACGTCATCGCCGCCTGCCGCAGCCTCAAAGAGGCGGGATACATGATCGCCCTCGACGACTACGTCGCCGACGATCCCCGCGAGGCGCTCGCCGAAATCGCCGACATCATCAAAGTCGAAATGCAGCTCACCACCGGACCGCAGCGCGCGGAAATCATGAAGCGCTATGGCCCCTGGCGCACCCGCATGCTCGCCGAAAAAATCGAGACTCAGGGCGATTTCATCCACGCCCGCGATCAGGGATTCGTCTATTTCCAGGGCTTCTTCTTCCGTCGCCCTGAAATGATGAACACGCGCGACATGCCCGCCAACCGTCTCAACTACCTCCGCATGCTGCAGGAGGTGTCGCGGCCCGAACTCGACCGCAACGGCCTCGAGAAGCTCATCAAGGCCGAAGCCTCCATCTGCTACCGCCTGTTGCGTTATCTGAATTCCCCCATGTTCGGTTTCAAGAGCGAAATCCATTCCGTGCGCCACGCCATCTCCATGCTGGGCGAGCGCGACGTCCGCCGCTGGGTCCGCCTGGTGGCCGCCGTCGCCGCCGGACAGGAAAAAACCAGCGACCTGGTTCTCTCCGCCCTGGTTCGCGGACGCTTCGGCGAACTTCTCGCTCCCAAAGTCCCCCACGGGGAATCCGATCTCTTCCTTCTTGGCCTGCTCTCTCTCATCGACGCCATGCTCGAAATGCCCATGGCCGAAGTGCTCGAACGCGTCCCACTCGATCACGAAACCAAAGCCGTGCTGATCGGCCAGCCCAGCATTCTTCGTCCCGTTTTCCAACTCATGCTCGCCCACGAAAGTGGAGAGTGGCAAGCCGCTTCCAGTCTCTGCCAGAGCCTGCATCTCGAATCCGAAGAAGTCGCCAGCGACTATTGGCAGGCCCAGCAGTGGGCCCGCGAAGTCTCCTCCGGCCAATAACCGCCTGCCCCGCATCCCGCTCGATCCATCGCGGCCACCCTGCAAGTCATGACCTCCTGTGCAAAAGCTGCTCCCGTTGCCTCTTGCGCACTTCCACCAGGACGAGTACCATAATCTTGTTCTCTTAATTGAGGCCTCGTTCCCGCGCAGGCCTTCCGCGCCAGCCGATCCGAGGCGGCGCCCACGGATCCGATAATCGGAAAACCGATACTGAAGAGTAGATTCACCGTTCGCAAGTCTGAATTCGTTTCGAGAGTTGGGGTTCGTTTCCGAGTGTATCCAGCCGCAACCCGCACCTGCGTAGATCTTAGGGCATGTCCGAGGCGAAGCCTCGCCACGGCTTTCCCGATCTCGCGGCCTGACGCGGCGGCAACATCTGTTGTAGTTTGCAGCAACCAATGCCAAACAGTTTGAGAGGCCTATGAACGCAGGACCAGGTAAATCCTCCGGTGGCGGAGGAGGACGTAGAAGGCGGCGCGGACGCCGTCCCCACAATCAACGCGGACAGCGTCCCGGCCCCGGCCTGAGCCGGGAGAACAAAGACGGCATCTACACCGCGCCCATGGACCACAGCTATCGCGCGGCCCTCGCCGGCAACAATAACAACGGCGGCGGCCACAAAAGCGGTCGCCAGCGCCCCGGCTTTGCCGCCGCTTATCCGCAGCCCGAGCCCGAACCGCTTCCTGCTACCAATGGCGACGCCAACTCCCGCATCTTTGCCTTCATCGAAGACCTCTTCTTCATGGCAAAGATCCAGGAGACCGCTCGCAAGCTCAACGTGAAAGTCGAGTTCGTTAAGACCGACAAAGACTTGATGGACAAGATGCAACAGAATGGCGAAGAAAAACCCTCGCTCATCATCTTCGATCTAAACAACGCCAACGCCAAGCCGTTGACCCTGATCCCAAAACTCAAGAGCAAGCTGAAGAAGGGCACGTCGATCATCGGGTTCCTGTCGCACGTCCAGGGAGACCTGAAGCAGAAAGCCCACGAAGTGGGATGCGACATGGTCCTGCCCCGCTCGGCTTTTTCCCAAAACCTACCGCAACTGCTCCGCCGGCACGGCGCTCCGGAAGAGGAACAGAACCAGGCCGTGCAGTAAGGGTTTGGCTTCGGGCTCGGGATCTCTCATCCCGAGCGAAGCAGCTCTGCGCCGCGCAGCTGTTCTGGTTTTTCCGCTTCGCGTGCTTACCAGATTGTACGTACAATCGCCATTTTCACCTGTCAAGTCCACTTTAGTAGCCATTTTCGAGTTAAAAACGGCTAGTTTTTTCCACAGCCTAACCCCTTGGAAACACTGGGCGCTCCTGTAACTCCCGCCGAATCAATCTCCTGCAGACCTTCGTTTCGCGAGTTTTCCACAGTGTTCCGCGCGGAACATTTCACCGGAACAGACGTCTGCCCTCTTACCCCGGAGGCCAGGAGAGATCGCGTCCGCCCAGCAGGTGGACGTGCAGGTGGAAGACCGACTGGCCGGCGCCAGGGCCAACGTTGAGGACGGTGCGGTATCCATGCTCGAGGTTGCGCTGGCGGGCGATGGCGGCCGCCGCGAGATGGCAGCGCCCAATGACCTCGGCATCGGCGGCCTCGGCTTCTTTCAGTCCCGCGAAATGGCGCTTGGGAATGATCAGCACGTGCGTGGGCGCTTTGGGGCTGATGTCTTCGAAGGCCAAAACGTGCTCATCCTCGTAAACCTTCTTGGCGGGAATCTCGTTGCGGAGGATGCGGCAGAAGAGGCAGTTGGAATCGGTCATGGCTGGCTCACCTGGCGGAAACGATAGCATTTGCGGTGGGGCGTTGTCAGGAGGGGCGGGCGCTTCCGAATTCTGTGCCTCTTGGTCGCTCGGCTTCGCCTTCGCTGGACGGGCGAGGCGCCCGTCGCCACATGAGCATGTTGATAAAAACGAATGTGCCGCTAGTCGAGGCGGACCAGGAAGACCGCGCCTTCTGGCGTTTCGGTTTCGCGCACCAGTTGCTGGGCGCGATCGTGGTCATCGTCAAGGACGCGGACGCGGATCCACCAGTCGCCGGCGGGGCTTTTGAAACGCAGGACGTTGGCGGTGCGATAGCGGCGGGTGAGGTGGTCGGCGAGTTTCGTGGCGGCATCCTGGTCAGGGAATCCGCCGATCTGCACCGCCCATTTGCCGCCGGTATCGAGCGGCGCGGAGGCTTGCATCAACTCGACTTTCACTTCGGCGACGCCAGGCTGGTAGACGTCGAGCTTCTGGGCGGCGGCGAGCGAGAGGTCGAGCACGCGTCCGGGAATGAACGGGCCGCGGTCGGTGATGCGGACCAGCGCGCTGCGTCCGGTCTTCATGTTGGTGACGCGCACAATCGAGCCCAGCGGATAGGTGCGGTGCGCCGCCGTCATGGCGTGCATGTTGTAGACCTCGCCATTCGATCCGCGG
Source organism: uncultured Acidobacteriaceae bacterium (assembly GCA_963819145.1). Classification (GTDB taxonomy): domain Bacteria; phylum Acidobacteriota; class Terriglobia; order Terriglobales; family Acidobacteriaceae; genus Sulfotelmatobacter. Next base: position 95,789 of record CAWFVB010000045.1, read on the forward strand.
CGGTTGTGGTAAGGAGGGCCGTACCAGCTGGCGCGTCCGGTTTCGGTGGCCAGTGGCTGGGCGTCGGGCGGGAGCGTGGGCTCGGCGAGGTCGGCGTCGGCGCTCGGCTTCTTCAGCGGGCTTGGCAGGGACCTCTTTTGCGGGCGGGATGTTTGCGGTGGGTTGAGAGGGCGTTGGCGCGGGCGCCGAGGCTGGCGGCGGAGGCGGCGGCACTTCGACGTGCGCTGCCTTGGGATGGCCGCAGGCGGAGAGGAACAACATCGTTAGCAGCAGGAACAGGATCATGACAAAAGTCTTTAGCCAGCCAGAGCGCGAGGGTATACGAAGGAAATGAAGCATGCTTCGCGGACCCCTATGCCTCCCGGCTGAAGCGGGCGCTACTTCGGCGGGTGCTGCTCCATGTAGTCGGCGAACTCGGCGAGTTTCTCCGAGGCCACGCGCAGGGCTTTGGTGGAGTGCGTGCGCACCGCAGGGACGACTTCGTCGTTCAGATATTTGATGAATTCGGGAATCTCTTTTTCCAGGCGCTCCGCGGCGTCGCCAATCGTCTTGCCGACGCGTGCCGAAGCGTCTTCCACCTTGCGGTTGAAGTCGTTCATGGTACTCCTTGCGATTCATGGGCGTGAATGAGATCACGCGATGGTGCGGATGCCAGGCTCGACTATTATTTCGCGGCTGCGAGGCAAGGTCAATGGCAGCGAGACAATCAGCGCGGCGGGACCTTGCGCACCAGCGCTCCCGGCGGCAGGTGGTCGAGCAGATCGCGAACCGTTTTCTTGAGCACCGGATGCAGCGCTTGCGCTGCGATCTCGTTGAGCGGCTCGAGGACGAAGCGGCGCTGGTGCATGGCAGGATGCGGAACGGTCAATTGCGGTGAGTCGAGGATCGCCGCGCCGGTGACCGCGTCTTCGAACAGGAGGATGTCGATGTCAATGGTGCGCGGTCCTTTCTTTCGGGTGCGGCGGCGGCCCATCTCCTGCTCGAGATGGAGCAATGCTGCCATCAGTTGTTCGGGCGTCTTCGCCGTCTCGAGAACGACGGCACAGTTCAGGAACCACGCTTGATCGGTGACCTCGACCGGTTCGGTCTCATAGAAGGAAGAAATCGAGGCGACCCGGCCTAAGGTTTCCAGGCGTGCAACGGCGTTGCGCAGGTGGGCCTGGCGGTCGCCGACATTGGATCCGAGCGAAAGATAGGCCAGGTTTGGCATTGCGGGGTGCGTCCAGTTGTACGCTGTGGGGTTGGATTGCGCAATCCGGCGTCTCGATGGTGACCAAGGATTAGGGAGGACTTACCTGGTCCCGTCGAACATGCGCGGAAGGACAGTTACCTTTGTTACCTATGTGGGGAGTACTTCGCCCCCTAGAATCACACCATGACGTTGGACTCCCTCTTGCTGAGCCAGGATTCCGATCTGGTGCGCGTTGTACGCCCCACACTCGAGAAGCTTTCGATTGATGTGGAAATCTGCCATGAAGCGCGGGCGGCCGCCGACATCCTGATCTCGGAGAAGTTCGACGCGGTGATTGTGGACTGCGACGACCTGAAGGGCGGACTGGAAGTATTGCAGGGCCTGAGGGCTACGCCCAGCAACAAAAACTCCGTCACCTTTGCCATCTTGAACGGAAAGAAAACCACCACGCAGGACGCGTTCGGCATGGGCGCCAATTTCGTGCTGCAAAAGCCGATCAGCGCGCTGAATGCTGGCCGGTGCTTTCATGCCGCGCTGAATTTCATGATCAAGGAACGGCGGCGCTACTTCCGCCAGCCGGTGAAGATGCAGGTGGCAGTGATGCACGACGGGAAGACGATAAACGCCACCAGCACGAACCTGAGCGAAGGCGGCATAGCGGTGATGATGAAAGAGGCCTTGCCCAAGGGGGCAATGCCTCAACTGAAATTCTCGCTGCCAGAAGCCAACCTGCACATGGACGTGCACGCCGAGGTGGCGTGGGCCGACGTCAGGGGCCGTGCCGGGTTCCGCTTTCACGACGTGCCGAAAGAGTCACAGCAACAGCTCGAAAAGTGGCTTGACGATCACATGGAGCACGAATTTCCCGGAGCCAAGGATCGGATCGCGGCAGCCGAGTCCGAATCGCTCTCGTAACATTCCGCGCAAGTTGATTCCACTCGCAAAAATAACCGCCAGTGCGGGTACCTCCCTTTAGACTTGCGCGCGGCGGTGTGCGTGGCACTCTGATAGATCACTGCTGACTGATCAGGGAGGGTCTGGTATGTCGTCGAACAACTTCCGCATTGCTAAGGTGGAAAGAACGCTGCGCTGGTTTGAGGAGGATATCCCTCTGCTCAACATGCGCGTGAAAGAGTTGTCGAAAGAGCGGCAGGAGTCGGCACGCAAGTTTGCCGCCGCCGTCATTGACGAGACTCGCGCCGAATTGCGGAGACTTCTGCAGGAACAGCCGGACGACCAGCACAATCCCAACGAAATGCCTTGCGAGCCCGCGGACTAAGCCGCGGCGGCTCGGTTTCGTCCGCTCCTCCGGGGCTCACCACGCCCTGTTCTCGTCCACCCACAGCTTGCGCTGTGGGCTGCTTTCTTACGCCGCTTCGCGGCTGAAGTTGGATGCACTGTTCGGTTCGATGAATTCAGTTCGAGGAAGATTCCGCGAGTTAGAGAGCGGAACCGGCCGCAGCTTCGGCGGCGGAAGAGGTGTGGTTGCGGGCATCATCGGCGGAGACGGTTACTTCTTCCCACAAGCGTTTTATCGCGGAGGATGCGCGAGACCAGGGCGGTATGCATGGCGTGACCGGCGCGGTCGGCGACGACGTTGCCGAGGATCTGCTTTCCGAGCAGGGCAAGGTCTCCAACCAGATCCAGCACTTTGTGGCGGACAAACTCGTCTTTGAAGCGGAGGGGGCCGTTTTCGACTCCGTCACGGCTGAGGACGATGCAGTTTTCACTGGAGGCGCCGCGAATCAGGCCCATGTTGCGCATGGCCTGTTCGTCTTCGCGGGAGCCGAAGGTACGCGCGCCGGCGATGTGGCGCAGGTAGCTGCCGTTGGTGAGTTCCACCTGGAAGGTTTCTTTGCCGATCAGGGGATGGGGGAAGTTGATGGAGTAAGAAACGGAGTAGCTGTCGGAGGGGTAAACGGCGATGAATTTATTTCCCTCGCGCATCTCCACTTCGCGGCGAATTTTCAAATATTTGCGAGGGCGGCGCTGCTTGCGGATGCCCGCCTTCTGAATCATCTCGACAAAAGGCTTTGCGCTTCCGTCGAGAATGGGCAGTTCGAGGTTGTCGAGTTCGACGATGGCATTATCGATGCCCAGACCGATCAACGACGAGAGCAGATGCTCGGTGGTGGAGATGAGCACGCCCTTCTTCATGAGGCTGGTGGCATAGCTGACACGGGCGACGTTGCTGCTGATGGCCTCGATTTCGAAGCCGTCGAGGTCGGTGCGGCGAAAGATGATGCCGCTGCCGGAGGCCGCAGGCAGGATGCGCATCGAGACGGGAGCCCCGCTGTGCAGGCCAACGCCGCTGCATTCCACCGCGGAGCGGATTGTCTGCTCGTGGGTCAAGAATGTACCAAGTAGATGGCTATGAACGGAATAGAGTACGGCTGCCGTCGAGAAAACCGTCTGTGGCAAAAAAGCCACAGTCCGTGGTGCGAGGGGCTCTCGAGATGGGGGTCCGGGGCCGGACAATACACAGATAAGTCATTTAGATTGAAATTGTTACAACATTGTTGCGTGGGCAGGTGACTACCGAGGTGCGAGTGACTATCGTTTGCCGGCGGGCTTGTTGGGGTTGTAGCCGGAATTGGGATCGAACATGGCTTGGTCCAGCCCCTGGTTGATGTTCACGGAGAAGAAGAAGCGCTGCTTCGACATGTCGCCGTTGAAGTAGCGGGTGACGTTGAAGGGCGCCATGATGCCGGCGACGGGACGGTAGTTGTCGTAAACCTCTTCTTCGAGGTTCTTCTGGCGGTCCACGGGATCGCGCCACTCGTACGATTTCTTGATGGGCAGATGGCTGTCGGCGTCGAAGTAGAGGGTGACGCTTTCATCTTTGGCGTTGACCAGGGTTACCTGCAGGGCGGAATGCTGCGCCGCGATGGCGCTGCCCTCGAACAGCAAGACGACGCCGGGATCGTTGACCCAGGTTCGCAAGACGGTTTCGAGCGAGAAGCGGCGCTGACGCAGGTACTCGCCGATATCTTTTTCGTCCATGGGGTGGACGCCCTTGTAAGTAATCTCGTATCCCTTGTTGCCGACGTACAGCTCCGCGATGTCGCGCTCTTTGGTGACTTCAAATCGTTCTTTATCGGGGAACTGGCTGAAGCTCCAGAACAGGGCGCCCGGGCCTTCGGAACGGCCATGATGCAGGGTATAGCTTTTGCCCTGCTGCTCGCGATCGCGAATGGTGAGGTAGGTCTCGCCACCCAAGGCCTGGATGCCTTGTTCGATGATGGCTTTGGCCTTGCGGGCATTCTCCTGATCGGCGGAAATGGCGGGCGCGGAAGGCGCAGCTTGAGGCGAGGTTTGGGGAGACGCTGGAGCTGCGGAGTTCTGCGGCTGCTCCCACGCATGGGACCAGATCGAGCACAGCAAAACCACAATAGGGAGAAACCGTTTCATTCCACGTAAGGAAGTGATCGCGTGCAATCAGAATTGTAGCGTTTCTTGTGGACTTTCTGCCCGCAGTAGTAAAAGCTCCTCTCGTTTCTTGGATGCAGGAAAAGGTCCGAATGCAAGCCAGGCGGCCCGTTTTTGTGGGCTTTCTGAAGTGTCGCGCCCTCCGCAGCTACCCTGCCAGCACCGCGCCGCCGTTGACGTTGAAGATTTCCCCGGTGATGAAGCTGGCATGCTCGGTGCAAAGGAACAGCACAGGAGCGGCAATCTCCTCGGCCTTGCCCACGCGGCCGATGGGGATGGTGCGGCGGATTTCTACGCCGCTTTTGGGATCGGCAATGGTGGCGGCACTCATGTCGGTATCAACCCAGCCCGGGGCGACGCAGTTCACGTAGATGCCGGCCGGCGCGAGTTCGGTGGAAAGGCTCTTGGTCAGGCTGATGATGGCGCCCTTGGTCGCGGAATAGTCGCAGTGAAAGGCTTCGCCGCGCTGACCGCTGGTGGAGCTGATCAGGACAATGTGTCCGGCGGGGGAGTTCTTGCGCGGCTGCGCTTTCATTTGGGCGACGCCGTGTTTGACGAGGCCGAACACGCCGTCGAGATTGATGGACATGGTGGAGCGCCACTGGTCGTCGGTCATGCGCTCGATGGGGACGTCTTCGGCGGGCCAGACACCGTGGTTGGCGATCAGAATGTCGAGCCGTCCGAAGTGCTTGACGGTTTCGGAGACCAGAGGGCGGGCGGCTTCCGGATTATTCAGATTGCAGGCCACGGGATGACAGACGCCGCTGCCGCATTCTTGGGCGAGGGCATCGGCTTGCGCACGCGCGCTCTGAAAACTGAAAACGACCTTCGCGCCCGCCGCGGTGAACATGCGGACCGCAGCCGCACCGATACCGCGTGAACCGCCGGAGATGAGCGCAACTTTGCCGGAGAGAGAAAGAGGAATGGACATGGGAGAATAGTTTCCGGTTTCCGGAGAAGCAATGCAAGCTGCACAAACCTACCCCGCGCGATAGGGCCGCGCGCCAGAATGAAAACGGAATGCCACTTTCTCCACAAGCGACTCCGGTTCGGTTACAGTATCGGTGTTAGAGGTAGACCGGTGAGCGGCATGCAGTGGGAGGGACGATGAAGAATCAGTCTCGCGGCTTTTCGAACAGCTCGGTTTCGCGGCGCAGGTTCCTGGGACAAAGTGCCGCAGCGGCCCTTGGGTTGGCGATCGTTCCGCGGCGCGTGCTGGGCGGGCCGGGATATGTTCCTCCCAGTGACAAGGTCAATGTTGCTTTCATTGGCGTGGGAGCGCAGGGCATGCGCGTGATGCTGCATTTCTTGCGCGAGGCGGACGTGCAGGGCGTGGCAGTCTGCGATGTGAACAAGAGCGGCGCGAACTATCCGCAATGGGATACGCATGAATTCTGCAAATCGGTGCGCAACTTGCTCGGCATTGACAGTGGCTGGGACTGGCTGAGCCCCGACCAGCCGATGCAGTTGAGCCATACTCTCGGGGTCACGAGTGGCGTAGCCGGGCGCGAGCCTTGCCAGAAGATCGTGGACGCATACAACGCGACCCAGAAGCGGTCGGGCCAGTCTCGGGGATGCGCGGCATACAACGATTTCCGCGAGCTGTTGGAAAAGCAGAAAGACCTCGACGCCGTAGTGGTATGTACAACCGACAACCTGCACGCGGCAGTGTCGGCAGCGGCGATGAAAAAGGGGAAACACGTTTTTTGCCAGAAGCCGCTCACGCACACGATTTATGAAGCGCGGCGCATTGCGGAAATTGCCCGCGAGACGGGCGTGGCCACTCAGATTGCAGTGGGCAACCAGGCATCGGAAGCGACGCGCCAGTTGTGCGAATGGGTGTGGGACGGCGCGATTGGTCCGGTGCGCGAGGTTCACAACTGGTCGAGCCGTCCATTCTGGCCGCAGGGGCTGGAGCGTCCGAAAGAAACCGAGGCGGTTCCCGAAGGTTTGGATTGGGATTTGTGGCTTGGTCCGGCGCCGGAGCGTCCGTATCACCACGCTTATTTGCCGTTTGTATGGCGCGGGTGGTGCGACTTCGGTTGCGGGGCGCTGGGAGACATGGGGTCCTATAGTTTCGACACGATTTTCCGCGTGCTGAAACTGGAAGCGCCGGTTAGTGTGGAAGCGAGTTCGACCGATCGCTATGACGAGACGTATCCGACGGCGTCGATCATTCGCTATGAGTTTGCGGCGCGGGGTGATATGCCGGCGGTGAAATTCACATGGTATGACGGCGGGCTGAAGCCGCCGCGTCCGGAGGAATTGGAAGAAGGGCGCGCGTTTAAGGGAGAAGTGGACGAGGATGAGGGACTCTTGTTTGTGGGAGATCGCGGCAAGATTCTCTGTGGATTCAACGGTAAGAATCCGAAGATCATTCCGCAAACAAAGATGGACGCCTACAAGCAGCCGCCAAAGACTCTGCCCCGCTCGCCCGGCAACGAACGGGAGTGGCTGGACGCATGCAAGGGCGGCAAGGTGAAGCCGGGCGGGAACTTTGAGTTCGAGGGGCTGGTCACGGAAACCTTGCTCCTGGGGAATATAGCGAATCGGCTGGGACAGAAGGTCAGTTGGGACCGATCGAAGTTGAGCGTGAATTCCGATGTAGCGCAAAAATGGGTCCGGCCGGAACGGCGCAAAGGGTGGGAGCTTTAGAGTCGAGTCAGAACCGTTCCCAAGAACCTTTCAAGATGGACTCCAGAGAAGTTGCAAAGCGTCGCAAGGAGGCATGCGATGGAGATTTCAAGAAGAGAGTTTCTTCAGAGTGCTGCGACCTGCGCTGCCGCGGCGGGGTTTCTTTCCTCCGGCGCGCTGGAGCTTCGCGGCAATCCGCTGGGAATGCCGATTGGATGCCAGACGTGGCCGGTGCGGGAAATGATCGCCAAGGATTTTCCCGGCACGATCAAGCAACTGGCCGCAGCCGGATTTCAGACGATCGAGCTGTGCTCACCGGCCGGTTATAGCGAATTTGGTTTCGGCGACCTCGCTAAATATAAAGGGGCCGAGCTGCGCAGAATTCTCGGGGACGCGGGCGTCAGCTGCGTGAGCGCTCACTTCGGCATGGATGAGCTCCGAAAGAATCAGGCGGACCGAATTGCGTGGGCGACCGACGTTGGCCTGACGCAAATGCTGGTGGCCAGTCTCGACGGGCCCAAGAATCCGACCATGGATGACGTGAAGCGAGCGGCCGACGAATATAACAAAATGGGAGAACTGGCGGCCAAGGCCGGCATCCAACAAGGCCTGCACAATGAAACCTTCGAACTCTCGACGGTGGACGGCAAGCGCACGTACGACGTGCTGTTCGAACTGCTCGATCCGAAGCTGGTCAAGTTCCAGTTCCAGGTCTCAACCATCAGCAAGGGCTACGACGCGGCCGAGTATTTCACGAAGTATCCGGGCCGCTTTGTTTCCATGCATGTGCAAGGCTGGTCGGCGGAGACCAGGAAAGTGGTAGCCGTCGGGCAGGATAGCCTGGATTGGAAGAAGATTTTTGCCGCGGCGAAAACGGGCGGGATCAAGAATTACTTCGTCGAAATGAACCTGGAGCTCATGAAAGCCAGCGTCCCGTACCTTCGCGATCTGCAGGCCTGACGCACTGGCGCGCGCTTTTCGACCGCGCACCGAGCAGACCGCGCGGCTCGCATTACCTTCTTCGTAGTACCCCAGTTACCTTCTGGCAGCGTCAAGCATGCGGTCTAATAGTCAGCGAATCTCCATCTTTTCACAGGAAAGACATGCATCCCCTACGGACGCTCGGCTTCGCGCTCATTTTGTTTTCGGTACCTTGCAGTGCTCCACTTTGCCATGCTCGAGACGCAATGGGGCCGGCATTGGCCGAGCGCTCGGCGGAAGGAAGCGCCCGAACCCTGCCCATCACCACGACATCCCAGGACGCTGCCCGCCATTTTGAATCGGGAATGGTTCACTACGAGAATCACCGCTGGAATTTTGCGTTGAAGGATTGGACCGAGGCGATTGCGGTCGACCCGAACTTTGCCGATGCCTACGTTTGGATCTGTTTCACGACGGCCGATCCGGCGGAAGAAGCCCGCGACCGGGCAAAAGCGAAAAGCTTGATTCAGAAAGTCACGCCCGGGGAGCAACTGCTGGTCCAGTGGATGGCCGGCGTGCACGAAAACCGTTACGTGGAAGGCATTACCGCGATGAACGACATGCTCGCCATGTTTCCCCACGACAAGCGGCTGAACTTCCTGGCGGGGTATTGGTTATACAAGCAGGACCAGTATGAGATCGCGAAGCGGTTGACCCAGCGGGCCCTGGGTGAAGACGCGACTTATGCGACGTGTTACAACCAGCTCGCCTATCTTTATTCGCGGCTGGGAGACAACGATAAGGCGCTCGAGTCCTCGGCAAAATACGTTGAGTTACTTCCCAACCAGCCGAATCCTTACGATTCGCACGCGGAAATGCTGCGGCTGGCTGGACGATTCCAGGATGCTCTGGAAAATTACCGGATGGCGTTGAAGATCGATCCGACATTTTATATTTCGCAGAAAGAGCTGGGCGAGACTTATTCACTGATGGGCCAGGAAGAACAGGCGCGGGCAGAATATGCGAAAGCCATCCAGCAGGCTCCGAGCGATGGCGTGAAGGCCGAATATCTGCAAAAGCTCGCGCTGACGTACGTTCGCCAGAAGAAGTATGCGGATGCAGATCAGGCTTACCTGGAAGCGGCAACGAAGGCGCACGCAACAGAGCAGTGGATCTGGGAAGCCCGCGCACACCGCGTGATGGCCATGTACGAGGCCGATCAGGCCTCGGCTTTGAAGAACCTGGACCAGGCAGACGCGGTGCTGGCGGCAAAGCGGGGAGCGTTCGCCAAAGTTGATCTGGATGAAGAGAAGGCCCAGATTCTGCGAGTCCGCGTTGAACGCGCAGTTGAGTCGGGTGATCGCGCTGCCGCCGAAAAGCTGGTGGCGGAAATGGAGAAGATGTCGGAGCACGGATCGAGCATTAACATGCAGCGGATTTATGACGGTGCTGCCGGAACCCTGTTCGTCGCCCAAGGAAAATATGCGGACGCCGTGGCCCACCTGGAGGAAGACCTGGCGAATCCCTTGTCGATGAAAATCCTCATCACTGCGTATCGCGGAACTGGCGATGAGGACGAAGCCAAGACCTTGAGCAAGAAGCTGCTGCAGTGGAAGATACCGAGCATCGAAGAAGCATTGGCGGTGCCCTCGTCTTCAGCGGAAGCGGCCGCCACCACGACCAAGAATTAATTCGGATCCGAAGCCGAACAATCAGGTAGCTGAATTGGATGAGGACGCCCGCTCCGATTTCAATCCCCTTAGCAACAAGCGCACCAACATACCGTCGAATCGGGTTCCGCTCATTTTTGCCAGTTCATCAAGGGCCTGTTCCGGGGTGCGGGCGGCTGAGATGGACTGCTCGGTGACCATGTTGGCGTAGGCGTCGGTCAAGGCGATAATGCGCGCCCAGAGCGGGATCTGCTCACCGCGCCGGCCATCTGGATAGCCGGAGCCGTCGAAGCGCTGGTGGTGATGCTCGATCGCCTCCCGCATCATGTTGCTGTGCGGAATGGCGCCGACAATCTCCGCGCCCACGTGGGCATGCAGTCTCACTTGCAGAAACTCATCATCGTTCAGAGGGCCTGGCTTGTTGAGAATGCGCTCGGGAACAAAAATTTTCCCCACATCATGCACGCGCGCGGCATAGACCAGGTCGGCGGTTTCCTGGGACGAGAGCTGCAGGCCGCGGGCAATCACCTCGGTATAGCGAGCGACCAGATCGCCGTGCCCCGCGCTCTGCAATTCGCGGGACTCGGCGGCACGGCTCAGCGATTCAATCGCTTCTTTCAGCAGCGGCACGTTGCAGTCTTCGTCCCCACCGCAGAGCTTGTACAGCGTTGAGGTCAACTCCTCGAGATGATCGGGCCCGTTGCGCTCGCGCTGCAGGAAGCCCTCGATGTAGGCGGAAATCTGCTGGCGCTGGCGGGCGAAGTCCTCCCCTTCTACAAATTCCTGCGCGGTCGAAACCAGGTTCCCGCCGGAACGCTTGGAAACGTACATGCCGGCATCGGCAACGCGGATGATGTCTTCGATCGTGAACCCGTGATTAGGGAAACTGGCAACGCCGAAACTGCCGGTCACCTGATGTTCTCCCAGCATGGGATCGCTGGCGAGCCACTGGCGCAGGCGTTCGGCGAGGACCTGCGCCTGTTCGGCGCCGGTTTCGGGCATCAGGATGATGAACTCATCGCCGCCGTAGCGGGCGACAACGTTGGACTGGCGCGACTTTTGCTCGAGAAGGCGGCCCACCCGGGCGAGCACCAGGTCGCCCTCGAAGTGTCCCATGGTGTCGTTGACCTCTTTGAATTTATCGAGGTCAATGAGCACCACCGAGAACGGGCGGCCGGAACGGGACGCGCGCTTCCACTCGGCCGAAAGCGCTTCCCAGAAAAACCGGCGCGTCTTGATTCCGGTCAAGCCGTCGGTGATGGACTGCTGCTGCAGCTTCTGGAAGACGAAAGCATTGTGCAAGGCAGTGGCCAGCAAGTCGGCCAGGGTGTTGAGAATCAGAACATCCTGGGGCGAGAAGGCGTTCTCGCTGTGGCTCTCGATGTTAAGGATGCCGAGCAGCGATTCGCCGTAGGTGATTGGAATGCAGAGCACCGCGCGAGAATCCGGCAGGATTCCCGTGAGATTACCGGGCAGCGCATTCTGCACGAGAGCGCGTTCTCCAGTGCGGGCAACGCGACCCAGGATGCCGGTTCCAATCGGAATGCGCTTGCCCATGGCATGGGCGGTCACTCCGGCCTCGGCTTTGATTTCAATTTCTTTGGTTCCGTAGTCGAGCAGTCCGATGCCGATGTGATCGAAGCTGAAGTTCTTTTGAATCTCACCGGCGATCTGGCTGAGCATGTGGACGGGATCGTCGCTGGAAATGGCGGTGCGGGAAATGTTGTTGAGGAAGGCCAGTTGCCGGGAGCGGCGCTGCTCATCGGCAAACAGGCGAGCATTCTCGACCGCGACGGAAACCTGTCCAGCCGCGGTCACCAGCACGTCGAGGTCGCGCTGTTCAAAGACGAATTCGCGCTCGGGATTCATGGCAACCATGATTCCGGCAGCCTTGTTGCCCAGGAATACGGGTGCGGCGATCAGGCACTTGGCGGGACGCTGGGGAACATGGCTGACCCCCAGGCGATTTCGCGTGGTCTCAAGATCGGAACGGATGAGGAGCGGTTGGCCGTTGCGAATCACGTGTTCAGTGAAGGCGTTGCGCAGTTCCCGGGTGCGCTTGGGAAGAATTCGACTGTCTCTCACTTCCAGTTCGAAACGGATTTCATCTCCTTCCTGGAAGGCGATGTAAAAGTGGCTGGTATCGAAAATCTGTCCCAGCTCGGCTTGAATAGTGCGGAGGATTTCATCCTGGTCGAGGCGCGAACTTATCGCCTTGCCGATCTCGGTGAGCAGTTCGTACTCTTTGGTGCGGCGGTGAGCATCGTGGCTGACCACGTAATTCTCGAGCGTGAGTCCGAGTTGCAGGGCGAGGCCCACCATCAGCCGCGGACCCGAGGAACCGAAGGCCCGGCGCTCGGCGTGAGGGAAGAGGATGACTCCGAAGTTGTGCTCGCGAGTCTGCAGGGTGACCGCGGTCAGATTGCGTACGTCCGCTTCGGTGAGAATGCGTTTCAGCTCGTTAAAGGTTCCGACTGGGCCAACGGGAAGAGGCTCGGACATCTCCGCCAGATCTTGCACGGTGAAGATTCCGCTCTGGCGGTAGGCGAGCTCGCAGATATAGTCTCCGGCGCCGCTTCGTTCTAGAGCGTCGAGAAAGCCGGGAGAGAACCCGTGCTGCACGGAAGGCAGCAGACCACGCCAGCGCTCGGTGATGCAGATGGCGGCCCGGCGCGCAGGCAGGGCGCTCATCAAGCGCTCGAGCGCGGCCTGCATGCTGGTGACCAGGTCATCGGCGAAGAGCAGGCGGCGCGGGTCCACGCCCAGAGTCGAAAGCGCGAGCGTGTTTTCCTGCACCGCATTGCGCTGGTTTTCAAACAACACCATCACCATGGCGATGCCGAGAAGCATCTGCGGAACCGGGCCGAACAGGCGGCTGGCGGTGCCAAACATTTCTGCGCCCAGCGGATTCTGTATTTGCCCCACGCCCATCAGCGCCGCCCACAGCGCGAGAGAAACCGAGAGGACCTGGAAAGCCAGCGATCCGCGCTTGTGTCCGTTCAGGTAGAAGACGAGCGAGCAATACAGGAGGACGGCGGCTAATCCCAGGCCCAGCCGAATCGCAGGTTGCACATCCGCGCGAAACACGCCGCCCGTGTAGTGCTCGTATAGAGTGAGCCCTGCCAGGGCAACGCCGGCCGCGCCAACCGCGGCGTCATACCAGCGGAAGCGATACGTGGCGCGCATCAGGCGAGTGGAAACGAAGATGCACAGCGTCATCGCGACCACGAAAAGTTCGCTGGCAAAGTAAGCGACGGGGGACGACGGAAATGCGTCGAGCACATAGTGCAGCGAATAGCAGGCCCACGCCACTTGCCAGGCGCGGAAATAGGGCTGGCGGCTCTGCTCGTGCAGATAAGTAAAGACGAGGAACAGCAGTACCGAGACAAAACCCGGAATGACGACGGTCGAGATCACCACAGTATTCATAGCGTAGGTGAAGACACCTCGAGGCGCATCGCCTCGGTCAGTCTCGGGGGGAAACGGTGATGCAATGTTTTCACACCGGGTTTCGGAACACAACAGGATTTAAGTACACTGGCCACCTTGGGTGTCTTCGGGGATGAAACGGTAGCAACCAAAATCGTTTTTGTGCATCGCTTGACGGTAGTTTTGAGCGCCCGTACCATCGAGAGTTAGATCGTCACGGCGCGAACCGCACAATTTCCTGTGCGGAGCGATTGCCGGATCCTCTTCCGCGGAACTGACCCTTACCTTATGTCCGAAACTTTGCATTCACCTTCGCAAGCCAAGCCGCGAGTGCGTTTTGCACCCTCGCCTACCGGATTTCTTCATGTGGGAAGCGCTCGCACCTTCATCTTTAACTGGCTGTACGCGCGGCGAACGGGCGGAACCATGATCCTGCGGCTCGACGATACCGACGTCGAGCGCAACACCGACGCGTCGGTGAACTCAATTTTTGAAGGTCTGAAATGGCTGGGCCTGAGCTGGGACGAAGAGTACCGGCAGTCGGAGCGCGGGGCGCTGCACCGCCAGATGGCGGAAGCGATTTTTGCCAAGGGATTGGCCTACCGCGATTTCACGCCGGCGCACGCGGGAGATAGCGAGCGGTCGGGAGCACAAGGAACCTGGCTGTTCAATCCGGGGATGCGCGAGCTTTCCCACGAGGAGAGCGATCGGCGTGCGGCGGCGGGAGAGCCGTTCGCGTTGCGTTTTCGGGTGCCGCGCGAGGGCGGACAGGTCGTGCGCTTCAGCGATGCCGTTTATGGCGAGCAGGTGAAGGCGGGAGCCGACATTGAGGATTTTGCGCTGCTGCGCTCCGACGGGATGCCGACGTATCACCTGGCGTCGTGCGCCGATGATGCGGATTTGCGCATCAGCCATATTATTCGCGGACAAGATCATCTCTCGAACACCTTCAAGCACGTGTTGATTTTTGAGGCTGCCGGATTCACGCCGCCGCATTTCGCGCACCTGCCTCTGCTGGTGGCGCCCGATGGAACCAAGCTGTCGAAGCGGCGTCACGGGCCGGTGGTGAGCGTGACGACGTATCGCGATGCGGGATTTCTGCCCGAGGCGTTTATCAATTTTCTGTGCCTGCTCGGGTGGTCGCCGAAGAACGATCGCGAGCAGATGAGCCGGCAGGAACTGATTGATGCGTTTTCGCTGGAAGGAATCAACCGGGCGAACGCGGTGGTGAATTTCAAAGAGCCGGATGCGGCCTCGCCCGCCAACCCCTTCCCCGAAGAGACTTTCGATCCGAAGGCAGTGTGGCTGAACGCGGAACACATTCGCAGGCTTGCGATCGAAGACCTGAGCCAGCGGTTGCTGCCGATTGTGCAGGAGGCGGGCTTTCCCGTCACGGCGGAGAAGATGCTGCGGGTCACGCCTCTCATTCGCGAGCGGATCAAGCTGCTGCGTGACGTGCTCACTGCCGCCGACTTTTTCTTTGTTGAGAAGCTGCCTCCGTATGACCCGGCTGAACTCATCCCGCAAAAAGGGGACGCGGCCATGGCGAAAAAGGTTCTCCAGCGGGCGAAAGAGGTGTTGCCGGGCGTGGAGTTCAAGCACGATCCGCTGGATCAGGCGCTGCGCGGGGCCGCGCAGGAACTTGGCATCAAGGCGGGACAGATGTTTCAGCCGATCCGCGTGGCGGTGTGCGGACGGAAAAATGCACCGCCGCTGTTTGAAACGCTGGAAGTGCTGGGGAGAGCGACGACGCTGGAGCGCATCGAGCAGGCTACGCAGAAAATCCAATGACAACGCACGACTAACCCCTATCGAAAGAGGCCTCTTATGAAAGCGGTGCAGATCGGCAAGCCTGGCGGAAATTTTGAGGTCGTGGAGCGTCCCATTCCAGAGCCGGGGCGCGGGCAGGTCCGCATCAAGGTGGAGGCCTGCGGCATTTGCCACAGCGACGCTTTGGTGAAGGAAGGACACTGGCCGGGCATTCAATATCCGCGTGTTCCCGGGCACGAGATATCCGGACGCATTGATGCGATCGGAGAGGGCGTCACGTTGTGGAGGCCCGGTCAGCGCGTGGGCTTGGGCTGGCATGGCGGGCACTGCTTTCAATGCGAACCCTGCCGGCGCGGCGACTTCGTTTTGTGCGTAAACCAGAAAATAACGGCCATCCACTTCGACGGAGGTTATTCCGAATACGTGGTGGCGCCGGCGGAAGGGGTTGCGCTCATGCCCGACGATCTCCCTGCCGACGAAGCGGCCCCGCTGATGTGCGCCGGGATCACGGTGTACAACGCGCTGCGAAACGCCGGTGCACGCGATGGGGACCTGGTCGCGGTGCAAGGCATCGGGGGCTTAGGGCATCTGGGGATTCAATACGCCCGCCAGATGGGCTTTCGCACAGTGGCCGTGGGCCGGGGAGCGGATAAGCAACCCCTGGCGAAAAAACTCGGCGCTCACGAATACATCGATACCAACGCGGGCGCGCCCGCGGAGGCGCTGCAAAAACTGGGGGGAGCGCGGGTGATTCTGGCGACGGCGCCCGATTCCAAATCGATTTCCGCGCTGGTGGACGGGCTGGCCGGCAACGGAAAGTTGATCATTGTGGGAGCGGGATTCGAGTCTTTGACCGTGACTCCCCTGCAACTCATCGGCGGACGCAAGACCATTCAGGGATGGCCTTCGGGCACGGCCCGGGATTCCGAAGACACGCTGCGATTCAGCGCGCTGACTGGCGTGCGTCCCATGATCGAGCGCTATCCGCTGGAGAGGGCAGCGGATGCGTATCAGCAGATGATCAGCGGGAAAGCGCGATTCCGGGTGGTGCTGATGATCGGCTAGTGGCCTGCGAGTTCCGAGGATAGGCTCTGAAAAAATGGGGAAGGCAGGAGTTCCCCTGTCGGCGGGTGGCCACCAGTTCGTCGGGCGCGCTTGACACGAAGTACTTTGTATTGTAAAGTCTATCAATGGTCGCACCTGACGAGCCTTTTGTTCGCGCCGTTCCGAAGCGGTGGATCCCCCGTGAGATGCTGAATCCGCCAGTGCTTGACTCGAACCAACCGGCGGCAGCGATCGAGCCGCGCTATGCCCTGCTCATCAACCCGTTCTATCCCAAGGACGCGAACGCCAGCTTTGGCAAGCATGTGCTGACGCCGACTCTGGCCCTGACCAGCTTTGCCGCGACTACACCCGCGCACTGGCGGGTTGAGTACTGGGATGAAAACCTGTTGGATGGGCGCCCGCCATTCCGCCCTCTGCCGCAGGTGGTCGGAATCACGGTGCACTTGACGTTTGCGCGGCGGGCGTTCGAACTGGCGGACTGGTACCGTGCGCGCGGGTCAACGGTGATCTTCGGCGGGCTGCACGTGCTGTCGTGCCCGGAGGAATGCGCGCCGCATGCGGATGCGCTCGCGCTCGGTGACGGCGTACAACTCTGGCCGCGCATTCTGCAGGACATCGAGCAGGGCTGCCTGCAACGGCGGTACGTCGCGACCTATGAGAACGACTACTGCGACGATCCCTCTCCGCGGCGTTCGATTCTTCCGCGCCGGAGTTTCTTAACCACGACGAGCCTGATCGCCACGCGCGGATGCCACAACCGCTGCGGCTTCTGCTATCTCGCGACCGACGGCCTGCGCATGCCGTATCGCATGCGGCATCCGCAGCAAGTGGTGGACGAGTTTAAGGCGGACGATCAGCCTTACGCGGTATTTATCGACAATAATCTGGGATCGCGCCGCGACTACCTGCACTCGCTCTGTGCCGCTCTGCGGCCGCTGAACAAGATATGGAGCGCGGCCGTCACCATTGACGTAACCGACGATCCGGCGCTGATCCGCAACATGGCGCTCGGCGGATGCACCGGCGTGTTTATCGGGTTCGAATCGCTCTCTGACGACAATCTCGCCGACGCGCACAAGAAGACGCCAAAAACAGCCGACTATGCGCGGCGTGTGCGCATGTTACACGACTATGGAATCCAGGTGAACGGCTCGTTCGTCCTCGGATTCGACCATGACCGCAAGGATGTGTTCGCGCGCACCGCCCAATGGATTGAAGAAAACCGGCTGGAATGCGCCACGTTCCACATTCTTACGCCGTACCCGGCGACGCCGCTGTTCCGGCAAATGGAAGCCGAAGGGCGCATCCTGCATCGCGACTGGTCCCTCTACGACACCGGCCACGCCGTCTTTCAGCCCCGGCACATGACTCCGGCGAGAACTGGAACAGGGATATGCGTGGATCTACCACCGGCTGTTTTCGCTCGCCTCGATCTGGCGCCGCCGGCCCCAGCAGTGGCAGGCGGTTGCGCCGTATCTTGCCATGTCGTATCTCTACAAGCGCTCCAACCGCTTCTGGCACCTGCTCATCAAGCACGACCTGGTCAACCCGGTGTGGAAGCCTCTGGTCGGGATCACGCGCTGGCGGCACGTGAGATACCGGCAACAGCTTGCTTCGCTCGAGAGTCCGCTGGGCGCACCGGGGCAGGTCGTTTCTGCCGGAGTGTAGACGGGAGAGTTCGAATCGTCCCTTAGTTGGGTTCCATTCCAGTCCGCGTGAAATACTGCCTGGCCGCTGGACTGAGGAGAATCCACGCAACGACCGCAAACAACGCGACGTGAACCGCCAGTTTCGGCAACGGGTCCGTGACGCTGAGGATTACGTGGAATGCCATCCAGGCCAGCACAAGCCAGCGGGCCCAATTCCGGCCTTGCAGCAGGAATGCTCCGCCGAGGATCGCCAACAGTTCGGTAGATTCGATCGCGATCCCGCTCAGATGAAAAGGCCAGGACTCGCGAAAATGGAAAACAAACCCACTCGTCCCCACCAGTATGTAAACAACAGCAAGAATCGTAACCGACACAGGCCGCTTGTTCATGGCAGCATCTCCAGGACTGCATCGCTGGGCTCCAGTTCGTCGGCGTGAGGCGGCAAAATTGCTCCGGCCTCGAGCAGGGCTCGGACCGTTCCAACGTAGTCGCCGGTCGCGCGATGCCATCCGTTTCCGGATCCGTATACCGCCCAGGCCACCGCCGGCCCTTCGTAGTCGCGCGATTTCAATTCCAGCGTCGGATGGAATCGCAGGATTTCCCGGGTCATCTCCGCGTTCCCGTGGAACCCGGCCCAGTGCAATGCCGTTGCTCCCGCGTCTCCCGGAGTGTCCACCGGCCAACCGGCCTCGAGCATCAGTCGAACGGCTTTCGTGTTGTTGTTCTGGGCGGCGTCGGGCAGTTTTCGCCGGTCCGCGTCAGAGAGTGTTTTGGCCGCGTCCGGGTGGCGGGCCAGGAATTCCCGAAATGCCGACTCGTCGCCCAGTTCGCAGGCCAACGCCAGTTTCAAGTCTTCGGGAGTGTGTTGCATCAGCATCTGGAAAATTTCCTCGTGTCCGAAATCGCGCGCCACCGTATGCGCCGTGCGGTGATGGCCCAGCATCCAGATATAAATCGTGCCGCCGGCGCGAGGGTTGCGCTTGGGAAACCACTTTTCGGATACGTTCATTCGGATGGAGTCAGGATCATCCTTCAGGTGCCGCAGAACCAGATCCTTGTCACCGAGTGCGGAGGCCATCAGGATGTCGGTCTGGCAGCCGCGCGAGACCAGGTAGCGGGCCACCTCTTGCCGGTCTTTGGGATAATGCCGCACCTGGTCCACGCGAAGCATGTATTGCGCAGGCGTCGATTCGTGATCAACATCGCGCGCATCGATCTCGGCACCCTTCGTCAGCAGAAACTCCGCCACCTCCACGGTTGAGGCGAAATGCAGGGGAGTCTGGCCATCTCCCCCGCGCGCGTGTACCTGGCTCGCGTCGGCCTCCACCAACTCTCGAAGTTCTGGCAGCATTCCCAGTCGTGAAGTCGAGTGCACATCCAGAACCGCGCCGCGTTCGGTCAGAAACTCGACCAGGCTCGGATCGCAGTCATCCAGAACTCCGAAGCCTCCGGCCCACCAGTCCGTCCGCTTTTTGATGTTGGCCCCGGCCTGCAGCAGCACGTCAATGGTCGCTCGGTCGCTGCGCTGCACCGCGGCGAATAGTGCGTGCGTGCCGAACCCGTCGCCCGGCAAAGTATCGTTGATCTGGGCGCGCAGTTCTGGATGACGCGCGAGGAGTTCGCGAACGCGCCCTGCGTTGCCGTCGCAAACTGCAGTGTTGAGCGCTTCCATCGGAGTCTGCTTCAGGGCTTCGACGTGCGCCTTCAACTCGGCCCATGTGACGAAGCCGTAGTCTTTGGCAAGTGTGTGTTGGGCATCCGCCAGTTTGCCTTGCGGCATGCTGCGGAGCAGTTCTTTGGCTTGCTTCTTGAGATGTTCGAGATTGGGTTTTGCGGGTAGCCGGCGAGACATTTCTCCTCCTGTGGCCCGGCGTCCGCTGGTACGGGCAGAAGAGAAGTGAATGCTCGGTGGTCAGAGATCCATGCAGGTGGGATAGTCCCTTTCCGCGGACGGGGCGCAGCCTGAACTGCAGGGCTGAGTATACCACTCTCGACGGCCGCGTGCCACGGATCACGAAGGAGGAGGCTCGGCGAAAGAATTCTCTTGACAAATTATACTGTGTCACATACAGTGTTTGTCGTACACTATATGTCGAACGGTACTGGTAACGCTGAGATCTTCGAGAACTTGAAACTGGAACTGCGCCGGGGCTGCCTCACCCTGGCCGTGCTGACGCAGCTTCGGACCGAGCGCTACGGGTACACGCTGCGCAAGGCGCTGGCCGACGACGGCCTGGAAATCGATGAAGGCACGCTTTATCCCCTGCTGAGGCGGCTTGAGACCCAGGGTCTGCTGGTCAGTCAATGGCGGGAGGAAGACAAGCGGAACAAGCGCTTCTACCGGTTGTCGCCGCAAGGCAAACAGATTCTGAGTCAGTTGTTGGAAGAGTGGCAAAGCATCAACACATCGCTAGGCAAAATTCTGCACGAGGAACAAATGTCATGAGCACATCCAGCCGAAATCCCAAAGAACTCGTCGAACGTTACCTGCAAGCCGTCCGCTTCTGGGTGCCGCGTTCGCGTCAAGACCTGGTGGAGGAACTCGCCGAGGACCTGCGATCGCAGATCGACGACAAAGAGGCCGAACTCGGCCATCCACTCGACGTAGAGGAAGTCTCGGCGATTCTGAAACGCTGCGGCAGCCCGATGATCGTTGCCAGCAGCCTGGGACCGAGGCGGCAGCTGATCGGGCCCGGCTTGTATCCGATTTATACGTTCGTCTTAAAGATGGTGCTGCTCTGGATTCTGGTGCCGGTCTTCCTCTTCATCATTGGCCCGGTGAACCTGGCCAACACAGGCACATGGGGAACGGCCATAGGCAAGACGATGGGGGACCTGTGGTCGGGATTGTTCATTTCGGCGGGGATTATCACGCTGGTGTTTGCGGTGATCGAACGCACCGCGGCGCTGGATCCCAAGCTCGCGCATATGGAGTGCAAGTGGGACCCGAGGTCGTTGCCTCCGTTGCAGAAGCAAGACCGTAAACCGTCGCTGATTCAAGCTGTTTGTGAAATGGTATTCGGCTGGTTCGGGCTGATCTGGCTTCTGCTTGTGCCGCA
The DNA here is from genome assembly GCA_963819145.1 of uncultured Acidobacteriaceae bacterium. Classification (GTDB taxonomy): domain Bacteria; phylum Acidobacteriota; class Terriglobia; order Terriglobales; family Acidobacteriaceae; genus Sulfotelmatobacter. The sequence goes on from CAWFVB010000045.1 coordinate 116,607, forward strand.
CTATCCATTTCTGATCTTTGGGCCGGCGGCGTCGTTTCTGAAGGCGGGGCCGCTGTGGCATACGTTCTACTTGCCGATCGTGATGCTGGCAGTTTTCGGCCTGCTGCGGTCGGGCATGATCCTGGCGAAGCCGCAGTGGGGTTGGTTGCCGCCTTTCAGTCAACTGATGCAAACGGTGCTTACTCTGATCCTCCTCAACTTCATCGTCGAGGCGGTGAGTCAGATGCCCCACGGGACGTGGGCTCCGTTTGTGGTCCTGGCGGACAGCGCAAAGGGATCGGCACAGCAGGTAAGGGTGGCCGCCGTAGTGAATGTATCGATCCTGATCAGCATCGCTGGGGCTTGGCTGGGACTGTCGATCGCCGGCGTCGTCCAGACCTGGGAGTTTTTGAAATACCTGCGCCAAAAAAGAAGTTCCAGCGCGCACCAAGCTGCAACGATGAGCGTGCTGTAACGGGCCAGACGATTTCAGAGAGCAAGTAAATGAGGAAACTCGCATGACCGGCAGCACGGACGTCCCCGTGCTGCCTTTGTTTTTTGCGATAAGATCAAAGCTTATGAAAATGCCCAGTGACGGCGGCGGTACGGGCGAGAACTCCGCCCCCGAGCCTCGTCCGTCCAACTTCATACGCGACATCATTCTTGACGACCTGAAGACCAACAAATATGCGGGCCGGGTGCAGACGCGCTTTCCTCCCGAGCCCAACGGATACCTGCACATCGGCCACGCCAAGGCCATCTGCCTCGACTTCGGGCTGGCCGACGAGTTCGGCGGTCAAACCAATCTGCGCTTCGACGATACCAATCCCGAGAAGGAAGACACCGAGTACGTCGATTCCATCATGGAGGACGTGAAGTGGCTCGGCTTCCATTGGGACGGCTTGTTTTATGCGTCGGATTATTTCGACCAGCTCTACGAGTGGGCGCGCAAGCTGATCAAAGACGGCAAGGCCTATGTGGACGATTTGTCGGCGGAAGAAATTCGCAAGTATCGCGGCACTCTGACCGAGCCGGGAAAAGACAGCCCGCACCGCCATCGCTCGGTGGAAGAAAACTTGAATTTGTTTGAGCGCATGAAGGCGGGAGAATTCCCCGACGGCTCACGCGTGCTGCGCGCCAAGATCGACATGGCTTCGCCGAACCTGAACATGCGCGATCCGGTGATGTACCGAATCCTGCACGCCGAGCATCACCGCACCGGCAACAAGTGGTGCATTTACCCGATGTACGACTACGCGCACGGGCAGTCGGATTCGATCGAGCGGGTCACGCACTCGATGTGCACGCTGGAGTTTGAAGACCACCGGCCGCTCTATAACTGGTTCATCCAGCAGCTGGGAATTTTTCCTTCGCAGCAAATCGAGTTTGACCGCCTCAACCTGACCTACACGCTGCTCAGCAAGCGCAAGCTGCTGCAACTGGTGCAGGAAGGCCGGGTGCGCGGGTGGGACGATCCGCGCATGCCGACGCTTTCGCGGGATTCGCCGGCGCGGCTATACGCCGGAAGCGATCCGCAATTTCATGCGCGTCCATCGGCGTCTCGAAAACCACCGGCTCGATCGAACTGGCGATGCTCGAACACTTCGTGCGCGAAGATCTGAACAAGCGCGCTCCGCGGGTAATGGCTGTGCTGCGTCCGCTGAAGGTGGTGATTGATAACTATCCGGAGAATCAGGTAGAAGACATGGACGCGGTGAACAATCCCGAGGATGAAAGCGCGGGCACGCGGAAGGTTCCGTTCTCGCGCGTGCTCTACATCGAGCAGGATGATTTCCGGGAGGTACCGCCGCCGAAGTATTTCCGCCTGTCGCCGGGGCGGGAGGTGCGGCTGCGCTACGGCTACTTTATTACCTGCACCGGTGTCGTGAAGAACGACAAAGGCGATGTGGTCGAAGTGCATTGCACCTACGATCCAGCTACGCGCGGCGGCAACGCGCCCGACGGCCGCAAGGTGAAGTCGACCATCCACTGGGTTTCGGCCGCGCACGCGATCGACGCCGAGGTGCGGATTTACGAGAATTTGTTCAGCAAGGAAAACCCCGCCGACGTGGAGCCGGGCCAGGACGTGCTGGACAACCTGAATCCGCAATCGCTGGAAGTAATCACGAGCGCGAAGGTGGAACCCTCGCTCGCGAATGCCACGGCTGGGAGCCGGTATCAGTTTGAGCGCCTGGGATATTTCTGCGTCGATCCCGACTCGAAGCCGGGAGCGCCGGTGTTCAACCGCACCGTGGCGTTGAAAGATGCGTGGGGGCGACTGGAGAAGCGGCAAGGCGGGAAGGGCCACTAGAGAACTTCCCGGGCTTACAGGTACCGGGAGGAATCTTGCACACCTTGCTTTCCGTTGCATTGTTTCAGTATTCGCCCGAAGTGTTTTGGCCTTACTTTAACGGCGTCGCCGTTGTTCTGCTGTGGCTGTTCGTAACCCGACAGGAAGTGTCGCGCGCCCAGGGGTTGGATAAAGTCGTAGCCCTCGGGCGCATCTGCTATGCCGCTCCCCTGGCAGTGTTCAGCGGAGAACATTTCGCAAGCGCCCAGTTCATCCAGCAAATGGTGCCGGTTTATATGCCGTGGCACTTATTCTGGGCGTACTTCGTCGGCGTCTGTCTGATCTCCGCCGCGCTGAGCATCGCTCTGAACATACAAGTGCGGTGGTCGGGCAGTCTGTTGGGAATCATGTTCACTTTGTTTGTGCTGATGATGGACATCCCAGGGTCACTGGCCAATCCAAAAGACAGGTTTGGATGGACGTTAGCGGTTCGAGAGTTGGCCTTTGCCAGCGGTGGTTTCGCGCTCGCGGCAAGTTCTATGGACGCGTTGCGGGTGCGCGGTCGGAACCTCCTCGTGACCATGGCTGCCACCGTGATTGCGGCCGCCGCAATTTTCTACGGCGTGGAACACTTCCTGCATCCTGCCAACGTGCCCGTCGTGCCGCTGAAAATGCTTACCCCGGCGTGGATTCCTGCTCGCAGCGTGATCTCATGCCTGACTGGCGCTGCTCTAATCGCCGCCGGAGCGATTATGTTGTTCCGCAGAAAGAACGCTCGCGTGGCAGCGACGTACCTGGGAACTTTGATTCTCGCGGTCATTGTGCTGGTGTATCTGCCAATCCTGATTGCCAGCCTATCGGGCACGAGCGCCGGGGAGAAAATTGTGGGGCTCAACTACTTTGCGGATACGCTGTTTTTCGGAGGCGCGGTGTTGGTCTTAGCCAACGCGCTGCCGAAGGATTCTCCGGCCGTGCGGTGAAACAGCCGGATGTAGTCCTGTTCAGCTACTTTGATCATCGGCAGTTTGGGCCCTGGAACGCGAGGCTATTTCGCCTCAGCCGCTTTCTCCACCTCGGCCAGCATCTTGTCCAAATCCGCGCGTGAGAAGAATCGCCCGTTGACGATGACTGCGGCGATCTTTTGAGTGTTCCGAATGTCGTCGAGCGGATTCGCGTCGAGCAGAACCAGGTCGGCTAGTTTTCCCTTCTCGATCGTTCCGAGGCGATCGTCCAGGCCGAGAAATTTCGCGGGATTCAGTGTCGCGGTCTGCAGCGCTTCCATGGGCGTGAAACCGGCGGCCACAAAGCGCTGCAGTTCCTCGTGCAGGCTAAAGCCGGGAAAAATGTAAACGCCAGGCGGAGTGTCGGTTCCGGCGAGAAACGGAATGCCGGCCCGGTGCATAGCGTTCACGACTTGCAGTTCTTTTTCAACGAAGCGTTTCCGTGTCGCCAGATCGTCGGTGTTGAATTCGTGCATGATCTGCCCGGTAAATCGCTTCCAGGTTATGTCCTTCCAGGAGGCAGGCACGTACTTGGCGCGAGTGTCGTGGTCAAAGTCGGTCTCATCGATCAAGTTGCCGCCGCGCTCCCAGACCAGGGTTGGACATTGCCACGTGCGGTTCTTTGCCAGCAGCGCGAAAAGGGCTTTGGCTCGCACCGGGTCGTAAGTGGAAAGAAACTGACCTTCGGTTTTCGTCCCCTTGAGGAACTGGTCTTCGAGCGGCGAACTGCCTTCGAAGATTCCGATCAGGTGCTCGAAGCTCTTCTGGCCTGCGTTCGATGCTTCGGAGGCGCGCACCGAATCTGGCACGTGACCAACGAACGAGATCCCCTGTTGGCGCGCTTCTTGCGCGATGGCGAAAACCGCCTCGCGCGGAATCAGCGACTGCAGCTTGATGAAGTCGGCCCCGCGCCGCTTCAGGTCGTCGACGGCGCGGCGTCCGTCTTCGGGTGTCTTGATCGCGATCGAACTGGGGAAGCGCGGCTGCGGCCCGTCGAGCATCGGCCCCGAGATCACCATGCGCGGACCGATCAGTGTTCCGGCGGAGATTTCTTTGCGCCACTGCTGCAGGACTTCGAGTTCGCCGCCCATGTCGCGCACTCCGGTGACTCCGCTGGCGATGAAGAGAGGCACCGTGACTTCCTTGCCCCGCGGGAACCAGTCGCCGAACTCCATGTGGACGTGCATGTCCCAGAGGCCGGGGATCAGGAACTTGCCTCTGCCATCAACGTGTGTCCCGGAAACTTTCGCCGCCATGCCTGCGCTGGAACGGGTGATCTCCGCAATTTTCCCGTCCCGCACGATGACGGTGCAACGCGGCTCGGCGGCAGCGCCCGTGGCATCAATGACGGTGACGTCTTCGATCACCAGAACCGGAAGCGATTGTGCCGCCAGCGGCGCGCACCAGGACAGCAGAACGAGCCCACAGAAAAGGAAGCGTTTCATGGGTGGAAATCTTAGGGAGTGCGCCCGCGTTAGTCAAAAAGAGAGGACTGTTCAAGCGCGTTAAAACGAGTCGAGTGGGCGGACAAGTAATGACGGAAGTAGACGGTCGACAGGCCGCTAGTTATGCACGTGCGGGCTCTGGGCGGGATTGTGGCGGGGGGCGGGCGGTTCTTTCACCACCTTCACGTCGAAACTCACCGGCAAGGCTTTGGGAGGGAAGCACTGCGCGTTGTCGCAGGCCTGATATCGCAAGACGCCGTGCATGATGTACTTCCCCGGCGTCACGGCGTGCAGCGGATGCACAGCCACGGTGATGGTGAAATCTCCGGTATAAACGTTGAGCGCTTCGTCCGGCGAAAACGGAAAGGCCAGATCCTGCCCTGCGGGATAATCAATTTTTCCCAGGATGATGTCGGTGGGCAGGTCCATCTTCAGCGCGGTGGGAATGAGGAATTCCGACTTGGGTTGATTCGAGTTGATGTGAAAGCCGCGGCCCACACGGAAATTCAGGTCCACCATGGTCTGCGCCGCGCGCGGAGCGGTAACCACCGCAACCGGTGCGATCGTGACGTAAGGCGATTTGCCTGTTTGCGCCGCCGCTGTGCACACGAGCGCAGCGGACGCCAGCAGGACGATCACCGAACGATTCCATCGCAAAGTCATTTTTGCGGAACCCACTTTCGAATAGTAGTGCGACCCACGCCCCGCACCTATTGTCATTTCTGAGGCTGCACTGTCTCCGGGTGTTCCGGCGTCGCAGTGGCCTGGCTGGTTACCGCTTGCGTGTTCAGCGCTTGCTTGACCGAGTCTTCAATCTCGCTGCGGCTCTCGAGACCCATAATCTTGCCTACGATCTTGCCATCGCGTCCGATGAAGAAGGTCTCCGGCAGGGCCGGAACGCCGCCGTACGCGTCACCCACGGCTTCCTTCCCCAACAGTACGGGATAGTTCATGCCCATATCTTTGGCGAATTTGGCAATGTCATCTTTGCTGGAGTCGTCCATGGCGACGCCAATCACCTGCAATCCCTGCGATCCATATTGGTTCTGCAGTTCCACGAACCACGGCGTCTCGATCTTGCAAGGGCCGCACCAGGTAGCCCAGAAGTTCAACAGGACGGCCTTGCCGCGCAGGTCCGACAAGCGAACGTTGTGGCCGTCAAGCGATTCGAGCGTGAAATCAGGCGCGACCGAAGCCTTGGTGATGGCCGCCATCCGAGGCGTCGCACGGCGAGCGGCGTGGAAGCCGATATACAGCATACCCGCGGCAACCACGGCAACCACAACTAAAGCGAGCGGATTTCGCCCGCGGACCGGCGGCGGAACGGGGGCATTCAAGTCCGGATTGCCGCCGGATGCATTCGGATTGTCAGGCATAGTTCCATCTGTAGACATAAAAATGATCCTCAACTACAGCGCAAAACGATTCAGAAACGACAACCAACTGGAGATTAGCGTAAATCGCCCAATCACTAATAAGATGCCGAGCGCGATCAGCAAGCCGCCCGAAGCCACCTCGAGCACGTGCATATGCGAACGGAAGCGGCTGTAAAACTTCAGGAAGCGCTCCATGAGCAGCGAGGTCAGGAGAAACGGCACGGCCAGCCCGAGCGAATACACCGCCAGCAGCAGGATTCCCTTGACCAGCGTGTCCTGCTCGCTGGCCAGCGTGAGGATCGCGGTCAGGATCGGCCCTAGGCAAGGAGTCCAGCCGAAGGCGAAAGCGAACCCGATCACGAACGCTCCGATCGGCGTGCTGCTGCCTTTCACACTGTGCAGCCGCGCGTCGGTGTAGAGCGCCTTGATCTTGAAAATTCCGGTCAGATGCAGGCCGAAAATAATGATGACCACCCCGGCGACGATCGAGAGCGTGTGCTTGTACTGCACCGCGAGTTGGCCCAATTCCGAGGCTCCCGCGCCCAGCGTTATAAAAACAACGCTGAAGCCGAGGATGAAGGCCACCGAATTCACCATCACGCGGCGCATGAGCTGGCCCTGCGGCGACTTCAGCTCTTCCACACCCGCGCCCGAGATCAGGGAAACGTATCCCGGAACCAGCGGCAACACGCAAGGGGAGAGGAAGGAAATCAACCCTGCGAAAAACGCGATATAGATTGGCGGATTCCTCATGCGTCCTTAATTGTACCTGCTGCGAAACGAAAAACCGGGCGACCTCCTCATAAGACGTTCGACGCGCGATTAAGTTGCAGTAGTTGAAACGACGTTGCGCATTCAGCGCGACTTGGCAGGTTGCGCCGGCGCTGGGGGCCCCGGCGTCTGCGCCTGTGGCGACGCCAACAGCTTCTTGAACACTCCGGTTGGCAGCGTGGCGGTGAGCACGGCCCGGGTGTTCTCCTGCCGCACTTGCAGGCTATCAAACATGGCCTTCACGTCTGCGTCGGTGCCGGGCGATTCAACCGACGTTTCCGCGCTGTGAAACATCGACAAAAAGACGGTCGCCTTGTCGGCGAGGCTGCGCGCGTCCTCGTCGCTCGCCGTCAGCGCCTCGGCCCTCAGATGAAGGGCGCCCGGATGCAGCGGCAAATGCAGCGGGTTATAACTGGCTGAAATCACCAAGTCGGTGGGATGCGGCAGGAAGTCCTTCCATCCCCCAAATAGAGGAGACTCAGGCTCGATGTGCGCCACCATCCAGACCGGGCTGGCTAACTGCACTCGTTTGTAATTCTTGCGGAGCAGCGCCGGCCCTCCAAACGGGGACGCCAGCCGCCGCGACCGGTCCACCATGCCGCGAATCACGGCTGGATCGTCGTGATTCGACGCCGCCACCGAATCCGCGCTCAGAATCGCCACGCGGAACACTCTTCCCTCTAACGGGATCGAAAAGATATCCACCGAGTTGTAGTGCTCCACCGACTGCGCCGTGCGCTTCAGGTAGGCGGCCAGCCGCTCGCCGTGGAAGTTTCCGACAAAAACTTCAGAAAATCGCGGCTCCGGCGCGGCCCCGCCGCTGCCGCCTCCCGGCCAATTCTGCGGGTAATGAACGGCAAAAGCTACGGCCTCGACATCCCGCTCAAACTCAATGCCGGTTTCCTGTATGAACCGCTCGTACTCCGGATCATGGAACACGGGGGAGAGGGGACTCGAACTCAGCTTCCGGACCCAGTTGAAGTTGGCATACAGAAAAGCATCGGCCCCGGGTAAAAGGCGCGCAGCCTCGGGCGGGGCGTTTTTTCGCAGTTCGACGGTGAGAGTCACCGCCGCGCCGACAATCACGACCGCCAGAACGATGGGGAGAGTTCGTCTAATTCGCATGAAGTGCGGTCAGGAGTGAAATGATAGCATTATCGTCGACGGGTAACGGGGTACCGGCTCGCAGGAACTCGACATACGAGTTTTGGGCTGAGGGCTGGAGGTAGCCATCGGGGCGACGGTTGCGCCGAAACTTGCCGTTGTGATAACTTAATTAATTGTCCCGTACATCTGGAAGGGATCAGAGGGATAAGTTTGCGCGAAGGCGCGTCTTTCCCCCGAATTGCTGGCGTAGCTCAGTCGGTAGAGCATCTGATTTGTAATCAGAGGGTCGGGGGTTCGAATCCCTTCGCCAGCTCCAGGCAACGAATTAAAGAGACGGCGAATTGTCCGGCCAGTGTAGCGGCGCAACAGGTTTTTCCAACGCACTCCATTCGGATCTTTCCGGCGTGCAGTGATCTTCGCGGTGTCTTGTGCGCGAATCCTTGGTTTCCCTGTTTAGCGAAGTAACCGTTGCGAGAATGAAGTGTGACTTTGTGTTGCGTGTAGTCCGTGCGTGCGTGCGTTGTTTCCCGGACCGAGCGCAACGGCCGCATCGCCCGAGAGTTTGCACAGGTGGGTGAGTGGTTAAAGCCAACAGACTGTAAATCTGTCCCTCCTAGCGAGGTACGAAGGTTCGAATCCTTCCCTGTGCACCAGGATTTACCGTGAATCGCTTAGCCGCAGCCCTGATCGCCTACGCCGTCCTGGCAGTTCTGACGCTAGCGACGATCAGCGATTCCAGGATTAAGGGCGTCACGCTGTTGATTCTCGGGCTCTTCGCGGTGAAAAGCTGGTTGCGCCGCAAAGATGTGCCGGGCAGTGAGAGCGACGCGGATTAGAGCGGGCCGATGTAGCTCAGTTGGTAGAGCACTCCCTTGGTAAGGGAGAGGTCACCAGTTCAATCCTGGTCATCGGCTCCAGAAGTTTGGAATGGGTTTGGAAGGGCACGGCTTCGGCCGCGCCGCTACAGTTTGTGGAAGGGCACGGCTTCAGCCGTGTCGTCAGGAGTCGGAAGATAGACGCGGCTTTGGCCGCCGAGGTTAAGCTGACGGCTGATAGCTGACAGCTGATTTACAGGGCGGGAGTAACTCAGTGGTAGAGTCACAGCCTTCCAAGCTGTTGGTCGCGGGTTCGATTCCCGTCTCCCGCTCCAGAGAATCGATGTTGAGCGAGAAGAACATTTTTTGGAGATGTCAGTGAGTTTCGAGCAGGCTGCCATCAAGGTTGAGAAAGAGCTGGAGTTTTCCAGGCTGCAAAAGGCAGTGGAGCAGGCATTCCTGCCGGAGAAGGCCGAGCGGTTCCTGAAGCAGTTGGACCGCAAAGGGATTCGCGTTCGAGATTTCGACGCGGTGCTGGCGCAGCGGGTGCTCGAAGGGTTTAGCGAGGCCGGACTGAACGCGAAGCAGCTGTATGAATCGCTGCCCGTCTCGGACCAGGCGCAGATACGCGAGTTTTACCTGTCGAAGCTCGAAGGCGTAGCGGTTGCGTTGCGACACAAATTTAAGAAGCTGTATCAGTACTACTAAGAAGCTGCATCGGTCCTTCGCGCAAAAAACGCGCTCAGGATGACAAGGGTTTAACTGAGAGCTGAAGGCTGAGAGCTGACAGCGAAGAGCTAGGAGCAAGAGGCTGCACTTATGGCGAAAGAAAAGTTTGATCGGAATAAGCCGCACTGCAACGTAGGGACGATTGGTCACATTGATCACGGCAAGACGACGCTGACGGCGGCGATCACGAAGGTATTGTCGAAGCACAATCCGAACATCAAGTTCCGTTCGTTCGACTCGATTGATAACGCGCCGGAAGAAAAGGCTCGCGGCATCACGATTGCCACGGCGCACGTGGAGTACGAGACGGCGAACCGGCACTACGCGCACGTGGATTGCCCGGGCCACGCCGACTACATCAAGAACATGATCACGGGCGCGGCGCAGATGGATGGCGCGATCTTAGTTGTCGCGGCGACCGACGGTCCCATGCCGCAGACGCGCGAGCACGTGCTTTTGGCTCGTCAGGTGGGTGTGCCCTACATCGTTGTGGCGCTGAATAAGTGTGACGCAGTCGACGATCCGGAACTGCTCGACCTGGTGGAACTCGAAGTACGCGAGTTGCTGAAGAGCTACAAGTTTCCGGGCGACGACGTTCCGGTGGTTCGGCTGTCGGCGCTGGGAGCGCTGAACGGCGAAGAGAAGTGGGAAAAGCAGATTGACGCGCTGATGGAGGCGGTGGACAAGAGTGTGCCACAGCCGGCGCGCGAGTTGGACAAGCCGTTCCTGATGCCGATCGAAGATATCTTTTCGATCTCGGGCCGCGGCACGGTGGTGACGGGCCGCATCGAGCGCGGCAAGGTGAAGGTGGGCGAGGAAGTAGAGATCGTGGGCTTCCGCGAGACCAGAAAGACGGTCGTCACCGGCGTCGAAATGTTCAAGAAGCAGTTGGATGAAGGACTGGCGGGCGACAACGCGGGCTTGCTGCTGCGCGGCATTGGCAAGGACGACGTGGAGCGCGGCATGGTGCTGGCGAAGCCGGGATCGATCACGCCGCACACCAAGTTCAAGGCCGAGGTGTACATCCTGACGAAGGAAGAAGGCGGGCGACATACGCCGTTCTTCAAGGGATACCGTCCGCAGTTTTACCTGCGCACGACGGACGTGACGGGCGTGGCGGAGTTGCCGGCGGGCACCGAGATGGTGATGCCGGGCGACAACGTGAGCCTGGTGATCGAGTTGATCACGCCGGTGGCGATGGAGAAGGGCCTGCGCTTCGCGATTCGCGAAGGCGGCCACACCGTAGGCGCCGGCACGATCGCGGAGATTATTCAGTAGGCGAGGTTACCTTGTGGCAGCACCGAGCTCCAGCGGGGTGTCGTTGGACTGGAAAGACGCCAAGTTCGTGCTCGGTTTTCTCGGGTTGCTGATTCTTTGGTTTGGCGATCCGATTCTGCGCGCTTTTATGACAGCTTGGCGCATTTGGAGCGGCAAGGACAACACCAAAACGCGAACCAGCAAGCGGGAAGGCATGTTGTAGAAGCCCCGAAGGGGCGGAATTCATTAGCCCGGGGCGTTAGCCCCGGGTGCAGTTGCAAGTAAGAACGAGTCCCGTAGGGACGACAGAAAAATGCATAGGTCCTTTGGCGACAAAAACCGTCGCCTCAGGATGACAAAGGTTAGGAGCTGTTGAGATGCCCCGAGAAATAGTGACATTACAGTGCGGTGATTGCAAAGAGCGGAATTATTCGACGACCAAGAACCGCAAAACGACGACCGAGCGGCTGGAATTCAAGAAATTCTGCCGCCGTTGCCGCAAGCACACGCCGCATAAGGAAGTGAAATAATTGAGCGAATGCGTGATTGGTGATTGTGCGATTGAAAATCTCAATCACTCAATGACTCAATCGGTAAATCACTCAATCGCAACAGGGGCGTAAGCTCAACGGTTAAACTGTCGGTCTCCAAAACCGAACTTGGGGGTTCGAATCCCTCCGCCCCTGCCAGATTTTTGCGGGCAAGGAAGAAGGAAGTAAGAAGATGGCGACGATGACGGAACAAAATGCGCTCGTAACGACCGTGAAGTCCTGGCCAGACCGGATCAGGACTTTCTACAACGACGTTCGCACCGAAATGCGCAAGGTGACGGCGCCCACGTGGAAGGAAGTACAGGCCACGACCACGGTTGTGGTCATCACCGTTTTCATCTTCGCGTTGTACTTCGCTGTGATTGACTACTTCATTCAACACGGCGTGTCGTACTTGTTTAACTATTTCAAGGCTCACTGATTCGGGCCACGGACGAGAATTGATCAAAGAAACCGCTTTTCAAGAAGAAGCACTCACTATGCCGGACGAAGAAAAAAACGAAGCAACAGGCGGCGAACAACCACCGCAACCACCGGCTGTGGACGGCGCTACCGCCACCGCCGAGGCGCCCCGTAACCCGAACATGAAGTGGTACATCATCCACTCGTACTCCGGGTTTGAGCGCAAGGTCAAAGAATCGCTCGAGTCGCGCGTCGCCGCCTTCGGGCTGCAGGACAAGATCGGCAAAGTGCTGATCCCGACCGAGTCGGTCACCGAAGTGCGCGGCGGCAAGAAGTACACCTCCGAGCGCATGTTCTATCCCGGCTACGTGCTGGTTGAAATGGACATGGACGATCACGTGTGGCACGTGGTGAAGTCCACGCCGCGCGTCACCGGATTTGTCGGCACCGGGCAGCAGCCCACGCCGCTGTCGGAAGAGGAAGTGCAGCACATCGTTTACAAAGTCGCCGACAGCCGCGAGAAACCGAAGCTCAAGGTCAAGTTCGAGAAGAACGAATCGGTCCGCATCACGGAAGGTCCATTCGCCAGCTTTACCGGCATCGTGGACGAAGTAAACGAAGACCGCGAGACGCTGAAAGTCATGGTGACAATTTTCGGGCGTTCCACCCCGGTGGAGTTGGAATTCAATCAGGTGGAGAAGGTCGCGTAGTTTTGGGAAGGGCATGGCTTGAGCCGTGCCGCGTAGGGAAGAAAACAGTCCGCAGCCCGTTGAGCCGAAAATCCTAGACTCGCACTGCCGACGGAAGAGAGATCATGGCAAAAAAAGTTACAGGTTACGTCAAGCTGCAGATCGCCGCAGGTAAGGCGACTCCGGCTCCTCCTGTCGGCCCGGCCCTCGGCCAGGCGCAGATCAACATCATGGAGTTCTGCAAGCAGTTCAACGCCAGAACCAACCAGAAAGAGATGGAGGGATTGATCATCCCGGTCGTCGTTTCGGTTTACAGCGACCGCTCCTTCACCTTCATCACCAAGACGCCTCCGGCTTCAATTCTGTTGAAGCGCGCGGCCGGCATCGCCAAGGGATCCGGTGTGCCGAATAAAGACAAAGTCGGCAAAGTCACCGCCAAGCAGGTCGAAGAGATCGCCAAGCAGAAGATGCCCGACCTGAACGCTGCATCGATCGACACCGCGATCAAGAGCATCCGCGGCACCGCCCGTTCCATGGGCATTGAAGTCGTTGGATAAGCTCGTGTGGGGACGGACGCATTCGTCCGTCCAGCAAGCGCAGCGAGCGTGGTTTTAGCAAGACGATTTGTAGTCACAATCACCACGGCTGATCGAAGCATCGTTCAGCGGTGGGAGACAAGGAAAAGCAGATGAAAAAAGAAGGAAAGAATATCGCCAAGGCGCACTCCGCAGTTGAGCAGCGCCCTTATGTTCTGCAGGACGCGGTTCCTCTCCTGCAGAAAGTGAAGTACGCCAAATTTGACGAGACCGTCGAAGTCACGCTGCGATTGGGAGTCGATCCCAAGCACGCCGACCAGATGGTGCGCGGCACGGTCGTTCTGCCGCACGGTCTGGGTAAATCGAAAAAGGTCCTGGTCATCGCGACTGGCGACAAGATTAAGGAAGCCGAAGCGGCGGGCGCCGATTTTGCCGGCGGCGAAGAGATGGTCGAGAAGATCACCAAGGAGAACTGGACCGACTTCGACGCCTTGATCGCCACTCCTGACGTGATGAAATCCGTCGGACGCCTGGGCAAGATTCTCGGTCCCAAAGGTCTGATGCCGAACCCGAAGACGGGCACGGTGACTTTCGACGTGGGCAAGGCGGTGCAGGAAGTGAAAGCCGGTAAGGTCGAATTCCGCACCGACAAGACCGCGCTCGTGCACTGCCCGGTCGGCAAAATTTCGTTCTCGCCCGACAAGTTGATCGAGAATGCCACCGTGCTGATCACCAGCGTGATCAAGGCCAAGCCGTCGGTCGCGAAGGGCAAGTACATCAAGGGCTGTTTCCTGAGTTCGACGATGGGGCCCGGGATTTCTCTGGACGTGACCCCGATCGAGACCGCAGCGAAGGCTTAGCGCGGCAACAGCCGGGCTTCGCCCGGCGGACGGACGAATGCGTCCGTCCCTACATGAGATCAGATAAGAGGATTAGACCATGCCAGTTACCAAAGCCAGAAAGACCGAACAGGTCGAGAAGCTGACGAAAGACCTGAAGAATGTTTCAAATGTAGTCGTGGCGACCTACAGCAAACTGACCGTGTCGCAGGACTATGAACTGCGCAAAGCTCTGCGCGGCGTTGGCGCGAAGTATCAGGTGGTCAAGAACACGCTGGCCGAGCGCGCCGCCAAAGGCACCAAGGTTGAGGGCGCTTTGAAGGACCTCGCCGGTGTGACCTCGATCGCATACACCGCGGGCGATCCCGTAGCCATGGCGAAGGCGCTGACCAAATACGCTAAAGACACGCCGGAGTTCACCTTCAAGGTGGGCGTGGTCGAAGGCAAGGTCATCAACATTAAAGAGATCGAAGCCCTGGCGAGCATGCCGTCGAAGGAAGAGCTGTATTCGAAGCTCCTGTTCCTGCTCAATGCCCCGGCGCAGCGTTTGGCTACGGCGATTAACGCCGTTCCACGGAATCTGGCGGTCGTCATCGACCAGGCCGTGCAGCAGAAGAAGTTTAAAGATGCGTAAGCCCGTGTAGGGGCGGACGCATTCGTCCGCCCAGCAAGCGCAGCGAGCGTGATTCTTGCCGGCCGATCGATGAAATCGGCAGCGGTAACAAGAGTTTGGTTGTCGGCAAGTCAGGGGTGGCGCGGTTCTTATCCGAGCGTTGTCTGGCGCACGGAGACCGGACCTGGTCGCACTGGAAACCTGGCTTAACGACAGCGAAAAAAGAAAAGACTAAAAACACTGGAGAACTAATATGGCGGATCTGCAACAGCTTGAAGAATCAATCGTAGGCCTTTCCCTGCTGGAAGCGGCGGAACTGGTAAAGAAGTTGGAATCGCGTCTTGGCGTGTCGGCAGCGGCAGCAGCCCCGGTGATGGTGGCTGGCGGCGGCGGCGCGGCAGCCGCGGCTCCGGCAGAAGAGAAGACGGAATTCACCGTCGTCCTGAAAGAAGTGGGCGCCAACAAGATCAATGTGATCAAAGCCGTCCGCGAAGTCACCAGCCTGGGCTTGAAAGAAGCCAAGGAACTGGTGGATGGAGCGCCAAAGAGCATCAAGGAAGGCGTTTCGAAGGACGAGGCAGAGACCATCAAGAAGAAGTTCACCGAGGCTGGCGCCGTCGTCGAAGTGAAATAACGATGCTCATCTGGGAACGGCCGCCCTCGGCCGTCCGCCGAACATAGCTCGGCAGGTTTTCGCTGGGCATTTGAATGGACGCGGACGGGGGCGTCCGCGCCACAAGGTTCAGGTTTGCACCTTTTGCGGTGCAAAATCGTTTTTGTTGCACGTTCTTACTTGTGAGTCCGGGGCGGCGATGTTAGCATCTATATAACGTCGCTTCCCTTAGGGCTCACTCAACGCGGGCGGAGCTCGCGAGGGAAGTTTTAGGCGGCTGCTTCGCGGGCAGGCGAAGCGGAAACAGGCCGGAGAACTGGCGCGAAAGAATTCAAATCAAGAAGGGCGAAACGCCTCGGTTGGCGTCAGCGGGAACGACTGTCCCTGCAGACGCCCCATCGCTATTTCCGGCATTGGCTCAGGTTTAACCCAGGTTCGATGTTATTCGTGTTTCACGCACTGGTAAGTACCGCGGCGCGATAAGCGCCCCACTTTCCGCGGTTTGGCGCGGCCTTCGGCTGTGCCCGAGATTGGGAGTCTCTTGACGATGAAAAATGCCTTCCGTAAACGCTTTGATTTTTCCAAAATTCCGGCCACCATTCAGATCCCAAACCTGATCGAGGTTCAGAAGCGCTCCTACGACCGCTTCCTGCAGATGGACAAACTGCCCAGCGAGCGCGAAGACGGCGGCTTGCAGGCGGTGTTTCAGTCTGTCTTTCCGATTACCGACTTCCGCAACGTATCACAACTTGAGTTTGTGGATTACGCCATTGGTAACTGGGAGTGCAAGTGCGGCCACCTCAAGGGCCTGCACCACCTCCGTACCACTTGTAAGAATTGCGGCAACACCGTCATTACCGATCCGTTCCATCCCGGCGAAGTGCTGTGCGGCAAGTGCGGCACCTACAACGCCAACACGCCTGACTTCTGCAACAAGTGCGGCGACCCGGTTGGGCTGCAACTGAAGTACGACGTGGCGGAATGCGAAGAGCGCGGCATGACGTATTCGGCGCCGCTCAAAGTCACCATGCGGCTGACCATCTTCGACAAAGACGCCGAGACCGGCAACCGCTCCATCCGCGACATTAAAGAGCAGGAAGTCTTCTTCGGCGACGTTCCGCTGATGACGCAGAACGGCACCTTCATCATCAACGGCACCGAGCGCGTCATTGTCAGCCAGTTGCACCGTTCGCCCGGCGTGTTCTTCGAGACCGCCAACAACCGCACGTACTTCCTGGGAAAGATTATTCCCTACCGCGGTTCGTGGGTGGAATTCGAGTACGACCAGAAGAACGTGCTCTACGTCCGCATTGACCGCAAGCGCAAGTTCCTGGGCACGATTTTCCTGCGCGCGCTCGGCCTGCGTTCCGGCGAAGACATTCTGCGCACGTTCTACACGGTCGACCGCCTCGTGGTCCGCGACAAGAAGCTCTACTGGACGCTCGATCCAGCCAGCGAGAAGCCGACGAACCTGCTGGGCATGAAACTCGCCCACAGCATCAAGAACAAGTCAGGCGACGAAATCGCCCACTCCGGCCGCAAGATCAACGCGCAGGTTCTGAAGGACATTCAGAAGGCGAAGATCAGCGAGATCGAAGTGGACATCACCGACCTCGAAGGCGCGTGGACGGCCGGCGACATCGTCGACACCACCACCGGCGAAGTCATGCTGGAAGCGAACTCCGAGCTGACCGCCGACAAGGTTTCGAAGATTCTCGATTCCGGCGTCGTCGAAATGAACCTGTTCTTCCCCGAGCGCGACGACGTGGGCACGGTGATCAGCCAGACCCTGAAGCGCGATGCGGTGAAGACTCCGCAGGAAGCGCTGATCGAAATCTACCGCAAGCTGCGTCCCGGCGATCCGCCGACTTTGGACACGGCCACGGCGCTGTTCCATGGAATGTTTTTCGATCCGCGCAAGTATGACTTCTCGCGCGTGGGCCGCCTGAAGTTCAACATCAAGCTGTTCGAGAACCAGGAAGCCACTTCGCTCGACAAGCGCACGCTCGATCCGGACGATTTCTACGCCACCATCGCGTACCTGCTCAAGCTGCGCAAGAGCATTGGCGCGGTAGACGACATCGATCACCTCGGCAACCGCCGCGTCCGCGCGGTCGGCGAGCTGATGGAGAACCAGTTCCGCATCGGCCTGGTCCGCATGGAACGGGCGATCAAGGAAAAAATGAGCGTGTACCAGGAAATGTCGACGGCCATGCCGCACGACCTGGTTAACGCCAAGCCGGTGATGGCCGCGATCCGCGAATTTTTCGGATCGTCGCAGCTGTCGCAGTTCATGGATCAGACCAACCCGCTCTCCGAGATCACGCACAAGCGGCGTCTCTCGGCCCTTGGGCCGGGCGGTCTCTCTCGTGAGCGCGCAGGATTCGAAGTGCGCGACGTGCACCCCACGCACTACGGCCGCATCTGCCCGATCGAAACGCCGGAAGGTCCGAACATCGGACTGATCTCCTCGTTGAGCTGCTACGCCCGCATCAACGACTACGGCTTCATCGAGTCGCCCTATCGCAAGATCAAGGGCGGCCGCGTGATCGACTACGTCACCATCGTCAACGTTGGCGACAGCGACTACAAAGTCGGCGATCACATGGAGAAGCACGAGATCGAGAAGATCAACGCCGAACTGAAAGAGAAGCGCAAGAAGCCGGCGCAGATCGAGCCGTTCTCGTTCTATCTCTCAGCCTGGGAAGAAGATCGTCACACGATTGCGCAGGCCAACGTGGAACTCGACGACAAGAACCGCATCGTGGCGGAACTGGTCAACGCCCGCAAAGCCGGCAACTTTGTGCTGGTCAGCCGCGACGAAGTGGACTACGTCGACGTCAGCCCGAAGCAGCTGGTTTCGGTGGCCGCCTCGCTCGTGCCGTTCCTCGAGCACGACGACGCGAACCGCGCGCTGATGGGCGCGAACATGCAACGCCAGTCCGTGCCGCTGCTCCGCGCGCAAGCGCCGATCGTCGGCACTGGAATGGAAGGCGTCACCGCCCGCGACTCCGGCGCAGTGGTTCTGGCCCGCCGCAACGGCATCATCGATTCGGTGGACTCGGAACGCATCATCGTGCGCGTCGAAGGCGAGCACCATCCCACGCAGCTGTCGCGTGAGGTGGGCAGCGACATCTACCAGCTCACCAAGTTCAAGCGCTCGAACCAGAACACTTGCATCAACCAGAAGCCGGTGGTCAAGAAGGGCGAGCGCGTGGTGAAGGGACAAGTCATTGCTGACGGTCCCTGCACCGATCACGGCGAGCTGGCTCTGGGACGGAACGTCCTGGTGGCCTTCATGCCGTGGCGCGGTTACAACTTCGAAGACGCGATCCTCGTCTCCGAGAAAATGGTGAAAGAGGATTACTACACCTCCCTGCACATCGAGGAGTTCGAGATCGAAGCCCGTGACACGAAGCTCGGTCCGGAAGAAGTCACGCGCGATATTCCCAACGTCAGCGAGACCATGCTGCGCAATCTGGACGAAGCGGGCGTGATTCGCATCGGAGCCAGCATCAAGCAGGGCGACATCCTCGTGGGCAAAGTTACGCCCAAGGGCGAGACCCAGCTCACGCCGGAAGAAAAACTGCTGCGCGCCATCTTCGGCGAAAAAGCCGGCGACGTGCGCGACGCCTCCCTCTACTGCCCGCCGGGCATCGAGGGCGTCATCGTCGATGTGAAGATCTTCTCGCGCAAGGGCCAGGAAAAGGACGAGCGCGCGAAGTTCATCGAAGGCACGCAGATCGCTAAGTTGGAAAAGAACCTTTCGGACGAAATCCGGATTCTGACCGACGAGCGCCTCAAGCGCCTGGAAAACATCCTCGGCGGCAAGGAAGTGCAGGCCGACCTGCACGACGAGCGCACCAACAAGCGACTGCTGACCAAGGGCAACGTGCTGAACCGCGACGAGATCGAGCGCATCTCCACCCGCAACCTGAAGCGCATCAAGTACGCCGACAAGGATCCGCGGGTGAACGAGCAGATCGACGAGATCGAGGAGATGACCTCGCGCCAGATCGACGTGCTCAAGAAGATCGTCAACGAGAAG
Source organism: uncultured Acidobacteriaceae bacterium (assembly GCA_963819145.1). Taxonomy (GTDB): domain Bacteria; phylum Acidobacteriota; class Terriglobia; order Terriglobales; family Acidobacteriaceae; genus Sulfotelmatobacter. Next base: position 135,668 of record CAWFVB010000045.1, read on the forward strand.
AAAGAAAAACTCACCAAGGGCGACGAACTGCCCCCGGGCGTGATCAAGCTGGTCAAGGTCTACATCGCCATGAAGCGCAAGCTGAGTGTCGGGGACAAGATGGCCGGCCGTCACGGCAACAAGGGCGTCATAGCCCGCATTCTGCCGGAAGAAGATATGCCGTACCTCGAAGACGGAACGCCGGTCGAAATCGTCCTCAACCCGCTCGGCGTCCCTTCCCGTATGAACGTGGGGCAGATTCTTGAAACCCACCTGGGATGGGCCGGCTTCGTGCTCGGCGAAAAGATAACCGAGATGCTCAAGGAGAACACGCGTACCGAGGCGATCCGCCGCGAACTGAAAGCTCTGTTCAAGGACTCGCAGCTGTACGACATCATCTCGGAGATGAGCGACGAGGAACTCGAAGCCATGGCACCCACCTTCAAGAAGGGCGTGTTCATGGGCTCGCCGGTGTTCGACGGATCGAAGGAAGGCGAGATCAAGGCGCTGCTCGAGCACGCCGGTCTGCCGACTTCGGGCAAAACAACTCTGTACGACGGCATGACGGGCGACAAGTTCGAACAGCCAGTCACCGTCGGTTACATCTACATGCTGAAGCTGTCGCACCTGGTGGACGACAAGATTCACGCGCGATCCATCGGTCCGTACTCGCTGATCACCCAGCAACCGCTGGGCGGCAAGGCGCAGTTCGGAGGACAGCGCTTCGGAGAAATGGAAGTCTGGGCGCTGGAAGCTTACGGCGCGGCGTTCATCCTGCAGGAACTGCTGACGGCAAAGTCCGACGACGTATACGGCCGCACCAAGATTTACGAGGCCATCGTCAAGGGCGAAGCCGCCATGGAGCCCGGCGTACCCGAATCGTTCAACGTGCTGATCCGCGAGTTGCAATCGCTCTGCCTCGATGTGGAACTGATCAAGGCCGGCGAGAAGAAGCCCACGGCCAGCGCGGCAGCGGATTAGTCATCGGTCGCTGGTCGCTAGTCGTTAGCGACCAGCGCGTCTGATTTCAGGTTTTGAGAAGACAAGACCCGCAATTCTGCTCTTGGATATGCGGGTCACGAGATTTCGCTAGAGACGAACGACCAACGACTAGCGACCTTTCAAGAGCCGCAAGCGGCGGCGCAACAGCCGAGGAAAGCGGAGGACCACCTTGTTTCGTTCGAGCCCATTCGAAATGGCAAACGTGATCGCGGACTTCGACGCTATTCGCATCAGTCTGGCCTCTCCGGAAAAAATCCGGAGCTGGTCGCACGGCGAAGTCACGAAGCCCGAGACCATCAACTACCGCACCTTCAAGCCGGAGCGGGATGGCTTGTTCTGTGCCCGCATCTTCGGCCCGGTCACGGACTGGGAGTGCTTGTGCGGCAAATACAAGCGCATGAAGCACCGCGGCGTGATCTGCGACAAGTGCGGCGTGGAAGTCACGCTGTCGAAAGTCCGCCGGGAACGCCTGGGCCACATCGAGCTGGCTTCGCCCTGCTCGCACGTGTGGTTCTTCAAGGGCTTGCCCAGCCGCATCGGCCACCTGCTCGACATTTCTCTGCGCGACCTTGAGTCCGTGCTTTATTTCGAAGCCTACGTTGTCGTCGAACCTGGCGACGCCCCGGTGAAAGAGCGCGAGGTCATTAAAGACGAAGCCAAGTTCCGCGAACTCGACCAGCAGTACCGTCCGGCCGGCTTCAAGGCCATGATGGGCGCTGAAGCGATCAAGGAACTGCTCAAGCGCGTCGACATTGACGGCCTTGGCGTGGAACTGCGCGAGAAGATGAAGAACGAGAGCTCGCTGCAGAAGCGGCTCAAGTACGCCAAGCGTTTGAAAGTGGTCGAGGCCTTCCGCAAGAGCGGCAACAAGCCGAATTGGATGATCCTCGACGTGATCCCGGTCATTCCGCCGGAGCTTCGCCCCCTGGTTCCACTCGATGGCGGCCGCTTCGCCACGTCTGACTTGAACGACCTGTACCGCCGTGTCATCAACCGTAACAACCGGTTGAAGAAGCTGATGGACCTGCACGCGCCGGAAGTCATCGTGCGCAACGAAAAGCGCATGCTGCAGGAAGCCGTCGACGCCCTGTTCGATAACGGACGCCGTGGCCGCGTGCTGCGCGGCGCCAACAACCGCCCGCTCAAGTCGCTCTCTGACACGCTGAAGGGCAAGCAGGGACGCTTCCGCCAGAACCTGCTCGGCAAGCGCGTGGACTACTCCGGCCGTTCCGTCATCGTGGTTGGTCCCGAACTCAAGCTGCACCAGTGCGGCCTGCCCAAGAAGATGGCGCTCGAACTGTTCAAGCCGTTCATCTATCACCGGCTCGAGCAGACGGGAAACGTCACGACCATCAAGCAAGCCAAAGAAATGGTCGAGCAGCAGGAACCCATCGTGTGGGACATTCTTGAAGAAGTCATCAAGGACCATCCGGTGCTGTTGAACCGCGCTCCCACGCTGCACCGCCTCGGCATTCAGGCGTTCGAGCCCGTACTCGTCGAAGGCAAGGCCATCAAGATTCACCCGCTGGTTTGCACGGCGTTCAACGCCGACTTCGACGGCGACCAGATGGCGGTTCACATTCCGCTGTCTCCGGAAGCGCAGGTCGAAGCCAGCGTGCTGATGCTGGCGTCGCACAACATTCTTTCGCCGGCCTCCGGCCAGCCGATCACCGTCCCCACGCAGGACATGGTTCTTGGTCTCTACTACCTGACCAAGGCCAAGCCAGGCGCGAAGGGGGAAGGGCGTGCGTTCGCCAACATCGAAGAAGTGCTGATGGCGATGAATGCGGGCGAAGTGGAAACGCTGAGCCCCATCCGCCTGCGCTACTCGGGCGAACTCATTGACCTGACCACCGCGTACGACGATCAGGACATCATCCACACCGAACCGGTCAACGTGGAGCGCTCGTTCATCAACACCACCGTCGGCCGCGCGATCTTGAACGATCACCTGCCCGAAGGCATGCCGTTCATCAACGGCTTGCTCAAGAAGAAAGGTATCGGCGCGCTGGTGAACTACGGCTACCTGCGGTTCGGCCTTGAGACCACGGTCAAGATGCTCGATGAGGTCAAGTCGCTGGGTTTCAATTTCGCCACGCGCGCCGGCCTGTCGATCGGCATCGACGACATGGTCATTCCTGACAGCAAGAAGGTCCTGGTCAAGGACGCCGAAAAGCAGGTGGTCGAACGTTCAGCAGCAGTACCTGGACGGCGCGATCACCAACGGCGAACGCTACAACAAGGTCATCGAAATCTGGTCGGCGATCACGGAAAAAGTGGCCGACGAAATGTTCGGTGAAATGCAACGCCGCGACAAGGAAGGCCAGCTCAATCCGATTTACGTCATGGCCGACTCCGGCGCTCGCGGATCGAAACAGCAGATTCGCCAGCTCTCCGGCATGCGCGGACTGATGGCCAAGCCTTCCGGCGAAATCATCGAGTCGCCCATCACGGCCAACTTCCGTGAAGGGCTGACGGTGCTGGAATACTTCGTCTCGACGCACGGCGCCCGCAAGGGATTGGCCGATACGGCGCTCAAGACGGCCGATTCCGGCTACCTGACTCGCCGTCTGGTTGACGTGGCGCAGGACGTCATCATCAGCGAGTACGATTGCGGAACCGTCGACGGCATCTACGTGCAAGGCATCGTGGAAGCCGGCGAAATTATCGAAGCGCTGCGTGACCGCATCATCGGCCGCGTGTCGCTCGAAAAGATCAAAGACTACGACGGCAACGTCATCGTTGACATCAACAACGAAATCACCGAAGAGCTTGCCATCTCGATTCAGGCGGCCGGTATTGAGCGGGTGAAAATCCGCTCGGTGCTGACCTGCGAATCGAAACGCGGCGTCTGCGTGATGTGCTACGGCCGCAACCTGGCTTCCGGGCGCCTCGTCGAACTGGGCGAGGCCACCGGCGTCATCGCGGCGCAGTCCATCGGCGAACCCGGAACGCAGCTCACCATGCGTACCTTCCACATCGGCGGTACGGCCTCGCGAGTTTCCGAGCAGTCGCGCCTCGATGCCAAGAACAACGGCACGGTGCGCTTCATCGGCTTGCAAACCGTCAAGGCAAAGTCGGGGAATCTCGTGGTCATGAACCGCCAGGGCTCGATCGCGGTCGTGGACGAAAAGAACCGGGAGCGCGAGCGCTACTCGGTCGTGTACGGCGCCAAACTGCTGGTCAACGACGGCGATCCGGTCACGCTCGGCCAGGTCATGGTCGAGTGGGATCCTTACACCTTTGCCATCCTGACCGAAATCGGCGGCACCGTGCAGTTCAAGGACTTGCAGGAAGGCGTCACGCTCCACGAAGAAGTGGACGAGGTCACCGGCCTGTCGCGGCACGTGGTCGGCGATTCTCCCGACGAGAAGCGCCAGCCCGCAATCGTGATCAAGGGCGGAAAGACCAGCAAGCGTTACCTGATGCCGTCGCGTTCGCACTTGATGATTCAAGACGGCGACGCGGTCAACCCGGGCGATGTGCTGGCCAAGATCCCGCGGGAAACCACCAAGACCAAGGACATCACCGGTGGTCTGCCGCGTGTGGTCGAACTGTTCGAAGCTCGCAAGCCGCATGAAACCGCGGTCATCAGCGAAATCGATGGCACGGTCAAGTTCGGTGAGGTTTCGAAAGGTCAGCGCAAGGTCTACGTCGTGGCCGACAACGGCACGGAAAAGGAATACTCGGTACCGCGTGGCGTTCACATCAACGTGCAGGAAGGCGAGCGCGTGAAAGCGGGCGAACCTCTCATGGACGGCCCGCTCAACCCGCACGACATCCTGGCCGTGCTCGGCGAGAAGGAGCTGCAGGCTTACCTGGTAAACGAAATCCAGGAAGTCTACCGCTTGCAGGGCGTGAACATCTCGGACAAGCACATCGAAGTGATTGTTCGCCAGATGATGCGCTGGGTGAAGGTCGAAGACGTGGGCGATACGCAGTTCTTGCTCGAGCAGCAGCTCGACAAGTTCCGCTTCCGCGAAGAGAACGAGCGCGTGATTGCGCAGGGCGGCAAACCAGCCACGGGCCGGCCGCTGCTCCTCGGCATCACGAAGGCATCGCTCTCCACCGACTCCTTCATCTCGGCGGCGTCGTTCCAGGAGACTACGCGCGTGCTCACCGAAGCTTCCATTCAGGGAGCGGTCGATCACCTGCGCGGTCTGAAGGAAAATGTCATCGTCGGACGCCTGATCCCCGCCGGAACCGGCATGGAGTACTACCGCAACGTGCGCCTCTCGCCAGAAATGGAAGAGGCCGCCGCCAAGGTACAGGCGGAAGTTTCGGCAGCGTACGAAGAAGCCGAGCGCGCTCTCGAAATGATGCGTCACGAGGGCGAGACCGAGGATCTGCCCGCGGAACTTCCCGCGCCGGCGGAGTAATCCAACCAGAATGCAGTTTCGGGGGCGAGTCACCTCGCCCCCGAAACTGCCCTGAGATGAACCAGGTAGTGACAGCCGCCTCGGCTGTCAGGGCCGGGCAAGGCCCGGCCGATGTGCGCACGAAAACTCTTTATCACTAAACAAAGAATGCACGCCAACCCCCAGCGATTGCAATTCCAGGAACCCGGCCAACTTCCCTCATTGCATCCAGTGCGTCGCGGCCCTAATCTAGGGCAACGCATGCTGCGTTTCTTCCGCCTTCTTCGAATCGCTCTCTGGCGTGCCTTCGTGCACGACCTCTTCGCCATTGCCAAGGCCGCGGCTTATTCTTCGATTCTCACCTTCTTCCCTTTCTTGCTGGTCGTCGGATCGAGCCTGGCGGGCTGGCGCAAGGGCGCCCCTTATCTGCGGGAGATCACCTACGCCTTGAACAGCATCCTTCCCGCCGGCGGCACCGTTACCATGAACTATCTGAAGACCGCCGCGCAGCATCCCGTCGGCCTGGTCACCACCACGGCGGTGGTCACGCTGTGGACCGCCTCCGGCGTCATGATTTCCTGGATGGAAGGCTTTCGCCGCTGCTATGAGCTGCCGAAAACCTGGGGCCTGGTGCAGGAGCGCCTGGTCGGCGTTCATGCTGGTCATTTTCGCGCTGATCCCCATGACGTTTGCCACCATCCTCGTCGCCGTAGGAAGCAAGTTCGAGACTCGCCTCCTGCCCTACATTGATCCCGATTTCAGCGCCTACATCCTGTTGCTATGGGGCGCGATGCGTTGGCTGGTTGCGACTCTCACCAGCATCTCGGTGATCGCGTTGATCTACCATCATGGCGTTCCGCGGACCCAGCCGTGGCACAGCGTGATTCCCGGCTCCATGCTGGCGACGGTTCTGTGGTTCTCGACCACTATCGGGTTTCGCGCCTACCTTCAGCACTTCGGCAACTTCGCCTCGATTTACGGCTCGCTGGGCGCTGCCATGGCTTTGCTGGTGTGGATGTACCTGATCTCTCTGGTTGTGCTGGTCGGCGCCGAATTCAATGCCCTGCTATTCCCAAGAGCCATGCTGGGAAAAGAGTTGACCGCGATTAGCGCCGCCAGTAACGGTCAATAAAGGCGCAACGGCGAGCGAAACTTCAGTCAGTCGGCCCATGCAGATGAATCCCTGAGGAATGAACTAGTTCAACCAGTGTGGAGGCAATCATGAGAAACAAACTGACGTGCAGCGTGAAAAGTGCAGTGATTCTCGTTCTCTTTGTGACCGCTACCCAGATGTTCGCAGCCCCGCAGTCGCAACCCGCGCCGGCTAAGCCGGCAGCACCCGCCTCCGCAGGATTAGACATCCCGATTCCCGACATCAAGTACACCAAGTTCGTCCTGCATAATGGCCTGACCGTTCTGGTGCACGAAGACCACAAGGCTCCGATCGTAGCGGTCAACACCTGGTATCACGTGGGGTCCAAGAATGAGAGACCGGGCAAGACCGGATTTGCTCACTTGTTCGAGCACCTCATGTTCAGCGGCAGTGATGACTTCAATCACACCTACATCAACGCCATGGAGAAAATCGGGGCCACGAATCTGAACGGCACCACGAATAACGATCGCACGAATTATTTCGAGAACGTGCCCACTTCCATGCTCGACTACACCCTGTTCGCCGAGAGTGATCGCCTGGGCCATTTGCTCGGCGTGCTCGACCAAAAGAAGCTCGACTTGCAGCGCGGCGTGGTGCAAAACGAAAAACGCGTCGGCGAGAACCAGCCTTATGGCGTTACCGAACAGATCCTCACCGAAAACACATACCCGGCCGGCCATCCCTATTCCTGGACCGTCATCGGTTCGATGCAGGACCTCGACGCTGCTTCGATGAGCGATGTGCAGGAGTGGTTCAAGACCTATTACGGCCCGAATAACGTCACGCTGGTGATTGCGGGCGACATCACGCCCGAAGTGGCGCGCGAAAAGGTAGAGAAATACTACGGCGAGATCCCCCCCGGACCGCCCATTGCAAAACAGGAAACCTGGATCGCAAAACGCACGGGCACTCACCGCGGCACCGTGCAGGACCGCGTCCCCCAGGCACGCCTCTATCGCGTATGGAATGTCCCGGAATATGGCTCACCGGAAGAAGCGCAACTGGATCTGGCGGCGCGAATTCTCGGCATCGGCAAGACGTCACGGCTCTACAAGCGCCTGGTTTACAAAGACCAGATTGCGACCGCCGCGACGGCCACCAATGACACCAACGAAATCGCCGGACAATTCGATTTCACTCTCACCGCCAATCCCGGCGGCGATCTGGCGAAAGTCGAAAAGGCTGCAGACGAAGAATTGCAGAACTTCCTGAAGAACGGCCCCACGGCAGCCGAGTTGCAGTTGGCCAAGACACGGATTCTCGGAACCTACGTGCGCATCGTCGAGCGCATTGGAGGCTTCGGCGGTACGAGCGACTTGCTCGCGAGGTGCCAGACGTTCAAGGGCAATCCCGATTGCTATAAGGACTACCTCAAGTGGATCAAGGCCGCAACGCCCGCGAGCGTGAAGAAAGCGGCTAACGACTGGCTCAGCGACGGCGACTACGTGCTCGAGGTGCAGCCTTATCCTAACGACTTTAAGACCGACGCCAAGCTCGACCGTTCCAAGGAGCCCGCGCCCGGGGGCCCCATGTCACTCAGTTTGCCTGCTTTGCAGAAAGCTAAGCTGGCCAATGGGCTCAACATTGTGGTGGCCGAGCGCCACAGCGCTCCCATTGTCAACTTCACTCTCATGGTCGACAGTGGCTATTCTGCGGATCCTTCCAGCGGTCCCGGCACCGCAAGCTTCTCGCAACGCATGCTGGAGGAAGGCACTCCAACCCGCGATTCGCTGAAGATTAGCGAGGAACTTGAATCCCTCAATGCCAATTTCAACGCCGGCGCCAATCTGGACTGGTCGCTCGTCAGCCTCAACACGCTGAAGAGCACCATGGACAAATCGCTGGCGCTCTATGCCGATCTCATTCTGCATCCTGCATTTCCCCAGAAGGAATTCGACCGCCTGCAGAAGGAACGGATCGCCTCCATCAAGCGCGAGAAGGTAACGCCCCAAGCCATGGCGTTGCGAGTGGTGCCTGCCCTCATCTATGGCAAGGGGCATCCGTATTCCCTGCCGTTCACCGGCACCGGCACTGAGGGCAGTGTCGCCAAGATGACGCGCGAGGACCTGGCCAAATTCCACGAGACATGGTTCAAGCCCAACAACGCCACGCTGCTGATCGTCGGCGATACCACACTGGCGGAGATCGAACCCAAGTTGAAAACTCTGCTGGCCTCGTGGAAGCCGGGCGACGTACCGCAAAAAACTGTGCCCCACGTGGAGCAGCCTGAAAAAGACGTGGTCTATCTGATCGATCGGCCGGGCTCCGGACAGAGCGTGATTTTCGGCGCACAACTGGCTCCCCCGCTGAAGGACCCCGATGCCCTCGCTCTCCAACTGGTGAATGACATTTTTGGCGGCAAGTTCAGCTCGCGCATCAACATGAATCTGCGCGAGGACAAACATTGGTCTTACGGCGTGGGCAGCGTAATGCCCGCAGCTCGCGGCCAGCGCCCCTATATCAGCGTTTCGGCCGTGCAGACCGACAAAACCAAGGAATCCATGGTCGAACTGGTCAAGGAGTACAACGGCATCGCCGGCGCTAAACCTATCACCGACGAAGAACTGAAAGATGAGCAGAACAACACCACCTTGGGATTGCCCGGCACTTTTGAAACCGTGCAGCAGCTCTCAGGCGCATATGGCACCATCCTGCAGAATGGCCTGCCCGAGGATTACTACAATACGTTTACCCAGCGAGCGATGGCCCTGACCCCGGCCGGCGCCAACGAAATTGCCAAGAAATATATCCTGCCCAGCCATTTGGTCTGGGTGGTGGTCGGCGACATGAGCAAGGTGGAAGATGGCATTCGCGGGCTGAACCTCGGCGACGTTCACAGAATTGACGCCGACGGGAATCCGGTTCCGTAAAGCAAAAGGCCGAGTCTGGGCCGTGAAAGAGCGGGATCCTTGATCGAGGAGACGGGTTGAAATCAAGCAGGCAAGCAGGTTCCTACGACGCGGCCCACGGGCCGCGCCGCGCCAAAATCATTTGCACCATCGGCCCCGCCTGCAACACGGAAGCCGGCATGCGCGACTTGCTCCGCCTGGGCATGGACATTGCGCGCCTGAACTTCTCCCACGGCTCGCACGAGGATCACGCCCACAACATCCAGCGCCTGCGCCACGCCGCTGATCGCGAGGGGCGCACCGTCTGCATCCTGCAAGATTTGCAGGGCCCAAAAATCCGCACCGGGCCGTTGGAGCGCCACGAGCCCGTTCTGCTGAAGACCGGCTCGGTCGTCACCATCACTCCGCAAAACGTCCCGGGCACGGCGACGCGGATCTCGACTACGTTCCCCGATCTTGCCCGCGAACTCACGCGCGGCGCGCGCATTTTGCTCAGTGACGGCCTGATCGAACTGCGCGTTAGAGGAGTCCGCGGCGATGACGTGCTCTGCGACGTGCTTAACGGCGGCATGCTGGGCGAGCACAAGGGCATCAATCTTCCCGGCGTGGCTCTCTCCATCCCCGCGCTAACTCCGAAGGACCGCAAAGACCTCGAATTCGGCCTCCGGCACGGCGTTGACGCCGTGGCACTCTCGTTCGTGCGCACCGCCGCCGATGTCACTATGGTCAAGCAGATTATTGCCAGGCACGTCGTTAGCTCGCATCCGTGCGACGTCCCTATCATTGCGAAACTCGAGAAGCCGCAAGCCATCGATCATCTCGAAGAGATTCTCTCGGTCGCTGACGGAGTGATGGTCGCCCGTGGTGATCTGGGCGTCGAAATGGCGCCGGAAAAAGTTCCGGTCATTCAAAAGCATGTCATCCGCCGGGCGGGCGCCTGGCGCAAGCCCGTCATCACCGCGACGCAGATGCTCGAATCCATGATCGAGAACCCGCGCCCCACCCGCGCCGAGGCCAGCGACGTAGCCAACGCCATCTTCGACGGCAGCGACGCCGTCATGCTCTCCGCGGAAACCGCCAGCGGCCAGTATCCCCGCGAATCCGTCTCCATCATGTCGCGCATCGTCCTCGAGGCCGAATGCAATATGGGAGACTTCGTACAACTCCACCGGCGCCGCGAGCACCGCGGACTCTCCGTCGCAGAAACGATTTGCGAATCGATCGCGCACGCCGCCGAAGATTTACCCATGAAGGCTATCGCGGTTTTCACCGAAACCGGCAACACCGCGAGAATGCTCTCGAAACATCGTCCGAAGGCCCCCATTTACGCCTTCACGCATGTCGCGCCTGTGGTGCCGCGCATGAATCTTTATTGGGGAGTACAACCCGTAAGCTGCAGCCAGGCCAACTCGGCGCACCAAATGGTCACCATGGCCGAGCAGGACCTGGTCGGCCGCGGACTGCTGAAGCCCGGAGACGTATTAGGAGTAGTCGCCGGAACACGCCAGGCCTCCGGTTCCACCAACCTGATGCGCCTGCACGTGGTCACCGACGAAGAGGCTGACCGCATCGTGCACCCGCCTAAACCGGACGCGCGTCCAGAGCTCAAGAAACCGCGCCCCGCGCGCAAGCGCAAGTTATAATTCACGCTTATGGACCAGGAGATTCTTTCGGTGGCTGTCTGGGAGCCTGTCCCCGAAATGGAAGCCGCGTCGCTCGTCACCATTCGTGAACTCAGCTCAATCATTGCGGCCAAGGGATACGGCCGCGACTTGCTTTACCGCGACCGCGAATCCCACTACGTTTTTCTGCGCCACTGGAAGTCCCAAGCCGCCCGCAGCGCCGCCCAGGAAGATCCCGACATGCTCCGCTGCTGGGCCCGCCTGGGCAACGAAATCCAAATCGTGAAAGTCTACGAGACACTGACGGAAGTGCCTCTGGAAAAGACGAAGTAGGGCGTCGCAAGACGGAACTTCCCACTGAATTTTCCCGCCTCGGACCCTACCCCATTGGAGCCGAACCTTAGCACTCCAGAGCCATTCTCCTTCGCGCTGACGAGGTCTAGTCTCGCACTTGGGCAGCACTTGGGGAGGGCCAACGGGCGGCGCCACCCCCAGATCGGAACGGTGAAACGGTCTTGCCCCTTTCGGCACAATACAACGTAGGGAGAACATCATGTGGATGCGTTCATGCGCGGTCTGCAAGGAACTGCTGAGAAAACTGCGATTGTGCGACTCAGTGCGCTGCCAATGCGGATGGGAGTGGCAGGGATACGGATCCTATCGTCCGGATTTGACCCAATCAGTAATCAGTGAGGGAAAACGGGAGACCGATCTGTGGGTCTCGTAGTCAAGTTCAGCGCGCCTGGCCTCGTTGACCACACGCGATGGGATCGAATCTTGTGACGGTTTAGAATGAGGTCTTGCCCAAGTCCCTCATTCGCGAGTTCGTCGAAGACGCGGCCGATCCGAGAGTCCGCGGCTTCCTGCACCTCCCCGAAGCTCCCAACGCCAATGGCCTGGTCCTCAGCCACGGCGCCGGGTCGAACGCCCAGGCTCCCCTGCTGATCGCCCTCGCCGAAACTTTCAGCGCCAAAGGATTCACCGTGCTGCGCTGCGATCTTCCCTATCGCCAGACGAGATCTTTCGGCCCGCCAGGACCTGGAGATGCTGCGCGCGATCGCGCCGGACTGAAGAACGCGGTTGAAGCTGTAAGAAAAATGGTTTCGGGGAAGGTCTTCCTTGGCGGCCATTCCTACGGCGGACGCCAGTCCAGCATGCTCTGCGCCGATGAACCAGGCGGAGTCTCAGCCCTGCTGCTGCTCTCTTATCCGCTGCATCCCCCACGCAAACCCGAGCAACAGCGCACGCAGCATCTACCGGACCTGCACACGCCCACGCTGTTCGTTCACGGCACGCGTGACCCCTTCGGCTCCATCGCCGAAATCGAACAAGCATTGAAAATGATTCCAGCCAAGACGAAGTTATTGGTAGTCGAGGGCGCCGGTCATGACCTGGGACTTAAAGGGAAAGCAAAGCAGGAAGACTTGCCAGGCCGCATCTTAACCGCATTTCAAGAATTCATCGGCTGAAGGAAGTGCAGCGTTTTAAGACTCTGAAACTTTGAAACCTGGTTCTTAGTTCACCCATCCCGACTTCCCGCCGCCATTCCCCTTGCGCTGATCATCTTCGGGAGGAATGTAATTCCCATGCTCGTCAAAATGCACATCGGGGCGGTCATGCTTGCGCATGTAAACCTCAAATTTCTTCGCCGCCCGCCGCCGCCTCCAGCGGTAATAGGAATTCTTCATCCCGTAATAGCGCTCCGCCAGTCCAACATTCACCATCGCGGGCTTCGGCCCGCGCCGTACGTAAAGCCAGCCAAAAAACAACCCGCCGAGGTGAGCCACGTAGGCAACATCTCCACCTCCGGCCATCGCAAGCGCGAGTGTCGCGACAATCAGAATCCCCACAAAATACTTCGCCTTAATCAGGAAAGGAAACGGAATCATCATGATTTCCTGGTCCCCAAACAACATTCCGAAGGCAATGAGAATGGCGAATACGCCGCCTGAAGCGCCCACCGTTGGAGCATCGGGTCTGCCCAGAACATGCGCGTATGCGAGTCCGACAGTGGTGATCGCTGCGCCAACCACACCCACCCAATACAGCTCCATAAACCGTCGCGTACCCCATGCGCCCTCAATCGCCGACCCGAACATCCATATCCCCAGCATGTTGCCGAACCAATGCCAGAACCCTATGTGGATCACGCTGTAGGTAACGACTTCCCACACCTTGCCGTGAAGCACCGCGTTCGGTAGCAGTTCGAAGTAGTCAAAAATGAAGTCGTTCACCCCCCTGATGTGGGCCAATCCCATCAGCTCCATCAGCAGGAACACACTCGTGTTAATGCCCAGCAGCCACACCACCGCCTTGGTGAACGGTGGCAGGCTCAACGTCATCGGTTCCCCGGTTCGCCGCACTGAATTCCTCTCCTTGCCGTTCTGACAATTCTACTCGTTCGATGCCCTCGGCAACTTACTCGGACGGTCCGAGCGCAACAATCTTTCCCAAAAAAGTATAACTATGGGCAACCCAACCTCAGGGAAGATGCCTCTCAGGCCTCAGGCTGCACGGGGCGGCTTCATACCTTCAAACGATACTGGACCCATGAGAACTCGCTTTCGGTCACCAGGGCCCTCAATACAACCCCTGCGCTGCAGGGCCACAGGAGCCAATTATGAAAGCAAGATGCCTGCTCGTTCTTTGCGCGATACTGCTTCCCTTAAGTCTCAGTGCCCAGACCCCTGACCGCTTCGAGGTTTTCGGCGGCTATTCGTACACCACTTTTTCCATCTTCGACAGGTACAGCGGTCCGTGGCAGCGCCTTGGCTATAACGGTTGGGAAGCGGCAGTGGCGGCCAAACTTGTCCCGCACCTGGCCGTGGAAGGGGACTTCGCCGGAGGATTCTCCAACCCAAACGGAACTCCAGCACCGTTCGCACTTTCATGGGTGGCGCGCGTGTTTTCCAGAATTTCGGCAAAGCCGAGGTTTACGCCCACGTGCTGGTCGGGGAACTGACCTTCGCGGTTGGCGGGAGCGGCTCTTCGATGGCAGTGGCCGCGGGCGGCGGCGCCAACATCTGGGCGACCCGCCACATCGGAGTCCGCCTCGTTCAGTTCGACTATCTTCACAGCAGTTTTATCTTTGCTGCGGCACAGGGGGGTGCCGCCAGCAATAACGGCCAGAACAACATCCGAATTTCAACCGGAGTTGTTTTCCGGTTTTGAGCTAGCACCACGAAGCGCTGGCTAATCTATCGCTCCGGGACCGGGACGACCGGTAAGCTGCGATGGCCCGCCTTGTCCACGGCCCGAACCGCGAAGATCACATTATCCTTCGACAGCTTCAGCGTCGCACGGGTCGTGGTGCCGAAATTCTGCGCGTGCTCCCATTCCGGGCTGGTCGTTGCTCGCCACACTACCTCGTATTCCGCGGGCGCCTCGCCCGGCGACGCTTCCCACGTCAGCGTCGAGTCGTTCTCCAGATCCCTGGTTAACAAATGAACCTTCGCCGGAGGCGCTGGCGCAGATGCCAAGGACGCCAGCGTCGCGGCATTCAGCCGGGCCACGTGCGCCACATAGTCGTAGTCCACGAATTTCGGCACATCGCCATATTCCACGCCATTTTCCGTTCGCACGTTCTGGTGCTGGTGGTGAAAGTCTTCGCGCAATTCCGTAAAACGCACCGCCGAGAATCCCTGCTGATTGAACGCCGAGTGATCGCCCCCGCGCAGATATCGATCCAGCCGGAACACCAGCATCGGCTTCACGCCCGCGTCGTAGGTCCGCCCCACCTCGGCGACATACCTTGCCAGTTCCCGCGACCCGGAGTCGCTCTCTCCGCCCAGTCCGCGAATCCGCCGGATGTCCTGCTCCGAAGCTGCAGCCGGCACTCCCTCCGAAAAGACCCGCACCACGGAATGGTCCTGCTCTGCGCTCTTGTCGCCGCCGACAATGTCGTTGTTCAGCACCGCCTCCAGATCCCAACCCTGATCTTTCGCCATCTTCGCAAAATGACGGCTGCCGTTCAGCCCCTGCTCTTCGCCCGCCACCGTCAGAAAAATAATCGTCGCGCGGAACTTCATCTTGCTCGACATTTTGCTCAGCACCCGCGCGCATTCCAGGCTGACCGCCGTTCCGCTGCCGTCGTCGTTCGCCCCGGGCGCATCTCCGCTCACATCCAGCGTGTCGCTGTTGCGCGAATCGTAATGCCCCGTCACCAGCACGATCCGGTTCGCATTGGCGGCGTCCGCACCCTTCAAAACCGCATAAACATTGGTGATTTCCGTCGCCTTCGGGATGCGCTCCGCTGGCTCCTCGGTGAAACTGTCGGTCTTCACCTCCAGGCAGCCGCCGCAATCTTTCGAGTAGCGGTCGAATTCCGACTTGATCCACTCCCGCGCCGCGCCAATTCCCTTGCCCGCAGCAATGGACGCCGCATCCTGCGCCGGCCAGCGTCGAGCGCGTCCCAAAGCTGACCAGCTTTTCGATGTTCGCCTGAATCCGCTGTGCAGAGACCTGTTGCAGCGCCGCAAGCAATCTGTGGATCGGCCGTCGCCTCGCTTCGCCCTTCGCCTGCGCCGCAACCTTCGCCGCGCCCCCACCATAGAATCGCGCCCATGCCAACCGCTCTCATAAACGTTGACTTCGCAAATGAAGCATGTTTGACTAGACCCCCTGCCAGGCACAAACCCGCTGCAGATAGCGGTTCCCACTTCGCCCGGAAAAAATTTCGTCCCGGCCTGTGCCCCTTGACCAACTGCCGGAGAGAATCTAAATATTATCAGGGGGCTCTAATCGGCAAGGGAGGCTTTATGGTGCTTTGTCCCGAATGCGAAACTGATCTGGACATAGATGAGGAGGGAGTGGACGAGGGCGAAGTCATCTCCTGCCCCGAGTGCGGCACCGACTTCGAAGTTGTCACCACCAGCCCGCTTGAATTGAAGGCCGTAGAAGCCGGCTATGTGGAGGAAGACGAAGAAGAGGTCGAAGAGAGTGAAGACGGTGACTACTCCTAGCCTCCTCCGAGGCCGACTCCCAGGCCCGCGCGTTCCATCCTGGACTCTCCTTTCCTGCCTGACGCTCGTAGTCTTGTTTCTCGTCCTGGGCTCGCAAGTCTTGATTGGCGCTCCCGATCATGCCCAGGAGAAGGACAAAGAAAAGCCCTACGCCCTCATCGCCGGCACCGTCTGGGGTCCGGACGATCATCCCATCTACGGCGTCAGGGTGAAAATCCGCCGCGCCGGCGACAAACCCAAGAAAGTCCGCTGGGAAATGACTCCGACCACAACGGCGAGTTCGCGCAGCGTGTGCCTGCGGGCGAATCCGACTACATCCTTTGGGCCGACTTGAAGGGAGTCAAACTCACCGATGGCTCACAACTTCGCGCCACCGAAGTCACTGTTCACATTTATAACGATGAACGCGAAGACACCGGACTGCATCTAACTCGTCAGGATGTAGTGCGGTCGCACCCGTGAGACAATAAGACAGCATGCATCGCAAAACATCCGTGAGAGCAGTTGTGACGGTGGTCTGCGCGCTTCTCGCTCTGGCCGCGGTAGCCGGCGCGACTCCCGACAAGAAGGACAAATCGGTCGGCCGCCTGCTGTTCGGCAAAGTCCTCGACCTGCAGGACAATCCTCTGCCCGACGCCGTCGTCTACCTCACCAATACCCGCACCCGAACCGTGAAGACTTACATCGTGGGCTCCGACGGCACGTTCCGTTTCCCGGCGCTTTCCGCCGCTATCGACTACGAGGTCTACGCCCAGTACAAGGGCCACAAGAGCGCCGCCAAATCGGTCAGCCAGTTCGATGACCGCTCCCAGGTCTATATTGACCTGAAAATAGACCCGCGCTAACCCGCGCAGCGGTATCTTTGTACGCAACTTTTCGGCCCCCGTCCGGGTTCAATATAAGTAAGGAAAGCTGTTTCTGGAGGACATCGTGAACGGATTGGGTTTTTCTCGTAAAGCCACTCGCTCCGCTTTTGCCGCCTTGGCGTGTCTGACTCTGCTCGCCTCGGCCACTCTATCCGCGCTCGCCCAAGGCGGCGCCATGAGCCCCAACCAGGGCGAAAAAGACGGAGTCAGCGCCGGTGGCAACTGGATGGAGTTCCAGTCCGACGACAAAATGACCGGCGCCAAAAGGGTACGCTTCGAACTGCTGGCAAACAATTACTTTCGCGAAGATCCGGACTACAAGCCTCGAGTCAACCTGTTTTGCTCGAATGGCAAATACAAACGCGCTGACTTCGACCCCGGCACCCGTCTAGGGCGTCCCGACTATCCCGGCTTCTGGGGCCAACCGAAAATGGAGGTCAGGGTCCGTATCGACGGGTACCATGACAATAAGGGCTGGAACTGGCTTCGCGGACGGTTCCTATCCATGGACAAAGGCACCGTCCGTGGCGCCATGGGCGCTCAGGTCTTTAACGTGGAAATCAGGACCAGGTCCGGATACTCCATCGCCGAGTTCTCCCCCGCTGGCCTGAATCTGGACGAAGTCCGGCGCTCCTGCGATCTCACGCCAAAGAAACCCTAACCAGACTCTTTTGGGGCGGCCACCTCGGCCGCCCCCCAGGCGCGCTGCCCGCCAGTTACTTGCGCCACCGCCCACGCTGCTGTTTCACTGGAGCCATCTCCATTCGAGGTTAAGGTTCCGATGGACAGCAGCATGATCCCAGCGTTCGCATTTTTTCTCTTCGTGGCCGGCGTTCTCACCTATACCGTCATCCTCTACAACGGCCTCGTGCGATTGCGTAACGAGAACGATCGCGCCTGGGCAAATATTGATGTCCTGCTGAAACAGCGCCACGACGAGATCCCCAACCTGGTCGAAACCGTCAAGGGATACATGCAGCACGAGCAGCAAACGCTGCTGGCCGTCACTCAGGCGCGCGCCGCTTCAATGAACGCCGCCAGCGTCGGCCAGAAAGCCGTGGCGGACCTGCAAATGGCCGGAGCACTCCGCGGGCTTTTCGCCGTCGCGGAAAATTATCCGCAACTCAAAGCCAACGAAAACTTCCTCAAGCTGCAAAACCGCATCGCCGAGCTCGAAGAGCGAATCGCCGACCGTCGCGAATTCTTCAACGACGACGTCACCACCTACAACACCCGTATCGGCCAGATCCCCGACGTGCTCGTCGCCAGCTTCATGAGCCTCAAGCCCCGCGAAATGTTCAAAGTTTCTGACCAGGACCGCAAGCTCGTGGAAGTCAGCTTCCAACGCGCGACCGGCGCCTGAAGGCACTGAGGGCCCTCCCATCACAGCGACGGCAGCCGTAACCGAACGAGCGTAAGCCTGTTTCTTTTCGCAAAACCACGGAGAGATTGGACAGTTTACGCCAGCAGTTTTGCCGCGTCCTTGGCGTAGTAGGTGAGAATAATGCTAGCCCCGGCTCGCCGGATCGACAGCAGCGACTCCATCATCACGCGGTCGTGCTCGATCCAGCCATTGCGCGCCGCGGCTTCGATCATGGCGTACTCGCCCGAGACCTGATACGCGGCCAGCGGCAGATCGAACCGGTCCCGCGCCGCAGCGATCACGTCCAGATAGGGCATCGCCGGCTTCACCATGATCATGTCCGCGCCTTCTTCAATGTCGGCTTCAATTTCGCGCATGGCCTCGCGCACATTGGCTCCATCCATCTGATAAGACCGCCGGTCGCCAAATTGCGGCGCCGAGTCAGCCGCCTCGCGGAATGGCCCGTAATACCCCGAGGCAAACTTGGCCGCGTAGGAGAGAATCGGCGTATTGATCAATCCCGCTTCATCCAAGGCCCCACGGATCGCCGCCACGCGCCCATCCATCATGTCAGAAGGCGCGATAATATCAATTCCCGCCTTCGCCAGCGACACTGACGTCCGCGCCAGAAGTTCCAGGGAAGCATCATTCACAATTTCATACTCGGTGGTCGCAGCAGGCGATGCCGCCACCGCCGCTCCCAGGGATTGTGTTCCCGCCGTTGCCTTCACAATTCCACAATGCCCGTGCGACATGTATTCGCAAAGGCACACATCGCCCATCAAGATCAGCTCCGGCACTTCTCGCTTGATCGCCCGCGCAGCCTGCTGCACAATCCCGTTCTCCGCCCACGCTCCGGTGGCAACTTCGTCCTTTTTGTCCGGAAGCCCGAACAGGATCACCGAGGGCACTCCCAGCTCTCGAACCTCTCGCGCCTCTCTCACCGCTTCATCCACCGACAGGTTGAACACTCCCGGCATGGATCGCACTTCTTTGCGGATGCCTTCTCCGGGACACACAAACATGGGGTAAACGAACGCGTCCGGCGTCAGACGGGTCTCAGAGACCAGGTTGCGGAGCTCGGCCGTACGTCGCAGGCGTCGAAGGCGGGTCTGTGGAAATGCCATGGTAGATCACCAGGGGAAGAGTGAGTCTAAAGCGCCTTCCCTAACGTTGATTCTAGAACATCTTAGGTCCGGAACTGTGATTTGAATCACATCCATCCGTCCCCCGGGGTTGCCCCTCATCCGACCTGAGGGGTGTGACAAAAGTAACCAATCGAGTTCCGATCGGTCCTCGGAATCCCATAATAAACCCCATAGAATTGAGGGCGGATGAGTCTGTTCCAACGCTACCGTTGGTTTGTCGCAGCGGCCGTCATCACTGGGGCTTTCGCCGCCGTGTCCTTTACCGCGCACAAGAGTCTGGCGCTCACTACATTTGCCGATCTCGCGGGCCTGGCTCTCATGCTGGTAGCCATTGCCATCATGGTCGTCAGATCCGCTTCCAGTCCCCACAACGATCGTAGTTTCTGGGCGCTCATGACTCTGGGGCTTTCGCTATGGGCTTGCAACCAGGCGGCATGGAGCTACCAGGAAATCGTGCTCAAACGGGCGATCCCTGACCCTTATTTCTTCGACATCATTCTCTTCTTTCATTCTGTGCCCATGATCGCGGCCGCCGCATGGCGTCCCGATCTGTTGCGAAGGGAAGGCAAAGTCCTTCTCAGCATGCTGAATTTCTTGATGCTGCTGGGTTGGTGGATTTTTCTTTATGCCTTCATTGTGTTCCCGCACCAATACGTCGTGCTGAACGTTAAGGTCTACAACGTCTTATACGACCGGCTCTACGGCTTGGAAAACTTCTTGCTCCTCGCCGTCCTCGGGATTTCAGCGCTGACCAGTTCTGGTGGATGGAGGCGCCTCTATCTTCATTTCCTTGGCGCCGGGGTGTTGTACGCCGTCAATTCCCAGTTCCTCGATCGGGCATCGGCCGATAATACCTACTACTCGGGAAGCCCCTATGACATTGCTCTCATCGCGACGGTGGCTTGGATTGCTGCCGCCACCCTGTCGGCACGACAGTGGGATCTGAAGATCGCTGAATTCAAGTCGGGTCGCCGCATGGAGAATCTTGTCCCCCGGATGGCCATGCTCGCGATCCTGTCGCTTCCCGGCTTGGGCATTTGGACCGTCTTGGCTGACAAATCGCCCTCTCCGACGCTGGTCTTCCGCATTTTTGCTGTTCTTTGCGCCATGCTGGTGCTCGGTGCATTCGTCTTCCTGCGTCAGTATCTCCAGGACCGGGAGTTGATGCACCTGCTCCAAACCTCGCGCCAGAGCTATGACAGTCAAAAGCGCTTGCAGGATCATCTGGTGCAAAAGGAGAAGCTGGCTACGTTGGGTACTCTCGTTGCCGGAGCAGCCAGCGAGATCAACCATCCTCTGGCTTCGATCATGAGTTACTCGGAACAGCTCTGGGCCAGGGAGCAGTTGTCCCCGGAGCAGAACGCGCTGGTCCGCAAGATCGTCTCTCAGGCGCAGCGCACTCGAGACCTGGTTGCCAACCTTTTGAGCTTTGCCCAGCAAGCACCCGGAGAAAAAGCGCTCGTGGATTTGACTTTGCTTCTCAACCGAGCCACCCAAATGCTCGAGCCGCGTTACACCGGCGGCAATATCCGGGTCGCAGCGTCCATTGCCTCGGGCCTTCCCCGCGTGCAGGGCAACGTGAACCAGCTATTTCAGGTCTTCATCGAGATTATCGAGAACGCGATGGACGCGCTGCAGGAAGCGGGAGGCGGCATCCTGGAAATTGCTGCGCAGCGCGAGGGCGACGAGGTTGTCCTTCAATTTTCCGACACCGGCCCCGGCATTCGCGATCCCCAGCGCGTCTTCGATCCCTTCTACACCACCAAGCCTGTCGGCAAAGGCACCGGCCTCGGCCTGAGCGTCGTTTACGGCGTCGTCCAGGACCACACCGGGCACATCTCGTGCCAGAACAAGCCGGAGGGCGGCGCCTTGTTCGTCCTTCGATTCCCCGTGGCCGCCGAAGCGGCGGTGCTGGTCGCCGGCGCTGGTGGAGACTGAAGCCGAAGTCGTCTCTCAGTTTCTTGTCGAAGTTCGTTCGCAGGCTCGAAGATTTTCTCGGCGTACTCGGGTGTATTTGCTCAGCCCCCAGCTTAGTGATTTTTCGCCGCAAGCCCCAAAACAACCGTCGCCAATGCCGCGACCCCGGCGCCCTCCGCACCCGTCCTGTAACATAACCTCCGATGTCGGAAAATCTTCTTCACGCCTCGGCGCGCGTCCTGGAGTTCGACGCGCTCCGCGACCTCCTGCGCGGATACACCTGTTCGCCGCTCGGCCAGGCGCGCATTGCCGCGCTCACCCCGTCCACTGACCCCACCTGGATCCGGGTCCAGCAGAAACTGGCCACCGAGATACGCGAGTTCCGCCGCGTGGGCGGACGTTTTGATTTCGACGCGCTCATCGACGTTACCCCGCTGTTAAAGAAATCGCGCATCGCAGGAGCAGTCCTCGAGACCACCGAGATTCGCGACGTAATTCTCGTCGTCGACCGCGCTGCTGAATGGCGTGAAATTGCCCTGCACCCTCCGGCCAGCATGCGATCTGACTGGCATGGCGTGCACGCCCTCTCCGGCCAGATCGTAGACTTCACCGAATTTTTGCGGTCGTTCCGCAACAAAATCCAGCCCGACGGCACGCTCGACGACAAAGCCTCGCCCGAACTGTCGCGCATTCGCCGCGAGATCGAAAAGCAGCGCCGCTCCATTCAAGAATCGCTGCGAGGATATTTGCG
Source organism: uncultured Acidobacteriaceae bacterium (assembly GCA_963819145.1). Lineage (GTDB taxonomy): Bacteria > Acidobacteriota > Terriglobia > Terriglobales > Acidobacteriaceae > Sulfotelmatobacter. Next base: position 157,640 of record CAWFVB010000045.1, read on the forward strand.
TCATCTCGCAGAAGGCGGCACCGTGCAGGACGAGCTCATCACCATTCGCGGTGAACGCTTCGTCATTCCCGTCAAAGTCGAGCAGAAGCGCCGCGTGCACGGAGTCGTCCACGGAGCCAGTTCCAGCGGCCAGACCGTTTACGTCGAGCCTCTCGAAACCATCGAACAGAACAACGAACTCGTGCGCCTGCTGGAAGAAGAATTGTCGGAGATTCACCGCATCTTGCTGGAAATGACGCAGCGCATCGGAGCCCAGTCTGAGCCGATTCTCGCCGCCGTTGATACGCTCGCAGAACTGGAACTCCAGTTCGCCAAAGCCCGCTTCGCCGAAGACTACAACTGCGTAGAAGTAAGACTGAGCGCCCAGCAAGATTCATGTGAGCCCAGCCAGGCACCGTGTGAGGACAACCAAGGACCATGTGGGGACAGCCGCCCTCGGCTGTCCGAGGCGACCGAAAGTCGCCTCCTCCTCCACAACGCCCGCCATCCACTCCTCGAGCGCAACCTGAAAGCCAAAGGCCTATCCCCAGTCCCCATTACCGTGGAACTCGAAGGCCCTCGCCGCCAGCTGATCATCACCGGCCCCAACACCGGCGGCAAAACCGTAACCCTCAAAACCATCGGCCTCCTGGCCCTGATGGGGCAAGCCGGCCTGCCCGTCCCCGCCGACCGCGCCGAGCTTCCCGTTTTCGATGCCATCCTCGCCGACATCGGCGACTACCAGTCGATCGAGCAAAATCTCTCCACCTTCTCCGCGCACGTCACCAACATTGATTTCATCTCGCAGACTGCCACGGCTCGCTCGCTCGTCCTGCTCGACGAACTCGGCTCCGCCACTGACCCCGAGGAAGGTGCCGCTCTTGCCGTCGCAATCGCCGGTCACTTCGGTCAAATCGGCTGCCTGACAGTCATTTCCACCCACCACACCTCGCTCAAGGTCTACGCTGCGAACACTCCCGGAGTCCTGAACGCGTCGGTCGGTTTCGACGAGGCCACGTTGCAGCCGACCTACGAGCTCAAGGTCGGCGTCCCCGGCGCTTCCGCGGGAATCAACATCGCGCAGCGCCTGGGTTTGAATCCCGCCATCATTCAAAGTGCGCGAGCCCGCCTCGGCTCCCAGGCTCGCGACGTCGGCCAATTCCTCGACAAACTGCACGCCGACCTGCGCGAAACCGAAAACGAACGGCTCCGCCTGAAAGCGCGCCATCAGGAACTCGAGCGCGAAAAAGCGCAGCTCGCCGCCGAAGGCAGGAAAGAGCTGCAGACCAAAGTCCGCGAAATGGAAAAGAAGCTGGACAGCCTTCTGCGCGACTTTGAATACCATGCTCGCGAAGCCGTCAACGCCATCCAGGATCGCGCCGCCGCGCAGAAGGTTTCGAAAGACGCCGAACGGCGCATCGCCAAGCTGCGCCGCGAATTCCGTGAGCAGTTCGACTCAACCGTCGTTGCGCACTCCACCGGATCCGATAAGAACGACCCTAACGCCCAGCCGCAACTCGTCAAACACGTCGCCCAGGGCGACATGGTCAAGTTGAAATCCACCGGCCGCAACGCGCGCGTCGTCCGCAAACTGGACGACACTCATTTCGAAGTTGAGATGGGCGCCATGAAGATGAAAATCGCCCGCGATGACATCGCCGAAGTGGTGACTGCCTCCCAGCCTGCCGACTCTCCGGTGAAAGCCGCGCGCGCCCGGGGCATTTCCGTCTCCCTCGAAAACGAGGCGGCAACCGTGCCCACCGAAATCAACGTGATCGGCCGGACCGTAGACGATGCCTCGCGCGAGGTCGAGCGCTTTGTCGACCGCGCCTTCCTCGCCGGCCTCCCGCGCGTTCGCGTGGTCCACGGCAGCGGCATGGGCATCCTCCGCAAAGCCTTGCGCCAGCTCCTGCAGCAGCACCCCCACGTAGCCTCCGTAGCCGAGCCTCCTCAAAACGAAGGCGGCGGAGGCGCCACGGTCGTGGAGTTAAGGGTTTAGAGCTTCTGATCGAGCCCAGTCGCCAGGAAGAAAGGTGGGAGGTTTCTGAGGTCTGCCGCCGGGACCCATCTCCTACCAGAGAATCTTCTTCCAATTCTCGTCGTATAGCGCGTTCCGCGCCGCCTTCGCGATAGCCTGCTTCTCGGCGTCGCTCAGATCCTTCGACACGACATTCGCGGAGTTCGCTGGATCGCGCACCGCCGTATGCTCAAATCGCCCCGCAAGATAGCGGAGCACCGCCAGCACGTTATCCGACAGCCGCCCGAATCTCTCTTCTTCCAGCGCGCGCAGCACGCTCAGCTCAAGATAAAACGAAGGAAAGTCCAGCGCGCAGCGCTCGCGCCAGATCTTCATCGCGCAAATCTCCTGCTGGCGCCCCGAGTTCGCAACGAGATGCACGTGCTGCGCCACGTCGGTCTGCACTGCGCCCCCGGTCTTCTTGTTGAACAGCACACTGCCCCCGCTTCCTTTATCCCGGCACGCCGGAATCAAGTCCACGAACAGCCCCTTGCTTTCCAACTGAATGGTGACGTTCCGCGTATGCGGCCGCAAATCGTGGTCTGTCAGATATTCGAACAGCCCCCAGAAGATTTGCTTCATGTCCATCCCCGGGACCGGACTCAGCGCAATCAGCAAGTCCACATGGGACGACAGCCAAATCGCCGTGTTCTTCGCGTATGCCCCCGACAGCGTCAGCCCCAGCAGATACTGCTTCCCCCATTGCTTGAGCAGGGGGGACGATCGCATCGGCCGCCCGATGCGGCTGCGATCCAGTGTCAGGAATCACGTGATACTTCTCAACGATCGAAGAGGCATACTGCTCGGTGGTTATCATGGCTCAGGGACAAGCCCCTGAGATGTCTATCGGCGCGAGCAAAAAAAAGTTGAGCCCCTCATCACGAGGCCTGCCGCTCCCCAAACCGCAAGGGATAAAACCGTGGATTCGGCTTCCTCTCCCCGTACGACCGCGCCAGTTCCAGGTAAATGCCGATATCGCGATCCAGATCCGAGTGCTGGCCGTCAAAATAGAAGTTCCGGATGGGAATCCCGCTATAGTCCCGGCTCAGCTTAGGATAGATCGCCTCACTCACAACTCCATTCATGCAAGTGAATGGGCTGATGTCCACAATCCCGTCCACTCCCTGCATTGCCAGGTAGGCGCTCCGGCCCATGTTCATCACCATCTCTCCCTCAGCTCCAGGGAACGGAAGATACGGCTGCGCCAGCTTCAGCACTTGTTCGACCTCAGGTTCTTCATACCCGCCAAAATCGTCGGTGAACAACGACCGCAGCGCGTGCTCGTCGGCGTGCTGGATGTGGGAGCGCAACCTAGACTTCAGCATTCCCCACGAGTACGCCCGCCCAGCCAGCCGCAGATTGCGTGCTTCCTCCAAATTGGTATAAGCAATCCATTCCGCGATGTCGCTCATCCAGCACTCCGCGCCATGGGCCTCCAGCCGCCGTACCAGGTCCTGATTGCTGAAGTTGTGGAGCCGGCAGAAAATTTCGCCTACGATTCCAATCAGTGGACGCCTGCGATCGAAACGTGCCGGCACGGCCTGGAAGCGTCCTCTCGCCCGCACCAGCGACGCCCTTAACGAGCGCATCTGGCACGCCGTATCGGAACAGCTCTGTTCCACGGTTTCGCACAGGTCGTCCACCGATTCGCGGTAAGCCCGTTCCGCTTCGTCCGCATGCGTTTCATAGGGACGCGTTTGCAACAGGAGTTTACGCAGAATGTCCGCCGCCACCACCGCCCTCCATGCCGTCCTCACGAAAGCCGTGTCGAAATCCTGAAAGTCACTGTAACCGTGTTCCCCGTGTGGAGAAAGCACCTGCACGTCGCCGTATCCTCCTTCCCGCAGCACTTTGCGCAAGAATGGCGCATACTGCCCGAAGCGGCACGGCCCGTCGGCCGTAAACATCAGGAAGGCAGTCCTCTTCGCATCAAAGCCCGGCCGTCCCGCAATCTTCAGGAAATCCCCAGTCGTAACCTTGGCGGGAAAACATTCGTCTCCGCTCGTATGCTTGCCGCCTAGCTCGAGCGTCTGTGCATCCGAGGCCGGGGTGGGGTGCGCCTCAATTCCCATCCAGCGCATAACCGCACATAATACGTCGACGCTCCCCTCCGCCATGGCCGGAATGTAGACCCTCTTCCCGGCCAGCGGATGCTCGGCTCCAACCTTCCGCGTTACGCAGCGATGTCTGAGGATTTGCACCGTAAAAACCCCGTGCTATCGAGATATGCTTCACACCGCGTAATGTAGCCGGCGTCATTCGAATGCCCATCAAACTGCAGCACCAGACTGGGTTTCCCGCAGGCATCCTCAATAAACGACTTCAGATACGAATCCGGTCCGCACTTGAAGTTCGAGATATAAATCAGGTGCAGTCCGGGAATCCGTCTGGCGATCTGCGCCGCCGCCAAAATCTGCCGTCCGGAATGCCAGTACATGTTGCCGTTGATGTCGGACACGTCTTCGCGATCAAGCGGCAGAAAGTCCAGCGGCAACACGTTGATGCCATATAGCGTCCGCAGTTTTCGCGGAATGTCGCAACACACCGCCCGGTCATAGATGTTGTAAGGCCGCCCCAACAGCACGATTGCGGGCTCGCGCGTGGTCCGCAGTTCCTGCAACGCGGCCTCCCCGGCTTGTCGCACCTTCTCGCCAAACGTCTGTTGCGCCCGGCACGCACTCTCCACCGCGGCATCGTTCGTGGCTTTGCTGCGACCTAAGCTGTTCGCCAGAACACGCAATTCGTCGCGCACCCGCCGCGGCCCCTGGCGGAAATGCACCGTGGGGCACAAAAGCTTGCCGTTCAGATCGCTTGCCAACTTCTCGACCGACCGCACCACGAACGGCAGAGTCTGGTTCCACGGACACAGTTTCGATTCCACTTGCGGGAACGGCGTCTCCGCATCCACCGCATTGGGCACCAAAATATAATCTACGGCCTCCTTCAGGAGTTCCTGCACGTGCCCGTGCGCCACCTGGACCGGAAAGCACGGCTGCGCAAGCGCCAACTCTTCCCCATGGGCTGCGATGCTCCCGTCCGTCGGAGGCGAGACCGCCACGTTGTATCCCAATTCCTGCAGGTACGTGCTCCAGAAAGGGAAGCGATCGAAATAGAACATGGCGCGCGGAATCCCGACGGTTTTCCGCCCTTCGCGCGGCAACTCGAGCGTCTCCTCCAGCAACTGGTCCCGGCGGGCCACAAGATCTTCGATCACCGGTTCCCGATCCGTGCGCGAGCGTTTGCGGAACTTGTCGGAGCACTGGTCTCCCCAGTAGCTCTTCTCTCCGTCAATCACGAACTCCTTCATGTCGCAGTAATTCGAGCAGGCGCGACATACGAAGTCGCGGCTCGCCCATTTCACAAGGTTCAGGTCGAATCCTCGGAATTTGCTGCTTTGCCCGTTGGCCTGCATCCGATCGCGCGCAATCAGCGCCATGCCGATCGCGCCAATCACTCCGTTGTGCGGGGGAACCACGATCGTCTTCTTCAGAATCACCGAGAATGCCGCCGCCACCGCGTCGTTGTAAGCGGTGCCCCCCTGGAAAAAAATCACGTCTCCCACCTTGCGGCCGCGCACGACTCGATTCAGATAGTTCAATGCCACCGAGTAGGCCAAGCCCGCGCACAAATCGGCGACGGCCGCCCCCCTCAGCATCAGGCTGCTGACATCCCGCGCCATAAAAACCGTGCAGCGCTCCCCCAATCGGATGGGATTTCGCGACGAGAGCGCCAGCTCCGCGAATTCTCCCTTGATGGCAACTCCCAGCTTCTCGGCTTGCTCTTCCAGAAAAGATCCCGTCCCCGCGGCGCAGGCCTCGTTCATCGTGAAATCCACTACCACGCCATCCTGAATGCGAATGAATTTCGAATCCTGCCCGCCGATCTCAAAGATCGTGTCTACCTGCGGCATCTTCAGTTGGCGGCACACGTGCATTGCGCCCGTCTTGTGCGCCGTGATCTCGTCATTCACCGTGTCCGCTCCGGTCAGCTCGCCCACCAGCTCTCTTCCCGACCCTGTCGTCCCGGCGCCTCGTATGTTGACTCGTGTTCCCAGTTGCTCCTCAATCTCGCGAAGTCCTGCCGTGACCACTTCGATCGGACGCCCCGCCGTCGGGACATAAATCTCCTGCAGCAAATTGCCCGCCGCGTCAATCACGACCAGGTTCGTGCTCACCGACCCCACATCGATCCCAAGGTAAGCATCCAATCGCATGCCCGTGTGCGGCGGCTGGATCACTCGTACCCGGTCCCGCAGCAGTGTTACCTGATGGAGTGAGAGCGCCTCGCTGGTGGAGAACTCAGGAGTGCGCGACACCTCAAGCGGCCTCCGCCGGAAAGGAACCCTGTTCTGTGCATCAACTTCCTCCGCCGCCAGCAGGCTCGCGCCCAACGCCGTCATCCAGCACTGCAATTCGGGAACCAGGAAATCTGTATCTCGCAGCCGGAACGCTTCCTGCACAGCATTCCGCACCCCCGCATTCAGCGCCATCCCCCCGACAAATGCCACCGGAGCGCAAACCCGCCTGCCCTTCATGATGCTCGATTTGAAATTGCGCGCGACTGCCTCGCATAGCCCGCGTAAAATCTGGTCCGCAGTGTATCCCTTCTGCTGAGCGTGGATCATGTCTGTCTTGGCGAACACAGAACAGCGCCCCGCCACCCGGGCGGCACTACTGGCCCGGCCGGCAGCCGCTCCCACGTCCTCGATCTCATAGAGCAGTCGTGACGCTTGCTGATCGATGAACGACCCGGTCCCGGCGGCGCACTCCGTGCTCGATTGGTAGTCCAGAATTCCAAGCTGTCCCGAATCGCTCGACGGGCCCAGGAGCATGTACTTCGAGTTTTCTCCGCCCATCTCGAACACGGTGCGGACCTGCGGATACAGAGCGCTCATGCTCCGAGCCAGCGCTCGAAACTCGTTTTCAAACCCCGCATCGAACGAACGGGCGACCGTGCGCCCGCCTGACCCGGTGAAACGAATCCCCGATATCGCCTCTTCCGGCACAACCTCGCAGAAGTTTCGCAGCAAGTCCGAAGCTGCCTGCAGCGGATTGTCCTGCAGCCGCCGATACGCGGACAACACCATCGGACGGTCAGCCAATCCTTTGGCTCCCGATAGGTCAGGCAGAAAGAAGGCCGGGCCAGCCTCGCAAAGTCCGGCCAGAACGGCACGATCTTCGGGCGCTCCCACAGCCGCCAGCTTCACGCTGACTGCGCCAACGTCCACGCCAAGGGTGATGCTCACGCGTTCTCCTGTGAACCCGGAAATCAACTGCGCACGTCAGACCGCACCCCGCAACAGCCCAGCCTTAGCATTGACTATAGAAAACGGGCCACGCCCGGACTGTGATGGAGATCACAATCCGTCGCCGGAACGCCTTTCCTCCAATGTCCCTCTCCTGCGTCTTATCTCTTCCGTTGAGCCCTGGCAGGCTGCGGGAAAACTCTGATTTCGCTCGTGTTTTGAAAGGGCACGGCTTATAGCCGCTGAGGTTAGCTGTGGGCCTGCAAATGAGTTTTTCCGCACCTGCTGGACGGACCTTTGCTAGACTTCTCCACCTGGGGGTTTGTATGGCTGACACCGCGCACGTGCTTATCCCTGCTGCTGCCTCCCGCGAATGGTCCCTGGCTCGGGTTCAGACGGTTCGCTGGTACGTCTGGACCGCGGTTCTCGCCGTGACTTCTACAACCTTTGGCCTCTATTGGGACATCTCCTGGCATACCGGAATTGGCCGCGACACATTCTGGACGCCTGCGCACATGGCTATCCAATTCGGCGCAGTGCTCACCGGAATTTCCTGCGCCTACCTGATTCTGCATACAACATTCGCCGGCAACACCCTGCAGAAGACCGCTTCGGTGAACATCTGGGGATTCCGTGGCCCTCTGGGCGCGTTTATCTCGGCCTGGGGAGGATTTGCCATGCTCACCTCGGCTCCGTTCGACAACTGGTGGCACGACTCGTTCGGTCTCGACGTGAAGATCCTGAGCCCGCCGCATGTGATCCTGGTGATTGGCATTTTCTTTATGGGTTTTGGCGGCTTGGTCCTGATCGCAGGGCGCAAGAACCTCTCTACCGGCGCTGCGGAGATCCGGCTCAATCATCTGCTCCTCTACGTTGGTTCGTTGCTCCTCTCGTTGCTCATGATGCTGGCCTTCGAAACCATCGGCGATCCGACTCTCATGCACAGTGCGCTCTTCTACCGCGTCCTGGGGATGGTCGCGCCGCTGGTCCTGGTTGGGCTGTCGCGCACTTCGAACCACAAGTGGGCCGCGACGATTGTGGCTTCTCTCTATACCATCATGTGGCTGGTGGCACTTTGGGTCTTCCCTCTGTTTCCCGCCGAAGCCAAACTCGGGCCCGTATTCACCCAGGTCACTCGCATGATCCCGCTTGGATTCCCAGTGATCTTACTGCCCGCAGCCGTTGCTCTTGACCTGGCGCTGAACCGCTTCAAGCTCCGGCGAAAGATCGTGCAGGCAATTGCCGCGGGACTTGCTTTTTTTCTCGCCGGAATTGCCTTCAACTGGCCCTTCGCCACCTTCCTCATGAAACCCGCGGCACGAAATTGGATTTTCGGAATGAACTATTTCGGATACTTCGTGCGTCCATCGGAGTATCACCTGGCCTGGGAGTTTTCCGCGTATGAGAAGACCCGAGCCGAGTTCTGGATCGGGATGGCGATCGCTTTGGCGGCAACCGTTATTGCTGCAAGAATCGGAATGATCTGGGGCGATTGGGTGGGCCGCGTCAGACGGTAAGGCACTCGATATCTGTTCGCGCTCCACACCGGCTAAATCATGGGAAAACGAATCGCGACTTCGTCGTTGGCCTGCTTCTTGCTCTGGTCCGCAACTGCGTTCGCCCACGTAGGGAGTCCCGACGTTTATTACGAGGGCGACGCCGGTCCCTACCACCTGCTGGTAACGGTACGTCCGCCCGCCATGATTCCCGGCATCGCGCAGGTTGAGGTGCGGACCACCTCCGGAACCGTCAGCGGCATTCAGATCGTGCCCATATACCTGACTGGCAAGGATCAGGGATTTCCCCCAACTCCCGATGTCATGCTGACGGTACCCGGCGATCCCCACTCATTCACCGGTAAAGTCTGGCTTATGGAATCCGGTTCGTGGCAAGTGCGAGTCGACGTCGCCGGATCGCAAGGCCCGGGAGAGCTCGCCGTGCCAGTCGCGGCATTCGCCAGACGCACTCTTCCGATGCAAAAAGCGCTGGGAGTACTTCTGTTCGCCTTGATGCTGTTTCTCGCGGTCGGAATCGTCTCCATTGCCTGGGCCTCCGCCCGCGAGGGTTCGCTCGAACCCGGCGTTGCTCTCGAGCCCCGCAGTACCCGTAGAGGGCGTATTGCGGTAGTCGTTGCCACAGTGCTGGTTCTCGGCATTCTGTTCCTGGGAAATTGGTGGTGGGATTCCGAGGCCAGCACACAAAAGCACGACATGCTCTACCAGGCGCCTCCGCTCGTGGCTTCGCTCGACAACGGCCGCCATTTGGTTTTGCGGATGGCATCGTCCTACTGGCACAATCTCCGCAAGGATGCGTGGTCCATGAAACTGATTCCGGACCACGGTCATCTGATGCACCTGTTTCTATTGCGAGTGCCGGCCATGGACCGCTTCTATCATCTGCATCCTGACCAGACCCAGGATGGAGTATTCGCGCTCGACCTCCCATCCATCGATTCCGGTCATTACAAGATATTTGCCGACGTTGTGCGCGAGACCGGGTTTCCCGACACCATGACTGCGGAGATGGATCTTCCTCAGATCGCCGGCGTGGCTCTGGCCGGCGATGACTCGAATGTAAGTGCTCCTCCTTTCAACGATCAGCCTGGAGATCGAAGTTCCAATGCGATCTCGGCGCTTGCCGGCGGCGGACGCATGCTTTGGGAGCGCGACTCTTCTCCACCCGCCATCGGAAAACTCTCCTGGTTTCGCTTCAAGGTCGAGGATCCGGACGGCAAGCCCGTCACCGATCTCGAACCATACATGGGGATGGCAGGTCACGCCGTGTTCGTGCGTTCCGATGAAACCGTGTTTGCTCATATCCACCCGGCAGGTTCTGCGCCCATGGCCGCGCTTCAGTTGGCACAGAAAGACCCGAGTTCCATGTCAGGCCACAAAATGCCGATGGCCCCATCCTCTGAAGTCTCGTTCCCCTATGGATTCCCCCAGGCTGGGAGCTATCGCCTGTTTGTCCAGATAAAGCGTAGCGGAAAAGTGGAGACCGGCGTGTTCGATACCCGGGTCGAAAATTAGAGCCCCGACAAGTTTGCCGGCTCGCTCCCCAAATCCCGCTTTTCCTCCACCCTCAACGGAATAAGCGCGTATTCCACAGTTTTTCCGCAGCCAACTCACGCTGCTATATTCCTATCAGCCGCTTTCTAGCTCACAATTCCTTCGGAGAGCTTTGTCTCCCAGCCGGCGAACGAATGCCGGCATCACGAACCATGGCCAACCCCGGCGATTTCGCGTACACGGTCAAGCAGCAGGCGGATATCGTCCGCATCATCGGCGATTACATCAAGCTGAAAAAGGCCGGCGCGCAGAACTACTCCGGGCTCTGCCCGTTTCATGGCGAGAAAACTCCGTCGTTTTCCGTGCATGCCACGCGGCAGTTCTACCACTGCTTTGGCTGCGGCGTTTCCGGCGATGTCTTCAGCTTCGTGCAGAAAATCGAGAACATCACCTTCCCCGAAGCTGTCCGGATGATCGCGCAGAAGCTCGGGATCCCGCTGCCGAAGGCCAGTTATTCAAGTCCCGGCGAAGCCAAAGAAGCACGTATGCGCGGCCAGTTGCTCGACGTGCACGAGCGCGCGGTAGTTTTTTTTCAAGACTGCCTGCGCCGCCCCGAAGGCGCCCGCGCCCGCGAATATCTGGCAGGCCGCGGCCTCGACCAGGAAATGATCGTGAAGTTCCGCATCGGATATGCCCCCGATTCCGGCTTCCTCCTTCGCGATCGCCTCAAAGAAGAATTCAGTGAAGAGGTGTTGCGCGAGAGCGGCCTGTTTTCGTGGAAGCAAGACGACGGGCGTCAGATCGGACCTCAGACCTCAGACGTCGGCCCTCGGCAAGAGAAGGTTGATGGTTCGCCGAGGTCCGAGGTCCAAGGTCCGGCGCCCGCCGTTCCGACGCCCGCCGTTGCCGCCATGTACTCCAAATTCCGCAACCGCGTCATGTTTCCCATCGCGAGCGAAGCGGGCAAAGTCATCGCCTTCACCGGGCGGACTCTCGCCGCCGATGAAAAATCCGGTCCGAAATATCTGAACTCCCCCGAGACCCCGATCTATTCCAAAGGTAAGGTCCTGTTCAATCTCGATCACGCCAAAGAGTGGGTCAAGAAATTTGACTATGCCATCCTCGTCGAAGGCCAGATGGATTGCATCTCCGTTTTCGCCGCCGGATTTCACAACGTCATCGCCAGTTCCGGCACCGCCTTCACCGAATTGCAAGCCAAGCTCCTCGGTCGTTTCAGCAAGAACGTAGTCGTAAACTTCGATCCCGACACGGCCGGAGCAAAGGCCACCGAGCGCACGCTCGGCCTGCTCGTCGAAGATGAATTCCAGATCAAAGTTCTCACCCTGGAACAAGGCTTCGATCCCGACCTCTACATCCGCCGTCAGGGCAAAGAAGCCTATGGCGAGGCTCTGCGCCACTCGCAAAAATATTTCGACTACCTGATCGAGCGCGCCCGCGCGCAATTCCCCGTGCGCAGCGGCGAGGGCAAGCAGAAGGCGCTGAATTATTTGCTCCCCCACATCCAACGCATTCCCAGCCGAATTATCCGCGACGAGCTCGCCCACGAGATCGCACAAAAACTTGGCATCGACAACGCCGTCTTGCGCCAGGAACTCCGCCACGCTGCCGCAACCCGCGCCACCTCTCAGGTCAAGGCTCCCGTCCAGGCCCAGGCCACCGACGCTGAAAAAATTCTCATCCGGGCCCTCGCGTCGGCCCGCCAAATCCGGCCCGGCGACGACCATCTCTCTGCCCGCGATGGCGCTGAAGAAGAGTTCGATCCCACCCGCCAGGCTCACTTCGTCTTGCAAAACGAACAACTGCATCGCGGCCTCGCCACCGAGTCGCTGGTCGAGTCGCTGCTCAATGCAAGCCCTGAAGTCGCCGACGTAATGGAGGTGCCAGCCAGCGAGACCGATCGCCGCCTGCTGGCCACAATCTTGTTCAAGGAGGAAGAAGAATTAACGCCGGAAGTCCTCGAAGCCGCGGTCCGCGCCCTGCGCAAAATCGCACTCGATCGGCAGCGGGAGGAGATCAATCGCACCTTGGAACGACCGGGCGCAATGGATCTCGGCCAGAAGGCAGCCTTGGCTCAAGAACGGCTCAGGATGAAACTCGCAAGACGCTCGGCGGATTCACATGTGGATTTGCCGCCGGACTCAACGCCCTGAGCGCCCTCAGGGACGCCGAAAAGAAGCGATCCGCCTGAAACAAAAAGCCGCCCACAGCCATCTAAGTATTTAGGACAGTTGAAGATAGCGGCGGGCAACGGGACACTAACGCGGGCAACCGATAGACGCATCAGCACTTATGTGCTAAACTCTATAAGTTTGTGCTAGATAGCACAATCCCGCTAAACCCCAGATTCCCACCTTTTCGGAACTTTACCACACGCTCTCGTGAGTTCACCTCATTGGAGCCGAAATGAGTAGTTTAAGGAAACCTCTTGGCTCTTGACGACAAGTTCGACGACATCAAAAAGCTGATCGATACAGGCAAGGAAAAGGGATACCTGACATACGACCAGGTAAACGATTTAATCCCGCACGATGTGCACAGTCCCGAAGACCTCGACGATCTGCTGACCACCATTGGTACCCAGGGCATCGACGTGCTCGAAGGGCCCAAGGTTCCTTCCCTCGACAAAAAGTTCGAGGAGTCGGAAGAGGGCGAAGACGTTGAGCTCGACCTGACCCCTGGCGCTCTCGAAAAAACCAACGACCCCGTCCGCATGTATCTCCGCGAGATGGGCACCGTTCCCCTGCTTACGCGTGAAGGCGAAGTCGAAATCGCCAAGCGAATTGAGCGCGGACAACTGCGCGTGCTCAAGGCCCTGTCGCGGTCACCCATCGTGATCCGCGAACTGCTGGCCATGGGCGAAGACCTCAAGAAGGGCGTGCGCTCGATCAAGGAAGTGGTCACCTTCGACGAAGAGGAAATCACCGACGAGATCCTGCAGAACCGCCTCAATGAGTTCACGGGCAAGATCGATGACATGGCCAAGCTCTACAAAAAGGCCGCTGTCCTCGAAGAAAAGTACGCCGAAGTCTCGCAGAAGAAGAAGCCCAGGGATCATCGCCGCGCCCGCCGCAAGCTGGCGCGCGGGATCGTTGCCGTTTCCAAGGCGGTGCGCAAGCTGGGATTCACCAACAACGAGCGCAAGCGTCTCATCGAGCGGGTCAACAAGACTGTCGATGGCATGCGCTCGCTCGACCGCCAGACGCAGAACCTGGAGCGCAAGGCGGACGCAACCCGCAGCGAAGAGCAGAAAAAAGAATATCGCCGGCAGGCTCGCGCCATCCGCGGCGAAGTCGAAAAGCTGGAACTCGAAACCGGCGTGTCGTTTCAGGAGCTCAAGCGCACCCAGCGCGAGATCATCCAGGGCGACATGGACGCGGAGCAGGCCAAGCGCGAGCTGATTGAGGCCAACCTGCGACTCGTCGTTTCGATCGCCAAGAAATACACCAACCGCGGCCTGCAGTTCCTCGACCTGATTCAGGAAGGCAACATCGGCCTGATGAAGGCGGTCGACAAATTCGAATACCGCCGTGGCTACAAGTTTTCGACGTACGCCACGTGGTGGATTCGTCAGGCCATTACCCGTGCGATTGCCGATCAGGCGCGTACGATCCGCATCCCCGTGCACATGATCGAAACCATCAACAAGCTGATCCGCACCTCGCGGCAGCTGGTGCAGGAACTGGGACGCGAACCGACGCGCGAAGAAATCGCCAAGCGCATGGACATCCCGGTCGCGAAAGTGCGCAAAGTTCTCAAGATCGCACAGGAGCCCATCTCCCTCGAAACGCCAATCGGCGAAGAGGAAGATTCGCATCTGGGCGACTTCATCGAGGACCGCGCGGTCGTCTCGCCGGCCGAGGCGGTGATCAACGTGAACCTCAAGGACCAGACAGGACAGGTCCTGCGCACGTTGACCCCGCGCGAAGAAAAAGTCATCAAGATGCGCTTCGGCCTCGAAGACGGCAGCGAGCACACTCTGGAAGAAGTCGGGCAGTCGTTCGCAGTCACCCGCGAACGCATCCGCCAGATCGAAGCCAAAGCCCTCCGCAAACTCCGCCACCCAAGCCGCTCCCGCAAGCTGCGCGCGTTCATGGACGGGGTCAGAGACTAACTTCATCTCCGCGGATTCACGCGGATGAACGCGGGTTTTCTTTGGGGCACGGCTTCGGCCGTGCCTCTTTTCTTTTCCAAGTCTTTTGATAACGAGCACAACCGACTTGAACTTCAGGAGCGATACCGATAAGGCAAATGGATGTTCGACTAACGCGATCATCCTCTATTGTCAGATCACAGCAAAAGGGAGCCTTGCATGCGTGGCAAATACGGACGCAAGAAGCAAAGACACAGTACACTGCCCCATCTGCATGCTTCCGTATCGACCAATGTCGATCGAGAAATGATAACTGAACCAAAGAAGACGAAGGAGCGACAGAAGGAAGAGGAAGAACCCATGCGCTTTGTAGAAGTGTGGAAGACCGACCCAAAATTCAGAGTTGAGGTCGTAGCCGTAGGCGGGGGTTTGTGCGTCCTTGTTGTATACATCTTCCAGTTGTGTGCCATGCTCACTTCCAATCAGATCATCCGAGAGCAATTCCGCGCGGAGAATCGTCCTTGGCTCATTTTCAAAATCACGTCTGAACCGGACGCTCAAGGCCGAGTTGCGGTGAGCATCACAAATGTCGGGAAAACGCCGGCCACTCATGTTACCGACGTGGACCCTCGTACTAGGGTAATCACAGGTGATGTGAACGTGAAGAATCAATTTTGGGATGAATGGGGGAAAGAAATAATTGGCGTTCGGAAAAATCCCACTGATGTTATGGCACCAACTCAGACGAACCAACTTAGGACCACGCCGGACGAAACTTACGTTCCTGGTCCAGATGCGTTGGTCGTTGTTTACGGACGCGTTGACTATGCCGGAGCCTACGCCGAAGATGAGCATTACTGGACTGAGTTTTGCTTCGCTTACACACCTCCACCCAAAACTCCCCCGAGCATTCCGTGGTCTACGTGCATCGCACACAATGTAATGAAGTAACCTTGAAGGCGAGGTGCGTCAGGTATTGGACCCTCGGCTGATTAGATAACCGTGTCGGCTCCTTCCCTCCGAGCCCTGGTTGCTTGAGCGCACCAAGTTTACTCGGCGGCCTGGAGCCGACACGGTTATCTAATCAGCCTTTCCCTAGCTCCTGGGCAGATCCTCAGGGGCTAAAGCCCAGGTTATTTTATAGGCGACTTACGCGGCGCTGAAGCGCCGCTCTTCCACGGTACCTCAGCGGCTAAAGCCGGGCCAGTTTGTGGGGCTCTTATCGGCACGACTGGAAGTCGTGCCCTTCCCGGTTGTAGTGTCGGCAGACGAGTTGGCAAGACAAAGTCAAAAGCAGCAGGCGGAGCGTGCCCCGAGCTTGTCGAAGCGAGTGCCCGCTCCACGCGACCACAGGGGCTGAAGCCCGTCTATCTCCGGAGACCTACGCGGCGCTGAAGCGCCGCTCTTCCACTTCGGGACGCTTACGCGGCGCTAAAGCGCCGCTCTTCCACGTTCCCGTTTTGAAGAGAAAACAACTGCATAGAAGGCACGGCGTGGGCTGTGCCCATTCCTTCTCGCAAGGTTTGATCTCTTTCCCAAATCGGTATCGCAACCAAAATATTGATAGGGTTGTCCTTATTGTCCGGGAGCGGCGAATGATTCGTTCAGGAGGGTTGCTTGCGGAAAGCAACCTTGACGCCTACAGTTAGGTTGCCTTGCTCTTGGCAGGCAAAGGAGATGTCTATGTCGTCTTTATATAAAGCGTTAACGTTTTTGCTTATTGGATCGGCTTTGCTAATTGTTGGCTGCGGCAGCAGCTCCAATCCCAATCCGAACCACCTAACGCAACCCCAGGCTCAACAACTCGGGGGTGAAGTATTTTCAGATGTCTTCAAGGCTATTTCATCCGGTGCGATCAGTGGGGCAGACGCCGTCGGCAAATCCGGCTTGCCGGCTCTTCTCGCCAAGAACAAAAACCACTCATCTACGCAAACCCCGGATGCTTCCTCGTCCACATTCACCTATACGTGTGCGGACGGGGGTACGATTGCGGTTTCCGCAAGCAGTAGTAATAACAGTATTAGTGTTACCGCGACACCAACTGGCTGTTCTGACGGTACCCTCATCTTTAATGGCGATCCGAATATAACGGTGAAGGGAACGGGAAATGACAACGGTACCACCTCAAGCATCAACATCACGGTAGGTGGAGGGGTTTCGTTCGCACCAGTTACGAAAGGCGCGTTCCCGACAGGAAGCTGCAAATCCAATATGCAAGTCAGTGCCTCTATAACTGATTCTAGCGGGTCTCTGGCGGGCTGCTCGATCAGTGGCGCGATCTGCGGTTACTCCGTGAGCCAAAGTTGCATGCCACCATCATAACCAGTTGCTGGCCGGGGACCCAACGGTCTGCGCTGAGCTTGCCGAACAGTCTCGCCGCCTCTGCGGGAAACATGGGGCAGACGGGTGGACTGCACGGAACGTTCCCCGGTTTTTTTTCGGAGGGACACGCTGCCGCTCGGTCCTCAGCGGCTAAAGCCAGGCCAGTTTGTGGGGCTCTTATTGGCACGACTGGAAGTCGTGCCCTTCCCGGTTGTGGTATAGGCAGACGTGGTGGCAAGACAAAGTCAAACGCAGCGGACAAGTGTGCCCGCTCCACGACCACCGGGGCTGAAGCCCGTCTATCTCAGGAGACCTACGCAGCGCTAAAGCGCCGCTCTTCCACTTCGGAGGCTTACTCGGCGCCCGAAGGGCCGCTTCCACGATAAGATCAGCGGCTTAGGCCCGTTCGTTTATCAGCTCTTATTGGCACGACTGGAAGTCGTGCCCTTCCCGGTTGTGGTATAGGCAGACGTGGTGGCAAGACAAAGTCAAACGCAGCGGACAAGTGTGCCCGCTCCACGACCACCGGGGCTGAAGCCCGTCTATCACCGGAGACCTACGCGGCGCTAAAGCGCCGCTCTTCCACTTCGGGTTCCGGATGACGGCTTCTTCATTTTCCAGCCCAAAAAAGAATGCGGCCCGGGCCAGCCACCCGAGCCGCATTGTTCGTGGTTTCCTGCTCTGCCTGAATCGCCGTTGCGCGGCGGAATGATCCGCTTCAGCCCGACAGCGCTCGAAAGGAGTGCCGCATTTGCCAAAGCGAGTTGCCGATTATGATCGCACGATCTGACGATCTTGCGATCCCATTCGGGCAACCGCTTGCGGTGGCCAGCAGCCCTGTCCTGCTCCGAAGAGCACGACGGGGGAGGAGGCCGCAACGCCCGGGCAACCACAGTTCGCGCTCACGCGCGGTTCTGAATTGTCCCCCGGCGATTCACCCTCGAGAATCACCGGCTGCCGCTGGCTTTGCCGCAATCATTCAGCAAGCTCAGGAACTCTCACGTTTCGCTGAACCCACTGTCGAACAGATTGTTGCGGCTCGCAATACCAAAAGGCGCCGCGCTTGTGCAGAAACTGTGGAGGAAGAGACTTCCCTGTGGATGGGTGAGGAAAACTAAGAATGAAATCCGGAGCCGCGGCTTGGAGATTCGCCGTTTCAATCACTTACAGGGTGCAGCGGATCGTGACCGGTGGCCGGTTTGCTTTAATACCTAATCACGAACCACCCACCACTCGATCACTTTGCTTTGGTCGCTTTGCCATCCATGAACAGAGTCCACTTGGTTCCGTCCTGCGACATTTCGAACGTGAAGTTGTAGGCCGTGGGTGAAACGATTTTCATGGTGAAGCGACCCTTCACGGTCACGCCGCCCATTTTTTCATCGCTGGTCCAGGTCCAGGTGTCACCATCGACGGAGCCTTTGGAGTCGTCGAATTCTCCCCAGCTGTTGAACTCGCGGTAGGTATAGGACTTGTCTTCGGTGGAGTATCCCATGACGGAGAGTCCGGAACCGTTGCCCATGGAGCTCTTCACGTCGGAATGGCAGATGAGGTAGAAGTTGCCTTCCATCCACTCGCACTTTTCGGTTTCGGTCATCTTTCCGCCGTTGCCCATGGGGCCGGGCTTCATGTCGCCTTCGAGCGTCCAGGAGCCGGCGAAGATGTCGAGTTTCTTGTGTTCGGGGCCCGGCTTCGGCATTTCCATTTGCGCGACAGCGGCAGCGGCCAGGACCAGCCATGCGGTAAGAATCATCGTTGCGTTTTTCATTGAATACCTCGATGAATTGCGGATTTTTAAATTGTTCCTTGTTGATTGACAGAGACTCTTATGCGGCGCGATATTAGACCCGCTCTTCCCGGAGAGTCGACCAACTATTTCGGCTCCCCGCGTTTGAGCCGCAAGCGTCTTCACTCAACAATTCTCCCTCAACAATCTGTGATTCCTACCAGTCTCCCCAGTGCGAGACCGTCATTTGCTGAAACTTCATCTTCCAGGCGTCGCCTTGCTTGACCCAAACCGTGCTGAAGTGCTGGTAGCGCGGCGGTGGGCCCTGGTCCTCGGCCGGGGGCACGCGCAACACGACATCATAGGTGACGATGCCCACGCTGTCACTGGCGTTCACGACTTTCATATCGTAGGGGAGCAAGTCGAAACCACCGTCGCCAAACTGGTCGAGGAGGTCCTGGCGGTCATAGAGCTGCCCGTCGAAGGCGACGAATGAGAAATCGCTGGTGAGAGTGCGCTTGAAAAAGGCGACGTCGCCTTTCTTAACGGCTTCGACATAACTTTTCTCGGCTGCCATCAGGGCCTGCTCCACTGGAGTCAGAGGCTTGGCCGGAAGGTTGGCTTGGGCAAACGCAGGGACAGCAAGCGCGCAACCCAGCAAAATTATGAGGAAGGTCGCAAACCAGTTCTTCATGCCGCTCCTTATATACAGACGGTTTGATCGAGAGTTCGTTAACCTGCTTGAATCTTTTGAGCCAACTCGGCGCGGGCCACGGAGACCTGCTCTCCGGTGGCCAGATGCTTCAGCGTGAACACGTCAGCTTTGATTTCGTTCTCGCCAACAATCAGAATGTATTTTGCTCCCGCTTTGTCGGCGGCTTCAAACGATTTTTTCAGTCGGAAGGACTCGTCTCCAAGTTCGACCACCAGATCGTGGCGGCGAAGCTCGCGCGCGAGTAGCGCTGCTTCCGCGTTCATACCCGCGCCCAGCGGGGCGACGTAGACATCCGGCTTGCGGAGCACGCCCTCGGCCGTCTCGTTCAGCGACATGACCAGCCGGTCTTCGCCGATGGCGAAACCGATGCCAGGAGCGGCGGGGCCGCCCAGGGCTTCGGACAGCCCATCATAGCGTCCGCCGCCGAGGATTGCGTTCTGGGCACCGAGCGCGCCGTGGGTGAATTCGAATGCAGTGCGCGTGTAGTAGTCGAGGCCGCGGACCAGGCGGGCGTTCAGGGTAAACGGCACCCAACTTTCGTCAGAATCTCCTGCACGGCGTCGAAATGTTTGCGGCTGCCTTCTTCGAGAAAGTCGGTGATGCGCGGCAGCGTTCTCGATGATGGGCTGATCTTCGGGTACTTTGCAGTCGAGCACGCGCAGCGGATTGGTAACGGCGCGGCGCTGGCAGTCGGCGCACATCTTGTCCTGACCACGGCTCCAGCGCCATGCGCAGGGCTTCGTTGAACTTCGACGCGGTCCGCGGGACGAGCCAACCGAATTCAATTCAAGATTCCAATCGGTGATGCCGAGCCGGTCGAGAAGCGTGGCGAGCATTTCGAGGACTTCGGCGTCGCGCGCGGGAGACTCGCTGCCCGCCGAGGCGGGGCCGATGACCTCTGCGCCGATCTGATAGAACTGGCGGTAGCGGCCTTTCTGCGGCCGCTCGCGGCGGAACTGCGGGCCAATGTAGTAGAGCTTGTTCAGGCCGCGATCCCAGAGCTTGTGCTCGATGTAGGCGCGGACGACGCCGGCGGTGTTCTCCGGGCGGAGGGTGAGGGATTGTCCTTTTTCGCTGGCCGCTCGCGAGCGGTCTTCCCAGGTGTACATTTCTTTGGCGACGATGTCGGTGTCTTCGCCGACGCCGCGGGCAAATAGCTCAGTCTCTTCGAAGATGGGCGTGCGGATTTCGTGGAAGTTGTAGGCGCGGAAGACGTCGCGCACCGCGGCTTCGACAAAGTTCCACAGCGCCGTGTCGGGCGGGAGTAGGTCGCGCGTTCCTCGAACTGCTTTGATCATGAAGTCGGCTCTTGGCTTTTGGCTCCTAAGCTTTCCACTTTCAGCTACCTGGCATTCTTACGTACATGGGGTTGTTGGCTTTCTGGGCATGTCAATCCCGTAGGCGCGTTCGCTGCCTTTCTCGACCACCATCATTGTCAGGAGCGTGCCCAGAAAGCCAGAAAAAACGTCAACACCTTCCAGAAAGCCGACCCGGCTGCCAAGGCATGCATGGCGGTGAAACTTAGATTTTGCAAAGATCCAGACTGCATCGACGCCATCGTAGGTCGAAGGTGTCATAAAAAGTTACCCCTTCCTTGATGCAAGCTGACAGCTATTTGCGGCGCGGATGAAGCCGCGCCCTTTCAAAACTCTGACAGCTCGCACTCTCTCAAAACCCTGACGGCTAACGCTCTTTCAGATACTCATCTTTATATGCGAGATAGTTCCTGGCGTAGCGCATGATCGTCTCTCGTCTTCGGCCGGTTCGAGTTTGCGGCGAAATTTGCCGGGGGAACCCATTCCACAGGGAGCCGGGCTCGACCACGGTTTTCTC
>CAWFVB010000046.1:0-57659 GCA_963819145.1 uncultured Acidobacteriaceae bacterium
GAACGACAGTCGGCCCAGCGACATGGATAACTGTGAATCGCTCAGGCATCTTCCAACCTCCTAATTCGATCAAGTTGCTGAGGGCCGGGATTCACAGATTCATAATTTTTCTGAGTAACGCAGCATGGTCTCTGACTCAGGTGATCACTGTATGCGAAATAGTTTGGACGATTCGCAGGCCGTCACTGAGTCCGGTACTTGTGAACAAACATCCAAACTGCTGACGGCCTAAATCCGAGTGATGCGTTTCGACAAGATCGAATGGGGGTTGGGTGCAGATATGTTTGAAAACGTCGGAAAGGAGAAGGTTTATGAAGATTGCAGTAGCAGGGGCTGTAAGGAATAGGCGGCCCGCATCCACGCATGCGACTCAGGTAATCACTGTAGGAATATTCGAGGATTCGAGGCGAACTCAGTGATCCCTATGCTCGTGAGCAACATCCAAATTAGTTAAATGAGTGATTTTCGAAGTGCACGGCCAAATGAATCGGCCCATCAAGATCGCATCCCTTTCGGGGCTGCTGGTAGCTCTGGTTGGCCTAGGGATAATTTTCATTGGCGACACTTCGAGTCATGGAGGATTCAATGAGCAACAAACATCTCCCACGGCTCTTCGCGCAAGCGCTAAACGACAAACGGGTTGAACTCTTCGATGAGTTCATCCACCCGGAGTACAACAACCACAACGCATACGTACAGCCGGGTCCGGCGGGCGTTAAAGCATTCTTTCGGCACTACCTCGACGCATTTCCCGACACGAAAGTTGTGATGGAGGACATGATCGAATAGGGCGATCGCATCAGCGCCCGCTTCACCTACAACGGAACCTTTAGCAACCCATTCATGGGCTATCGGCCCAACAGTGCAGCAATCCAAATGCGAAGCATCGACATCTGGCGCGTCAAGGACGGGAAGTTCGTAGAACACTGGGACGAACTCAATCTGCTGGAAGTATTCCAGCAGATCGGCGCGGCGACGGTGAGAAAGCCGGAGGGACAATGAACTATCTGATATTGCCGGTGTCTCTGATTGGCATCCTAAGCACGGCAGTGGTTTGTGGCACGGACATGTTCTTCTTGACTGTCGGCCGCCCCGCTCTCAGGTTGGCTTCGCCATCGGCCGGAACCGAAGTCATGGGATTTATCCATCTCTTCGGTGACGCGCGGATGCCGGTCTGGGGCGTCTTGGCGATCTTGTCGAACTTCTTGCTCGCCCTGTTCAGCCGGAGTGGACATCGCGGATTCTATTTCGCCTCGCTCTCTACGCTGATCCTGTTCGTCGTTATCTACAATCGTTTGTCAAAGCCAATCAATCGGCTTCAAACCGAAGCGGCAAAAACGGGAGGAAGGCTCGACAATGCTCGAGAGCTGCAGGCGTCGTGGGATCGATCGGTGATGATCCGTACTCCGCTGCTCGTTGCGTCCCTGCTCGCCCAGTGCCTAGCATTGCTAGCCACTTCGACGTAAATGCACCTGATCGCTTCAAGAGCAAGGAGAGGCGCACGCTGACAATTTGCGGCTTCATGGCTTGCAGCCCGACGTGCGGACTTTTCCCGACACTGCGACTATTCCCGGATTTGAGATCGCGAATCCCAAGCCCGAAGCTGCGCCTGTGACCACGGCCCAATCCACCGAAGGACCGTCACCGCATTTCAGTGTGGCATTGTTTGTCATGTGGTCGTCGTCGTAAAGATCCCTCTCGGCAAATGGTCATCCGTGACGGGCGAACCAATGGAACGATCAACGTTCTCGCTTGTAAATCGAAGTCCGTAGCATTTTAGTTCAGATTACTACTCTGCGAATGCTTCCATTGGGGGAGAATTGCCCGTTATCCGACCAAAAAATAAGGAACGCGTGGGTATCCTTCTGCAAAGACGCTTTCCGTCTTTCATCGTGATTCGCACCTTTCTCCAGAACTCCGGCATCAAATTAGCCAAGTCATTCCTCAAAAAGACCTGAATGCCGCTCCGTCAGTTCTCTGAATAAGTTCATCCGAAACGGGAGGCATGATTTGCAACGCCTTGACCAACGCTCGATTGCACAAATTGACCACGAGACGACCGCCGCAGTGAAGAACCCACTCGATCCCACGGAACTGAATACCGCCATAGACAAGGTCCATGGCGCAGGGATGCCGGGTGTGTTCGCCGAGGTGCGCGACGGCGACCAGATATGGCGCATCGCCGCCGGCGTCGCCGATATCAGCACCGGCCGTCCCATTACCCCCGACATGCGGCACCGCGTCGGCAGCATCACCAAGACCTTCACCGCCGCCGCGGTCCTGCAGCAGGTCGAGAGCGGTCAGATCGGGCTCGACGCACCAGTCGGCCACTATCTGCCACGGCTGGTGCCCGGAGAACGCGGCCACACGATCACCGTCCGAATGCTGATCAACCACACCAGCGGCCTAGCCGAATACCTCCCTTATGCGTACCCCTCCCTCAAGGCGTTCCCTCGGCTGGCGGACACCACTCCAAAGAGCCTGGACGACCACCGGTTCACGCGGTTTCACCGGACGGAGCTGATCGAGTTGGGTGTCAGGGCACCTGCCGTCGGTACGCCGGGTGGCACTCCAGGGATATATTCGAACACCAACTACCAGATCCTCTGCCAACTTCTGGAGCACGTGACAGGCACAACGGCGGAGAAGTGCATCACCCAGAATGTCATTGAGCGCGCTGGGCTCCCGGACACCGAGCTTCCGAACGGACCGCATGTCAGCGGGCCGCATTCGCAGATGTACGAGGCGTGGTTCGGCATGATCGACCCGCCGCGCGACTACAGCGTCTATGACATGTCCTGGGTGGGACCGGCGGCCTCGCTGATATCGACCGTTGCGGATCTCAACCGCTTCTACGGTTTGCTGCTTGCCGGCGAGATCGTCAACCGGTCGTCGCTGGCCGAGATGCAGCGCACTGTCCCGGTCATCTCCCAAGAAGGAAAGAAGATCATTTACGGCCTCGGCCTGCACAAGATGGACGTTCCTGGCCATGGCACGTTCTGGGGCCACGACGGCACGGTCTGGGGTGCGGGAGCAATGTCCATTATCCGAGCCGATGGCAAGCGACAGATGTCCGTCGCGGTGAACCTCATCAGGTGGAACAAGCTGGATTCCTCGGGGAAGCCGCAGCACCATCCCATCGATGACGCGCTGCCGGCCTTTTACCAGCTGGCAATGTGCGGTAGCGGAAACGCTCTCTAGTATTCCCAGAATCGGTTCGTCCGGAACGGGGGCACTCGCGAAAAAGACTTGCACCACGAGTCGACGAATGGATTTTCACATCTTCGGTCGTGCAATCGTTGAGTTCTCTGTTTCTTGTCACTCATACATGACTGATCGCGGTGAAACTGGACGTAATTATTACCGGTGTCACCGGCCAAGTGGTCGGCAAGCCGGCAGTAACGATTCTTAAATGGCGGGAGCGACGGGGCTCGAACCCGCGGCCTCCTCGTGACAGGCACGCGTTATAATTTGAGTGAAGCAGCCTGTGCGAATGTAGGAGATGATTGGCGGGCTAAAAGGTGTGCTCTGTGAGGAAACGTCGGATACCCGATCGATTGTGTGTCGGAAGTCGGTGACAGGGCAGCGTTCTAACAGACCCGTCTATCGGCCAAGTCAGAGGTTGCGCCAGCGAGCGTTTCGGATTCCTTCCGTGATCCATTTGATCCTCTTTGGGCCATACCCAGGAGATGAACTCCTGTCTGACCGAGCGGCCAGAAGCCAAGCCGAGACCAGTACGCCCTCAGCTTGCGCACGGCCTCATCCCGTCCAACTCCGGGTGCTTTCAATCTTTTCAATGCCTTCCGATCACGGGCGAAGGCAGGAGTAAATTGCAGAGGCCAAGGTTTGCACGCTACTAACCCGCAACCAGCACCGAAAATGTCGATTGTTCTGTCGACGGTAGCTGGGCCGACTCCCATTCCCCGCCATTTCGGACGGATCTCCATGAAATCGATGATTAGCAGGTCAGATGCGGAAGCCTCGTATTCGTCTTGTATTTCTTCTCTCCAGTAACCGGTTTCCAAGTCGAAGAGGAGTTCCCAGTATTCCGCAATGCTTCCCTCGATGCCATCTCCTAGCCTTTCGGTGCTAATGCCATGGTCCATGGCCTCACCGAATTTCACTAACGACGCTTTTATGTAACCAACGTCCTCTTCGTCCCCCTGATCCTCGGACTTAGCGGAAATCTTTCCGAGAATGGAGTGGACGAAGTCTGCGTCAACGTATTCTTCGCGCAACGAGGCCCGGACTGCGAACTCGATGCTGGCAAGTATGTTTCTCTTGGCCTCATTTGTCGCCCCCAAACCGGCTGTTGCTTTTTCGATCTTCATGTCGCACCTCATGCCGGTGTTTACCTTAGTGTTCGGAATTCGTCAAACGGGCAGGAACTGCCCATCCCGTTTCTGGGCGAATTGGCAGATCCTGCGTCCAGCGGTCAATCGCGTTTGGGACTTTTCAACTGAGATCGCTACGGGTGGTGACCCAGTCAGCCACACTCGAATCCTCTGTTGATGTACGTACGGTTATCGGGCGCAACCAGCACAGTTCAAAGCGGTTACGAGTAGCACGCAACGGACGCCTGAAGCCCCCATCATACGTCGGCGCCACCCAATCACCGTGCCATCCGGGTGCTTTGATAGAACGCGCTAAATGATTGTGCGACAACCGGTTACTTGGCACGCATCACGCGACCAATAAATACGCGAAAAACGCCGCGTGAACCCGTTTGACCAATATCTGCTTCCAGTTTAGAACCCGATGATGGCTGGGAGATCAACTGGACTTTAACCCAGCGCAGCGGTGTGAGGTGGTGCTCCAATGCTAGAGAACGCGCATGAAACTATTGACCTGGCAACCGAGGACATTAAAGAGCGAAAACAGGTTCAGAGTCAAAGGGATTTTGAGCCACTGCTAGACACCGAAGAAGCCGCAAGGCTTCTCAGAATGCACCCTCGAACTCTTCGCACGAAAGCGCGGCGTGGATCAATTCCCGCTGTTCAGGTTGGAAAACGTTGGCGCTTTCGTGCCTCCACGTTGGATCGTTGGCTCGGCAAACTCGCCAGCTGATCATCGGAGCGGTTAGGAACAAAAAACATCTCGACCGAAATGATTAGCCGATCTATTCTGACGGTGTCCGCCGACACCGTTTAAGCAAAGGAGAAACTTTGTTTAGACGGGCACGTTACCAACACGGAAGCGTCGAACGAGAAGAGCGGAAGAAGGGGCCGGCAGTCTGGGTCTACCGATGGTGGGAAGAAGACATCAACGGGAAGCTGGTGCATCGCAAAGCCCAGGTAGGAGATGTCAAGAAATACCCGACCCAATCTGCGGCACACTCAGCAGCAGACGCTCTTCGGCTAACCATCAACAATCGCTGCGAACACAGGAATCTGCGGCGAACCACAATCAACACGCTCTGGGAGCACTACTCTCAAGAGGAGCTGCCTCTCAAAGCATTATCCACACAGGATGCGTACATAATTTACGCAAAGAACTGGATTGTCCCACGCTGGGGCAATCTACCACTAGAACAAGTCAAAACTGTCGAGGTAGAGCGCTGGCTACGGGCGACCGGAGTGGCCGATGGGACCAAAGCCAAAATCAAGTGCGTGATGTCGGCTTTGTTTTCGCACGCTGTCCGGTGGGAGTTTTGTGGCCACAATCCCATCTCTTCAGGGATACCGGTGGGAACTGGGGGCAAGCGAGGCCCGAGCACCGGCGTCCGGATCAGCGCCAAACGTCAGAGGTCCCCCTTGGTTTTGTCACCGGAGCAGGTCAAGCTCGGGTTGGCAGAATTGGAGTTTCGGGATCAGTTGCTCGTGTTTCTAGAGGGGGCCTTGGGTATACGTCAAGGCGAACTCGGGGCGCTACGCTGGCTGTCGTGCGATTTCGACAACATGAGCATCAGCGTCCAACACTCGTATTACTGGCGTCGAGGTGGAAACCTGAAGAGCACAAAAACGGAAGCGTCTGCAAAAATGCTGCCGATGCATCCAAGCCTGAAGCATTCCTTGCAGGAGTGGAGATCGCAAGGCCTCTACAACAAGCCGGAAGATTTCGTATTCCCTTCCGAAAGACTGCAAGGCAGCAAGCCGTTAGATCTGGCTTCAGTCCTGAAGAAGAAGATTCAGCCTGCATTCAGACGGATCGGAATCAAGGGTGTGGGCTGGCACACCTTTCGGCATTCGGTTGGAACCATGCTGGCGGAGATGGGCGAACATCAGCTGACAATCCGCGACTACTTGCGGCACAGCAACCTTCATGTCACGAACAAATACCTGCAGGCGACGTCGAAGACCAAACGCTTGGCGCAGGACAAATTGGTCGACGCGATTTTGCCGACGGGTGTTTTGCCGAAGACAAACCTAATCCAATGAGCGCTGTTTGGAATTGTTCTCGAATGGGACCATTCTCGCTCGGCGCTTATCGTCCCCTAACATCCCCTGATTTGCCGGATGCTAGGGTTGCAAGTGCTTGAAAGGAATGGCGGGGACGACGGGACTCGAACCCGCGGCCTCTGCCGTGACAGGGCAGCGTTCTAACCAACTGAACTACGTCCCCGGTTTCTGTACGGAATGCCAGATGGTGGGCAGTGCAGGATTCGAACCTGCGACCTCCTGCTTGTAAGGCAGGCGCTCTAACCAGCTGAGCTAACCGCCCCTCGTACCTTCGCGCGACCAGACTGTCACGCTGGTCAGAATTCTTAATGAGGGGCATCCGCGCGAACCGCGCTCTAACGAGTATACGTGACCTGGGAAAAATCGGTCAAACCGACCGAGCAACGACCTGCAAAGCATGGGCAGTGAGCGATTAGCTGATAAGCAAACGAACAGCGATCAGCGACGAACAATGAGCCGTGAACGATGAGCGACGAACCATGTCGGCGAGCCAACCCGCTCCGTGGCTCAAGGGGCACTCCTCTTCGCCATGGCTCATCGGCTCATGCCTCATAGCTCATGGCTCGCTCCTCACTGCCCCCTGCTAGACTGGCTGCGTGCGGCGTTTGATCGTTAACGCAGATGATTTTGGTTTCACCTCGGGAGTAAACCGGGCCATCGTCGAAGCTCACACTCGCGGAGTCGTCACCTCTTCGACTCTGATGGCGAACGGTCCCGCGTTTGACGAGGCCGCGCAACTCGCCCGGCAGGTGCCGCGGCTCAGCATCGGCTGCCATGTCGTGCTCACCGACGGCGATCCAGTTCTCGGCGCAGCGCAACTGCCGTCCCTCACCACCGCCTCGCGCTTTCGCGACGGCATGATCACGCTCGCCGCGCGCGCCATCACCGGCCGCATGGACGCCGCCCAGATCACTGCCGAAGCCACTGCGCAGATCCGCAAGATTCAAGCCGCCGGCATCACCGTCTCTCACTTCGACACGCACAAGCATACCCACTTGTTTCCCAAAATCCTCCGGCCCCTGCTGCGCGCGGCTGCCGACTGCGGCGTCCGTTCCGTGCGCAATCCTTTCGGACCTCGCCTGCCCCTGTTGTCCAGCCAACTCCTGGCGAGGCCCGGCCTGCTGAAGCGCGAAGCCGAAGTTCGGCTGCTCAGCCGCTTTGCCGGAAAATTCCGCGAAGCGGTGGACCGGGAAGGCTTCTCCACGCCCAACGGTTCGCTCGGCATCGTGGTCACCGGCGCCCTCGATGAAACCCTGTTCCTCGGCATTGCCCGCAGCATTCCCGAGGGCACGTGGGAGTTCGTCTGCCATCCCGGCTACAACGACGCCGACCTGCAAGGGCGGAAAACTCGCCTCCGTGCTTCGCGCGAGAAGGAACTGCGCGTGCTGACCCTGCCCGCTGCCCGCGAAGTCCTGGCCCAGGAAGGCGTTGAGCTGATCTCGTATCGAGACCTGGCTCCCCGGCCCAGCCACAGCTAGATGACGCTCGCTAACCCCCGGGGCAACGCCTCCGGCTTCGGGTACTCTGGTAATCTCCCAACTTAACTGCAAGTAGTATTATGGTCTACAGTTTACCGTTTCTCGTTTAGCTGGAGGATTCGCTGATGGCCGCACAAGGATCCGCTCCGCGTGCGACTTTGGACCTCAAGGTCCGGGTCTGGGGCATGGGCTCCAACAACCAACCGTTCTTTCAGAACGCGATGGCGCAGAATGTCAGCGCCACCGGCGCATGCCTCTATGGCATCGAGGCCGAGTTGAAGGTTGGCGACGTCATCGGCGTACAGTACGAAACCAGGAAAGCTCGCTGCAAGGTCGTCTGGGTGGTGGATGCGGGGGCGCTCAAGAAAACCCAGGTCGGCGTGCAACTCGTGGTGGATCAGGATTGCCCCTGGACGGCCGTGCTTCCCCATGACATGCAGGTCGATGAGCGCACGACGCAGCGTCAGGACAATCGCAGAAAATTCGCTCGCCACAAGATTGGCTTTCCTCTGGAACTGCGCGACGAGCGCGTCAACACTCCGCTGCGAGTCAACGCCACGGACATCAGCGGCAATGGATGTTATGTAGAGACCGTTATGCCGCTCAACGTCGGCACGTCGCTGCGCGTGGACTTCTGGATCGAGGAAGATCACCTCTCGCCG
Source organism: uncultured Acidobacteriaceae bacterium (assembly GCA_963819145.1). GTDB lineage: Bacteria > Acidobacteriota > Terriglobia > Terriglobales > Acidobacteriaceae > Sulfotelmatobacter. Next base: position 8,539 of record CAWFVB010000046.1, read on the forward strand.
AGTGCGATCGTTCGTACTCGCGACCCCGGCGTAGGCATGGGAATCGAGTTCACCGGCTTGCCCGAAGACACGAAAAAGCGCTTCCAGGCTCATCTCGACAAGCTGGATCCCGGCAAACCGTTCGGCCCTAAATCTGGCCAGTAACGCGCTTCCCCGCGTGTTACTCCCCGTCATTCGTGTAAAATCTGCAACCACCGCGCATTCAGGCCATCGAATCACACGAGCGTCAAGAAGGCGGCCCCTCGCACATGAAGATCGGAATCACCTGTTATCCGACGTACGGCGGCAGCGGTGTCGTGGCCACCGAACTGGGCCTGGAACTGGCGCAGCGCGGCCACGAAATTCATTTTATTTCCTACGCCCAGCCCATCCGCCTGCGCGGCGCCGAGCCCAACATCCATTATCACGAAGTCGAAGTCTCGCGTTACCCGCTCTTCGACTATCCTCCGTACGACCTGGCGCTGGCCACCCGCATGGCTGAGGTCGCGCAGCTCTACGATCTCGATCTGTTGCACGTGCACTATGCCATTCCGCATTCCGTGAGCGCGATGCTGGCGCGCCAGATGCTGGCGGAGGGCCCTCGCGGGCGCCGCCTGCCCTTCGTCACTACCTTGCACGGCACCGACATCACGCTGGTGGGACTCGATCGCTCGTATTTGCCGATCACCCGTTACTCGATCCAGCAGAGCGACGGCGTTACCGCCATCTCCAATTACCTGAAGGAGCGCACCCAGCGCGTGTTCGACGTGAAGAACAGCATCGAAGTGATCTACAACTCGGTGAACTGCGACGTGTACTCCCGCAAGCCCGACAGTGGGTTGCTGCGCGCCGAGTACGCGGCGGAAAGCGAACGCATCCTGGTGCATCTCTCGAATTTTCGCCCGGTGAAGCGCCTCACCGACGTGATTGAGATTTTCGACCGCGTGCGCAAGAAGATTCCCTCAAAACTGCTGCTCATCGGAGACGGCCCCGACCGTTCCGTGGCCGAATGGCTGGCCGTGCAGAAGGGCATTCATGAGCACGTGCTATTTCTGGGCAAGCAGGATCAAATTCAGGACAAGCTCGGCATCGCTGACATCATGCTGATGCCGAGCGAACTCGAATCCTTCGGCCTGGCCGCGCTGGAAGCCATGGCGTGCGAGGTGGTTCCCATTTCCACCCGCGCCGGAGGCGTCCCCGAAGTGATTGACCACGGCAAGACCGGGTATCTCGCCGATGTGGGCGACGTGGACACCATGGCCCGTTACGCCATCGAGTTGCTCAGTAACGAGCAGCAATTGCGGGAAATGGGCAAGCAGGCTCGCGCGGTCGCCATGGAGCGCTTCTGCTCCACCAAAATCGTGAAGCAGTATGAGGACTTCTACCGGCGCGTGCTCGAGCGCTCTGCGTAGAATCCTTCCGGAACTGAACTCGCGGCCTCCACCAGCGGCAAGCGGATGCGGATCAGCGTTCCCTTCCCTTCGTGGCTGTCAATGGTCATGCGCGCCGTGTCGCCGTAGAGCACCTGCAGCCGTTCGGAAATGTTCGCCATCCCGATGCCCATCCCCGACCAACTGCTGCTTTCTTCCAGTTGCGCCCCGCCCATGCCCACGCCGTCGTCCTCGACTTCGATGATTAATCTGGAATCGGTGAGACGGCTGCGCAAGTAAATGCTGCCGCCTTCCACCTTTGGGGAAAGTCCGTGCTTGATGGAGTTTTCCACCAGCGGCTGCAGCAGCATGCTGGGTACGACCACGTCGAGCGAGGCCGGGTCGAGTTCCTTCACCACTCTCAGCTTGTCGCGCCCGAAGCGCACCACTTCAATATCGAGATAGTTGTCCACGAACTCAAATTCTTCGCGCAACGGCGCGAAGGCCTCGCTGGCATTGAGCAGCTTGCGCAAAATGGTTGCCAGCTTGAAGATCACGTCCCGCGCCAACTCCGGGTCGAAGCGCACCAGCGAGGAAATCGAATTCAGCGTGTTGAACAGGAAGTGCGGGTTGATCTGGTTCTGAAGCGCTTCCATGCGCGCGTGCAGCAGCAGCCGCTCCTGCTCTTCCAGCTTGATCTGTATACGAACGCTGTTGAAAATCTTCAGCTCGATGCCCACCGCAATGATCGACGCGGCATAGATGGCGCTCTCCACCCACCAGTTCTCGAGACTCTCCAGCGCAAACGTGGAGTGCGGAAAATAGCGAACCAGTTCCGTTTGTACAAAACGCAGGCCGACGACGGTAGTGAAAAAAACGATCTGCCAGTCGAACAGGCGCGGCCGAGGCAGGTTGCGGCGGATCAGGCGAAAAATGCCCTGATCGATGAATGGCGAGAACGACCAGATGTCGTCTTTGTCGAGCGCCATGGTGCGCAATTGCCCGGAGATAAACCCGCAGAGCAGCAAAAAAGGAAGCGTCGCCCATTCGCCGTGCAGCAGCGCGGGGAAGCCCATCAGCACGCCGCCCAGCGAACCGGCCCAGCGTCCGCCGATCACGCCCAGCAACAGCGCGGTCTCAAAGCTCAGGTCGCCGGCCAGAAAGTTCTTCTGGGAAATCCGAATCCATACGCCCATCGTGATCGGCAGGCAGAACCAAAGGACCAGATACATTTTCTGCCGGAACGTGCGCTCGTCGCGAAACAACAGCGACTTGAATTCCTTGGAGCGCACCAGGCTGCTGGAAATGGCCGCGGCTACGCCAAGCTTGATCAACAGATGAATCAGGATGAGCCGCGATTCCATGGGATCGGTTTGGAGCGCAACGCAGGATCGACCTCAAAACTGTAGCACGAAGCGGACGCCTGAATCCGAACGGGAACTTCGGCGCAGGGTTCGGAGTCTTAGAGCTGTAAAATGTTGTTGGGCGGCTGAAATGCCGTGCTTCACGGAGAAAACGATGGGGCGAATCTGGTTCTTCTGTTTTGTAGCGTTCGCGAGCTGCCAACCACTCCCGGCTCAAATATCCGCGACTCCGGCAACGTCCCCGCCGCAATCCGCTCGTCAGGCCCTGATCGAGATGTTCCTCGGCAAGGGCGCGAACGACTTTACGAAACATTTGCCGGATGCTGTGCGCCAGGCGTTGATTCACAAGGGCGACACCCCCGAAACTTCCGCGGCTCTCAAGATTTCCACCATTGGCCGCGAGCTCGCCGCGCAGGGCGGGCAGATTGAGACCTTCGAAGCCGGGCCGAATCTGCTGATCAGCGAACAGCCACAGGGCCAGGAGAGGATAGAGGTGGCCGTTGAGCGCGACAGCCTGATCGGTGAAGACGATGAAATTGAACTGTCTTTCCGCTGGTATAAAAAAGGAGAGCCGCAGACCCTCCCGGTAGTGCCGCGCCTGATTTTCACCTTGAGGCAGGAAAAAGAGGTCTGGCGGCTGACGGAGATCACCGCCCTGGCACACGTGCCCCTTACCGATCCCGACTACCTGAAGATGCTGCGGACGGAACAGGATGAGGCGAACGAATCGCAGATAAAAGCGCGCATGAACATCATTGGCGTGGCGGAAACGAGCTACGCGGGCAAGCATCCCGATCAGGGTTACAGTTGCACGCTGGCAACTCTGTTCGCTCCCGATCCGGCGGACGCTGCCGCGGGATTCTATGACCCCGGCCAGGGGAGTGAGGAATACAACGGATATCGGTTCACGCTTTCCGGATGTGAGGGAGCGACGGCGTCGAAATATCGCCTCATGGCAGCGCCCACGGACGCGGACTCGGGGCGGAAGGCCTTCTGCGCCGACGAATCGGGTACGCTGAAATTTATGCCTGCCGGAAAAGCCGGATCCTGCTTCAGCCGGGGACAGAAGGTCGATCAGGGACCGCCTGCACCGGCTGTGGAAGATTAGACTTTCGCCGGCGCGGTGCGTCCTAACTGTAGGCCAGTTCCTTGGCGCGCTGCGCCGCTTTGACCACCGCCTTGATCAGCGTGACGCGCAACTTCCCTTCTTCCAGTTCCATGATCGCGTCAATCGTGCAGCCGGCGGGAGTGGTGACCGCGTCCTTCAGCAGCGCGGGATGGTCCCCCGTCTCGAGCACGACCCGCGCCGCGCCCAGCGTGGTCTGCGCCGCCAGCAGCGTCGCAATGTCGCGCGGCAAGCCCACTTTCACGCCAGCCTCCGCCAGCGATTCCAGAATGATGTAGATGTACGCCGGACCGCTGGCGGAAAGCGCGGTCACGGCGTCCATGTGCTTCTCGTCCACTACAACCGTGCGTCCCACAACCTCAAACATGTGGCACGTCATGGCCAGGTCGTCGGCGCTGGCGTATTTGCCTTTGCAGATTGCCGTCATGCCCGCTCCCAGCTGGCACGGAGTATTCGGCATGGCGCGGATCACCGGCACATTGGCCGGAAGATTCTTCTCGATCATGGAAGTTGGCACCGACGCGGCCACCGACACGATCACCTGCTTCGGCGTCACGTGAGCCCTGATCTCGCGTACCACTTCTTCGACGACCTGCGGCTTCACCGCGATCACGATGATGTCCGCGCCTTTGACCGCCTCAACATTGTTGGTGCCCACTTTCACTTTGAGCTTCGCCGCCAGCGCCTTGGCCCGCTCCTCGTGCGCTACCGTGGCACACGTGGACTTCGCCGTGAGCAGGCCGTTTTTCAGCAACGCCTGCAGAATGATGCCGCCCATCTTGCCTGCACCCAGAAACGCCACTCTCTTCCCTGCCAGATCATTTCCCATGATTCGCTCCAACCCCAAATTCGTTCAACCGCTTTTTACGATTTGACCTTAGCCTCCTGCCGCTGCATCCAATTCCACGCGGTGGCCACCACGTCTCGCAAGCCGCGCTTCGCCTTCCACTGCAACAGCGCCTGCGCTTTCGCCGGATTCGCTACCAGTGCTGGAGGATCTCCCGGACGCCGCGGCACCATCTTGTGCGGGACGCGCTTGCCCGTCACGGCTTCGACCTCCGCCATGACTTCCTGAATCGAAGCGCCGGTCCCGGTGCCCACGTTGACCGCGAAACTCGCCTTGCCCGCCGCCAGATGATCGAGCGCCTTCACGTGCACTGACGCCAGATCGTTCACGTGGATGTAGTCGCGAATGCACGTCCCGTCGGGCGTGGGATAGTCCGAGCCAAAGACGTTCAGCTCCGGACCGAGCCCTGACGCGGCCCGCAAAGCCAGCGGAATCAGGTGCGTTTCCGGATCGTGCAACTCGCCAATTTCTCCGCTCTCATCCGCGCCCGCTGCGTTGAAATAACGCAGGCTGGCATAACGGAATCCGTACGCATGGTCATACGCCTCGAGCGCCTGCTCAAAAAACAGTTTGGTCACGCCATACGGATTCACCGGCTGGCGTGGAATGTTTTCGTCGATCGGGACCTTCGCCGGTTCGCCATAAACTGCGCAACTTGAAGAAAAAACAATCTTCTTCACGCCGGCGTCGAGCGCCGCGTTGAGGAGCGAGAGCCCGCCCTCAACATTGTTATGAAAATATTTCCGCGGATTCGTGCCCGACTCGCCGACATAAGCATGCGCCGCGAAGTGCATGATGGCTTCCGCCCGGGGTAGCACTCGCGCCAGCGCGGTCCCATCCAGCATGTCTCCCTTCACCAGTTCAAATCCGGCAGCCAGGGATTCATAGCCGGTGCACAGATTGTCGTAGATGATGACTTCATGACCTGCCCGCTTCAACTCCCGCGCCGCATGACTGCCGATGTATCCCGCACCGCCAATGACCAGTACGACCACGTCGAGTCCTTTCGAATCAGAGATCTAAACGACAACTCATCTCGCCGCTACATCAACAGACTGGATTATACGGGTGGTTCGGTTGCGGGTGCGGAGCGGGGATTCCCAGTTCGCTCTCTCATTGACCCGACGATCTTGGGTTCGAATAATGCAACGCGCTTGTCCAAAGTTCTCAATCACTTCCACCAAGACTCAATCACTTAGCGACTATTTCAATAACTTACAGATAATTACAACAACTTAGGCTGAACCCAGGCAAAACGTCGGCGCGGGGGCAGCCAAAACACGTCGCGCTCCTCGCGCAGGATGCCATTTCCCGAGCCGGAAACGGCCCTTCACTCGACGATCGCCATCGAGGATGAAGGAAACCTCAGCCGGCAATGTCTAACTCATCCTGCGGCCTTCCAGGGCAGTTCTACGACAATTCAATCACTTACACCGAGACTCAATAACTTACGGATAATTTCAATCACTTAGCCTCGGAGGATTCGTTGCTTGTGGCCTTCCTCGCAACGGCGGCCTGCTAAGATATCCATGCCTCGGAGGCCTTTGTGGATCCCGAACTGCCGCCAACACCCGAAGCAACACCGGAACCAGGTTCGGGACCAACGCCCGGACCACTCCCCGAGCCAGAGCCCATCCTCGCGGCAACTCCCTTCATCGCCGCTACACCCTTCGCCGAGGCTCCCGCCGTTCCAGCCGCCCCGGCCTATGCCGACCGCGGCACGGGCCTGACGATTTTCGGCATCGTCCAGATCATCCTGGGATTGCTGGCCGCACTGATGGTGCCGCTGATCGCTCTCAGCGCATTCATGTCGCGGCTGGTTCCGAACGGCGGGGCGATGCGCCCCAGCCAGTACATCTCCGTCTGCGCTACTTACCTGTTCGCCGCCGCGGTGTTAATCGCATTGGGAATTGGATCGGTGCAAATGAAGCGCTGGGCGCGCGCGCTCACGCTGGTCATTTCGTGGTACTGGCTGATCATTGGCGTGCTGATCACGACGCTGTTCACGGCGGTGTTGCCGGTAATCACGCGCAGCGCGATGCGCGCCCAGGCGAATGCCGCCGGCACGGCTTCCGGCGAAGTGCCGACCGGCGTGATGGCGGTCATTCTCACGCTGGTCATCGTGTTCATCGCATTTTTTCTGATTGTGGTGCCGATCGCTTTCGTCCTGTTCTACAGCCGCAAGGATGTGGCAGAGACCTGCCGGCGCCGGGATCCGGTCGAGCGCTGGACTGACCGCGCGCCGCTGCCGGTGTTGGGCGTAAGCATGGTATTTTTCACCGGCGCCCTGTACATGCTCCTGGTGGGCGTGACCACGCCGCTGTTTCCCTTCTTCGGGAAATACCTCACTGGACTGCCCGGCGCTGCGTGCTTTCTGGTCCTCGCGGCAATCGATCTCTACCTCGCGATCGGATTGTTCCGCCTGAAATCCATTGCCTGGTGGCTTGCCATCATCACCATCCCGGTTCGAATTTTGTCCATGGCGCTTACCTACGGAATTGCCGATCTGATGCAGGCCTATTCGAAGATGGGCTGGTCCGACTCGCAGTTGCAGAAGATCAATTCGAATCCGATTGTTCACAGCCACGTTGCTCTGTGGTGGAGTCTGGCCTCGATGGCTGCGCTGTTTGGTTATCTGGTGTGGCTGAGGCGCTTTTTCAAAACACCAGTCGCGCCGCCCCAGCCGGAAGCAATGCCAGCGCAGGCGAACTGAGACACCGCCCTGCGCGGCGATTTGCGTCTTTTTCAATTTCGGAGTGACATCATGACTGAACAACTTGCCGATAAGAAATGCGTTCCCTGCCGCGGAGGGGTGCCGCCGCTCTCCGGAAACGAACTGAAGAAGATCCACGCCAGCGTCCCCCGATGGACTGTCGAGAAGGAACATCACCTTCACCGCGAATTCAAGTTCCCTGATTTCCAGCAGGCGCTCGATTTCGTCAACCGCGTGGGCGCGCTGGCGGAGGAGCAGGGACATCATCCGGATATTCTGCTGGCGTGGGGCAAGGCTGGGATCACGCTGTGGACCCACAAGATCGATGGCCTGACCGAGAGCGACTTCATCATGGCCGCGAAGATTGACCGGCTGAACGGGGAGTAGGCGTTCTCAGCTTTCAGCTTTCAGCTCTCAGCTCGGCTTTCAGCGTTTTGTTTCTGTCGGCGGCTTCGCACTCTTGGCGGAGCGCCTCGAAAAATCCCTTGGTGGCTCTGGCAATGGCTGGTTCCAGGGCGAAGCCCAGGACGCGCGATGCTTTGCCCAGCAGTTGCATGGCGACGTTAATCGCAGTCTGCCGCGGGGAGACTGCCGTGAACGTAACTCGCGTCTCGCAAGTCATCCCCAAAACGTGGCTGAGGTAGCAGACGCTTTCGCAAGGTTCGAAACGCTGCAAGACCTGATCGACGGTGCTGCGGATGGGAGAGCGGGTTTCGATGCGCAGGCGGCTTCCGACTTCCCACGGCTTGCCCTGCACCCATTGGATGTCGCCAAACACGTTGCGATTGCGCCAGCGGTCGGTGTCCACGTAAATGGCAAAAACCGTCACCAGGGGACAATCCAGCACGATTTGAAATTCAACGACTGCATGGCGCTACAGCAAAACGGCTCCGAAGCGCGCAAGGCTCGCCGCGCCCGGCACTCGCAGTGTAAGGAAAAATGAAAGGGAGAGCAATCCGCGAGCCATTACACCAGGGCGCGGGCTTTGCTGAAGCGGCTGTACAACGCCAGGGCCAGGAGTCCCGCCGGAATGAGCATGAGCACGGCCGTGCCGGTGGCAACGGCGCGCGCGGAAATTCCCACATCGAGCAATCGGCCGCACACATAGGCGGTTGTCGCAAAGGTTAAGCTGGCCAGACCAAGGTCCGCCGAGAAGACGCGCCCGCGAAACCGGTCATCGGTGTGGAGTTGCAGCAGCGTGGTGGAGAAGACCCAGACAGTTGAGCCTCCGGCATGAGCCAGCATGGCGCAGCCAGCGGCCATCCAGACCGTGCTGCTTACTCCGAGGAGCGCATAGCCGACGGCGATGGTGAGATAACCGATCAGAATTCCCAGGCGCAGACGCTGGTCACTGCGGCCCGCCCAGCGTGCCGACACGACCGGGCCAACCAGCGCTCCCAGGCCGCGGCCGGCGAGCAGAATACTCATCCCGAGCATGGCTCCGCCAGCCGCGTTAATGCCGTGACCGCGCACCGCAAACTCGCGCGCTCCCATCACGGTGAACAGGACCCAACTGGGGCCCACCATGATCTCTCCGGCCTTGGCGAAGACCGCGGGAAGCAGCGTCGGATGATTGCGGATGTAGCGGATGCCTTCCAGCACGGGAGAGAAATCCACCAGATCGCGCGGGCGAAGCGGAGCGGCGGCCTCGGCATGGGGCTCGACGAATCGCATTCCGGCGATGAGAAGCGCCGACGTCAGAAACGACAGCGCATTGAGCACGAAGACCGTATCCCGTCCAAAGAAGGCGGCCACGACTCCGCCGACCGCGGCTCCGATCATCAAATTTACCGACCACGTCATGGAAGACAACGTGTTGGCGACCAGGACCTCCCCTTCGGTGGTGATATTCGGAATGACGGCGCTGCGGGCCGGCTCGAAGAATGCAGCCATGGTGGTTTCCCCCAGCAGCAAGGGAAAGACCAGCCATACCATGGAACGCGAGCGCACGAAGAGCATCGCCATCACCACGCCGAACCGGATGAGGTCGGCGGCAATCATGACGTGCTTGCGCTTGAGGCGGTCGTTCACCACGCCTGCCGTAGGCCCGGCAAAGGTTTGCGGCAGAACCTGCAAGACCAGCGCCAGCGCGACCGAACTGGCATGCCCGGTGAACTGCAGGAGCAGCGTATAGATGGAGAGCGTGTAGAACCAGTCGCCGATTTCGCTGACAATCTGCGCCATCCACAAGCGGCGGAAATTGCGGTTCCCGCGCAACAACCGCACGTACGACGCGGCCGTAATCGAGGATGTGGCGTGCTCTGGCTCCGGCTCCATGGGAGTGCATAGGGTACCCGGTTCGGACGCGCGGGGCAAAGCGGGCAGGAATTACAGTTGTGTTCTTCTGGAGGGCGTCATCCCGAAACGCGGCGGGCTTCAGCCGCGTGAGGGATCTCCCAGGATACGGCCCGCAGGAGATCCTTCGCTCCGCCTGAAAGCGGCTCCACTCGGGATGACGCCGAACCATAGGCCGAAAAAATTCAAGCTGAGCCACCACCGGAAGACGCCGACCGCGGACGACGATTCACTTGCTTCCCGGTCGCAGTTTGATTTTCAGGTCGGCGGCGATCTGCTTGCCGTGGAAGCGGCCGTTTTCGATGAAGATTTCGTTGGTGCGCGATCCGGCCACGATTACGCCCGCGACATAAACTCCGCGAACGTTGCTCTCAAGCGACACCGGATCGCACACCGGCCGGCATTGCTCTTCCGACAGCTCGATGCCCATGCTGCGCAGAAAATCATAGTCGGGATGGTAGCCGATCAGGGCCAGCACAAAATCATTGCCCAGGCGGATCGGCCCGCGCGGCGTGTTGATCACGACATGGTCGATGCCAATTTCCTGCACGGAACTGTTGAAGTAGGCCACGATCTCGTTGGCCTTGATGCGATTCTCGAGGTCGGGCTTGATCCAATATTTGACGTGGTGGTGGAGTTGCGCATCGCGGTGCACCAGCGTGACCCGGGCTCCGTGGCGCCATAAATCGAGCGCGGCGATGGCGGCGGAATTCTTTCCGCCGATCACCAGCACATCGGTGTCGTAGTAGGGATGCGGCTCGCCGTAGTAGTGCGAGACCTTGGGGAGATCTTCGCCGGGAATGTGAAGATGGTTCGCCAGATCGTAGTATCCGGTCGAGACGATAACCTTTTTTGTGCGGTAGTCGTGGGGGCGTCCGGCGCGGTCGGTTGCCGTAATGCTGAAGTTTCCATCTTCGCCCATCACGGTTTTCACCCACTCGTACTGGCGGAGATCGAGGTGATAGTGCTCGGCGACCTTGCGGTAGTACTCGAGCGCCTCTTCGCGCGTGGGCTTCTGCAGTGCCGTGGTGAACGGGATGTCCCCGATTTCGAGCAGCTCCGGCGTGGTGAAGAACACCATGTTCGCGGGATAGTGGAACAGGGAGTTCACCAGGCATCCCTTGTCGACCACGATCACTTTGAGGCCTAGTTTTTGCGCCTCAATGGCGCAGGCCAGGCCAGTTGGCCCGGCGCCGATCACGAGGACATCGGTGTGCATCTCGGCATGAGGCTTGGCCTTGGTCTGGGGGAGAGTCTCGAGTTCTTCCGCGGCGAGGAATTCAGGCATGCGATTGCGCGTGGAGTCGGCTGAGGTGCGAGGGTTCGAGCACAACCCGGAAACCGTTGATTCTAGCATGGGGAGAATTGTGGCAAGGCGCTATAATCTCCGGTTGCACTCATCCCGTCGCTCGCCTCAGGAGCCGTCATGTCCACGCTTACCGAACCGGCCAGCCAAGCAGGCTTCCGCATTGAATCCGACAGCATGGGGAAGATTGAAGTCCCCTCCAACGTGTACTGGGGCGCGCAGACGCAGCGGTCGCTGCTGCATTTCAACATCGGCCGCGACACCATGCCGCCGGAGCTGATCCGGGCGTTTGGCACGCTCAAGAAGGCGTGCGCGCTGGTGAATCAGGACCTGGGCAAACTTCCGGCGGATGTTGCGAAGCTGATTGTGCAAGCGGCCGACGAAGTCATAGCCGGCAAGCTGAACGACCAGTTCCCGTTGCGCATCTGGCAGACCGGCAGCGGCACGCAGACCAACATGAACGTGAACGAGGTCATTTCGAACCGCGCGATTGAGATCGCGGGCGGCGAGATGGGGTCGAAGAAGCCGGTGCATCCCAACGATCACGTGAACATGTCGCAATCATCGAACGACACGTTTCCGGCGGCGATGCATATTGCGGCGGCGGACCGGGTAAAGAACGCGTTGATCCCGGCGATCCAGACGGTGCGCGCGGCGATCGAGGCGAAGGCCAGGGAATTCCAGAACGTGGTGAAAATCGGCCGCACCCATTTGCAGGATGCAGTGCCGCTCACCATCGGCCAGGAATTCGGCGGCTGGGCCAGCCTGCTGGAGCGCGACATTCATCGCCTGGAGCAGGCGCTGGAGGGGCTTTACGATTTGGCGATCGGGGGAACGGCGGTGGGTACGGGCCTGAACACGCACCCGGAATTCGCCGAGCGTGCGGCGAAAAAAATTGCGGAGCTTACCGGACTTCCCTTCCGCTCGCATGGCAACAAGTTCGCCGCGCTCTCGGCGCACGATGAGATTGTTTTCGCGCAGGGCGCGATGGAGACGCTGGCGGCGTCGCTGATGAAGATTTCCAACGACATTCGCTGGCTGGCCTCGGGGCCACGCTGCGGGCTGGGCGAGTTAACCATACCGGAAAACGAGCCCGGGTCTTCGATCATGCCGGGCAAAGTCAATCCCACGCAGTGCGAGGCCATGACGATGGTCTGCGTACAGGTTCACGGCGCGACTGCCGCGGTTGGGTTCGCCGGGTCGCAAGGCAATTTCGAGCTCAACGTGTACAAGCCGGTGATCATCTACAACTTCCTGCACTCGGTCACCTTGATCACCGACGCCTGCCACGGCTACGTCGAGTACATGCTCAAGGGAATCGAAGTGGACCGCGCCAAAGTGGATTGGTACGTCAAGAATTCGCTGATGCTGGTGACGGCGCTGGCGCCGAAGGTGGGATACGACAAGGCCGCGCAGATCGCGCACACGGCGCACGTCGAGCACTCGAGCCTGCGGGAAGCGGCGCTCAAGCTGGGATATCTGACGGGCGAGGAATTTGATGCGCTGGTAAAGCCGGAGAAGATGACAAGACCGTAGAGCAGTGGCTAGTGGTTAGTGATTTGAATTTAGTGCGTGTGTAGCCCCGGACGCATTCGTCCGGGGCCCCGAGCGGACGAATGCGTCCGCCGCTACACTTACGACTCAGCCAGCTCCTGAACTCCTTCGACTGGCGTTGACACGCTCGTCCTCTTCGCCCGCGTGGTCGTAATCACCACCACACTCACCAGCACGAAGAGCGTGCCTACGATGGTGCGCGGGCCGATCGCTTCCCTGCCCAGAAAATATCCCACCAGCACCGCGACCACGGGATTCACATATGCGTAGGTGCCCACCTTGGTCGGCGATTCGTGATGCAGCAGCCAGACGTAGGCGGTGAAGGCAACGATGGAACCGGCCACGATCAGATAAACCAGGGCGAACCAGGCGCCGCGAGAAACCGCTTGCACGTGGAAGCCGCGAAATTCTCCAAGCACCGCCGCCGTGAGCAGCAGCATGACTCCTCCAGCGAGCATCTGGGCTCCAGAACTCATGGGCTTCGCGGCCGGCAGCGACAACTTGCGCGTGATCACGGATGCAACCGACCAACTGATCGCGCCCACAATCAAAGCGCAGGCGCCCGCTGGGTCGACGGGAGCTTCTCCGAAGCTGACGGTGTGGCTCACCAGCACCGCGACTCCGCCCACGCCCACGAGCAGGGCGATTGCAAGCCGGGCCGTGAGGCGCTGCGTCTTCAGCAAAGCAATCTCACAAATCGCCATGAACACCGGGATGGTGGCCATCATGACGGCGGCGATTCCCGAGGGCACTCGCTGCTCCGCCCAAAAGACGAGTCCGTAGTCGAGCACAAAAATCAGCACGGCAACCAGGGAAACCGCGCCCCACTCCCGCGCTGTGGGCGAAGGCGTGCCTTGGGCGCGCATCCAGCCGTAGAGAACGATTCCGGCGACAACGAACCGTATCCCCGCGAGCAGGAACGGCGGCACGTCGTGCACCCCAACGCGGATCGCGAAATAGGTGGATCCCCACACGAAATAGATGATGGCGAAGGCGAGCAGAACCTTCCAGGCGCGTGGCTGAGATGTGCTTTCCATGCCGAGTCCGTGGATTAGGTAACGGTGCAGTTTGGTTTGCGCGCGAAAGCGCATCAGCCGGAGATCCTTCGCTTCGCCTGAAAGACGGCTCCCCTCAGGATGACGCCACGCGCGGACGACAACTGCATACGACCGAAACATAGAGCGGTCGGAGCCTGATTAGATCATGGCAAGCGGCTCCGGACGCGGATTTTGCGCATAAAAAGATTTTATGGGGCTATAAAAAGCCAACAGGCGAGAAAAAGCGCCGCGCGAGAAAACGCAACGAGCACCGATCATAACAATGTGGGTTGACTACTTCTTCAGCAGGCTGGTGTGGCTGGCGACGCACTGCCACTTGCCGCCATCGAGAATCCATGTGTCGGTGAACCGACCCATGTGGTCGTAAGGCTTGCCCTGATACGTTCCCGCGGTGTGATAGGTGCCGGTAATGACCGCGGTGTCGCCGAAGAAGTTCATTTTGACGTTCTGGATGTTGGCGAGCGTCGGTTTGAACTGCGGGTCCCGGATGTCCGCCAGAAATTTCTGCTTGTCGCTGACATCGCCGTCCCACTCGGTGTTGACAAACCGGCTCGAAACCAGCGCATCCAGGGCAGCCGCATCGCGGTTGACTTGCGCTTCGTTCCACAGCCGCTCGAGGATCAGCAGCTTGCTTTCGCGTGGATCGGCCTGCTGGGCAGCCAGTCCGGCTGAGCCTAACGTCAAAAGAAGACAGATGTAGAAGATCTTACGAATCATGGCGTACACGCGTACCCGCGTCCGCACGGGGGCTAGCGTGTAAAAATGATATCGGCCACGCACCGGTTCCTGCCATCGAAATGAACCGAAGGAGAGTTACCAACGTCACGGAAAAAAGCGGCAGCAGACGTTGCACTTTGGGCCTTGGACCTAAGACTCTCGGGGCCTCAGCCCTCGAGTCTTCGGTGTCAGGTCTGAGGTCTGAGGGCTGAGGGCCGAGATTCTAGAATGCCCAGCGCAGCAAGGTCGCGCCCACGGTAAAGCCCGCTCCTACCGACGCCAACATCACCAGGCTTCCCTTCTTCAGCTTGCCTTCCTCGATGGCCGTATTCATGGCCAGAGGGATGGTACCGGCCGTGGTGTTGCCGAAGCGGTCGATGTTGACGATGACCGCCTCCGGACGCAGGCCGAGGCGATCGGCCGTGGCGTTAATAATGCGCAGGTTCGCCTGATGGGGAATGAAGATGTCGATGTCGGATCCCTTCAGCCCGTTGCGCTCCAGAAGTTTTCCGCAGGCTTCGGTCTGCTTGCGCACGGCAAACTTGAAAACCTGCTGGCCGTCCTGGTGGACGTAGTGCATTTTCTTTTCGACGGTTTCCTTGGTGGATGGGTTCAGGCTGCCGCCACCGGGCATATAGAGAAAGTCGGCGCCCGATCCGTCGACTTCATGGACGTAATCAATCAGGCCGACGGAATCGTCTTCCGCGGGTTCAAGAATCACCGCGCCAGCGCCGTCGCCGAAGATTACGCAGGTAGCGCGGTCGGTGTAGTCAATGATCGAAGACATGGTGTCGGAGCCAATCACCAGCACGCGCTTGTGGGCGCCGGTGGCAATGAACTGCGCTCCGGCCTGCAGCGAATAAAGGAACGCCGAGCAGGCCCCGGAAAGATCGAATCCCCAGGCTCCTTTGGCGCCCAGCTTGTTCTGCACCAGGCAAGCGGTGGAGGGAAAAAACATGTCGGGGGTCACGGTGCCGACGATGATGGTCTCGATGTCGGTGGGCGCGAGGCCGCGCTGAGCCAGAGCTTTCTTGGCGGCCTCGACAGCGAGGTCGCTGGTGGCCACTCCTTTTTCAACAATGTGGCGCTCGCGGATGCCAACCCGGGCCATGATCCATTCGTCATTGGTGTCGACCATTTTCTCCAGGTCGGCGTTGGTGAGAAGGCGAGGCGGCACGTAGGTGCCGAGAGCGCTGATTTTGGCGCGAATCGGTTTGCTCGTGATCTGTGCGGACATGGTCTGTGCGGACGTGGTCTGTTCGGGCAATCAGGGCTCCTGAATCTCTTCTCAAGTAGGAAACTCAGTATTCTGAAGCATCCGAGCCCGAATGTCTAACCTATCTCATGTGGCGACAGCCGCCTCGGCTGTCCCGCGACGGCGCAGCCGAGCGGAATCTGTCGCAGAACGCAGCCCGAGAAACGGCAGCGCGATCAGGCGGCGGCCCTGTTGTCGCGTTCGTGCTCCATCCAGTCGCGGATGAAGCTTGGGCAGAAAGCGATGGTGAAGTCCCGGTTTTCGCCGCTGATAAGATAGAAGAGGGCGGGGCGATCCAACTCTTCCAGTTGCGAGAGGTTCAACACCGGCCACAGACGGCATTCCACCGCCGAGTGAACCAGTTGCTCGAGGTACGGCAGATGTCCGTCGAACAGTTTTCCGGATATGCGAATGGTGACGTGGGGTGCGAGCTTGGGGGATGAACCACGACTCTGCATTTTTCTCCTGGCGGCCGGGGCTTGGAATCCTCCAGCCTTATGTCATCTGGATGCGCGAGAAAGTGTTTCTTGCGCAAAGAGTCGTAAAGGGCTGGTAAATGTTGGTAATCGGCAGGACAGGAACCACTCGGCAGGTGTGCAAAACATGCGGTATTAATAGGGCTGACTAACCAAAACATGCTAGGTTGTTGGAATGACGGGCACGGGTCGCCAATGCATCTTCTGCCCACAGAAAGCGGACAGCAAAGAACATATTTGGAGTCAATGGATCCTCGATATCCTGCCAGAGAAGCCCGGCCAATTTAGACAACGGCTACATAATGGCACTACGAGGACCTGGCCCGCCAAGAAACCCGAACTCACGATGGGTTTTGTCTGCAAACGGAATTGCAACAATGGGTGGATGCAGGCAAAGTTGGAAGGCCCGATGAAGGCCGCGACGAAAGATATCCTCATTCATTACTCAAAGAAGGTATTCACCGATGGTGAGTGCTCCGCAATCTCCGCATGGGCATTCAAGACATCCGTTATTGCGAGCTACATGACGAAAGCACCGGAGTTCTTCTCGCTTGAGCAGCGCTATGCGTTCGCCCATGACCTGAGTATCCCGCCGGGAGTTTTTGTGTGGATTGCCCATCGCGATGTTGGACATCTCCAAGCTAGGTTCATAACGTTTTACGATACGCAGCAAGCGGAAAGGCCCGTTATGCCTCACCTGAGAGAGCTACCTGTTTCTCCGTATCGCTTCGACATCTATACGTGCGTACTTTCCATTGGAAATCTTCTGCTCCAAATCACAGCGGCAAAATGGACAGACCGGAAGATCGCCAAGACGCTCGATTTTCCGTCCATCCTTTCGTCAAAGTTCTTCGAAAGCTATGCGACTCCTATCTGGCCCCCGCCGCGACTCTGTGCTGCGATTTGGCCTCCTCCCCGATCGCTTGGCAACGACCTGTTCGACACTTTTTGCGAGAGGTTTAAGAGGTTCACCATTCCGCCGTGGATGGGTTAGCTTATGTGTGACCAGTCCTGTTCAAGTAAATTGCTACCAAGAAAGCCGTGAAAAAAGCCAGGCACCGGCGACCTACTGCACACGCAAGAGCCCGTTACCGTTGCTTCCTTCCGGACCTGGCGGGGTTGGCGGGAGTACGTCGCGTAAGACCGATGCCTGACCTGAATCATTCTAGCATTCGAACGGAATGAGCCGGGACGCGAACGCGGCGCCACGGCGCCGATCAGGATGGCTGCCGCAACCCGCTTTGTGCCGTGCCGTCCGATGTAGCGCGCCACTTCACCTCCGCCAGTGGAGTGACCCACGAGATTGACATCCTTGAGGTCAAGCGCCTCGATCACCGCGGCCAGGTCGTCGGCCTACCCATTCATGTCGTTGCCCAACCATTAGAAACGACTTCGCGCGAATCTTTGAGCGAGGCCAGGCATCGAACGCGAATCGTGAAAATGTGACGTGATATCGCGTCGATTCCCTAAGCCACTAATGTTCTAGAAAGTGGTCCATTATGCAATACAGTTCTTACCGTATTCGAAGCGATGCGCGGAGGTACGAAGGCCTTACGGAGACTGCTTAGCGCTCACGGCGCCGCACCACTTCGAGGCATGTGACTTTCGGTGCAAGAATTCTGCTGCTAAGCCTTCCCTTCCTGGGCGGGTTGTCGAACAATAGAAGCTCGACGGCGAACGCTGCGCTTGCCGGACAGCCGAGGGCGGCTGTCTCCACATGCTGTCTAGATAGAACGAATGGCATCTCAGTCTCCACATTCCGGCGTGATTCCATTGACGCGGGCCATCGACCACTACTTTGAGCTGGCGCTGTATATGCTTGTGCTGACTGGCTTTGCGACGCTAGCGAGCACGGGCGGGTTGGACACGCCGTCGATGCTGATGGTGGGAGTGGCGTTGGCGATCCGCGGCTACCAACTGGCCAAACGGCGCCAGTTCGCGATTTCCGAACACTGGACCACTCCGCTCTCGATTGCCTACTTCGTCTTTTTCGCCGCCGACTATTTTGTTTTTTCTCGTGGTTTTCTGCCCGCCGTGGTGCACCTGGCATTGTTTGGCGTGGTGGTGCGGATGTTCTCGCTGCGCAAAGACCGCGACCACGTCATGCTGGCGATTCTCGCTTTCCTGATGGTGCTGGCGGCGGCCGTGCTCACGGTGGACAGCATTTTTCTTTTCTGGTTTGCCGCCTTCATGATGATGGCGGTGGCGACGTTTGTGCTGATGGAAATGCGGCGGTCGGGACACGCGGCCAGCATTCAGGCGCGGCACTCGAACGATCCGCAAGAGCACCGGCATCTGGCCTTCTCGCTGGTGCGGGTTGCTCCGGCGTTAATGTTGATGATTTTGTTCTGCGGCGCGGCCGTGTTTTTTGTGATGCCTCGCCTGTCGGTTGGATATCTGGGTGGATATTCGTTCGGCACCGACCTGTCATCCGGCTTCAGCGATCACGTTCGGTTGGGGCAAATTGGGCAGATCCAGCAATCGACCGCGGTTGTGATGCACGTTCAGATTGATGGCGATACGATCGGCCGCTACGACTTGCGCTGGCGCGGAGTGGCGCTGTCGGAGTTCGACGGGCGCACCTGGTCGAACCCACCGTCGGACCAGACGATTTTGCCGCGCCGCGCCGATGACAGTTTTCCCTTGCCGCGGATGGGCGCCGCGACCTTGCGATCGTATGTGATGCAAAATCAAAAGCGAGAACAGGTCATCCATTACCGCGTGCTGATGGAGCCGATCGGATCCAATGTGTTTTTCCTCGCTCCCTGGGTACGCAGCCTCAGCGGAGACTACAAGTTGCTGGCTTACGACTCCGGCGCAGCCGTGTATGACCTCGATCTGCTGCATGCCATCAGCCGGTATGAGGCGGACTCGGACATTGCCACCCCGGCCGCGGCGGAGTTGCGCGCCACAGGCCAGGATTATCCGGCAGAGGTCACGGCAAAATATTTGCGCGTGCCGGCGCTCGACCCGCGCGTGCCCCAACTCGCGGCGCAGGTTACGGCTACCTCCAAAAACAATTTCGACCGGGCTGCGGCCATCGAGACCTACCTGCGAGGTCACTACGGGTACACGTTGCAACTGCTCCGAACCCCGGTCAAAGATCCCATTGCAAATTTTCTTTTCGAGCGCAAGCAGGGGCACTGCGAATACTTCGCTTCGGCCATGGCCGTGATGCTGCGCGCGCAGGGCATTCCTTCGCGCGTGGTCAACGGATTCCGCAGCGACGAGTTCAACGATCTGACGGGAAACTACGTGGTGCGCGCCAAAGACGCGCACTCCTGGGTCGAGGCATACTTCCCGGCTTATGGCTGGGAGGCGTTCGACCCCACTCCGGCCGGCAGCAGCGGAACGCCGCAGGGCTGGAACCGGCTGGGTCTCTACGTGGACGCGATGGCATCGTTCTGGCGCGATTGGATCGTCAGCTATGACACCACGCATCAGTACGTGCTCGGGCAGGCGGCCATCAACAGCACTCGCGGTGTGTGGGAGAGCTCGCGAGAATGGGCCCGCAAACAGTATGAAGCCATGCTGAAGTGGGCGAGCCGCAGTCAGGACCGCGTGGAACACTCGCCCGGGCGGTGGGCGTTGTTCGGGGCAGGCGTTGCGCTCGGGCTGGTGCTTCTCGGAAACGTGGGACGGATCGTGCGCTGGCTGCACGAGAAGTGGCTGCATGCGCATCCCGAACGGTCTCCCGAGCAGGCGGCGGCCATGTGGTACCGGCGCATGGCTCGCGTGCTCGCCAAGCGTGGCGTGGAGAAGCCCGCGGGGCAGACTGCCCAGGAGTTCGTGAAGAAGATTGGCGACCCGCGCCTGCGCGAACCGGTTGCGCGTTTCACCAGCGTTTACGAATCGGCGCGGTTTGGAAACTCTTCCGACGATGTGCAGCGCTTGCCGGAGCTGTACGAAGAAGTCGAGCTGGCCACACGAAAATAGATCGCCCAACCCCGAAGATCTTCTACGGGCTCGCCTTCATCTTGGCATCGAGGAACGAAAGCACGTCCTCGCCCCATACATCGGTTGCCGTGGAGCAGAAGCCCCAGTGCCCGTCGCGATGGCCGTTGCCGAACGCGGGATAGATTTTTGACTGGAAGTCCTTGTGCTTCTTGCTCGCTTCCTTGCTCAGCACCTTGCTGGGGGAAAGATCGTAGTCGTTCTCGGCTTGAATCAGAAAAATCGGTGCCCGCGCGGAATCGACAGCTTCAAGCAGGAGGCCGTGAAGCGGCAGGTTTTGCTCCCATGACATAGCGCCTGGCGCGAAAGGGACGAGCGCCTTGACGCCCAAATCGCGCTCGCCCGCGAGCAGGGTTTGAATGCCGCCGAAGGAACATCCCGAGATGGCGATGCGGGCGGGATCAACGAAGGCCAGCGACTTCATATAGTTCACGGCGGCAACCACGTCGTCCACCTCGGCCCGCTGAAGTTCGACCATGCGGTCGGCGCGGGAGCCCGGAGCGGCGTCGGCAACTTGATCCTGGATGGAGACACCGGGAGAGCGCCCTTGTCCGCGGCGATGCGGCGCGAAAAAAACGTAGGAATGCGCGGTATAGAACGCCGCGAGCGCAGGCTGCGAGCCCGGTAATTTTTCGCTGCCATGATTCCAGACGACTGCGGGGAATGGTCCCGCGCCCGCCGGCTTCCAGAGAAATCCATGCAACTGGCGTCCAGCGCTGGGGAAGACAACTTCTTCCGGTGTGGATTGTGCGGAGGAGAGGACTGCAGCGAGTGCGAACAGAAGCGACCCGCAGAGGAGACGTTTTATTCTTCGTGCAGGCATAACAGTCCCACGGGTCGGCCCGGCGCAGTGTGCGATCAACAGTCGGTTAGAAGCGCCAGAATGCGCCGCCGCCCACAAAGAAGTTGTGCATGCGGGTTTTCCCCGTTGGAGCCGCGGGAAAATCCGGTTCACCCGACCAGAAGTCGCGCACGTCCATGCGGATGCTGAGTCTCTTCCAGACTTTCACATCCAGACCGAATCCGCCCTCGAGAGCAAATCCGGTCGTCGACTTGCCCGGGTTGGCGCCACCGTAGTCGAGCATTTTGCCCTGGCTGAAATGGCCGACGCCACCGCCGAAACTGATCCACGGCGAAACCGCAGTGGTCGGAAACAGGTTCACGCGCGCTGCCGGGGTCACAAACAACGATTTCATATCAGCCGGCACTACGGCCGATAGATACGCCCCACCGTTCACATCGATGTCGTAGTTGTAAACGACCGGCACTTCGGCGGCCACGGAATAGATCGGAGTCACAAGAAAAATGCGGGAGTACTCCCCTTCGATGGTGAGGCCCTTGCCGAAATGAATGGTGGGATCGGGAATGGAGGCCTTGATGCCCTGGTCGCTAATGAAGGTGCGGCCGAGCATGCCGCCGATTTCATTCTTCTCGTCCTGAGCGAGCATGGACGCCGCCAGCACAGTCACCACAGACAGGACCGCAATCCACAAGCGCTTGCCAAACATTCTTCGCCTCCTGCGAGGTGGTTCCGATTACGGGTAAGCCCTAGCCTAGCACGTCGGCAGGGATTTTGAAGCCACAAGTACTATCTTTTGTGATGCGCGGTGAGGCCGGGATGACGCCGCCTTCACGGTTCCCAAGGGAGATCCCTCGCCCCGCTGGAGAAAGCGCGGGGCTGCGGGATGACGCCATCGTTATGCCCCGCTGACGAAGGCGGTGTGACCCAACGCTCTGAACGATTGCGATGCGGAAAGGCGCGCTTTGGGATGCTAAAATAGAAAGATTGCATGCCCCTGAAGGACCTCACTATAAGCGGTTCCGCTGAGTCTGAGACACAAGCTCCCGTGAATCCGCCGGCCGAACGCCCGCCCGCGCCTCCCCAGAAGGTGGGATTCGTCAGCCTCGGCTGCCCGAAAAATCTGGTGGACAGCGAAGTCATGATGGGCCTGCTGGCGCGCTCCGGAGCCGAACTGACGCGCCGCGCCGAAGACGCCGATATCATTGTGGTCAACACCTGCTCGTTTATCGAAAGCGCGCAGCAGGAGTCGGTGAACACGATTCTCGAAATGGCAGCGCACAAGACCGGAGGCAAGGCCAAGAAACTGGTCGTGGCCGGATGCCTGGTGGAGCGCTTCCGCGACCAGATTCGCAAAGACATTCCGGAAGTGGACGCGGTGGTGGGAACCGGCGAACTGGAAAATATTCTGGCCGCTACCGGCATCGCTCCCGTGACCAGCACAAAAACTGATTCGCCGTTCGTCGTTCTGCCATCGCGCCCGGAAGGCGATGCGCGCGCGGCCCAGGGTAGGTTCTCGCGCGAGTCATGGGCTCGCGAATCATGGACCGGGGCGGTCGGCGACCTGCCCAACTATCTTTATGACGATGCCACGCCGCGCATTCTGGCCACGCCGCGGCATATGGCGTACATCAAGATCGCCGAAGGCTGCGATCACCCCTGCACGTTCTGCATCATTCCGCAGTTGCGCGGACAGTTTCGCTCGCGGCGATTTGAATCGGTCATAGCGGAAGCCGAACGGCTGGCGCACAGCGGCGTGCGCGAGATAACCCTGATCGGCCAGGACACGACCTGCTACGGCGAAGACTTCGGCTTGAAAGACGGCCTGGCGCTTTTGCTGGAGAAGCTGGCGGGAATTCAGGACCTGCGCTGGGTGCGTTTTCTCTATGCCTATCCCAACAAGATTACCGGCAAGTTGCTGGAGACGATCGCGCAGCATGAGAAGATTTGTTCGTACATGGATGTTCCGCTGCAGCATGCGTCAGCCTCAGTGCTGAAGCGGATGAAGCGCGGAGGCGGGGCGGATGTGTTTCTGCGATCGATAGCCAGGATGCGGCGCATGATACCGGATTTAACCCTGCGAACATCGTTCATCGTGGGCTTCCCTGGCGAGACCGAAAAAGAGTTCGAGGAACTGTGCGACTTCGTGCGGGAGGCGAAGTTCGACTGGATGGGCGCGTTCGCTTACTCCGATCAGGACGGCGCCACGGCTTACGGCCTCGAAAAAAAGGTATCGCCGCGCGAGATCGAGCGGCGCCGCAAGCAATTGATGGGCATCCAGCGACAGATCAGCAAGAAGAAAAAGAAGACGCTGGTAGGCCGGGAATTTGATCTGCTGCTCGAAGGCGAATCGGACGAAACAGAACTGCTGCTGGAAGGCCGCACTGCGATGCATGCGCCCGAGATCGACGGGAAGGTCTTCGTCAACGATTTCGCTGAAGAAATCGATCCGCAGCCCGGCCAATTCTATCGTTGCCAGATCACAGAAGCGCACGACTACGATCTGGTGGCGAAGATTCTGTAGCACGAGCCGAGGTGCGGACGACCAGCAGGCAGTCTGCCCTTTCAACCTCAGGCCGATTCGAGCTTTGCATTCGAGCTTTACAATAGAAATCGTATGCCGCGCCAGCGAACCGTGAAGCTCCGCTGCCCCATCTGCAAGAAAACGGTGAAGAGCAGCGGCTCCGACTTCCCTTTCTGCAGCGACCGCTGCCGCCTGCTGGATCTGGGCAAGTGGGCCAGCGGGGCTTATGTGATCTCGTCGCCGACCGCCGATGCCGACGAGTCGGTCCGCGACAGCAATCCTGAAGATGGGGACGAGCCGTGACCGGGTCAACGTCCGACCTCGTCAGTACCGCCGGGGGACCGTCCCGCCCGCGCGGGCCGCTGTGGGCAGTCCTGGTTGCGACTTTTTTCGGAATCGGCCGGATGCGTCCGGGTCCCGGCAGTTGGGGCTCAGCGGTAACGGTGCTGCTATGGGCCGCGCTTGCCTATGCCGCGCCGGTGTCGCTGCGAATCCCGGTTGCCATCGCACTGGTCGTGCTGGTAGTCGCGATCGGCATTCCCGCCGCCACGCGGGTGGCGCGGGCGTCGGGCGTGAAAGATCCGCAGTTTGTCGTTATCGATGAAGTCGCGGGCCAACTGATCGCGCTGATTGCGGTGCCGCTCGCGTGGAAAACGTTTCTCGCGGGTTTTATACTTTTTAGAGCGTTCGATATCGTCAAGCCACCCCGGTGCGCCAACTGGAGAAGCTTCCGGAAGGCACCGGGATCGTGCTGGACGACGTCGCCGCCGGAATTTATGCGCTGATCGTGATGCATCTTCTGCTGCATTTTGGTCTACTAACTTAGTAACGAGTCTTGAGTATCGGGTACCGGGAAAAACCTTAGACGGTGAGGATCGGTGCACGCTACTCGGTAGTGTTCGACCCATGGGATTCTCCGACCGCATTCTCGGCAAGAAGAACGTCAATGGCGGCCCACGCATTGAGGCGGTCGCTCCGGCGCTCGCGCTAGCGGGCGGCGAGATTCGCATCACGGGCTCGGGCCTGCGTCCGCAAGAGCTGCATCGTCCCAGGGTGCAGTTCGGCGAGGTCGAAGGATCGGTCGTGGTGAGCTCGGAAACATTTCTTGTGGCGCGCGTCCCGGAAGGCGCAACCTCGGGCCCGGTCGTCGTGGCGGCCAATGGCCATGTCAGCAATGCGCACACGGTGAAAGTGGCGGTGCCCATCGCCGAGAATTTTCATCCCGTGACCAGTCCGGCCTTGGACGCCGAAGGCAACATCTACGCCACGTTTTCGGGCATCGCGCGGGCAGAAGGTTCCGGTGGCGATTTTCAAGATCGACACCAATTACACGGTGAAGCCGTTTGTGGCGGAAATGATGAATGCGACGTCCATCGCCTTCGACCGCCAGGGACAGATGTACGTTTCCTCGCGCCACGACGGCGCGGTCTATCGCGTCGCCCCCAACGGCACCATGACTACTTATGCGGAAGGGATGGGCGTTGCCACCGGAATCGCCTTTGATCGCGAGCAGAATCTCTACGTCGGCGACCGCAGCGGCACGATCTTCAAGATCGGCCGCGATCAGCAGATGTTTGTCTTTGCGACGATCGAGCCCAGCGTTTCGGCGTATCACCTGGCGTTCGGCCCGAAGGGGGACTTGTTCGTGACCGGGCCGACAACTTCGAGTTTCGACAGCGTGTACAAAATCGATCCACACGGAACCGTGAGCACGTTCTACAAGGGCCTGGGACGGCCGCAGGGCCTGGCTTTCGACGTGGACGGAAACCTCTACGTGGCGGCGTCGCTCGCGGGCAAGCGCGGCATTGTGAAGATCACGCCCGACGGCAAGGCCAATCTCGAAGTCGCGGGCCAAGGTTTGGTCGGTCTCGCCTTCGCGCCGGGACGCTCCGCAGTTCTCGCCACGACCAGCGCGGTGCATCATCTGTCGTGGAATATTCAGGGCTTGCCGCTGCTGCCGGAATAGTCACTCTCCCCGTCCTCGCGAGAGAACCAACGACACGGCCTTTCTGCCTGCGACAACTCTACCGTCTCCGCTTTTCATTTAGACTTCTAGTGCGTGCACGCCGAAATCATTGCGGTGGGTTCTGAGCTTCTCACGCCCTTCCGCATGGACACCAACTCGCTCTACCTCACCGAGCAGCTCAACCTGCTGGGCGTCGACGTCATTTTCAAAAGCATTGTTGGCGACGACAGGCGGCGACTGGTGGCGGCCGCACAGCATGGACTGTTCCGCTCCGACATCGTGATTTTCAGCGGTGGCCTCGGTCCCACGGAAGACGATCTGACGCGGGAAGCCGTGGCGGAAGCGTTGGGATCGAGCCTGCACCGCGATCCCGAAATCCTGACTCGCCTGGAACATCGTTTCGCCGAGCGCGGCTGGAAGATGGCCGCCAACAACGCCAAGCAAGCCGACGTCATCGACGGCGCGACTGCGCTCCCCAATCCTAACGGCACCGCGCCCGGACAATGGCTCAGCGGCCAGTTCGATGGTCGCGAGCGGATCATCGTGCTGCTGCCCGGCCCCCCGTTTGAACTGAAGGCGCTGTTTGAAAGTGAAGTGCGCGAGCGGTTGCGAGCCAAAGTTCCTCCGGCATTCCTCGCGACGCGAGCCCTCAAGGTCGCCATGCTGGGCGAGTCGGCGGTAGACGCGCGGGTCGCGCCCATCTACAAACGCTATGCCGATGTGGAAACAACCATTCTGGCCGGCGCGGGGGAAGTCGAACTGCACTTCAAGAATCGCGCGGCCACCTCCGATGCCGCCCAGCGCCGCGTGGACGAAGTCGCCGGAGTGGTGGAAGACGAACTCGACGACGCTGTCTTCTCGCGCAACGGCGAATCGCTCGAGCAGATCGTCGGCTACTGGTTGCAGATGCGCAATGCAACCGTGGCCGTGGCGGAGTCCTGCACCGGAGGCCTGCTCGCCGAACGGATCACGTCCATCAGCGGCAGCTCGCGGTATTTCCTCGGTGGCGCAGTCGTTTATTCCAATAATTTGAAGACCGAACTCGCC
This sequence comes from uncultured Acidobacteriaceae bacterium, assembly GCA_963819145.1. Classification (GTDB taxonomy): domain Bacteria; phylum Acidobacteriota; class Terriglobia; order Terriglobales; family Acidobacteriaceae; genus Sulfotelmatobacter. The sequence goes on from CAWFVB010000046.1 coordinate 34,889, forward strand.
GGCGTCCCCGCGGAAATGATTGACCGCCATGGAGCGGTGAGCCGCGAAGTGGCCGCGGCGCTCGCAGAGGGCATCCGCTACCGCTGCGAGTCGACGCTGGGAGTGGGCATCACCGGCGTGGCCGGCCCCACCGGCGGCACCGCCGAGAAGCCCGTGGGCCTGGTGTTTCACGCTGTGGCCGGCAGCACCGGAACCGAAGTCGTACAACGCACTTTTCCCGGAGACCGTAAACGCATCCGCCGCTTCGCTTCGACCATGGCGCTGGATATGGTGAGAAGGAAGTTGATGTGAAGAAAGCTCTTGGCTTTTGGCTCTTGGCTCTTAGCTTTTGGCGATTCCCTCGGGGGGATCGCTGACAGTCCGGATCCGTCGCTCCAAGCTAAAAGCTTAAGAGCTAAGAGCTTCTTATGCGCCTCTTCATCGCTCTTGACATCGCCGACGGCATCCGCGAGCGCATGGTGCGCTTCGTCGAAGGTGTGCAGGGATTCGCACCGGAGGCGCGCTGGATGAAAGCGGAGTCGCTGCACATCACTCTGAAATTCATTGGCGAGCAGCCAGAACCTGCGGTCGAGAACATCCAGGAGGCGCTGGCAACGGTTTCGGCAGGCGCGCCCGAGATTCAATTCCGCGGGTACGGATTCTTCCCCACCGCGAATTCGGCGCGCGTCTTCTGGGTCGGCATGGAAGCCGGCCCGCAACTTGCGGCTCTGGCCACCGGCATCGACGAAAAGATGACGACGCTTGGAATCGCGAAAGAGGATCGTGCTTACAGCCCGCATCTCACGCTGGCGCGCGGTTCCGGCGGTTCGGGTGCGCCGCGACGGCACAAAAGCGACGGGCCGAATCGCATGTTTCAGCACTTGCAGGAAAAACTAGCCGCGCTGCCCACTCCGGAGTTTGGTACCATGTCGGCCCGCGAGTTCTTTTTGTACCAGAGCCAGCTGTCGCCGAAAGGATCGAAGTACACGAAGCTGGCGAGATTCGCACTAACCTAGCGTCGCAAACGTCATGTCGCGAGTCCTTCTCATCGCCGCCGCAAGCTACCTGCTGGGGTCCATTCCGTTCGGCTATCTTCTAGTGCGCATCTTTCGCGGCGAGGACGTACGCCAGAGCGGCAGTGGAAATATCGGAGCCACCAATGTCTCCCGCAAGTCTCCGGTGCTCGGCGCTTTGACCTTGGTGCTCGACGCGCTGAAAGGATCGGCCGCGGTCGCGCTGGCGGTTTTTCTCTGTGGCCGCGCCGGGCACGCGCCCTATCGCCTGATGGCCTTGTCTGCGCTGCTCGCCGTAGTGGGTCACATCTTTCCGGTCTGGTTGCGCTTTCATGGCGGCAAAGGAGTCGCCACCGGCCTGGGCTCTTTCGTCGTCATCGCTCCCAAGGCTGTGCTGCTGGCGGCGGGAATCTTTCTGGTGCTCGTACTCGCGTTCCGTTTCGTTTCTTTCGGATCGGTCGCTGCGGTCGCGGCGTTTCCAGTCTTCGCATTCTTCCTGCATGAATACGGGAATTCGTGGCGGGCATTGGGGCTCATGTCGCTGGCGTCGCTGCTCATTGTGATCAAGCATCACGCCAACATTCGTCGCCTGCTGGCTGGCACCGAACCTCGTTTTGGCTCGAAAGCCGGAGGAGCGAAACCGGCATGAGCGAGATCGCAGTCATCGGCGGGGGCGCGTGGGGCACCGGCATCGCCATCGTGCTGGGACGCAAGGGCACGCACCGGGTGCGCCTGTGGGCCCACGAAGCCGACGTCTGCGAAGCGATCACGCACAACCGCGTCAACGAGAAGTTTCTTCCGGGCCGGCGCATCCCGGAAGCCGTTACGGCCAGCAACGATCTCGCCACGGCCCTGAACGGCGCACAGATCGTGGTCAGCGTGATGCCATCCCAGCATTGCCGCGGCCTTTTCGAACGCATGCGTCCGCTGATCGGCCCGCAAGCTGTGATCGTCAGCGCGACCAAAGGACTGGAGGAAGGCTCCCTGCTGCGCATGACCGAGATTATTTCCCAGGTTCTGAAGCGTGACGGCGGATCTGTGGGAGCGCTCAGCGGGCCTTCGTTCGCGCAAGAGGTGGCTCGCGGCGATCCCACCGCAATCACGATCGCATCCGAGGATGCGACTCTTGTGCGCACCGTGCAGCAGGAATTCAGCGACCCCAGTTTCCGTGTCTACACCAACAGCGACGTCGTGGGGGTGGAACTGGGCGGCGCGCTGAAAAACGTGATCGCCATCGCGGCGGGAATTTGTGATGGTCTCGGATTCGGTCATAATTCGGCGGCCGCTCTGATCACGCGCGGGCTCGCGGAGATGACTCGCGTGGTCGTGGCTTGCGGCGGGCGCGCCGAAACCATGGCCGGACTGGCCGGACTCGGCGACCTGGTACTCACCTGCACCGGCGGCCTGTCCCGCAATCGCAGCGTGGGGGTCGAACTCGGCCGCGGGAAAAAGCTGCCCGAAATTATCGCCGGCATGCACGGCATGGTTGCGGAGGGAGTTTTCACCACCACAGCCGCGGTGGGCCTGGCTCACGCCCGCGGCGTGGAAATGCCCATCACCGAACAGATGCACGCCATCCTGCATCACGGAAAATCTCCGCGCGAAGCGATTCAGGAATTGATGACGCGGAGCGGCAAGAGCGAACTTGGCTCTTAGCTCTTAGCTTTTGGCTTTTGGCTTCGAGGGTTCCTCAATTTGCTATTCCTGCACGCGGCCCTGACGCGCGAGGAACCTGCCGCCGACACTCGTCTTAGCCCTCGTGTTACGCTGGGACGCGTTCAACCGCTACACTCGGAGCTCCCCATGCGCCTTATACGATTTCCTCTCGCACGATTTAGTTTCGCAATTCTGGTTTTGCTTTTCGCCCTTCCCAACTCCTTTGCGCAATCGAAAACCATCGCCGAGCGTCTGGGCTATCCTCGCGACTCGAAGCTGCTGATTATCCACGCCGACGACCTCGCGGCCGCGCATTCCGAAGACGCCGCCAGCTTCGACGCGCTCGACAGAAACGCAGTCACTTCGGCCAGCATCATGGTTCCCTGCCCCTGGCTCACCGAGGTCGCCGACTACGCGAAAGCCCATCCCGACGCAGACCTGGGCCTGCACCTGACGCTGACCAGCGAGTGGAAAACGTATCGCTGGGGCCCAATCGAATCCAAAGACAAAGTCCCGAGCCTGCTCGATCCGTCAGGAAATCTCTGGCCGGAAGTTGCTCCCGCCACGGAACATTTGAAAGCCGATGAGGTTGAGCGCGAGATCCGCGCCCAGGTAGAACATGCGATCGCCATGGGCATCCATCCCACCCACCTCGACAGCCACATGGGCACGCTCTTTGCGCGGCCCGATCTTTTTGCCGTATACGTCAAGGTCGCCCACGATTACAAATTACCGTTCCTGGCTGTGGGTGCTCCGTTCGCGTCGCCTGCCATGCTGGCATCGCTTTCGGATAAGGACACGGTGCTTAACGCGCTCATCGTCGCCAACCCGTCCGTGCAGCCCGGCGACTGGAAGAGTTTCTATTCCAAGGAGATCCAGAACCTGAAGCCTGGGGTCACCGAAATCATCGTGCACCTAGGCCACGACGATGCCGAGATGCAGGCCGTGATGGTCGATCACCCAGACTACGGATCAGCCTGGCGCCAGCGCGACTACGAAGCAGTGACCAGCCCCGAATTCAAGAAAGCGCTCCAGGAAAATCACATCATCCTGATCCAATGGAAGGACTTGAAAAAGCTGCTGAATTAGCGTGCGAGCGGAAGGTCTGAAGTCCGAGGTCCGAGGTCCGAGGCCTGAGGTCCGAGGTCTGAGGTCCGACGCCTGAGGTCCGACGCCTGCCCTTTCCTTTGCCAAACCCTTACCAGACGTGCCTTTCACCGAGTACTTTGGTAATGGCAACTCGCCTACGTTTTCGTTTCACCCGCCGCTTTCCCCATTAAAATTTTAAAGATAGCTTGCTAGCCGCCGTCACTTCGCCTGCGGCGTCGATTTGGGGAAAGGGAGAGACTTGTCCTCCGGCACTTCGAACCACGCGCGCATTCCGATTCTGTATGTAATCCTCGGTGTGCTCCTCGTCATCAGCACGGTTCCCATGTATTTCTACTCGGCACAGGTCGAGTCGAACAACCGGGAGCAACTGAAGACGGACGAGCGCATGCTGCAGAACACGGTGACGCGTTCGCTGGCCGATGAACTTTCCCAGCACGAGCGCTCGCTGCGCATGATGCTCGATAACCTCTCGTCGGCAATTCAAGTCGCCAGCGGCGGCGATATCGGTGGAAAAAATATTGAGACTCCGGAACTACGCGCCCTGCTCGAAAATTTCGTGTCCTCCTCCCACGACGAAATCGCTTACGCCACACTGACCGACTCCGACGGCAAGGGCATTACCGCGGGCCGCATCACTCCTGACGCTTTTCTGAATCGCGAACTGGAGCGCGCTTTCATCTCCACTCGCGACGGCCGCGTTTACAACGGCCAAGCCCTGGTGGTCGGCGAAGGCAAGTCGGCACACACCGTTTTCCTGGTCAGCGCTCCGGTGAAATATGGCCCGCGTTTTCTGGGAATGATCGCCACCGTCGTCGATTTGCAATTCCTGATTCGCCGCCTGCAGGAGGTTAGCAGCGGCGGCCTGACCGCCTATGTGGTTGACTCGCAGGGCCGCCTGGTGGCTGCAGCCCGGCCCGAGTTCGCCACCGGCCAGGACATGAAGAACCTCGAGATCGTGCGCAACTTCGTGGATGGCGGCAGCAAAGCGCAACTGGCTCCGACCGAGGAGTTCACCGTGGGCTCGGGCTCGGAGCACGTCGAGATGCTGGGCACCTACAGTCCGGTGACGTCACTCAACTGGGCCGTGGTCGTGCAAAAGCCGCGCGCCGAAGCCTATCGCGCCGTTCTCGAAATGCAGCGCACCGCCCGGTTGCTGGCGTTGGCGCTGGTGCTGCTAAGCATCGGCGTCAGCATTTTCGCCGCGCGCCGCATCACCAATCCGTTGCAGGTCCTCACTCAGTCCAGCCGCGCGCTGGCCCGCGGTGATTTCTCGCAGCGCGTCAACCTCTGGAGCCGCACGGAAATCGGCGAACTCGCCCACACTTTCAATACTATGTCGGATGAACTCGAACACTTCGTTGAAGACTTGAAGCGCGCCGCCGAAGAAAATCGCGAACTTTTCATGGGCTCCATCCAGATGCTTGCTGGGGCGGTTGACGAAAAGGATCCCTACACGCGCGGCCACTCCGATCGCGTTACGCGCTATTCCATGATGGTGGCCAAGGAAATGAACCTGCCGGCCTCGTTCATGGAGACGCTGCAGATTTCCGCCCAACTGCACGACGTGGGCAAGATCGGCATTGAAGATCACATCCTGAAAAAGCCCGGCGCCCTGACCGAAGAAGAATTCGAGGTCATGAAGACGCACACCACCAAGGGCGCCAATATTCTGCGCCCGGTCACGCAGTTGAGCGAAATGCTGCCGGGCATCGAGTTGCACCATGAAGCGCTCGACGGCCGCGGATATCCGTACGGGCTCAAGGGCGACCAGATTCCGCTGCTGGCGCGCGTGATCGCGGTCGGCGACACCTTCGACGCGCTGACCACGAACCGCCCGTACCAGAAGGCGCACACGCCCGAACAGGCATTGCAGATCATTCAGAACCTGGCCGGAAAGCGGCTCGATCCCGAGGCGGTCGCGGCCCTGATGGCCGTCTACGCCCGCGGAGAAATTAAGATTCAGCGCTTCACCATCCAGCGCCCGATCGCGCCCCCAGCGGCGACTGCGCAAGCGCCCACGCCCGCTCCTGGAGCGCCGACCCCACCGCCTCCTGCACCAACGACCGCACCAGCGCCAGTCGCAGTCGCGCCCCAACCCGCTCCCGTTGCCGCGCCCGCCGTCCTTGCCGCAGACACGGCCACGTTGGAACGAACCCGCGTTTAGACACAGTTAGCGCGTTTGCAGTTCCAGTGCGCGATGGCATCGCATCACAACGCCGCCACCCGTTTCTGCACCAGCAGAAAGTACCCCGCCACCAACACCAGCAGAAACCCGTTTACACCCAGCACGATCGGCGCCGTAAACATCGGGACCAGCCATCCCGTCAGCAGGTTCCCCATGGGCATCCCTCCGCGAAACGCCCAGTTGTAGACGCTCATCACCCGGCCGCGCATTTCGTTGGTCGTGATCAACTGCACCAGCGAAGTCACCGTGGCAAATACCGCCATCATCGAAGCCCCCACGAGCACCAGCAAGGCGTACGAAACAGGCAGGAATTGTGACAACGAAAATCCGGCGATCCCGGCGCCCAGGAAGATCATCATCGCCAGCGCGAAGCGGCCCTTGTTCGAAATGTTTCCCAGGCTGGCGACTCCCAGCGACCCGCAAATCGATCCCACGCCCATCAACGACAACAGGTTCCCATAGGTTTCCGGACCACGATGGAAAATGTCTTTCACGAACACCGGAAAATAGGTTCGCATGGGCATGCTCAGGAACGTCATCAGGAATGCCAGGACGATCAGCCCAACCATGGATCCGTGGTGCCAGAGAAAGCGAATGCCCTCCTTCAGGCTGCCGTACATCGTCTCTTTCGTAGCGCGGGGCAGAAATCGCGCCGAGATCATGGCCAGCGAAATGAGCGGCGCGACAAAGGAGAGCGCGTTCAGGCCGAAGCACCACTTCTCGCCAAGCCTGGCCAGCGTTATGCCGGCAAGCGCGGGGCCGATGGTGACTGCCAGATTGAACTGAATGGAATTCAGCGCAATCGCGTTCGGCATATCTTCCTTCTCGACGAGCGTGGGAATGAGCGCCGAGTATGCCGGTCCGCCAAATGCCTGGGCCACGCCAGAAACGAACGACAGGCACAGAATTGGCCACACATGGGTGAGACCCATCGCCACCAGAACCGTCAGGATGCCGGCGCTCGCCATCTGGATGTACTGCGAGACCATCAGAATCTTGCGGCGCTCCTTACGGTCCGCGACGACTCCTCCAATGGGCGACAAGAGAAAGATGGGAAGACCGGCGAGGAACTGGTCGAGACCCAGCAGGCGCGGCGAGTGGCTCAGCCGGTAGATCAGCCAGCCTTGCGCCACGATCTGCATCCAAGTGCCAATGCTCGACGCGCAGGCGCCGATCCACATCAGCCGGAAATCCCGATATTGAAATGCTTTGAATACCCTGCGAAACGTCGACGCGTCCATGTGCTCCGTGCGGCCTTGCCGTCCAGCAGTCTATCTTCGCACGAGCGGCGATTCCAGTGGCGCTCGTCCAGCCCGTATAATCAAACTTTGCCTATGATTCAGACCCTGTTCGGCAGCACCGAAGAAAAGAAAACCGGCTTCTTTGACCGCATGAAGCAGGCGGTCACCCGCACCCGCGAGAATCTCGCCGAGCGCATCGAAGAAGTCGTCTCCTTCGGCAAAGAGATTGACCGCAACACGCTCGACGATCTCGAGGCCACGCTCATTGCCGCCGATCTCGGCAACACCACAACCCAGGAAGTCCTCGGCAAGCTCCGCGACAAGGCCGACCGCAAGCAGATCAAGGACGTCGAAGAACTCAAGCGCCTGCTGAAAGAAGAACTGCTCGCGATTCTGAATGCGGCAAATCAGCGTCCGGTCAGTAAAGTGGACGGCTCGCCCGAAGTGATTCTGGTCGTCGGCGTGAACGGCACCGGCAAGACCACGACCATCGGCAAGCTGTCGCAGGTCTTCCGCTCGCAGGGAAAGAACGTCCTGCTCTGCGCCGCCGATACGTTCCGCGCCGCCGCCATCGAGCAACTGGAAATCTGGGGACAACGCACCGGCACCGAAGTGATCAAGACCAAGCCCGGAGGCGATCCCGCCGCCGTCCTGTTCGACGCCCTGCAGGCCGCCGTCGCCCGCAAGTGCGACTACGTTGTCGTGGACACCGCCGGCCGCCTGCACACCAAGTCCAGCCTGATGATGGAACTGGAAAAAATGCGCCGCACCGCGCAGCGCATCGTTCCAGGAGCGCCCCACGAAACTCTGCTGGTGATGGACGCCACGACCGGTCAAAATGGATTGCAGCAGGCCCGCATGTTCACCGAGTCCGCCGGGGTTACGGGGATCGTCCTCACCAAGCTCGACGGCACCGCGAAAGGCGGAGTCGTGGTCGCCATTTCGCGCGAACTCGGACTGCCTGTGCGCTATGTGGGGGTTGGCGAAAAGGCGGGAGATTTGCTGCCGTTCGATCCCAGGGAGTTTGTCGATTCGCTGTTCGAGTAGGAGGTTCTGATGCACGATGCCGCCCACGAGCGCTCGCGATTCAGAATGGTTTTAGACTTCCTGCGCCGCCTGCTGGGCATGAAGCAGACTCCGCCGCCCGGCGATCCCTACGCGTACGCCATGGCTCCTCTACGCCGCGGCCCGAAGGGTCGCAGCGGCGCGGCGGTGGCCGAAATCGAGGACGATTCCTTTCAGAGCTTTCCACCGCGCCGCTAATCGCGCCTACCCATCATGAATCGTAGTTAGAAGCGAAGCACAATGCCGGTGGAAAGTCTCACGTTGTTGCCGCCGGTGAACGACGGCGTGCTGTTTCCACCGACGCTGAAGCCCGAGAAATGGAAGTAGACCCAGTCCACCTGGGCCACACGAAGAGCAAGGAGCCGGTTGAGCTTTGCGTCCACACCGCCTCCGGCCATCACCGTATAGCCACTCGTAGACAGGGAACCAGACGACTGCGATCCCGTCAGGCTCGTTCCTCCGAACAACACATGGACGAAGGGCTTAATGGGACCCGCATTGAAAAACACGACGGGTCCGCCGCCGTAGGTGTAAATATGCGTGGAAAACGAGCCGATGTTGGCATAGACGCCCGAGAAGTCGCCTTCCACCCCGAGGAATTTATTGAAGTTGAACTGAGCCGCGCCTTCCCAGCCGTTGTAGCCCTGGCCGCTGCCGGAAACGTTCGACGCGTTATCCGTGATGTTGCCAACGTGCACGTACTGATAACCGCCGAATATTTCCAGTTTGTCCTGCGCCATCAACGGGGCGCATAGCACAGCTACAATTGCAAGTAATGCGAACTTCTTCATATCCTCTCCTTGGCTTGAATTCGGTTCCACCCGCGATTGGCTGCGCAAATCAGCAGCCGCACTTCGTACACAGAATGGTCCCCTGAAATGAGATGCGATTTCCTCTCATCGTAGCGCACTGACAGCGCTGATTCATAAGCCGGTCGTGGCTGAACCAAAGTGCTAAACCCGTCCTTGCGAAGACAAAACTTTACGTTTCAAGTTGTTTTGTTGGAAAGATTCGCTCGCACAATCCTCCCGCGAACTTCGTGATAGCCTCTCCCTGAATGTCCGATCACGCCGCCGACGACCAGCATCTCCATCGGGCGCTGGAACTTGCCCGGGCTGGAATCGGTCTCGCTTCGCCCAACCCTTACGTCGGAGCCGTGATCGCCGATGCTCACGGCAATGTCGTGGGCTCCGGAACCTACACCTATTCGGGCGTGAAGCACGCGGAAATCCTCGCCCTCGAAATGGCCGGAAATCAAGTCGCGCGGGGGAACGCTTTACATCAACCTGGAACCACACGCCCATCAGGGCCGCACGCCTCCGTGCACCGACGCGCTGATCGCCGCCGGAATTCGTCGCGTCGTGGCGTCCATGCCCGATCCCAATCCGAAAGTGAGCGGCCAAGGATTCGAGCAGTTGCGCGGCGCCGGCGTGCACGTCGAAGCCGGACGCCTGGAAGACCAGGCCCGCCGCTTGAATGAGGCCTTCGCTCGCTATATTCGCCACGGCACGCCACTGGCGACACTCAAGGCCGCGATGACGCTCGATGGCAAGATCGCGCCGCCGCCCGCCGAAGAACTCACCCGCGCCGCCGGCACGCCCGCCGGAGGATGGGTAACCAGCGAAATCGCGCGCGCCCACGTGCAGGAACTGCGCCATCAGAATGACGCGCTGCTGGTCGGCGTGGGCACGATCCTGTCCGACAACCCGCTGCTCACCGATCGCAGCGGCCGTCCGCGAAGGCGTCCTCTGCTGCGCGTGATCCTCGATTCCCGCCTGCGCCTGCCGCTCGATTCGCGACTGGTGGAGAGCGCCGTCCGCGAGCGCGGTAACGACGTTCTCGTTTTCTGTTCTTCGGCAATCGAGCAGAAACAAGCGCAACTGGAAAAACTCGGCATCCGCGTCGAGCAACTTCCCGCTGCCGAGCCGGACGGACGCCCCGAAATGTCCACGATTCTGCGCCGTCTCGGCGAACTCGAAATCACGAGTGTGATGATCGAAGGGGGAGCCGCCGTGAACTGGGCCGCGCTGGCCTCGAATACCGTGGACAAAGTCTTTCTGTACTACGCCCCCAAGATTCTCGCCGGCACCGGCTCCATTCCCTTCGCCGCCGGCACCGGATTCCGCCACATGAACCAGGCCGCGCAGGTCAAGCACGTCCACCTGCACCGCTTCGGCGAAGATTTCGCGGTCGAAGGATATTTGCGCGATCCGTACGGGGAGTGAATGTCAGCAGTGAGCAGTGAGCAGTGGGTCATGAAAGTCGGAACATGCCTCGTCGCTCGCCTAACAGTCTGCGGAAAAACTCTGATTTCGCTCGTGTTTTGAAGGGGCGCGGCTTTAGCCGCCGAGGTTCGCTGTTGGCCTGCAAATGAGTTTTTCCGCAGCCTGCTAAACATGGCGACCGAAAATGCAAGTCGCGAACCACTCCTGCTCATTGCTCATCGCTAAGTCCCCCGGAAGCTTTACAATGTTTCGTTCCTCCCGGAGGCCCTGATGTTTACTGGCATCGTAGAAGAAGTTGGACGCATCACCAGCATCGAGCAGCGCGGGGAAAACCGCCGCATCACCGTCGCCGCCGAGAAGGCTCCGAAAGAACTGAAGCCCGGCGACAGCGTCAGCGTGAGCGGAGTCTGCCTGACCGCGCTCGACATCACGCCCGGCTCATTTTGCGCCGATCTCGCGCCCGAGACCTGGGTGCGCACATCGTTCTCGCGCATTCACGAAGGCGCGCTGGTGAACCTCGAACTTCCCATGAAATCCGACGGACGTTTCGGCGGACACATTGTGCAGGGCCACGTCGACGGAGTCGGCAAGCTCGTCGCCTTCGATCGCATCTCCGATTCCGAAAACTGGTGGCTCCACATCGAACTGCCAAACGATGTCGAACGATATACCGTCTACAAGGGCTCGATCTCGATTGAGGGCATCAGCCTGACGGTCGCAAAGCTGGAAAAGAATCGCTGCACCATCGCCATCATTCCCCACACCGTCGAAATGACGAACCTTCATTCGCTGAAGGCCGGCGATCCCGTCAACCTCGAAGCCGACCTGATCGCGAAATACGTCGAGAAGATGATGAAGTCCGCTTCGTCCGAGAGTTTTCTCACGGTGGAAGACCTGGTGGAGCAGGGGTTCTAAAGCCATAAGGGCTTTCGTGCCGCTGAGTAGCAATGCCGCGGGGTAGCAATGCCGGGGGGTAGCAATGCCCGGGGTAGCAATGCCGTGGTAGCGATGCCGTGGTAGCAATGCCGTGGAAGAGCGGCTTTGTGGAAGAGCGGCCCTTTAGGGCCGCGTTAAATCGCTAGCACAATCGAGGGCTTTAGCCCCTGCGGTCGAGTTTGACATCATCCGCGACTCGCCGCGTTTCAAGCTTCCAGCTTCAACTCGTCCAACTCTAGAAATTCCTGAATGATCGGCTCCGGAGACTTTTCCATCTCCGCATACGTTCCGAAAAAGATCGCCTTGGCTTCGTACAGGAACACCACCCGCTCGGCCAATTTCTTGGCCAGGCGCATGTCGTGGGTGACCACGATGCTCGTCAGGTTGAGTTGAATCTTCAAACGCTTGATCAGATCGCCCAGCAGTTGCGCCATGAGCGGATCGACCATGGTCGTGGGCTCGTCGTAGAGCACGCATTCCGGCCGCGCCGCCAGCGCCCGCGCAATCGCCACCGAACGCTTCATGCCCGTCGAGAGATCGGAAGGCAGAAGGTCGCGCATTTCCTGCACGCCGACCATCGTCAGCAGGCCGTCTACGATCTGATAAATCTGCTCTTCATCCAGGTCCTGAGATTCGCGCAAGGGGAACGCCACGTTTTCGCCGACGGAGAGCGAGTCGAACAATGCCCCGTTCTGAAACACCATCGTAACTTTCTTGCGGATATGTTCCAGTTGCTTTTCGGCGTAATCGGTAATGTCCTCGCCGGCCACGATGACCCGCCCCGAGTCGGGCTTAAGAAACCCCATGATGTGATGCAGCGACACGGACTTGCCCACGCCGCTCCGCCCCAGTATGCAGACCGTTTCGGTTGGCATCACGTTGAAGCTCACATGGTCGAGCACCACGTTGTCGCCGAACGCCTTCGACACGTCGCGAAATTCAATGTACGGATCAGGCATGAGAATTAGTTTCTAGCTTTTGGCTCTTGGCTCTTGGCTATCCGCTTTCCGTTACCAAAATGCTGGTCATCCTGAGCGCGCGTCTTTTGGCCCGCGAAGGACCTATGCACTCTTTTCGGTCATCTCTCAACTTGCGTTTCCCCACCCACTTCCGCCAACTCCGCCGCAGTATTCAGATTGCGGAACATCGCCGGCGAAAAGCCCGCAGCTTCCAACTCTTTCTCTTCGATGACCATCACCTGCGCCGCATCGAAGAGCGCGTCAATCTTGTAATGTCCCCCGCGCAGGGCCTGCTCCGCACTATCGGCAAACTCCCGCCGATACACCCCACCCAACGGCTGCCAGCCCCCACCTGCGCGCGCAACGGTCACAACCGCAGAAGAACTTCGCGCCCGCTTGATCAGATACTCTAACAGCGCCGGCGACACAAACGGCACATCTACGGCCAGCATCAGGTTCCATTCCGCCGACGACGCTCGCAGCGCCGCATGAATCCCTCCCAGCGGGCCGCACTCACGAAACACATCTTCCACCACCGGCGCGAAAGCGGCAAACTTCGCCCGGTCGCCCACAATGCGCACATCGGCTGTCACCGTTCGCGCCAACTCCAGCGCCCGCGCCAGCAGTGTGCGCCTGTCGAGCATCATGAAAGCCTTGTCGGCCCCCATCCGCGTGCTCTTCCCGCCCGCCAGAATGAACGCGGCCACGTCGCTCGAAGCGCCGTCCATTGGCCGATGATACACGGGATGATACACGGGATGGTCGCGCTTGACCTCGGCACCCCGCCTCGCTTCCCTGAAATCGTTCCACAGCCTAACTCCCTGCATCCGCGCCATTTAGGGCTCCTGTATGTACCCAACCCCACACGAAAGTAACCTACCCAAAGTCAGACCTTCGCGCGATGATGAGTTTGCGTCCGAGGCTGTTTGACCCGGAAGTAACCAATCATGCCGCAAAAAAAATTCCTGGATGTGCTTATGCTTGGGCGCTGCTCTCACGAGTTCTCCTGGCCGCGCCGTGGCACGGATGGCGACTACTATCAGGTCTGCCTGCTCTGCGCCGCGGAGTACAAGTATGACTGGACCACCATGCGCCGCACCCAGCGCGTGGAGCACGTTAAGCCCGACGCCGCCATTCGCCGCAGCCACACGCGCGAAAAGCGTCCGTCGTGGGTGCCCCGTGCGCGCCGCCTGAAGCTCGATATCCCCCTGCGCTATCGCGTCAACAAAACCAGCACCTGGTACGAAGGCATCATCGAAAACATCAGTCAGAGCGGAGTGCTGTTCAACGGGCCGCAACAACTTCCCGTCAATGCGCTCATCGAGATGGTGTTTGAGATGCCGGAAGAAATCTCCGGGCAGAAGAACAGCAACGTCGTGTGCCAGGGCCGCGTGATGCGTTTCAAAGACGCCCCTGAGGTGGAAGAAAATTCCGCTCTGGCGGCCTCCATCGTCGATTACAAGTTTATTCACTAGCTGAATGGGTCATGCTCTGCCCTCATTGCGGCCACGATAACGCCGACGGGCGCAAGTTCTGCCGCGCCTGCGCCAAGCCGCTCGCCCCTCAACTTGTTCCTGCAAAGCCTCCTGCTCCATCCGTTCTGACAGCAGCCAAACCCGTGCCTGCCACTCGCGCGCCAGTATCTCAGCCCGTCGTCAACCGGATGGCCATCGCCAGCTTTGCCTTAAGCTTCCTGGCGATCATTCCTCCGGTCGGAATAGCCGCCGTAGTCATGGGGCACTCTTCGCGCCGGCAAATCGCAAGCAGCCGGGGCCGGCAAACCGGCACTGGGCTGGCTTTTGCGGGATTGATCCTCAGCTATCTCCAACTTGCGATCTTTGCCCTGGTGCTGGTCGGAGTCGCCGCTCTCTGGCGTGACATCAATCAGCATCTCGACCGCGATCCCTACGTCCGGGCGGCGCTCATCCAGCGGATCAAGTACGGCGATCCCGACCATCCGTCGGCGTCCGCCTTCGCCCAACGGCACCTGGAAGTAATCGACGCTTTGCATCTCATCGAGGCGGCGCAGGAAACCTACCGCTCAGCCCATCCCGATGGCTACGCCTGCGACTTGAATGAACTCACCAACTTCATTGCGAATGAGGAACTGAATCTCCACGTGCGCCAGTCGCATTACGACATCAAGGTCTTGTGCCGCCGAGGCGATGCGGACGGCTACGTGGCAACCGCGTTCGGACAGGACACCGTCAACCCCGCGGAATCGTCCATTTATTGCCTCGATCAAACCCGGGTCATCCGCCGCTACCGCTCCGACTATTACGGCGAAATCCTCGCTAAAACGTTCTACCACCCTGGGAGCTGCCCCACCGACGGCGAGGCCGTGCCCTAGTGAAATCCCTGAGTGAATAGCATGACCAGCGACCCAGTCGGCGACGATCCGCAAGCTTCCCCGATCCCGGCGGGAAACCGCGCGCCCTGCAGCACTATGGCGCGAGCCGCGCTGGGCCTGAGCATCGTTTCCTTCCTCTTGCCGCTCGGGATCGCCGCAATCGTGCTCGGGCACCTGGCCGAAAATCGCATCAAAGCCAGCGACGGCGCCCTGAATGGCAAGGCCACTGCGCGCGCAGCATTGTGGATTGCGTACATCCAGCTTGCACTGATCTCGCTGGCCGGCGTTGTGGTCTGGG
Source organism: uncultured Acidobacteriaceae bacterium (assembly GCA_963819145.1). GTDB lineage: Bacteria > Acidobacteriota > Terriglobia > Terriglobales > Acidobacteriaceae > Sulfotelmatobacter. Next base: position 49,906 of record CAWFVB010000046.1, read on the forward strand.
GCCTTTTTCAGGACACCGCGCAGGGGTTTCGGCGCGACGCGCTGGTACAGAGAGTTTTCCGCTCCTACGATCAGCAGCAGCCGCTCGACCCAGACAGCGCCCGGGAAGCCGAATTCACTGCCCGCACGCTCGCCTACCAACTGATCGCCATCGAGGATGAGTCGCGCCGTTCCACCAAGGAGGGACTCTACATCTGCCAACTGAATGAGGTGCTCTCCACCGGCCTGCAAGGCGCAACCGATGCGGAAAAGCAGGCGCTCGCCAGCCGCATCTCAGATTCGCCCTATATGTTTGCCATCAGCAATTGCGATCCCGCTCCTGACGGCGAAGTCGAGGCTCGTTACAGACTGACGGCGGTGCCGCGTCTGCCGCGCATGCCCCAGGACTCGGCAGTTTTTTGCGCTGACGAAAGCGGAGTCCTCCGCAGCGTGCGCGGCGGCACTTCCATCGACTGCCTGAAGAGCGGCGAACCGGTGCGCTGAAAAAACCGGCAAGACCATCACCGTCCCGCGTTCCATCTTCGAATCGGACGATGTTTGAAATTGACCCCTTTGAGATTGACCCCCGGACAGTGCGTTTCCGATTCCCATTTACATCTGCACAAATGCCACGAAGCATCTAAACTGTATCTGCATCACGGCGGCCCCGCCGCGGGCCCCATGTCAGGAGACGGGTATGAAAACGAATTCCCTGTTGACGTCTTCCCTCGTGCTGGCGATCGTCCTGGGACTGGGCGTGGCTTGCGCGAAGAAACCCGACGACGCCCAGGTTTCAAGCGAGATCCAGGGCAAGTTCAGCCAGGATTCTGGTCTCTCCACCCGGCAGCTCACCGTACAGGCCAACAGTGGCGTGGTCACGCTGTCGGGCACGGTGGAGAACGAGGCGCAGCGCGAAGCGGCAGGCCGCCAGGCCGCGTCGGTCGCGGGCGTGAAGACGGTCATCAACAACCTGCAAGTCGGCAACGCCCCGGCGAGTGCGTCGACGGAGCCGGCCAAGCCGTCAGCCCCGACCAAGGCCACGACTCAAGCCTCCGGCATTCCGCCGGCGAATAGCACCAAGCCCGCTGCTGGAAAAAAATCTCGCAAGTCGCATGCTGCTGACAACTCCTCCGCTGACAATTCCGACTCGAACCCTGATCAGACTGTAGCCAGCAACCAACCTCCTCCGCCCGACAGCACACCCGCTGCCGACAACGCGCCTCAACCGCCACCATCCCCGAGGAGGCTGATCATTGACCAGGGCACGCAGATTACGGTTCGCCTTATCGATCCGATCGACAGCGAAAAGAACCAGACCGGCGACACCTTCCACGCCACGCTGAACGCTCCGCTCACGTCTGACGGAGAGCAAGCGGTACCCGCCGGCGTCGAACTCACCGGACATCTTGTAGAAGTGAAAAGCGCGGGCAAGTTTGCCGGCCAATCGACGGTCGCAATGCAACTCGACAGTCTCTCGTCCGGCGGCAAGACGTATAACCTCGAGACCGACCAGTACCGCAAGAGCGGCAGCTCACGCGGCAAAAACACCGCCGAAAAAGTTGGCGGAGGCGCCATCATTGGCGGCATCATCGGTGCCATCGCCGGGGGAGGCAAGGGCGCAGCCATCGGATCGGCCGCCGGCGCGGGAGTTGGCGGCGGAGTCCAGGCCGCGACTAAAGGCCAGCAGATTAAGCTGCCCTCGGAAACCGTGCTGAATTTCACTCTGCAGGCGCCCATTGAAGTCGTGCAGGCGCCCGGCCCAAATACAGACCGGCCGAAGCTGACCGACGCGCAACAATAATCTCATCCCCAGGAAAAAAGAATGACAACACCATCGGGCGCGTTCTTTGCGCGAAGTGGGTTTTCTTCAAAGACAATTCTCGCGACGCTGGCCGCTCTCACTCTGGCCGCCATGCTGGCAACCCCGCTGCGGGCGCAGGAAAGCTCGGCCAAGGCCAAGGCCCTTAACATGACCGAGCAAACCATCTGGGACCTCGAGCATTCCTACTGGCGCTACGTGCAGAACAACGATTTGTCCGCGTATCGCAACCTGTGGCACGACGATTTCCTCGGCTGGCCCCGCATGAGTTCCGAACCCGTCGCAAGGACCACATCACCGACTGGATTACGTCACAAACCGCCAAGGGATTAACGTTCAAGCCGGGTGAGTTCCAGGCCGCGGGAATCCGTATCACCGGCAACGTTGCCATGGTGTTTTATCGCATGACCGCCCAATGGGTCGACAAGGACGGCGTCGGCCATCCAACCCTCTCCCGCATCACGCATACCTGGATCAAGAACGGAGCGAACTGGCAGATCATCGGCGGCATGTCCATGCCCGAACCTGAGACTCCGCAGCAGTAGGGTTTCTTCCCCATACCGAACGCCGCTCCAATCGCGTACACTCTCTGTCGCAACCGCTTCTCATGCTCTCGATCACGGCAGTGCTGCACACCGAAAACGACGCCATGCGGGTGGGTCGCGCCCTCGAGGGTCTCTATCCCTGCGACGACATCTTCGTCGTCGACCATGGTTCCCGCGACAGCACGGTGCAGATCGCTCGCGAATATGGCGCGCAGGTGGTGAACGCTCAGGCAGGAGAATCCCCGGAACACTCTCTGCGATTCGCCCCTCCTGGGTGGCTGCTTTTTCTCGACCCCCGCGAATCGTTGACCGAGAGCCTGGCGGCCAGCCTCTACGAATGGAAATCGCTGAACAGCCACGCCTCTTCCAGCCCTGCATTCGCCGTCTTCCTCCGCGAAGAAACCGCTGAAGGCTGGGTCGAAGTCCCAGCACCGCAGACTCGCCTCGTCACTCCCTCGTGGAACCGGTGGAACGGCAGATTCCCCGTGCACGAACCTTCCGCTCTCACGCTGGAAGGCGAACTGTTGCGCTTCGTCTTTCCCTAGCTGCGGAAAAACTCTGATTTCGCGCGTGTTTTGAAGGGGCGCGGCTTTAGCCGCTGAGGTTCGCTGTGGGGCTGCAGAAGAAGTTTTCCGCAGCCTGTTAGCAGCCCGGTTTTCTCCTCGATCAGAAGTCACATTCGCTTGTGACCCCAATCACATTCCATCTTTTATCTCCCATCTAGACTTTCGTGTTGTGACAGTCGGGCGCGCGAAGGCCCGCGGAGGAAGAAAATGCGTGTTACGAAATTCATCAGCCTGGCAGTCATTGTGCTCACGATTTCTGCTCTTGCCGTGGCGCAACAAGCCCCGGCTCAGACTCCACCCGTCGTGAAGCATGTACCCATCGCCAACGCCCCTTCGAATTCGGGCAAGGAAATGTTCAAAACATATTGCGCCGTGTGCCACGGAACAGACGGCAAGGGCAACGGGCCGGCGGCCTCGGCCATGAAAGTTCCGCCCACCGACCTGACGGCTCTGGCGCAGAAAAACGGCGGCAAATACCCGGCGGCTCACGTCGCGTCCGTCATTCGCGGACAGGCTACCTTGCCCTCGCACGGCAGCCAGGACATGCCCATTTGGGGTCAGTTGTTTTCCAGCATCAGCCAGGGGCACGAAGCCCAGGTGCAGCAGAGAACCACGAACCTGGTCACCTACATCGAGACATTGCAGGCGAAGTAAGGCTGACGGAAAGAAAAGAGCGGTGAGCGGTGAGCGGTGAGCGGTGAGCGAGCCCAACTGGATCATCGCTCACGGCTCATTGCTCATGACTCACCGCTCATGACTCGCTGGTAATGGCCCGCAACCCTGTGTCTAACCAGCCATTCCCTTGTCGCCCATGCACTTACCGACCATTGTCCGATTGGACAGTGACTTCAGTACCTTAGTGCTCCCCCAGATGATCGCCTTATAATCCAACAAGATCAGGAAGGATTCCCGTTCTTTCAGGGAGCGCCCGCGCACGCGTGGGCTGCAGCCTGCCAGACGTCAGGACCATATTTGGATCCGTTCATCGCATCAACGGTTTTTTTCCTCGGGCTGGCCTTCGGCAGCTTTCTGAATGTGTGTATCTACCGTTTGCCGCTGGCCTTATCCGTGGTCACGCCGCGTTCGGCTTGCCCCGAATGCAAGCAGCCCATCGCTTTTTATGACAATCTTCCGGTGCTGAGCTGGCTGATCCTGGGCGGACGGTGCCGTCAGTGCAAGACGCAGATTTCGCCGCGCTATTTGCTGATCGAGTTGCTCACCGGCGTGCTGTTTCTGGCCTGCTACTGGCATTTCGGATGGACGCTCTCCATGTTGAAGTATCCGAGCTTCGCGTTTCTGCTGCTCGGGTTGATTTTTACCGACGCCGAAACCAAGCTGCTCCCCGACAAACTCACTCTACCCGGCCTGGCTCTCGGCCTGATCTTTAGCCTGCTCGTACCGGTCAACGATCTGGCTTCGCAATTCCTGCCGGGAATCGTGAACCTGCCGTTCAGCGGTGATATTACGGCGCGGATGCTCTCGCTGCTCGATTCCCTGCTGGGCGCGGCGCTGGGCGCTTCGTTCATCTATGGCGCGGGCGCGATCTATTTGCGCTGGCGGGGCGCAGAGGGTATGGGCTTCGGCGACGTGAAGCTCATGGCGATGGTGGGAGCGTTTCTCGGAATGAAGCTGACGGTGTTCACGATTTTCACCGCGTCGCTTGCGGGGTCGCTGTTCGGAATCTCCACCGTGTTTGTGGTCTGGCTGAAGCGCACGCACCGTTTCGCGAAACGGCTGGCCAGTGCGCAAGCTGCGCGGCGACGCGGATGGCAGTCGGCACAAACCGTCTACCGCTTTTATCAGATGCCGTTCCGGCGTTTTTCTCGGCAGCATGGCCTTGTTCGCTTTCTTTTCTTCGGCAATCAATTCCTGCACTGGATGGGAATTCTGGTGAAATTCCTGGCCAACCCGATGTTTCTGCGCGCGGGCATCGTATTTTTTGCGCCGGCTTCGCGTTTTTGCTGGCCCTGATCTTCATCCGCGTGCTGCGCAAAAGTATTCAGGAAGACGCTGAGGTCGGCGATGGAAAACCGCCATCCCTCGAAACCTTGCCGCTGCATGTGTACAGCACCGTGATCCACAGCTGAAGCAGCAGAAGCATGAACTGGAGGTGGAGTCGCAGGCCGAACAGCATCGCGCCCGCACAACCGAAACCTTCAGCCAGGCCGTGTCAGCAACCTGTCCTCCGGCGTGCTGGTCTTCGGAATGAATGGACTGGTGAAAACCTCCAATGCCGCCGCAAAGCAGATTCTGGGTTTCGCCTCCACGACGGGCATGGGCGCGGAAAACATTTTCCGCGCCCATGCCCGTCGTGGAGGCGAAACCCAGAGATCCGCTTTGCGGCGGCATTGGAGGTTTTCACCAGTCCATTCATTCCGAAGACCAGCACGCCGGAGGACAGGTTGCTGAGCACGGCCGGCTAAGGATTCGGTCGTGCGGGCGCGATGCTGTTCGGCCTGCGACTCCACCTCCAGTTCATGCTTCTGCTGCTTCAGTGCTGGATCACGGTGCTGTACACATGCAGCGGCGAGGTTTCGAGGGATGGCGGTTTTCCATCGCCGACCTCAGCGTCTTCCTAAATACTTTTGCGCAGCACGCGGATGAAGATCAGGGCCAGCAAAAACGCGAAGCCGGCGCAGAAAGAAGATGCCCGCGCGCAACATCGGGTTGGCCGGAATCCCAGAGGTCTCCATACCAGTGCAGATGGATTGCCGAAGAAGAAAGCGAACAAGGCCATGCTGCCGAGAAAAACGCCAAACAAGGGCATCTTGTAATAAAGGGGCCTAGACGGTTTGTGCCGACTCCCATCCGCGTCGCCGCGCAGCTTGCGCACTGGCCAGCCGTTTCGGCGAAACGGTGCGTGCGCTTCAGCCAAACGACGGTGGAGATTCCGAAGGCGCGATACCGCAAGCGACGCGGTGAAAATCGTGAACACCATCAACTCATTGCCAAACCACGTGCGCCATAAGCTTCAGAAAACCGAAGCCCATACCCTCTGCGCCCCGCCAGCGCAAATAGATCGCGCCCGCGCCATAGATGAACGAAGCGCCCCAGCGCCGCGCCCAGCAGGAAATCGAGCAGCGAGAGCATCCGCGGCGTCATCTCACCGCTGAAGGCAGGTTCACGATTCCCGGCAGGAATTGCGAAGCCAGATCGTTAACCGCACGGGTCAAGACCGGCCAGAGCCAAAGGGTAGAGTGAAATTGTCGGGGAGCAGCTTGGTTTCAGCATCGTAAAAATCGACCCCGACAGCAGAAACGCGAAGCTCGGGATACTTCAACATGGGAGACGTCCATCCGAAATGCCAGTAGCAGGCCAACGCACACACCGGTGAGCAACTCGATCAGCAAATAGCGCGGCGAGGGGTGCGATTGCACTGACGGCGCCGTTCAAAACAGAGAGCTCGGCGCCGGAAGATTGTCATAAAAAGCGATACCAGTTTGCATTAAAGGCAAGACCCAAACGCGGCGTGACCACGGATAAGGCCAGCGGCAAACGGTAGATACACACATTCAGAAAGCTGCCGAAGGCCAGCCCGAGGAAAAAAACCGTTGATGCGATGAACGGATCCAAATATGGTCCTCCTAAACATGTGGCAGGCTGCAGCACCGCGCGTCGTGCGGGCGCTCCCTGAAAAGAACGGGGAATCCTTCCTGATATTTTGTTGGATTATAAGGCGATATTGGGGGAGCACTAAGGTACTGAAGTGAGTCTTGCCAATCGGACAATGTAGGTAAGTAGATTGGGCGACAAGGGAATGGCTGGTTAGACGCGGGTTGCGGGCCATTACCAGCGAGTGCATGAGCGGTGAGTCATGAGCAATGAGCCGTGAGCGATGATCCAGTTGGGCTCACTAGCCGCACCGCTCACCGCTCACCGCTCTTTTCTTTCCGTGAGCCTTGCTTCCGCCTGCAATGTCTCGATGTAGGTCACCAGGTTCGTGGTTCTGTATTACACATTTGGGCTTCATACCCTGGCTGATGCTGGAAAACAACTGACCCCAAATGGGCATGTCCTGGCTGCCGTCCGAGGGCAAGGTGGACCCTGTCCGCGAATGACGGACGCGACGTGAGCCGCCCGGGGAGCTGCCGCCGTTTTTCTGCGCCAGAGCCGTCAGGTCGGTCGGCGGAGCTTCATGGCGGTGGCCCGGGCCCTTGCCCTTGCCGTCGGTTCCGTGGCAAACGGCGCAATAGGTTTTGAAGATTTCCTTGCCCGAATTCGAAGGGGCGTCGGCGATGGGCACGTGCTTCACGACGGGTGGAGTTTAAGCCGGGGCTTGTTGCGCGACGGCCAATGCCGAGATCGCGAGCACGAATCACTGCCAGGCTGATGAATTTCGTTACACGCATTTTCTTCCTCCGCGGGCCTTCGCGCGCCCGACTGTAACGACAGGAAAGTCTAGATGGGGGATAAAAGATGGAATGTGATTGGGGTCACAAGCGAATGTGACTTCTGATCGAGGAGAAAACCGGGCTGCTGAGGGGCTACAAAACTTCTTCTGCAGCCCCACAGCGAACCTCAGCGGCTAAGGGTAAAGCCGCGCCCCTTCAAAACGCGCGCGAAAATCAGAGTTTTCCGCAGCTAGGGAAAGACGAAGCGCAACAGCTCAGCAGTCCAGCGTGAGAGCGGAAGGTTCGTGCACGGGGAATCTGCCGTTCCACCGGTTCCACAGAGGAGGTGACAAAGGCGGGGTTGCGGTGCTGGGACTTCGACCCCCGGGCACGCCTTCGGCGGTTTCTTCGCGGAGGAAGACGGCGAATGCAGGCTGGAAGAGGCGTGCTGGCTGTTCAGCGATTTCCATTCGTCTCGGTGAACCGCGGGGGTCAAAAAGCAGGAATCAGCAAGC
>CAWFVB010000047.1:0-49196 GCA_963819145.1 uncultured Acidobacteriaceae bacterium
TGCGCAACGTCCGGGCAAAAAAATTGGGCTGGTAATTCAGTTCTTTCGCCGCCGAATGAATGCGGTTCTTGGTCTCTTGCGGAATGGACCGGGCGGACGGGGAATCGTTAAGCACGGCGGAAACCGTGCCGGGCGTCAGCCCCACATGCTCAGCCACGGCTTTGAGTGTAACGACGGTCGATTTGGGGCCGGGTTTCTTACTTTGGGCCATGGGCTCGTTTCAATTATCGGAGCCCGGGACTGACCCTCACACTTCACCCTCAATCTCCTAGTTCTACGCCTTCGCATACCGCTCGCTGTTGGGCTTCGATCCGCTCAGCGCGAAAAACAGAATGTAGAGATAGCAGATCACCGGCAGAAAGAAGGCGTGATGGATACCGATGCGATCGGCAATCCAGCCCTGCGCCAGCGGAATGATGGCTCCGCCCACAATCGCCATGATCATGACTCCGGACCCGTCGCCGGTGAGGGGGCCAAGTTCCGCCACACCCAGCGTGAAAATGCTCGGGAACATGATGGAGTTGAAGAAGCCGACCAGGATGATGCTCCACATGGCAACGTGTCCCGTGCTCAGCATGGAGATGGCGACCAGCGCGGCGGCGCAGACTGCGCAAATGCCAAGCAGACTTTCCGGTGTTCATCTTCTGCAGAAGCCCGGAACCGATGAAACGCCCGACCATCGCCCCACCCCAGTAGAAGGCTACAAAACTCGCCGCAACTTTCTCCGTCAAGCCCGCCAATCTCAGGCTGGCTGAAGTAGTTCACCAGGAAGCTCCCGATGGAAACTTCGCGCTCCGACATAAACGAAGATGGCGATCGCGCCGAAAGATCAGGTTCGGATGCTTCCAGATCGAGTCGTTTACTTTTTCGCCGACTTTGTGCTGAGCGTGTTCGATTTTCGGCAACTTGAAACTGCCGATGGCGACGGCAAGCACTACCAGCGCAATGCCGAGACCCACATAAGGCGTCTTGACCGTGGCCGCCTCATGCAAGCGATAAGCCTGCAGGGCGTCGGGCGCCAGTGCCCGTATCTCTTCCATGGTCTTTGGGCGCTGCGCTCAGAATCAGCAGGCCGCCGAAGAACGGCGCCAGAAACGTTCCCAGGGAGTTGAACGCCTGCGTCAGATTCAGGCGGCTGGAAGCGGTCTCCGGCTTTCCCAGCACCGTCACGTAGGGATTTGCCGCCACTTGCAGGCAGGTGATGCCGGCGGCAAGAACAATCAGCGCGCCCAGAAATAGCGGGTACGACGGGACGCTCGCCGCCGGCACGAACAGGAATGCACCCACGCCCATGGTGAGCAAGCCCAGCCACCATCGACCGCTGGTAACCAATCCAGTCAATGATCTTGGCGGAAGGAATGGAGAAAATGAAATACGCTCCAAAGAATGCGAACTGAATCAGCATGACCTCGCGCATAGCTCAGGTCGAAAATTGATTTCAGGTGTGGGACCAGAATGTCGTTCAGGCAGGTCAGAAAGCCCCACATGAAGAAAAGCGTGGTCACCATCGCCAGCGGGCACGCTGTAGCTCTGCCCGATGTCCGGCGCCGTCGTAGCCGTGGAACTGCTGGGGGCCGTGATCGCCATAGAGTTCATGTATCCACCCTTCCCAGAGAGTGCTGAGCCCGGAATCGCCGCCATCATAGCATCGCCAGGCCGTTGTTTCCGCGCATTTTTCTGGGACAGACATCGAATTCGTGCCCTAGAAAATCGTTTCTCTAGCTTGACATTCAGACGCCGGGACTGCAATCGTTCTTAGCGGAAGGTTTCTTTTTCAGGCCACACCATGAGCAAATATTGCAGCCTCCCGCCTCTAGCCTCTATTCGTCCTGCTCTGCCCGGCCCTTTTGCTCGCCCAGTCCAGCATTCCGGGCGTGGTCGTGTTCAGCGAACCCGGTTTTCCGGCGGCTGATTCTGCCCTGCCTTCTTCTCAGCAGTTGGCGGCCTTGCTGCCTGGGGCTCAACGGGCCGACGCGGCACAACTTCCAGATGCCTTGGCCGAGCGCCCACTCGCCTTCTGGTGCTTCCCTATGGTTCGGCCTTTCCCGAGGACGCATGGTCGGCCATCCAGGCCTTCCTGAATCGCGGGGGCGATCTGCTGGTTCTAGGCGGTATGCCCTTCACGCGCGCGGCTTATCGCGAAAACGGCCAGTGGCATCTTCGCGACTACAGCGTGCGTTTCATTCGTCCACTCATGATTGATCAGTACCAGGAGACTCCCGGCTCCGGAGGGCTTGCAATTTCAGCCGAACCCGGATGTGCCCCTGCAAGTCCCTGCCTTCGCGTGGAAGCGCGCCTTCAGCCCCGTGATTCGCCTCAGCGCGGTCGACCTCTACCATCGCGGCGGCGCCGCCGGCTCGATCGATGCGCGCCTCGATCGCTCGCCTGGGGCGTGAAGAACGGGCGCAAAATGTCCGCGCCCGTCGTGCAGGTGGATCACTACCGAAACGGTTTCGATGGCGGCCGATGGATTTTCGTCAACGCCGAACTGCCGCCCGAATTTTTCGACAATGCAGGCTTCGTCCAGTCCCTTGCGGAGCGGCGCTGCAGGGCGCCGAGGAATTTATTGTGCGTCCGGTGTTGCCCCTCTATCTCCCCGGCGAGCCCGTTGAACTGGAAGTGCTTTGGCATCGCGGCAGACCAGCCCAAACCGGCGCGTACCGTGAAGGTTTCAACGTATCCGGAGGCGCAGCCTTCGAATCGCTCAACCGATAACGGTTCGGCTTCCAACGATGCACCAATTGTGCTGCCTGCTCCGCAGGGCAAGGGTCTCTACTTCATCGAAGCGCAGCTGCTGGAAGGCGGTCGCGTCCGCGCGATCTACCACTCGGGCTTCTGGATTCGCGACGAAGACTATCTTGCGCTCCGGCCCGCATCTGGCGGTCAATCACGACTACTTCGAACTGGATGGCCATCCTCTTGCGGTGGTCGGCACGACTTACATGTCCAGCGAAGTGCAGCGCCTGTACTTCGAGCATCCGAACGTCTACATGTGGAACCAGGATATCGCGCAGATTCAAGACGCCGGCCTGAACATGATCCGCACCGGCTGGTGGACCGGTTGGGACAAATTCTGCGATGAAAACGGCCAGCCCTACGAGCGCACGCTCCGCACGCTCGAAGCTTATCTCATGACGGCGCGCAAAAACGGCCTGCCGGTGCAATTCAATTTTTTTGCCTTTCTGCCCGATGTTCTCGGAGGCGCGAACGCCTTCCTCGACCCGCAGCCATCCGCCGGCAGCAGACGCTGGTCTCCTCCGTGGTCGCGCGCTTCCACGACGTGCCCTTCCTGGCCTGGGATCTGATCAACGAGCCGAGCTTTTCCACAGCACTTTGGACGATGCGCCCCAATGGCGATCCCATCGAACTCGCCGGCTGGAATCGCTGGCTGAGCGCGCGCTATCCCGATCGGGCGCGCGCTGGCCGCTCTGTGGAATGTTCCGCCGGATTCCGTCGCCGGGACGATTTCTCTTCCGCAGGCCGAGGAGTTTTCGCCGCGCGGCATGTACGCCGGCCACGAATTCGCTGAGGGTTCTACGACTATTTTCTGTTCGCGCAGGAATCGTTCACCCATTGGGCGCGAACCATGCGTGACACAATCCGCGCCACGGGCTCACAACAACTCGTTACCGTCGGGCCAGGACGAAGGCGGCATTCAGGATCGCCTGTCGCCGGCCTTCTGGGGCGAGTCCGTGGACTTCACGACCAATCATTCCTGGTGGCAAAACGATTACGTCTTGTGGGATTCGCTCGCAGCCAAGCAGCCCGGCGAGGCCATGCTGATTCAGGAAACCGGCCTGCAGCGCGAGTTGAATCTGGATGAGGTTGCTCGTCGAACGCCGGAAAGTGAAGCCGCTCTTCTCGAACGGAAAATCGCGGCGTCGTTCATTCAGGGATCTGGCGCCATCGAATGGCTCTGGAACACGCAATTCCTACATGACGGAGAGCAATGAGACGCCGATCGGAGCGGTGCGCACCGACTATACCGAGAAGCCGGAGGCGACCGTTCTGCGCGCATTTGCCCAATTCTCTCCGTCATTGCAGCCTTACCTTCACGATCCACAGCTGCCTTCGATTGCGATCATTACCTCGCAAGCCGCCCAGTATTCCGTCCTCGCGGACTTCCAGTTGGAAGCACAACGACGCGCTGTTCGCGCCCTTGCCTATGATGTTCACTTGCCGGCGTATGTGATCGCTGAGAACCATATCGCGAAGCTGGGACTGCCAAAGCTGGCGATTCTGCCTTCGCCTCAGGCGCTGGGCGAGCCTGCATGGCAAGCGCTCTTGAAGTACGTAGACGCTGGAGGAAGTCTTCTGATCACCGGTCCCCTCGATCGCGATCAGCATTGGCAGGTCATGCATCGTGCGCGCGAGATCGGACTTGCGGCCCACGTTGAACCGCTCACATATCACGATTCTGCGGTTCTTCTTGGAACGCGTTCGCTCGCCCTCGCCTACGGTCAGCCGCAGCAAAACATGCTGGACTCATTGCGCTTTGAGAATGGATCTACCCTCGAAGAGGTTCCTCATGGCAAAGGCCGTATCTTCTGGTCGTCGAATCCTGTCGAACTCTCTGAAGATTTGCAGGCGACTGCCGACCTCTACGCCTACGTCGCCGCGCGTCTGAACATCACGCCAATGTTCACCATGCAGTCTCCGCTCCCGCGCGGCGTCCTGGTGTTCCCGACGGCGTTGGCGGACTCCGTGCTCTATGTCATGGTCTCCGACTCGGCCAACGACGCGACCATCAGCCTTCGCGACCAGGCCACTGGCGCTCCCCTAAGCTTGACCCTGCCAGCCGAGCACGCCGCCCTTGCGGTAATCAGCAAAAAAGAAAAGAAGACCGTCGCCAAGTACGGCTTCTAGGCGTTTATTGATTGGCAGATTCCCGCAGGGTTAAAGCCCTCCTAGCTGTGAGCGACCGCTCTCTGCTCGGAGAGTTGCTTCGACAGAAAATTCAGATACTCTTCCATGCCCTCGCCGGTTTTCGCCGAGAGGCGAAAAATCTGCATTCCCGGACGCACCGCCTGAATGCTCTTCTGTGCCGTCTCCCAGTCAAATTCAACCGCAGCCGCCAGTTCATTCTTGGTCACGACCGCGACGTCGGCGCTGTTGAAGATCGTCGGATATTTCAGCGGCTTGTCTTCTCCTTCCGTCACCGACATCAACACCAGGCGTAGGTTCTCGCCCAGATCATACGAAGAAGGACACACCAGGTTCCCCACATTTTCGATGAACAAAAAGTCCAGGTCGTTCAAGTCCCAGTCCTGCAGCGCATTCTGCACCATCGCCGCTTCCAGATGGCAAAGCGTTCCGGTTGTGATCTGTTTCACGGGAGCCTTGCTGCGCGCCAGTCGCACCGCATCATTCTCCGTTGCCAGATCGCCGACCAGCGCAGCCACTTTGTAGCGAGGCTGCAGTTGTGTGAGCGTCTTCTCGAGGAACGTGGTTTTTCCCGAGCCCGGACTGGAAACCAGGCTGACCACGAACACTCCTGCGGTTCGGAACTGTTCGCGCAACCCGCGAGCGATCACATCGTTCTGCTTCAAGACATTTCTGCGCACCTCGACCAAACGTGGCTCGCTCATTTCCGTGCCTCCGATTCCCGCGCTGCCCGCGCTGCTGTGTCCGCGCCTTCCGCCTCCTGCTCTTCTTCCTCGACTTCGAGCGCGAAGACTTCAAGTTCCTTGCCCTGGCGCACGTCCATGGTCGGCGTTCCGCAGACCGGACAGGCGAACAGTTGCACTGAACTTAGCGTGTGCTCTTTTTGGCACTGCGGGCAGAATATGATTACGGGAAGCTCCTCGACGATCAGTTGCGATCCTTCGAGCCGCGTCTCCTGACAGGCCATCTCGTAGGAAAACTGCAGCGCATCTTTGACCACCCCGGAAAGCGCTCCCAGCCTGAGATGCACGGCGCTCACCTGCACGCCGCGGCGCGCGGATTCCTCCAGCGCCGCATCCACAATACTCATCGCGATCGAGAGTTCGTGCATCGTAGGACCTTGCGCATTCTATAAAAGCGTAACGTCGTTATTTCGAAAGTTGGCCGATGAAGACGCCATACGGTTCGAGTGTCACCACATCTCCGCTTACCGATGATTTTCCCGTTGCCACCAGACTCTTGGCCGACGAGAAGCCATGCTTGCTCATTTCGAAATCCACCTTCTGTTCGGCGCCTGACATGTTCAGCGCTACGAGCACTGTTTGGTCCTTGTAAACGCGCAGGTACGACAGCACGTTCTGATCGTTCTCGTTCAGCGGAGTGTAGTTGCCGTCGAGAAGAGCTCGGTTCGCGTGCCGGATCTTGAGCACCTTCCTGTAAAACGACAGGACCGAGTCCGGATCTTTCGCTTCATCCGCGACGTTGTGCGTCTTGTAGGTCGAAGGTACGGGGAGCCACGGCGAAGCTTGCGAGAAGCCGGCGTTGTCGGTTTCGTCCCACTGCATGGGAGTGCGCTCGCCATCGCGGCCTTTCTCCTTGGGCCAGCCGGTGCGCCCGATCGGATCCTTCACGTCTTCTTTGCGCGAGGGCGGCGTCGTTTTCATCCCGATCTCTTCGCCGTAGTACAAAATCGGAGTGCCGCGCAGAGTGAGATAGAGTCCCGCCATCAACTTCGCAATCTGATCGTTGTGCTGGCCATCGCCGTAGCGATCGTAGGAGCGCACAATGTCGTGGTTGCTGATCACGAACGTGGGCCAACCGGAAGCGGAATTGACCGATGCGATCTGCTTGCGGAACTCCGCGGGGGAAAGTTTATCCACCTTGGTGAAAAGAAAATCCATGGGCAACTGCAACTCGTTGTTGCCTTCGCCGTAGTATGTGTTCAACTCCGCAATGTTGGCGGTCCAGGTTTCGCCGATCAGCACCGCGTTGTTCTCGTCCGCCACTTTGCGCAACTGGCGCAGGGTATCGTGTACTTCGGGAAGCTTGTCGTTGTACTTGTTCTCTTCGATGGGGTCGCCGAATGCATTTTTTCCCGAAAGCACCGGGTTGTCGTGCAGGTTTGGATCTTCGTAGAGCGTATCGACGGCATCCAGGCGAAAACCGGAGACTCCCCGCTTGTACCACCAGCGGCTCACGTCAAACATGGCGTTCTTTACCGCCGGGTTGCGCCAGTTCAAGTCCGGTTGCTCTGCGTAAAAATAATGGTAGTAGTACTGTTTTGTCACAGGATCGAGCGTCCACGCCGATCCTCCGAAAGTGGACATCCAGTTGTTTGGCGGCTGGCCCGGTCCCTTGCCGTCGCGCCAGATATACCAATCGCGGTATGCCGATGTTAGAGACGACTTCGAATTCAAGAACCACATGTGCTGATCGGAGGAATGATTCACGACGAAGTCAAGAATGATATGGATTCCGTGCTTTTTGGCCTCGGCAGACAGCATGTCGAAATCGGTCAGCGAACCATACATCGGATCGATATTTTCGTAGTCGGAAACGTCGTAACCGAAATCCACTTGCGGGGAAGGAAAGCACGGAGATATCCAGATCGCGTCGATGCCGAGGTCTTTTAGATAATCGAGTTTCGACGTTATCCCCTTGAGGTCGCCAACGCCGTCGTTGTTGCTGTCGGCAAAGCTGCGTGGATAAATCTCATAAAACACAGCGTGCTGCCACCATTGATGGCCTTCCGCGTCCACGGGCTTGGCTTTGGTTTGCGCATCGGAGGCAAGAAGCGAGAGGCTGAAGAAAACCGATAGCGAGATGATCCACGAGATCCTGCGCGGCATAACGGTGAGTATCCTCCGAGACCCGGTATCGAAACACTTGAAAGACTTGATATGGACCGAGTGTACCCCGCCATGCTCAAGCGCGCAGAGGAAAATTAACTCAGGGCCGGACGAAGCGGATGACAATGCTTTGGGGCGAGTAGGACTCGGCGGGGGCTCCGGGAATCTGCACCTGCAACTTCCCCGCCTTTGTCAGTATCGCGCCCCCGACCGACGCGATCTGGCTCGAGTTCCAAACGCCCAGTTCGTAGGTGCTTCCCGACCGGCCTGAGACTTGCAGCGTCAGCTGGGTGCGAGTTGAATTCCACGACTCGGAGGTGACGCGCAGGCTGCGGCTGACGCTGCCAAGAGCAGGCAGATCGTTCGACAAGGCGAGTGCGAAATCGTTCTTGACGCGAATGACTACGGTGTTTAGCCCGCCGTTCAAAGGGAAACGCAGAACTAAATGCTGGTCATTGGCGTTGGGTCGCATTTTGAAGGGCAAGGGCCGGCCGTTCATCTCGACGCTCACGACTTCAGTACGCAGGCTGAACGATGGGGAAAACTCGACCCAGCAATCGCCGGTTCCGGTGCGCCTGGCTTCGAGGACAGTGCTCTCGGCTGTTTTGCGATATTGGAAGTCCAAGCTGATTTCGCCAAGGTGAACATTCCGCATCGCGAAAGAAGACCAGTCCGCGGGCACATGCGGAGCCAGCGTGATCTGATGCTTTTCCGGATCGGTTTGCAAGCCGAACATTCCACGCAAAATCGGGCTGATGACCATGGCCGCCGACCAGATCTGATGCGGAGAACTGGTGGAGAAGGACTGGTAATAATCTCCGGATAGGACTTCGGTGAAGTGGCCGAGGGCGCCATCAGCGGCGAGCAGCGCGTTGGAACGCAGGTTGGAATAGGCTGGAAAGGCGCGATGGTAGCGGTATTCGCCGACGGATGCCCATCCGGTGAAGAGGGGCCAGACAGACCCGTAATGATAGCCAGAGCCGTCGTAGACCTTTGACTGCTGGGAGATGATGCGCATGCCCCAGTCGGTCTGATGATCGGCAGACGCGAGTTGGGTAATGGTGTTGTCGGCCCGGCTGGCATCAGGCAAGCCGAACCACATCGGAACGGTGGTCAGGACGGTTGGTTCTTCGACGCGCTGGTTCGACTTGTCCAAAGCGAACGCGTAACTGTTCGTTGCGTCGGACCAGTAGGCTTGATCAAGAATGGATTTGGCGTGATCGAACTCGGTTGCGAGTTGTTGACGGATGTCGTCTTTGCCGAGGAGTCGTGCCAGGTTGGAGAGGGCGCGGAGAGCTTCAACGCCAAGTCCAGCCTGGTAGTACTCGTTTTTCACGGGCAGCAGCGGACCGCCTTCGACCCAGCCATGGCCTACGCCAAGGTTTTGAGCCAGGCCCTGAGCGTCATAGGTGGAGCGCAGGAACTGGTAGGCTCGCCAGACGTTGTCCCACTTGGCGCGGGCGAAGGCGAGGTCTCCGCTCTGAACCGCATAATCATTCATCGCGATGATAAACAGCGGCGTGGCGTCGGCTGATACGTAGGCGTACGGGTAGTCCTTAAACCATGGAATCAGGCTGGCGCTCTGTGAAATTTCGTGGGGGACTTTGCCGTCCTCGCGCTGGTATTTGCTGATGAAATCGAGAGCGGCGTGAGATGAGAAGTAGTCTCCTTCGGCGTTGAGCGCAAATGAAGTCCATAGGGAATCGCGGCCAAAAAACCACGCGAATCCGGGCCGCTGGCTAACACCCGAAGTCCGATATCCGGCCACCAGGCCCAGGCCCAGATACGGATTGTCAACCAAGCCCTGAAGGGTGCTGATACGCGCCCAGTCGTATGCCTGCTGCAGGGTTGCGTCCGGCAGTTCCAGTCCGACAGTCCGCTGGAAATAAGCGCGGTAGTAGTCGCGCGAGATGCGCATGGAATCGGCATAGGAAGTCACCAGGTGCTGATATGTTTTCTCCGCGTCGGGACCGCCTTGAACCGAGGCTGCGATCACGAGCACCTTCGTATCTTTTCCTTTTTGCGTTACGCCCAAGCGGAGCGAGTTTTCGTCGGAGGACGAATAATTCGTCTCATAGCCGAGGCGAGCATCGCCGGCGGTTGGGGAGCCGAGCAGTGCGGAAAACCGATGCGTCTCTTCGCCGAAGATGAAAGCGTGTTGTTTCGCGTCCCAATCGACAAACGTTCCGCCGAGCGCGGCGGGCCATTCGAGTTGAAAGTCAGGGGTGAATGAGGCCTGCACCTCCAGCGGTTGCTCGGTCTCGATTTCCAGCAGAATCACGGCTCCGGCTTGGTTCACTGGTACACACACGGTTTCGCGCACGCGGAACGAGTCCCCTGCGTAGAGGATCGAGGCCGACTCCGGGCGGACCGTGAGAGTGCGGGCGAGGCTCTCGGCGGGCAACGCGCGATCGCCAACGTGGAAGGTCAGGTGAAAGTCCCGAAAAAGTTTCAGGGGGTAGACCCAGGCTTCGAACCGGCCAGTTTCGTTGCCGAATAATCCCGCGCGGGTGCCCACGACGGGCAGGAACTCCCATGTGCGAATGGTGCGCGACAACTCAAGCGGTGGAACTGGCTGCTGGCCGGGCGAAACAGCGGCGCAGGCCAGCCAGGCCGCCAGCAGGCAGATGCACTTCGAAATGCGAGAGTGGCAGGAGGAATGTCGAACGCCAACAGAAAGAGGATTCATCTCGGCCTTCTTGTTAAACGGGGATTCGGCGTGGCCGGAGCTTGCAAAGTCGCGGTTCCCTGAATATAAGGAGTAGGGGCGAATTCTAGCACGAGCCGAGTGGGCCAGGTAGCGACCTCTTGTTCCCTTCACGCCGCATCTTTCTGAAATCTTTGAGCCGTTCGGCACTCGTCCTTTCGCTGGAAAGCGTGCTGGCAATGGCGCGTCCGCGCTGGTTGCGAGCGGACCCGCAAGCGAAGAGTGCTGCGCCAAAGGACGAGGGCAGCGGCGAACTGGGCGTCAGCTTTGTGAATGTTGCTCGCGAATCGGGCCTGAACGCGAAAACTATTTTTGGCGGGGAACACAAAAATAAATACCTGCTCGAAACCACCGGATGCGGCGTCGCTTTCTACGATTACGACAATGACGGATGGCTCGATATTTTTGTGGTGAACGGAACGCGGCTCGAAGGATTTCCCAAAGGAAGCGAGCCCACGTCACATTTGTTTCGCAATAATCGAGACGGCACATTTACCGATGTCACAGCAAAAGCGGGCGTCGCCCATTCAGGTTGGGGACAAGGCGTTTGCGTGGGCGATTACGACAACGACGGATGGGACGATCTGTTCGTCACCTATTTCGGAAAGAACGTTCTTTATCACAACAATGGGGATGGCACGTTCACCGATGTCAGCCAGAAGGCGGGCGTGGCGGGCAACGGCAAGCGATGGAATACGGGGTGCGCGTTTGTGGACTACGATCGCGACGGGCGACTGGACCTGTTTGTCGCGAACTACATTGAACTTGATCTGGCAACGGCGCCCGTGCCGGAGTCGGGTCCGTGTCTCTACAAGAGTGTGATGGTGGCATGCGGACCGCCGGGACTGCAGGGCGGGAAGAACATTCTCTACCGCAACAATGGCGATGGAACGTTCACCGATGTTTCCGAGGCTGCGGGGATTCTGAAGGCAAACGGGACCTATGGCCTGGGAGTGCTGACCGCGGATCTCGACAATGACGGCTGGCCTGACATTTATGTGGCTAACGATTCGACCGCGAGCGTGCTTTATCAGAATAAGAAGAATGGCAAGTTCGAAGACACCGCCATCGAAGCGGGTTGCGCTTTGAGTCCAGACGGCAAACCGCAGGCGGGGATGGGGGTTTCGGCCGCGGATTACGATCTGGACGGGAACCTGGACATCGTGAAGACCAATTTTGCGGGCGACACGCCGTCGTTGTACCACAATCAAGGAGGAGCGAGTTTTGAAGATGCGACGTTCACCGCGGGGCTCGGCGCGCACACGCAGTATCTCGGGTGGGGCTGCGGTTTCTTCGATTTCGACAACGATGGGTGGGCCGACATCCTGATTTGCAATGGGCACGTCTATCCGGAAGTGGAGCAACTCAAGACCGAGGCCGGGTATGCGCAACGGAAATTACTCTATCAAAACCTGCACAACGGGCATTTCGCGGATGTTTCGTTGCAGGCTGGGCCCGGGATTTCGCAGCCGACGGCATCGCGGGGCGCGGCCTTTGGAGACTTTGATAACGATGGCGACATTGATGTCGTGGTGAATGCGGTGAACGATTATCCCCAACTATTGCGGTGCGATTCGAAGCTTGGGAACAACTGGATCAAAGTGCGGACGATCGGGACCAAGTCGAACCGGAGTGGAATTGGAGCGCGAGTGACGTGCGTGACGCATCCGCCGGGGGAAACGAAGGCGCATTCGCAGATTGACGAAGTGCGCAGCGGGGGAGGGTATTTTTCACAGAACGATTTGCGGGTTCACTTTGGCGTGGGGAAAGCGGAGAAGGTGGATGCACTGGAGATTCGCTGGCCCAGCGGGCAGGTGGATACCTTCAAGGACATCAAGGTCAACCAGTTGATTTACGTGAAGGAAGGGGAAGGGATCTCGCGGACGATGCAGTTTGGAGCGCCTTCCAGGGGCAAGTAAGAACAAACGACGAAGCAGATCAATCGCTTCTGAAGGCTATGGCTTTTTTGTATTTGCTTCGAACGCGGCGCCGGAGCCTTCCTTGAGGGCGTGGATCTGATCTACCGGCAAGTTTGCGAAACGCTCGGCCAGGCCGCTGGGCCAAAGGATTTCGACCCACTCGTTTTTTTCGGATGTTCCCAAGCCAAAGTGAACGCGCATGTCGCTGTTCGAGATATAGCTTGAGCCGCTGCGAACCTCGTCCACCAGAATGCGCGCGGCGGTTTTGACGCGAATGCGGGCGCCGATGCCGTCGCGATTCGACTTAGTGCCGACGGTGCGAATCGCGATCCAATGATTCTTGTTGCGAATCTGATTCACCAGAAGGCTGGGAGCGGCGTTCATGTTGCTGATGACGGCGGAGAGTTTGCCGTCGTTCCATAGGTCGCCTACGGCAACTCCTCGCGAAGATGCCAGGGCCGTGATGCCAGATCCGCCCGACGCGGAGATGTCGGTAAACGTGCCGTCTCCGTTGTTGTGATAGAGGATGCGAGGCTCTTTGTAGCTGCTGCCCAAGTGCTGGCTGTCGACTTCGGGGTAGACGTGGCCATTCACGAGAATCAAGTCGGGCCAGCCATCGTTATCCATGTCGAAAAACACGGTTCCCCACCCGAGGTACTGGGTGTAGAGGCCGAGTCCGGCAGCGGAGGTGGCGTCGGTGAAGGTGCCGTCGCCGTTGTTCTTGTAAAGAGTGGAGGTGTCGTCGGAGAAATTTGTTTTGAAAATATCCAAATGGCCGTCACCGTTGTAGTCGGCGATGGTGGAACCCATGCCGGCTTGCTCGCGTCCGTCTTCGTTGAACGCCGCGCCTGAGGTGACGGCAACGTCGGTGAACGTTCCATCGTGGTTGTTGCGGTAGAGGATGCTGGGGGTGCTGTCGCAGGCGATGAAAATGTCGGGCCACCCGTCTTCGTCGAAATCGAGGGTCGAGACGCTGAAGGCGTAGTGGCCGTCGGTGCGGTCGATGTGGGCTTTGGTGGTGACGTCTTCAAAGGTGCCGTCGCCGCGGTTGTGATAGAGAATATTCTTCGCCCCGGCCAGGCCGCGCGGACCGCACATCACGGGAACCCCCTTCCAGATGCAGGTGGGACGCTCGCCAGGAGCGGGAGCGGTCGCGAGGTCGAAATCCACATAATTGGCGACGACGAGATCGAGGCGGCCGTCGCGGTCATAGTCCACGAAGGCGCAGCCGGTACCCCAAGCCTTGCCGGATCCCGCAACGCCAGCCTTGTCGGCGACTTCGGTGAAGACGCCGTTCTGGTTATGGTAGAGGCGATTCTTGCCATAGTAGGTGATGTAGAGATCGTCCCATCCGTCGTTATCGTAGTCGCCGACGCAGACGCCTTGGCCCCAGCCGGTTGCGGTGAGCCCTGCCTGGGCGGTGACGTCGGTGAAGGTGCCGTCGTGATTATTGCGATAGAGGCGGTTCGTGGGAGCCTGGCCGGCAGGAAAGCCCTCCAGCTTCGTGCCGTTCACCAGGAAAATGTCGGGCCAGCCGTCATTGTCGTAGTCGAAGATGGCGACGCCAGTTCCGGTGGTTTCGATGATGTATTTCTTGGTGTCGAGGCCGCCGAAGATATTTTGCGCGGTCAGGCCGGCTTTTTCAGCGATGTCGATGAAGTTGGCGACGGCAGGCGGCGGCGGCGCGGGCCTGGATTGCTGAGCGTGGAGCGCGCTTGCGAGTAGTAAGGATCCGCATGCGAGCGCGTGGCGAGATAGATGAAAGGAAGAAATGAGAGGTCGCATGGGGCCTGGTTCGATGGTAGGGGCGGCGTTGGTGCGGGTCAAGCGTTAGTGCTGGATCGGCGCTTCGGCCACGCCGACGTTCGTGTCGGCGCCACCGTAGTAGAACAGATAACGATCATGCTGCTGGATCATGCCTTCCACGAAGACTACGTTTGGGACCTGGCCGGCCCTTTCCCATGGCGCCTCGGGTTCGAAGATGGGTTTAGGGCTGCGCCAAAGGAGCTTTCGCGGATCGTTACGATCGAAGATTGCGATGCCGGTGCGGTACACGAGTTTTTCGTCGGCGCCGTTGTAAAGGAGAACGATTCCTTTCGAGGTCACGATTGGCGATGGGCCAGGTTCAGCGACCCGTGAATCGAAGAGGCCGGGGCGTACCGGCAAAGCGGGAATGCGCGTGGCTTCGCTCCAGTGAAGCAGATCGGTAGAGGTTGCCAGGCCTGTCTGATCTTTGTTGTCGGCGCTGGTGCCGAGGAAGTACATCCAGTACTTCCCGTCAATCTTTTGCGGGACGATGGCGCCGGACTTGGTCCACTTCACATTCCAGTTGCCTTTGTTGGCGGGAATGATCACGCCTTTGCGGTCCCAGTGAATCAGGTCCTTCGAAGTGGCCAGGCAGAGCTGCGCGTCTTTGTTGTTGTAGCCGGTATAAGTGAGATAGTAAGTGTCGCCGAATTGAACCAGGCGCGGGTCTTCGACTCCGCCATCTTTTTCGTACTCCTCCGACGGGCTGAGGGCCGGTTCGTCGCGCCGCGTGAAATGGGTGCCGTCGATGCTGTCGGCGTATCCGAGGCGCGAGGTGCCCTGCTTATCCTGTGCGCGGTAAAGCATGACGATCTTGTTGCCACGCTGGAGGACTGCGGGATTGAACGTGCCGGCTGCTTCCCAGGCATTGCCGCGAGGAGCGATTACGGGGACGTCCGAGATGCGGCGCAGGGCGCCGAATGGCAGGTCTGCGGGTAGCTGCGCGCCCAGAGCCGCCAGCAAGGCGACCAGCAGGAATGCTCTCTTAGGAATTGCGCGGAGCATATGCGTGACTCCAGACCACCCTGGCTTTGATTCCTGTCCGCAAGAAAAAACGGCAGGGCCGACCCCCTGCCGTTTTGCAGTATCGCAATCTTCCTGAATTACTTCTTATTTACTGATTTCTTGAGTTCTGCCCCAGGGGTAAACTTCGCGACTCTGCGGGCAGCGATCTTGATCGTTGCGCCAGTTTGCGGATTGCGCCCGTTGCGCGCTTTTCTCTGCGACACGGAGAATGTGCCGAAGCCTATCAAGGCTACGCGATCTCCCTTGCGGAGTGCGCCGGTAATGCTGTCCACTGCGGTATCAATAGCGGTCGTGGCTTGCGCTTTGCTGATTTCACATGCGCCTGCGATCTTGTCAACCAGATCGGCTTTATTCATAGTCTCTCCTCGCAGGTCTCTTTCGTGCCCAGCCGAAACCGGGACGTACCGTGGCTTTGACTGGGTTGGGAAACCTGACCGTTTTGTATTGTGCTCCCTCTGTGGCGAATGTCAACTGTGAAAATCCGCGCCGGAAGCCTGTTTCGCACCTGCCGGGCCCGAATTGGGCCTACCCTAGCCGCTTTTGGGCGCCAGCGGCGAAGTTTTCCTACGCCCTCCACAGGCGATGCCGTTGCTTCACAGGATGTACACAGGAGGGCAAGGTTTGCGGCTTGCGCGAAACCGGGCTTCGGGTGCAGAGTCAAAAGAGAAGAAAATCCTGGAAAGGTGGAAGGGTCGCTGGTGATCAAGTCTCAGGAAATCAAGGCTCCCGCGGAGGTTTGCCCGCTATGTGAGGGGACTGGGTGGAAGACTGTGCCCGGCGGTTCGACTGGCCGCAGTGCGAGTGTGAATGACCGGCGCGTGACGCGGTGCGATTGCCAGTTGCGGGCGCGGGCGCAATCGTTGCTGGCGACGGCGCGGATTCCGCGGCGGTATGAACATTGCGAGTTGTCGAATTATGACACCGATTTTCCGGGCGCTGACGCGTCGCTGGCCGAGGCTCACTTTATTGCGTCGGGATTCGCGAGGAAGTGCGATCCGCGAGGCGACAAGGGTTTGCTGATCATCGGGAAGATCGGTACGGGCAAGACTCACCTGGCGGTTGGGATCTTGAAAGAGCTGATTTTGAATCGAGGAATCTCGTGCCTGTTTTACGACTATCGCGAGCTGCTGAAGCAGATTCAGAACTCTTACAACGCGACGGTTCAGACCACGGAACTCGACGTGCTGCGTCCAGTGTTCGAGTGCGACGTTCTCGTGCTCGACGAGTTGGGAGCGGTGAAACCGACGGAGTGGGTGTGGGACACGGTCAGCCTGATTCTGAACACGCGGTATAACGACAATCGCACGACGATCATCACGACGAACTTTGACGATCAGCCGGCGGCGGGCGCTGCTGGCTCCATCTCGCCGGCTCGCGCGGCGACGCGTGGGGAGACTCTGGGTGACCGGATTGGCGAGCGGATGCGCTCGCGGCTGCACGAGATGTGCCGGATTATCACGCTCGAAGGGAGTGACTTCCGGCAGAAGTTTCGGAGCGCTAACTTTCGGTAACTTACACCACGGAGACACCGAGACGCAGAGGATTTTCAATTGCCTATTCTTTAATTGACGATTAGGAATACCGTCCGTGAACTTAGAGGGATTTCAATGTCACACATGTGGTGAGTGGCACAAGGGACTGCCGCTCGACTATGGGTATGATGCGCCGCACTACTGGTCGGAAAGCCTGAAGACGGATGGCGATTCTTTCCTTAATTCCGATCTTTGTGTCATTAGGAAACAGGATTTCTTCGTTCGCGGACTGATCGAGATTCCGGTGATTGGAAGCGATCAGCCCTTTCGCTGGGGCGTCTGGGTGTCGTTGAGCAAAGGGAACTTCGACAAGATGGTTGACCTCTGGGACGACCCTAAGCTTCTAAACGAGCCTTCCTACTTTGGGTGGCTGAGTTCATCAATTGATGTTTACCCCGAAACCCTGAATCTGAAGACGAACGTCCACAGCAGGTCTGTCAATGAGCGACCCTATCTCGTCTTGGAGCGGACGGAGCATCCTTTAGCGGTCGAGCAAGAGCAAGGGATGACGGCGCAGCGGGTTCGTGATATTGCAGAGCATTCATTGCACCGCTGATTCTGAGAAGTTTCCTCGACACATCATTAGAATTGACACGTGCTGAACGAGCGACTGGAATTCGCGCCTGAGCGAGATGCGGAAATCTTTGCCGCCGTCCCAGCGGCGCCCGCGGTTTTTCTTTTGCGCGGGGCAGACCCGCAGGCGGAGCCTTACGTCAGCAA
This sequence comes from uncultured Acidobacteriaceae bacterium, assembly GCA_963819145.1. Taxonomy (GTDB): domain Bacteria; phylum Acidobacteriota; class Terriglobia; order Terriglobales; family Acidobacteriaceae; genus Sulfotelmatobacter. The sequence continues at coordinate 17,444 of CAWFVB010000047.1, forward strand.
GACAGCGAACCTGCGGCGGCGGCTGCAGCGGCTGCTCGGGCCGGTGGCGGAGCGAACCAAGAAGCTGAACTTGCGTGACCGGGTCCGCGGGATCGAATACGCGGCGACCGGGTCCGACTTTGAGTCGGGATTCCTGCTCTACTCCGTGCTGCGGGCGGCATTTCCAAAAACCTATTCCAACCGGATGCGGTTTCGCTTTGCGCCGCTGGTGAAGCTCCATCTGGAGAACGAGTATCCGCGCGCGTCCATCACGACGCGGCCTGGCAGATTGACCGGGAAGTCGCTTTACTACGGGCCGTTTGTTTCGCGCGTGGCCGCCGAGAAGTTCATGAATGACTCGCTCGACTTCTTCAAGATGCGGCGCTGCGTGGACGATCTGAATCCCGATCCGAAATTTCCTGGCTGCATTTATTCCGAGATGAAAATGTGCCTGGCCCCATGTTTCAAGGGGTGCAGCGATGAGGAATACGCCGTGGAGGTGAACCGGGTGCAAGCGTACTTCGATTCTGGCGGAGACTCTTTGCTGCGGCAGTTTTCGGCGGAGCGAGAAGCGGCCTCGGCCGACTTGGCGTTCGAGGATGCGGCGGCGATTCACGTGCGCGTGGAAAAACTGAAGCCCATCGTGAGCCAACTGCCGCGAGATCGTGCAGCGGCTCGATCGCATGTCCGCGCTCATGATTCAGCCGAGCCAGTTGGAGGGAACGGTCGCATTCTTTCGCATCGAGTGCGGGAAAATCGCGGGCCCGGTCGCCGTTTCTAATTCAAGCGGCGGAGCACGCAAAATCGCAATCGATGGAGTCGAGAGTGCTGCAAGCCCTGCACTCCTTCCCGCTGGCGAAGGCGACGTCTTCGATGGAGACCATGGAACATCTTGCCCTGCTGAAGCGCTGGTACTACCGCAGCAGCCGGACCGGCGAAATATTTTTCTCCGATGCCAGGAGCGAGTTGCCGATGCGGCGCGTGGTTCGTGGCATCTCGCGGGTCTTTCGGGGCGAGAAACCGGAAACAGATGCCGGAGCGCCGACAGAGGGTGGGCAAGCTCAGTGAGCCCAGCCCTCAACTGTTGAGTGCGGCCCCGGCCCAGCCAAACCAGCGCCGTCCTGCCCAGCGCAACAATCGCCAGCCCATGACGATTCCCAGCCCAATCGTTCCCAGCCACAGCAGCGTCGCCGGAAGATAGAACAAAACTGCCATCATCGAAGTCGCGTAATTTTCCAGGCTGTCCAGGCCGTCGTGCAGCGCCAGCTTTAGCTGATCGCCGGGGCGCCAGTTCCAACCAAACGTCTGCGGCGCGGGATCAGTCCTCAACGAAATCGCGATGGCCACGGTCTCGATCTGTTTCGACAGCGCGTTGAACTCTGCTTGCTGCTGCTCGATCTGCCCGCGCACCTCGCTCAACTGCTCGCTTACTGCTAGGAGGTCTTTTACGGTGGTCGCCTGTTTCAGGATCGCGAGATACTGCGCCTCTTCGGCTCGCAGATTGCGGATGCTTGCATCCTGGTCCACGTACTGGCGAGTGACGTCTTGAGCGTCGACTTTTTCGTTCGCGACACGCAGGCCGAGTTTGCGGATCTTGGCACGTGCCTCTTCAAACCGGGCTGCCGGCACGCGGATGGTCAATGTGCCCGTCTGGGCGTTTTCGCCGCCGCCATCTGCGCTCGCGAGGTAGCCACCCATGCTCTCGGCCAGCGCAGTGATTTTATCGGCCACGTCGGCGGGATGCTGAACGACGATCTCCATGGAACTGGTGCGAATGATCTTGCGCCCGGCTGCTGCATCGGCATCGGCCGGTGCTGCGACGAGAGCTGTCGTGACGCGCGTCTTCGCGGTTTCCAGCCCCTGCGCCGGTGCTGCTGTTTTCGCCTTGAGCGTCGGAGAGTAGTACCCGGCAATGGGCTCGGTTGCCAACGCTTGCTGGCGCGAGCCTATGCTCGCGGCGTCTCGAGACCGATGGAGATTGGGCATTGCGATGGCCGCCAGCAACAGCACTCCGAAGGCAGCAGCCGCGAACCACAGCGACGGTTTCCTGGTGATGGCCGGTAATTCCGCCAAGGGTGACATGATTGATCCTCTCTGCGGCAAGAACGCAGTGGAGGGTTCACCTTGCAGATGATTTCAGTGCGCTGGCGCGCAAACAGAACGGGCGACCCGAGGCCGCCCGTTGTTTATTCGTGTGAATCCTGCCGAAAAGTTCTAGATGTCGAGGTTCTTCACATCCAGAGCGTTCTCTTCGATGAACTTGCGACGCGATTCGACGTCTTCGCCCATCAGCGTGGTGAAGATGGTCTCGCACTCCGCGATGTCCTCGAGCCTGACGGAGAGCAGCGTGCGGCGTTCGGGATCCATAGTCGTTTCCCATAGTTGCGGAGCAGTCATCTCGCCCAGGCCTTTGTAGCGCTGGATCGAGAAGTCCTTGCGGCCTTCGTTGATTACATAGTCGCGAAGATCGCGGACGTTGGTCTTCTCGACCACTTCAACGTCGGTCTTGCGCTTGGCGGGCTTGGCGGTCTTCTTCTCGGCCTTCTCCGCTCCTTCGGCTTCCGCTTCGTCTCCGTCGCTGGCGGCGGGTGCGGCCTTCACCAGGGTTTCGACCACGAACGGCGGCTCCATGTAGGGCTCGATCTGCTTGTACTTCGAGATCATCTGGCGGCATTCGGCGCTGGACGCGAGTTCCCAGTTGATGACGTGCTCGGCGCCGTGCTTGCTGACGAAGCTCACTTCCCACAGGTTGTGCGCTTCGTCGAACCGCGACTCCACACTCTTGAAGCCTTCGTCTTTCTGCAGCTTCTTGATCTCTTTTTCGAGGCGCTCGATTTTCTTAGGCGCAGCTTTCTTGTCACCTTCGAAATCGGCGTGCTTCGCCAGATCGAGTTTGGGGATCAGTTCGGTCACACGCTCGTTGCGTACGCGCTTGTCCAGCTTCTCGAAGAAGCCGAGGTATTCGTCGAGCACGGCCATGAAGCGGGCCAGGTCTTTGCCTTCGATCTTGGCAGCGCCTTCGCCGTAACGGATGCTGAGACCCTCAGCCGCGCGCTTGACCATGACCTTCACGAATTCGCGCTCGTCCTTGATGTACTGCTGCGACTTGCCCTTCTTCAGCGAGAACAGCGGCGGCTGCGCGATGAAAACATTTCCGCGCTTGATCAGTTCCTGCATGTGACGGAAGAAGAACGTCAGCAGCAAGGTGCGGATGTGGCTGCCGTCCACGTCGGCGTCGGTCATCAGGATGATCTTGCCGTAGCGCACTTTCGTCGGGTCGAAATCTTCTTTCGAGATGCCGGTGCCGAGCGCCGTGATCATGGCGCGGATTTCTTCGTGGGCCAGCATCTTGTCGTAGCGGGCTTTCTCGACGTTGAGAATTTTTCCTTTGAGCGGCAGAATCGCCTGGAAGCGGCGGTCGCGGCCCTGTTTCGCGGTGCCACCTGCGGACTCGCCTTCGACCAGGAACAACTCGCAGCGATTGGGATCGCGCTCGGAGCAGTCCGCCAGCTTGCCGGGCAAGCCGCCGGAATCAAGCGCGCCTTTGCGGCGGGTCAAGTCACGGGCCTTGCGGGCGGCTTCGCGGGCGCGGGCGGCGTCCACCGCCTTGTTGATGATCTTCCGCGCGACCGTCGAGTTCTGCTCAAAGAACGCTCCCAGGCGCTCGTTTACGAACGCGGTCACGACTCCGGCGATATCGGAGTTCAGTTTGCCTTTGGTCTGTCCTTCAAATTGCGGCTGCGACAGCTTCACGCTGATGACTGCCACCAGGCCTTCGCGGACGTCGTCACCGGTCAGATTTTCTTTTACGTCTTTGAACAGGCCCATCTGCTGCCCGGCATAGTTGATGGTGCGGGTCAGCGCTGTGCGGAACCCGGAGAGATGCGTTCCACCGTCAACGGTATTGATGTTGTTGGCGAAGCTGAACACCGATTCGGAATAAGCGTCGTTGTACTGCAGGCCGATTTCCATGGCGACGCCGCTGCGCTCGGCTTCCATGTATATAGGCTTGTCGTGCAGCACTTGTTTGCCGCGATTGAGATGCTTGATGAATTCGGCGATGCCGCCGTTGTACTTGAAGTCGGTGTGCTTCGGTTCGCCGGTTTTGGAATCCGTGGAGCGCTCATCGGTCAGCGTGATCAGCAGTCCCTTGTTCAGGAACGCGAGTTCGCGCAAGCGCTGCGCCAGTGTGTCGTAGTTGTATTCGGTCGCGGTGAAGATGCTGCGGTCCGGGAGGAAGTGAACCTTGGTTCCCTTCTTTACTTTGGCGACACCGGTCTTCTTCATCTTGCTGGTGGGTTCGCCCTTGGAGTACGTCTGCTGCCAGGTTGAGCCGTCGCGCCAGATTTCGAGGTCGAGTTCCTCGCTCAGCGCGTTGACACACGACACGCCGACGCCGTGCAATCCGCCAGAAACTTTGTAAGTCGAGGAGTCAAACTTTCCGCCGGCATGCAACGTGGTCATGACGACTTGCGCGGCAGAAACTTTCTCGCCATCGATGTCCATGTCGTCCACGGGAATGCCGCGGCCGTCGTCAATGACGGTGATCGAGTTGTCGAGGTGAATCGTGACTTCAATCTTCGTGGCGAACCCGGCGAGTGCTTCGTCCACGGAATTGTCAACGACTTCGTAGACGAGATGGTGCAGCCCGAGTTCGCCGGTCGAGCCGATATACATCGCCGGCCGTTTGCGAACCGCCTCCATGCCGCCCAGCACCTTGATCGAGTCGGCATTGTAGTCGCTGTTGCCGCCGTTACCGGCGCCGTTCGCGGTGGAGATCGGAGTTACTTTTCCGTTTTTTGTTTTAGTGTCAACGATGGGAGTATTAATCTCTTTGGTGGCCATTCCGCTCCGCGAAAATGTCCCGAATTTTTGTGTGAATGCAGCGTTGCAAATCCTGGGAAACTGGCTGGAAATCCGGCTCGATACGAGCCCCCCTAAAGTCCCCCTGAAAAGACTTCAAGTTATTGAAATTCCTAATACTTAGGGTCTGATTACGACTGTTCAAATTATACCACAAATGGGGGCCTCAAGAGAGGGCGAAATAACGTCGAATCGAGTCAGTAATCGAGGGTTTGAATGGGCTTGGGCTGGGGAACGCGCTTTCTCCAGGCCACAAGCAGTTCACCGCAATGTTCGCTCGGAGATACCGTGAGGAAGTGTGTGGTTGGAAGAAGAAAGGGCGGCCTGGAGCCGCCCTCGAAAATGACTCGATGACTGCAATTACGCAGTCGCTGGCCGCTCACCGCCTTTGGCACGTCCCGGTTGCAGGTCCGGCTTAATGACGTGCTGCACGCCGTCGTCTTTCGATGACGGCGGCGGCTGGACCGGCGGCAGTTGCTGGCCGTCGACGAGCATCTTGAGTTCGTTGGCATCGAGAACTTCACGTTCAATCAAGGCGCGCGCAATCCGCTCGAGAGTTTCGCGATTGTCGGAGATGATCTGCTTCGCCGTAGTGTAGCCGGCATTCACCAGCTTTCGAACTTCCTGGTCGATCTTGATCGCCGTGTCTTCGCTGTAGTCGCGGTGTTGGGCGATCTCGCGGCCCAGGAAGATCTGCTCTTCCTTCTTACCGAAGGTCATCGGTCCCAGATCGCTCATGCCCCATTCGCAGACCATCTTGCGCGCCATGTCGGTGGCTCGCTCAATGTCGTTGCCGGCGCCGGTGGAGACCTGGTTCAGGAACAGTTCTTCGGCGACGCGCCCGCCCATCAGGATCGCCAGACGAGCCTGCAGATAGTCCCGGTAGTAACTGTGACGATCGTCAATGGGCAGATACTGCGTCAAGCCCAGCGACATTCCACGCGGAATGATGGTGACCTTGTGAACGGGATCGGAGTTGGGCAACTTCACCCCAACCAGCGCGTGTCCCGCTTCGTGATAGGCCGTATTCTTCTTTTCCTCGTCGGTGAGCAGCAGAGACTTGCGTTCCACGCCCATCAGAACTTTGTCTTTGGCCAGTTCGAAATCGTATTGCAAAACGGCTTTACGATTCTGCCGGGCTGCAGCCAGGGCGGCTTCGTTGACCATGTTGGCCAGGTCGGCGCCAGAGAAGCCGGGTGTCCCACGACCCAACACGGAGAGATCGACGTCCTCAGCCAATGGAATCTTGCGAGTGTGCACGCGAAGGATTTCCTCACGCCCGCGCACATCCGGAAGGCTCACGACGACACGCCGGTCAAAACGGCCGGGGCGAAGCAATGCCGGGTCCAGCACATCAGGACGGTTGGTGGCGGCCATCAGAATGACGCCTTCGTTCGATTCGAAGCCGTCCATTTCGACGAGCAACTGGTTCAAAGTCTGTTCGCGCTCGTCGTGTCCACCGCCCAGGCCGGCGCCGCGATGGCGTCCCACGGCATCAATTTCGTCGATGAAGATGATGCACGGGGCATTCTTCTTACCTTGCTCGAACAAATCTCGCACGCGGCTCGCGCCGACGCCGACAAACATTTCGACGAAGTCCGAGCCTGAAATCGAGAAGAAGGGAACGTTGGCCTCACCCGCCACCGCGCGGGCCAGCAGCGTCTTACCCGTTCCCGGAGATCCAACCAGCAGAACGCCCTTCGGAATGCGGCCGCCGAGTTTCTGGAACTTCTGCGCTTCGCGCAGGAATTCGATAATCTCCCGGAGTTCTTCCTTGGCCTCTTCCACGCCGGCCACGTCCTTGAACGTAACCTTCTTCTGCTGCATGGAGAGCAGGCGCGCCCGGCTTTTGCCGAACGACAGGGCCTTATTGCCGCCGGTTTGCATCTGGCGGAGCATGAAAATCCACACTGCACCGATTAACACAATGGGAACGACCTGGATCATCCACGCCCAGTTTCCCCCATTGATGTCCCGGAAAATGATGTTGACGCCCTTGCTCTGCAGGCCCTTCAGCATCTCGGGGGTGAAGTAATTACTCGGGGCCGTGGTGTGGAACGCGGACCCGTTCTTATACTTTCCGCGCACTTGCATGCCGTCCACAGTGAGTTCCTGAATGTCACCCTGATCAACGTGAGTCATGAACTGGCTGACATTTAATTCCTGGTCTTTCTGGCCATCGCGGGCGCTCTTCACCACTTGCCAAAGCAGCAGAGCCGATACCCCGATCAGTACCCAGAACAATACGGTCTTTACTGTTGAATTCACCTAGAGGGCTCCTGAATTCCACCCGGGCGCTGCCTGCAAACCCCCGGAGTTCCTACAGCTAATTAGATGCCGTTCCGCACTTTTCGATTGGCGAAAACCCTAATGGTTATTCTACCTTTTCCCTGAGAAAAAGGGGCGCTTGACAGCGGATGACTTAAGTCATGGGGGCTCTAGGAGTTGCCGCCGCCAGGTAGGAGAGATTCCGGTTGGTCTGCTCGACTGCCCCCAGGCCATATCCAATCAGAAAAGTCTCATCAACCAGGAACCCGAAATAATCCGGCTGCAGGCGCACCCGCCGCGCCGACTGGCGATCAAGCAAGGTCACCAACTTGACCGAGGCCGCGCCCCGGGACCGCAGATCGTTCATCAGGAATTCGCTGGTTACGCCCGAATGGACCAACCCCTCGACGAGCAAAATGTGTTGCCCGCGAATGTCGGGCTCGTGACTGAAAAAAATTTCCATGACATCCCCGGCCGAGGCGCCATGGGTATATTTGGGCTTGATGAACTGGCATACCACGGGTACGTCGAGGGCGCGCACCAGGTCAGCCAGAAACATGAAACTATTCTCGAGCACCGCCAGGGCTTGCACGGTCTGGCCCTGGTAGTCATCGGAAATCTGGCGCCCCAGTTCCTTGACCCGCTTCTGGATCTGTTCGGTCGTAATAACCTGCCGAAGTGGCTCAACTCTCGAACCGTTCATGGAAGTGGTGCGCCTCCCGGTACAGGTTCATTCTACGTCGTGGATTTCTCAGCGCGAGGTTTTTCCAGAATCAGGATCGCCTCGCGCCCGGCCTTCGGCTGCAGTTTTGCAGGCGAAGGAAACCCTCGCAGCCACACGATTTCGTCATTACTCACGACCACCGGCCAGAGCCTGCGCTCAGGCTGCGGCACGTGACCCTCCTGCAACAGTTCTTTGATCTTCTTGGGCGACTTCGTGTGGGCCGGCCAGAACCGGTCTCCGGGACGCCAGTTCCGCACCCTTAGCGGTCCGGGCAAGGATTCGGCGTCGAGGAGTTGGTCAGGATTATACCCTGCATTCGCGCTGGCAACGCGGTGAACTTCGAATGCCGAGCCTGTTTCGGGCACGACGATTTCGCCGGGGATGGAAAGGTCATACTCGTAGTCCGGCGACGGGAGAGGGTCGCGCAGGTCGGGAGTCAGGAAGACCAACTGGTCGGGCTCGCGGACGACCTTCCAGCCAAGCGGCAGGGAGAGTGCTTTGCCCGAGGCGCCGTCTTCGGAAGCAAACCGGAGGATTTCTTCCACGTGCTTGAACTCAAGTGGAATTTGGACGTGCTCACCGATAGCCTTGACCAGCCTGCGCTGCACGGCTACGGGCTCGCCGAGAAACCACAGGCGGCTGACAGAGGCATTCACGACCAGCCAGGGCGCGTTGTCGATCCGCGACTGCAGGTCGGGATCGATGAGGGCAGACTGCTTCTGGCTTCCGGGCATCGCGATCTGGACCAGGCTTGGCTCGTTTGTGGGGCGTGCCCAATCCGGCTCGGACCACTGCACAGTAGTTCCTAGCCAGCCCGAAATTTCGTTGTCCCAGTAGTCCTGTTCGCCGCGGGCGATCTCGGCGAGTTCGGCCAGATTCTCGGCCACCGAGGGATTAAATTCTTTTTCGAGCAAGGGGACGACCAGCTTGCGGACGCGGTTGCGAGTGAAGTGATCGTCCGCATTGGTGGAGTCTTCGCGCCAGTGCTGGCGAAGATCGTTGAGATACTGCTCCAGTTCGCGGCGGCGAAATGCAAGCAGCGGGCGGATGATCTCGCCGCAGATTTCTTCTTGATCGTCCTCTACCGGAATTCGCGGGTGAATTCCGCCCAGCCCTCGCAGGCCCGCGCCGCGAATCATGCGCATGAGAACGGTTTCGGCTTGATCATCGAGCGTGTGGCCGGTGGCGAGCTTGTCGAGACGAGCCCCAGTGGTCAGTTCGGAATGTTCTTCAACCGAGCGAAGCGAGGAAGGATCGTCGAAGGGCACGGCTTCAGCCGTGCCGTGAAGATCCTCGTGGAAGAGCGGCGCTTCAGCGCCGCGTAAATGCGCCTCCCCTTCGGAGGGCTTTAGCGCCTGGGGCCCGCTCTTGGATGTCGCAGCGCTTCTATCGCCCCGATCTGCCGACTCAATTGAAAAAGGAGCTTCAGCCCCCGAGGCACTTCCCTCGATCAGGCTCCGGAAGAATCCATACCGCAGTTCCCGCGCGGCCGTTTCGACGCTGACCTGCTTCTCTGTTGCATGCCCCGCAACATCGTCGGAATCGACAAAGAACTCCAACCGATGCTCGCGCGCCACGTCCGCGACGAACCGCTCGTCCGCCTCCGACTCCGCCCCGCGCAGCTTGTGATTGAAATGAACAACAGAAACGACAATGCCCAGCTCGTGCCGTAATTCCAGCAGCAACCGCAGGAGCGCGACAGAATCAATGCCGCCGGAAACGGCCACGCCAACGCGGTCCCCGGCCCGCAGCAGTTCCTGCCGCCGAATGTGGCCCAGCGCGCGCTCCGCCAGTGGATGCACGGAGACATGGTACCCCAGGGTCCCCACAATATTTGACGTGGAACTTAAGTTGGGCAGGCGCGTTGCCCAGCTGAGGCCGCTACGAATAAATCTGGGGCGCGCTGAGGTTTTCACTTGGATGTGACCTCCGCTAGCTATCGTCCCGCACCCGATAGTCGGCGCCGGCCAGCCTCAGAAACGGTGATTGGGACCGGTTATACTCCCGCGCTTTTCTCCTCGATCAGCTTCCTGATCTTCTCCACGAACTCCGCGGCCGGCATGTCTTCTGTTTTTTCTTTCCCGCGAGTGCGGACGTTCACCTTCCCCGCCTCGGCCTCTTTGTCTCCGACGACGAGCAGGAACGGAACTTTCTGCATGGCGTGCTCGCGGATTTTGGCGTTCATTTTCTCGTTGCGGGCGTCGACCGCGACCCGCACCCCGATGGCCCTGAGCTGATTCGCGATTTTGTTGGCGTACTCGGCATGGCGTTCGCTGATGGGGATCATCGCTACCTGCACCGGCGCCAGCCATACCGGGAACGCGCCCGCGTAGTGTTCGATGAGCACGCCGAAGAAACGCTCGACCGATCCGTAGAGAGCGCGGTGCACCATGACCGGCTGCTTGCGCGAGCCATCTTCGGCAACGTATTCAAGGCCGAAGCGCTGCGGCAGGTTGAAGTCGAACTGGACCGTCGAGAGCTGCCACAAGCGCCCGATCGCGTCCACCAGTTTGATGTCGATCTTCGGCCCGTAGAACGCGGCTTCGCCCGGGATGGTTTTGTATTCGATGTTGCGCGCCTTGAGGACTTTCTCGAGCGATTGCGTCGCGTGGTTCCACTGATCTTCGCTGCCCACGAAATTCTTGCGATCGTCGGGATTCCAGGTCGAGAGCTCGGTCTGAAACTTGTCGAAGCCGAAATCTTTCAGCACGTCGAGAGCGAACTCGAGGCAGCTCGCGATCTCGCCTTCAATCTGGTCAGGAGTGCAGAAGATGTGGGCGTCATCCTGGGTAAAGCCGCGCACGCGCAACAGGCCGTGCATCACGCCGGAACGCTCGTAGCGGTACACCGTCCCCAGTTCGCCGAGCCGCACCGGCAGATCGCGATACGACTTCAGCGAGTCTTTGTAGATGAGAATGTGGCCCGGGCAGTTCATGGGCTTCAGGCGATATTCGGCGTCGTCGAGTTCCATGGCGTCGAACATGTTCTGCGAGTAGTAGCCTTCGTGCCCTGAAGTGAAGAACAACTGCCGTCGCGCCACATGCGGCGTGTAAACCAGCGAATAGCCGCGCTTGAGGTACTGCTCGCGCATCCAGTCTTCCATCTCTTTGCGGATGACGCCGCCCTTGGGATGCCAGAAAATCAGCCCGGGCCCGGCCAGTTCCTGAATCGAAAACAAGTCAAGCTGCTGGCCCAGTACGCGGTGATCGCGCTTCTTGGTTTCCTCGATGTGCTTCAGATAATCGTCGAGATCCTTCTTCGAGAAGAAGGACGTGCCGTAGATGCGCTGCAGTTGCGGATTCTTTTCGTCGCCGAGCCAGTACGCGCCCGCAATGTTGAGCAGCTTGAACGCCTTAATCTTTCCGGTCGCGGGGATGTGCGGGCCGCGGCAGAAGTCGGTGAACTTGCCGGTGCGGTAGATCGAAATCTTTTCATCGGGCTTCGTGAATTGCTCGATGAAATGGCACTTCATGAAGTCGCCGTCCTTTTTGAACTCAGCCAGTCCCTGGTCGCGTGGCAGAAACTCACGCGCATATGGGATGTTCTGCTGCACCAGTTCCTGCATCTTCTTCTCGATCTTCTCGAGATCCTCGGGCGTGAACGGCGTGGGACGGAAGAAGTCGTAGAAGAATCCGGTCTCGGTGGAAGGACCGTGGCCGAGCTTGGTCTCGGGAAAAAGCTCGAGCACCGCGGCCGCCAGCAGGTGCGCCGACGAGTGCCGGTAAACTTCCAGCGCCTCCGGATCTTTCTCGGTCAAGAAACGGAGGTCGGTATCTTTTTCCAGCGGCCGGGTGAGGTCGATGAGATCACCATTGGTCTTGGCGGCCAGCGCCGCATCCGCCAGCCGCGGGCCGATGTCCTTCGCAACCTCGAGCGCAGTGGTGCCCTTGGGAACTTCCTTCACGCTCCCGTCCGGGAGCTTCACATGAATGCTGTCTGCCATAAGTGGGACCTAGTCAGGGAACTGAATCTTTCAGTCTAAAGAAGGCCGTCGGGAGGGTCAAACGGGAGTGGGGGTTCTATACTTCGGGAAAAATTCGGCTACACCCCCCTCCCGGTCCCCCGCCGGTTTTGCCCTGGACTCGCCCCCGCCCGCGTCGCGAGAGAGTGAAGCGGCGAGGGTGAATAAAAAGAATGGCTGCTAGGTTCGACCCGGTTGCTGAGCGACAGACGACTCTGCGGGATATGGAATCGCTCCCTTGAGAATCTCGTGACGTATCTTGCTCAGCAATCTGTGAGAACTGCGAGCTTCCACTAGGATCAGGTAAGCCGCCACTACCACAAATACGAAAGACCACGTCAGAGCTTTGCACAACGACAACGTGGTTAGCAATAAGCCGATACCCGATGACAACAGTGCGATAGCGGTACCGAGTTCGAACTTGAATCTCAGAAGAATTGCGCGAAGATAACGCTGACCGACCGGCTCAGCCTTAAAAACGAGACGCAGGTATTGATTCCACTCGTCAGAATGAGCGGAAAATGCTGGATGTAAACCTAGGCTCTTGTCAAGAAAGCGACTTTCGATCCTTGATCCAATATCTTCGACTAACAGGCCCGCTGCAATACTAGCTAGTGCAAGAAGTAGAGTCGTCTCCGTGTGGTTGGCTTCTGCTAGAGCACACAGCTGAGTAAACCTTTGAAGCACTACAACAAACCAGACGCTAATTGCCATCGCACCAGGAATCACGATTGTGACGAGTGGCCGAAATATCTCTGATCCAAACGCTGAGAAAATTTCCCTCATCTTTAGTGATTCAGGACGTGCCTCACGTATTCTGTCGTATTTCTCTCGAAAATGGTGGTGCACAGACTGGTTCCCATTGGAAAATCAACCCCCTCCGCCCTACCACAGACTTGGTTTTGGCCGAACTGTTCTGAGGAGTTCGGTTTGGGGATGGTCCCGTCCAGCCGCTGCATTGCACGTTGGCGGTGTGTCAGCCACATTCCCAAAGAGTACACTTCTATGTCATGGCCGAAGTGGATTGGCACAAATGCAAATTTCTGGAGAGCACCGAGAACCTGAAGCCGTTAGTCAAGAAGCGCTTCGGCAGAGAACCGTCATCGTCGATTGCGCGAGAAATTGTTGCCTGCCTCCAGCAAGGTCGACTGTTTTACGAAGCGGCAGCAACATCTCCGCTGGAAATTAGGCCACTTCAGCAGTTTTACGGGATGGTGGGATTCGCGAAGGCAGTGATCGTTGCCAGCAGGCTCAATTCTCTCGCAACCTTGCGACCAGCACATGGCCTCACAGACATTTCAGCAGGAAACGCCCGAATTGAAGAACTGAAGCTCAAGATCGAGCGGTCTGGTACGTTTCAAGAATTCAATGACGTCATTGCTCCTTTAACACGCTTGGGGCTAGTAGATGTGGTGAACAAATCTCGTTCCATGTATTTTCCATCCGCCACATCCGCAGCTCTTCAGGATGTAGAACTTTCGCTGCGGGACGTTCTGGGCCGCATCCCCCGACTGGAGTCACTATATCGCCAAACGTTTGGAGAAGAAGCGCTAACAGATACTGTCAGCTTAGAATCTGGCTCACAGGAAGCTGACCTTCGGATTCGAGTGGACGATCACGAATTGTTCACAGGTCGGGAATCGTTGAAACAAATGGTCCAGCGCTGGCGAGAACGGTTCCCCTTCCTGAGAATCTGGCGTCTGAATTCAGCCCAATATTCTTGGGGAAACTCAATGATCTATTTTCGCAACGTGCACAACTTGAACATCGACGAATTCTCTGAAGAGTATCTCCTGGAACAGAACGGGACATTTCAGGAGCAGGCATTGGCCGGTGATATTAATGAACGGTTTTCTCTGAAGGATGGTTTTCGCCCGGTCGCTGGAGGTTACGTCGGAGGAACAATCTACGCAACTGCTCCAGTCGGAGAGTTGTATGTTTCCGAATTCTCGATGCAATACCTCGCCTTATTCTTACTCAGCACTTTGATGAGATATAGACCTCAGACCTGGACCCACGCCATCTCTCGCTCTGTCGTCCCGGGGGAGCCAGCCGACGACAGGACCCTGAGTCTCATTGAGCGGTTCTTGGATCTCAACCAATCCGAGATCCCCGAAGTTGTTGTTAAGATCTTAAATCCTAACGAAGACCCCTTCGCTTAGGCCTGTCATCTAAAGGAGTTTCTGGCAATGATTTCGCTTCTCTTTTCGCGAGTCAACATTTTCGACGTACTGATGCATCAGCAGGAGAGGATGAAAACGGATGTCAACCAATTAGACACTTCTGTCATTGCAAGCACATCTGAGGAACAATTGGTTCACGATCTGACGGCGACATTCAAACTGGAAATGCCAGTCCTAGAAGACGACAAGGCTTATATCTCACACCGTGAGGTTGATGTAGATGTGAGCCGTGATCCGATGAGGATGATCTGGGATCGGGATCAACCCTTCTACATCAAAGGTACCGAGATCACCGTTAAAGTACCTTTCAAGGGTGCATCTGATTTATTTCAAGTTCGACCACAGACTTTCAATCTGAATCCGCCTCGCGGAGAAATACGCTCCAACGAGGTTCATCTCGTCCAAGTTCGAACTGACAACAACGCTGCTGCTGTCAAAACTGAATATGAGCGCACAATAAACGACATAAAGCAGTACCTCTCGTGGCTGGACGCGTCGATCGCAGATTTCAACAGTAAGATCGGCCAACAGGTGCAGGCACTAATCACGCAGCGCCGTCAGGCCTTGAAATCGGCAGCGGACATGATTGCCTTGATTGGCTTACCAATAGAGCCGAAAACAAACGAAGAACCTGGCAAACAGCAACGCTCGCGAGCATTAGGAAAGAGCACAGCGAGCCCAAAGAAGTGGGATGTATTCATTTCTCATGCCACGGAGGACAAACAAGAACTTGTCAGGCCACTTGCTCTAGCGTTGCAGGGAAAAGGCGTTACGGTTTGGTATGACGAGTTTTCTTTGAAACTAGGTGACAGCTTGCGATCGTCGATCGATTATGGTTTGGCAAACTCACGATTTGGCGTCGTAGTTCTCAGTAAACATTTCTTTGCGAAGCACTGGCCCGTGCAGGAGCTTAATGGTTTGGCTACGCGTGAGGTCAGTGGTAACAAAGTCATTCTACCGATCTGGCATAAAGTGAACTTTGAAGAAGTTCGCGAATTTTCGCCGACCTTGGCTGATAAGATTGCCTCTCAGTCCGACATCGGAGTTGACAAATTAGTTGAGGTTATCTTGCAGATCCTGGAATGAGCTACATCGGGGTTCTTCGGATATCAGCCCGAAGAAGTAGATGGATGATCTTGCGTCGGCTTGGCATCAGAAGCTTCCCCCAATCTAGCCACTAATTCATTCATCGTGTAGTGCACAAACTGCGAGCCGAGCTCTGTCAAGACATATTGTTTCGTATCTTCGAATGCCGATTCCATCGTGTTAGAAGCAATTCGCCTAGCAGGCTGCGGAAAAAGGGTTCCGTAGGGGGCGTAACTTGCCTTCCGGTAGTTCTTCGGTGCCATTGTTATCGAGTTGGCGGTATTGAGGGTTGCTGAGATTGCGGCCTGACGCAGTTTATGCGCACTGCGGCTGTGGGGTAGTGCGGGTTAGGTTGCGGATGCGCACTAAGTTGTAAGCTGCCGCCGTGAAGGTGAACATCCAACCGACCCGTTCCAGTCCGCGATGCCGTAGCTTGCGCAACAACCCGATGCTCTTCATCCAGCCGAACACCTCTTCGATTCGCTTGCGTTTCTTCTGACTGACTTGATACCCCGTATGGCGTGTTGTGCGCTCATCCACAGCGCTGCGACGATTCGTGTCGTTCTGTGCGATGTGCGGCGTAATCTCCATGTGGCGCAGTTCGGCGATGAAGTCGTGGGTGTCATAACCCTTGTCTGCTCCAAGCGTGACGCGGTGAGTGCCGGGCAGACCTTCAGCCATCAGCAACGCGGCATCGCGCTCCGCCGAACCGTACGCTCGCGTGGTGAGTGTCGAAACCACCAGACCGTTGCGGTTCTCTGTCAGCAGATGGCCGCGATAGGCCAGTACCGCGCCGCTGCCTCGGCTCTTGCGGGACAGCATGGCATCGGGGTCGGTAGTCGAGCAGTGGGTCTGGTTGCTGCGCTTCTCACGGTGGAAGTTCACGGTTGGATTTGAGCCTTCGCCCGTTCCAGTGGTGGGCGGCTGGCGGTCATCGTCAGCACGGCGAAAGCTCTTCTGTCCGGCCCATGCTTCCAGCAGGGTTCCATCCACGGTGAAGTGGTCATCCGAGAGCAGATTGCTCTGTCGTGCCTGCTTGAGCACGGCTGCGAAAAAAGCGTCGGCGATGTCTCCTGCAAGCAGACGCTGCCGATTCTTCGTGAATACCGTCACATCCCAAATCGGATCATCCATGTTCAGTCCTACAAACCAACGGAACAACAGGCTGTAATCGAGTTGTTCCATCAGCATCCGTTCGCTGCGCACCGAGTACAGCACTTGGAGCAGCAACGCACGCAACAACTTCTCCGGTGCTATCGATGGCCGTCCAGTCTTGGCGTATAGCCTGCTAAAACGAGGCTTCAACTCGCGCAGGGCTTCATCGGCCATGACACGTAGCTGCCGAAGAGGATGGTCGTGAGGGATTCGCTGCTCAGGGCTTACGTAGCTGAAAACTCCCAACTGCTGCTCGTCTTGTCCACGCATGTCTTCTTTTTTATCAGCTTAGGTTGTGGAAACAAGAGAGTCTTCTGGTACTGCTCTGTTTTCCGCAGGCCGACTCGGGTGTCGAAAGTACGTAAGACGACTACCTTTAATGTGCCGACTCGTCTTGCGTCTGCGTGAGGGTTGGAGCGGCGGGAAACTGAACAAGCTCGCCGTCCTTACGCCAGTAGTTCACTTCCACAGTGACGACGACGGGAACGGCGTGTCCATCTTTCCGCGCTGGCTGAAAGTGCCACTGACGCACGGCTCCCACTGCCTTCTTGTCGGTCTCCTTATCTAACCCGCGAATCACCTGAGCGTCGCACACGTAACCCTTGTCACTGATAACGGCCATCAGCATCACTGTCCCGGCATATTGCGCGTCAGGCGTGGGAGGAGTTTGTGGCGCTGACGCTTTCGTCGCGACCACCTTCGGCTTCGGCGGTGTCGGCGGACAAGACCCCTTGCTGTCAGCGGCAGCTAGGACTCCCGCGCTCACAACCATCAATAACGCAACAAGTCGCGTGCCCATAGACCCAGCATACTACTACAAGTGTTTCTAGCCACAGGCACCGCATCTTGGAAAGGTATGCTTCTATTAACGAGTTTTTCCGCAGCCTGCTAGTGTAGTGTCCCATAAATAACTAGCATAAGTAACAGGCTTGGGATAAGCTTCGTGCATGATCACGGGACGCCCCAAGCCTGCCCTCACTCTTGCCCCGGACGAACAAACGCAACTGCGCAACCTGGCGGCTTCCGCACTCTGCCCCACGCTCTGGTGGCGCGTGCCAAACTGGTGCTCTGGTCGGCTCGAGGACATAGCAACACTCACATCGCCCGTCGTCTGCACTGGCGCAATGCGACCGTGGGCAAGTGGCGACAGCGGTTTGTCGAGCACCGCTTGGCCGGACTCTATGACGAGTTGCGTCCGGGTCGGCCGCGCAGCATTGAGGACGAGCAGATCGCCGCTTTGCTCAAGCGCACGCTCTCCCGCAAACCCGCGGCCGGCACGCAGTGGAGCATTCGACAAGCCGCCCAGGTCAGCGGGATTTCCCGCTCCACCGTGCACCGTTTGTTTCAGGCGTTCGCCTTGCAGCCCCATCGCAGCCGCAGTTTTAAGCTCTCTACCGATCCCTTTTTTATCGAGAAAGTACGGGACATCGTAGGCCTGTACTTGAATCCACCCGACCACGCCCTGGTGCTGTGCGTCGATGAAAAAAGCCAGATTCAGGCCTTGAACCGTACTCAACCCGTGCTCCCCATGGGTCTGGGCTATGTCGAGGGCATCACCCATGATTACGTCCGCCACGGCACCACCACTCTGTTTGCTGCCTTCGACATCGCCACCGGCGCCGTGTTCACGGAGTGCAAACCTCGCCACCGCCAGCAAGAGTTCCTCTCCTTCTTACGTCATCTGGACGAGTCCATGCCACCGGAACTCGATCTGCACCTGATCGTCGATAACTATGCCACCCACAAACACCCCAAGGTGCGGACTTGGTTAGCACAGCGGCCTCGCTATCACATGCACTACACACCCACCTATTCCTCTTGGCTCAACCAGGTGGAACGCTGGTTCGGGCTGATCACCCAACGTGCCATTCGCCGGGGCTCGTTCACCAGTGTCCACGACCTGGTCCAGAAAATCGACGCCTTCGTAGAGCGCTACAATCGTTCCAGTCGCCCCTTCGTCTGGACGGCTACGGCCGATTCGATCCTCCAGAAAATCGCCCGACTTTGTTCGCGTATTTCCGGGACACCACACTAGGCGCTCTGGTTTTCTTCAAGAATCGTCCTCTGAAATCGGATTCTCTCGGCTGACGAATGACCCCGCCCACCGAAAGGTCGCGAATAAGCATTCTGAATAGGTCAGCTTCAGCAGAATCATCACGAGGAACAGGCTCGCCATAGACTGATATCCATATGTCGTACCGAGTCGGCCCGTGGTTCTTGTGAATCTCGCGTATCACGGCAAAGTGAGCTTCGTGGTAGGTGTCGACCCAGTCTAAGAACAGCCGAAGAATGTCGTCTGAACAGATTCGTGTACCAGCAGCGTTTGTGATTAGTTGCACGAGCAGACGCCGTTTTTCGTCGGTGTCTGCTTGATCCCACTGACGGAAAGTCTTTCGCACCAGAATCAAATAGTCCTGACTCGTGATCCTCTCTTCAACTTCCTGTCCGAATCCCTCCAGCCTCGCGACCATCTGGCCAGGTGTCGCGCGAAGAATCTGCAGTTTTTCATAGTGTTCCTGCAACCATTCTCGAAACAATTCGTCTTTGCGGATTTGCGACTCACTTGATTTGTACGTAGCTGCCGCTGACATCACACCAACCTACCCAGGGTATGCTTCCAAGCGCCGCAAGCGCGATTGCATCTAGAATGCGCCGCCGTCGTGATGGTGACGATGCTTCGATCTCGGCCTTGATTGACTCAACGACCTGATCCACGGGGACGATTTTGTCTTCGTCGTCTGACATAGCCAAGGATACCTCGGGTCAAGCCCCGGGTTGAACGTATACCATTAAGGCTAAGGAGGGAAGCCCATGCAATTTGCGCCTGGAGATGTCGTTCAACTGAAATCAGGTGGTCCACCAATGACAGTAGAACGTGTTGGCAAGGATCCAAAGACCCAAGAGGAAACGACCTGGTGCACGTGGTTTGAGAAGGTTGGACACCGACAGGAGCTACACCGAGAGAACTTTGCTCCAATTGTTCTTGAGAAATACGAGCCGACACTAGGTTTTGTTGCAATGTAAAGCAAATCCAGCCGATGCATCTGAACTCTCTATCCGTTGACGCCAACAAGATGTGCCAAAGCTAACCAGTGCATGGGATGCGGTCGCCGTCTTCCCTTTCGGATGTCCGACGCATAGGGAATCGATACTCCGATCGCTGCCGCGATTTGCGACAGACTTGCAGGGCTTAGTTTTGGTTGAATCTGTTGCATGTACGCTTCCTCCGTAAGCCAAGCTGGTTGGCCAGTCGAAGACCATTGGGCTCTAGCCAAATCGTGTAGGCGTTTAGTTTCCTTTCGCCGTGCCTGGGCGAGGTCACCACGCGAAATCACGCGGCCTAACTCGGCTCCAGCGATCAGGGATTCCGTGGAATTCTTCAACGCACAATCGGGACAATGTGTGGAGTTCCGTCGAATGGCTTTTCCACATCCATCGCAGATATTCTGCTGAGAAGGAATTCTTGCGAATGGTGATTGAGCTGGGGCTCCTCTGGCTTTTCTTCTGTTGTTCTGCGTCAGTCTCGTTGGCAGTGAAGCCTCGGGTCTTCGTATCGTCGACCAGAAAGCCCGAGCTACCCACTCGGCTATCGGAGCTACAGCACGACCCCAGATCGGTGCGGTATTCGAGAGTTGGACCGCGAACGGTGCCATCAGGCGACAATTACCGTCCCGCTGTTCGAAAAACCATTCGCAATTGAGGAACTGCCGCGTAATCCAGTCCAACAGATAAGCGTCAACCTGAGGACGAACCACTTCCATGAGGTCGCACGCCAAGCTGTCGCGTGCCGTCGTGTCTACGTGCAGGACACCCATGCCGGGATCAAGACCGAGGGCAGCGGCGGCCAGCCGAGCCTCGGATTCAAGCAACGCATAAAGATAGTTGAGAATCGCATTTGGAGGATTGGCGGCGAGCCGGGGTGATCCCGTCAAAGGTGAGACGCGCGCTCCGAAGCTGCGCCAGTGCTCCGGGACTCGGCGTAATTGATTCTTCGGGAAGTTGATGGGCAGAACACTCCACGCCGACCAGTATGCGCGGGCAGCCTGTGACTCGATCAATCGAATGGTCGTGACGCTGTTGCCGGTGGGTACTTCTGCCCTGAATTGGGCGATCACGTCCGCAGTTTTTGAATCGAGCAGCTTGTGACGCGCAACCCGTTCCTGACCGGCCAGCTTCTGGCTAATGAGTTCCCGCGTGATGCGTAAGGCAGCGCCGGATGAATGCGCGAGGGCCTGAGCACGACGGAGCTTGGCGTCCGAGGAGCGAACCGGTCCAGTCGTCGCCAAGACGGAACCGTCCCGCTCTAGCATGACGAAAGCTGCGCCTTGGTCCGCAAGCCAACGCAGAGCAGCCAGGGACACCATTCCGTCTGGGCCGATTACAACAAGGCGGCGCAGGCCGTGATCGACGCGCGGAAGTCGGTACCGCCGACGGTCAGCACCGATGCCGTCATCAAGCAACAGATGTCCACGATCCACGCGGACCTGGATGCCGTAGCCGCATAGTGTTACGACTCCATGTTTCGGCACTATCAACGAACTAACCTGTGACTGATGGGATTCGCTATTCATAGTCTTCTCGTCGCATCAATTCTTCTGATAGTTCGGCAGTGCCGCACTTCTGGCAAGCGCCGTAGAAGGCCGGTCCCGCATAGCCACAGGTGCACTCAATATAGAAATCACGACGCACAATCACGTGTCGCACTTTGGCTCGTTCTATCGCGCAAATCTCTCGCGAACGCCTAGGTGTAACCAGGCCGTCCGCCCCCAAGGAATCCGCCAGAAAGTGAATTTGCGATTTCGACCGCGCTTGCGGGAATTTCGGGTCGCGAATGACCTCAAAGATGCGCTCCGAAAACCGGAAATCATTCATATTGCTGATGATTCCTCGGCCCGACTTCACTACATCCCAAACTTCAACCGGCGATTTTGCTGTCAATAATTGTTTTCCCAGGGTCGGCCAAGCGTGTGAGAGCTGCGCGCGGAATACCTTGGCATTTCCGAGGACGATATGAGGGTCGACATTCCGTGGCCTTCCGATGGCCTTCTTGTCCGAATTCTTATGGTTAGGCATGTATGTAATACATTATATGAAAATACAGTGTTTGTCCATATTAATTAGGTGTAAAGCCCGAGCAAAGCGAAGTACTTGTACGAATGAAACTCGGCATCTATATAGATATCTAAATGAAACTAAACACTATAAACCAGATTCTAGATTTTGTTTATTCCCGTTATGCGGTATGGTTTCTCTACGACAACACAACGGCCTATTTATACGGAGAAACTGGATGACAATCAGGAAAAGGAGAGCAGGCGCAAAGCGGAACTCGAAGGCAAATCGGAAGTCGCGGCAGCTGTCAACACATCAACAAGAGGAAAGAATACGGGGTCTAGCCGCGATTAATTTGTACCGTCGAGGCGACGCAAAATCACTGTCCGCCGCCGCCCGTGCCGAGAGAACTACGGTCAGAGCAATTCGGACATTGCTCCCCGCCGCCATAGCTAAGGGACGATCCCGAGGGCGCATTCGCGTGAAGGCCAGTGATCCGTATTCACAGCGAGTCGAAATCATATCGAGCCAGGGACCGTGGGTGGTAAAGGCGCGCGGCTCTCGTCAGCGGGAGCTTGCCGGACGACATCGGGCTACTGTCCTTCGGGTGCTGCAAGGAAAACGACCCGCATTGGCATTGGAGCAGTTTCGCGGAAAGACAATTGGTGGTCACCAATTGATTAGTGATTTTGCGCGACTCTCCGCGTTCGCACACGCGGGTATCCTCGGCCAGCTCGACAGCCTTTACGTGAGTCCGGACTCCATCGCGTGAAGAATCCGTACCCCATCGCGCGAGCCAGGCGTATTGAGATGCGCCGCAAGCAGATGGGGTACCCGTCTCGCTGTTTCTATTGTTCGGAAACGGAACTCTTTTGTTTCGAAGAAGACCATCCGGTTACCGAGGGACTGGACTCCAATTTCAAAAGAGTAGTGTGCCGGAATTGTCATCGAAAGCTGGAAGCCAGTAGGGATATTAAGCGACTCACCAAGAACGGGCAGCACAATGTAAAGGAATCAGAGAACGAGGCATTGCAACGTTACTTGCTGTTGATGGCCGAAGACGAAGAATCACAAGCAGAACTGCTGCTGCACGATCCCACGACCCCCAACCATCTGATTGTAGCTGCCTCGAAGGCACGAGCGGCTTCTCTCCGCCGCAAAGCACAAGCGGTTATCATTGTGCGACCCTGCGCATAATCTGAACCTCTTATTCTTCGTTGCCGCACAGCGGTCGGATTGAGAGCTGATGCTCGACAAGCCAGCCAAACAGAAACACCTTCTGCGCGACATTCGACCCGAGCGGGTGCCCTTCTTCGTGCGCGTCCACACGCGTGTGACAAACGAAAAGCCGCGCAAGGGTGGCCAGTGGAAATTGCCGGACAAATGGGCCAACTTCGCGCTTGTCTTCGACTGTGAAACCACGACTGACATCCGTCAGGATCTCAATTTCCTATGGTGGAGGTTTTGTGAGCGCAAGGAAGAGAAATACGTCTGCCAACAAGAAGGACTTGTATACGCAGACACCCTCGACGCCAAGTCAATCGAACTCATTCACACATACGCGCGGACCGTGCGCGCGGACGTAGAAGACGGATGCCCGGAGGACATCCTCGTGCAATCGCGCACGGATTTTGTGGATGGCGAATTCTGGCAGGCGATTCAGGCTGGGGCGGTCATCGTTTGTTTTAATTCACCATTCGACTTCAGCCGTCTGGCGCTGGAATATCGCGAGGCACAGAGCAAGAACACCGGATGGTCTATGGTGATGTGGAAATATGAAGGATGACGTTAAAACCGAAACTGAGAATTAAACCCAAGGATTCTCGGTCTGCGTTTATCAGCCTCGCCGGTGGCGACCCGACAACAGTGTCATATATCGCGGACGTTTCCTTGATCTGTCAGTGCTAGGTTGGGCGCTGCGTAACCGTCACATGACGTTAGATGGATTTCTTGAGTTCTTTTGGCCTCGAAGGGAAGATAGACCATGAGCCCACCGGACGAGTTACTGAAAAAGAGTTGACGTATGGTCGCCGCGACACTGAACGCACTGTTGCCCTGCTTAACGCAATGAAACGCGAGTACGATGGTTTCCCGACTTGATCTCCCGCCCGAGAGTGCCATGAGCGCCGCCAGTATTACTAAAGCGTTTCTCGACAAAATGGGCATTGAGCACCCATCCCAGAAGTTTGATTTACCAGACGAAATCCTGGGTAAGTGTATGCAGGCTTACTACGGGGGGCGCAGCGAAATCCGGATTCGGCATCAGGAAGTGCCGATTGTGGTCTGCGATACGACTTCTGAATATCCGTCTGTCGCTGGACTCCTCGGACTGTGGCCCCTGTTAACCGCCGCCAGCATGGAAGTAGCGGAATGCACCGAAGAAGCGCGCAAGGCTTTGGATGGTGTAAATGTCGAAGGCGTTCTGAACCCGTTGAAGTGGTTGGAAGTAGCCTTCTTTGCTCTGATTAAGCCATCCGGGGATGTCCTTCCAGTTCGTGCTCTATATAGCGATACAGGGAATACCAACATCGGCCTGAATCCGCTCACTGTCCGACGAGCCGATCTGGTATACCGGGCCCGATCTGGCTGCGTCCAAACTTGCAACGGGACGCTCCCCAGAAATCATTCAGGCTTTCAGGCTCGTTCCGCACGGTGTGCAAAAGGGCCTTAAGCCTACGATTATTGGTACGCGGACAATTAACCCCGAGAAAGACGACTTCTTTCGTGCCGTCATCGAAGAGCGGAAAAAACTGCCAAAATCGCATCCGCACTACCTATTGTTGAAAATAATTGCCAATGCGCTGTATGGAATTTTCGCGGAGTTGAACAAGAACGAATACGGAAAGAACCGCGCCAAGCAAACTGGAAGTGTTTTCCGGCGAACACAACTTTCCTCAGCCAACTTTTGCGGTTGAACGTCCGGGCAGATTTCAATTCCCTCCAGCGGCTGCATTGATTACAGCGGGCGGTCGGCTCATGTTGGCTACCTTGGAGCGCATGGTCAAAGATCTAGGAGGTATCTACTTGCTCACCGACACGGACTCAATGCTTTTTGTTGCGTCCAAAAGGGGCAGGCTGGTTCCGTGCCCTGGGGGAACGTACAGGATGGCCAAGGGAACTCCTGCCATCAAGGCGATAACGTGGAAGCAGGTCGATGGAATTTGTTCGAGGCTAAACTGCCTCAATCCCTACGACAAGAGAGTGGTCGCGGACATTCTCAAGGTAGAGGATTGCAATTTTGACCGCAGGGGCAAGCAGCATCAACTGAACGGACTAGCTATATCTGCGAAACGTTACGTAGTTTACACAAGAAAGAAAAAGAGCATCGAAATCGTTAAACCTAGCGAACACGGATTGGGGATTGTATACGTTCCCGATAAGCGATCCCGCTACACGCCGGTCGATTGCAAGGATAAAGAAACTAGCTATCCCCGCTGGATTGTTGAGGTTTGGGAACATCTTCTAACGGACCATTTCCGAAACATCGAAAACCCTGAAAATGCCCTCGTTTTGCGCGAATTATGGTTCGCCAATTTGCCCGCCGTCATGCGTCTCCGCGTCACGACTCCGAATGTGCTAAGAGCCTTACGGAAGCGTGACGCGGGAGCAGCTAAGCCATACAACTTCGCGCTCTCTCCCATACTCATGCATCCCTGGCCCGCTTGCACATTGATCGCACCCGCTACCAAACACCCAGAAGATTGGTTGACGCGGGAATATACGGAGATTTACAGCGGAGAAACAGTCACACTGGGCAGCGAGTATAGAGGGAAGCTGCTCACGCCGCAGACCCTCTCAAGCGTTATTTGGCGTCACTACCTCCATCCAGAGGACAAGTCCCTTTCTCCGGAAGGGGAACGTTGCGAGGCCTATACCAGAGGGCTCCTTTTGCGACGTCCCATCGAAGCGATGCGGCCTTTTGTTTTTATTGGGAAAGAGATTGAGCGAAAAGCCCAAGAAGGTGAAGATGTCAGTGTTCTCGATGGCGCTGGGCCTCTCAAATACCACCGGCAACAAACGGCAAAGACTCGGCCCGCCGATGCCGGACTTGTCCTCAGAGCACAACGTTTCGGCCTACGGCAGCTCATGCGCCAGTCTGGGGCGTCTCAACATTCCGTTGAGCGATTCCTTCAGGGCGAGAGCGTCCACCCTGCTACGCGCGTAAAGCTGACACAAGCTGTGGCAAAACTAGAGCGTGAGGGTCAATGAGTGTAATCGCGATGTTACGCCAACAGTTCGAGCGACACTTGGATTCTCCCCAGAAATCACCTACGATGCACAGCTAGCCGATTGGCGAAAAGAGCCTTCATGCCTACGAATCGTTCAGTATCGGTGACCTGGGCAGCGATTGCGACGATTCTGGAGTCTCTGCCGCCCCTGGCCCTGGGGCTATCTGTAGTCTTGGATTTGTTCGGGCTAATACCAATTCGCGGACGCGATCCAGCCGTTTTTCTCTCAGGATTCGAATATCTGTCCGTGTTTGTGGTCGCGACAACCTTTGGAATGTGGGGTCTTATCTCCGCGATCGGGCTGCTCGCTATCAGGCGATGGGCACGGTGCACCAGCATCGCGTTTGCGGTTGTGACTATTGTCGTTATGGGGCTCTATTTGGCCAACGCCATAATTGCAATCGCCTTTGCCCACAAACGGAATCCCTATTCAATCATGGCGTGCTGGATCGGAATCCCGACCCTCTACATCGGAGTCAGCGTCTGGTCCCTGTTCCTCCTTAACCGGCCACGAATTGTGCAAGAGTTTGAGGGAACAGCGGCACTGTCCGCAATTCTCAAAACCCGGTCATAAAGTCAATGAGTGCTATGGGGATGTTACGCCAATTGACGCGAGGGGCAGTACTATTCGGTGATTCGACCTTGGAGATGCGCGAGGTGTGACTGCAATGTTCGATCAGCACACGATCTCTGGAGTTCTCCCAAGAGCATCACACCATGCGCTCTGTTCAGAACTAGGACGTGCTTATCGTTTCCTTTGACGATCACCACCAGTAAGGTTCCGAACTCGTGGGGATGTTCGCTCTCATCACTCGCAGTTCCGTCTACAATCGCCATCAACCGCAACGCTAGCTTTGAGTCAACGACGTGTTCCCAAAGGTTCGCCAGCCCCACTCTCTCCTGACTGTCTTTGCGGCACGACTCAATCCCAAGGTCAGACTCGCTTATCGAAATTCCATGAACCGGCTTGTTGGACTCTCCAGCGTGCTCAATGCAGATCGCAATGTGTTGACTGGGGCCTGAGCCTCGGGCAAGATCGGTTGAGGCAATCATCAAAAGAACGGTTGCTGCAATCCCGAATTGATTCGTCATGGGTAAATCCTAAACCAATCTCTGCTCCAGTTCATGATTGGCGAAAACAAGCCATAGCACTCATTGAGGGTTGGGAACGGTCCGGCCCGTGGTCAATGAGTGAAATGGGGATGTTACGCCAACCACGTCCGACCAACTCGGTTATGGCTACGGATCAGTCAGGGTGCACTGCGAACAGAACGGTTCTGATTCCCAGCGGGAGTAATCGGGTACGCCGACACGTTGGACACTCGCGATTTTGAATCCATCTTGGACAGGCAGGAGCCGAACAACGACACCACCGCGGGTTGGGCAACAATTCCCATCGTGGTCTTTGCGGTAAATCCCTGCGGCAAGAATGACCTCGCGACCTCGCAAGTGGAAGTTCCATTCTTTGCAGCAGAGGTCCTCGTCGGCGTGCAATAGCTTCTCCGCTGCTGTGTCGTAGGCTGGCCAAGTCCATTCACGCAATTGCCCATTGACCTCGCCAATGACGTGCAAGGTAACTCGGTCGTCCGTACCCGAGGACCCGGTTACGACGAGCAACTGAGGGACGTGGTTACCAAGCAAATCAACATTCTCGACCCGGAAAATCTGGTCATCTTCGTACTGGTAAAAGACCTTTTCGAAGCCAGCGTCCTCCACGCGCACGCGCCGGCCATCGATGTCGGCCAGACAGACCTGAAATTCCACCATGTAGGAGGTCTTAACGGGTGCATACGTGAACAACTGCACCATGTGCCAGCTATTTTCGGGAGCATTACGGCAAGTTGAATGTACGTTGGCTCTCGAAGGTGCGCTCGGAATGGGCCTGTGTTCGCTGAACCAACCCGCAGTAAAAGCGACGCATGCGGTGAAGATTACAATCACGATCCACAGGGTACGATTCATCTCAGCTCGATTGCCCAATCTTCAGTTCGATTAGATTATATTGCGAGCTGAAAGGCAACGACTGACGCTATCAGGCCATTACACTCATCTGCGCTGCGGAATGGGACTGGACGAGCCTAGATGCGAGTGGCGCTGGCGTCACCACCGCCAGCGCAGGTGCCTATACCAAGGATGAATCCGAACTCGTAGAATGGCCGCGCCAGAAGGTCTTCATATGAATTCAAAATCGTGCAACGCTCTTACTTTTCAATATTCGGGTGAGCGTCCACCCATTTCCGGCAACGTTCTTGCACTTCTAATACCTGGGCCGGACTTAGCACTTTGCTGACATTCTCGCGGGATTGTTTGACAAATGGTTGGTCAAGGAATGAAGCTGCAATATTTATCCAGAAGTAGGCTTCAGCTTCGTCTTTCTTTACACCATCGCCAGAGTGGTAGGCCAAGCCTAGGTTGTACTGGGCTTTTGCGAATCCCTGTTCCGCGGCTTTCTGCCACCAGCGGGCTGCCTCCGCGGTATCCTTCGCAACTCCGTTGCCGCGGCTGTACGCTTGCCCCAAGGTGTATTGAGCCGTAACTGAGCCCTGTTCTGCAGCTTTGGTGTACCACCGCGCAGCTTCGGCCTCGTCCTTCGCTACGCCCATGCCAGCGCTGTAGGCCGCTCCAAGCCAAAACTGACCTCCTGAACTGTTCTGCTCAGCGGACTTACGCAGCCATTTGACCCCTTCAACCTCGTCCTTCAAGACCCCAACGCCTTGAACGTAGGCTAATCCAAGAAAGAGTTGGCCTTGTGGCTCCCCTTTCTCGGCAGCCTTGCGGTACCAGTTCACGGCTTCAGCTTCCTCCTTTGAGACGCCCTGGCCCGTATGATAGGCAATGCCCAGGTAGAATTGCGCTTGCACTAAACCTTGGTCGGCAGCCTTTCGCCACCACCGCACAGCTTCAGCATCGTCTCTTGGAACTCCTTGACCCAAGTGATAAAGGAGCGCTAAGTCAGACTGAGCTCCGGCGTTACCCTGGTCTGCAGCCCTGAGGTACCAGCGCGCAGATGCTGCGTAGTTCTTTGGAACTCCCCAGCCGAACTGATATGCGATGCCAAGATTGATTTGCGCTCCAATGTCGCTTTGGTTTGCGGCTTTTTCCCACCACCGCATAGCTTCAGCGTCATCCTTCGCAACACCATCACCCTTGTGATATGCATTCCCGAGTGCAGACTGTGCCTGTACGTCGCCAGCCTCGGCTTTGCTCTTAAGATCTGCAACGTTCTGGGCGATCAAGAGACGAACGGAAAGTAGGAAGGAAAGAGCGAAAAACACAACCCTGCCACGAGGATTGCGGTCTAAGCTGCGTTCTTTCATGGAAAGCAGCTTACGCCTAAAGCCGCTGGAACTCTAGACGACTGTCGAACTCTAGACGACTGTCGAAACCAGGCCATTTCACTCAAGTGCCCGGCGCAAAGGCCCATGATGAGTGAAATGGGATTTTCGCCAGTGACCGTCCGGCGTTGAACGGCCAATCCAGTCAACTTGTCACCAGTTAGCTCTATTGTTGAAGCTTGCGGGCGTTTGAACGACATGTGACGCGGACTCTACGCATACCGGAAGTGCTTCGTCGGGCTTGTCTTTTGCATAGGGGCAGACCAAGAAATCCGCGACAACCTCGTGGTCAAAATCCCTCATCAAGGGTTCGACGTTCGACGGAAGATGGTGCGGCCCAACAACGTGTAAGATGCGCTTCGTACCGATTCGCCAAATTCGTGCCAGAGACCCGCCGCTGGAGTTGTACATTCTGCCGTGGACAACGAAACAGGCGGAAACAAGTTTGGGGTCATCTTTGCAATCGACCGCGAAGGCACTTGTCGCAAGAAAGAGTAGAGCGAAGGATATTCGATTCACGGCCTACCGTCTCCCTAAAATCACATGGTACTCCCGAGGTCAACTGTTGAAATCAGGCCATTACACTCGTTGACCCCTCGCGCACGCTTGCGCAGTCTACGAATGCTGTACTTCGCAGCCCCTTGCGCGCGCGGGCGGGGGCTGCCCAGAACCAACCCCAACCCCGGTGGCAGTGTGGAGGGGGGTGTAGCCGAATTTTTCCCGAAGTATAGAACCCCGTCAAACGGGAGTGGGGGAGAGATATACAGGGCGGGAAAATTCCTACACCCCGGCCCTACGGTTCATAGCCTGGGAATGCGGTTGGGCGTGCCTGGGCGTGGTGGTCAGGGCGGGCGGGTGCGGAGGAACGAACAGATGGCGCGAGGGAGCTCTACGGGTTAATGAGAATGCGCGGAAAAGAATGCTTGGTATCTCGATTCAAATATCGTCGATTGTCCCTGAGGGCGGAGGACTCGATGCGGGTGGTTCCGGACTCATATCAGGAAACAAGTTGTTGTCGGAGTCAAAGATGTCGACCTCTTCTGTGTCAGAAAGTTCTTCGTCTTCATCGTCCTCGTCTTCGTCGTTGTAGCCGGAGTCTGGCTCCGGAACATCCGCGGACGTGTCATAGAACTTAACTGAAAACTTCTTTAACAGTTGGAAGTAGGGATCTGCGGCAACGTAATCGCTCCCAGCGCGTGACGGCAACCAGTTTTGTTCAAGAGCCTCGTATGCTACCAACCAATGATCGGAATAAAGATGCTCCGAAGACATGTAATGTGACCAAAGCTCGAACCCATGTTGCGGGTGTGGAATCAAACCCTTCGAATACAATTCGAGCGCAACCAAAGCGACGATATCATCATCAACGGTTTCGACAGCATTCGAGACATCGGAGGACAGAGAGACGTCCAACCGCTTCGCCATCCACAATGCCCATGCTACTTCGCTCGCTTGTTGAAGGCTGGCATGGTGTAGACAAATACTTCTAGTGCTTCTTTGAGACCGACCGGATTTCTTTGATGAATCTCGAAGATGCGCAATATGATGGGTAAAGCGCCCGGTTCGGCACCTGCAGCCCTCAGAAGGAGTGTGTCTTAGCGCTTCCCATTCTTTCTCTTGCAGCTTAATCCGGTCGATAGCAGTTTCCAGTTTTTTTACCAAGTACGTGAAAACGCTGTCCTGCGGAAACTCGCGAGCAAGTTCTGCTGCTCTATCAAAAATAGCTTTCAGAGATGTGGCGTGATCATGATCGTGATTGTCACTACGCGAAACTGTGTTTTCCAGGGGGGGTCTATCGGTTCCGGTAATTCCTCGATCTGCGTCTTAAGGCCATTGATTTCTAATTCGAACTCTCCGGCGATCCTGTGGAGTTCTGCTAAAGCCCGCTCTGCATTCGCTCGCGAAGGAAAATACAAATGATAATCATCGATGTATCGGGTACCCTTAACGCTCTTGTGCGACCGTGAAACAAGGTAAGCACCAGATGGTCCACAAGATGAAAAAGCTCATCCACCGTTGATTCATGGTGCTGATTGTAGCTGTTGTAACCAGGCCATTACACTCATTGATCTCACGCGCCCTGCCCTGCGTCGCGTGGGCGGGCCCCGCCCAAGTCAACCCCAGTTCTGTTCTGGAGCGTGGGGGGTGTAGGAATTTTCCCGCCCTGTATATCTCTCCCCGTCAAACGGGAGTGGGGGTGGTGTATACGGACGGCAAAATGCTCCCTCCCCCCGTCGGACCTGGGCCGAGGGCGCAGCGCGCAGTTAACGAGGGTGCGCAAGGGTGCAAGAGCACATCTCAACCATTTTCCAACACACGCATGATTTCCTGAACCAGCTTCTCCATTCCATCTGAGGATTGAACGGCGATCCTATCCGCAAGTATCGGCGAGAACTCTCGGACTTCTTCCGTCTTAACGTCGTGCCAAATGGGAAGGATGATTTTTTGTCCACCGACCTCACGCGCGACCAAACCATTCAATTCCTGTACTGGCCAATGCTTTGCAAAGAAGTTCTTACTGAATATGACAACTCCATATCGAGAGTTAGCCAGTCCAAAATCGATGGATCCTCTCAGGCTGTCGCCCAAGGTTGAGCGAGAATTCGTCGTACCACACCGACACTCCGGCGCTAGCAAGATCTTTAGCGAGTGGCCCGCGCAACGGAGTTCTTGTCTTCGCTAGCATGGGAAATAAAAACATCCCACTTTTTCGCGCTCGTAATACTCTTCCGAATGGATTCCGGCTTACGCGGACCAGGAAGCTCGAAAGCAGGCTGGTTCTTTGTTGGCAGACCTAATGCAGCTATCATTCCTGCATCTGCCGAAATCTTCTGCTTACGTTGGACGAGCAAAGGCCTAATCTGTTGTTCGATTTTAGAGTTGAAGTCTTCCACCGACGCACGAAGCCAGCCGAGATG
>CAWFVB010000048.1:0-285663 GCA_963819145.1 uncultured Acidobacteriaceae bacterium
TCCGACATAGCTCTATTTTAGCCTACCCGGGCCGGAAATCGCGGCCCTCGATGATGTGCCTCGCGACGATTGGCCTCACGATGCCGGGCCAGCGCTCAGCATGGCAATTGGAGGCGTGGGCTATGGCTTGTTCGCTTCGCCCGCAGGGGCGGGTGGAAGACTGAGTCTTTGCACGTCGGTCACAATTCGACCCAAGGCCTGATCGTAATTCTTGTCGCGGTTCCCTTGCAGCACGGCCCACGGCGCGTGCTCGGTGGCGGACCAAAGCAGAGCGTTGGTTTTCGGGTCGCAGATAAACAGCCGGAATTGCGGATCATACGGCGTCCCGGCAAGCGAATCGGGACGAGCCGCAGCGACTCCGGCAAGAGGGGGCGCCAGGAACTGTATTTCGAACAGCAGATCGGCCTCAGCAGGCGCGCCCACCAGTTCGTATCGCCCCAGCGTCTTCATGGCCGCATAGAACTGGTTGTAGGCCCTATCCTGCCCTCCGCTGAAGAGCGGGCTGTCGCTCCATGGGATGTCCCCGCCCGCGTTAGCAATGAACACCTTCTTCGCTACAAGAATCTGCGTGGGAATCGGCGCCGGGGGAGCCTCCTTCACTTCGGCGGCGAAGGCCCGGATCTGCAGCGACGCGAGCACAAGAGTGAGCGAAAGCAGGGCTGATTTCGAGTGGCTTGTCATAATTCCTCCCGTATTCGTCCCGGCGACACAGAGACGTGCGGTCCGTGCATTTACTATGTTCTTTCGTCCAGGGAATGTAAATCCTTGCCACGGTCGTTCAAAGATTCGGGATGCCTCCGCTCAACGACTGCGCCCGTGAGACGGATCCGGCGACGTGGCCGTGTTCAGGTCAATATGCAGTTTCTCGGCCGCGGCAATTCCCGGCGGATAGCAATTGCCGTCGCGGCTGTAATTGGTGCAGTGCGCTGCGACATCTCTGCGCTGCGGCGACTGCGCGAACTGCCAGATTTCGGCAAAGCGAACACCGCTCTCCGCCGGGCTTGGAGCATGTTGCGGAAACGCGCACCCCGGGGCGGGCGGGCACGCGTCATTGATCGCCCAATAAACAATCGATCGCGCCCCCGCGCTCTTCTGAATGTCTTCCGCCGTCACGACGTTGCCGTCATCCGAGGCGGCAATGCCGGAGCAGTAAACTCCCGCGCGGAATCCCGCCGCCGTCACGCCATCGACCCACGCGTAGATGTAAGCCTTCTGCTCGGGAAGCATGCGTCCACCCTGCTCCTGATCCAGAAAAATAATGGTCGCGCGCGGAAAGCCTTCCCGCCGTGCCGCCGCGGCCGCAGCCCGAGCGTCAGACCGGCCTATGCGTTGCGCATAGCCTACGGTTTTCAAGTCCGCGTAAAGCCGCCCGTTGAACAGCACAAGGAATCCAAATCCCGCACACTCGACCGCAGCGCGGTGTCCGGTCCAGCGATTTGACGACGCACCCGGAGGATTGTTGAGCCAGTATCCGGTGTATGAAAAAGTCTGCCGCAGAGTTTTGAGATTTGCGTTGCCGGGATACTGGTTGCGGTCGAAGCCGAGGTAAGTACGCGGTCTGAGCCGCGAAGACGGTCGTCGCGCAAGATGAGAACGCACAGCGCGATCATTTAACTGTGAAAGTAGTCCACATCACGATCTTACGTTAGCACCGACGCAGTGGGAAGCTGGCTCCGATCTCGAGGGTCTCGACGTACTCGACGGTCTGAGCGTCTCGAGGTTCAGGCCCGTGGCTGACAGCTGCCTCTATCCCCCAATATGCACCATGGTCCGCGAGGCGGGCACGAAATCCGGCTCGCCAATGTGATGTCGCTCTTCTTTTTTCGCGACGACGCCGCGGATGAACTCTGCCAGTTCTTCGTCGCTCGCGCCGCGCTGCATTTGCGCGTGCAGATCGTGGTCCCACACCGAGAACAGGCAGGTTCGAATCTTGCCATCGGAGGTGATGCGGATGCGGCTGCAATGTCCGCAGAACGGATGCGACACCGGCGCGATGATGCCGATCTCTCCAACGCCGTCTTCGAAGCGGTAGCGCCGCGCGGTCTCCGAGCGCGCGTGCGGAATCTCGACCAGGGGCCGGTACTCGGCCATGCGCGCAAGATCTCCTCCAGCGCAACCACCGTCGAGGCGACCAGGTGCGTTCCTCCTCCAGCGGCATGAATTCGATGAAGCGCACCGTCACGCCCTCTTCCCGCGCAAACATGCCGAATGGAATGATCTGATCCTCATTGAATCCGCGCATCAGCACGCAGTTCACTTTCAGCGGCCACAGCCCGGCCCGCCGTGCCGCCCGAATGCCCCCCAGCACATGATCGTACCCATTGGGCACACGCGTGATGCGGGCAAAGCGATCGGGATCGACCGCGTCCATCGAAACCGTCACGCGGGTGAGCCCCGCCTCTTTCAGCGGCTGCGCCATGTCGGCCAGCAAATGCCCATTCGTAGTAAGGGCAATGTCAAGCGGCTCGACGTTGTCGAAGCTCGACCCATTGCCCCCGCCGGCATCACCTCTGCCGCTATCGGCGTCGTGGAAGGGCGCGGCTTCAGCCGCGCCGCGAAAGCGCTCCCCGAAAATGGGCTTTAGCCCCTGAGGTCGAAGTCTCGCCAACTCCCGCACAAACTCCACCACCCCGTTGCGCAACAACGGCTCCCCGCCGGTCAGCCGAATCTTCGTGATCCCCATCCCCACCAGCACTCGCGCCATCCGCAAATAATCCGCAAACGGCAGATCGCCATACAGCGCGCCTTCATTCCCAGTGCGGCAGTACACACACTTGTAGTTGCACCGGTCGGTAATGGAGATACGCAGATCGGTGATGGCGCGTCCGAATTTGTCGTGAAGAGGCACGGTCGTTGGTCGCTGCTCAAGTGTCGCGAGCCCCGGCCAACGACGAACGGCCACCGACTCACGACAGGTTCTGGAACGAAACGAACAGGCGGGAACATCCCGGCAGTCATTTCCTTTCCAATGCGTCTTTTAGACGCGGGAGGCGCAGGCGTTCCCGCCAGCACCTTTGGGAGAGTGTGGCGCAGGCGCCCACGCCCGCAACTCTCTCCCTCGCCGCCACAGCCTGGGTATACCCGAAGGCCGAGGCGGTCGGAAACGTAACTTCTGCATTATAAGACGCCGGAGGCAGGAAGAAGATTCAAGGTTTCGGATCCCCCATCGCCTTGGCAATCGCCGCCTCCGCCAGCGGCGCCATGATCTTGTATCCCGCCGCGTTCGGATGCAGCCCGTCGTCGGCCAGTTCCTTCCTAAGTACGCCTTTGTCATCTACCACGGAGTCGAAGTAGTCGAGATACACGATCTCATTCTTGCGCGCAGTAATCTTTGAGCCAGGCGTTCAGAGCCAGAATTCTCGCCGGAGATCGCTCCGCAAACAAGTCCTTCGCCGCTTCGGTGTAGTTGTGCACCGGCAGTACCGACGAAAACACGGCGCGAATCCCGTGCGCTCGCGCCAACTCCGCCATCGAGGCGTAGTTCGCTTCAATATCCTCGTTGCGCATCGGCCCGGTATTGCCGGCAATGTCGTTGGTACCCGCGAGTATCACCACAACCTTGGGCCGCAGGTCGATCACATCCTGACGAAACCTCACCAGCATCTGCGGCGTAGTCTGCCCTCCGATGCCGCGGTTCACGTACGGCTTGCCGGGAAAATAGTCGGGCAGCTTCCAGATGTCGGTGATCGAGTCGCCAAAGAAGACGACCCGATTCTCGCCCGCCGCCGGCGCCGCTAGCGCGGCATTCGCCTCGCGATAGCGACCCAGTTCCCCGAAGTCGTCGGTAAAAATCGCAATCCTCGACGCCCGGTAGTGATCCAGCCCGGGGAAGCCGGAGGGAGGAATCGCCGGACTCGACGCGGGTTGCTGAGCGAGAGCGAAGCCGGTCAGAACGAGGGTTGATGCGAATTTCTGAAAAGCTCGAAGTGATTTCATTTGCTTGTCTCTGAAGGTCTGCCCATCAGGATCTGACAAATATGGTGCGACGAATCAAGGTCCCGCCAGCGCCTGTGCAATCGCCTTCTCCGCCAGCGGCGCCATGATTTTATATCCAGCCACATTCGGATGCAGCCCGTCCTCAGACAGTTCGTGCTTCAGCATCCCCTTGTCATCCACCAAAGCCGAAAAATAGTCCAGGTACACGAGCCCGTTCTGCGCGCAGTAATTCTTCAGCCACATGTTCAGCGCCACAATTCGTTCGCGCGGGCGCGCGGCAAACGACTCCTTCGCATCCTCGGTGTAGTTATGTGCCGGTAGCACCGAGGAAAACACGATCCGGATGCCGTGCGCCTTCGCCAACTCGGCCATCGACGCGTAATTCGCCTCGATGTCCTCGTTGCGCGCTGGCCCGGTCACCCCGGCGATGTCATTGGTCCCCGCCAGTACCACCACGACCTTGGGATGCAGATCAGTCACGTCCTGCCGAAAGCGCACCAGCATCTGGGGCGTGGTCTGTCCGTCAATACCGCGGTTGAGATACGGCTTGCCCGGAAAATAGTCGGCCAGCTTCCAGTAGTCGGTGATGGAGTCACCCACGAACACGACTCGATTCTCGCCCGCTGCCGACAATGCAAGCGCCGCATTCTCCGCGCGATAGCGCCCCAATTCCCCGAAATCATTTACGTAGATGAGCACACGCGACGCCCGGTACTCGTCCAGCCCCGGAAAACCGCTGGAAGGAATGGAAGGCGCCGGCTGCTGGGCCAGGGCAGATTGGGCCAGGACAGCCACTGTGAACAAGAGCAAGAAGACTAAATTCAAAGCTGCTTTCACGTAAGGTCCCCACCGTATTTCAGCCGCGCAAATCCGCGAAATCCGCGTTCATCCGCGGCTTAGAAGTTCAGTTCGGAATCTCCTCCGGAAGCTGCGGCTCTTTCATAACGTTCCATTTCGTGAACGTACTAACGCATTCCTGAGAAAAATTCGGCGGCTTGCGGCGCGTCTGGCGCGGCAGGTGGTCCGCTTCGTTAATGCAAATGGAGAAGGTGAATTTCTTTTCCTCGGGATCATGAGGTGTGGAAACAGAAACGTCATACTCGCGGCACGAGTCGCCCTCGACCTGACGCTCGTCGCCACGACGAACGCTTCCGTCGAGCATCGCGTCGTACGGCAACGATGTCATATCGGCGCCGATCGGCCCAGTGGAACAGTCCATCACGGTCGCCCCGGCGGCATAAGCGTTCGTCGGCGCTTGCGGCCCACCGCTTGTCGTCCAGTGACCGTCCACGAACACATACGCAAGCCCCGAATTATTGATCCACTCACGAACAATTGGGGTTCCGTCCGCGCTTGTCGAAGAAGCGATCGTGTGCTGGAACCCCGGGCAAAGCGTGTCCTTTTCGTAGGTGTCGGTTGGCAATCCGGGAATATGGCGCACGGCGACGGAATGCCAGCTCTTGGCCGCAGCTACGGCCGCCTTCGAGCGCTCGATTTCCCGCATCGGTGCATTGAGCCACATCCACCGCCAAAGGACGACTCCCCCGATCAGTACCGCTGCAATCCCAAGCCAGGTTTTCATACGGATGCAGTATATCTGCGCTCCACTCGCAATCAAGGCTTCTCCCGACCGGTGTGTCCCTAGTCACAACCTGCCGTGACAATTCGCACTGCCATAATCCCGGCCCTGGTAGAGCCTCTGACTGGAATACCGCTTTCCGCGCCGCCTTGGGTGGGCGGGGGCCCCACCGGCGCGGGCATTCCGAATTCGGCCCCCGACTCGCTATCCGCGAGCTACTTCTCTACATCTCGGTCGGAGGATCGCATGCTCCATCTCGACACCGGCAATACTGGCTTCATGATCTTATGCACCAGCCTGGTCATGTTGATGACCCCGGGACTGGCGTTTTTTTATGGCGGCCTGGTGGGCCGCAAGAACGTCCTGGCCATCATGATTCAGAGCTTTGTTTCGATGGGTTGGACCACCGTCATTTGGTACCTGTATGGCTATTCTCTGTGCTTCAGTGGCGACTGGCACGGAGTCATCGGTAATTTTCACTACGCGTTCCTGCGGGGGATCAATCTCAGCACGCCCTCGCCGAACGAGACGATTCCCGCATTTGTGTTCATCGCTTATCAGATGATGTTCGCCATCATCACCCCGGCCCTGATTTCCGGGGCTTTCACCAACCGCGTCACCTTCAAGGCCTACATGCTGTTTCTGACCGGATGGCTGACCCTCGTCTACTTCCCCTTCGTCCACATGGTGTGGGGCGGAGGATTTCTGCAGCAATGGGGCGTGAAGGACTTCGCGGGCGGCATCGTGGTGCACAACATTGCTGGCATCGCGGCCCTGGCTTCCGTGATCTACGTTGGCAAGCGCCGCGTGCAGGACCGCGGCCCGCACAGCATTCCGCTCGTGGCACTGGGCACGGGCCT
The DNA here is from genome assembly GCA_963819145.1 of uncultured Acidobacteriaceae bacterium. Lineage (GTDB taxonomy): Bacteria > Acidobacteriota > Terriglobia > Terriglobales > Acidobacteriaceae > Sulfotelmatobacter. Next base: position 6,376 of record CAWFVB010000048.1, read on the forward strand.
GCTGTGGTTTGGCTGGTACGGTTTCAACGCCGGCAGTGAAATGCGCGTGGATTCCGTGACGGCTACAGCTTTCCTCAACACCGACGTTGCCGCTTCCTTTGCCGCGATTGCCTGGCTGTTTGTGGCGTGGCTGAACGAGAAGAAGCCCAAACTTCTTGGCTTGCTCACCGGCGCGGTCGCCGGACTGGCAACAGTAACTCCCGCCGCGGGCTACGTTTCTCCCACCACGGCAGTGATCATCGGTATCGTTTCCGGCGTGGTTTGCTACTACGCGGTCGAAATGAAGAACAAGCTGCAGTGGGACGACGCGCTCGATGTTTGGGGAGTCCACGGCGTTGGCGGCTTCCTTGGGATCGTCATGCTCGGCATCTTTGCCAATAAGCAATTCAATCCCGAGGGCGCCAATGGATTGCTCTACGGCGATCCGGTCTTCCTGCTGAAACAGGTGACGGCTGTCGTGTTCTCCTCGGTCTGGGCATTCGTGTTTACCTACGCCATGCTGCGGATCATCGATGCCTTCACCACCGTGAAGGTAACTGAGACGTCAGAGGAGATTGGCCTCGACGAGTCGCTCCATGGCGAACACGCGTATGAGCAACTCACCGATGAAGACGTGGTTCATAAGCTCGTCGCGTCGGTTCGGCATTAACCTGGTCCGGCATCAAAGTGGTTCGGCATTAACCTGGAAACGAGTGATCCCGCATTGACCTGGGCGCCTCCCTCCGTGCTTCTTGCCGAGGGTGGGGGCGCCTGGGTCAATGCTCATGCTCGACATGACAGCGCTCTAGATTCATCCGTGTGACTCCGTGTAAATCCGTGGCCAAGAAGTTTGGCGGCCCGCAGTGTAGACTGTCCCGTTGTCGGGAGACAGCCTTCTATGAACTGGACGGGACGCATCGTCCTTCTGATCGCAATCTTTACTTCCCTCTACCTGTTCTGGCAGAAGTTCGGACGGGTGCTGCGCATTATTCGCGAGTCGAAGCCCGACGTTGACTTCCAACTCCGCCCTCTGGGCCCTCGCATTCGCAAAGTGATTTGGGAAGTGGGCTTGCAAGGGTTGGTCATCGCCGAACGCCCTCTGCCCGGCCTTGCCCACGCTTTCGTTTTCTGGGGATTCTGCGTATTCGCCCTGGTCACGATCAACCACATCGCCAGTGCCTTCGGCCTGGCGTTCCTGTCCCGCGAGGGCTTCGGTCTTTACTACTTCTGGTTCGTCGCCGTGTTCGCCGTCGCGGTTGCGATTTCAATTTCGGGGCTGGCGTTCCGCCGCTTCGTCATCCGGCCCAAAGCGCTCGAGCCGCTCTCGCCCGAGTCTGGCCTTATCGCGTTTCTCATCTTCGGCTTGATGATCACCTATCTCGCAACCTTCTGGGTGCCCGAAGGAACCACCGCCGGACGGGCGCTCTGGTGGTCGCACACCGCGTTCCTGCTCATCTTTCTGCCGCTGATCCCCAAAACCAAGCACATGCATCTGGTGCTCAGCCCGTTCACCGTATTTCTAGAGCGCGACGGATTCAGCAAGATTCCGCCGTTGGTCGGCGATGAAGATTTCGGCCTCGATACCGGCAAGGACATCACCCGCATCGCCGCCTTGCAAGCCTACAGCTGCGTCGAGTGCGGCCGCTGCACCGATCACTGCCCGGCCAATACGACGGGGAAAATTCTCAACCCGAAAGAAATCATTCTCGGCACGCGCCAATACCTGAACGAATTTGGCCCAACCAGCAGCGAGTTGCTGCTCGGCAAGCACATCTCCATGCAGGCGACGTTTGAGTGCACCACCTGCGGCGCCTGCGAATTCCAGTGCCCTGTGGGCATTCAGCATTTGCCCATGATTGTTGGACTGCGCCGCGGCGCGGTCAACACCGGCAAGTGGGACAACTCTCACGGCAGCGAGTTGTTCGTGACCCTCGAGCGCCAAGGCAACGCCCTCGGATTCGCGCCCTCGGAGCGCCAGAAATTCATTGAGAAAAACAATCTGCCGTATTTCGACGGCTCGCAGGAATACTGCTTGTGGATGGGCTGTCTCGGCTCCTACGACCCCAACGGCCGCAAGATCGTGTTGGCCCTGGTAGAAGTGATGCGCTACCTCGGCATCAGCTTCGGAGTGCTAAAGCAGGAAAAGTGTTCCGGCGATCCGGTGCGGCGTTTGGGCAACGATTACCTGTTCGGCGAACTGGCTCAACAGAACCTGGAGCAGATCAACGAGAGCAAAGGGACCGGCGGGAAAGAAATGAAGATGGTCTCGATCTGCCCGCACTGCGTCCGCACCATCGGTACCGACTGGAAAGAGCACGGCGCCAACATCGCCATCGAGCACCACACCGAACTGCTGTCGCGCCTGCGCGACAAGCTGCCGGCGAGTGACGACGGCCAGACAGTTGTCTTCCACGACGCCTGCTACCTGGGCCGCTATCGCGGAGTCTACGACCAGCCCCGCGACGTCATCTCCCGCTTCAGCAATGTCGTCGACCCGCCTCGCGCCCGCGAAAACGGCTTCTGCTGCGGCGGTGGCGGCGGCCTGATGTTTCTGGGAGAAGAGACTGGCAAGCGCGTCAATCTAGAGCGAGCACAGGAACTCGCGGCTACGGGCGCGAATGTCGTGGCAGCGGCGTGTCCATTCTGCAACTCAATGCTGCGCGACGGCCTGGCCGCCAATTCCGCCACGCCCCCGGAATTGCTCGACGTGGTTCAGATTGCCGCGGCAGCGATTGCAAAAACAGGACCACAGAAACCGGCCTGAGAACAAATCAGCCACGGATTCACACGGATAAATCAATCGCCTGGTTTTGATCCGTGAGAATCCGTGCAGATCCGTGGCCTAGCTTCCCGCCTTCACCTTCTTCACTTCCTCAATCAGCGGCGGCACGATGTCGAACAGATTCCCCACCACGGCATAATCGGCGATCTCAAAAATCGGCGCCTCGGAATCTTTGTTGACCGCGATGATCGCCTTCGAGCCCTTCATCCCGACGATGTGCTGAATGGCGCCCGAGATTCCCAGCGCCAGATACACTTTCGGTGCCACCGTCTGTCCCGACGAGCCGACCTGGCGGTCCATGGGCAGCCATCCCGAATCGCATATCGGACGCGATGCCGCGATCTCTCCGCCGAGCGCATCGGCCAGTTGCTTCGCCAGCTCAATATTTTTCTGCTCTTTAATGCCGCGCCCCACCGAAACGATAATCTCCGCCTGCGTCAGATCCACCGCCTGCTTGGCCTCTTTGAACACAGGTTGCGGCCGGTTGCGCACCACGCCGTCGGCAATCTCGACGCTCACCGTCTCGACCGGGGCCGCAGACGCTCCCGCTTCCGCCTGGTCGCCGCGGAACGAACCGTTCTGAAACGTCGCGAACCACGGGCCATCGCTGGTAAAACTGACATCGGCCGCCAGCTTGCCCTGGAACATCTGGCGCGTAAACATCAGCTTCCCGCCCTCGTACTTGAACCCAATGCAGTCGCTGACAACAGTGCGCCCCATGGCCGTAACCAGCTTGGGGATAAAGTCGCGCACTTGATACGTGTGCGGCATGAGCACCAGCCTGGGCTGCTTCGCGCTGAGGAACTGTTTTAGCCCGGCCGCGGAGGCATCTGGTGTGTAGGGCTCGAGCTTCGGAGACTCGACGGCATAGACCTTCGCGACTTTCTTCGCCGCAACTTCGGCAGCGATCGACGCTACGCTGCCGCCCGCGACGGCTGCTTCGAGAGCCCATCCGGTGGCTGCGGCAATGGCCTGCCCAGCGGTGATGGTTTCCCAGGAGACGCGATTCAGTTTCCCCTCGCGCTGTTCGACGACGACTAGGATGGTATCGGGCATAAAGAAGTTCTCAGTTCTCAAGGCTCATGTGGGGACAGCCGCCAAGGTTCATGTGGGGACAGCCGCCCTCGGCTGTCCGGCCGAGCGAACCTCGGCCCGCGGACGAATGCGTCCGCGGCTACACGCTACAGCACCCGCAGCTCGTTCCTCATCTTGTCCACCAGTTTCTTCGCGATTTCCGCCGGCGCACCGTCAATGTGTTCCGTCTTCTTCGTTTTCTGCGGAATGTACAGTCGCTCGATCTTCTGCAGATTCTCCCCAATCGCCGACTGCACTTCCGCCAGCGTCACTTTCCGCATGGGCTTGTTCTTCGCCTGCTTGATGCCGATCAGCGTGGCATAACGCAGCTTGTTGATCCCCGACTGAATCGTCAGCACCGCCGGCGTCGGCATATCCACAAACTGAAAATATCCCGCTTCCAGTTCGCGCTTCACTCGAATCCCGCCGTCGGTTCTTTCGATCTGCATGATGATGGTCGCGTGCGGCCAGCCCAGCAGTTCCGCGAGAATCACGCCGGTCTGCGCGTATCCGTAATCGTCGGATTGCAAGCCGGTAAAGATCAGATCGAATTTTTCGTCCTTGATCGCGGCGGCAATCGCCTTGGCCGTATTGAAGGCATCGAGCCCCACGAACTTATCATCCTCAAGATGAATCGCGCGATCCGCGCCCTTGGCCAGCGCCTCCCGCAGCACCTGCTGCGCCCGCGCCGGGCCGCTCGTGATGACCACGACTTCCCCGGTGTGCTTCTCCCTCTGCCGCAGCGCCTCTTCCAGCGCAAACGCGTCAGGCTCGTTCACTTCATACGAGACGTCGTCCCGGATCCACGTGCCGGCGTCGTTGAGTTTGAGCGGTGCATCTTTCTGCGGCACCTGCTTCATGCAAACCAGAATTTTCAAGAGTAAGACTCCTTCACCCGTGGCCCCAATCAGCCACGGCAAAACTGGTCAGTATAAATGAGTGCGAGCAGTGGAGGGAAACGCGGGGGCGAGGCCGCTAGTGCCCGTCGGGTTTTGAGTGTAATCGCCTGTTTGCAACAGTTGAGTAGTTGAGTTTCGGTTTGCACTTTATGTGCGTACGACTCTGCTTCTCGGCCTCCTCACACCGAAGCTTAGCGTCTGGTTGGTGACCTGTCGGCGCGGCTTTCTTTCAGCACACAGTATGCGAGGCTCAACGGAACTGACAAGAACAGGAGGACCTCCGCCACAAAGCCGTCACCCGCAAAGAATGCTGGCGGTGCACTTCCAAACCAGCTAGTCCAATTGCGCACGAAGACGTTGTGGGCAATTACGACCGCAAAAACTAGAAGTGCAAGATAGAGCGTGCCCACACGGCGCCGGGCTTGCGGGTCCTCAAGTCGGCGATAATTGGCCACCAGCATCATGCCCCCTGCCGCAAAATAGAGGATCGTAACCATAAGCCATACCTCCAAAAACATGGCTTGCAGGATTGGCCGATATAGCGGCAACTTGTTAAGGAACAGCAAGGGTGTTACGCCGGCAAAAGTCTGTATGAATCTCACTGGGGTCGCCGAAAGGACTTCCGGCCAAGGTCTGGCCAAAGCCGATGGCGTATAGATGATCGCGACTACCGAGGCCGCGATGGGGAGTCCAAAAAATACCGTGGGTGCGACGAGCAGCACCCATCGCAGCTGCGGTGAAAGGCGACGTCGGAGGAAGCTCGCAAAGAATGCCAGCCAAACTACGCCCGCCAAAAGGCAGGAGGCGGTGGCCAGACCTATGGGAACGGCAAGTATGGCGGGCAAATGACGGAGCGCAGCCGCCCATCCAGAACTTGGATAGCCTTCCGCAACGGCTCCCACTGCAAACATAAGGGCGAGCAGACGGGCACTGAGCTGTTGGGGGCGACTGAAAGCGAGAAGAATCGCCAACAACAGCAGTACGAAGCGGGCGAAATAAAGCGCAACTGCGGGAAGATATTCCGTTCCGTTCCAGGTGCGCCAGACTGGTGCAGCGATCACGAGCTCCAATGCAAGGTGTTGCTCGCCACGCCGTACTTGAAGTTCGATTGGGCGGTCCCGTTCAAAATGCGCTCGCGCCAAAAACCAATTTGGGGCGCCATTGAGAGGCTGTCCACCTACTGCTTCGAGAACATCACCGGGCCTCAGACCCGCCTCATACATCGGTCCGCCTGGCTGCACGCTGCCAGCTGTGAACCATCCCGAGAGTACCCATCCTTCGCTCGAAGGTCCCCAAAATTCCTGCCGCGTATTGAACAAGAACGTGATTACGTAGACGGCTGCTACCACGTACATCCACCAAGGTGCACGCCACGTCATAATGGCCTCTCGATTCGCAGCTGGCAAATTCTACCTTGCTTTGTCGCTAGATTGACCGGACAAAGCGCGCATTCAGGGCGTGGTCGCCGTCAACCCCGAAACTGAGACTCAACTGTCGTTAAATCTCCATATCACTCACCGCCAGGCTCCCCGCAGTAACACCAGCCGAAGTCACCCAATTGTGATTCCAATCACAGACCCAACCTCCACCCCTCCGTCAGCATGGCGAGAGGCCTTTATGCCCGATCCGAACTTCTCCGCCATGCGCCAGAGCATTATCGACGGCGCGCCTGACACTGCCTCCGCACTCGCGCAGCAGGCGCTCACCAACGGCGTCGCCCCGCTCGATGCCATCCACAACGGCTACGTCCCCGGCATGCACGAGGTGGGCGAGCAGTTCGCACGCGGCCAGATGTATCTGCCCGACATGATGGCCTCGGCCGAGGCCATGCGCGCGGCCATGGCCGTGCTCGATCCTGAGTTGAAGAAGTTGGGCGAGGAGCGGCCCATGGCGGGCGTCGTCGTGCTCGGCACCACCAAGGGTGACATTCACGAGATCGGGAAGATTCTCGTCGGAACGCTGCTGACCGCACACGGATTCCGCGTGCACGACCTGGGAGTAGACGTCTCCGGCGAAAAATTTGCCGCCCAGGCGCGCGAGCTCAATGCCGACATCGTCGGCGTGTCGGCGCTGCTGACCACCACCATGCGCAATCAGAAAACCGTCGTCGAAGCGCTGGAGAAAGCCGGCCTGCGCTCGCAGATCAAGATCATGGTCGGAGGCGCGCCGGTCACCCGCCGCTGGGCGGAAGAAATCGGCGCCGACGGCTATGCCAAAGACGCCATGAGCGCCGTCACGCTGGCGCGCGAGCTGATCGCACAGAAGACGCAGTCTGCCGTCGTGGAGCCCGCATGAGTTCCATGAAAAGCGGTGCGACCGTGGAAGAGCGGCCCTTAAGGGCCGCGTTAGGCGGCTAGAATTTCTGGGCTTTAGCCCCTGAGGGCCATCGCCGAAAGATATCCTATGAGACCGAAACTCGAACTGCTCGACAAACCCCTCATCGAACGCATTCTCGGCGAGGCTTTCCAGCTCATCGAAGATCCCGGCGTGCGGGTCGCGCCCTATGTGGTCGAACTGCTGCGCGCCGCAGGCATCACCGTAAAAGACGGCGTCGCGCACATTCCCGAGGCTCTCGCCCGCCGCCTGCTCGACCTCGCCCCGCGCGGATTCTGCCTCTACGACCGCAGCGGCAAGCCGGCGGTGCGTTACGGAGGCGATGACGTCCACTTCGATCCCGGCTCCTCGTGCCTGAACATTCTCGACCCGGAAACCCAGCAGGCACGCCCCGCGCTGTCGGCCGATCTGGTACGCATGGTGCAGGTGGCCGAGATGCTGCCGCAGTTTGCCGCGCAATCCACGGCGATGGTCTGCAACGACGTTCCGCAGGAAATCGGAGACTGGTATCGCCTGCTGCTCGTCCTCTGGTATTCCGAAAAGCCCGTGGTCACGGGCGCATTCTCAGCGGACAGTCTGCACACGCTGCTCGAACTACTCACCCTCGAATGCGGAGGCCGGGAAGCTCTCCGTCGCCACCCGCGCGCCGTGTTCGACGTCTGCCCGTCGCCGCCTCTGAACTGGTCGGAATTCGCCTCCCAGAATCTCGTCGACCTGGCTCGCGCCGGAGTTCCGGCGGAAATCGTCAGTATGCCCCTGGCGGGTGCAACCGCGCCCGTCACGCTGGTTGGCTCCGTCGTGCAGCACGCAGCCGAGTGCATCAGCGGCATCACTATCCATCAACTCGCCCAGCCCGGAGCTCCCATCGTCTGGGGAGGCGCGCCCGCCATCTTCGATATGCGCACCGGAAAAACTCCCATGGGCGCCATCGAGACGGCCATGCTCGACGTGGCTTGCGCACAGGTCGGAAAATACCTCGGCCTGCCGACGCACGCCTACATGGTCACTGGCGACGGACGCTTGATTGACGCCCAGGTTGAAATGGAGAGTGGCATGTCCACGGTGCTCGGCGCGCTGGCCGGAATCAACATGATTTCCGGCGCGGGCATGCTCGATTTTCTTGCCTGCCACAGCATTGAAAAGCTGGTCATTGACGCCGAGGCCATTGCCTCCGCCCAGCGCCTGATCGAAGGCATCGAACCGCGCACCGACTCGCTCGCCGTGGCCATGTTCGCTCAGGCCGGATTACACGGCGATTTCCTTAAGTTGAAGGAAACGCGCGCCCTGTTCCGCAAAGAACAGCACTTCCCCTCCGCGTTGATCGATCGCGGTCTGCCCCTGGCCGACGGCTCACCTGCTCCTGACGTGCTGCAGCGCGCGCGCCAGCGAGTCGAGGAACTCCTCTCCGCCTACGAACGCCACCCGCTGCCGCCCGATCGCGAGCAGGAAATAATCGCTTTCGCTGAACGCGAAGGCAAGAAAGCTGGACTGGATGGACTATCCGAGATACTCCGCCCGGAGTACGCGCCGGAAGCAGGACTAGTCCCCTAGCGTCGACATCCAGTCTGAACGTGAGTAGAAGACTCCCGTGGAACATTCCCGTGGAAGAGCGGCCCTTGAGGGCCGCGTAAAATCTCGCAAGACAATTTTGGAGCTTTAGCCCCGTGGTTGCTACTCCGTAATCACGGTCGACTGCCCGGAAATATCGAACCGCTTGCGGCAGCGCATGTTCTTGCAGGCCATCACGTCGTCCTTGCGCACCATATAAGACCGGAACTTCGCGAAGCGGGCGCGGTCGCGCTCGTCGGCACGCCCGGAAAGCTGCCGCTTCTTGGTGCGGACGATCCACATCACCTCATACTCCGCCAACTGGTGGCAGTGTGGGCAATTCAGCGAAGCCATCTTCTTTTCTTGCTTCTCGTCGAAAAAATCGCGCTCTTCCATAGGTCTCTACGTCCGGCTCCCGGAGTTCGAAAAACGCCGGTTACCCTGAACTAAGTGAAGATTATTGCACATTTGCCCAGGCACACGACTCGTAAACCACACCCGCAGAGTGCTCAAGCTACACTCGATCCAGCTGGATCGGCGGGAGCGAACTGGAGACTTTCATGGCGAGAAAGAAAAAAGCGAAGCGCTTTCGAGCGGTGACCGCGGTGAAAGAACTGGCACGCGAACGCGTCGGCGCGCCTCCAGCCGGACAAATTGTTATAGAAAAAAAGAAGAAGCCCGAGAAGCACAAGCCCACCCTGGGCAAACTGCTGGAGTCGGAGTAGGACGAGACCTATCCACGGGTTTCAGTTGAAGGTGGCCGTCACCGTGATATTCGCGCTCATGGTCACATCGCAAATATTTCCAGAAATCGTTGTACAGCCCGATCCCCATCCGCCAAAACTGTGCCCGGAGCTGGGAGACGCCGTCAACGCCACGGACGTTCCCGTGGTGAACGCTGCCGAACATGTGGCTCCGCAATTGATCCCTGCCGGTGAGCTGACAATCGTGCCGTTCGCGCCGCCAGTCACGCTCAGAGAAAGATTCAACGTGGCCCCTCCCTGCGGGCAGCCTTGACTCGCCGGTCCATCCACCGTAATCGTGGCTGAATTGCTCACCACATCATTCGAGCCGTCCTTCAAAGTGGCAAACACCTGCGCGATTCCACAGTTGGTATTCGGCGAGATGACGCCTCCGCTCGTAACGTTAACTACCTGCGGATTATCCGTTTGCCACGTCACCTTGCTGGTGATGTCAACGTTCGCCGGGGGATGGATGTAAGTTCCAAAGGCTTTGAAGTCGAAGAAGAGATTGGGGTCGACAGCAGCAAAGGTTCCACTCCCCGGCTGGACCGTAATCCCCACTAACTGTTGGCTCCGCGCGCAGCTCGACAAATTGAGCAACCAACTGCCCGCAACCGCGAGGCTAACGATGCCGATCCATTTGCCGAGCCACTTCCGGTTCATGCCGACTCCTGGGCGGGCGGTCGCGCCCGCACACTGCGAGGGAATGGGGTCAATTTAGTCAATGGGGAAGCAAAAAGCAATAGCCGCCGAGGCTCCGCAAATCACCCGTTCACCGCCTCCGCCACCACTTTTGCGAAATCCTTCACGTCTTCTTCGGTCGTATCGAACGAGCACATCCACCGCACGATGCACTCTTCCTCGATCCACTCATAAAAAAAGTAGCGGGCCTTAATTTTCTCCACCGCGTGCCGCGGTATCTGCGCGAACACGCCGTTGGCCTCTACCTTCCACACCACCTTGACTTTCGGAACTCGCCGCAATTCCGCCTCCAGCAGGCGCGCCATGCGATTGGCATGCTCGGCGCTGCGCCGCCACAAATCGTTCGTCAGCAGCGCCTCAAACTGCGCCGCGATGAATCTCATCTTCGACGCCAGCTGCATCCCCTGCTTTCGCAAAAACAAAAAGTCCGTGCTCATCTGCCGATTGAAAAAGACAACCGCTTCCCCGGCCATGATTCCGTTCTTGGTCCCGCCACAGGAAAGCACGTCCACGCCCAGATCGCGGGTCGCCTGGCGAAGCGTCTGCCCCAGGCTCACCGCGGCATTCGCAATTCGGGCCCCGTCCATGTGCAGAAACATTCCATGGTCGTGCGCAAAGCGTGCCAGCGCCTGAACCTCTTCCGGCTGGTAAACCGTCCCCATTTCGGTGGATTGCGTGATCGAGATGACCCGCACCTGCACATGATGCTGGTCTCCAATGCCGTGATAGGAATGCCGCACCGAGTCGAGCGTGATCTTGCCATCCTGGTGGGGCAGCGGGATCAGCTTGCACCCGGTGTGTTTTTCCGGCGCGCCGCACTCGTCGGTGTAGATGTGCGCGTAGTCGCTGCATAAAACGGCATGGTAGGGGCGATTCAGCGCCTGCAGGCCCAAAACGTTGGCGCCGGTTCCGTTGAAAGTAAAGAACACGTCAATGCCGGGACCAAAGTGTTCTTCGAATTTCGCGATCGCCGAGCGCGTGAACCGATCATCGCCGTACGCAACCACATGCCCCTGGTTGGCTCGTGAGATCGCTTCGATCACTTCCGGATGGACGCCCGCATTATTGTCGCTGGCAAAATTGCGTGTAGCTTTGGTGGGACCGTGCGGCATACCAAAACAATGTAGCAGAGTGCCCGCCGCTGGTGCGCAGTCGCGGGCGACAGATTCTCCCACCACAACCGCTTCTCGTGTAGGGGCGGACGCATTCGTCCGCCCCTGATTATCCCTTGCCGCTCGCTCTGCCACACAGACGTAAGCGAAGCAGGTTTTCTTAGCGCCCTTAGCGTTTCCTTGGCGAACTTAGCGTTTTAAGATTTTTTCTTCGCCGCCCGAAACCGTTACAATTCCTTTCCTGATTTTCCAGGAGGCCCCGAGTGAGCCTGACCGTCGTCTCTGTCTTCGTTGCAAACCGCATCGTTCGCCGCTGTCTGCTTGTCCTGATTCTCTCAGCTCTCTCCGCCGCTCAGAGCGCCGAGCAAAAGACCTCCCGCTATCTCGACTCCGTCCGCCGCCAGCCTTCCCTGCTCCTCGCCTTCCTCCGGGAAGTGCCCAAAGGCGGCGACCTGCACAATCACCTCGATGGCGCCATCTACGCTGAAGATCTGCTCGATTTCGCCGCCTCCGATAATTTCTGCGTGGACCGCACCACCTCTCACCTGCTCGGCGCACCCTGCGATTCCTGCGAGAAATACACCGCCAAACCTGCCATCCGTTGCGCCTACGATGACCACGTCCTCTACAACCAGATCATCGATGCCTGGTCCATGCGCAACTGGCGTCCCGGCGACGAGTCGGGCCACGACCACTTCTTTGCCACCTTCGACAAGTTTGGGCTGGCCTCGCATAGTCACGTAGCCGAAGGCGTAGCCACGGTGATCAACCGCGCCGCCCGCGAACACGTCCAGTACGTCGAGTTCATGCACACCGCCGACGGCGGCGCCGCGCCCAAGCTCGGTTTGAAACTAGCGATGACCCTGGCGATGAAACTCGAAACGCCCGCGGATTTCGCCCAGATGCGCGCCAAGTTGCTCGCCGAAGGCCTGAAGGAAATCACGGCCGCGACCAGCAAGACTCTCGCCGAAGATGACTCCCGCGCCCGCACCGAACTGAAATGTGGCACCCCCGACGCCGAGCCGGGATGCGCCGTCTCCGTCCGCTACCTCTATCAAGTGCTCCGCGGATTGCCGCCCGAAGCCGTGTTCGCGCAAATCGTGCTCGGATTTGAACTCGCATCCTCCGACCCGCGCTTTGTCGGCCTCAACCTGGTCATGCCCGAAGACTGGTACGTCCCCATTCACGACTTCCGCCTGCACATGGCCATGCTCGATTACCTGCACGGCGTCTATCCCAAGGTGCACATCAGCCTGCACGCCGGCGAGATCGCCATGGGCCTGGTGAAGCCCGAAGATCTCACGTACCACATTCGCGAATCGGTCGAACGCGGCCACGCCGAGCGCATCGGCCACGGCGTCAGCGTCATGCTCGAAAACGATCCCATCGGCCTGATGAAAGAAATGGCCGCCCGCAACGTTCTGGTCGAGATCAACCTCACGTCGAACGACCAGATCCTCGGCGTCAGTGGAGACGACCATCCGCTGCCGGTCTACATGAAATACGGCGTCCCGGTCGCGATTTCGTCCGACGACGAAGGCGTAGCTCGCTCCGACATGACGCACGAATACCTCCGCGCCGTCGAGGGATATCACCTGCCCTATGCTGACTTGAAGCGCATGACGCGCCAAAGCCTCGAGCACAGCTTCCTGCCCGGCCAAAGCCTGTGGGCTTCGACCAACCTGGTTTTTCGCCCTGTAGCCGCGTGCGCCCCGGACGTCGCGGGCACCGAGAAGCCTTCCGCGAAATGTGCGGAATTTCTCGCCGCCAACGAGCGCGCCAGAGAGCAGTGGAAGCTGGAAGCCGCATTCCATCAATTCGAAGCAAGTTTTTGATCCTCACGGCCCCATCCCAGGGTGACACCGGTTGAAACAATTCGGATTGCAAACTAAAATTCGCTGCTTCGGTCGTCCTTGATGGAACGCGCCTACAGAAATCTCGGCTATGTTCTGCTTGTACTTCTGCCAGTCTTCATCGCAGGTTTCTGGATTCCTTATTTATCCGAGATACCGCGCTTTGACGCCTCCATCACCGCCGCCGTGCACATGCACGCGGTTCTACTGTTTTCCTTCCTTCTGTTGCTCATTATCCAACCGTTTCTCATACGATACGGGGCCTTCTCGGCCCACCGCTTTCTTGGGAAGGTGTCGAATATTCTGATCCCCTTTGTTCTGATCTTCTCTGTCGCGATGTTGTTCAAGGAATACCACGAGCACCTGAGCGACGGCGCCACCGCCGCTTTCGCCCGCAACGCCGAGTTTCTATCGGCGACACAACTTCTTCTTTTCGGAACTTTGTACGGCTTATCGATCGCGTCCATTCGCCGGAGAGAGGTTCCGGCGCATATGCGTTACATGATTTGTATTGTGCTGGTCTTGCTGCCTGCCGGGCTCGCAAGAACAATTGGGATACTGGTTTGGCGTTCGGCAATCCGTGTCGCAGACGATATGTCTCGCCCTGATCGATATTCTGCTGGTGGCGCTGATCGTATTTGACAGGCGTCGGCAATTGCATGCACGCCCTTACATCGCCGTGCTGCTCGCTTACGGTGTCATCGAGGCTTTTTGGATTATTCTTGGACGGCCCATTTGAGAACCTGCCCGCTTCGGATCGCCGGATGCCCCATTCCTCGCGTCCTTTGCGAGAAGTTGGGCTTTTGGCCCGACCCGGCCCGGATGCTGTCTCAGAACCCATGCCCCGCTAACGAACCCTAATCCCGCCCATCGGCCGTTCAAAGTTTTACCTCCACGGAACAAAGCACTCCACTCACACGTATCCCACTCTACCCGCGAGGATCAAATGAGAATGCGTTGGTGTGTCACGCTGAGCCTGCTGCTGTTCTTGCTTCACCTTCCAGTATTTGCGCAAGACGAGAAAGCCTCACTGGAGGCGACGATCCGGCACGAGGACGCGGCTTTTTGGGACGCGTATAACCGCTGCGACGTCGAGAAAATGTCACAGTTCTTCTGGCCCGACATCGAGTTCTATCACGATAAAGGTGGCGTCACCGTCGGACTCGGTCCCTTCACCGAGGCCTTGAAGACCGGCCTGTGCGGAAAACCGAACTTCCGGCTGCGGCGGGATGCTATTCCCGACTCGGTGAAGGTCTACCCACTTCAGAAGAACGGCTCGATCTACGGGGCGGTCCTCTCGGGCGACCACTATTTCTACATCAACGACAGCGGCAAACCGGAATACCGCGACGGCGTGGCAAAATTCTTCCACGTCTGGCTCCTGAAAGACGGCAAGTGGAAGATGGGGCGGGTCGTAAGCTACGACCATCGTGACGCCCCTCAAGAGAACACTCGAAGGGAAGTGACGATTCAACCTGAGGTGCTAGCACAATACGTTGGCAAGTATAGGGCACCCCAATCCGGCGTTCTAGTGGTCACTCGCGACAACAACCTCCTCACCCTGACAATCGGCGACAAGAAGTTCTTGCTGCATCCCGAGTCAGAGAACGTCTTCTTCGCCGCGGATCGTGACCTGACGTTCGAGTTCGTAAAGGAAGGATCAAAAGTCTCCAAGATCGTCGTCCGTGAGCACAATGCCGTCGTAGAAGAAGCGATGCCGGAATAAATGAGTCGCATGGCGATCCTACGCCAACAACCATCAACCTGATATCTACGCTGCCTCACGTAGTTTTCTCTCCTACGCGGATGTGCGGGCTCGCGCTTATCGTCATCAGACGCGATGGCAAAATACAGTCTTGCCTTGATCTTCGGCGCCAGCAGATCTGGCGATCGGTCGCATTTCTCGCATATTGGAAAGAGGCGTCGAAAACGGGAGCCTCGTGCGCCCGGTAGGCTAACAGACCTCCACACTCAAAACCCCGCCTGGTCGGCTACACTGATCACCGAATCTGCCCGCAGGCAACCTCGCACCCATGCCCCGCAAACGCACCCTAATCCCATCCCCGCTCGCATGGTCCGACAAATCGTTCGGCAAGCCCACACTCACCGCGCCTCCGCCGCTGCCCGTCGTCGCCGAACGCGGTGGGACGCAACTCCGCACGCCTCTGCCCGTCGCCATCATCGACACGCGCGAGCAAAATCCGCTGTCCTTCCGCCGCTTCAAAGGATGGTTTTCGAAAATCAAATATCGCGCCCTGCCGCTTGGCGACTACTCTGTCGAAGGCATGGAAGACTCCTGCATCGTCGAGCGCAAAGACCTCGCCGACCTGCTTCAATCGTTCACCACGAACCGCCCAGTCTTCATCAAACGCCTCCAGCGCATGAGCGAGCGCCCGCACAGCCTGCTCGTCGTCACCGCGCCGCTCACCGAGATCAAATCGGAATATCCCTACCGCGGCCCGAATCCCAACCGCATCACGCAGTCCCTTGTCGCCGTCCTCACTGGCCTGCGTGTCCCCTTCATCTGCACCGACACCCACGAACTCGGAGAGGAAATCGTCGCGTCGTATCTCTACCAGACATTTCTGTATGATTGGCTGGATCGCAACGGCCACGGCCGCTACCTGGCCGACGGCGATTTGTAAAGAGGTGGAAGAGCGTCGCTTCCCCGCCGCGAGAAGACGGCATTCTGATTTTGGCCGGCGCAGCGCTTCTGGCTGCGAGAAAACGGCACTTTGATTTTGGGTGGCGCAGCGCTTCAGCGCCCAAGAAGACGGCGTTTGATTTTGGGTGGCGCAGCGCTTCCAGCTACGAGAAGACAGCATTTTGATTTTGGGTGGCGCAGCGCTTCCAGCGCTGCGATCATGAGCCCGCGATGGTCTGCGGCTTTAGCCGCCGAGGGTCAATCTATCCGACGTGAAGCCGACCCTCAGGCGCTAAAGCGCGAATCATCTCCGGATGCTGTCGGCACGAATGGAACTCGTGCCCTTCCGTTCTCGCTTTAATCGAGGGACGCGACACCATGGCTTCCACCATGCCTGACCAATTATGACTGACCAATTCACCCAAGCCGACTCCGCCGCGAAACTATTCCTGGCCCGAACTCCGCTTCGCCCCAAAATCGCGCTTGTTCTCGGTTCCGGCCTCGGCGCCTTCGCCGACTCCCTCACCGATGCAGCCCGCGTCCCCTATGCAGAAATCCCCGCGTTCCCCCAATCCACCGCCATCGGACACGCTGGGCGCATGGTCATTGGCAACGCGGGTACTGTCGCAGTCGCCGCCATGCAGGGCCGCGTGCATCTCTATGAGGGATATTCCATCCACGAAGTCACGTTCCCCATCCGCGTCTTCGCCCGCATGGGAATCCGCGCCGTGATTCTCACCAACGCCGCAGGAGGCATCAACCTCGGCTACTCGCAGGGCGCGCTCGTTCTCGTCCGCGATCACATCAACCTGCAGGGAGCCAATCCGCTGGTCGGCCCCAACGACGATCGCTTCGGCGTCCGTTTCCCGGACATGTCGCAGGCCTACGACCGCTCCTATCGCGAGATCGCCCGCGAAGAAGCCGCCAGGCTGGGCACAATGCTGCACGAGGGCGTTTACGCCGGACTGCTCGGCCCCAGCTACGAAACTCCCGCCGAGATCGAATACCTGCGCCGCATCGGCGCGGACCTGGTTGGAATGTCCACCGTGGCAGAGGTGATCGCCGCGCGCCACATGGGAATCAAAGTCCTGGCAATTTCCTGCGTCACCAACATGGCCGCCGGAATCCTCGACCAGCCGCTCTCGCACGCGGAAGTCATGGAAACCGGCGAGCGCGTGAAGACCACCTTCGAGGCCCTATTGCGAGCGGTCCTCCCGCGCGTAGCGCAAAACGTGTAGCGACGGACGCATTCGTCCGTCCCGCGAAGGGGCGAAGCCGAGCGGAATTGCCAAGTCACTTCGCCCGTGGGATATCCAACTCCGCCGGCGGCTTGATCCCATATGTAGCAGCAAAGCTGTTCTGGTTCACTCCCAGCGCCAGATGCCCGCGCGAATCGATGTAGAGCAGCGGCTGGTTCAGCGGCACGTCGCTGAACGTCTTGACGAACTTGATCTTCATTTCTTTTCCCGCCAGCGTGAGTGGAACTTCCTGGCCGCGCTGGTATCCCAGTTTCAGAAAATCATCGGCATCAATATTGGTCACCAGGTTGCCGAACGGTCCATCCGTTGCGATCACCATGGCGCTCAGCCCGCGCTCGTCGAGCTTCGCGGCTTTCACGTCGAGCCGCACCAGATCCTTCACCGCCATTTCCGGGCCGACTTTCGTCCAGTCGTCGCCCCGCGCCATGTGTGCCCCCACGGGCGAAAAAATGTCCCGCCCGTGAAATGTCGATGACATCCTGGTCCCAATCATCCAGTCGGGATTGGCGATGTCCCGCACGGCATCGATCCCGTCGCGTTGTTCGACCAGCGTGAGCAATCCGTTGTCGGGTAACACAAAATACTGCCCGCGCTTCGATCGCGCCACAATCGCCTTACGCGTGCTGCCCACGCCCGGATCAATCACCACCACGAAAACTGTTCCCGCCGGAAAGTACGGCGTCGCGCCGTAAAGAAAGCGCGCTCCATCCAGAATGGAAAACGGTGTGACCTGATGGGTCAGGTCCACAATGCGCACGTCCGGCATGATGCTGTACATCACACCGCGGCATAGGGCCACCGAATCGTCGACCAGCCCGAAGTCCGTCATGAAAACAATCGTGGGCGGATACTTCTGCGCCGGTTCCGCCGCCGTAGTCATCGACGCGGCCGCCAACAGCAGAAGAACCACAGTGAGAACGATCGCCCGCTTGGGCAAGAGCTTGCAGTGCCGGAATGAAGTCATAAGTTTATTTTGTGTAGGCCACCGATTTTAATCAAAGCACCAGAAAAACGGGAGCCCGGCACGCTGTCCCGGCGACCCGCATTCACGTTCGAAGGTTTTCTTAGCGTACTTAGCGCCCTTTTCTTAGCGTCCTTAGCGTTTAAATGCTTTTCCTCCGTCGCCTCCAATCACTCCCCCTCGGGTAGAAAACCCGCACTCCCTCCCCGGCAGTCTATAATGCTGCTGCACTCAAAGTCTGGAGGCTCTCATGTCGAACGTCATCCCTGAGAAGTACCGCGATTTATTCCAGAAGCGCGCCTTCGCCAGCCTCGGCACCCTGATGCCCGATGGCCGCCCGCAGGTCACCCCGGTGTGGTGCGACTTCGATGGCGAGCACGTCATCTTCAACTCCGCCAAGGGACGCCAGAAGGACCGCAACGTGCGCCGCGATCCGCGCGTCTCGCTGGCCCTCATCGATCCCGACAATCCTTACCGCTACGTCGAAGTTCGCGGCCGCGTGGTCGAGATCACCGAAGACGGCGCCGCCGAGCACATCAACAAGATGGCCAAGAAATATCTCGGCGTCGACAAGTATCCCTACGCCCAGCCCGGCGAAGTCCGAGTGCTCTACAAAATCAAACCCGAACACACCACGGTGATGGGCTAGGGGTAAGGTTTTAAGGTTTCAAGGTTTCTAGGTTGCAAAGTCTTGAGGTTTCACGGTTATCCGGGGTTGCCACTTTGAAACCTTGAAACTTTGAAACCTTGAAACCTCGCTCCTACAACCTCTGCTTTCTTGGGTTCGGCAACGTCAACCGGACCCTCGTTCGTCTCCTCGAAGATCGCGCCGGAGAACTCCGCGACCGCCACGGCATCGCGTTCCGCATCGCCGGGATCGCTTCCCGCCGCCTGGGCTGGATCGCCGATCCCAACGGACTAGACACCGCCACCGTTCTCGCCCTCAGCTCCGAACGGGAGGGGCACGGCTTCAGCCGTGCCGAAAAAGCCGAAGAAAAAGATGGGCTTCAGCCCCTGAGGGCCACACCTGCTGCTCCCCAGGTCCGCGACTGGCTCACCACCGCCCATGCCGACGTCCTTTTCGAAGCCACATCGCTCAACGTCGAAAACGGCCAACCTGCCGTCGACCACATCCGCGCCGCGCTCGAGCACGGAGCCCACGCCATCACCGCCAACAAAGGCCCCATCGTCCACGCCTACCGCGAGCTTCGTGACCTGGCCGCAGGGCGTGGGAGAAGATTCCTGTTCGAATCCACGGTCATGGACGGCGTCCCCATTTTTTCTTTGTTCGACCAGATGCCCGCGATTCACCTGCAAGGCTTCCACGGAATTCTCAACTCCACCACGAACGTAATCCTCGGCGAAATGGAAAACGGCCTCAGCTTCGACGAAGCCCTCAGCAAAGCGCAGTCCCTCGGCGTAGCCGAAACCGACGCCACTCACGACATTGACGGCTGGGATGCCGCCGTAAAAACGGCCGCCCTGATCACCGTTCTCATGGACATCCCGATTCGCTTGGAAGACATTGCCCGCGAAGGCATCCGCGACCTGGCTGCCAACACAGTTCGCGGCGCCAAGCGCGACGGCTGGCCCTACAAGTTGGTCTGCCGCGCCCGCCGCACCGCCAGCGGCGTCGAAGCCAGCGTTCGTCCCGAGAAAGTCCTCAGCACCCAGCCCATGGCCCGCATCACCGGCACAAGCTCCTACGTCTATTTCGAAACCGACATCTTCCCCGGCCTCGCCATCACCGAAGAAAATCCCGGCCTCTACGCCACGGCCTACGGCATGCTGGCCGATTTCGTCAGGGCTGTAACTTGAGATCAGCCTTGAAACGGCGCGGCTTGAAGTCGCTCGGTCAAAACATCCCGTGGAACGAGAGCGGACGTGGAAAGCGGACGTGGAAGAGCGGCCCTTCAGGGCCGCGTAAAGCAACTCAACTCAACCCGGCGTTAGCCGCTGCGTGCGTGTCGCTGCTGCGACAATTTGGGATCTAAGATAGTTCTGACGGAGGAATCGATGAGGGATACCGTCGCGAGGCTTTCTCGCCGGCCCTGGCGGCGCGCTCCACGCGACGGCCTACGGCCTGCTCGCCGATCTTGTCAGCGCTCTAGCTGTCACTCATTCAAGCGACTTGCCGAGCCAACAGACAGTCCCTAGACTTCTCCGAGCAAACTGGGCCAACGACACAATGATCGCCGTGGCAAGCCAACTACAACTTCTTTCCCGCCCGCACCGCCTCAACCACCTGCCTCACAGCCGCCGCAACCTCATCCGGCGCCTCCAGATCCATATTGTGACCGCTCTTCACAATGATCTGTTTGCTATTGGAAGAAAGTAAAACCAGTTTCGCCTGACCCTCTTTGCGTTCTTTTTCCAGTTGAGCCGCCGGAACATCCTGATCGTTACCGTACCCGCCCTCCGCGCGCGTCATTACAATCAGCGGAATCGCCCCCAGACTTCCCGCCTGCGGGCTCGCTAACCATTTGCCGAAATATTCCCCCGACCATTCCAACTGGCTCCCCTCGGCCAACTGAATTTCCAGCAAATTCTGCGCCCACAACTGCAACTTCTGGTCAGCCTCGGGAAGCACCTTGTACATCGCGTCCAGGGGCTCCTGCGGCGGTGGCGGAGTGCCCACCGGCATGCCCTGCTTGTCCGATTCCTTCATCTCCTCGCGCGGCGCCGGAATGCTTCTGCCCTTCGCATCTTCGCCCAACCGCATCGTCTTGCCGCCGCCGATCCCGACGCGCTCTCCCTCAAGCGCCGCATCGACCAGAACCATCCCAGCCACATCATGCGGATACGTCAGAGCAAAATTTCTCACCACCGGCCCGCCATACGAATGTCCGACCAGCACAAACGGTCCGCGCTCGCCCAGTTTGCGGAGTGCGTCGCGCAATTCAAGATTGATCTGCGCAAACGTTCGCGGCTTGGGGCCCGGATCGCTCCAGGCATATCCCGCGCGGTCGTACGCACAAATCCGAGCGAACCCAGAGACCTTGCTCTGCACCAGGATCCAGTCGAACGAAAAATCGCCAAGCCCATTCTCCACCACCACCGTCGGGCGTCCCCTTCCGGTGCAATTGATATGGAGACGGTGTCCCCCGAGATCCACCAGCGTTCCCGTCGGCGCCGGCGTAACGGCAGCCGCTAAAATCGAAGGCGTCAACGCCAGCACAAACACGTACAAACATCGCGTCACAAATGTCTTGCGGAGCAAAGTGTTTCGTTGCATCACTGTATCCTCCGGCTCGCGGACGAGCCGCGCTCTTCCTATACGCAACCCGCCGATGCGCGGTTCCGCTCCGTGAGAAAATGAAATACAATCATGCCGACCACCGAACAGTCCGTTTCCCCCGCCCTCGACCTCGCCTACGTCCGCTCCCAATTCCCCTCGCTCGCGCAAACCGTCAACGGCCACCCGGCCGTCTTCCTCGATGGCCCCGGTGGCACGCAAGTTCCCCAGCGCGTAATGGACGCCATCTCCAATTACCTGCGCTGCGACAACGCCAACACCGGAGGAGCCTACGCCACCAGCCGCCACACCGACGCGATGATCGCCTCCGCCCGCGCCGCGATGGCCGACTTTCTCCACTGTGCAGCTGACGAAGTCATCTTCGGCCAGAACATGACGAGCCTCACCTACATGATTTCGCGTGCCATCGGCCGCGAGCTGAAGCCCGGAGACGAGATCGTGGTCACGCGTCTCGATCACGACGCCAATGTTTCGCCCTGGTTGGCAATGGCCGAAGAGAGAGGGGTAACCGTCCGCTGGGCCGAAATCCACGACGCAGACTGCACGCTCGACATGGCCGACCTCGCCGCGAAAATAAATTCAAAGACGAAGCTCGTCGCCGCCGGATACGCCTCCAACGCCGTCGGCACCATCAATCCGGTCAAGGAAATCGTTCGCCTCGCGCAAGCCGCCGGAGCCCTCGCCTACATTGACGCCGTACACTACGGCCCGCACGGCCTCATCGATGTGGCCGCGCTCGATTGTGATTTTCTGGCGTGCTCCACCTACAAATTTTTCGGCCCGCACATGGGCGTGCTCTTCGGCAAGCGCGAACACCTGCTGCGCCTGCGTCCCTATAAAGTCCGCCCTAACACCAACGCCATTCCCAACTGCTGGGAATGGGGAACGCTCAACCATGAATGCATCGCCGGAATCGCCGCCTGCGTGGACTACATCGTCGATCTCGGCCGCCACGCAATCCGAAACAACCATGTGGGGACAGCCGCCCTCGGCTGTCCGTCGAGCGAAGCTCGACCGGTAGCCACCACGACCCGCGGGGAGAGCGAAAGAAGAACCGCCATCGAAGCCGCCTACGCGGCTATCCATGAACACGAGCGCGCCCTGCTCGAGCAACTCATCGCGGGCCTCCTCGCCATTCCCGGCCTCAAAATCTACGGCATCACTGATCCCGCCCGCTTCGACCATCGTTGCGCCACGCTCGCAGTCAGAATCGACGACGGAAAACCAGGCCACACCCCGCTCGATCTTGCCGCCAAACTCGGCGACCGCGGCTTCTTCACCTGGGATGGCAACTACTACGCCCTGAATCTCACCGAGCACCTCGACGTCGAGAAATCCGGCGGTTTCCTCCGCATCGGCCTGGTGCACTACAACACCGCCGAAGAAATAGCCCGCCTGCTGTCCGCCCTCCGCGAAATCGTGGCCGCCTAAATATCTTTGGGTGTGTGGGTTTGTCTACTGTAAGCTTTCGGGTACTCCCAGGCTTACCCCGCCAACTTCCTCAGCCGCTCAATCTGCTCGGCTCCGGGAAATTCCCGCGTCCGATACCGCACCGGCACCAGGCCCGCCTCTTCTTCCAGCAAATCCCTCACCACCGCCCAGGCAGCATCCCATGGCACCGCAAACATATCTTTATCCTCGACCGACACCACGAACGCGATCTTGTCCGCCTTGGGCAACGAGCTGGGGACGTTCGACCACACGCACCCGCTATACACTGCCCCTCCGCCTCCCTCATAGACCTTGTAGCTCGCCACAAATACATCAATGCCTTGCTGCGCGTGGAGTTCGTCGAGAAGTTTCTTCTGCTGCTGGTAGTCAATAGCGTTCCGCTGCCGACGCGACGAAAGCCAGAGTTCCCGCAGCGCCCGATCTTCTGGAACGTACAAACTCCAGTTTCCATCTACCAACACATACAGATCAGGCGAAATCGGATGCCCCTGCTTGAAATGGCTCTCCGCCCCGGCCTTCAGAACCGCGCTTAATCCCGCCGGATTGCCTTTGCCCGTCACCCAGAATGCGTCGCGGTTGGGCACGTGCGCGACCGGATCGCCATCCACCGAGAGTCGGTAAATCAACTCCGTCAGCAGCATGCGCGAACTGTCGTACGAATCTCCCCACGCCGCCCGGTACACGCCCTCGTGCCCATCCCAACAATTGGGATCCGTCTTTTCCCGGAGACTATCCTTCGCGGCGGCAAACGCTTCGTCGAATCCCGCGCCCCACTCCTTCAGCTGCTTCCGGTTCACCGACGTGATGGTCTGCTCGCCATCGTATGCCAGGCTCACGTCCAACCCGGGCGCCAAAGGCTTCGACGGACACTCGAAGTCTGGGTCTCGCTTTGCATTCCTCGAACGGGACAGCAGTTCGTTCAAACCGTAGTAAGCCGCATCGCGAACCACCGGCATCAGGCTCGCCTTCGCCGCGGCAAAGTTGCTCGGAATTTCTGGGATGGCGGTAAGACTGGCAACCAGTCTGGCGACTATAGCCGGCCGCTCTTTTCTCGACGCGCTGCAGTAATTTGTGTAGGAATTGTGCAGGAAGACCGTGCGATCCTTGCCTGGAACCTTCAGCGCAAACTCGGCCTCACGATATTCGAGGCCGCCGATCCCAGCCTTCTCGAACGCTCGCGTGACCATCTCCGCGAACTCGCGCTGCGACGGCTTCCCCGAAAAAACCTTGCCCAGTAAACTCACCGAACCGCTCCGAACCAAGCTCCATTACTGCTTCGGCGCTGGCGCCGCAGACTCGGACACAATTAACATCTCGTATTCCTTGCCGTTCACTTTGAACTTCATTTTATCTTTGTGCAGTTCCAGCGTGACCGGCGAATTCACCGGCAGCAGCGCCTTGTGCGCCTCTTTTTCCTGCCGCACGTGATATTCGGTGGTGTCGGTGCGAATCACATATTCCTGGCACATCATCTCAATCGACTGCTTCTTCCCCTTCGCTTCCGAACCGCAGGCCACCGAATTCTCCGACACGATCGTCCCCTGCATCGCGTCCTTCGCCCACGCCGCGCTCGCGCCCAGCGCCGCCACCATCAGCATCAGAAACACTTTCCTCATCAGCTTGTCTCCTCATACACTTCAGCCCGGGACGCGTCCCGGGCTGAGAAAAAACTCACAAACCTGTGCCCACGCTGCAAGGCGTGGCGACCGCCGATACTGGTTTTCTGTTCCGTTACGGCCAGCGCTTCGCTGTATCTTCCCAACCCGCGGCTCGCACCGGCTGTGGAGCCGGAATCGACGCCGCACTCGGAATCGGAATCCGCGTGGTGGGTTGTGGTCCATTGACGGCCGTAGCCAGGGCGGGTTTCACCATTTCCGATACGGTTTCTTTTTCCTCGGAGAGCAGTGGCGCCACCAGTCGCAGCGCCTCCACTTCTTTCTCCAGCCGGGTCAGTTCCATCTCTTTCTGCCGCAGCACTTCATAAACGTTCTTCATAGAAGGGTTACCTGCGCGTTGTTGGGTTGTGGTTTCCAAAAGCTTTCCTCCGAACTTTAGCAGAATTGCCTGTGTTGTCAAGGGATTACGGGCCTCGGTAGTGGCGCCGTGAGTCGCTGTCAAAGAAGCGGCGCCGTCCCGAGCAGGGGTGCAGTGAGTCGTTCTCAAGAAGCGTCGTCGTCCTGAGCAGTTGGTGCAGTGAGTCGTTCTAAAAGTAACGGCGTCATCCGGAACGGAGCCGCTTTTCAGGCGAAGTGAAGGATCTCCCTCTCCTGGGCCCCAGCCGCAAGCCAAACTACTCCCCGAACCTCACGAGTACCCGACTTGAGGCAGAGCAGAAGCGGGCTGGCTTTCTTACGGTGCTTTTCGCCCTTCCGCTATCGCAGCAGCAGAATCGCCGCAACCGTGGCGCCAATCAGCACAATTGCCCCTAAAATGTACTTATTCCTCGAGAACCAGGACTGGGAAGGCTCCAGTCCAGCGCTCAACACGAAGCCCGCGGATGCGGCCTCCGCCGATGCCGTTTCACTACCCGGAGCGCTGGGGGCGATTGCCAGAACCGTCGGGACGTCTTTGGTTTCATCCGGGAGTTTGGCAGCCGGAATTGCCGCGTCCCCCACCGCATTTTTCCTGTCCAAAACGGGCGCAGCAGCAGCAGCCGCAGCCGTCCCAGCTTGCGCGACAGCCGCCACCAACCGTGCCACCGGCGCCGAAACCGGCGTTGCCACCGGACCAGCCGGAACCGAACTCGCAGCCCTCTGCGGCGTTGCGAGTCGCGGGATTCTCAGTTGCCCGCGCCATTTCTTCTCTTCGCACTCCACGCAAAGGACGCGCCCCGCCGAAACCGGGAACCCGCAAGCCTCGCATTTCTTCAAATTCCTTAGCACCGGGGGAACGTGGCTCTGATCCGGCTCCGCCGCTCGCTCTGCTTCCGCACTCACATCCAGCGCAGCCGACCAGAGCATCGGTTTCTTCGGAGCCTCCGCCGCGGTTCGCGCACGGGCAGAAGCTCGAGCCTCAGTCTCGGCAGTGGTCTTGGGCACGATCTGGGGCGCGACCGCAGGCGCAGCCGGGGGCAAATTCTGCGCCGCCGCAGCCATCGCCCGCGGCGCTTCCGGCGCCGCTTTCCCGTTCACTACCGGCCCATCTACCTCCAGAATTTCTTCGTCCTCAGCCGCGGACGCCACCTCGCCAGCGGGAGCCTCCGCCGTCACCTGCGGAAGGCTCTCTGCCGCCCGCGCCAGCTTCACCGCGGTTTCCACCATCTCGCTCAGTCGCTGCAAAGCCGAGAGATCACGTTCGCCGAACGCATGCGCCTTCCCCGAAAACAGTTCAAAGACGCCCAACACCTCATCGTCATTCACGACCGGCATCACCACCACGGACGCGATTCCCAGCTGGTGGCAGACTTCGCGATTCACGCGCGCATCGCGCTCCGCATCGTCACAACGCAAGGGCTGGCGCGTCCGCACGCTTTCTCCCGACAGCCCGAACTCGGTCGAAAGCAGGGCACCCAACTCCGGCGCGTTTGACCCCGTGCTGGCGCGGCACAGCATGTCGTTCTTTCCCTGGCGCCGCAGCGCGATCGCCGCTCCGTTCGCTCCGGTAATGTATTGCGCGCGGTCGGCCAGCAACTGCAGGGCAGCGTCCAGATCGCGGTGCGCCATCTCGGCCAGCGACTTGCCGCCATCCTCCCCCGGAAACCGCATCGCCGACCCCAACTCGCCGCGGCCTCCAGCATTCGCAGCCGCCAGGGCCGCCGAAACGCTGGTCTGAGGATTCCGAGTTGTCCCGCCTTGCTGCATTGCCTGCTCCGCCTTCGCTGCTCATCCTGAGATGCGGGCGCGCGGGCGCAGTCCGCCCACCGCCAACTCATTTCTATCTATAAGGATGCAGTACTTGGAGTCTCGCTCGCAGCGCGACGAGTGTCAAGAATTTCCCCACCGCAGAAGTGCATGCCCAAAAGTGCGAGAGACCGGAATGCACTGTTTAGCCGGGGTGCTAATCTCGGAGAAATGCAACCGTTGGGTGGATGCTCTCGCGGGCTTTAGCCCCTGAGGGAATTCCGCCGCAGCGCCGACTGCGCCAGCCGGTTCGCCTCGGCGTTATCCTCGCGCGGCACATGCGAAATGGAAAACTTCAGCGACCGCGCCAGTTTCCGGCACGTCCAGTGCAGCGAGTACAGCCGCGCACTCCGGCACGTGTACTCCCCGGTCATCTGCCGCACCACCACTTCCGAGTCGGAATACACATGCAGCGTTCGCGCCTTAAGCGACACGGCATACTGCAGCGCTTCCATCAGCGCGGCATATTCGGCTACGTTGTTGTCTTGATGGCCAATCCACTTGGCGATCTGCACCGGCCCGCTTTCACAGCCGTTGATCACCACTCCAATGCCCGAAGGCCCGGGATTCCCCAGGCATCCGCCGTCCACATAGGCTACGAGTTCGGACATCACTTCGATTCGTTTCGTGATCGTGAGATCTCTCTTGCACGATGCGCTCATCTTCCTTCGTCGTCAAGACGATTATTTGGTTCGCTATCATCGTTTTGCGGACTGCCCCACCGCTGTGCATTGTTGTGTGCAAAAGCCGTACGAATTAAACCTGCCTGTGGATAAATCCCACTCATGCAACGATTTGCATTTCTGGTTATGCACAGCTTTGCGGAGAGCTACTGCACCAATAGTTTGCGTTGACGTTTCTTGTTTCTCTGTTAAGGTTGTTTGCGTCGACGGTCGAAAGGGTTGGCACAATAATACTGAGCCGGTCCGAAGTAGACTGAGTGATCAGCAAGGCAGGGCGACCTGCCGGGCGACCAGACCTGAAAAAACCGACGGCTCTGCGAGGGGTAGTTGGGGTTTGGGACTGCGAAAGCAGTGATCGCATCAAGGGGCTGTGACGGTACATGCTTCCACGCTGTTGGCTCCCTCGCAGGAGCTGGTGGCTAGGGCATAACCAATGTCACGGCCCTTTTAAGTTTTTCCCCCTCAATTTCTCCCCGTCTTCGAGTGCGAGTCCTTCGCCTCTTGCTCCCGATTCTTTCCCGGCGGGTTGCCCAAGTTTTAACCTCGCCGGCGCGACCAGAAAAGCGGGTGCCCCGTTCCTTCGCGTTCTTTGCGAAGGGGCGGGTATCACAAATGCCTGCAGCTGCGAAGCTACGCCGCCCGATTTCGAAACGAAATCTTCTCCCATCCCTCGTTCACCCGCACTGGCCCGGCTTCGTCCCACAGGTAGAAACGATAACTGCTCCACCGCCACTCGTCCGGAACGAGAACGAAAACCGGAAGGCCGGGCACACGCCGATTCTAGTTCCTCCCGGCGTCCGGTTCGCGCAACCACCGAAGAAAATCGTTTTACTAAATCAACCGCCCTTGTGCAATAATTCCCTCCCGTAAGCCCTCCGCGCCGGCCCGCTCGCTGCCACGGAAGCAATTAATCCCAAGACGGAGAACCTCATGTCCAAGAATCCCCTGTCCCGTCGTCAGTTCATTCAAATCGGCTCTGGCGCTCTGGCCGCGACAACGGTCGCGAAGACTATTCTGCAGCCTCGCGTCCTCTCCGCCGCCGCGCGTCCTGTTGCGCCCAGCGACACCATCCGCTTCGCCTCCATCGGCACCGGCATTCGCGGGTGCGAACACCTTGAAGCTTCTCTCCGCGTGCCCGGCATCCAATGCGTCGCGGTTTGTGATTTGTACGACAGCCGCCACACCGCGGCCCGCGAATCCGTCCAGAATCCCAGCGTCACCGCCACTCGCGACTATCGCAGCATTCTCGACCGCAAAGACGTCGACTCCGTCCTCATCGCCACCATGGACCACAACCACCGCCGCATCTTCGAAGACGCCTGCGCCGCCGGCAAAGACGTCTATTGCGAGAAGCCCATGTCGCATACTCGTCGAAGACGGATTCGCCATGCTCGACGCCGCTCAAAAAAATAAACGCATGGTCGCCATCGGCAGCCAGCGTGTCAGTTCCGTTCTCTACGCCAAAGCAAAAGAAATATACGACTCCGGCAAACTCGGCGAAGTCTTCTCCATCAACGCCTACTGGGACCGCAATTCGCCCAGCGGCGCCTGGGTTTATCCCATCCCGCCCGACGCCAGCGAAAAGACGATCGACTGGAACGCATTTCTCGGCAGCGCCCCAAAAGTTGCGTTCGATCCCGGTCCGCTTCTTCCGGTGGCGCTGCTTCACTGACTACGGCGAGGGCCTCGGTGGAGATCTCTTCGTCCACCTGCTCTCCGGAATTCAATTCATCACCAGCATCAACACCCCGGCGCAGCGCGCCATGTCCAGCGGCGGCCTGTTCCACTTCAAAGATGGCCGCGAGTTCCCGGACCTGATCGAAACTCTCTACGACTATCCCAACTGCAGAGTCACCCTGCGCTGCAACCTCAACAACAACGGCGGCGAGTTCATCGGCTTCTACGGCACCAAGGGCACGATGATCATCAAGGACACCACGCTGTCCTACAAGCCCGAGGACACGCGCCCCGAACCCGAAGGCTACTCAATTTACGGTTGGCCTGCCGCGCTGCGCGAGCAATATCTGCAGCAATGGCACAAAGACCATCCGCAACCCGCTGCCCTGGCTTCGAGCGTCGATGCCGAAGGCGAATCCTACGCCACGCCTCCCGGATACAGCGACACGGTTGACCATCAGGCCAACTTCTACAACGCTGTCCGCACCCGCAAACCCGTGGCCGAAAACGAAGTCTTCGGCAACAATGCCGCCATCGGCTGCCACCTCGCAAACTTCTCCTACTTCAACAAGGCAGTCGCCGTCTGGAATGACAAAGCGAAGAAGATCGTAAAGGGATAAGTTTCAGGATTAAAAATGAAAATGGGCCCCATTTCTCGCGTGCTTTGCGAGAAGTGGGGCTTTCGATTTCCCATTCGCCAAGCTATAACCCTTTCAACACGTGGAAGAGCGGCCCTTCGAGGGCCGCGTTAAGCATCCCCCCTTGCGGGCTTCAGCCCCTGTGGTCGCCTTTGTCGCTCGCCTGAAGCGTCCCTACGGTTTCTTCTTCGCCGGCAAATACTTCTTCTCCACCGACGCCACCACCACGTAATTCGGATCCACCATCTCGTTCAGATGCACCTTCGCCACCTTCGACAACAACTCATAAGCATCCAGCTCCGACAGCCCGTAGTCGCGATGAATCCACTTCACGAGTTCCGTCAGCGCGATTCGCGTCGCGTCTTCCAGCGGGCGATACACGCCCACCGTCATGATCGCGTCATCATTCTCAAACTCGGGCCAGTCGATGTTACGGCCCTTGATCACGCTGAGCTGCACCCGCGCCTTCAGCGGCACTTCAATCGCGGACCCTGCCGCTTCGCCGTCTCCCATGGCCGCGTGCCCGTCGCCAAGATAGAGCAAGCCGCCCTTCACGTTCACGGGAAAATACACCGTGTTGCCCACGCTCGCCTCCGGAGAATCCATGTTCCCGCCAAACTCCGCCGGCACAATCGAACTGCGCGCTTCCCCGTTCGCCGGAGCCACGCCGATACAACCAAAGAACGGATGCATCGGAATCTTCACCGAGAAATCTGTGTCAATCGCCTTGAACATCGCGGTGTTGGCCGCGTGGTCAATGCGGTAAAACCACACGCGCTCCGGCAACTCCCCACCCAGCATCGGCGTGTAGTGCGAAGAGTTGATCGACCCAAACCCCGGAGAGAACGCGCCCACGCCGTATTCCCCGTCCACTTGCAAGTCCAGAATCTTCACGGCGAGCGTGTCTCCCGGTTCCGCGCCCTCCACGTAGAACGGCCCCGCTAGCGGATTGTCTCCCTTGGCCATGCTGAGCGTGTCGCCCGGCTTCTTCAGCCCGTTGCCAAAACAGTCGAGCGTGTTGGTGTCGAGAATGTCCCCCGGCTTCAAATGCAACACTGGCTCCGCCGTGGCAAACAGATATTTCACGTTGGCGTTGGTGGTCGTGTAGTGCACAACATTTTGCGCGAGGGCCGCGCCACCCAGCAGCAAGACAGCAAGCAAACGAGAGACCACGGAAAACCTCCGGCGAAGTGGGCGTTGACTGCCTGCTGATTGTAAATCGCCTCGACGTTCCCTCGTGTAGTGAGCCGACGCGGTGTCGGGAAGGGCACGACATCAGTCGTGCCGCCAAGACCCTTCGACGGTCAAAGAAGGCCTTCGGTCGGATTTTTGAAAGAACACGCTTCACAGGCTGCTGAAAAAACTCGCTTTTGGGTGGCGCAGCGCTTCCAGCGCTGCGACTAGATCTTTCTTTTTCTGACGATTCTTTAGCCACTGCGGTGCTCGGGCCAACATTTTTCAGGGGGCTGGCCCAATCTTTCCAGTCAGGATATTGAATGCGGTTGCCCCACCCTTCCCGCGTTCTGTGCGGGAGGGTGGGCCGCCGCGACCGCGCGGAATCAGTCACGAGGCTCGGTGATCCTCTTCATTGTAAAGGTGCCGACATCAATGGAGGGGTCCTGGAACATGCCCCAGATTTCCTGCCCGCTACGAGCGATCACTATGCTTTGCAGAACGATAACGTCGCTTCCGACATCATGCTGGCTTATGGTCCCGGTACAGTCGGGATTTACGCTTATGGTTCCGACGTAACTATTCCCGGGGTAGAATCCGCTGGTCCCCGCCCAGTCATATTTGCCACGCACAATACCGTCGGTGCTGTAGTTCGCGGTTCCTAAAGCATTGCCATCCAACATCCCGTTCTGCTGATGCAGCGTATTCGTAGTGAACACCCACGCTCCGGCGATGGTTGCGATGGAACACCGAGGCCCAATTGTGCTGGCAGCTGCCTCCGGAGTTGCGGAAGGATTCCCAGGCAAACGTTCGTGCGACATCTGAGCACGCGTGGTCGTGACGACGACCACTATCAACAACGCGGCGCTGACGATTAATCCCAAGATTGGATTTCGCCATTTAGTCATAACTTCCTCCTCTTTGCAGCATTGAGGTCAAGTCGGACAAATGAAGTTGCGCTCCGCAGATACGAGCCCGCGTCTGTCACCCAACGGTGAACACTGGGACTGATCGCTGGGAGTGCAGAGACTTGACGCACTGGTATTCCATCTCATGCAAGCGGACGCTCTTGCAATGAACAACGCCTGAAAACCCCATGAAATGTGAATGAACCGCCCAGCAGGTGAGAAACGCAGCAACTCCGCCACGTGATCGTAATCACAGTCTTGGCAGTTGCCTCGTGCTAATCTCAGCCCGCTTGGAGGCGTCATGCTCGTGTCGGTTCCACCTCCGACGCGCTTCTGCTTCTGTCAGTTCGAGCTAGACCGCTCGTCAGGGGAACTCTACAAAGACGGCGAGAAAGTTGCCTTGCCGCGGAAGGCGTTCGAGATCCTGCGGGCCCTGGCTGAACGTCCCGGCGAAGTGGTCACGCGGGAAGAGTTGCGTCCCCAGCTATGGGCGGCGGACACGTTCGTTGAGTTCGATGACAACCTGAACCATGCTGTCAATAAAGTACGGCAGGTTTTGGACGACTCGGCCGAGAATCCTCAATTCATTGAAACCCTGCCGCGCTATGGCTACCGCTTCATCGCTCCGGTGGAGATCCGGTCGAGCAATCACACTCTAAGAAGCAGTGGAGAGACGGAGACGGTAGACAGGCCACAATCTCCAGCCTCGGAAACGGGACGGCCCGCAGGTTCTGGTGAGGCTGTTGAAACAGCAGCCGCGCCACCAACGAAAATGACAGCCGCCGATACCGTTGCTGCGGCTAGGCTCGTCGTGCTTCTCAGAAAGCATTGGATGGCGGCCACAATCACGGGCGCGCCAATCGTCGCAGTCAGCATTCTGATCGGCATAAATCTTCTGGGCATTCGCGATCGCTGGTTGCCGCGTGCGGTGCCGAAGATCGAGTCCATCGCGGTTTTGCCGCTGGAAAACCTCTCTCACGATCCGGAGCAGGAATACTTCGCCGACGGAATGACAGAAGAATTGATCACCGACCTGGGGAAGATCGGCGCGTTGCGCGTGATTTCGCGGACCTCGGTGATGCACTACAAGGGCACGAAAAAGCCGCTGCCGGAGATTGCGAAGGAACTAAATGTAGAGGCAATCGTAGAAGGTACGGTGTTGCGCTCGGGCAATCGAATTCGAGTCACCGCGAACTTGCTTTATGCGAAGCCGGACCGCCATATCTGGGCAGAGACCTACGAGCGTGACCTTCGCGATGTGCTTTCGTTGCAGGATGATGTCGCACGCACTATTGCGGAGGAAATCAAGATCAAAGTAACACCGCAAGAAGAGGCTCGTCTCTTGGGCTCACGTGCCGTTAGCCCCGAAACGTATCGGCTCTATTTGCAGGCCCGATACTACGCCAACAAGAGGACGCTCGCGGGATTCGAGAAGAGCATGCAACTCTTCCTGCAGGCGCTGGCACATGACTCCAGCTATGCTTCGGCCTATGCAGGGCTCGCCGAAACCTATGGCCTCCTCCCTTTTTACGGTGGCGCATCGTCCAAAGAGTCCTTTCCCAAAGCCAAGGCGGCGGCGCTTAAGGCTGTGGAGCTTGACGGCTCCCTTGCCGAAGCCCATGCAGCACTGGGTTTTGTACTGTTCTACGGCGACTGGGATTGGGCGGCCGCGGAAAAAGAACTAAAACGCGCGATTGAACTCAACCCTGGCTATGTCACTTCGCACCACTGGTACGCGGAGTACTTGAATGCGATGGGACGTCACAGCCAAGCCATCGCCGAGATCAAACGCGCCCAGGAGCTAGATCCGCTCTCCCCTCTTCTGTTTGCCATTGGAGCAGAGGTTTACACCAACGCGCGCCGTTACGACGAGGTTATCGAGCAGAGCCGGAAGGCGCTCGAACTCGATTCGAATTACGCGTTGGCACAGCACAACCTGGCATGCGGCCTCCTCGCGAACGGGATGTACAAGGAAGCGGCGGCAGAGTACATCAAGGCGGATCAAAGCTGGGGTTTGACCGATTCGTCAGGGCTGGCGCTTGGCTATGCTCTCACCGGGAAGAAGGCCAAAGCCTTGCAGATTTTGAGACGATTGAGAGAAACACCGGGTGAATCTGGACTTACCTCCATCATGGAAGCCCGCCTTTGTCTCGGTGCGGCGCTCTGTAATGAGCAGGAAATGCTGGATCGGCTTGAAAAGGCATATCAGGAGCACGAGGCGTACGCGGCCTTCTGGAATGTGCAACCGGCTTTCGATCCGATTCGTTCCGATCCCCGTTTTCAACATCTTATGCGCCGCATGAATTTCCCGCCGTAGGTTAGGCTAAGTCCGGGTAAGTCATGGTTGTTTAAACATCGATATCAGGGCGTCTTAGGCCACCCCGAGTCCGAGTCGCTGAAGGATTGATTTTAGGAGTTCCTGATTCCTTTTCCGTGGCCGGATGCGCCATCTCTAACTGCTCGCTGTAGGGCTGCAGGGTGTCGAAGATCCAAGCGCTGAACAAGGTTGCTTCCATCGCTCCCCGCCACGGTTGTCGCCGTGCCGCAGCCCATTGCCGCAAGGCCTCGCGTTGTGCCGGTACCGTGCCCTCTTCCACAATCTCGCCGGCAGCCGTCTTGACGCAGAAACTGATGGTTTTCTTGTGAACGTCGAATCCGATATAGTGAAGGCTGTTCATAGGGTTCTCCGAGTGCGCTTTCTGAGCTGGCGCTTTCTTCGCCAGTCTCAGCATCGTAGCCGCTTCGAGAACCCTTCTTCATTTCACTTATGCATTCATACAGACCGGGACGTTCCCCGGTTTTTCGGCCCATATTGGGAACGTTCAAAAACAAACACGCTCCAGAACAATCCCCAACGGCGGGTAGCTCATCCTTGCGCGTTTTTTTGCGCAAGGGTGGGATTCCACGGTCGCAAATGCCTTACGGTGCCGTCCGCGGGATTCCTTTTTCTAGTGCGCCCACACCACACCTGCACTACCCACTCTTCCTTTGCCGCGCATAGAACCGGCGAAACTTCGCCCGGTTCCCGCACTTGGTCATGTCGCACCAGCGCCGCCGGTGGTTCTTGCTGGTATCGAGAAACAGCCACAAGCAGGTCTTCGAAGCGCACGCTCGCACGAACGGCACTTGGTCAGAAGCCAGCAGATCCGCCGCCGACCGCGCGATCGGCCATAATGGCGCCTCGAAATTACCGCGCGCTTCTTCAAATCCCCATTCGAAGCGACCGTTGTCAGGAACCAGCCGGGCATGCTGCGCTGCTCCCTGCACGTACTGGTTCAAAGTAAACAGCGCTGCCGCAGGCACAGGCTTCTTGGTCACGATCGCCCACAAGACCGCGTACATCGCTTCCCGCAACTGAATCGCCGCCGTCAGTACCCTTTTCGCGGCCTCCGGAGATGTCTGGCTCGACTCGAACAGACGATCCACGTCCATGGGATCGAGAATGCCTGTGTCCTCGGCGAAGCGGGCGAGATCCAGGTAGCTTTTGAGCAGTTCTTTGGGTTCGCCGCTGAAGCGATCATCCAGCGTGTTCACAAAATCGAGACACACCGGCCCGCCCATCAGCTCAAACTTCGGCGGCCGGTGCGCTGCCTTCTTCTTTTTCTGCTGTGCAATCTGCATAGGCAAAACTTCCTTTATCTAACCATTAAAACACACTTGACAAGTTAGCATGGCTCCAATACGCTCGACCTAACCGTTTAACGTTATTTGAGAGGTTAGAATATGTACCTCCACGAACCGGCGCAAATTATGGCCCTCCTCCGCAGCGGCCGACTGATTAACATTGGTGGCAGACCTGTGATCGTGCCGAATCCACGCCAACCCGAACCGAGAATGAATGCCGATCACGAGCGCGCCAACTCGATCAAGCTGGCGCTCGCTTTCGCCGCGATCTACATCGTGTGGGGCTCGACGTACCTGGCCATTCGCTACGCGGTCGAAACCATTCCACCGCTGGTCACGGCCGGCATCCGGCACTCGATCGCGGGCGCGATCATGCTGGCGTGGGCGTGGGTGCGCGGATATCGTCCGACGCGCGCTCATTGGGCTGCGGGAATAGTGGTAGGAGCCTTATTCTTTCTGATCGGCCATGGCTCACTGCACTGGGCGGAACAATATGTGGGTTCAGGACTCGCGGCGCTGCTCATCGCGACCGAGCCGATGTTCATTCTGGTTCTGGCTTTCGCGATGGGCCAGCAGAAAATCAGCCGCCTCAGCGCGTTGGGCCTGGGTTTGGGTGTGGCCGGCGTGGCCATGTTAGCGGGCGCGGAGTTGAGCGTCAAAGGATCGAGCCTGCTGGGATTGCTGGCCGTGCTGCTCGGTTCACTGTCATGGTCGGCGGGCGTCGTGATTTCTCCCAAGCTCAAACTGCCTTCTGACGCGCTAGGACGCACGGCGATCCCTACCTTCTGCGGAGCGGCCATGCTGCTGGTGGCCGCGGGACTGACTGGTGAGTTTCAGGCGACGCACTGGGCAAGCATTTCGCTCAAATCACTGCTTGGCCTGGCGTATCTGATCGTCTTCGGATCGGTTGTGGCGTTCACCGCCTACACGTGGCTGCTGCAGCGTTGTCCGCCGGCACTCGTGGCAACGCATACGTACGCGAATCCAATCGTGGCTGTGCTCTTAGGATGGCTGTTTGCTTCTGAGCCTCTGACCCTACGAGTAGTAATGGCATCGGTGGCAATCCTGGGAGCGATCCTCTTGATCCGGCGCGGGGAGCGTACGGCAGCGCAGCCTGCAGCGCGTGTCGCCGCCGAGGCAAGCGCGGCGAGGGAGTGCGCCTGAAGGCCGTCTCCCGGATCACTCGATTGTCATTCTGAGCGAAGCGAAGAACCTATGCACTTTGTATGCGCCGAGAAAATGCGGAGGTCCTTCGCCGCAAACAACGCGGCTCAGATGGCATGAGAAGGCTAGCGACTGTCGTGGTACAACGCTGGCCAGGAGGGATGTCCAATGGCAAAGAGCGGAATTTTAGCAAAAAGTCACGACTTGCAGGAAAGCTTTAGCGCAACCACAGGTGCAATCACAATCGGTATCGATCTCGGAGATCGCTTCAGCTACTGCTGTGTTCTGGGACCAGATGGAACGGTATTGACTGAAGGCCGGGTGGTCTCAACCCCAGATGGCATGGCTCGACATTTCCAACAGCTTCCACGAACGCGGATCGCCTTCGAAGTTGGTTCGCACTCGCGATGGATGAGCGAACTTTTAACCAAGTGGGGCCACGAAGTCATTCTGGCAAACCCGCGCAACCTTCGGCTGATTTCCGACAGCATACGCAAATCAGATCGAGTGGACGCGCACACGCTGGCCCGTCTTGCTCGTATTGATCCGAAGCTGCTTTCACCGATTCAGCACTGCAGCGCAGAAGCATATTCCCACATGACACTGTTAAAGGGGCGAGATCTGTTAGTCCGAACTAGGACTCGACTCACGAACGCAGTCCGAGGAGTGATGAAGGCCGTAGGCCTGCGCCTACCGTCAGCAGGAGGAACAACATTCCCGAGTAAGACTGCTCTTCTTGTTCCAGACGATTTAAAGCCAAGTTTGCTACCACTGCTAGAAACCATCTCGCACCTCAACAAACAGATCTACCAATTCGATAAGTCCATCGAGCGCGTGGCCCGAGAGCAGTATCCGGAGACCGCTCGCCTTCGACAGATCAGCGGTGTCGGTCCTGTAACGTCACTTCACTACGTCCTGACTATCGGCGATCCTAGCCGGTTCGAGCATTCACGAGATGTCGGCGCATATCTCGGACTGACACCAAAGCGCCGTCAATCTGGTGATATCGATCAACAGCTGAGGATCAGCAAGGCCGGCAACCGCCGCCTCCGATCGCTGCTAGTCCAATGTTCCCAGTATTTGTTGGGGCGTTTCGGACCTGATACTGACCTAAAGCGTTGGGGATCACGAATGGCAGAACGTGGCGGCAAGAACGCGAAAAAACGGGCAATAGTTGCAGTAGCCCGCAAGCTTGCCGTCCTTTTACATCGGCTTTGGATTACTGGCGACACCTACCATCCCTTGTACAACGCGATCGCATGCTCTACTGCGTCGTGACATGCCGACAATGAGTCTGAGCTGGCCACATCATTCACGAAAGCGACGAGTTTAGGGCACCGATAACCCGTGTTCACGGTGACTGCGTGTTTTTTCCCGGGCTTCCGAAGCCGACGAAAAGATTGCAGCACCACACTGAGACTGAGGACCCCAATGTGCACAGACGGTCTCTCACGATAGCGGGCCGAATTAAGTGCGAATGGAAGCATGGCGAATCAGTTTCGAATAAAACACGGTTTTTTAGCTCCGATCGGTGATCCAGACCGGGAAATTTGAGGGTAATCGCCTAGTTTCAACGGTTACGAATGTAAGCTGCCGAGAGTGGGGCTGGCGGTGTCCAATCGATTGTGGGTCTTCTCACGGACGTATTCGAACATATGCTCACACTGACGGAAAGGAGTATCGCAGCGAACCGCTACAGGCTACTTCGCTATTTCGCCCTCTGCCTATGCTGCTTGCTGCCGAATCCAAGTCTGCATGCAGAAGTGGAAGGGAACGACGCGGCTCTTGAAAAGATTCATCGGAGACTTACGAACGCAGAGAAGTTGAAGTATCACAAGCCGATCGTGTTCGTCGGCGAGATTGCCGCACTCGGTCCGGTTTTTAAGGGCGTCTGCAAGTCTGCGGTGAATCAGAGCGTCGACTTTACGATTTCCCGCCTGCTGTTCGGCCAATTTCCAGAGAAGGTGATGCATGCGGGTTTTATCAATTGCACCTGGCAGCCGCTGCCATCTCCGCCTTTTACGCTGCATGGAAGCGTGATTGTGTACTGCGAACAGTCGAACTTCCCCGGTTGTCTCACTCCAGTTGAGTTCAGCGAGGAGCGGCAAAAGAAGGTTGAGGGCTGGATCGCAGCGATTCCTCCCGGCTTGGCGAAGCAGGAAGACCGCGGTGACTCGATCCTATGGGCACTCCACAGTCCACTCGAAGATCCCGATCGTCTGGCAAAGAAGCAGGGATTCCTGTTTGATGGCATGATCAACAGGAAACTTGCGATCCATCAGCCGCGCTGCACTTCCGGACTCGAACGCAAAATCGAATATCGTGTTGACCAGGTTTTGTGGGACTATCCAGATTCCTTGCTTCGTCCGGGCTATACCGTCACTAAAGACGTCATCGACTGTCGCCAGGCCGCTCTGCCAACTTGGGCCACAGGGACGCGGGTACTCGTGTATTGCGAAGCTTTACCGGGGCAAGGCGACGACTGCCTTGCGCCTGTTCGTTTCACCGATGATCGCCTCCTTCGCGTAAAGCAATGGATCGGAGAACTTGCCGGTAGGGAGGGCAATCCGGAATTGTTGAAGATGCACTACCTGCTTCACGACTCTCTGGAATTCACGCCTGACCGTCCACTATTACTGGTCGGCAAAGTCACCTGGGTCACGCCTAAACGGTCGTTCGGTGTTCCGCAGACAATCTCGATGCTGCCCACCATGCGGGTTAGCGTCATCCGCCTGCTCTGGGGATATTACAAAGAGCCGGAGGTCATTGCGATTTGCCCCCACCGCGATTGCTCTGGCTCTGCTGTCGGAGCGAACGTGATCGCCTATTGCCATGCGATGGACGTTTACCGGAATCCTTCTGCACGTTGCCCAGTCGTTAGCCTGGATGCGAGCGAACAGAACGTTCATCGAGCGGAGCAATGGACGGGCCAGGCTCGCGAGCATCAGCGCGCTCTCATTGTCGAGAAGATCAGTAAGTCGCTGGCAACACGTCAGCCCGATCCTCGCTCAAAGCCAATGGTGTATCGAGGCCATGCCACATGGGTCGGTAAAGCGGACAATGGCATCACTCCGCTGGTTCACCTTGCCGACACGACTGGACGGTTCAAGCAGGAAATCAATCTCCTTATCAATCGTTTCTATGCCAGCGATGTGCCCATCCCTGTGGATGTCGGCAAACCGATGATTACATTTTGCGTCCAGAGAGATGACGTCTGTTATAACGGCGACGAAACGACCGCAATCATCGAGGATTCCAACGAAACTTTCCGCGCGATCCAGCAGCTGATCGAACGCCACTGAGCTGCCGTCGGGATTAAGCGCTCCTACCTGCAAATTATTGATCGGCCTTCGTTTTGCTGCGAATTATGCAAACGAGCAAGGAACCCGTCAAGGTTTCCCTTCGGCTCGCATTCGCTCGACCTTGACTGAACCCTTGCTCGTTTGCTGGCCCCTCTCCGCTAGAAACGAAGGCACACAATCGAAGCCCAAAACCAAAAACTTCGGTTGACATCACAGCGCCTTCTCATGGAAGGATGACAACGCGCTTTTGACTACTTCAGGATTATGTATCCTCGCGACCATCCGCTCATGCGCCCGGATGAATCAACCGGATCACGTAGAAAGCCACGGCTGAAACCAGCGCCGCCGCCGGAATGGTGAAGACCCACGCCCAGACGATGCG
The DNA here is from genome assembly GCA_963819145.1 of uncultured Acidobacteriaceae bacterium. Classification (GTDB taxonomy): domain Bacteria; phylum Acidobacteriota; class Terriglobia; order Terriglobales; family Acidobacteriaceae; genus Sulfotelmatobacter. The sequence continues at coordinate 46,364 of CAWFVB010000048.1, forward strand.
GGTGGCGACGCCCCAGCGTACAGCGGACAGGCGGTGAGTGGCGCCCACGCCAACAATGGCGCCGGTGATGGTGTGCGTGGTCGAGACAGGAATTCCCGCGAGAGCGGTGGCGAACAGCGTGATGGCGCCGGCGGTTTCGGCGCAGAATCCATCAACGGGTTTGAGCTTGGTGATGCGCGAGCCCATGGTGTGAACGATGCGCCATCCGCCGAAATAAGTTCCGAGCGCGATGGCGGTGTGAGCCGCGACGATGATGGGCCAGTGGTAGTGTCCCCAACTGCCTTTGAGTTCCGCTGCAGTGATGATTTTTGCGCTAAAGAGGGCGCTGGCCACAATGCCCATGGTTTTCTGCGCGTCGTTGCCGCCGTGGCCAAGGCTGTAGGCTGCAGCGGAAAGAAGTTGCAGCTTGCGAAACCAGGCGTCAATGCGTCGTGGCGCTTTGTTGCGCAGGATCCACAGGACCGCCACCATGAAGGTGAAAGCGAGAATGAGGCCCATGATGGGCGCGACAACGATGAAGACCAGCGTCTTGTACCAGCCTTCCAGGATGATGACATGCCATCCGGCGCGCATGATGGCCGCTCCGGCCATCCCTCCCATCAGAGCGTGAGAGGAAGAAGTAGGAAGGCCCCACCACCAAGTGAGGATATCCCAGACAATGGCGCCGAGAAGGCCGGCGATCACGAGATATTGGGTGACGATTTCGACGCGGATCATGCCGCTGCCGATCGTTTTGGCGACGGCAGTGCCGAAGACAAAGGCGGCAACGAAGTTGAAGAAGGCAGCCCAGACTACGGCCAGCTTGGGCGACAGCACGCGGGTGGAAACGACCGTGGCTATGCTGTTGGCAGCGTCGTGGAATCCGTTGAGGAAGTCGAAGGCGAGTGCGACAAGGACGGTGATGGCGAGAAGGATGAGGTCAGGTTTCACGAATGTTTGCCTGCTGGCATGGGCGCGCGATTAAGAATTATGCAGCACTATGAATTTTTCGGGCCTTACGAATTTTTCAGCACGACGGTTTCGAGCACATTGGCAACATCTTCTGCCTTGTCGGTCGCGAGTTCGAGGAACTCGATCAATTCCTTGGTCTTGATGAGGGTGATGGGATCTTTTTCCTGATCGAAGAGCTGGCCGATGGCGGCGCGGGAAATCACGTCGGCTTCGTTCTCGAGGCGGTTGATCTCGACGCAGTGCCCCAGGATGTCGCCGTTCTTGCGAAGCAGGGCCATGGCCCGCTGTAATTCCTGGCTTTGCAGGAGGATGATTCGCGACAAGTCCAGAGCGACGGCCGGTGGCTTGGTGATGCGGTACATGAGGATGCGCGCGCCGGAGGCATTTAGAAAATCGAGGACATCGTCGAGGGATGAGGCCAGTTGGTGAATGTCTTCGCGATCGAACGGTGTAATGAAAGTCTGGTTGAGCTTGGTGAGGACGGCGTGGGTCATCTCGTCACCAATGCGTTCGACGCGGCGAATCTCGGCGACCTTGGCGTCGACATTGGTGTAGTCGGTGAAGAGCTCGACCATGGTGCGAGCTCCAGCGATTAAATTGTCGGACATCTGGGAAAACATGTCGAAGAAGCTGTTGTCCCTGGGAATAAGAGGGGTCATCGCGAGCAGCAGGGCTCCGAAATAAGAATGTATGGGTTGAGCGGCCCACTATCTCATGCGGGGACGAAGGGCGTCAAACGCGCGAGAGCTCAGGGGGTGGCGCAGTTTGGCTTGCGCGCGGGGCCGGATGAGTGCGAATCGGTGGCGTGCGGGTTGGCTTACGCGTGGGGCCGGACAAGAGGGAGATCCTTCGCTTCGCTGAAGAGCGCTCCGCTCACGATGACACCGCTTCTTAGGAACGACGAACCGCACGACTACAGGAGCTTAACAAGGAAGGGCGCGAAGGTGCACGAAAGAGAACAGTTCGGGGTTAGCGGTGCAGGCGGCGGATGGGGATGGCGACGCGACGCGGCATGCCGACGCCGACCACGAACAGGAGGAGCAGTACCGTGCAGGCTCCCACTGCAGCGCGCGCCAGAAACTCGAAGAGAACGTGGTCCATGCCCATGAGGATCCAGTATGAAGCGGGGCAAGGGTTTCAGCGAGTTACTAAAGTGATGCAACGGGTCATCCGTCCGTAATCGGGCAGCTTGCAAGCGTGGCCCCGAAGTTGTCGCGACGCCCACAGTTGATTCGTGCGACGGGAAGTCGTGCCCTTCCCGTTCCGTTCTTGGCAGCGATTTGGTGACGCAGTCAAACCGCAGGGGGCTGGCACCCGCTCCACATGATTCTCCAACTCAAGCACCGGTCCAGATTTAGCGATGTTGGTCGCGGCGGCGGAGGTAGTCGATGAACATTTGTTCGACGGGCTTGTCGTAGGCCATGAGGACGTGGCGGACGGTGTGTCCGCTGACGAAGGTGCAGACTTCTTCGGCGAGATTTTTGGCGTGATCGCCGGCGCGCTCGAGGGACTGGGTCATGAAGATGACCTGGAGGCTGGCCTGACGGGCGAGGTTTTCGGGATTTTCGATGTGGCGGAGAAAGATGAGATTGCGCAGGCGGTCCATTTCCGCGTCGGCGCGGAGGACGTCGATGGCCTTGCCGACATCGCGGGCGGAAAATGCGGCGCCGCAATCGGTCAACATTTTTTCGAGGATGGTGGCCATCTGGGTGAGGTCGCGAGTGTCCTCGGAATCAATGCGTCCGCCGGCGGCCTGGGCGCTGTTGGCAAAGCTGAGCAGGAGGTCACCAATGCGTTCGAGACCGATCATGACCTTCATGCAAGCCAGCAACTCGCGGGCTTCGGCGGGACCGACTTCCGTGATGGCAGTGGTGACGCCGTTGTCAATTTCCATGTCGAGCGTGTCGAGATCGCGCTCGCGCTGGCGCAGTGAATTGAGCAAGGCGCTGGAGCCGGTGGCGATGCCTTCGGCGGCCGCGCCGGCTGCTTCCTGGGCGAGACGGCAGGCTTCCACGGTACGGCGAACGATGTACTGATGAGCCGGTTCAGGGTCGGGGGTCTTGATGGCAGTACTCATGAGTGGTTCCGCCTGGCGAGAGCGTGGGGAGCGATGGGATCTTGCTGACCCGTCGTTACGGCTCGGCCGCTCATTGGGTTGGATGGCCAACGGCTAAGGATAGGTTTTCTTGTGAACATTGTGGTTAATAAGCTGTGAATTTTGGCCTCATTTTTCGTGGGTACCTGGAGCCATTGTCTGACAAGAAGAGAAGAAAGCAATGGAAAATGGAACGAAGGAGACAAAATCCAGGCCCAGATCGTTGCCCGGTCACGCCGTGGGGAGGGTAAATAGGAAGGTGCTGCCGTGGTTGAGTTCGCTTTCGGCGCGGATGGAGCCGCCGTGGGCGAGCATGATGTGTTTGGCGATGGCGAGGCCGAGCCCGGTGCCGCCGGACTCGCGGGAGCGAGCTTTATCCACGCGGTAGAAGCGCTCGAACAGGCGGGGCAGGTGTTCGCTGGAAATTCCGGCGCCGAAATCCTGAACGTAGAACTCAACTCCGAATCTGATGCCACGCGGGTCGGGGCGCGCGCCCAGCACGATGCGGGCACCGGAGCGGCCGTATTTCATGGCATTGTCAATCAGGTTGGCGAACACCTGGTGAATGGCCTCACGATCGGCTGCCACCGACGGCAGAGATTCGACGAAACCGCCTTCTCCGCCTTCCACGATCTGCAAGTCCACACCCTGGCTGCGAGCGATCTCGCGGAAGCTCTCTTCTGCGTCGTGCAGAAGTTCGATCGGCGGGACAGATTCGGTATCGAAGCGAGTCTCGCCGGACTCGACACGCGCCAGGGTGAGCAAGTCTTCGGTGAGGCGCGACATGCGAGCGGCGTTCTTGCGGATGATCTCGAGGAATTCGCGGGTAGGGGCGCCGTTGTCGGGCGTGGCATCGAGCAGAGTTTCGGAATATCCCTGAATGGAAGTGAGCGGGGTGCGCAGTTCGTGCGAGACGTTGGCGATGAAATCGCGGCGAGTTTTTTCGACGCGCTCGGTCTCGGTCAGATCGCGGAGCACGGCGACGGCGCCTCCGCCGGGCAAGGGCGCGGCGGTCACGTCGAAGGCGCGGCCGGAAACGATGGAGGTGGCGCGCGCCGTTTTGACCTCTTTGGTAGTAGTCGCGGCTTTGACGGCGGCGAGGAAATCGGGATCGCGAATGGTTTCGACGACGGGAGCGTTGAGGCGCGTTTTTTGCGGGACGAGGCGATCCATGGGCTGGTTGGCCCATTGCACGGTGCCTTCGGAGCTGACCGCGATCACGGCATCCTGCATGCTGTTGAGCAAAGTCTCAAGCTGGCGCTGGCTGGAGCGAACGGCGGCAAAGCTGCGCTCAACCTGGCGGGCAGTCTTGTCGAGCGCTCCGCCGAGGCGTCCGATTTCGTCCCCCGACTTATCCTGCACACGGGCTTTGAGATCGCCGTCGGCAATGTGCGCGGCGACATCGACGATGTGCTCGAGGCGGCGAGCAGTGGCGGTGGACGCGGCGGTGGCAACCAGCAACGCGACGAGCAAGGCGAAAGCGGATCCCCATATCAGTCGATTGCGTACTTTCGCCTGAACGGCATCGACGTCGGATAGAGGATAGGCAAGGCGAACCGCGCCTCCCGAGACCGGAGCGGCGACGTAGAGAAATGGAATGCCGAGGGTGGCGCTGCGGCGCTCGTTCGATCCAGTGCTGCCGGCGAGGGCGGCGACGAACTCCTTGCGCGTGGCGTGGTTCTCCATGGTGGAGGGATTGGACTCGGAGTCGGCAAGCACTTTGCCGGAAGCGTCGATGATGGTGGCGCGGGCTCCGGCAGCCTGGCCTTCCTGGGCGGCGATTTCGGGGAGAGAGTGCGTCTTGTCGGTTTCGACGCGATGCGCGAAGAGAAGAGTTTTCTGCGTGAGGTTGCGCTCGATTTCGGCGCGGAGCGAGGCTTCCCAGGCGCTGCCCAGCATGAAATCGAGAGTGACGGCGGTGGCGGCGATAACGATCAGGAAGGCGGCCAGAAGCTTGAAGAAGATGCGACTGTTCACTCTCTCCTCATTTGGGGGACTCGAAACGGTATCCGGCGCCACGCACGGTTTTGAGGTAGCGCGGGTTCTCAGGGTCGGGCTCGATTTTTTCGCGGATGCGGCGGACGTAAACGTCGACCGAGCGCGGGGTTACGTAGGAAGTATCGCGCCAGACGGAGTCGAGCAGGTGGTCGCGGCTGAAGACGCGTCCTTTGTGGCGCGCGAAGTAGTCGAGCAGGCGAAATTCGGTGGCCGTGGTGGCGACGGGATGGCCGCATACGGTGAGGGTCATGGCCGAAGGATCGATTTCGATTTCTCCGACCTTGACGGGGCTGGGTGGGAGCGGGCGCTCGAAACGGCGGAGCACGGCCTTTACGCGGGCGACGAGTTCGCGCGGGCTAAAAGGCTTGGCGATGTAGTCGTCGGCTCCCAGCTCGAGGCCGAGAACGCGGTCCGCTTCGCTGCTTTTTGCAGTAAGGAAAATAACCGGGACGGAGGCAAGGCCGGCGGTCTGACGAATGGTGCGGCAGATTTCCAGACCGTCTTTGCCGGGGACCATGATATCGAGCACGAAGAGCGCAGGACGTTGGCGTTCGGCGTCCGCGAGGACATTGGTTCCAGAGGGATAGACGCGCACGGTGAATCCCTCGTTTTCAAGATGGTGGCGGACGAGGCGGGAAATGTCGGGTTCGTCTTCGACGACGAAGATGCTGGGCTTCACGGGATTATTGTAGCGGAGGCGGTATCCAGCACCTAGCATCCAGCGCCCCGTTCGAGCGGTGGGGGCTGCATTTTCATCGGATATTAACAAAGGGAGTTGGCGGCGAGGGGAAGTTATGGCTTGCGCGCGGGGGCGGATGAGAGGGAGATCCTTCGCTGCGCTGAAAAGCGGCTCCGCTCAGAATGACGCCGCGTTTTTGAGGACGGCAAACTGCGCCACCTGAAATCAGAGGGCTGACATCGGAGGCTGGCATCGGAGGCTGGCATCAGAGGCCAACTATCAGGTTCGCTGCCTGGTCAAGGTGGAATTTCTTTCCGGGCGGGATGACCGTTGTGGCGCTGTATTCGGTGAGGATGGCGGGGCCGGAGTAACGCTTGCCTGGGCGCAGATCCTCGCGGCGGTAGATTCTCGTCTTCAGTTTCTGCCCGTCGAAAACGACTTGGGCTTCGGATCTGCCAGCACTCACATCGCTGCTGCCTCGCTTCGCTCGGGGGCGGACGAATGCGTCCGCCCCTACACGGGTTGGGGCGGACTTCAGGATTGCGCGGAGGCGGAGGGTCACCAGTTCCAGGCCGCGTGCAGGGTGGGTGTAGCCGTAGCGGCGCTGGTGCTCGCAGTGGAAATCTTCGAGCATGGATTTGGTGAAGGGGATGTTGAGTTCGTATCCCTGGCCGCGGTAGCGAATGTCAACGCTGCGGTCGTAGCGCCGCGTTCCCTGCCAGTTTTCGAGGCGGAAATCTCCGGTGGCGGCTTTTTCGAGGGCGGCGAATTCTCGCGTGAGTTGCTCGCGCGGAACTTGTTTCGAGACTCGCCATAGAACCGTTCGGGAATAGTCTTTCACAACGTCGCTCGAAAGAATTCCCAAAGCAGAGAGCGCGCCGGGAAAGGCGGGCACGATCACGCGGGGAATGCTGAGGGCGTCGGCGAGAGCGCAGGCGTGGAGGCCTCCGGCGCCACCGAAAGCGACGAGGGCAAAGTGACGCGGGTCGCGGCCGCGTTCGATCGAGACAACGCGGATGGCTTTCTCCATGGTGGCATTGACGACGCGGATCACGCCGGCGGCGAAGGCTTCGAGAGTGAGCTTGGAGCTGTGTTTTTTTAGGAATTCCTGCGTGAGAGCGCGGGTGCGGGTGAGGTCGAGAGTGAAATCTCCGCCGAGAAAGCGTTGCGGCTGCAAGCGGCCGAGAAGAAGATTCGCATCCGTCACGGTGGGCTGCGTACCGCGCCCGTAGCAGATGGGGCCGGGATCGGCTCCGGCGGACTCGGGACCGACACGGAGCACTCCGGCGGCATCGAAGCGGGCGAGCGAGCCTCCACCGGCGCCGACGGTGTGAATGTCGAGCATGGGGACACTGACGGGAAAGCCGGCCACCTGAGCGTCGGTGGCGGTTTTGATTTCGCCGTCGACTAACGAGACGTCGGTGGAGGTGCCTCCCATGTCGAAGGCGATGATGCGGTCGAAGCCGCTGGCGCGGGCGGTGGCGGCAGCGCCGACGACGCCTCCGGCGGGGCCGGAGAGAACGGTGCGGACGGGTTCGCGGGCGGCGGTGGAGAGCGCCGTGATGCCTCCGGAGGATTGCATGACGAAGATGCTGGGGACCGCCGGGGCTGAAGCCCCAATCTTTGGAGCGATTTTCGCGGCGCTGAAGCGCCGCGCCACGACAACGCTCTTCGCCACCCCCACGCTCTTCGTCACGCCAAAGCTCTTCGCCCCTAGAGTCGGCTCCCAAGCCTTCGCGGGCGAGGCGCCCGCGGCCACACGGGGCGTGCTGGTGGCCAGGGATCTTGTTTCTAGGTTTTCCAGGTAGCGTTGCATGACCGGTTGCAGGTAGGCGTTGATCACTACCGTGGAGGTGCGTTCGTATTCACGGAATTCGGGGAGGATTTGGTGGGAGATGGAGAGCGGGACTTTCAGGATCGCTAGCGCTTCGGCGGTGGCTAGTTCGTTTTTTGGATTCGCGAAAGAGAAGAGCAACGAGATGGCGACGGATTGCGGCTTGGCGGCGGAGAGTTGACCGGCGAGGAAACCGAGTTCTTCGAGGGTCGGCGAGGTCAGGATTTCTCCGTCGCTCGAGGTACGCTCGTTGATGCCGAAGCGAAGAGTTTTCGGGACCAGCGGCTCGATGCGGTCGAAGAAAAAATCGTAAAGCTTGGGACGGGCCTGGCGTCCGATCTCGATGGCGTCTTCGAAACCGGCGGTGGTGACCAGAGCGGTGCGGGCTCCTTTGCGCTCGAGCAGCGTGTTGGTGCCGACGGTGGTGCCGTGGAGGAGGATGAAGTCGTCTTTGGGGGAAATCTTTTCAGGGCTTCGACGATGGCTTGGGAGGGATCGGCGGGCGTGGAAAAAACTTTGAGCATGCGAAGGCGACCGGTGGTTTGATCCGTCCAGACGCAGTCAGTGAAGGTGCCGCCGGTGTCGATGGCGATGCGGAGGGGTTGGGGCGCCGGGGCATGGTGGTGTTATCGGGGTTAGATTAACATCCGAAACTCCCATGTCTCGCAAAAGCGGCGAGACATGGGGCACCCGGGTAAGGAACGACATTGACCGAGGATCAGAGCACCGAGGAAGCGATCGACATCGTCAATTCCATCCACTACAAGCGGTGCGCGCCGTTTTGAGCGAAGGCTGCCAAGCTGCGCTTGGCGGACAGCCGAGGGCGGCTGTCCCCACATAGGCAAATACAAATTACTTCGTCGTGAAGGCCAGGGTCAGCAGCGTCTTCTGTTCGACCTCGTGGGCTTTGGAGCTGCCGGTAGCGGGGCTGGCGCCGGAGCTTCGTTTTACGGTGAGGACTGGGCGGTCGCCGGCAATTCGCTTCAGGCGCGGGAGCATGTTGAACAGCGCTCCCATATTGGCGGGCTCTTCCTGCACCCAGACGATGTCGGCGTTTTTGCCGTGGCGGTCGAATTCGGCGACGACTTCCTGTTCGGGAAACGGGTAGAGTTGCTCGAGGAAAACGATCGCTGTCTGGTGTCTTTTCGTCTTCTTGCGTTCGGCCTGGAGTTCGTGGCCGATTTTTCCGGTGCAGATCAGGATGCGATCGGCTTCTCCGACTTCGGTGTCGGGGATGACGTTCTGGAAATTCTTGTGGGTGAAGTCGTTGTGCTGGAAATCTTGGATGGGCGAACTGGCGTCGGGATGGCGCAGCATGCTCTTCGGCGTGAACACGACCAGCGGCTTGCGCCAGTGGCGCAGAGCCTGGCGGCGCAGCAGGTGGAAGTATTGCGCGGCGTTGGACGGTTGCGCGATCTGGATGTTGTGCTTGGCGGCGAGTTGGATGAAGCGCTCGATACGGGCGCTGGAATGTTCCGGCCCCTGGCCTTCGTAGCCGTGGGGCAGGAGCATCACGACGCCGGAGAGCAGGTTCCACTTGGCTTCGCCGGCGCTGATGAACTGGTCGATGATGGCTTGCGCGACGTTGACGAAGTCGCCGAACTGGGCTTCCCAGAGGACGAGCGACTCGGGATAGTCGCGGCTGTATCCGTATTCGAAGCCGAGGACTCCAGCTTCGGAAAGAGTGGAGTTGTAGATTTCGCAGCGGGCCTGGTCGGGCGCGATGTTTTCGAGCGGAACGTATTCGTTTTCGTTCTCGATGTCGATGAGCACGGAGTGGCGCTGGTTGAAAGTGCCGCGGCGCGAGTCCTGTCCGCTGAAACGCACGTGCGTGCCGGCTTTCACGAGGCTCGCGAAAGCGAGGGCTTCGGCCATGCCGTAATCGACGGGGCGCTTGCCGGCGCCCATTTCCGCGCGCTGCTCGAGCAGCTTCTTCACTTTCGGATGGATGTGGAAGCCGTCGGGATAGGTGGTGAGGCGAGTCGGTGAGTTCGGATAGTTCTTCCGGGCGAGAGTCCGGTTTCGACTTCGTATTCGGGACGGTAGGCGCCGCCGAAATAATTGTTCCAGTATTCGGGAGCTCGCGCAGCATGGGCTTCTGCTTGATGCTGCCGGCTTTTTTCTGCGCGGCTTCGAACTCGGCTTTGATGGCGTCGGCCTGGGCTTGCGCGTCGGTGGCGCCGATGTCGTCGGCGTAGATTTCCCAGAGCGGCGGATGCTCTTTGATCTTCTTGTAGAGCAGCGGCTGGGTGACGGTGGGGTCGTCGACTTCGCTGTGGCCGTGGCGGCGGTAGCCGATGAGGTCGATGACGACGTCGGTGCCGAACTTGTAGCGGTACTCGGTGGCGAGGCGGGCGACGCGGACGACGGCGTCGACGTCTTCGCCGTTGACGTGGAAGATGGGAATCGACTGGCGGCGCGCGATGCAGGCGGCGAAGCGCGTGGAGTGCTCTTCGGTGTAGCTGGTGGTGAAGCCGAGAAGATTGTTGACGACGACGTGAATGGTGCCGCCGACGGTGTAGCCGGGAAGGTCGGCGTAGTTCATGGTCTCGGCGAGGATGCCTTGTCCGGCGAACGCGGCGTCGCCGTGAACGAGGAGGGGGAGATATTTTTCGCGGCCGCCTTCGCCGGTGCGGTCCTGCTTGGCGCGGGTGCGGCCGACGGTGACGGGATCGACGGCTTCGAGGTGGCTGGGATTCGAGACCAGGTGGATGTGGACTTTGCCGCCGCTGCGCGGTCGTGTATTCGCCGGTGGCGCCCATGTGATATTTCACGTCGCCGGAGCCGAGAACGCTGCGCGGGTCGACGTCTTCGAATCCGGCGAAGATTTCCTGCGGGCGGGCGCTGGGCCACGTGGGCGATGACGTTGAGGCGTCCGCGATGGCTCATGCCCATGACGAGTTCGATGGCGCCGAGGCGGGAGGCGGTGTCGAGAACTTCGTCGACCAGCGGGATGAGGGCGGTGACGCCTTCGAGCGAGAAGCGCTTGCTGCCGAGATAGCGCTGCTGCATGACTTGCTCGAAGATGTCGGCGCGGATGAGCAGGTCGAGGATGCGCTGCTGGTCTTCTTCTGTGACCTCGAAACCCTGGGAGGGCTTCCATGCGGCTCGTAGATCCAGCGGCGGCGCTCGGGAGCGTAGATGTGATTGATCTCGACGCCGATCGTGCTGGAATAGATGGCGCGGGCTTCGCGGGCGTATTCGCCTTCGCTTTCGAGTTCGGGCGTTTCGCGGGGACGGAGGAAGCCGAGGGGATCGAGGTCGCCCTCGAGGTATCCCCATTGGCGGTAGGCGTTGAAGACGCGCTCGCGCTCGGGGTTGGAGCCGTTGGTTGGAAGACGTCGCTATTAAGGTGGAAACCTTGGTTTTAGGCATAGGAGTGCAGTTATTAGGATAAAGGAAGTGGGGGCGGCGTGGGGGAGTCGTCTGGCTTTTCGGTGGTGGTAAAGTTGGCTGGCATCGGAGCCGGACAAGGCACGGTGCGTTTGGCTGGCGCGCGGGAGCCGATGAGCGGGAGGTCCTTCGCTCCGGCTGAAGAACGGCTCCTCTCAGGATGACGCCGCTTCCTGGAGAACGACGAAATGCACTCCAACGTTTCTCCGTCGCAGCATGTGGAGGTTTGAAAAAGCGCATGAAGCTACTGGGTGTGCCAGCTTTGTTGGGGATTCCCTTCGATGGGTACTCTTCGTATCTGCGCGGCGCGGGGGACGCGCCGGCGAAGATTCGGGAGGCGCTGGGATGCGATGCTGCGAACTCGTGGTCGGAAACGGGTGTGGACCTCAGGACGGGAGTTTATGAGGATGCAGGCGATCTTGCGTTTTCCGAGAAGGACGCGTTCGCCGCGATTGAGGCTGGAGTGGGCGCGCTGCTGGAGCGGGGAAAACGGCCGGTTGTGCTGGGCGGGGATCATTCGATTACTTATCCCGTGGTGAAGGCGCTCGCGCGGCGGTACCCGGAGCTGACGATTTTTCATTTCGATGCGCATCCGGACTTGTATGAGGAGTTCGAGGGGAACCGGCTGTCGCATGCGTGTCCGTTCGCGCGAATTATGGAAGCAGGGCTGGCGAAGCGGCTGGTGCAGGTGGGGATTCGCACGATGAACCGGCATCAGCGGGAGCAGGCCGAGAGGTATGGCGTGGACTTCGTGGGAATGCGGTCGCTTCCGGCTTTCGAGAAGTTGAAGGCTGCGGGACCGGTCTACATCACGTTTGATATGGATGTGCTCGATCCGGCGTTTGCGCCCGGGGTATCGCATCGCGAGCCGGGAGGGATGTCGGTGCGGGAGGCGATTGCGCATCTGCATGCGATTCAGGGGGAGATCGTGGGAGCGGATTTGGTGGAATTTAATCCGGTGCAGGATGTGGCGGGCGTAACCGCAACCGTCGCGGCGAAGATAGTGAAGGAGATTCTGGGGAAGATGGTTGCGGAGTCGACGGCTTAATGAAGATAAGGGCAGAGTGCGTCTGGCTGGGGCGCTGGAGCCGATGAGCTGGAGATCCTTCGCTTCGCCTGAGGAGCGGCTCCGCCAAGGGTGACGGCAGAAAATCGATATTGTGGCGTAGAATTGCCTGTCATGAAAACTACGGGATTGATGGTGTTGTGCGCGGCGGTGACTTTTGCGGTGGGATGCGGCGGCGGTGGGATGGGGTCGGGTGGGACGTCGACCATTTCGCTTTCTCTGGCGAACAATTCGGCGCAGGTGTTTCAAGGCGCGAGCCAGAACTCGGCTACGGTGAATGCCAGCCTGACACGTACCGGAACAACGGGCAGTGTGACCCTGACAGTAACAGGGCTGCCGCTGGGCGCGAGTGAGACGACGCAATCCCCGGGATCGAGTAACAGCGGAAGCGTGACGATTAACGCGGGAACGGCTGCGGCGGGGACGTATTCGCTGATGATCAAGGCCAGTGATGGCACGGTTTCGGGCAATGCTGCCCTGGGTTTGACGATTGGCGGGGCGGCGGTGATTTCCGGAAACCTCGATGGGCCGTTCAGCGAAGCGATGTCTACGTCGTTTCAGCCGGCGGAGTGGGACTATCAATTCTTCACGATGAATCCCGGGGCGACGACCACGCTGGGAAATTTGGGCCCGCATAATATTCGGCTGCAGGGAATATCCAAAGGAGTGCCCCAGGGATCGGAGGGGACAAATTCGCAGGCGTGGAATTTTTCGACTCTCGATGAGATTACGCAGCCGGTGCTCGGCGTGGGCGATCACAGCCCGGAATTTCAGATCGCGAAGGCGCCGGCATTTATGTACACGGGAAATAACAGCGGCAACACATTTTTGGATCTGACCTTTGCGCAGTTCGCGGGATACACACAGAATCTGGTGGAGTACTACAACAAGGGAGGGTTTACGGTGGGCACAACTCTCTATGTGTCCCCGTCATACCCGGCCGACAAAATCATCTGGTGGGGAATTTACAACGAGCCCAACGGCAACAATCACCTGACGGCGCAGCAGTACGTCGATATGTACAACGAGGTGGTGCCGAAGATGCAGGTGATCGATTCGACGATAAAATTTGCGGCGCTGGAGTTGTCGGATTACTCAGGCCAACCGCAGATCTGGGTGCCACCGTTCGTGCAGAATGTGACGGCGCACGTGGACGTGATGGCCACACATTTTTATTCCTCGTGCGATCAGACCGACGGCGACACGCAGGTGTTCAGCTCGATTCCGGGATTCGTGGCGGACGTGCAGTATTTTTATTCGGAGATGGCGACGAATCCGGCGCTGGCGGCAGTGCCGGTGTGGGTGACCGAGAATAACGTGAATGCGGACTTCGACGCGGGGAATGGGATGAGCGCGTGCCATCCCAACCAGAAGTTTGTAACCGACCTGCGCGGGTCGAGTCCGTTCTTTGCGGCGTGGCGGCCGTATGTTTTTTCGCAACTGGGCAAGGCGGGAGTGCAAGCGCTGTATCACTGGGATTTCGACGCGGATAAGCAGTTTGGTGAAGTGGACTACAATACGAATTCAATCCAACTCAGCTACTGGGTGGACTACTGGCTGGGACAGATGTTTCCGGCGCCTCCCGGCACAAACCTGCTGCAGTACGCGGCGACTGACGACCCCGAAATCGAAACGCTGCCGGTGAAGAACGGCGACGGAAGCGTGGTGATTATGGTGGCGAATCATGCGGTGAATGCTGCCGGGGATAATAATGGTCCGGGAGCGCCACGGAGCGTGCTGGTGGATGTTTCCGCCCTGGGCGCATTCTCGAGCGGCAGCTTGCTGACGATTGACAAGAATACGAACGTGGCCAGCGGTCCAGTTCCGGCGACGGTGACCCCGGCTGCGCAGATGACCATCTCACTGGACGGGTACGGCGTAGCTTTCTTGAGCCTAAAACCCTGAAATCAGGAGCACAACCTTAACCCGCGGGCGCCGAAACCTTGATTCCGGGACAACAACCCTAGAGCACCGAGAACTCAGGATGTAGAAGAGATTATTTTGCGTCCTGGGGCAGGGTGCTGGAATCTCTACAGAAACAAACCTTGTGGAGTGGGCTTCCGCGGGGGATGGGCTGGGTTTCGAAGGTGGACTCGGGACGAGGTAGAGTACGTACGACGGGGCGGCAATCTTTCATTTATGGCAAATAACTTTCGACAATCCGTTGCGGGTGTGTTCCTGATTTTAGGTTTGGCAGCGAGCGCGGCGACTATGGGGTGCTCGGGCGCGGCGCAGAACCCTCACGCCAGCGGGCCCGGAGGCATGCCGGTCAAGGTGCTCGAGGCAAAAGCGGTTCCGGTCAGCGACGCGACCGAGTACGTGGCTACGATGAAGTCGCGCGATTCGGCCGTGATTATGCCGCAGGTCGAGGGGCAGGTCACGCAGATTTACGTACATTCCGGCGAGCGGGTCGAAGCTGGCGCGGCTTTGATGGAAATCGATCCGCTGAAGCAGCAGGCTACAGTGAAGAGCCAGGAAAGTGCTCGGACTGCGCAACAGGCCACGTTGAATCTGGCGAAACAGCAGTACGAACGTGCCCGGGGTCTGGCCGCCGCGGGCGTGGTGAGCAAGCAGGATCTGGATCAGGCGAAGGCGACGCTGGATGCGGCCCAGGCGCAGATGGACTCGCTGGATGCGCAGGTGCGCGAACAGGAAGTACAGCTTCATTACTACAAAGTGGTCGCGCCACGCGGCGGGATCGTGGGAGATATTCCAGTGCGAGTCGGCGACCGAGTCACGGTTGGGACTCAGTTGACGACCGTGGATCAGCCGGGGAGCCTGGAAGCTTACGTGTATGTGCCGATCGAGCATTCGGGACAGCTGAAGATGAATCTGCCGGTTCAGGTGATTGACAGCGACGGGAAAGTGCTGGCGGATACGCATATCAGCTTCATTTCTCCGCAGGTGGACAACTCGACGCAGACGGTGCTGGTGAAAGCGCGCATCGCGAATGGGAACGACGCGTTGCGGCAGTCGCAGTTTGTGCGGGCGCGGGTTGTGTTTGGCACCCATAAGAATCCTGAGGTTCCGATGCTTGCCGTGTCGAGGTTGGGCGGGCAGTATTTTGCTTTCGTCGCGGAACCGCAGAACGGCGGCTCGTTCGTGGCGCGGCAGAAGCCTTTAAGCATCGGCCAGACCGTGGGCAACGACTACGAAGTGCAGGACGGCATCAAGCCGGGTGACAAGGTAATTATTTCCGGGACACAGTTTCTGCGGGATGGTGTGCCGGTGATTCCGCAGAGCTAGCGGCTTCTGGCTCTTGGCTCCGGCTCCGGGTGAGTCAGAAGCTCCAGACGGGTTTGAGTCTGCGGACCGGAAGCCGGGAGCCGATTCCTAACAGTTGTGATTCATCAGCGCGCGGCGAAGGCCGCGGCATACGGGATTCCTCATGTTCGTTAAGTTCTTCATTAACCGTCCGGTGTTTGCCTCGGTTTGCTCGCTGCTGATCGTTCTGGCGGGCTTGGCGGTGCTGCCCACGCTACCGATCGCGCAATTTCCCAACCTTGCTCCGCCGCAGGTGGGCGTAACCAGCGTCTACATTGGCGCGAGCGCGCAGACGGTGGAGAGCGCGGTCACGATACCCATCGAGCAGCAGATCAACGGCGCGGAAGGGATGAAGTACATCACTTCCACCAGCGGCAACGATGGAACCAGCAGCGTGATCGCGACGTTTGATCTGAAGCGCGACCCCGACCTGGCCACCGTTGACATTCAGAACCGCGTGAACACGGCGCAGGGACGGCTTCCGAGCGCGGTGAAGGCGGTGGGCATCACGACGGCGAAGACCTCGCAGAACTTCGTGTTTGGCGCAGCCGTCTACTCCGACAAGCAGGCTTACCCGACGCTGTTTATGAGCAACTATCTCGACGTCTACGTGCGGGATTCGCTGAAGCGCATCCCCGGCGTAGCGGACGTGATCATTTTCGGAGAGCGCAAGTACTCGATGCGTTTGTGGCTGGACCCGGTGCGGATGGCGGGACGCGCGCTTACCGCTCCCGATGTGGTGAGTGCGCTGTCGGAACAGAATGTGGAAGTGGCGGCAGGTCAAGTCGGCCAGCAACCTTCCGTGAACGGCCAGCAATACCAGATCAGCGTGCGCGCGGTGGGACGACTGAGCGAGCCCACGCAGTTCGACAACATCATTCTCAAGACGAACGCCGACGGCACACTCGTGCGCCTGAAAGATGTGGGACACGCGGAACTGGGCGCTGAGAGTTACGCCAACGATCTGCAATTCAACGGGCAGGAAGCGGTTGGAATCGGGGTCACGCAGCTCTCGACGGCGAACGCGCTTGATGTGGACCGGAAGGCGATTGCGGAGCTTGATCGACTTTCAAAGAGCTTCCCTCCGGGCATGCACTACAAAGTCGCGTTCGATACGACGGATGCGGTGGGCGAATCGATTCGTGACGTGACCTATACGGTGGGCGGGGCGATTGCGCTGGTTATCCTGGTGATCTTCATCTTTTTGGGCGACTGGAGAACCACGATGATTCACTTCATCGCCACTCCAGTTTCGCTGATCGGCACGTTTGTGTTCGTGAAGTTACTGGGTTTCTCGGTCAACACGCTGACGCTGTTTGGAATCACGCTGGCGACCGGACTGGTGGTCGACGACGCGATCGTGGTGATTGAGAACATCGAGCGCCATATTCAAGAGGGCGAGCACGACTCGCGCAAGGCAGCGGCGGCGGCGACTGGAGAAATTACCGGCGCCGTGATTGCGACGTCACTGGTGCTGGTTGCGGTGTTTGTGCCGGTTGCGTTTTTTCCCGGGACGACGGGGATTCTGTTCCGCCAGTTCGCGCTGACCATCGCCTTCTCGATCGCGATTTCGGCATTCAACGCCCTGACGCTGGCGCCGGTGCTGGCGTCGATCCTGCTGCGCGATTCTCACGGAAGACAAAAGTGGTGGTGGCTGCGAAAGTTTGACGAAGGCGTGCAGGCTATGACGAACGGGTACCGCGGCCTGCTGCGGCACATACTGAAGCACCAGGTGGTGGCTTCGCTGTTGTTTATCGCGGGACTGGGCCTGACTTATTTCGTATTCACGCGCGTGCCAACGGGATTCGTGCCGGACGAAGATCAAGGGTACTTCATCATCGTGATCCAGGCTCCATCGGGAGCTTCGCTGGAATATACGAAGGCGATTGGGAAGCAGGTGTCGGATTTGCTGGCGGACGTGCCGGAAACGGAGGGAACCTTCTCTGTGGCTGGTTTCAGTTTCGCCGGGGCGGCGGCGAACCAGGGAATTATTTTCGTTCCGCTGAAGCCGTATCGCGAGCGCAAAGGCGACGCGCACACCGCGTCGGCGATTCTGAACCGCATTCGGCCACGGATGTTTGGGGTTTCGGGAGCGATTGTGTTCCCGACGCTGCCGCCGCCGATTCAGGGCCTGGGACAATTTGGCGGATTCCAGTTTGTGGTGCAGGATATGGGCGGCCACAAACTGGAGGAACTGGCCGGCACAGCGTACGGACTAATGGGGCACGCCAGTCAGCGCAAGGATTTGGTGCGGTTGTTCACGTCGTTTACCGCGAACGACCCGCAATATCTGGTGACCATTGACCGCGAGAAAGCGAAGAGCCTGCACGTGCCGCTGTCTCAGATTACGGACACGCTGGGCGTGTATATGGGTTCGGCGTATGTGAACGACTTTGACTTCAACAACCGGTCGTACCGGGTTTATGTGCAGGCGGACAAGCAGTTTCGGGCAACTGCGCAAGATCTTAAACAGTTCTATGTGCGCTCCGACGGTGGCGCGATGGTGCCGCTCGACAACCTGATCAGCGTTCAACAGACTACAACGCCACAGGTGATCAGCCACTACAACCTTTTCCGGTCGGCGGAAATTGATGGTTCCCCCGCTCCGGGATACAGTTCGGGCCAGGCAATCGCGGCGATGGAGCAGTTGGCCTCAAAAATGCCGCAGGGATTCGCCTACAGCTGGACAGGATTGTCGCTGGAAGAACTGGCAGCGGGCGGAACGTCGCTGATTCTGTTTGGACTGGGCACGCTGGTCGTTTATCTGACACTCTCGGCGCAATATGAGAGCTTCGTGCTTCCGTTCATCGTGCTGCTCGCGGTGCCCATGGCGTTGCTGGGCGCGCTGGGGGCACAGTATATTCGCGGGTTGCAGAACGATGTGTTCTGCCAGGTAGGACTCGTAATGCTGGTCGGGCTTTCGAGCAAGAACGCAATTCTGATCGTGGAGTTTTCGGAACAATTGCGACAGCGCGGGATGCCCCTGGTGGAATCGGCGATCCAGGCGGCGACGATTCGGTTGCGGCCAATTCTGATGACGTCGCTGGCATTCATTTTGGGTGTCGTGCCGCTGGTTCTGGCAACCGGGGCGGGAGAGAATGGGCGGCATTCCGTGGGTACGACCGTGTTTGGGGGAATGATCATGTCTACGTTCTTGAATCTGTTTTTCATTCCCGTGTTGTATTTGATTATTGAGGGCTGGCGGGAACACGGGAGGACGCCGGTGGCTGCGGTGGTGCCTGCTGAGGCGGGAGATTGAAGCGCAGAGTCAAAGGCAAGAGCTTGAAACGCGAAGGTCGCTAAGAAGGAAAACAAGGACGCTAAGAAGAGCGAAACACCGCTTGGGACCCTGGACTGAGATCTCAGGCGGTTTTTCTTTTTCATGCGAATGTCGAATTTTTCTTTTGCTTCCGCGCTTCGCGGCGGCGCATCGTTGCCATCCACTCTCTTGAATACATGGTGCCGCGGCATTTTTTCGAGCCGCAGTAGCAGGGGGCGGGAGCTTCATCGTCGTAGAGGTTGTAGTCCCAAAGGAGTTCTTCCCCGGCGGCGATGTCGCGAATGGCGAAAAGCCAGGCGCGGCCTTTGATCTCGTCGATCTCGCAGTTGGGATCGCAGGAGTGATTCAGAAATGCGCCCAGGCCCTCTCCGTCAATGATGGTCTTGCCGTCCTCCAATCCATATAGATAAGTGCGAGAGGCGCCGTCGTAGAGGCGGTCGGCCTCCTCGGGAGTGATGCGCGGGCCGGCATACTCGACCACACGAGTGCCCCTGCGGATCGGGGTCGTGGTGTAGACACCGGCGGAATGAATGGGCGAAGGACGAACGACTAAAGGCACACAACTAATTTCGCATGAGAGGGCGGTTTTGGGGAATGCGAAAAAACCTCGGGAGCTAAAGCTCATTCATCCAAGGACGACTTGCGCGGCCCTGAAAGGGCCGCTCTTCCACGACGATGGCAAAGCTTGATGGCGGCGCTTAGAGCGTCGCCACTCAAAAGCAAAGACAACTACAAAATTAGCGAGCCAGAAGCGGGCTTCGGGCGTCGGCCTTCGGGCGACGGACTTTCCGGCTTCGATCTACGGCCTACGGATCGTAGACGGAACTGCCGTAGCCTTGTTGGCGAGCGGCGTCTTGCATGTCTTCCAGGCGCCTCTGCATCTGTTCCAGTTGGGACTTCATGGATTCCACCTGGTCCTGCTTCTGCTTCTGATGTTCGTTCCACTCGACGCAGCCAGATACGCAGTTGCCCCCGGCATATTGGATGGAGGCGGTAAGACTGTTGATCTGGCTCTGCATGGACGAGATGGAATTCTTCATCTGTTGAATCTGGGATTTCCATTGTTCGGCGGGGATTTTTCCGTTGCCGTAGTTGGGCTGCTGGTAGTTGGTGTTCTGCGGCAGGCCTCGTCCGTTGCTTACGGTCGACCCGACGTGCGAAGGGATTTCGTCGTTGGTGATGACGTGGGACGTCTTAGGAGTCTGCGCGTCTTTGGCAGGGGCGTCTTTCGACGTGGCATCTTTACTCTGCGGATCTTTCGCCGGTGCGTCTTTCGCGGGCGCGTCCTTGGCTGGCGCGTCTTTGTTTTGCGAATCGGGGCTCGGAGCATCCTTTGCGGCCTGGGCTTCCTTCTGCTGCTTTTGCAGACGGGCCTGGCGGGCAGCGTCTCCGAGAGATGGCGACTCATCCTGGCCGTGGGCCGGGATCGCGAACGCGAGCACTGCGGCCGAGAGAACGATCAGAATCTTCTGTGATGCGCGCATAAATGAATTCCCCCGCTGCCATCCGGTGACGGACGGGCGCGTTTCACCATGGTATCGCTGCCGGGATGCAATCGAAGATTACTTTGGTACCGCAACGGTACCTGCGACGCGGGCCTAGGCGGAGGTATAGCGAGCAATCAGTTCATCCAATTTTCCGAGCAGGGCCCCGTTGCCCTGTCGCGGATAGTGCGCCAGCGCCTCGCGATAGTGCGGCAAGTTGTAGAGGAACGATTCGACGCGCTCCCGATTCAAGTCCTCCCAGTAAGCGCCATAGCCAGACTTCTCCATCCAATAGGCGTTGAAAATCTGCTCGAACTGGTGGCTCACCGGGACGGCAAGGTAGGGCTTGCCCAGGTGCAGAGCCTCGGTGACCAGGGAGAATCCGGAGTTGGCGACCAGGGCGCGTGCGCTGGTGAGGTCGGCGAAGAAACCATCGAGCGACGGCTTCTTGTAGAGGATGTTTTTTTCCTGTCCTTCGCGGCCGAAACCGTAGGCAACGAAGCGGCAGCGGACGGAGCTGAGGATTTTCGCCAGGGCGGGTGCGGGAGATGTCACATAAACGAGCACGTGATCGCTTTCGGTCGGAGTAGCGTCGAGAATCTCCTGCCGCAGCAGTGGAGGAAACAGGAAGCTGTTGCGCTTGCGGATGGGCGCGGTGAAAAAAGAAATCACGAGGTAGGCGTTGGCGCGCGGGGTCATGAGCCGGGTCACGAGCTTGGCCGCGGCGGCATCGCGCCGATATTTTTTCGGATAGGAAACGACGGCGTTGGTCAGGCAGTGCTGGTTATCAATGGAAAGGACGGGCAGACCTTTTTTGTGGCCGACGTGGCAGGTGAGGGGCTCGAAGTCGGTGATAACGAGATCGACCTTCCATTCGTCTACGAGGTCTTTGAGGCGGGAAAGGCTCTTGGTGGCCCGCGGGACCGTGATCAGATTTTTCGCGATGGTACGCTGGTAGCGCACTCGGTTGTTCACGTAGGAGAAACGGAATCCGTAGATCTCGGTGACGTCGAAGTACGGTTTCAGATTCTGCAGACCGCGGTCGAAAGATGCCACGTGAACGACGTGTCCCTGGGCAACGAGGTGGGAGAGCACTTCCTTGGCGCGAGTGGAGTGCCCCGCACCTTCGCCGTTGACTCCATAGAGGATGTTGGCCATGGAAGGGCGAGTATACCTTGGGGAAGTGCTGGCAGTGCTGGGCTCACAGCATTCTTGGTGCGCGTGGCTCACGCGCGGGGTCCAATGAGGGGGAGATCCCTCGCTTCGCCTGAGAAACGGCTGCGCTCGGGATGACGCTGGGGTATCTGACCCGGCCGCAGCTTCATCGAGGCGGACATTTCGTTCTCAAAGTGAAACAGATTCGGATACCATGGTCTGCTCCTATCGTTTTTCAATTTCAGGCGTCGAAGGTTCCTATGAAAAAGAAATTCTGCTGCGTGGTCTTGTTCTCAGTTCTGTTTGGGTACGCTGCTCTCGGTCAAAACCCGTCTTCTGGTGCGGCCGCCCTGCCTTACTCGCCGAGCCTTGACCTGAATTCGATGGACAGATCGATCGATCCCTGCGTGGATCTGTACCGCTTCTCGTGCGGGGGATGGCAGAAGAAGAATCCCATTCCTCCCGATCAGACTTCCTGGGGAGTGTATTCGAAGCTGCATCAGGACAATCTGGAATTCCTGCGAGGCATGCTGGAACAAGCGGCCAAGCCGAGCCCACAGCGCACGGCCGTGGAACAAGAGACGGGCGACTTTTACGAGGCCTGCATGAATGAAGCCGCCGTGGAACAGCGCGGCATGTCGCCCATTCAGGCGAAGCTCGATGCCATCACGCAAGTGAAGTCGGCAAAGGACCTGACTCCGCTGGTGGCGAACCTGCAGTTCACTTTCCGCGGCTACTCCTATACGAGCCCCATGCTGTTTTCTGCCGGATCGACACAGGACCCGGACAATTCCGAGCAGGTGATCGCCGACGTCAGCCAGGGCGGATTGGGGCTGCCGGACCGCGACTATTACACCAAGACCGACCCGAAGTCGAAGGAAATTCGCGAACGTTACGTGCAGCATGTGCAGAAGGTTTTCGAGCTGGTGGGCGACAGCCCCGCGGCAGCGAAGAAAAATGCGGAGACCGTAATGCGCATGGAAACCTCGCTGGCGCAGGCCTCCCTCACGCGAGTGGAACAGCGTGACCCGCATAACCTGGTGCACAAGATGAAGGTTGCCGACCTCGCACAGCTGGCGCCGAACCTCGATTGGGCGGCGTATTACCAGGACCTGAAGTATCCGCAGATCGACATTCTGAACGTGGAAGAACCGGCATTCTTAAAGCAGGTGAACACGATGCTCACCTCTGAGCCGGTGGAAAATTGGAAGACTTATTTTCGGTTCCACGTTGTGGACATCGCATCTCCGTACCTTTCTTCTAAATTCGTAGAAGAGAATTTCGCGTTCTATCGGCAATACTTGCGCGGAGCCAAAGAGATGCAACCGCGCTGGAAACGCTGCGTTCAGTACACCGACTACAACCTGAGCGAGGCGCTGGGCCAGGTGTACGTGGCCAAAGTGTTTTCTCCGGAACTCAAGCAGAGCACGCTCGACATGGTCCAGCGCATTGAAACCGCCATGAGCCAGCGCATCAACGCGCTGGACTGGATGAGTCCGGAGACCAAGAAGCAGGCGCTGGCCAAGCTGGCGGGCATCCGGAACAAGATCGGTTATCCCGACAAGTGGCGCGACTACAGTTCGGTGAAGATTACGCCCGATGACTTTGGGGGCAACGTGGAGCGCACGCACCTGTTTGAGAGCCGGCGCGACATTGACAAGATTGGCAAGCCGGTTGACCACGGCGAGTGGGATATTTCCGCGCCGACTGTGGACGCTTATTACAACCCGCAGATGAACGACATCAACTTTCCCGCAGGCGTTTTGCAGCCTCCACTGTTCGACGCAAAGATGGACGATGCGCCGAATTACGGGAACACCGGCGGCACCATTGGCCACGAACTTACTCACGGCTTCGACGATGAAGGCAGCCAGTTCGACGCGCACGGCAATTTGAAGGACTGGTGGACGAAGGAAGATCGCGAGAAATTCGACGCGCGCACCAAGTGCGTGGATGACCAGTATTCCGGATACGTGTCGGTGGAAGACGTCCACCTGAACGGCAAGCTGACGCTGGGCGAAAACGTGGCCGACCTGGGCGGAGAAATACTGGCATTCATGGCATGGAAAGAAAAGACGAAAGACATGAACCTGCAACCGGTGGACGGGTTAACTCCTGAGCAGCGGTTCTTCGTGGGATTTGCGCAGTGGGACTGCGCCAACGAGCGTCCGGAAGATTTGCGCCTGCGCGCCACGACCGATCCGCACTCTCCTGCCCTGTACCGCATCAACGGCGTGGTGGTGAACATGACGGAGTTTCAGCAGGCATTCCACTGCAGGCCGGGACAGCCGATGGTGAAACCGGCGGAAACAATGTGCAAAGTGTGGTGAGCGCGTGAGATCAGTCGTTTGGTCCGGAATTTGCGACTGCGGCGCGAGGTCGCTTGCGCCAGCGGCAGAAGAACGGAATGCCTGACCGGATCACACCCAACCCCAACGAGGAGCGCACGGGGCTCAATGGCAGCGCATAAACTCATGCTCAGCGAGTACGCGTTTGACGATCGTCACCGGGTGGCGGACGTTGAGAACGTGCTTACGCCGGCGCTGGTGGTGTATCCGGAGATCGTCGCTTCGAACATTGCGGCGACTTTGCATGTGCTGGGAGGGAATGCGGACCGCTGGCGGGCGCACATCAAGACGGCGAAGCTGGCCTACACGCTGCGAATGCTACTCGAGCGCGGGGTCCGCAATTTCAAGTGCGCGACCACGCTCGAATTGCTGGTCGCCTGCCGCAGCGGGGCGGCCGACGTACTGCTTGCTTATCCGGTGGTGGGCGCAAATGCACGCCGGGCGCGAGAGATCGCAGATCAGTTCCGGGACGTGCGTATTTCCGTACTGGCCGAAAACGAAGCACAGGTGCGGCAATGGCAAGGCAGCGCGCTGGGTGTGTTTCTCGACATTAATCCCGGGATGAATCGCACCGGTGTCGAACAGAGCGATGAGAACAAGATTGTCGGGCTGGCGCGAGCGGCAGGAGGCGCGGGGGTGGAGTTTCGCGGCCTTCACTATTATGACGGGCAGTATGCCGCGATGGATGAGCGCGAGCGAACGGCCGGGACGCATGCGGGCTACGATCGCTTGCTGGAAGTCGTGAGCGGGATCGAACGCAGCGGACTGAGCGTGCCCGAGGTTATCACTGCAGGAACGCCGACGTTCCCGTGCTCGATTGCGTATGAAGGTTTTCGCGACGGAGGATTCCTGCACCGCGTCTCGCCCGGAACGGTCGTTTACAACGATGCCTCGAGTTTGGCGGAACTGCCGTCTTACGGCTACGCGCCGGCAGCGCTCGTCTTGACGCGCGTGGTGAGCCGCCCGCACGACGGGATCATCACCTGCGACGCCGGGCATAAGGCGGTCTCGGCCGATGCCGGAGTGCCCACCTGCCTGGTCGCCGGACACCCGGAACTCACACCGCTCGGTCCCAGTGAAGAGCACCTTCCCATGGCCGTGAAAGCTGGAGTCGCGGGTCCGCAAGTGGGAGAGGCGCTATATCTGATTCCGCGACACGTTTGCCCAACCGTAAACAATTTCGATTGTGCGCTGCTGGTGCGGGATGGGCACATCGAATCGGTAGAGACGGTAACGGCTCGCGGGCGCGAGACGCCCCTGCTGCGGGCGCTGGAGCGTGAGACTTCCGGCGCACGAACGATCTGAAACGCTGCCGTTATTTTCCCCGGCTAACCCGCTTCTTTGACGTCCGCCCCGCCTTGGTGGGCGTTTCCTTCACTTTGTAAGCGACGCAATCGATTTCAATCAGCATGCCGGGAGTGTGCCCGAGATCGCTGCCAACGGTAGTGCGCACGGGATAGGGCCGCGAAAAACGCTGGGCGTACACGGCGTTGTAACGCGCGAAGAGAGCGGTGTCGCTGAGGTGGACGTTCACTTTCACGACGTCGTGGAGAGAAACGCCGTCCGCCTCGAGAATGGCGGAGATGTTGCGGATGGTCTGTTCGGTCTGCTGCTCAATCGTGTCACCGGCGAGCTTTCCGGTTTCCGGGTCCATGGGGCCGGTACCGGTGACGAAGACGAAATCCCCGGCGCGCCAACCTTGAGAGTAGGCCCCAGCCGGCGGCGCGCCGCGCTTGGTTTGAATCATGTATTTGGACATCGTCGCCTCCGTGCGCGGGCCAAATCTTCCGAATCTCCCCTAAAGAGAGACCCGATACGTGCCGATGTTAGCAGGAGGGAACCGTCTTATGAAGACTGAAGTTTTCGGCGAGGCCTCGCCAGTCGTTCCTGACCGGAGGCGGCATCTTCGATACCGATTCAGCGTTCCGACTACGGTTCACTCCAGAAATGGGCGCTCCCCCATACGGGGAATGAGTCTCGAGATCAGCGAAAGCGGCATGTCAGCACTAATCAGCGATGCATTCACTGTGGGCGACACAGTGGAGTTGGAACCGATTGCGGGCAGCAAAGTTTCGGCGCTGGTACGGCGGCGCAATGGCAGGATCTATGGCTTTGAATTTCTCAATCTTACGAAAGCGCAGATTCGAAAAATAGCAAAGGAGTGCAACATGCTCCCGACATATCAGAGCCACACATTGGACATCTGAGAAGCGGGATGGAATAAGGCGATT
The DNA here is from genome assembly GCA_963819145.1 of uncultured Acidobacteriaceae bacterium. Classification (GTDB taxonomy): domain Bacteria; phylum Acidobacteriota; class Terriglobia; order Terriglobales; family Acidobacteriaceae; genus Sulfotelmatobacter. The sequence goes on from CAWFVB010000048.1 coordinate 72,142, forward strand.
CTCTTTCCCGATATCTCAGTTCGGCTCAGGAGAGAAAGAACCCGGCTTCACAGGGGAGCGAGTAGAAACTTATGAGCAGCATACGAGCGTTGATCGTGGATGATTCGTCGGTGATGCGGAAGATTGTGGAGCGGTCGTTGCGCCAGGCCGGAATTGAACTGGCCGAGGTCTTTCAGGCTGGTAACGGGGCCGAGGCTCTCGCCGTATTGGCGGACAATGCGGTGGAGTTGATCCTGTGCGATATCAACATGCCGGTCATGGACGGGTTGGAGTTTGTGAAGCGCCTTCCTGACGTGGAGAATGCGAAGGGGGCCTCGGTCATCATGATCACGACCGAGGGAGGCGAATCCCATGTGGTGCAGGCCTTATCCGCCGGAGCCCGGGGCTACATCCGCAAGCCCTTCACTGCCGAACAACTCAGGGACCATATCGTTACGCTGCTCAGGGTGAAAGCGTGAAAACCAGCGCAATACCGGCCGAACACCCGCGCATACCCGGGACCTGGGGTCCCGTACTGGAAATAGCAGCCCGCGAAGTGTTTGAACTCATGCTTGGTTGCCAATTGACCGTGGGCGAATCCTCGTCCGACGAGCCTATGGACATCACCGCGATGGTCGGACTGGCTGGGAGTCTGTGCGGGTACATGAGTATTCAGTGCAACACAAAGTCGAGCAAGATCATGGCTTCAAAAATGCTCGGAGTGGAGCCCGCGCAGATTGGCCAGGAGATGTGCGACGCGTTCGGCGAAATCTGCAACATGATTGCCGGCAATTTCAAGAACAAGATCGCGGCGTTGGGCGAAGGATGCATGCTTTCGGTTCCGACAGTAATCATCGGGAATGACTACACCTTGTACTCTTTGATCGCTACTCCAGCACTGGAGGTTCGCCTGCTGTTCGAAGACGGGCCACTCCTGATTTCGCTGCGGATTAACAACTGACCTCAAACTCGCGATGACGAATGTCGCTTAGGAAGCCTGATCGGCTCGCTCTTTTTTAAATCCGAAAGACTCGTGTCATGAGAGCCGCCAGCGTCTTCCGATCAGAAACCGCGAGTAGGCTGGGTGGGATTGGCGGAAGCGAGTGGGGGTCGAACCCACCTGCGACGGGGTCACCCGCCGCCCGCCGGTTTTGAAGACCGGGACGATCACCGGACCGCATGCGCTTCCGTGCCTGTTTATCATACGCGGGAAACATCCATCAAAATCCTATGGGAGACGGCTGGTTTCGGGCAAGGCTGGCTCTTTCCCGCGGCGGTAGTTTTGTGTGACACTTGGACCCCGAGAAGGTGAACCGAAAACGAGGGAATGATGAACTCTTCAAGACTGGCCTTGACCGTTGTCTCTGCTATTTTATTTTCCGCCACGCCGCTGTTTTCCCAGGAATTGAATTCGAATTTCGCCCGTGATCCCGGTCAGGCTGTCGATCAGCAGTATACGGACCTGATTCACAAATACACTACGGATCCCTCGTTCACCTCCCCGCTCGTTGACTATCTTCCGGCCTCGAAAACCGTACCTACACCGGCCAAAGTGCTCGGCGACGTCTCCGGCGCACCCGATATGCTTCCCTACGCGGAGGATGTTTACAAATATTTCCGCCTGTTGGCGGCGAGCACGCCGCGGGTGAAGGTGTTTACCATCGGCCACACCGAGGAAGGGCGAGAAATGATTGCGGCGGCCATCGCCGACGAAAAGCTTCTCGCCGGCGCGAAAGCAAATGACGCGCGACTGGCCCAACTTGCGGACCCGCGAACGATCGGCCTCGACGATGCCAAAGCTCGCCAGATCGTCGACCAGTCCTGGCCGATCTACTACATCACGGGCACCATCCACTCTCCCGAGACCGGCGCTCCTACGGCGTTGATGGAACTCGCCTATCGTCTGGCCGTGGACGACGCGCCCTACATCAAGTACATCCGCTCACACATGATCGTGCTGATCACTCCGGTGGTCGAAGTAGACGGCCGCGACCGCATGGTTGATCTCTATCGATGGCACAAAGCCCATCCCGGTCAGGACTGGCCGCGGCTTCTCTATTGGGGCCACTATGTGGCGCACGATAACAACCGCGACGCCATGGCGATGACGCTCGATCTCACTCGTAACGTGCTCGACACGTATCTAGGCTGGCATGCGCAGGTGTTGCATGATCTGCATGAGTCGGTGCCGTTTCTTTACGACAATACCGTAGGCGATGGACCTTACAACGCGTGGGTGGATCCTACCCTGGCGGACGAGTGGGCGGAACTGGGATGGAACAATGTTGCCCAGATGCAGAGCCTCGGAATGCCCGGCGTCTTCACGCACGGCGATTTCGACACGTGGAGTCCGGGATATCTGATGTTTCTGGCGGGCATGCACAACGGAATCAGCCGGCTCTATGAAACGTTTGGCAACGGCGGCGCCGACACCGAGAAGCGTATTCTGCGACCGGAGGATTACTCGCGCACATGGTACCGGCAGAATCCGCCGCTGCCTGTGGTGAACTGGTCGCAGCGGGATAACAACAACTACGAAGAAACGGCTTTGCTTTCCACGCTGTCGTACTTCTCGCACAACACGCACCATTTCCTCGAGAACTTCTACACGAAGAGCAAGCGAGCGGTCGAGAAGCCGTCGCTGGAAGGACCCGCCGCGTATGTCATCGCTGCTGATCCCGCAGAGACGAATCGCCGGGTCGAACTGCTCAAGGCTCTGAAGCGCCAGCACGTCGAGATACGAGAGTTATCGGAGACGGCGACTGCCAGCATCCCCGGAGACAAGCGCGCAGACAAGGCGAAGCAGGAGACCTTCCCCGCCGGAAGCATCGTCATCCGAATGGATCAGCCGTACTCGCGCGCCGCCGATGCGCTGCTCGACCGGGAGTTCTGGGCCGCAGGCGACCCGCAGAAGCATCCGTACGATGACACCGGATGGTCCTTCGCTCACCTCTTTAATGTGAAGGTGGTGCGCGTCCCCGATGCATCGATTCTCAAGTCGAAGATGACGCCGCTTGACGACCCGGCGAGTCTTGCGGGCAAAGTCGCGGGCTCGGGGGCAGTTCTCGCGGTAGCCAACACCGGCCAGGCGTCGCTACTGTCTCTCGTCTATAAATTCAAAAGCGCAACCATCCACATCGCGGAAAAGCCTTTCGACGCCGAAGGCAAACACTTCGCGACGGGCTCGCTACTCATCAGCGGCGCACCCGAGGACCAGGTTGCCCCAGTTCTGCACGATTTGTCGCTGGATGCGTCGCGGCTGAGCGCGGAACCTTCCGTACCGGTCCACACCGTCACCGCTCCGCGCATCGCGTTCATGCACACATGGCTTGGGACGCAGACGGAAGGTTGGTGGCGCCATGCCTTTGACACCAAAGGCGTGCCCTTCGACTACATCAGCACGCAAACCGTAGCCAGCCTGGATGACCTTCGCGCCAAGTACGACGTCATCATCTTTGCGCCTGTGGGCCGCTCCTCTTCGCTCGAAATCATTAACGGCATCCCGACGTGGAACAATCCGATGCCGTGGCAGAAATCGGACTTAACCCCGAACCTTGCGGCGCTCGACAGCACGCCTGACATTCGCCCTGGCCTGGGTTACGACGGGCTGGCTCACCTCAAGAAATTCGTGGAGCAGGGCGGGCTGCTCATCACCTGCGAAGACACGGCTGAATTCGCGATCGATACGGGTCTTGCGCCCGGAGTCAGCGTCGCTCCGCACGGAGACGCGCGGGTGGTCGGCTCCGTGCTTAACACTGTCTTCGTCATGCCCGATCATCCAGTCGCCTTCGGCTATGGTCCTGGCGTTCCCGTGATGAGTGCCGGGGGCATGGCCTTCAACGTCAGCAACATGCTGGGCCGCGCCGGAGGCCGCGTTTTGATGGACCCGTTGACGGATCCTCTGGATCCCTATGCCAAGCGGGCTACGGGCCGCGGCACGGTGGAGGACAGCGACGAGCCGCAAGGTAGAAAGATCGTCGAGCCGGAGCCGCTCATCAAGCAGCAGCCATGGGAAGCGAAGCATCTGGATGAGGAACAGACGCGCAACAATCCACTGGTCATCCCGATGGCGAGCCGGCCAGATGTAATTTTGCGCTTCTCCGATGCAAAGACTCTTTTGCTGGACGGACTTCTCGACAAGGGATCGCCAATCGCCGAACATGCCGTCGTGGTAAACGCGCACCTGGGCCAGGGGAACGTGCTGCTGTTCGCCAACAATCCTATCTATCGTGGCGAGACCATTGGCAGCTACGCGCTGGTGTTCAACGCAATTCTCAACTACCAGCACCTCAGTCACGAAACCGCGCCAGCAGAGAAGCATTAGCTCAGGGCGGAATTCATCGCGAGTGATGGGGCAGCGAATTTACCGCCCGATCACTTCCAGGATTTCGGAGTCTGGCTTCGTCCATGCCTCGGCGCCTTCGTGAACGAACTTCTGGGTGGAATCACTCCAACGCAAGCGAGTGATGCGGCTGTCGCCCTTTTCGTAGGCATAGGTCTTGCCGTCATCTTCATAGAGAGTGAAGCTGGCGTCCACTCCTGAGTAGACGCGCAGCCTGGAAATCTTCTGACGCTGGCTCGTATTCTCGATTGCTTCGCCGAGCGGCACGATCGAGCCGGCACGAACAAATAATGGCAGCGTATCAATGGGCGCGTTGACTTGTATCGCCTGGCCGCCGTGGACACGTTCGTTCGTCCAGTAGTTGTACCAATCCGTGCCGGCGGGAAGGTATACGGTGCGGCTGGTTGCGCCCTGTTCCGTTACGGGAGCCACCAGAAAGGCTGGGCCAAACATGTATTCATCGCGCAAGTCGGCGACCTTCGGATCGTGAGGGAAATCCATGAACAGAGCGCGCATGGAGGGTGCGCCGGTCTGATAGGTCTGGTAGGCGAGCGAATAAATATACGGCATGAGTTGATAGCGCAGCCTCAGATACTTTTCCAGGATCGGCTCCGCCTGCTTTCCGTAGGACCAGACTTCGTTCTGGAGGCGGCTGCCGTGAGCGCGGAAAATCGGGAGAAACGCTCCATACTCGAACCAGCGTGTGTAGAGTTCCGGGTAGTCGTCGTATCCGCCAACATTTTCGCGCGCGTCGGAGGGATCGAGTAGCGGTGGATGCGCGGGTTGATGCTCGCCTGGCAGATATTGCCATCCGCCGATGTCCTGCGTCCAATATGCAATGCCGGAAGCAGTGAAGTCGAGCCCGGTGGGAATCTGGCGTCTGCAGCGTGTCCCATGTCGGAGAAATATCGGACGACCAGAACATGGTTCCGTTGCGCTGCGCGCCCAGATACGCGTCGCGGGAAAGGATCAGCGCGCGATGATTGGTATCGCGGCGGAATCCGTCGTATAAGGCGCCGGTGTGAAACAGCGGATAGATGTTGAAGTAGCGCGTGCCAGGCCCAACCGAGAAGTAACTGCCGTTGGGCGGCAGGTCGGGCTCGGTTTCATCGGCCCAGATGGAATCGAAACCTTTGCTGAGAATGTTGTCGCGGATGGTTTCCCAGAACCAGCGGCGGCGTCGGGATTCGTCGTGTCGATGTCGGAACCGGCGCGGTCATAAGGAAGGCCGTCGGTGGGCTTACCGTCCGCAAGATGCTCGAACCAGCCTTTCTTCAGCAGGAAATCGTAGTAACGCGATCCCTTGGTGAAGCGCGGCCATACGCTGATCATGGTTTGAAAACCCATGTCGTGAAGCTGACGATTCATGGCCGCAGGATCCGGCCATTTGTCCACGGCGAAATCCATCTCGCCCATTTTTGTGTAGTAGAACCAGTCGACCACTAAAATGTCGGCCGGAAGGTGCCGGTCGCGATATCCCTTTGCCACGGCTAGCAACTCCTCCTGCGAGGCGTAGCGCTGTTTGCACTGAATGTAGCCGTAGGCGGCTTTCGGCAGCAGCGGCGTGGCGCCGGTAAGCTGCCGGTATCCGGCGTAGATCTCGTCAAACGTGGCCGCCGGCAATCACGAAGAAGGAAACGCGGTCGCCGACCTCGGAGGTCCAATTGGTCTGCTCGTTGAATCCCGGCTCGATGACCGTCTTCGAGGGATTGTCCCAGATGATCCCATAGCCGTAGTTCGTGACCATGAGAGGGACACAGACACTCGGAGCGGCCGTCGCAGTGTAGTTGTGCCAGCACTCGACGCGGTGGCCGCGATGATCGAGGAAACCTTCCTGATTCTGGCCGAGGCCGTAGTAGTGCTCGTCATCGGGCGAAACGAACGATGCGCCAACCTCGTAAAAGGGAGCATCCGACGGACGCTTGTCGTTCAACACGCGGGCGTTGCCGTCTTTGTGATTCGGCACGGACATCGACCAACCCGTCATTCGCAGCAGCATCTTGCCTTCCGGAGTGGCGATCGAAAGGCCGACCCATGGAGTCGAACCATTGAAAAACTTACCGATATCGGTCTGGGTTGCGACGGGCTTGCCGGGATGGCTTTCTGCGACACTGACGATCAAGCGAGAGGAGCGGTAAACGTCTCCGCCAGAAGTCTGCTCGCTGGCCCATCCTTCAGGCGCGGGAGTCGCGGTAAAGCCATATCCAGGCGTGGCGAGGGCCTTGTCCCTATTCAGGCTGAGCGTCACGCGAATGATGTTGGGCGCGTAGGGTTCGAGCGAAACGGTGCTGCCACCGCGCTCCAAGACTACCCGCGGACTCTGGGCGTGAACGGCGGTGCATATTAGAAGCAGGGCGAGCGAAATACAAATGCGGAGGCGGAAGCGATTGGGAGTCTTGCTTCGGATTGAAGCCAGAAAAGACAGAGGAATTGAAGTTAGCCTGTGGCGGGACTCGTGCCGCATTTCTTGCATCCTGCACCCCGACGGATTAGTCGCAGCGGCTTCGTCACAAATTGGCTGATGCCAGGCACTCACTCGATCAGCACCGCACGACCTTCGAACTTGTTATGCCCTTCGTGGCATTGCGTGTGTCTACCACCAGTTGCGCACTCTCGACCACCTTAGCGTAGTCGTAGTCGGAATGGTCAGTGACAATTAGCACGCAATCATAGCTTCCCAACTGCTCCAGCGGCACGGACTTCATCTGGAGGTCATACTTGCGACCTTTGCCAATCGTTGGAATGTAGGGGTCGTTATAACTCACTTCGACCCCGTCCTTCTGCAACAGTTCGATAATCGTCAACGCAGGAGACTCCCGTAGGTCATCGATATCCTTTTTGTAGGCCACTCCGAGAATCAGGATCCGGGATCCGTTCAACGACTTTTTGTGCCGGTTTAGTGCAGACGCCACGGAGGTCACCACATGGTAGGGCATACCAACGTTGATCTCCCCAGCCAGCTCAATGAAGCGGGTTTGAAAATCCCATTCCTTAGCCTTCCAGGAAAGATAGAAAGGATCGACCGGAATGCAGTGTCCACCAAGCCCGGGGCCGGGATAAAAGGGATGGAATCCGAAGGGCTTGGTTGAGGCTGCCTGGATGACCTCCCAGATGTCGAGACCCATTCGCAAACAAAGCAACTTCAGCTCATTGACCAGTGCGATATTGACGCAGCGATAGATGTTCTCCAGGAGCTTGGTCATCTCCGCGGCTGCCGGGGAGGAAACTTGCACGGTTCGATTGAAAATGCGCCCATAAAGAGCCGCCGCCATTTCCGCGGCTCTTGGATCCAGTCCCCCGATCACTTTCGGGATGTCCTGGCGCGCTACTGTCGTGTTGCCCGGGTCTTCCCGCTCGGGCGAAAAGGCCACGAAGACCTCATTGCTGCCGGATGTGCCGAGGCGCGCTGCCTTCATGCCACTCGAGTTTTCATTTTCGAGAATTGGAACGAGCACTTCCTCGGTTGTACCCGGATAGGTCGTGCTTTCCAAAACGACTAGCTGCCCAGCCCGTAAGTGTGGAGCGATTGCGTGCGCAGTGTTGGTGATGTAGCTGAGATCCGGTTCGTGGTATTCATTGAGCGGTGTCGGAACGCAGATGATGATCGCGTCCATCTTCGACAACTTGGCAAAGTCAGCAGTGGCTGAGAACCCCTTACCACGTGCCTCCTGAATCTCGGCGTCGGGGATACGGTAGATGTATGACTTTCCAGCGCCCAGGGCATCCACCTTTCGTTGATCGATGTCGAAACCAGTCACCGGAACCTTCGCTCCCACGTACAAAAGGGAAAGGGGCAACCCCACATAACCAAGGCCAATGATTCCGACCTGAGCTTGGCCAGACGATAGTTTCTTCCTCAATTCAGACACAGTGCTAGAAAATGCGGCGTCTTCGCCCATTACGAACCTTTCAGCAACCTGATTTGGTAGTGATTGTGAACAAAACGATGGCCATTCGAATCATAATTCAGCCGGGGAGGGCCCGATTCTCACGGTCTGCAACCGACAATTATGACTGTGATGCCAGATCTCCTTCGCCCCGTCGCAGAGACCGATCAACCAAAAATACCACGACCAGAGCCGGCTCGCACTGATTTAGCGATGACTGCGGCTTTCGGCGCGAGTCGGCTTAGCTCTCGTGATCTCCAATTGATCAAGGTCGGGCATGGGCCGGGTCCAAAATTTCCATCAAACAATGTGATTACAATCACTGATGACTTCGTCGGGATCTGTGAGCATGCTCACGTCTGAGAGGTCAACGAAAATGAATCTCCTCCATTTCCTCTACGGCTTGGCAGCGTTCTATGGGGTGATAGGCTTGCTGCTCGTACGCAAAGCGCAGAAGCCCACCTGCCGCATCTGCGGTCACCGGGAATACTGCCCCACTCGTCAACAAGCACAAAGGGACCCCAGCATAAAGCGCTGCTACGAGAAGGACTAGGATTTCCCTTGAGCTTGGGGAGCGAACTTGCTCGCAGGGTACACCGTGCACCTTTGTTCGCAGGCTCATCACACTAAAGCCGCCCGCCCAAATGACTAGCAGAAATCGTGATGGGAGGATGATTCTTCCCGATCCTTTCACGGGAGATTGATCGTCTCAGAGTCCGAATGAGTTCTTAGCAATCTCCCAAGGCGCTTGCGCGGGGTAATCGGAGGGAGCCCAGTTTCATCCCAGTTCTCCAATGCTTTCAACATGAACGAGGAGTCGGGAAGCGATATTGCAGGCATAGCGTGCTTGAGAGTCGCGTTCACGATGGCCACAGACGAAGGAAGATCGCCAGGTCCGAACTCCTCACGCTCTTTGACGACAGAGGAGGTCGAGGACGGGGGCCTCTGAAAAGCCGGGAACCCCTTGACGAATTCTATGTCATGGGGTGAACTTACCCGCGAACTCAATGCCCAGTTCAGCGTGTCCTGATCTCGGATGTCTATATCCTCGTCCACAAGGTAAATAAACGCTAGTCCAGAGTTGAATTTAGCGAGCACACGACCGATATGAGCGCTCTCCGACACGTGAGCTTTCTCGATTTGAGCCACAAGAATCGATAACCCAGCGCTGCCACGTGCGATGGCAAGGTCGCGGATCCCTCTCACTCGCAGTTTATGTTTGACGCCAAACCAGAGGGGGCCGAGGACTCCCATTTCCATCACCAGATGTCCATCGGACGGAGGCAATTGCTGAACAAATCCGTGGTGCAGCGGTGCAGGGCGGTGTGTTATGGCCGTAACTTCCACGACGGGAGCCGGCGCCACACCGCTTACGTAGCCCAGGTATTCGCCAAACGGTCCTTCTTCTCGAGCGGAATCGGGGTGGACCAATCCCTCGATCACATATTCCGCGCGGGCGGGAACAAGCAGGTCTACGGTCTTACCTCGCACGACCTCCAAACTCGAGCCTGCAAGGGCACCTGCAATACTCAGTTCGTCCACTCCGTAGCCGACCTTCGCCGCTGACGCAAATGTCACGGCTGGAGCAGCACCGATTACGGCAGCTACGGGCATCGGCTGTCGACGCTCCGAATACTTCCTTAAGTGAATAGCGCCGTGCTGCATTTGACTGCCAAAACAAAGGCCGGCATGGGTTGCATCGTGGATCTGCATTCGATAAATACCCATGTTCTGAATGCCGGTTTCGGGATCTTTTGTAATGACGCTCGCGGCGGAAAGATAGGGACCAGAGTCTCGCCCCGGAGTCCAGACTGGCGCGGGAATCGACAGCAGATCCGCGTCAGGCCCTAAATGGACGATCTCTTGCACGGGGGCAGAGTCAACCCGCGTTGGACCAGAAGGGCTTTCCAAACACCGGGTCCAATGCTCCAGGATGTCCTCAGATTGTATTCCGAGCGCCGCGGCATACATCTCAGGGGTGGAGTAGAGGTTGACCACGACGGGCATGGAATGATTCTGCACCTGTTCAAAGAGGATGGCATACGCATCTTTGTCTGCGGTGGATTCCATGGCCCAACGGGCGATACATGCGAGCTCCCAGCTCTTGTCCACGGATTTTCTGACTCGGTGAAGGCGACCGCATTGTTCTAGATGGATCAGGAAAGAACCCAAATCGAGAAAACGGGAAGAAGTGGCAAGAGTAGTCATCTGGCCTCGTTACGGGTTGAATTCGCTCTCAAATGATGTGGACGAGAGGTAGGTTCTTGCTTCAGGGGAAGAACGGCATTGAAGATGAGAACTCCCGAAAATATCCGACAGGATCCCAGAGGTATTCAGGTCATTTCTGAATCTGGTCTCCCAGATTCGAGACGCCGCCCACGATCATTGTATGTTGACGGGCCCAAGACTGTGTGACACCAGTCGCATGCCTCAGTGATCGCAGTCACATACTTTACCCTCCAAAAGCCTGAGACTCAATTTGAATACTGGCGCGAGATTCCCCCTTCTCCGTCCCCCAAGCTGGTTACTCCCCCAAACACCACCAAGTACCGCCTCTAGCAAGGCGAGTTCGTCATTTCTTCGCACTTCCGAGACGGATGGACAACACCTGCTCCGATGAAAGGAAACTGCAATGGGATTCCCAGCACAAAGACTCAGAAGGTTGCGGCAAAACGAAACGATTCGAAGTCTCGTTCGCGAGAACAGGCTTTCCGCCAGTAGTTTCATTCTGCCACTATTCGTCGTCCCTGGAAGCAAGATCAGGCGAGAAATCCCGGCCTTGCCGGGCAACTATCATCTATCCGTGGACTGCCTCGTCGAGGAAGCCATCACGGCGCGCGCTTTGGGAATTTCTGCGGTTCTTCTATTTGGCGTGCCCGATGCGAAAGACGAACTGGCTTCTGGGGCGTACGACGAACACGGGATAGTGCAACAAGCGGTTCGAGCGTTGAAAAGTAACGTCCCCGACTTGCTCGTAGTTACCGACGTCTGCCCCTGTGAATACACACTCAGCGGGCATTGTGGCGTGATCCGCAACGGCTACCTCATCAACGATGAATCGCTCGATCTGATCAGCAAAATCACGCTGTCCCATGCCGACGCCGGCAGCGACATGGTTGCGCCAGCCTCAATGCTAGACGGCCAGATTCATACGATGAGGGAAGCGCTGGATTCACACGGATATCACAACCTCCCGATCATGGCTTATTCGGCAAAGTTCGCCTCAAAGTTATATGACCCATTTTTTAAGGAGGGGACACACTCCGCGCTTTCCTTTGGAGATAAGAGAACTCACCAGATGGATTGGTCAAATTCCAATGAAGCCATGCGGGAAATCGCCCTCGACATCGAGGAGGGTGCAGACATTGTGATGGTCAAGCCCGCGCTTTTCTACCTGGACGTCGTTCACCGAGCGAAACAAGAATTCAACATGCCACTAGCGGTGTACAACGTGAGCGGAGAGTACGCCATGATCGACGCGGCAGCACGACTCGGTCGACTGGATCGGGACGCGATCATGATGGAGTCCCTGACCTGTATGAAACGCGCAGGCGCCGACATCATCATCACTTATTTCGCGAAGGCGGCGGCGGATCTCCTCCGGCGCAGCGAGTGGTCTCACTATGACACGGCGGACCACAGAATCCGTGAGGCCGAAATGGCGCTACAGCGGTAACGAAAACTGGGAGCACCGATCTGGCCAAAACTCTGCGGGCAGCGTGCAGCCCTCAGAAAGCGGGTTGGCCGTAGTGCGAGTCAACAGATTTCCCTCTGTGGGCAGTCTACAGAAGGGCATTAAAAGATCTGCGCCATGAGGAGGATGAACGCGACTGTCGTTCTTCTTTCCGGGGGATTGCGCCTTCATCAGGCGCCGACAGACATTGGCGCAACGGAGAGTGGCATGAAGGATGGAATGATTGCTCGACGAGGTGGCACTCGCCCGTCGGAGGAGAACGAACTCCGGATTTTGCCGGATGCACTTCGCATCGCCGCAAAACAGTGCGGGGCGGAAACTAAGTTCATTAGTGACACAGAACGGATCTCATACCTCGAGATCGACAATTATTCCGATCGCCTGGCGGCCCGGCTAGTCGCGCGAAATGTCCGACCTGGGGATCGAGTCATTGTCGGGCTCCCCAATTCTGCGGAGTTCATGATCGCCTGCTTCGCAGTTTGGAAAGCCCAGGCCGTAGTTGTTGCGCTCGACCATTGCATTCGGTCAGAGAATCTACGGAATATCCTGGAAGAGATTGAACCCACGGCGCTCATCGCCGAAAACAGTTTCGCCGATAAAGTTCGCGCGATGCCGGAGGTCCTGCGATTCTTCCACGCCTTCTTCGTGAAAGACGACCCCACAAATCAAGCAAATGTTGTCCAGATAGCCGTGGAATCTCTGAAGTCCACAATGATCCAGGAGGCGGAAACCTGTAGACTCCCGACCGGTGCGCAAGCGGATGACCTGGCTACCATCACGTTCACCAGCGGCTCTACGGCCGCGCCTAAGGGTGTCATGCACACCCACAGGAGCATACTTGCATGCGCGTCTTTTACACTCGAGTTCCTGCGGCTTTCAAATACCGATGTCGTGATGGTGCCCCTGCCTTTGCATCATGTCCTTGCATTTCGAAGGTCTCTCACTTGCGTTTTGGCCCGATGCACACTGGTCGTCGCACACGACATTTTCATCATGAATCAGTTTGCGCAATGCCGACCTACAGGCTTGGTCCTGGTGCCATCGGCCTGCAACTTTTTGATGGACAATTTCTCCCCCTTCTTTGCTGAACATGGTGGATCTCTGCGTTACGTCGAAATCGGTTCAGAACCCTTGTCCCTCGATCGACTCAGTACACTGCAGGTCATTCTCCCTGACACGAAGATCCATTTGACCTATGGACTGACGGAGGGGCGCGTCGGATACCTCAAACCTGGGCCCGACGGAGTATTCGACCGCCTAGCGAGTTCGAATCAGGGCTTGGAGGTTAGGGTAGTGGATAGTCGGGGGCATTCAATTGCCGAAGGTGACACCGGGGAAATCCTTATTACAGGATCCGGGCTATTCAAGGGCTATTGGGGAGATTCGATCGAGGCCCAGACTAAGATACAGAACGACGGCTTCCGAACTGGCGATATGGGGGCGCTGGATGCGAATTGCGATATCCAATTGATGGGGCGCATGGATGACATTCTCAAGGTGTGCGGCCACAAGATTAATCCGCGCGAGATCGAGGGTGTGTTGCATAGGCACCCCTGCGTAGCGGAAGCTGTTGTGGTAGGAGCAGGGAACCCACAAGAGCAGACGGGAGGGAGCCTCCAAGCGTTCGTCGTGCCTAAGAAAGGCATGAACCTATCTGCCGCAGACCTTGGGACTCACTGCCGAGAGCGTTTAGAACTCTACAAGGTACCTGCAAGGTTCTATTTTCGGAACTCTTTTCCGAAAACGCCGCTCGGCAAGATTCAGCGGCATCTCGTCGCGCAATCGGTGGAAGTGTAAGCCTAGAGCCTATTTCGAATGAAGGAGCGAAATCCGGCACTCGGAGTCCGTGTCTACCAGTGATTCAGACGTGGCCTGAATCCAAAAGCCCGCGCTTGACTTGCGAGCTCGCTCACCTCGCATGGTACATTTCCCGACAAAGAGGAACGGAAGGAGGAGTGGGGAGGGCGGAACTGGTTTGGTTCTGAGATGGGATTTGAACAGGGATTTCGTTCGATGGGGAACTGATTGTGCCTCCGCGGTCAATGGCCGTCACAACGTAGTAGTAGTTCGAGCCGTCTATAACCAGGTCGTCCAGACAACTGGTACCGGTGATTGGTACACGGTTAATCTGCTCGCAGCCATTGCATGTGGGTTTCTTCTTTGCGGCATTGTGGGTAATGCTTCGGTACAAGCAGTAGCCAACAGGATTGCCGGCAGCATTGCGGGAAGCCGGACTGGCATTCCACGAGAGAGTGACTTTGTGGTGGCCCGTGCCGGGCTGTGATGGCTGTATGGGCGCGACGCCTGCCGGTGGACAGGGAGGCAGTGGCTGGACTACTGCCATCCGGGGTTCATTGACCCTCGGGTCTTGCGCCGTAATCTGCGGTTTCGCGCTGGGACTTGATCCCGAGCCTGCGGAGCAACCGGTTCCAACTACACCAGCCGTCAGCAGAGCAAATACCGCCAGGAACATTCCGGGCTGCGGCAGGATTTGGCCAGGATATTTCATTGAGCAGTGCCGAAACGACTTACGATCTCGCCGGACTCAATTGTGGCGTTGATTTCAGTGCTCTTTCGCCGCGTCGTAGAAACCACAGTAGTAAGAATATAACTGCCAGCGCAATTAAAAAAAATACAACTCCCCCGTTGTGGTGGAGGCGTCCGGTTAAGAAGCTCGGATCGACTCGGGTGCTGAGCATTCCAATCGTAAAAATGCGTAAACCATTCTTGGCGATGGCGAGTGGGACGACCAGCAACACAACCACAGCCTTTCGCCACCCAGTCTTCAACAGGACCTGTGCGAGGATCATCGTGGTTACGAGCAACATAAGGCTGGAACGAACGCTGCTGCATTCGGCCGCGACCTCAAGCACAAGGCCGGGGATTTGAAGAAACGTTCCGTCGCGCGCGACCGGGACCCTGAACGTCGTGAACAAAGCTTGCGCGGCAATCGCCGAGCCCTGTTGGAGTGCCGCTACGACCCAATCCATGGCGAGCGTCGGAATCGGAACCATCCAGAACAGGAAGAGGAGAGGAAAACAAAATGTCCCAAAAGCAGGAAGGCCAAAGCAGAGCAGGAACGAACCGATCCACCAAATGACCAGGCCCACCATCTCGGTGCCGAGGACAAGGTCGGGGCTGCCTCCAGAGACTCCCCACCTGGCTA
Organism: uncultured Acidobacteriaceae bacterium; assembly: GCA_963819145.1. GTDB lineage: Bacteria > Acidobacteriota > Terriglobia > Terriglobales > Acidobacteriaceae > Sulfotelmatobacter. The sequence continues at coordinate 87,210 of CAWFVB010000048.1, forward strand.
GTCCCCGTAGCAAAAGCGAGATCATCAAGAGTCCAATCGCGGGAGTCCAGAACCGAGACTCGAAGCTGCGGTCACTCCAACCGCGAATGATCAGCGCGGTAGCGACGGGAAGAATCAGAAAGATGTGAGTGTAGCGGCCGTTGCTGCTTGCCAGCGCGAACATCTCGAGCAATGGCCGGAACCACCGGAGCAGCGACACTCCAAACAGGACCGCGAAACTCGGGCCGGACGGCAGCCTCTTCATCTTTAGTTTTTTCTCCAGTTGCGCCTCATCGACCCTTGGAATGAGCGAACGACCAGTAGAGCTCACGAGCTTTAGTGTAGATGGGACCGGGCTGGAGAAACTGGCCTTCGATTTTGGTCACGGGCACGACTTTGGAATAGTTTCCAGTGGAGAAGATTTCGTCCGCCAGCTCAAATTCCTGATAGGTGAGAATCTTTTCCACCACTGTAACCCCTGCGTCGCGCAGAAGTCCGATCACGCGCTGGCGGGTAATGCCGTTCAGAAAAGTCCCATTGGGGATTGGAGTGTAAACGACACCGCCCTTGGCCATGAAAACATTCGAGGTGGCGAGTTCCGCGACGTTACCGAGGACATCGCAGACAATGGCGTTGTCGAAGCCTCGAGTCTTGGCGTGGAAAAGCGCGCGAGCATTGTTGGGATAGAGACATCCTGCCTTGGCGTCAACGGGCATGGTTTCGAGCGTGGGCCGGCGATACGGAGACAACGTGAGCGAGAACCCTTTGGGCGGACGCATCGGCGCTTCATAAATGCACAGGCACCACCGAGTCGACTCGGGATCGTGGGCCTGCACCCACGGCCCTTCGTTCTCCCCCCAGTACATGGGTCGAATGTAAAGCGCCGCATCCTTGTCGAAGCGCGCGATTCCTTCCCGTGCGAGCTTAATCCAGGTCTCGGTCGGAACTACGGGCTTGAGAAACAGCTTCTTAGCAGATTCGTTGACACGCGCACAGTGCAGCTCGAGATCGGGAGTAACGCCCTCGAAGTATCGTGCACCGTCAAACACTACCGAACAGAGCCAGGCAGCGTGAGTACGCGGGCCCATGATCGGCACATTGCCCTCGTGCCACTTGTCCTCGAAATACGTCCAGGTTTTCGACCAACCACCTGCTGCCATGGATCCTCCCTTGTTGGCGCTACCTTCTTGTGGGAGGCAGCGTGCCTGCAGTGCGACAATTTTTAGGAAAAATTTCCGGCCGAGGGGGGTCGCCGATGGGTCTACAAGGTACGGTACGACAGCTGGATTTAGGAGTCAATAACCAACGACTGCCCGAGTCACCTCGGTCATATTGTGAATCGCGCGCTGTGTGTGCAATTCTACAGTGTGTAAATCTCTACAGTGCTCCCGGCGGTAATGCACTGCTACGCATGCCCAACGAACCCATATCGGCATCTGCCCCGCAATTCAGTGTAATCATTGCGGTCTACAACGATTGGGGCCCTCTTGACGAATGCCTGCGATCTTTGGAGCTACAGAGTAACAGGCCAGGGTTTGAAGTCATCATCGTAGACGACGGCAGCAAGGAACCCGCTCCCGAGGCCATCCGGGCGTCAACCCGGTCTTACCCGATGACGATCGTTCGACAGGCACACGCCGGAATCGCCGCTGCGAGAAATCGAGGGATCCAGATCTCCAGTGGTTCGGTGCTAGTCTTCACGGACGCGGACTGCCGGTTGCAGACAGACTGTCTGGCAGCGCTATCTGCAGTGATCAACGACTCGCCGCAAACCATCTATTTTCAACTCCGCCTGACTGGGTCTTGCTCGACAGTAGTGGGCCGAGCGGAACAGCTACGGCTCGTAACCCTGCAAACTCAAATGTTGCTGCCAAGTGGTTGCATTCGATACCTGAACACCGCTGGATTTGCCATTCGACGAACGCATGTGGACATTGGGGCCGGCCTCTTTGATCCTAAGACACGTAGAGCTGAAGATACTCTCCTATTGGCCAGTCTCATGCAGCGAGGAGAGCTTCCATTTTTTGTTACCGACGCGGTCGTACAGCATGCCGTCTCCCTTTCACTGATGGAGTGCTTCCGCAAAGATATCCGATCTGCTTGGCTGGCGGGAAAGACTTACGACATCATCGCGACGAAGGGAGTGCGAGTCCGAATGGGATACAAGGGACGCCTCGACATGCTGCTGTCTGCGTGGAAGACTGCCCGCCAGGACTCGATTGGACGAGCGGCGTGGTTTGTGCTCGTGTCCAGGCAGTTGTTCCAACGAATCGGGGCTTACAGTTACCGTTACCTGAGATTACGGAAGAGTATGGAAGCACCGGCGGGCGCTTCCTGAAACCGTCCATCCCTGCCGAATCAAAGTCGTTTATGTTTAATGTTATATAATCGTTTCCTCGACTGCGGAGTATCGCCCGCTGTCACTCCTCCCCCATCAACCTCGTTGGAGCGCGAGGCCAACCTCGTCGTTCGAAACGCACGGAGAATAAATGTCCGCGAAGGCCCCGCTTCTGATAGAGGCTCTGGCTACGTTTGTGATGGCGTCAGCAATGCTGTCTTGCTCACGCGGCGTGAGTCAGGCTCCACCATCAGACTCTTGGAATCGCAAGGCCGCAGCTACTTACCTGGATTCCCGGGAAGCTTGGTGGGCGGGATGGGTAGGGTCTTCCCGCGATCACGGCACGTTCTGCGTTTCATGTCACACCGCCCTGCCGTATGCACTTGCACGGCCCGCACTTCGTCCGGCCCTCGCAGAAGATGGGCTGTCGGCAAACGAACGCACGCTTGTCGATAACGTCACTAAGCGGGTGCGCCTCTGGAAGGATACGGCGCCTTACTACAAGGATTCGGGCTATGACGGTAAAGCATCTGAGTCCCGGGGAACCGAGGCAGTTCTCAACGCCCTCATTTTAGCCAACTATGACGCCGAAAGCGGTCAACTCAGTGACGACACGCGCACCGCATTCGACAATATGTGGGCACTACAGAAGGCTGATGACCACAAAGGAGCTGCATGGCCGTGGCTCCAATTTGATTTGGAGCCTTGGGAAGCGCGTGATTCACAGTACTATGGTGCCGCTCTCGCTGCAGTAGCGGTGGGCACGGCTCCTGGGTACCGCTCCACCCCAGCGATCCAGCACAACCTCGAACTATTGGGTAATTATCTGAACGACCAATATTCAAACCAGTCCACACTGAATCGGGTGGTCCTTCTATGGGCGTCTGCCCGATTGCCCGGCTTGATCACACAAGACCGGAGAAACGCGATCATCGGAGAAGTTCTGAGTCTGCAGCAAGCCGATGGCGGCTGGAAGCTTCCTTCCCCCGGCAGAACTGGGCCGAGTTGGAAGTTGTTGTCACTCGTTGACCGATGGACGGCCAGGGATGGAATACCACCGGAAGGAACAAGTGATGGGTACGCTACGGGTCTGATCACTTTCGCCTTGCAGCAGGCGGGTGTTCCTCGTGAGAATGCCCAAGTGCAGAAAGGACTGTCATGGTTGGTCCGCAATCAAAACGCTGCCTCAGGTCTTTGGCCTTCCTATTCCCCGAACAAAAGACGTAATCCGTCATCGGAAGTGGGCCATTTCATGAGCGACGCTGCCACAGCCTATGCCGTGATGGCGTTGACCGAGAGCAAAACTCCGGCCCAGTCGGGTCACGTTGCTTTACGCTAGACATTTGCCGACAAGAGCGGGATCTCAACGTCGGAGGGCTACGCAAGAACTGAGCATCACGGCGGTCTCGAACTCCAGTCGTCGATCGGGGACAATTGCTATGAAGAATTGCCGTCAGTTTTACATCAATGGGAAATGGGTCGCCCCGGCGAAGGCTCGGGATTTCCCCGTCATCGATCCGGCGACAGAGGAGGCTATCGCGACGATCTCGCTCGGGAGTTCGGCCGACGTTGAAAGTGCTGTCGCCGCGGCGAAGAAGGCCTTCGAATCATTTTCTGAGACGACTGTCGATGAGCGCCTGGCCCTTTTGCGGCGAATCATTGAGGTTTACCAGGCAAAGAGCGGCGAAATGGCGGAGACCATTTCGCTGGAAATGGGAGCACCGATCTCGCTGTCACGAAAAGCCCAGGCTCCGGCCGGACTGGGCCACTTGCTAGAGATCGTCAAAGTGCTCGGGCGCTTTCAGTTCGAAGAGCTCAAGGGTTCAACCCTGATGCGGATGGAGCCGATCGGAGTCTGCGGGCTCATTACGCCGTGGAACTGGCCGATGAATCAGGTTGTGTGCAAGGTCGCACCCGCTCTCGCAGCCGGTTGCACGATGGTCCTAAAGCCGAGTGAAATGGCACCGCTCTCGGCCTATCTGTTTGCTCAAATCTTGGATGAGGCCGGCGTTCCTGCTGGTGTTTTCAACATGGTGAATGGCGACGGCCCCGGCGTCGGTGCGGTCATTGCCGCGCATCCGGACGTGGCGATGGTCTCGTTCACAGGATCTACGCGCGCCGGTGTTGCCGTGGCCTCGGCCGCCGCGCCAACGGTTAAGCGAGTCGCGCAGGAACTCGGAGGCAAGTCCGCCCACGTTGTCCTGGATGATGCCGATCTTGAAAATGCGGTCACAGAAGGCGTTCAAACGTGTTTTCGAAATACTGGGCAGTCCTGCAACGCGCCGACGCGAATGCTTATTCCCCAATCCAAGATGGCTGACGCTATTCGGACGGCCAAGCAAGCAGCCGAGGCCACGCAAGTTGGGGATCCGCTCGCCGCGGGTACCGGCCTTGGCCCTCTTTCCAGTAAAGCTCAGTTCGAAAAAGTGCAGTCCATGATCGGAATGGGCCTCAAGGAAGGCGCAAAACTGATAGCGGGTGGTCTCGGTCGTCCCGAGGGCATCCACAAGGGCTACTTCGTCAAGCCGACCGTATTCGCGGACGTGCGAAACGATATGACGATCGCACGCGAAGAAATCTTCGGTCCGGTTCTTTGCATTATTCCTTATAAGGACGAGGATGATGCGGTTCGTATCGCAAACGATACGCCATATGGGCTGTCTGGATTTGTGACGTCCAGGGATCCCGAGCGTGCACTCCGAGTTGCCAAACGAATCCGTTCCGGCAACGTACACATCAATGGGGCCCGAGTCGATTTCGCGGGTTGCTTTGGCGGATACAAACAGTCAGGCAACGGCCGGGAGTGGGGAGAGGCCGGGCTCAAAGAGTTCCTGGAGCTCAAGGCCATTTTTGGCTATGCCGCCGGGAGCAAATGAATTACTGGCCCCCAACTGGCAAGGTTGTAAACTCTGGAGAAGTTGGACGCACAAAGGCAACCGTGACCGAGATTTTCCCGATTAATCTGCGAAGGCCCATTGCTCTGTTATGTCATGGCACATGGGTGCGCCGCGGCTTTGAACTCAATCCGTTCACAAGGCCGGGTGCCGCATGAATCGGACGCCCACCTCTACGATGGTCGAGTTGCTGACTCCGATTTGGCAACGCCTGCTGCAAGTCTCATCGATCCGGCCCGACGACAACTTTTTTGATCTCGGCGGCGATTCTGCCCTAGCTCTGCAGTTGTTCAACGAGATCGCACAGGTGTGCGGGCGGGAACTGCCACCGGTCATGATCTACCAGGCGCCCACCATCGCAACGCTAGCTGCCTTTCTGGAAGAGCCCACGACTCCGCGCTTTCCGCCGCTCGTTCTTCTGAAAGCAGGCAGCGAAGAGCCTCCAGTGTTCATCACCCATGGCCTGGGTGGCAGCGTTATTGACTTTTTTCAAGTGCTCAAGCATGTCCAAACCCCACATGCGATTCATGGGATGCAAGCCAGAGGAATTGATGGGGTCGATGCGCCTTTTGATCGAATCGAAGACATGGCGGAGTTCTATCTTGCCGCGGTGAGGGAGGTGCAACCCCATGGACCTTACCTCCTGATCGGCTTCTCCCTCGGCGGCCTGGTTACCCTGGAAATGGCCCAGCGGCTTTCTGCGAGCGGAGAGAAGGTTGCATTGCTGGCGCTGCTGGACTCATACCCGCACGTGAGTTACTTGTCACCGACGCAACGAGCTCGTCTCAAGGTACGCCAGGCATGGCGCCGCACGACTCCCCTGTTGACATCGCCATCTCGGGAAGCGCTCTCTCGTTTCTTTCGTCCCTCACGGCGCCGGCGTCTCTCTCCAGGAGCGTCTTATCAGTTGCCGGCGGAAGTGTCACTCTCCCCAGCAATGCAACACGTTCGCCAGAGCTCTTATCTCGCGTTGACGCGTTACCAACCCCGACTCTACCCGGGCACGATAAGGTTTGTGAGAGCTGCGATCACCACCGATTTCCCCGCCGATCCCGCCGCGGTTTGGGGCCACCTGGCCGACGAGTTCGTCATCGACACGGTGCCTGGCGACCACCTCGGCATCATGACCACGCACTTCGAAGAACTCGCGGCGGTGCTCTCTCGCTTCTTGAGAGAAGCACTGAGCTAGCGAAGAGTGCATCTCCGCCGACATTGGGATTCCCGAGTTGGGGCTGAGAGAGTGTTTCGCCCTATGGAGTCAACAGGAACCCGTGTGGCTGCCCATTGAGCGTACCCTCTCCCACAATCTGACCCCAAATATTAATATCAGTTACAGAATTGAGCACCCAGCCCGAACTGGCGGGAATCAGAGTATTCAGATCTTGCATTCCGCTGTTCATCGACCATATGAATGGACGGCCAAGGACCTGAATCCTCTCTCCGGACACCCCATCTTTCCACACAACCGTATTCCCCGAAGACCCGATTATTTGACCGAAGAAATTTATCTTCTGAGCCACACTCGAGGTGTCACCTGACAGGGTGCCGAGGTCCTCCATGGCTGTTCCTGCCTTCCAGAGGAAGGCGTGAACAAAGGAAAGGCTGGAATCAAGGAAGCATGGATTGCTCGCGTTGGCCAACTGGGACCAACCAACAACTTGACCGACGTCGCTCACACTCTCGGCGCCGCTGCAAAAGAACCAATCACTTGAATCTCCGCCGAGGGTGCCTAGATCCGTCATCATCGCATTTTTCCAGAGCGCGGCATGCGACACGTCAGCCAACCTTTCAATCGAGGTCTGTCCCGCTATCTGGCCGACATTGTTGATTCCGTTCGCAGCCGTTTGGAAAGCATCCCTGAATTGGCTCACGCCATTTCTTCTCGTCCAGACGAACCCAAATTTGTACGTGGCAAAATCCCGATTACTGCCAACTATCTGGCCGCGATCGTTGATGGCGTTGGCATAGGTGTAAAGCCCGCACTGGGGCAAGAAAGCCGGGTCCGGGGCGACAGCCGGAGCACCCAAGCCGCGCATGCCAGTCGCCTGTGCCCATAAGAACGGTTGCACCAGATCGGTGCAACTCTCGGTGGTGGCGTCTGGCCATGTGATAGTGCCGGGCCCGTCAGCGACACCTGCGACGACCCCAAGATCATTGAGAGTGGCGGCGCTGCTAAAAGTGCCACCGCTCAACAGTCCCAGGATTTGGGTGTGCCTAGTCCCGTGATTCGTCCACGTTGAAAGGGCGGCTTTGCCGTTGTACTCGCCGACGACCTGACCCCATGTGTTAATCGCTGCCGGTGCGAGCGCCCCTAGATCAGTCACCGTATAAGATTGCGCTATCGCCAGTGCCGGAATCATGCAAAACAGGAATAACAACGAAGCTAAACTGCTGGTACGCATAGGAATATCCTTCTGGGGGGAACAAGTTAAGGGGAGGAAAACCGACAGTCGCTCGACTCCTGGTTGTTGTGCGGGGGAAAGTCGAACTCTTTTTGGATACTAGGATTATTACTTCTCCGTTGTCAAGCTGCGATTGATGGGAGCGGATGGCGTCAGCATTATCTTCACCTATTGCCAGCGTGGGGAAGGCCCGTCAGCTAGGTCTTTGCATTCGACATGACTTGCGGATGACTGGCGGAAAAGATCTGAAATATCTACGGCGGCGCTGGCTGGCGCATTAATCGCCTGAGTCAGGGTGGCTAGGTGCTCGGTATAGCCATCTTTGCCAGTTCGTCCTTCACAACCTTCCCGGTAGGAGTCAGAGGCATTGCGGGAACGAACAGAATCTTCGAAGGTCGTTTGTATGAGGCCAGGCGCGACGCAGCATATTCGGCTAGTTCATTGGCCAGCAAGGATGAGCCGGGCGACAGCTGCACAAACGCAATAATCTCCTCATCCCCTTGCGTTGCCCGCCCGACCACGGCAGAGCGCAGCACTGCTGGGTGAGCATTCAGTACTGCTTCCACTTCGGCGGGATAGACATTTAGACCGAGGTGGACGATCAGTTCCTTTGTGCGTCCCACGATGAAGAGATTCCCATCCTCCATCCTCACGAGATCGCGAGTGTTGAACCACCCTTCCGCGTCAATAGCGGCGGCGGTCTCCTCGGGAGCACGATAGTATCCCTTCATGACGTTGGGTCCGCGTACCCGTAATTCGCCCACTTCTCCATCCGTCACCCGACCGCCGTCAACACCGATTATTTTGACCTCAACTCCAGGAAACACGCGGCCCACGGATGTATCGCTTCGTGCCTCGTCGACTCTGGTCTGAGCGATGGTAGGAGAGCACTCGGTCACGCCATAACCGTTGTGCAGCACCAGTCCGAACAGGCTCTCCACGGCTGACTTGACGGTCTGCTGCAGCGGAGCTCCTGAAGAGGAGATGATTCTCAATCCTGGACAATGCAGGGATGTGAATCCCCGCAACTTTGCGTATTGGAGCAACTGGACGAACATGGCAGGCACGCCGAGCAAGACAGTCACCCGGTCCTTCACCAGTGCTACCGGTGCGGCCATGGGATCAAAACGCGGCACCAAATAAAGCGTCGCACCGCTGAGCAATGTACCCAAGAGCATGACCGAGAGACCCACAGCGTGAGACATCGGCAGCGCGCCATAAAGTCGATCCTCCGGGCTCAGTGCGCGTATTGCCGCGGATCCAGCCGCCAGAAATAGCAGGTTACGGTGGGTCAACATCACGCCTTTGGGTAGGCCGGTGGTGCCGGATGTGTAGATCAAGGCACCGATGCTGCTTGCTTTGTCCGCGCAAGCCGGCTCCGGTTCAACGAGGTCGTTTAGCGGTCCGATCCCGATCGCGCCCATGTCTCCCACGTCTCCAGTGACCGCGCCGTGCCGTTTCGCATGTTCCAAGGCTCGCGGCGAAACACGGGTGGTGTAGACCACGCGACGCGCTCCGCAGTGGTCTCGGACTTCGTCGACCTCTCGCGGCGACAGATGAGCGTTCACCAACACGGGCCAGGCGTCGAACTCAACAAGGGCAAGCAGCACCGCAACCCATGCCCGGCAGTTCTCGCCAACAATCATCACTCGATCCCCAGTGCGCACGCCCGAGCCCAGAAGCCAAGTTTTCGCATGGTTGATGGCAGCTGCTAGTTGGCCGTAGGTCCAGGTACCGCTAGCTTCGACGAGTGCCGGATGATCCGGCGAATGCTCCGCCCATGGCGTGACGACGTCACTTATGCGCATCGGGAGGGTCCCCAACATGTCAGATCCGTCGTCGTGAAGCATAGGCGCATTGTCTCGGTTTCATGCCTGACGAGAGCATAGATGGCGGTGAATACCAGAATCAATCGAGAATCTTGTATTTAAGTGAATATGAAAATCAGCAGGCCAGAAACCGGCCTGGCCTACCCGCTCTTGCGGTGAAACGAAGTTCTCACGCATCGGGATCTAGCCTTGTCATTCGAAGAACACCGCGCATGACCGCCGGCTGGGCGAGCCATGCACCCAGGGCAGCTCCCAGAGTGTTCGTGATGATGTCAGTCGTGCCTGAGACTCGTCTCGGTATATATGCCTGCAGCACTTCGATCACGAGGCTCAGAAGTCCTCCAGTGAGAATCGTGTAAGAAATTGCCATCCGTCGATTTTTATTCCACGCGTAATAGGCGCACAGAATGAATCCCAAAGGAACGAAGCCCGCGATGTTCAGCAAGACGTCACTCAAGTATCTCCAATCCGCTCTGAATTCCTTCGCCGGGGACGCTAGTATGGCTTTGTGGGGAACCAAGAAATGTTCTGGGATCTTCAAGTTCGGTCCCGAAGTCACCTCGTTGCGAATCTCCCGGCCGACCCCTTCGGTAAAGGCATATCGGGCAACGAGTCCATCGAAGTCCAGACCTTGCGCGCCCGCGTCCCGCCACTCTCCATAGTGCCGTAAGGCGTCTGCAGGCGAAAGCTCTTTTGAATAGACTGCCAGGCCGCGTATTTCCCCGGGCCACGGCTGATAGTCTATCGGCGAGGTCCCCATTACGATCTGCCCTGACAAATCACTTCGCGAAATCCTGAACTTAGGAACAACCTCCGCTGGCTGGCCGTCAAGGTAGACATCGGTCCCATCGGGCCCAGACGTAATCGTTACCAGGGCGAGTTTCCCCGGCTGGAAGGCGTGATCGACATCGAACTTCTTTGACTTGACCTTGTTCTGCACTCCGATCGCTGCGTGCGAAACCAGCAGGCCATCAGTCCACTGTCGCATCAGGAATTGTCTTGGGTTGTTCGGCGTATAGAAGCCGAGGATTGTGTACACAGATTGGATGGCCGCTGGCCTGATCAGGACCTCTAATGTGCAGGAGTCTGTCGCCTCTCCGTCAACTCTTAAAGGCTCCTCGCTCGCGACAACGCCAGCGGCACCGAATTTGATTCCCCTTGCTCCTGGCAGCCAACCGACAGCGTTCGTTGGAAATGGATCGAAAGGCCACAGCGTGCAGATCAAAATTCCAACGATTACAACGCCACAAAGGGTTCGGAGCCTCCTTCTGGTGCGCACTCCTCGGGGTCGTTTGTTCAGCACGAAACCTTTCGGAAAACTATGTCGCTCCGCTCAAGAGGGCGTCAGCGTTTGTTCCCAGACCACGCCAACAAGGGAGTCAGGCGTCAGCCATCACTCTTCTAGACACGTCCTATCGTCGTCTTTCATCTGATATCGTTCTAAGAATCGTGTCCAGCCATCGTTCGTCGCTTCCGCAGTCGCCGAAACTCCTTAGAAGAATGAGGTTGTTGTGGTCGTTGGCGTCGCCGTACAATTGGCATCCCCCCGATGCTACAGTCGGACGCCACCCTGGAAAATGCTCGACAACGAGAGGGCTTGGCGAATCTTGTTGCTTCGCATCAATGCATTTGGAACTTCGCTAATTTATGAGAGTCGTCTCTAACCTCTCTATTGGGTGATCTTACTGCCGTCGATTGAAGGGATCAAACGGTCTGAACAAATGAACGGAGCAGAAAGCCTGATTCGCACAATGGTAGCCGGGAACGTTGATACGTGTTTTGCTAATCCCGGCACTTCAGAGATCCACATTGTCGCCGCCCTCGACCGAACACCGGAAATGCGCTGTGTGCTTGGTCTCTTCGAAGGTGTAGTCACGGGAGCAGCGGACGGCTATGCTCGCATGGCGGAAAAACCGGCATGCACGCTCCTGCACCTTGGGCCTGGCCTGGCCAATGGCTTAGCTAACCTGCACAATGCCTACCGGGCGCAAGTGCCGATCATCAACCTGGTGGGCCAGCATCCCAGCTATCATCTGCCTCATGATGCCCCGCTCACATCCGACATTGAAGGGATCGCTCGGCCCTACTCGAAGTGGTTGCGCACCTCCTCCGCCTCGGCAGAAGCAGGCCGGGATGCCGCAGAAGCGATTGTCGGCGCGCGGACTGCTCCAGGACACATCGCCACACTAATCGTGCCTGCTGATGTTGCCTGGAGCGATGGCGGAGCGATTGGCCCCATTTTAGCCGTGCCCGCTGCTCCTCTGCCGACAAGCGGCACGATTGAGCGCACAGCAAGGATGCTGAGGTCAGGTGTACCCACCGCGCTGTTGCTCTCAGGAAACGCCCTGTACGGTCGCGGGTTGGAAGCCGCTGGCCGAATAGCCGTGACAACCGGGGCCAAGTTGTTGTCCCCTTACCCTTTCGCGCGGTTGCAACGCGGCGCCGGAGTTCCGGCGGTTACGCGCACCCCCTACATCTTGGAACAAGCGAAAGAGCTGCTGAAGGAGTTCCGCCAGCTCATCCTCGTCGGCGCCCCGGCCCCTGTCGCCTACTTTGCGTATCCTGGCAAGGAAAGCGTTCTCACTTCGCCTGAGTCTGAGATCCACGTCCTGGCTAAGCCCGGAGAGGACATGGTTGGCGCGCTTGATGCTCTCGCCGATGCACTGTCCATCAAAAGCGAAAATGTCTCCGGAAGGACAAGAATCGAACGGCCGCAACTTCCCGTTGGAGATATCACGTTGCCCGGAATTTCCGCCGCAATCGGGGCCTTGATTCCTGACCAGGCCATTCTCGTCGATGAGTCAATGACCTCAGGGAGAGCGCTTATGCCAGCTACTCTCGGGGCTCCTCCCCACGATTGGCTGGGAAATACGGGTGGTTCCATCGGCATTGCCCTGCCGTTGGCGGTTGGCGCGGCCGTAGCGGCACCGGAACGCCGCGTCCTGTGTCTCACCGCCGATGGCAGCGGGATGTACACACTCCAAGCCCTCTGGACGATGGCACGCGAGGGCCTGAACGTCACCACGGTGGTCTTCGCCAATCGCACTTATGCCGTCCTCAAGCGCGAGTTTTCCTATCTCGGAATCGGCGAACCTGGACCGCGAGCGACGGAAATGCTAGAGATCGGACGTCCCGACCTCGACTGGACTGCATTGGCAAAAGGAATGGGAGTACCCAGCACCCGGGTTACTTCGATGGATGCGTTCGGGAAGGCGTTACAAGCAGGATTTGAGGGTGAAGGACCGACAGTGATCGAGGTGCCCTTGTAAATACGTCAGGGCCAGCGGCTCGCCGCGGTGAAACAAAGCGAGCTAGGCTTTGGAAAGGTCACCCCTCGTTACACAATTACCGATAGACTCTTCAGGCCCCTGAGGCCAAACGTCGAAGCCCACTCCGGTTGCGGACCAGCGAGCTTCATTTTCGGGAAACGCTGTACCAGATTCTGGATCGCGATCTGCCCCTCGAGCCGCGCGAGTTGAGCTCCAATACAGAAATGGAGGCCCGCACCGAACGCCAGATGCTGGTTGTTCAGCCTCTTCAGGTCTAGCTGGTTCGGATCTTTGAATTGCTTTGGGTCACGATTCGCCGCACCGAGCATGCATTGAACAGTCCATCCTTTGCGAATGGGCTGGCCGCAAATCTCGATGTCTTCCTTGAGCACGCGAGCCGTAAACTGCACCGGGCTCTCAAAGCGCAAAAACTCCTCAACTGAGGAGCGGATCAAGTCGGGATTCTCCCGTAATTCCGCTAACTGTTGCGGGTTTTTCAAAAGCGTGTACATTCCGTTGCCGATCAGATTCCGCGTCGTCTCATGCCCCGCGAAAAGCAGCGCAATGCACTGAGCGTAAAGTTCTTCCTCGGTTAGCACCTCGCCCTCTTCCTCGATGTCGATGAGCAAGCTGATCAGGTCGTTCCCTTTGTTGCGCCTCCGCTCCGCTACGGTCTTTCGGAAAAACTCGGTCAGCTCAATCAGCGCATCTTGCGCCGCGCGAGCGTCTTCCACCGTGCGATTGGGATTGCCTCGAAAGGCCGCGATGGCCCGCGACGCATCCACGAACGCGCCATACATCGCTTGCGGCACTCCTAACAGCTCCGAGATGATGCACACCGGCATGGGGTTTGCGAAGTGACTCATGAGTTCGACTTCCGAGCCATGCTCGAGCGGCTTCAACATTCGATCAACAATGGCCTCGGCCTGCGGGCGCAAGGCTTCCACCGCTGCGGGAGAGAACCCCTTGTTGAGAAGTTTGCGCAGACGGGTATGCTCCGGCGGGTCCATGAAAATCATCCACAAGCTCAGCATGCGCGTGAGTTCGCCGAATTCGGACTGACGGCTGAGCGGCAAGGGCAACAGCATCTGCCGCGCGCGTTTCGCGGAGAGCCGGGGATCTTTCGCAATCGACGCACACTCGGCGTGGCTAAAAATCGACCACACCGCCCACTTGTTCGCAACTTCGATGAAGTGCAGCGGACCTTCTTCGTGCATACGCGCGTACGTGGGATATGGGTCCTGCAGAATCGCGTCGCTGAAAACAACTTTTTTACCTGTAGCGCTTGTGTTGGACAACCCTTGCCTCCTCGCCAGACCAGAAGTGCCTCATACTGTCAGAAAACATGCTGATTCAGGAGCCGGACCGGATACGCTGCCAAATCAATTCGACGATCTGGACTTTTCCGTTCACCGGCGTCGGCGGTGTTACCAATGTGATTTGGTCACTCTGGAATTTGACGGTCCGGACCAGTTCTTTTCCCACGTAGTTCTGAATCGATGAGACTTCGATGTGATGCGTCACTTTGTCGCCGCTGAGTGTGTACCGTCCGGCATACGCCAGAAAGGTCTTGAACGCCTCAGCCTGTTCTTCTGCCCCGGCGCCGACCGAAAGTGGCTTGCGACCGTCGTAGGCGATCAAAGCGGTCACTCTGCCATCCTCAGTGTATGTAAGAACACCCGTAGGACTGGGGCCATAGGGAGTGTCGCATCGCTCTCCGGCCCGTGTTGCGCTCGAAGCCGACACGAGTTTCCAAGTGCCAACAAGTGTGGTGTTTTTTTGGTCAAATGCTCCCGCGGAAGAGGCCATAGGTTCCCCCATCGTTATAATGGCAGATTCATTTTAACGTGAAGGAAAACTATGACAGCGGACTTGGAAGGTAAAGTTGGGCTGGTGACTGGCGGAACCTCGGGGATTGGCCGGGATACCGCGGTGCTCTTCGCCAAGGCGGGCGCCAAAGTTGTGGTTGCGGGCCGGCGCGAACCCGAAGGCAACGAAACTCTCGATCTGATCCGCGCGGCCGGCGGAGACGGGCTGTTTGTGAAGACCGATGTGTCGAAGGCCTCCGAAGTAGAGGCGCTTGTTCAGAAGGCGGTGGAGCAATTCGGCCGCTTGGACATCGCCTTTAATAATGCGGGGGTTGAGGGCGTGTTTGCACCCATCGTGAGACAGTCCGAGGAAGACTGGGACCGGACGATCAACATCAACCTTAAGGGTGTATGGCTGTGCTTGAAGTACGAAATTCGGCAGATGCTCAAGCAGGGTGGCGGCGGAGCGATTGTAAACATGTCTTCGGTGTTGGGTCTGTCCGGCACTGCCGGAGTCGGTGCCTATACCGCGAGCAAACACGGAGTGCTGGGGCTGACGAAGACGGCCGCGCTGGAAAACGCCAAGAGCGGCATTCGGGTCAACTCCGTGTGTCCCGGCTATATCGAAACGCCTATGGCTGATCGGACTCTTCGCGTTCCGGCGGTGCATAAATACGTTGTCAGTTGTCATCCCATCGGCCGGCTGGGAAGACCCATGGAAATTGCCGAAGCCGTGGTGTGGATGTGCTCCGACCGCGCATCGTTCATGACCGGCCAGTCGCTGGTGCTCGACGGCGGATTTCTGGCAGGGCCGAATTCGCCGGGTTAGGGTTCTCTATGATTCTCGTAACGACTGCTCAGGTGTGCAGCGGCGCGTTAACAGGCGCGCTGAATTGCCCCTCCACGACCCTTTTAAGCTCGCCTTTCGCGATCTTTCCAGTCGCCGTCGTGGGCATTGCAGAGACAAACAATATCTGGGAAGGCCGCTTGTATTTGGCGAGGTATCGTGCCGCGTGCTCCGCTAATTCGGCAGGGGGCAAGGCAGTTTCTGGCAATAACTGAACGAAAGCAATGACCTCTTCGTCACCATCGATTGCGCGGCCAACTACTGCCGAGCGGGCAACCGCGGGATGACCATTCAGCACCGCCTCCACTTCGGCCGGGTAGACGTTGAATCCGCGGCGGACGATCAAATCCTTTGTGCGCCCCACAATGAAGAGATTTCCGTCTTCCAGCCGGGCCAGGTCACGCGTATTAAACCATCCCTCCGCATCGATTGCAGCGGCCGTCTCTTTGGGAGCGCGATAGTACCCCTTCATAATGTTCGGCCCGCGCACCTGTAGCTCGCCGACTTCGCCCTGAGACACCGGTTTTCGATCGCTACCCAGCAATTGGATTTCAATTCCTGGAAAAGCCGGGCCAATCGAGATATCGGAACGAGGAGCTTCGGGCCGTGTTAAGGCGATGGTGGGAGAGCATTCGGTGACTCCATACCCGTTATGCAAAACCATGCCAAAAAGATTCTCAACACCCGACTTGGTCACCGGGTCAAGCGGAGCGCCGGAGGAGGTAATAATTCTTAGCGCAGGAAACTTTAACGATGAAATCTTCCGCAGTTTTGCATACTGGAGCAACTGATTGAAAATAGCGGGCGTGCCGAAAAGGAGCGTCAGACGGTCTCTTTCCAAAGTCACACGCGCACTCATTGGATCGAAGCTCGACGACAAGTAGAGCGTTGCCCCGACCAGTAACGAACCCAGCAGGACCACAGAGAGGCCGACGGCGTGCGAGATCGGCAGAATTCCATAAACCCGGTCATCCGATGCCACTGCGCGAACCCCTACAGATCCCGCCGCCATAAACAGCAGATTTCTGTGCGTCAACATGACGCCCTTGGGTAGCCCAGTCGTGCCGGAAGTGTAGATCAGAGCGGCAACGCGTTCGGCAATATTCGCACTCAGTGCTTCCGGTTCTACGGTCTCATTCAGAGGCCCGACACCAATCGCACCGAAACCCTCGTGCGTTTCGATCGTGGCGCCATGTCTTGCTGCGTGGTCCGCGGCATGGGTCGAGGTGCTCGTTGTGTACAGGACGCGCCGAGCACCACTGTGTTCCCGGATCTCATCGATTTCGCGAGGTGAGAGACGCGCATTGACCAGAACCGGCCACGCGTCGAGGCTGGCAGCGGCCAACAGAACCGCAACAAACGTCCGGCAGTTTTCGCCGACAATCATCAACCGATCGCCGGGTCGAACGCCCAACCCGCGAAGCCAACGGTGAGCTCCGTCAACTACGGCGTCAAGTTGCCCATAACTCCAGCTACCCCCGGCTTCAACCAGAGCTAATTGATCCGGCAGACGTTCCGCCCACGGCTTGACAACATCGCAAATGCGCTCCGGAGGAGCCATTGATGTCAATGCTGTTTCCACCCTTTGCAAGGTCCTATCTTCCCAGGCCAGAAGTCGCGACGCTACCGCTTAGTTTTCTCTCAACGTATGCAACCAGTGTGTTCAGCGACTCGAGATTGGCTGGGTTTACATCTTCATCTTCGACCGTAATCGCGAAGCGCTCCTGAAGGTAGCTCACCAGTTCGATCACTCCCGTAGAATCGATTACGTCTCCCAGGAGTGACCCGTTGTCACTGAGTTTCTCCGCGTGCCCCGAAAGGAATTGCGTAGCAAGGAAGTTTCGGATCTCGCGGTCGATCTCTGTTTTCTGCATTGTGATTAATCATCCCCCTTAAGTTATTTGAAGATTGTCGCTAATTTGAAGGGCACTCTCGTGGAACGTACCCAGACTCGGGTTAAAAACGCACGCTAGGCACTCTCGTTGTTGATGGCCGCAGAGCGCTCCGATCTCGCGCGAGCGTAAGGCACAAACGCTGCAGCGGCCGCTTTCCCGCAGCGAACATAATCCAGCCAATTGCGATACATGCAGACGGCTGACGACTGCCAAGTATTCTGCAAGCCTGCGACAACGGACTCCGGGAAGGACTCGATAATCTCTTCCTTCCGGTCCGACAAAGCGGCTTCTCGAAGATTGTTCAGGAGTTGAGACGCCGCCCCATCGAAATATCCCTGCGGCATCGACGGATACGTCTCCCTTTCTCCGCGGAGGTATCTCTTGATGTCTCGCCGGTACTCTTTGAGCAGAGTTTGCGCGCCGTACTCAGGGTGGCCCTGAAAGTGGACGAAAAGGCTCCGCTGCTTCTTCTTCACAAATGAATCCACGCCCGCGTCTGCCGATTTGGTGAGGATCGTATAACCCGCGGAGGAGAGTTCATTTTCCCGAACTTCGTTCCACCTGGAATGCGGAAAGCGCAAGACATCGGGGGCATGACTCACCAGCGCGTGTTCACCAGTCTTCCGCGACTCGAAAACGCCGAACTGTTTGTCGCCCAGCGGATGGCGGCGGATGCCATCGCTGTGCAGAACACCGGCGTGCGCCGCCAGGCACGAGAGCACGGTGGATGTGGTATTTCGCTCAGCCCAGTCGAAGACCTGCGCCAGGACGGGCCAATAAGGCTCGTCCCTCAGGTCCGGACACTTCGGTTCGGTGCCCGTCATGATGACCCCGTCAAAGCGCTGGTTCCAGAGATCATCGACGCCGTAGTAAAAACTGTTCAGATGCCGCTGCCCACGGTCAGTTCTGGGGATGCCTGTCAGGGAGTAGAGCTTGATGACAACTGGCTGATCACCGGACGCAATGTCGAGAAGCTCAAAAAACTGCAGTTCCGTGTCTTCCAACGCAGCGTCCGGCATGTTGTTGATCAGCGCGAGACTCACCCACTCGCCGCGGCGAGCATGACTGTCAATCGGGACCACGCGGCTCGAACTTCGCTTCTCCGCCCAGCGTCCCGGAACTCGTCCACCCTCAATGATCAGCGGCATATTAACTCCCCTGCTCCGCGCCAATGTCCATTTCTCGAACCGTCACTTTGCCTTGTCGAGCGCCTGACCTAAGTCTTCAAGAATGTCGTCGATGTGCTCAATCCCTACGCTGAGCCGTATCATCTCCGGGGTCACTCCCACCTTCTCTAGCTCCTCGGGGGTCAGTTGCCGGTGCGTCGTCGACGCCGGATGACACGACAACGATTTAGCGTCGCCCATGTTCACCATCCGCTTGAACAGATTGAAGGCGTTGAAACACTTCCGGCCTCCCTCGTAGCCGCCTTTCACGCCAAAAGTCAGCAGCGAGCAGAAATTGTTTCCCAAGTACCGGTGGGCCATCGGATAGAGCGGATTGTCCGGAAACCCTGCATAGTTGACCCAGTCGACCATCGGATGCGCGCGCAAGAACTCAGCTACCTTACGGGCGTTCTCCACGTGGCGTTCCACCCGCAGGGAAAGCGTTTGAATTCCCTGCAGAAACAGAAATCCGTTAAACGGAGAGAGCGTGGCGCCCGTGTTCCGTTGACACACGGTCCGGCAGCGGGCCACAAACGCCGAGTCCCCGTAGTGATCGACATAGACGACCCCGTGATAGGCGATCTCCGGCCGGTTGAACATGTAAAACTTTTCCGGATACTTCCGCCAGGGAAACTTGCCGCCGTCCACGATCATGCCGCCGATACTGGTGCCGCCTCCTCCGATGAATTTCGTCATCGAATGCAACACGACATCGGCGCCGTACTCGATGGGCCGGAGCAACACCGGTGTAGCTACAGTGTTGTCGACCACCAGCGGCACACCATGCTTGTGCGCCACCTGCGCCAAGCCCTCGATATCGGCCACGTTCCCCGCGGGATTGCCCACGCTCTCGCAGTACACCGCACGGGTATTTTCGTCGATCAATTTCTCCACATCTTCGGGACGATCCGTCGCTGAAAACCGGGTAGAGATTCCGCGCTTCGGGAAGATGTGCGCCAGCAGAGTGTAGGTAGCGCCATAGAGTTGCGGCAAGGAGACGATATTGTTCCCAGCCTCAGCGATGTTGATGAGCGCATATTCGATCGCAGCCATACCAGAGCTGACGCTTAGCCCATCCACGCCACCCTCCAGGGCAGCCACGCGCTTCTCGAGAACCGTGTTTGTGGGGTTCCCGATGCGAGTGTAGATGTTGCCTTCGACTTCGAGATTAAACAGCGCCGCCCCATGCTCGGCGCTGTCGAACTCAAAGGCAACCGTCTGGTAGATCGGCACAGCCACGGCCTTGGTCGTGGGGTCGCCATCGTACCCAACGTGAATTGCTATTGTTTCTCGCTTCATTCGGCTATCGGATTCATCCCCTTACTTCGCGGTTGTGGCCACGCTGCGAACTGGAACAGAGTTCGTGTTCGCAGCCAGGGATTGCTCGAGGACACCGGCAATCCTGCGAGCAGCAAAACCAGCGCCGAATGCAAACCGCATCACCGGCCCAAAACTGTTCGCCGCCGATACGCCGGCTACATAAAGACCCGGCACCGACGATTCGAAACTCGAAGAAAGAATTGGCGTCCGGTTCAGAGTCTTGATTTTCGAACGAATTTCCGGAGAAATGAACTGCAGGCGATCCAGATCGGTCTTGTAACCGGTTGCCGCAATCACTTGATCGACGACGAGTTCCTTCGCGGTACCGTCCGCAGCTTTGATCGCCAGATGCACTTTGCCGCCTTGAACATTGGCGCTCTGCGTCGTGTATCCGAGGTGAAGAGGCATTTTTCCGATAACCTTGTCCCGGATGAACCAGCCTCCCGAGGGACCAAGGGCTGTGCGAACAATTTTCAGGCGCAGTGGTTCGGGCAGATAGTGAAAGGCTCCTGGGGAATTTGCATAGAATCGCGAACGCATCCCCGGACCAAGCCCCGACTGCGGATGCCTCATCTTCTGCCACGACGTGCGCGGCTTGCCAGTTGGCTGGCTATGGAAATGCAGCTCCGTCGCGCGACAGACCAATTGCACGTCGGCGCCTGCCTCGCGCAGTAACCCCGCCCAATCCAGTGCGGAAGACCCACCGCCGATGACAACCACACTCTGCCCTCGGTAACGCTCCACGTTGTTCGAGCGAGCGCTGTGCGAGAAGACCTCCGCGGGAAGATGAGCCAGGTTCTCGGGCACGTACTCGAAGTGAGTAATGCCGACGGCCAGCACCACATTTCGGGCCTGCAGCTTCTCACCATCCTCAAGCCGCAAAGTGAATGAACCCGCGCCGCGCTCCACACTGGCTACAAGCTTGTCCTCGAGCTCAGGAACCATGCGTTCGCGGAAAGCAAGACCATAGGAGGTGAAGGTGTCAATTTCGACCGGGACGCCCGTATCTGCATACCGAATGCCTCGCTCGGCGCAGAACTGCCGCAAAGTGAAAGCCTTCTCCGGATCGTAAATGTCAGAGGCAAAGCCGTCCGACTTCAGCTTCATGCCCTTCGGCATGTGGTTCAGCCAGCTGTCCATGGGACGCCCGAAAATGCGGAACGGAACCCCGCACTTCCGGAGATGCGCTGCGATTGAGAGTCCGTATGGACCCGCTCCGATGATGACAGTATTCAGCATAGTCTTGGAAACCCTCTTCGTGGACTATTCACAGCCCAGAGATTTTAGATGGGGGGTGATACGGGGGGAGCTACGACCTATATAGTATCACGGTTCTGCTCCAAATTGGAGCCCAAATCCAACCGAGCCGGGGGAGGACAACCTAGGCAGTTCGGACCGTGAGAGCCAGCAACTCATTAGGAATGAGCAACATGGAGACGTCACAGATCGAAGTGCACGACTGCGCCTAGCTGGCATACCGATCCCGGTATGGCGTCACAGAACCGTCGCAGACTCGGGTGACTGAGTGCTATATAAACGGTCTTGCTTTCTCGAATCACGCAGATGAACGGCCGCACAGAGGCCGCAGGTCACCGCGCAACTCCCGAGACATATCGCTATATCGGCAATAGGCCGGGTTGATAATCCAAGGCCGCGAGCACCCAGGACAACGGCCGACATTCCCACGGATCCTAACGCAGGTAACGCAAACGCTTTCCCATAACGAAGCAGACTCAAACCGGTAAGATCTCGCATCCGGAAAACTTGAAGAAGATAGTTAGCAACAATCGCGAGCAGTGCTGCAACCTGCCCTCCGACCATTCCGAACAACTTGCAGGCCGGATAGATCGCGATCAGCATGATCACCGCGGATGCAGCGACCGCACGGCGATGCAGCGCTGGATGGCCAATGCCGCCAAAGACGCAGGTAATTGCGGCATTCAGCACGTTCAATAACACAACGATAGCCGCGACCGTTAGCGGCCAGAAAGCCGCCACATATCGAGCCCCGTAGGTGATCGTGAGAAGGGAATGCCCGCACCAGTAAATCGCAACCGCACCCGGGAGCCCTAACAGAAGTAGCCAGTAAGTAGTCTCCATCAGGATGCGATTAATGCGTTCGTTGTTGTCCTGGACGTGTGCAAAGGCTGGGAACAAGATTTGCGCCATCATCCGCGTGAGGAAGCTCGAAGGGGTCTGCACCAACAAGACTGCCATGGTGTAGAGCCCTAATGTAGTTGTGGAGTAGAGCTTACCCAGGACGAAGACATCTGTGCGGGTGAAGATAAGGTTCAAAAAAGATAATCCCACTATTGCTCTTGAAAACTTGTACAGATCTCGCGCAACTTTTCGATCCCACCCGAGTGATGGCAGCCCGGGACACAAGATGTAGGACAAGAGACAACGGAACGCGTTCTCGCTGCAAGCCCCAATGGCGAGGGCCCAGACATCCCGAAGAATGAAACTGAGGACCACCGTTAGAATGACGCCACAGATCGCACCGCCGTTGCTGATCACCATCCAACGCCCGAATTTCAAGTCCTTTTCCGGGAGAACGGACCGGGGACTCATAGCACCTTCGAACAGAGTGCTCAAAAGCGCGACTCGAAGCAACCCGTTAAGTTCGGCGTTCCCATAGAAGCGGGCGAGCCAAGGGGATGCGACGAAAATAGTGGCATAGATAAACGCCGACCGGCCCATACCCATCCACCACCCGGCGTTGAGGTAGGCCTTTTCCCGACCCCTGGGGTTCTGAATGACGGCCGCTCGCTGCCCTACGTCAGTCAAAGATCCGATGATTGACGAACAGGACATGACAATCGCCATGGCCCCGAAGGAGCCAGGCGCGAGCAGTCGAGTCAGCAGCATGTTCCGGGCGAACCGGAACACCTGCTCCGCAAAGCTACCGGCTCCCAGCCAAGTCCCGCCGCGCATGGCCTTGCCACGCAGGCTGTCACTCAGCAGCAGGTTGCTTATGCCTACCTTGACTCGATCGTAGTTTCGTCGTAAATCCATCTTGGTCCTTCGACTCCAGGAATCTCTCTTGATGAAACGCTACGCTTGGATTTCGTAATCACAACGGTCACCGACTCTTCTGGCAAAGGCGAGTTTGGCGTGCTCAGCACCTTCGCCTTCAATCCGCCAGTTGCCACTTTGACCCACAACGCGCATTTCGTGACGCGCTCGCCACCAACGGTCAATTTCCCCGGGTAGCGCGAACCATAACTTTTGCCACCGCCCCAGTTCCCGCAAGAAGCTCAACAAATCCCTATAAACATTCCTCTCTTTCTCCCCGATGACATAATCGGGATGGACAATAAAACTCACCAGGCCGTTTCTCGCCATGATCAAGTTTACTTGCTCTTTCCACAATTCAATTGAAAAGTCATTGAGCAAGTGAAACAACATATAATCCTGCGTCGTCGTGACAGGAATCTCGAGAGTCTTGCCGACGAAGTATGGCATTACTGTGCAACATCCGCCCTTCTGCGGGTCGAGGTGAGCGACATTCGGAACCGACATATCGAAGGAGATGTGCAGTGCATCGTACCAATCCAAGTTTCGATAAAGCACGGCCGCTCGAAAGCCCGAAATGCCATGAGCGTCTGCGTATTTGTTGATCCTGTGCGCGCGCCTTCTGAATTCCTCATCACTGCGAAACAAATTGCCGTCGTGGTTGAGGTCCTGAATATTGATCTCGCAGCCACGGTCACGAACGGACTGAATGAAGTCATCGGAAATCTCGTATCTGCCCTCAGGCACGATTTGAAATGACGCTTTGATACCAAAAGATTCATCGATATCCATTAACTGTGCGCAAAAGTCTCTCCCTTTTTTGGTTTCCACGTCATGAGTCATTGCAACACAACTCTGAGCGCCATCTGGCCAGAACCAAATAAAAGGTACCGTCTCAACACCCTTGGCTTTCATGGAAAACAGTAACGACCGCTCACACAAGTCCTCAACGGTCGTGTCGACCGGCCACCGAGGGAAAGAGAGATTACGCCAACCAATCAGCCGAGCCCGTTGAACCTGCTTGCGCAAGTTCCTGCCCATGAATGGTCGCAAGAAATAATAGACTTCTTTCAAGGACCGTTCCCACCTGCGAAGAGATCCGTGACCACCGCCGTTTTTGTAACGTTCAAGTCGGAGGTCGTCGATCACATCAGTTGGATTAAACGGGAGGCATGGTCTCCCGGCGTCGACTGTGATGTCCTTCGAAACGTCATACAGCGCAGCACCATGCCTAGTGGCCCGATACCCTGAAGCCGATCTTCCGTAGCAGGTGTTGTTTGGACCAAAACAGAAATAGCCCCGCTCGTCGGATAGTCTCCCAGCTAGCTCGAAATCGATAAACTCGTTGGGACACTTGTAGAACTCGAGCAGCGCTCTATTCATCTCATTTCCGTGGCAGTTCTTTGCCTTACTTTGGCGCCGAGTTCTCCGCCATCGATCCGTCCTTGAGCCCGTATTTCGGCTCTCCGAAAGAGCCGAGGCAATCATCGCAGCTTCGTTAATTGCAATCATGCGCCTAGTCCGTTGCGCACACACCGCTCACTTTCATGATTTTTGGCGTGAGAGATTGCAGACGTCCTCTTCTATCCAATATGGCGATACAGGAGCCGTCCTGACGCCACCAGAATGCGATCTGGAATCCAAGAAAATATTTTCTTCGCCATGAGAATCTGCCAAGACGGATGAAAGGGGTCAACCGGCAAGCCTGCGGGATACCGCCAATAAGGCAGCATCGTACGAACTGCGCCCATTCGATCTTTAAATTGCACCAAGCCCACATGACTAAAATCAGAACGGCCTAGATCGAGTTCGCGCATTCCTTGATTCTTGGCCTCTTGGATGGTCTTCCAAAATAGAAACGGAGTCCCGCCGAGATTGTGAAACCGCTCGTCGGAGCCGCCATACTTATATACAACCGTTGTCTTGTGTGACAG
This sequence comes from uncultured Acidobacteriaceae bacterium, assembly GCA_963819145.1. GTDB lineage: Bacteria > Acidobacteriota > Terriglobia > Terriglobales > Acidobacteriaceae > Sulfotelmatobacter. The sequence continues at coordinate 111,906 of CAWFVB010000048.1, forward strand.
GGTAAGCAGTGCCGCTACCGGAAAATACTCCTTGGAGACCAGACGAATGGTCAGGGCGTTTCCCATTGATTCAACTAGATTGCGGAACCACTGCATTGGCTGCGGCGGCAGGCTGTGGCGACGACGCGTACAGGTCAACAGGTGGTAGAACTTTCGAAGAAGTGATTCTGAATGCCCGCTTTCATAAATCAACTCTTCTCTTTCCGCGCGCCGAATTTTGCGCTGAATACAGTTTCGGTGCAAGTTGTGGAAGAGTGTATCGAGCGGCGCATCCAGCGACAATCGGTGCCAATAAAAAGTTTCCGCCAACCCAAGATGAGTAGGCGTGACCGCCGAGGGCCCTCCCAAACTCACGGCCCGTATCTCCGCGTGAGCGTAATGATCGCTTACGACCCGCTCGCATACATTCGCTATCAACTCTTCGCGCTCGGCTTCGGAATCGGCGAGCAGAGCGCAATGATCGGAGAATGGAAGCGACACCAACCGACGGCCCGTGACCCAACTCTTCACCCTACAAAAGACGAGGCCATTTCGCAACGGCTCTCCGGGACCGCTCGTTGTGAACGCGATGGGCTCGTAACCGTAAGTACGCTCGAGGGCAGACAGCCAGTTGGAAGTATGAAACACGCCGGCGCTCGGGTGCCGGCTTACTAGTTCGTCCCACCTGGTATCCGCCAGCGGACTCAGCGTAAAAACGGGCACAGTGGGGTCCTTGCGGTTTGTATTCTAGGAAACAGAAGAGGCACTGCGGGACCGGTTGTCGACTTCGCCACTCCTCGATTGGACTTGCCCGTCGCAAGGAGAGTCTGCAGGAATCGCACTGGATCCCTGTACCCAAGTCTTTCTTGCCGGATCGTACCGCTTCACAACCTTCGCCGGGTTACCAGCCACCACCGAATAGGGTGCAACGCTGTGGCGTACTACCGCGTTTGCCCCGACTACAGAGCCTCGTCCAATCACGAGTTCTCCCCGACTGCAGATGATTACTGCCCCGAAACCAATCCAGCATCCTTCTTCGATGCGTATCGTTCCACCTGGCGTTATTGACTGGTAAGCAATGGGCACCGTCACATCTTCGAACGCGTGATTGTGATCCATCACAAGCACCGATGGAGCAAGAATAGTGTCCCGTTGGATATGTATCTGGTTCTTCGCCGAGATTACGCAACGTCTTCCGATCTTACAGCCGTCCTCTACAATGATGGCGGACTCATCGCAGGTAGAAATGTCTGGAACGCTCAACCAAACTTCCCGCCCCAAAGTCACATGATTGCCCAACCTGATGTGATTTGCCCTGGATCGCAGGAGCTCGCAGGTGTGGTGCACAGAAACGCGCTTGCCAATTGAGGCGAACGGATACGTCCACGCGAGCCATACACTATGAAGTTTGCTAGCCACACGGGAAAATCCTGTTAGAGGATCTTCCATATGCTCGTGGCGGGGGGTGTCCATTTTTTCTCCTCTGTGAACCGAATTAGTATGCGTGAATTGTATGAGTGAATAAAGTGTGTTTCAGAGAACATCGCTATTCGCGAGAGTGCTTTACATCTGTTTCAATCGATGGTCGCACACAACCCAACACCCAGCTTCTCGTCGAAAAATCGTATTGTTTGACGATCCTCGCTGGATTGCCGGCAACAACAGAAAAAGGAGGAATGCTACGCGTTATAACGGAATTTGCACCTACTACGGAATGTCGCCCAATGACTAGTTCACCCTGCTGGCAAGCAATCACAGATCCGAAGCCAATCCAGCATTCTTCTTCGATCCGGATGGTCCCGCCCCGTCTCTCTTGGCCTCCGCCCGAAGGCTCGCCGGTACCTGCCCCACTGCAGTGGTCAATCACCAGGACTGAAGGACCGAACACGACGTTTCGCATCACGTGAATGCGATTTCGAGCCGAAAACGTGCACCTCCGGTTTCCGCCGCTGCGAGCCTCAATAATGAGGACCGGCGGAGCTAAACCGGGAACAGCGCTGACGTCCAACCGGACATCCCGCGCCAGGGCCACGTCTTCCCCGATGCTGATATACGGCGCAGCGGATCGCGATACATGGCAGGAGTAGTGCGCCCAAGCTCCCTTGCCAAACGACGCAAATGAATAAGTGTGCTTCAGCCACAGCGTGTGCAGTTTGGTAACCGCCCGAGAAAACAACGCCACGGGATCTTCCATCGGCGTGTCAACGGATCCGAAATCTCGATCTGAAGATATTTCTTTCACGCGACGCCACCGTGCGGCAGTCTTTGCCAGTGAGATGAAATCCTCAAAAGAGTCAACAGCATGTTTCCGCCGCTTGTGTCGCAACACTCGCTTCAGATTTTCGCAGGGGCCGCGCGGGATTTCCCGAAAGCACAGAATCTGCTGGGAAGCTCCGCGTAACGACGGCGCTGGGGGTTACCACGCAGTTCTGCCCAAGAACCAACTCACCTTTATTGCTGCACAGAACGGCAGCTCCCTCGCCTATCCGACATCCCTGCCCTATCCGGATTCTGCCACCAGGGGTAGTGCCCTGGTCCCGTATCGGTTTGCTCACATCCTCATACGCATGCGCGTGGTCCATAATAAGAACGCCACACTCAAGGACCACATTACGCTCAAGGTGAATTGAATTCCCGGCGGTAATCGTGCAGCGGGCAGCTACGCGACAATCGTCTTCAATTGTGATCTTCGACTCGCCGTCGTCTTCCCCGGGTTTCGACCAGGTATGAAACCATGTGTCTTTTCCGATCTCAACGCGACTCCCTAGCCGAATGTGTGGCGCGAGACTGCGCGAAATCTCGCTCGAATAGTGCAGCGACAAGTCGCGTCCTGCGGCTGCGAACGGGTACGTGGAAGCGACCCACCAGCTGTTCAGTTTCGTCAAGAGTTGCGAGAAAAAACCGGGGTAGTCTTCAGGACCGCCTGATGTTTGATGACTGGACGAGCGCATTTTGCTCACTGTGAGATGAAATCTACCATAGCTTTCTGAGACGGAGTCTTCATGCTAAAGAATTGCAGGAGAGCTTGTTAGGTTGCTAGCAAACCCGTCTGATGGCTGACTATTGGGCGGTGGCGCCTCCTGAGCCTGCGGCGTGGGCACCTTCGTGCGATCAGGAACCGTGCTGACCGAGATTATTGCTATCAGTGCATACCATGCAAACTGCATCTGGTCAAAATACAGGATTCCAAAGTACGCCACCAAGTGGGCGAATAAGGCAGATCCAAGGCACCAGAAGAACCATTCCTCACCGCGATTTCCCTCTGATCTTTTTCTCGCAGTTCCAAGACGCCCAAAGCATCGAGCGATGATTGCAATGAAGAAGATCAGGGTTAAGAGACCGCCGTTCTCACCGTGAGCCACAAACTGGTTAGAAGTGTCCCACATGTCCCATCCCCATTTGCCGGACTCATGGGTCCCAAAGAGCCACCAGTCGCCAAAGTGTCTTATGAAATTATCGATTAGCATGTAGCGATGGTAGCTGGAAGACGATCCAGTCAGATCCACTTTCTCGAGAAGCGACCAGACAGGCCCGTTCATGACCAGGTGCAACGCCACCAGACTAGCCGCGAGACCCCACCGCACTAGACGCATTCTTTTGCGAAAAGGCCAGAAACAAAGCGCGAAAATACCCGCAACGCAGGACAGGAGTGTTGTGCTGGCAAAACATGTGACTGCCATGACGATTGCTCCCACGAAACCCAGAAGCGCGAGCATCTTGGATTTTGTGTTTGCCCACAGCCACGCGAGGAGAGGTGGCAGCGTGGCACCAAACGCGCCAGCCGTAATAAATACCTCAAATGCCGCCTGGGAGCGAACGTGACCGTCACGCATGCTTTCCGGCGGTAGCCCACCCAGCAGACCGAAGATGTTGCTCCCGGTACGCTGTTCGTTAAGCATGCAAACCGCCATCACAATGGCAACAACTGCGAGCGTCTCAATTGTCCGCCGCACATCCTCTCTGTCGCGGATCAGAAACCTCAGCACGAAGAATGAGCCCATAGCCTCCAGAAGGTCGGCAAAGCCCTTAACAGCAGCCTGGGCCTGCATCCACTGCAAGGAAAACATGATCCACAGTGACAGCGCCCAAAGAACAAAGAGGCGATCGATGGAATTGAATCCGCCAGTCGGTGGCCACGATTTTCTCGTTCTTGCCCATCGAACCAGCCCAACTAGGACTAGCACTTTATCCATCGTAAAGTGCAGGCCCATCACGACAATCACTTGCCCATATGGTATGGACAAGATCGCCAGCAGCAATGGCACGATCACATATTTCCGGGGAAGACACAGAATCAGGATGATCGCGACCAAGACCGCAAAAGCCACCAGGGGGTGGAGCACCGAGTCGAGTGCACCACCCCCAAACCGAATGTTTTCAGGCTCCATTTAGGCCATGCCTATGCACCCTTTGTGATCCATAAACCACCCTTGCCTCTTGAGGCACGAGGCCCAGACGGGTGGTATAAGTGGCGCAACGGATGATCGGACTAGTTTACTGAAGCTGCCAAACCGGTGGGTGGTTGAGGTTTCGACGTGCCCCCCATGTATTGGTAGGCTCCTCGATCCGTGGTGAATGTGTTGCCGGCAGCATCCGTATTGTAGGGTGAGCTCAACGCTAGTTCGTTGTTCCAATCTGCGTTGTCGCTTGCCAACGTGAAGACAGGGTTGGTGGCTGGGTTGTTTCCGGGCCAACTGGTGAACGGATTCGGAGCCGAATTATCGCATACATTGGCCGTGCCCGATGGACACCCAGAACCGGTATTCAGAAATGAGTTGTGGTTGAGTGTATAGCTACCGCCCGATCCCGTGTTGAAACTTGGCCCATTCGTTCCATACCAGATATTGTCTTCGACGATATAGCTGCCTGTGTTCTCGTTGTTAATCCCAGTCCCTCCGTAAGTATTCACAAAGGTATTCTGGTAGAAGGCGAAGTTATTGCAATTGCTTCCCGAATTGATGCAGGCCAGCGCTCCGTCGCTCGTCCAACCCAGCCCCAGTGCTCCAAGGTTTGAGTTCGTAGACCAGATGATGTTGTCGTAGAACACCCAACCCGAATGGGTATTCTGGGGAAATGCGAATGTCCAAACGGCGGTTCCTGTGATGTCCCGATAGATATTGTGAGCCTCAACTCCATTGCTATCAGTATTTCCGCAGTACGAGTACTGCCCGTGCGTTCCATCGGCAGTGGGCCCTTGGACTTCCGTGCCCCAGAAATAGGAGTTCTCTACTGTTCGCTGGTTGCAGCCATATTGGAAATAGACCGCGCCTGTGTTGTGCCCGTAGATGTGATTATAAGTAGACGGAGAACTTCCGCTGCCCTGGACGAAATTATCTTCATTCGCGCTGGGTGTCGAATTGCCCCTGAACTCTACGTACTGAAAGGTGAATGGCCCGGAATTAGGCCTAACTACGGTGATGCAATTGGACGAGCAGGTACTGTCGTCAATCTTGATGCCGCAGTCAGACGGTGTTGGGGGAGCCGCGGCAATTGTCGGTCCGGGAGCCCCGCCACATCCCTGCGCAGTCTGAGTTCCGTTCCCGTCCAACGTGAAGTAGGGCGCGTTGACATTTAAAACCCTGGTGAAGACAGCTTGTGCCGAACCCATTGTGCTCGCATCCCAGCCGGTGTCCGTGCAATGGTCGTAGGATTGCGCTTTACGAATCGTCACGACGCTGCTGCCGGAAGCAGCGGTGTTGAACGAAAAAGACCCATAGTTCCCATCCGCCAAATAGTAGACGTCGCCTCGCGTGAGTGTTCCTGGCACTCCCGCATAGGCATTGTTCCAATCGGCTCCTGTCTTTGAGCCCGAGCCAGAGGGCGTCACCACATGGCACGTTGCGAAGGCCGAAGCAGCTGAGAGGAAACAAAAAACGAGCACGACTAAAATTGTAGAACGCGATTGCACCATGATCGATTCTCCTGCTCGGCGAGCACGCCGAGGCAAAGTATGCGGCCCGCTCATAAGAAAAATCGATGTGGGGAGGGGCACAGCAATCATGGTAGATAGGGTACAGGAGGAAGAACAGGTCCCGAAGGGACATGGTCCGAAAATGGGAATTTCGTTGCCGATTCTGGCCGGTCGCCCAATGGCACCGAGTGACTCTCGGTAACTAGTTGAGCCGGTTGAGCGCCCATCTTCAGGCGCGCAGGTTCGGAATGCTGGACCCTTTGCCGCCGGCGGCTGAGGATGCACCCGTGAGTTCGTTCCCCTGCTCTTGCTCGACAGTTTCATCCATGTCCCAAAGCACGACAGTGTATCGAAAAAACCTGAACTTTCTCGCTGAGCCAAAGCTATGGAAGGGAGTCCTTCGCAGAGACGACAACTGTGGCAGGTTCCATTCTGCTGCTTCGATGAACGCTCGACCCTTGGCCTCAATTGCCAGGTTGTTAAGGATATGGCGCACCAGCAAGGGGTTCAATCCGCGGCCGCGATATTGGGGAAATACGTGGAAGTCGAAGAGGTGTACGTCGTCCGGTCCTAACCGAAAGTAGTGAGGCTCTACGGTTTGCCCCTTCAAGGACCAACCGTAGCCCGCCAGTTGGCCTTCGGACTTGATCATCCAAAGCGATGCGCCATGCTCGAAGCGCTCTGTAATGTTCCGCCGGGCCAGTTTGGGGTTCCAGAACCTGGTCATCTCGGACATTTCCTGCGCTCTGAGTTCGGATTGTCTTCTCTTGCGCTCCACTCCGAGGGAACTCATCAAAACCTCTGGCGGCAAAGCTGAGGCGGCAAGGTCGTAATAGAACAGGACCATGCGGCTCGAAAACAGTGCGCGCTTTGCAGCCAGGCTGACGCGGCGAACGGTCGTCCTGAAACCGTGGCGCGTATAATAGCCGACGAGCCGAGACATTGATGCGGTTATTGACATTTTGACGAGTACGAGTCTACCGCTCAAGAGTTATTGGGGACGGTACCCGCGACAAGTTCTCGCAGGCATGCACCGCTCACCTGTTTGCGTGTGTCGGCTTCTGCGCTTCGCTTGGTGGGCACCAGGCCCCCGACCACGGCGAAAATGTAGCGAACCAGGTGACGCGAAAGTATGATGCTTCGAATTCCAAGTGCTCCCCAGAAGCCGTGATGTTTCCTCCAGTAGTACAAAACCGACCTCTGTTGCGCAACCGCAAAGCGAACGGGATAGGGAGCCGTTATTTTGCCACGGTCGTGAATTGCCTCAGCACCCGGAAAGAAAACTACTTGCCAACCCGCATTCCAGCAGCGCCGACACCAGTCCACGTCATCCCCATACATGAATAGGTTTTCATCGAGCAGACCCACTTCGTCAAAAGCCTCGCGACGGATCATCGAGAAACAGCCCACCAAAACATCCACAGGTAGGGTCCGGTCGTGCGGGAAGTAGAGCATGTGTTCGCCCGCAAAGAATCGGGATTTTTTGAAAGCCGTCGTCAAGCCGCTTGCCGTGCAAAAATTGTTCCACAGCGTCGGGAACCGCCGGCACGTACTCTGCAGTGTCTTGTCTGGGTTCAGGACGCGCGGGCCAGTATTCCCCACCTTGGGATTCTGGTCGAGGAAGTCGGCCAAAGCATCCAGACAGCCCGGAAACACGATCACGTCCGGATTTACCAAAGCGATATAGCGCCCCTGGCACTGTCGAATGGCAACATTGTTCCCCTTCGCAAAACCGAGATTCTCCTTGCTCTTGATGAGTTTGACCTGGGGGAACCGCGTTTCGATCATCTCCGCTGAGCCGTCGGCCGAGGCGTTGTCCACGACAATGACCTCCATACTCCGGCGCGGAGGCGCAGTTGCCAGGCTCTCGAGGCACAGCTCCAGATAGTGCTTGGCGTTCCAACCAACAATGACGACCGAAATATCCATAGGTTTAACCGAAAACGGGAAGGCTCTTGTGAAACACCCGTAGTTTAATGAACCGAACGGTGCAGGCACTTGCCTGCCCCTCGCCAACCTCTCAACGCAAATCAGCAAAACTAAGCATGCTGCAATGTACCTTTCCAGCCGCGAACGATGCGATGCACCGCTACCCCTGCCCTGACAACAGCGGATGAGACCACGCTGTTGCAAGCAACTAACGGGCCCAGTTGGGAGACGTCTTTCCCCGACAGTCCGTTCTTGAAGTGATAGACTCCCGGGTTTCGCTCGGGATTGATGCCTCCCAGGTCGTACCACCGAAAACCGCCCTGCTTGAGCCACTGAATCAGTGTCCACTGCAACAGGTAGGAACCTTTTGCTTTCAAACCGTCGTCACTGGTGGCGCCAAGCAGATAGATCGCGGAGTCTCCGATCGCTGAGGCTACAATTCCGGCTACCGGAATCCCCTCCTGCTCGCATATCAGTATCCGCATGCGGTGGGTCTCCGGCAGGCGTTCTTGTATCTCCCCAAACTCCTCAATATCCACAGAACTCTCAAACGCCTTGCGGTCTTGCATCTGCTTGTACATCCGGCAAAAGGTGCGGTATTGCTCTATCCCATTTCCGTCGGTGACCCTCAATCCATTCTTCTCCGCCCGGGCAAGCTGGTTGCGCCACTTCTTGTCGAGATTCCGGCGCAATTCATCGGCAGAAGGCGCGAGATCGAGGAGGAAGGTCCTGTACGAGTCGATCGAAGCAGCAGGTTCATGAGTAAACTTGGAGAACGCTGTTTGGAACAATTCGCCACGCGACGACCCGGCAAAAGCATCCGGCAGAACATGCAGCAAGAGTCTCCTCTTGTACACATATTCCTCCTGCAGTGCGGACGCCATGCAATTGAACGCCTCGGCCTCAAGTTGCCGATCACGTTTGTGGCAGACGGGTCCCCACCGCAGGTATGCCATGCCGAACTTAAAATTCGTAGGACGAACGATCCTCAGTTGTGCCATCCCCAGGACTTCGCCATCCCGCTTCACCACCAGATGGCTGAGGCTTTTCGCACCCCAGCGGACGGCACCGTACGCCCAGGTCTGATAGAGATTCGCGTCGACGAACTGATCGAGCATCTCTGACCATTCCGAGGGCGTTGTGCGATCCACTTCAACTTGACAAGCCTGATCCAACATAAGATCTAGTTCCGTTCTCCGCGACTGATAACCTTCGTAGCTGTTTCGAGGTTTGACATTCTCGACTGACTCTCCCCACTGGAAGCACCGCGCACCTCATCCCTGAGCGCGCGGAGACGGGGTAAAACCTCAATTTCTGAGAACAAGGAAGCATTCCCGTCGGTCTTGATGCTCACCCTGTTTAGTCGGAATCGATCGCCGCGCGGTGAGTTTGCTCGGCTCTCTGCGAGGAAGACAGCTTCATGTCCGGACTGCTGAAGATGCTCCAGCAAAGGACAAGTAAGATCAACTGAGGAACCGTAAGGCACACTGAAAGACCGCACTTGCGTTCCCGAAACTGCTTCCAAGACTGCTCGGTTGTGGTCGATTTCCTCTGCGAACTCGTCTCGCGATAAAGACCTGCAATTAACGTGCGTGTACGTGTGGTTACCTATCTCGCAGCCGAACGCCGCCAACTCCCGAAGTTGTTTGCTGTTCAGATAGAGGCCCCCATCAACCGCCAGATCACGCTCGTTAATCGAGGCTAGGTGAAGCAACCCATCACGAAAAGTCTTCCTTGCTGGCAGCGTCACACTGGGAAGAAACCGTGCAAAGACTTCTGTCAGCGAGCGCAGCTTAAATTCCTCAGTGCCGCAAACGCTGCGGATTGCGGCATTGATCGTATCTAGTCCGTGGATATTGGCCACATAACAGACGAGATTGTCCAGAGCTAGTTGCTGGTTGTCGAGACAGGAGGCATTCACGAAGAACACCGACGGCAGTCCAAGCTCCGAGCAAAGCGGGGCTGCAAACTCGCTGACCGTCTTGTAGGCATCGTCAAAGGTTACGAGCACCGGGCGGTGTGGAACCCGTCGACCATCGAAATCCGTTAGAACTTCTTGCAAACTGACGGGAGTGTAGTGTTTGGTCAAAAACTTCAATACCGACTCGAATCTTTTCCGGGTGAGAGTGCCGCCCAACCCTTTGGTAAAAGGTGTTTCGGTATCAGAAATATCATGAAACAGGACACAGCGCAGGGAGTAGCGACGACCCAGCATGCGAACAATGCTAAAAGATCCTGGAACATACCACATGGTTTTACCTGCGACGTTCAGCAGAGTTCGCTGGCTGCTGGCGTAAGGACCGTTTGGAGAAATGGACATAATTGAGGACCCAAGGAGCCGCGCCGGCGGGATCCACCGACGTGGCCGTTGGGACGCTTAGATCACGGTCGCTCGGTCGCTGTCCAGGAACATGCGATGCCACAACTCCAAAGCGACCAGCGAAAAAATTTCTTTCGAATAGGCGCCGTGCTGGTTGTTGGCGTTGATCATCTTTTCGACTGTCGCTTTCTGAAAATATCCTCTCTGAGTCGCCTTCCGGTCAGTCAGGATGTCACGAACTTTGTCTTTTAAGCTATTTCGTAACCAACCTTCGTACGGAACGGGAAAGCCAGCCTTCTTCCGTTTCAAGATTGCGTCGGGGACCCGCTTTGACAGCGCTCTCTTCCATATGTACTTCAGGCTGAAACCGTTAAGCTTGTAGTGCGGCGGCAAAGAAGCAGCAAATTCCAGCAGGCGATGATCAAGCAAGGGCACCCGAAGTTCCAGGGAGTTGGCCATCGTCATTTTGTCGGCCTTGATCAGCAAGTCATCGGGCAACCAGGTCTTGGTGTCAATGTAGAGCATCTGGTCGAGGACATTTTCATCTTTTACGGCTGCGAACAGCTTGCGGACCGGCTCAACCGAATGCTCTCTGTCTATCGTTGTCGCGAAATCTCGTGCGTAGAGTTCGCCAACTCCGTTCCCGGAGTAACGGTACGGAGTTGAGGTGCGGCTGTAGTAATACTGCGGAAACGTCGCATTGATCAGGGGAGCGTACTTGGCAACCCTGGCCGAATGCATCCAGGTATTGAGTTGCGAGAGTCCCCAGGACGCTGAACTATTCAACGAAGGCCATATCTGTTTGAGACGTTCCAGCCAGAGAATGCTGCGATAGTTGTCATAGCCTGCAAACGCCTCGTCCCCACCTTCTCCCGAGAGGAGTACTTTTACATAATTCCGCGCCAGCTTCGAGACGTAGTACAGAGCAACGGCAGGAGGCTCGCAGACCGGCTCTTCCATGTGCCAGATGTAGCGCGGGAGGAATTCCGCAAAATCTTCGGCGCTAATTGTCATATCGCGATGCCGGCTGCCATAGGCCTCGGCCGCCAGTGTGGCATAGGGTCTTTCATCGGCAACCCCCGCCTCGGAAAAACCGACGGTGTAGCTGCTGATTTCCTTGTCGGTTCTTTCGGCAACGCAACTTAGCACCGCAGTCGAGTCCACACCCCCACTCAGAAGAACGCCAACCGGAACATCGGAGATCATATGGAGTTCCACCGTCTCCGCCAGCAAACTCGATAGTTGTTCCTCGGCGTCCTTGAGGCTTGGGAACCCGGAAGGCTTCGAAAACCGCAGATCCCAGTATTGCCTGATCTCCGCTCTGCCCTCCTTCACCAACATGTAGTGGCCCGGCGCGAGTTTATGGATGCTTCGGAGTAATGTGTCTTCGCCTGGCACGTAGAGAAAGGTGAGGAATCGATCCACGATCTCAGGCGCAAGTTCTCGCTTGATGGCCGGGTCGGCGAGGATCGCCTTGATTTCAGAAGCAAACACGATGGCTGTTTGGCTCAGCGAATAATAAAGAGGCTTTATGCCGACCCGATCCCTGGCCAGAAAAAGCGTCTTTGCCTTCGCGTCCCACAACGCAAACGCGAACATTCCGCGGAGCTTCTCCACGCACTGCGGACCAAGCTCCTCGTAGAGGTGGACGATCACTTCAGTGTCGGTCTGAGTCTTGAAGACATGCCCTTTGTCCAAAAGGAACGCGCGCAGTTCGTGGAAGTTGTAGATTTCCCCATTGAAGACGATCCATATTGTGCCGTCTTCGTTGGAGAGCGGCTGGTGGCCGCTTGCCAGATCAATGATCGACAACCGCGCGTGACCTAACCCGACCTGCGGCGACAGATAGAGGCCCTCATCATCGGGTCCGCGGTGGCGGATCGTATCAAGCATGCTCCGAATCAGCGCTGGGCTGACACTCGCACCCTGGCCAAACTCTAGTTTTCCGCAGATTCCGCACATTTTGGTAAGGACCCGCCCTTCGTATCCCAGCTATCTCCAGATCGTTTCGAGCCCACAGAGTCGTCTGAGCTGTTGACTCCGCACATACTTGATCAGCCGTGCATCGTTCACGCGGGGCGCGCGAGTCCAGTAGCCCTTCAGAAAGCCGTAACCGATCGCGGCCGACCCGGCGACATAAGGTTTTTGAGTCAGCCTGGAGAGGCAGCTTGCAACAACAAACAAGGGGTGATACCCCGATACGTAGCACGCTACGCCATGCTTGATTCGGTCGCGCATAAGTCCTTCTGCCGTCCCAGTTAAGCGATGATGAACGACATGGAGTTCGCTGAAGCTGTGGCTGCTCCAGCCCAACATATTGGCCTTCACTTCATCGATCGTGTCCCATCCCGGAGCCTGCCATAAACCGCCGATCGCTTCCCAGCAGGCCCTGCGATAAATCTTGGTTGCCCCTCTAACATGAAACTTGGGGTTTGCTTCCAGTTTGTGCGCGCCCCCGAGATCGTGATAAATGTCTCCGCCGCCAACTCCGAGCTTAGGTTCGCGTTCAAAATGCACGAAACATTTTTCAAAATAATCCGTCGGGAACGCCAGGTCGCCGTCGAGCTTTACGATGAAATCCCAGTCCGGGCACTGAAGAGCGTTGTAGCCTGCGTAAAAAGCCTCCACCACACCACCGCCGGATTTTCGGAAACCTCTGTTCGCCCGGTGCACGACGCGAATCCATGGCAACCGGGCTGCATGCCGATCGATAATTTCTCCGGTCCGATCCGTGGAGCCATCATCGACGATCACCCATTCCGCAGGTCGTACACTCTGGGCCTCCATGGAAGCGATAGTCGCCTCGATGAACTTCTCCTCGTCGCGTATCGGTGTGATAACTGCGTAGCGTGTCATTTTTGTTGACGTTTGGGCTTGCGCCTCAACCGACCGACATTCAGGCTGTGCAGTGTCAGGCACTAGCACTGGGAGCCCCCATTCCTCGTCGGAGTCGCGATCTTCTTATTTGGGATCATGGCCGGGATTCTGGCAACCGCACTCTTTCTTTTCATGATTGCTCGCAGGGTCCAACCTCCGCACACGAGGAAAAGTACCAATACACATCCGTACGCAATCGCCTGCAGCGGAGTTAGCTCCCGGTTGTAGTAGTAAGCGGTCAATCTTCGCCCGACGCCATATTTCGACAATGTGATGTCTCGAAAATCCGAAGCCTCTCGAAGGAGGTACACACGAAGAGAGCTTTTTGAGGTGCCGACTGAAGCCAGGTTAAGCACATTCCTGTATTGGATCACAACTCGCCGACCGCCTCCTGCGGGGACAGGCACGGTGAGGTGCAGATACCCTTCCACGAACTGAACGGGGTATTCCCGGCCGTCTACACTAACCGATGCAACCTGTGGAGAACTGGACTCCTGCTTCTTGACCTCAAACACTACATTGCGCCCAACAGTATTCTCTAGTTCAAAGGTGTTTGAAAAAGCGAGAACATCGTAATTGGAGTCGCCTCTTTCCCTTACGAGGTACAGATGTTCGACGATATTGCCAAGACTACGCCACTCGATATCCGGCTCAATCTTATTCACATCATCCGCCATGCCGTCAAAGGCCCCGATGCCGCTCGCAAAGAAGTCCTGGTGTGTGTAGAAAAACAATGGGTTGTCAAGGAATTCGTTGATCCCCAGGAATGCGTTCGGGTTGGGCATGGCCGCGGAATAACGACGGATACTAGCGAAATTCTCGAAAGAAAGCGTGATGGGCCGGAGCGCGAAAGAGGGGGTCGAGGGGCTGAGGCGGTCCATGGGGACGTTTGAAGAGTTGATGGTAGCGAGAAAATTGTAAGCCTTGAGCTTCTCTAAAATGCTATCTGATCCGATACTGTGGGGAAACACGAAGACGTTGTCGTAGGCCAACCCCGTCAGTTTTTTGAATTCTTCCATCCTGGCCAGGGATTGTTCAAGAGCAACGGTCTGAACACTCAGCGGCTTGCTGGCTAAGTCCTCGAATTCCTTATGATCGTGGTTATCCCCGTGAATGCAAATTGAGAACCTCTCGGGATGACTCCGAAAAAGCGAGGTTGTTTCCGATTCGCTCCGGTCATAATTCCACGGTATGAAAGCGATCGTCGTATGGAAGTTGTGTTTGTCCATCTCGCTGAGAAGACCCTTGTAGCTGAGGTCCCCGTATGGCTCGCGAAGCCACGGATCATCGATGGTGAGGTTGGCGTAGTGGCGAAGTGTATGCCAACCGTGTTCGCCCGCACAAAACCTGACAAACATCATCATCGGGGCGACTCCCGCAAACACGGTCTCTATGGTCTCGGTGCTTCCATCCGCTTCCCTATTCTGGGCTGGATCGATCTTCGGAAGCAGAAATACCCTTTGCTGGTGCAGGTCGACCTCAATGAATACCGGCACTGCCTGGTGATCGTTTTGTACTGCCATGATCTGTTGCACTTTGCTGCGGTCTGCTAGTTCGAGGTAGAACGTGTGGTTGCCTGGGAATGGAAACTCCAGGTCTGTGAGTTGCCGAGTGACCCCTGCCACATGGCCAACTGCGTACCGTAGGCGAGTCGGACTTGTCAGACGCTGGATTCCTAATACGGCGCCATCTGACCAATCGCTTAACAGAATGGACTCGGTCTCGGTGGTCACTCCGAGAATAAGCAGCGGGATATCACCTGCGGAACGACGACGCAGAACTTGAAGCAGTGCCCCTTTATGCAGAAGATGAAGGGCATTGGCGTCAATTGCTACAGCCACAGTCTCGTTCTGGTCGACGGTTCCTCTGAATTCAGTTCCGTTGGCCGTAGCAGTAATAACCTTGAGGTTCAGTCCGTAAAATTCGGTCGCGAGTTCCAGTGCCTGTTGTTCCGCGGACGTTGCTCCGACTGTGCGAATCAAAACGACATCTGCCGCATGGCAACAAACAGATGATGCCAGGATGGCTAGAATAGCGGCGCGAGTAACCGACAGAGCCCGATTTAACATATCTACAGATCCACCCGTCTAATCCTTCAGGACTCTGACCGACTTACCGAACTTATTGCAAGTACCTCGCTTCGCCCAAGCGCCTTGTCGTACGCACGCAGCAACTCTTTCTTCTCAATATTCCAGTTCAACAACTCTTCGACGCGCTTGCGGCCGATAGCGCCAAGCGATTTTCGCAACTCCTCCGAGTCCAACAGCTTTGTGATCTGAGCAGCAAACTCCTTCGGATCATTCGGAGTCGCATAGAGTGCCGCCGACCCCGCCGAACGGCGCCCTTCAGTCAGGTCATACTGCACGAGTGGCAGCCCATAGGACATGTAATGCAAGATCTTGTTCATGGTCGACCTATCGTTCATCGGAGTCGACGGATCCGGTGCGGCAGCAGCGTCGGCAGTCGACAAATACACCTCCAATTCCTCGTCGGAGATGCGTCCTGTGAACCGCGTGACCGAACTCAGCCCCTTCTCGGCGGCAAGGATTCTCAGGTGCGGCGTCTCCGTCCCCTCTCCTATCAACACAAACAAGGTATCGTCTCGACCACTTTCGTGGATGATCGCGATCGATTCGAGAAGTAAGTCGACTCCGTCCTGCGGTCCCATGATTCCGAGATAGACCATCAGGTTCCGCTTTCCCTCTTTGAGCTCTGGTCGAGGGGCCGTTCGATGGATGCGGTTCAGGTCCAAGCAGCTGCGAACAACGAACACTCGGTCTGACGTCATTCCACCGCGTTTCATGGCTATTTCGCGATACGACTCATTGGTGGCAATCGACACGTCAGCAGTTAGAAACGTTAGTCGCTCAAATAGACACACAACTTTGTACAGCAAGCCTCGCTTCCGAAACTTGTCCTCGAATAGCTCCGGATTGAGATCATGGTGATCAAAGACAAACCGCACTCCGAGCAATTTGAAAAAAGTTCCTAGAAGGAAAATCGTGTCGGGTGGATTGCACGCTTGTAGAACACTGAAGGGGTGACGAATGTATATTCGTAAAGCAATGAAGAATTCGCAAGCGAGAGCCCACGCGTACTCGACCAAATATCCCATGGAGGTCGCCGCTTCGATGGTCGAGTGCCGGTAGATTTCGATTCCATCGGTTGTGTCTCGGCTGGAAGTCAGACCCGGGGCTTTGGGGCAGATGATTGACACATGGTAACCGGCAGCGGCTAATGCTCGAGCCTCTTGCCACACTCGACGATCGAAAGGTGCCGCGTTGTTCTCCAGCACAATGCAAACGCCGGCTTCTTTTTCTTCTTTTCGCGAGGTCACAGTTCTCCTTCTGCCTTTTCGGTCCTGTTATTGGCTAACAGTTTTTGACGCTTGAGTAGCGATTCTAGATCAAAGTGCTTGCCGACAGGCACGGTGGGATTGCGCGATGACCATCGAATTACCAGCAGATCCCTTCATACTGGCTCGATTCTGCTCGGCGTTCTTCCTCTATGTTGACGAGGTCCACAACTGCTTGGCCTGGCGCGAGCATTTGCTCCAACGAGTCCTTCGGAATGGCTCGAGTCCCAACCACGATGACCTCGGCGTTCTTCACGACCTGGGCGACATCATCGCTCAGTAGCGAACCAATGTGTGGGATCACTTTATCGATATACTCCCGGTTCGACCCTATCAAGCGTCCCAAAGTGACATTCTCGTCCCAGATCTGGACTTGCTTTCCTTCCCCGACGAGCCGCTTGACCATCTGAACCTGCGGGCTCTCCCGGAGATCATCCGTAGCGGCTTTGAAGCTGAGCCCGAGCATGCCGACCTTGTTCTTGCCGGTCTCGAGAACCATCTCTATCGCGCGCGCCAGGTGCTCTTCATTGCTTGGCATGATCGCCTTGAGCAGTGGCAAGTTTAAATCGAGCTCTCTTGCGCGATAAGTTAACGCCCGCACATCCTTCGGCAGACAAGATCCTCCAAACGCGAACCCCGGCTTGAGATAGCGCGAAGAGATGTTCAGTTTCGTGTCGGCGGAAAACATAGAGATGACTTCTGCTGCATTCACATCGAGGCACTTAGCGAGTGCTCCTACTTCATTGGCAAAACTCACCTTCAGCGCATGCCAGGCATTACACACGTATTTCACCATCTCTGCGGATCTGAAGGATGTCTCGAACACTTGTCCGGGTACCCAGTTGTACACATTTCTTAAGATGGCAGCGTGTTCCGGACTCGAGCTACCAATAATCGTGATGGCGGGCTCGAAAAAGTCGGCTACCGCTGTGCCCTCTCTCATAAATTCTGGATTCACGCATACGCCGAAGTCTTTGCCCATGCGCTTACCACTGTGTTTTTCAAGTGTTGGAATTACGATTGACTCGGCCGTGCCGGGTAAGACGGTACTGCGGAGCACAATCAGATGAAACGTCCTCTTTTGCCGCAGGGCCTTTCCGATCTCCTCGCAAACCGGACCGATGTGGCCCAAATCCAGATTTCCGTTGCGTAAGCTTGGCGTACCCACACATAGAAAGGAAACATCCGTTTGCATCACCGCCGCAATTGGGTCCATCGTGGCATGTAAGTGGCAGGCCTTGTTGGAGGCCGCGATGAGTTCGCTGACCTTCGGCTCCACAATCGGACTCCGGCCAGAGTCCAAGGCTTCAACCTTACTAGCGCTCAAATCGATGCCCAGCACGCGATTTCCCTTGTGAGCCAGACAGGCTGCGGTTACTGTGCCGACATATCCCAAGCCGAAAATACTTATTGCAGTCATTCTTTTCCTTTGGCTCCGTTTTAAACAGGCCGTTCGTAGCCGATTTCGTGATGGGGGAGGTGCTTAAGTTGCGAGTTTAGACGCGCGTTGCGCGAGGCCCGCCGATGGACGCTTCCGGCGGGTGTTTCTTAGCCGCGCATTTTACTTTCGATCAACTTCCGGCGATCAAAGCCTCTGCGGCAGGCACACGCCGGGTGTATTGCACGACTGTCTGTGTTACTTCGCCGAGGTCATCGGCGCTCAACCCCGGAAACATCGGCAAGGAGAGGATTTCCTCTGCAACCCTCTCGGTCACTGGAAAGTCTCCTGCCTTGTAGCCCAAGCAACGATAGGCATTCTGTAAGTGCAAGGGCACTGGGTAATGGATGGCTGTGCCGATTCCGGCTTCTGCAAGGTGCTCGCGAAGTTGTTCCCGGTCGCGCACTCGTATCACGTACAAGTGATAGACAGATCTGCTCCACGACGGCTCATGCGGAAGCACAACCTCTTCGACGAGACCGGAGAGCAAGCTGCGATATCGAGCCGCATGTTCCTGGCGCTTCTGGTTCCACTTCGTCAAGTGCTTCAGTTTAGCTCCCAGGATCCCAGCCTGGAGTGCATCCAACCGTCCGTTGTAACCCTCTATATCGTGGTAATACTTTCGGGCTTGACCGTGGTCGCGCAACATCCGAATTTTCTGCGCCAGGTCTTCGTCATTGGTGGTAACCGCTCCAGCCTCGCCGCAAGCACCGAGATTCTTGCCGGGATAGAAACTGAAGGCGGCGATTCGCCCGATTGAGCCGGCCTTTTTCCAGGTCTGCTCTTTTCGAGAGAAATACTGCGCTCCGTGCGCCTGACAGGCATCCTCGATTACCTGCAGTTTGTAGGTCTCGGCCAGTTCAAGAATTGGATCCATGTCGGCGGGCTGGCCGTACAAGTGGACGGGCACAATGGCTGAGATTATCCGGCCGGTTCTGCGAGAAACGGGCCTCCCGGAGTGCTGATCCGTATCGCACTGAGTTTCCAGGTACTCACGGAGTTTCTCCGTGTCCATGTTGTAGGTGCGCTCATCGATATCAACGAACTCCGGCAATGCGCCCGCCTGCGAAATGGCTTCAGTCGTGGCAATGAAGGTGTTCGGAACGGTAATAACGCTCTCACCAGGCTGGACTCCCGCAGCCATAAGCGCAAAGCGCACAGCGTCGGTTCCACTGCCCAACCCAACACAGTACTTCGCATCGCAGAACTGCGCAAAATCGCGCTCAAACTGTTCTACCACCGGGCCGCCAATAAACCCGGCGGTTCTCAGTGTATTCTGGAAAATACTGGTCAGCTCTTCCTCCATTTCTCGGTGAGGTGTGACCAAATCCAGGAAAGGAATCTTCGTCTTTGTCATAGTGCTCATGCCCTCGTTTCTGGTGAACTCGAAGGAACCACTGTGGGTTCCTTTAAGGTTAGGTTAAATGGCAGATTCTTGCTTACGATCTTGCTGGAAGGTTGTCTTCTTTGTTTGAACCGCGCCACAGGAGGAGGAGCAGCGAGAGCCCAAATCTCTGGCGGTTCGATTTCAGGCCGGGATCGAGACCGTTGTCGCCTGGCGCACGCCGAGGTAATCGCGCACGCCCTCGCGCCAATTTTTGAATTGATTCAGGCGTTCGGTTTTCAAGGCTTGGTTCTCGAGAACCGAATAGGTTGGCCGTGGTACCTTGGCAGGAAATTCGTCGGCTCCAGCTACGTCAAGCTGGACTTCAGTATTGGTGATCTCGAAAATCTCTCTGGCAAACTGGTACCAGGAGCAGCTGCCTTCCGATGTCGCATGATACAGCCCATGCGCATCGCAGCGGCTTAACGCCACAATTTGGCTGGCGAGCTCGGCTGTTGGAGTCGGACTCACAATTTCACTATCGACCACTCGAACCTTCCCTCGCTCGCGCGCCAGTTTGAGCATCAACTCCACGAAGTTCAGCCCGCCCTTGCCCCTGCACGGGTCTTTTCCGTAGAGCGCCGACGTTCGTAGCACGAAGTGCCTGGGGTTTAAACTCCGGACGAAGTGTTCCCCCGCCAATTTGGTGTTGCCGTAGACATTGAGAGGAAGAGGCGCGTCTCCCTCCACGTACGGCTCGCATTTCTTGCCGTCGAAAACATAGTCCGTACTGACGTGAATGACCAGGGCACCCATGTCTCGTGTCACCAGTGCCAGGTTCCGGGGGCCCAGGGTGTTCACCCTAAACGCGGAGTCTGGATCCTGCTCGCATCGTTCCACGTGATGCATCGCCGTGGTGTTCACAACGACATCGGGTTTCACGGCTCTAAGGCCTTGCGCAACTGAATCTATATTCGACACTTCGAGGTCCGCGTGCACAAGCGAGCACACGTCGTCTCCGTTTGCCTCAAATGCTCGGACAACATCGCCGCCCAGTTGCCCGTTTGCCCCGATGACTGCGATCTTCATGCTAAGGATTCCGCCATTTCCTGCGTTCGGGCCCCATTGTCCATCTTCTTGAAGCTCTGGATGTTTGAGTACACGGGGTTATCCAGATCTTTGAACTTATCGAAATTCTCGATTAAGTTATAGACGATCGACTTCACGTCACCCGCCGAGTGGAAGCTCAGAACATTGGCCGCCTTTTCCGTGGTTACTTTGTAATTGCGGAAGTCCTGAATGTGCTTGATCTCCAGATTTACCTGGAGGGCCATACGTTCCTGGATTGCGCTCTTCACGAGGTCGGCTACTTCCCCGACGGTGTAGTTTCCCGAAGCAATGTTGAACACCCCGGAGATCTTCTGATTGGCTTCGACGGCACGAATGTAGGCCGTCGCCGCATCGTCGATGCTGAGAATCGGGCGCCAGATGGAGGGGTTGTTCACCGTGATTACGCGATCTTTCATCGCCGACTTGAACATCGTGTTGACGATCAAGTCGAGCCGCATGCGCGGACTGTAGCCGGAAATTGTTCCCTTGCGCAGAGAGATGACAGAGAAGTTGCCGTCGATCATCTGAGTTACCGCTTGTTCGCCCTGCAACTTTGAAATACCGTACGGGTAATGGGAGCTTACGGGCCGCGTTTCATCGAATAACTCGTTTTCGGTGTAACCATAGACCGAACACGACGATGCGTAGATGTAGCGTTTCACCTTCGCAATTTTCGCGATGTAGGCGAGATATGCAGGAGCGGCAGCGTTGAAGATGAAATTCTTGCTGGGCGAGTACTCTGCCATGGGGTCATTGGATAATCCCGCCAGGAAGATAACCTGGTCATATGGCTCAAGGTCTTCGACCGTGAGATGGAAGATGTCCTTGTTGAGGATACCGGTTTGGCGAGGTAGATGATTGCCAAACCAGAAGAGGTCGACGACATCAACCTTGTAGCCACGCTCGATCAGTTTTGGGATCAACACCGACCCCAAGTACCCAGCACCACCTGCAATCAGCACTTTCATCGGATCCTCCTTGAGACTTCGAACTCGGTTTCCTGGCCATAAGTAAAATTGTCGGAGTCGGATGTCGCTAGCCACTCCGCCAATGGGCGCGCCTTGCTGTCTTTCTCCGACACAATGGCATCCTTGATCGGCCATTGGATGCCAATCTCGGGATCATTCCAACGGATAGCCGATTCAGCTTTGCCGTTGTAGATTCCCGTGCATTTGTATTGAATCTCGGTGACGTCGGACATTGCACAGAAACCGCGCGCAAAGCCGGCGGGTGCCCAGACACAGCGCCTGTTTTCCGCCGAAGCTTCGACTCCCACCCACTGTCCCAGCGTCGGAGACCCCTTGCGAATATCCACGGCCACCAGAAAAGCGCTGCCAGCGGTTACTCTCATCAACTTGCCCATGGGAGGGTCCCATTGAAAGTGCAGACCACGGATCACACCTCGCACCGAGCGTGAATGGTTGTCTTGGACAAATTGGGTGGGCAAGCCCAACGCTTCAAATTGGTCGGCTCTGAAAGTCTCACCGAAAAAACCGCGGCTGTCCTGGAAAATTTCCGGGACGAGGACAGCTACATCTTCCAAGTGTCGGGACTCGACTCGAATCTGCATTCGGATACCTTTTGGATCGGGATTGTGTTGTCGAGGGAGTTAGAGGTTGTGGTCTGGGCCGGTAAACTTCGTCGAACTCACGCCTTCACTCATCGACATCTCTTTCTCCGAGATGTATCGCAGTAGCTTTGCCGGATTGCCGGCAACAATCGCGCCTGACGGAACATCTCTGGTGACGACGCTTCCTGCCCCCACAATCGCGTTTTCGCCAACCGTTGTATTGGAAAGAATCGTTGAGCCCGATCCGATCGAGGCGCCCTTCTTGATAATCGTTCGCTCCACTTTCCAATCAGCTTCGGTCTGCAGGCCGCCGGCCGCCGTGGTGGCGCGCGGGTAGCTGTCGTTGATGAAGGTAACGCCATGCCCGATGAAGACGTTGTCTTCAATCGTCACGCCCTCGCAGACAAACGTGTGGCTCGATATCTTGCAGCGTTTACCAACTGTAGCGTTCTTCTGAATTTCCACAAACGCGCCGATTTTGGTCTCGTCGCCGATTTCGCATCCGTAGAGATTGATGAATTTCGAGAGCTTTACATCTCTCCCGAGCTTGACGTCTTCGGCAATACAGAGGTAAGGATTCATGAGCACAGAAAAACTGCCTTCCTATCAGCGAGAGTAGTGATCAATCGGCGTTGGCACTCGAACCGGACCGGTGGTTCATACTGCAACTTTGGCAGGTTAGGCTCTCGTCCAGGAGTACCTGGGCGTTGTGTGAGCCGAGGCCGAATTCCCTATGAGTGGCAAGGAGCGCCGTCTGCGTATCCTTCTTTGCCACAACAAATGAAATATTGCACTCTGAGGCTCCATGTGCGATTGCGACCGTGTCCACATTCTCCCGGCCCAAGGCGCAGAACGTGCGTCCTACAATGCCAGAGATGCCTCGGATCTTCTTGCCCACCACCGTAACGATTGCCACCGTTGAATCGAGAGTAATGTGCTCGACTTTTTCATAGGCCAAGTCTTGAGCGAACTCGTGGCGCAGTTCCTCGACCGTGCGTTTGGCCAAACCGAAGGGCACTACGAGGCAGATGTCGTTCTGCGATGACGATTGCGAAATCAGCAGCACATCGGCGCGAAGCTCCCGGGTAACTGCGAGGGTTCGACCCAAAACGTCCGGTATTCCAGCAATCCCAGGCCCACCAACGGTGATCAAAGCAGCATCACTGATGGCAGTCAGAGCCGCAACACCATCACCTTTCGAGCCGCCGGCCGCCGTGATCTTCGTCCCAGGTTTCTCCGGCGCGAAAGTATTGCGAATCCACAATGGGATGCCGAGTTGTCCTACCGGTCGAAGAGTCTTGGGGTGGAGAACCTTGGCGCCGAAATACGCAAGCTCCGCAGCTTCCTGATATGAGATTTCGGGAATCGTACAGGCGTCGGGTACCAACCGAGGATCAGCCGTTAACAAACCATCCACATCTGTCCATATGACCACTTCGTCTGCATTGAGAGCGGCGCCGAGAATCGTTGCCGAGTAGTCCGACCCTCCGCGACCGAGAGTGGTCAGCACCCCGTCAGCGGTGGCCCCGATAAAGCCCGTGATCACGGGAACGGTGCCCTGCTGCAGGAGAGGCCGCAAGCGCGATTCACAGCGCTCCCGGGTCAGGTCCAGCCACGGATCCGCAGCACCATGGGAAGAGTCCGTGACGACCAGTTCGGTGGCCTCGATCGCCTCACTCGCAACTCCGCATTCTGCGAGCGCCGCCGCCACAAGACGGACGGAAAGACGCTCACCCAAGCTTGAGATCGCATCGTGCGCCCGAGGCGTCAATTCGCGCAATAGCATTGCGCCCTGACACAAGCGATCACCCTCTTCGAACAACTGGTCCATTCTTCGGCCAATGCGTGTGCGCTCATCGGGAGATTGGATCAGTGCATTGAGCGCAGCATCGTGCAGCGCTCGTAGCTGCCTGAAAATGTCTGCGACCGCGATTCCATTTCCTGCTTCGGACTGGGAGGCTGCCTCAACTAATCTGTTGGTCACACCGCTCATCGCAGAGACCACCACCACAAGCTCTGACTCCTGAGAGGCGCCTCGAATGATTTCAACGACCTTTGCGATGCAGTAGGCGTCGCCCACGGACGTGCCGCCAAACTTAATGACCCGCAGCGGCCTGCTCTTTCTGGGACTCTGGCCTTGGCTGGCGTGCTGGAAAGGGAGAGAACCAGAAATAGGATCCACTCCTCCCGTCCGACCATTCGTCGGCGAGAGGATCCCCCGGTGAGTGTTACGAACGTGCTTGGATGCGGTGTCTCTGTTCATCTTAGACTTCCTCTCGCTCGGCTATCCAGCTTGCAGCTTGCGATTTGCTGGCTGGGGGCACTGGAATCGCGACGGTGCGTGGTGCGGCCGATTCTCGATGTGGCAGAGAGTTCAGCCTTCGGATTTCGCTCACACAGGCACTCACCAGCGCCGGTTCATCCCATGGAACATCGTGATACCCAGACAACAGAAACGGGCTGGCCGGATCCCTTTTCCACTCCTGCGGGAACAGTGCGATCGTGTCGTTTTCAGTAACCTTGGGAGCTGGCTGAACATCCTTCCCAGTCATGGCTGCAAATAAAGCTGCCGGGAGATCGTGATCCGGCCCAAGGGCCAAATGTCCAACTTGCGTTGTTCGAGGATTGATTTCGATCAGGTAGGCATTTCCGGTGTGCGCCTCCAGCATGAAATCAAGCCCGTGGAATCCAGAGAGTCCTAAGCATCGCGCGACTTTTTGGGCAGTAGCTGACATCTCGGGATGCTCAATCAAGCGCACTACGGTGGCGTGCCCGGTCGAACCCACTTTCTCGAGAACCTCAAAGTGAAGGCTCGCCAGCACAGTTCCATTCCAGCAGACCATTGCACTGGTGGCCTCTCGTCCAGCGATGAACGACTGCGCATTGACGATGGACCGATGGCGAGAAAGGGAGGGGCCTATCAGCGTGACGTCACGATCCACGATCGCTCGTTTGAGTGCCCGGGCTAACAGAGGTGGCGCCTGCAGCCTACGAAAAGCGCGCTCGGCGTCCTCCACCGTCTTCACTACCTTGACGCCGTCGCCTCCTGATGTGCCATCCGCCTTGAGCACGAAAGGAAAATCCGTTCGCCTGATCCAATCCCGGAGATCGCTCGTATTCTTGATCACTTCAGTTTTGGGGACACGGACGCCTTCTTCCTGAGCCAACTGTATGAAGCGGCTTCGCGCGTTGACCACTTCGAATCTTTCAGCAACGCCCAAAGAGCGCTCAATCAACGCGCAGGTGCCGGCGCCAGCTTTTCCGCGACGACTCTCGCGGGAATAGAGTTGGTGCAGGTGCGCCGTCGCCAGATCGTCACCCGGGATAATGGCAAACGGGTTTGTGGCCTCGATCGCCCGAGCCAGCGACATCAAGGGCACAAGGCCGTTGTAGTCATGGGCTCGACGCACTGCTCGAGTCCTCGTGAGTGGATGTCGCGAAGGACAAACAGCCTCAACCTTGCAACCGGCATTCGCCAAAGCCATGACTAGCCTGGCAGTGGGGTACCAGCGATGGGTCGTGACTACCAGAACCGTCTGGCCCTCCCGTGGTGGGAGAGGCGGTCCCTGCGGGGTGCGCTGTTTCTCCAGCTTCCTCAAACATCAATGTCGTAGCCTTGCTCATGGGATTTGGTAAACCCGGAAGGGGAAAATCAGAGATAGACCAAGGCTCCGCGCTGGCGAAGAGACTCGGATGCGGCCTCCAACATCTTGACTACGCGGAGGCCGGCTTTGCCGTCGTTGGTCGGGATCTCGTCCTTCACGATGCAATCGACGAAGTACGCCAACTCGCGATGTAGAGCCTCGACCTGCTCGATCTGTGGAGCCCACATGTCTCCGGAGCGGTAATTCACCAACAGGTCGTACAGCCCCTCGCGACTGGTGACGCTTACGCCTTTGTCGTACACCTTGATCTTTTCATCCGCTTCCAGGTCGTTCCAGACCAGCATTTTTTTCTCGCCACCGATCAGGGTTGTACGAACCTTGACCGGAGAAAGCCAGTTGACATTGATGTGTGCAATCAGTTTGTCGGGGAAATATAACGTGATGAAGGCTACGTCTTCGTGACCGTTCAGGTGAGTCTGCCCGGTGGCGACGATCGCTTCCGGACTCTCCTGGATCAGGTGGTCCATGATCGACAAATCGTGCGGAGCAAGATCCCAAATGACATTGACGTCGTGTTGAAACAATCCGAGATTCACGCGCGTCGAGTCGTAGTAGTAGAGCTTGCCCAGTGCGTCATCGTCCAGAAGTTGTTTGATCTTCTTGACCGCGCCGGTGAACAGGAACGTATGGTCCACCATGATCTTGAGATTCTTCCTGGCGGCCAGGTCGATCAATTCTTCGGCTTGCGCGGCAGTGCTGGTAAATGGCTTCTCCACAAAAATATGTTTGCCGTTCTCGAGAGCAGCCTTTGCCAGTTCGTAGTGCGTCCAGACTGGAGTCACCACCGCGATGGCGTCGATTTCGGGAGAAGACATGAGCTCGCTGGGATCCGAAGTCACAGCGATATGCGGGATAGATTTTCTGAAATCGTTGTCTGGCGGTCGGACTCATGTCGCACACGCCGACAACGTCGGCATTTTCCAAGTGATTCAGGTTCCGAACTACATTCGGCCCCCAGTAACCGTAACCAATAACTCCGAATCGGACGACTTCACTGCCCCGCTTCAGGCCTGCATGTGAGTTTTCGGGCTTTGCTAGATAGGTAGCCATTATGACTCCTTATTTTGGGACGAATCCGTGCGGGGAGGGACCTGGGGAAGGGCATCGGGGGGAAGTTACCGGGCGGGTCTTAGTGGGCGCCGTCGCCGCAGCACCACTGCACGGGGCGTTCGCAGCAGGATCTTGATGTCCATCCACGGAGACCAGGTTCGCGCATAATGCAAGTCGAGGCGAACCATCTCATCGAAGTTCACGCGGCTGCGTCCGCTGACCTGCCAGAGTCCGGTGATTCCTGGCTTGGCTTCAAGCAACCGCCGGCGGTGCCAGAAATCGTAGGCTTCAACCTCGTAGGGAACCGGAGGGCGCGGCCCAACCAATGACATTTCCCCTTTCAAGACATTGATGAACTGTGGCAGCTCATCCAGGCTGGTTTTACGCAGGAAAGCTCCGACCCGCGTGATCCTCGGGTCTTTGGTCAACTTGAATACACCGTCGCCATTTCCTTTGGAGGGGTGGCGCTCCGCTTTGCCCGCAATCAACTGTTTGACGTATTCCTTGTGGATGCTGGCGTCGTTGCCGGTGTGCATCGAGCGAAATTTCAGAAAAACAAAGGGCTGACCGTGTTGACCGATCCGCTTCTGACGAAAGAAGACCGGCCCTTTCGAGGTTGTCTTGATGGCGATCGCAATGGCCAGAAAGACCGGAGCGGCCAGCATCATCGCAGCGACGCTACCTACCACGTCCATGGCTCGCTTCATCGCGCCCGGAGACCCGCTTTGCATTGGTCTGCTTGGACAAGTCGGGGTAGAAGACTGGATTGCTCGGGCCTTTGCGCGAAGTCTTGATCCCAGTCTTCGGGGAACACGTGAAAGGAGACGCTGACACTGATTGAACTGCTCGAGGCTCAGATGATTCCGCAGAATGTCACTCAGCCTGGAAATCATCGTGCTGACAATGGTTTCGCGATCATCGACGGCGATTTCGGTGAACATGACTCCTACAACGCAGTCGTTCTTGTACCATCCGGCCACATCCGTCTCCCGGGTAGACACCGAAAGGGCCGCAAGGAGTCTTGTTCAAGTTCTTCCCGACGGTTTCGGAGGTAAGTGAGTCGCCCATATCCAGCAGCATGAGCAGGAAGGGCTTGCGGGAACGTTCCGTTCTCCGCCGTTCGAGCGAAATCACCCGGTGAAACGCTTCCTGACTGAGAATGTCGCGATCAGAGGTTGACTCGGTGACTTCCGGCAAAAGGAACAAAGCCTGCACTGTCAATTGAGCGACGCACGTTCACGACTTCTTCTCCTGATTTCTGTATTGCGCTGTTCGAGCTGAATTCACGAAGCGCGGATCCGGAAATGACTGCTGCTACCGGGGGGATGGTTGAACCTAGCGTCGAGGGGGTTTGGTCTGGCGACAATTGCCGCCGAAAACGGCGGGCTGGCTTTAGTTTTTTCGCTGGCGGCGCATAGCGTTGATAGTAATTCTTGTGATCCGGGTGGGAGCAGCCGTTTAACACAACCCCCAGCAGGTCGGATTTCTTCAAGATTTCCAGGCCACGCTGCAACTCAGCTTTTTGCGTCTTCCCTTCCCGCGCTACCAGCAGGGTTCCCTCCGTTAGTCGAGCCCAGACCGTAGTGTCCGCCAGAGGGAAGCAAAGGCGGCGAATCGACAATGATCCAATCGAACATGCTGGCAAGTTGGCCCATCAACTGAGACAGCCTGCCCGACTGCATCAGTTCAAGAGGATTCGCAGGCGGGTCGCCAGCCGGCATGAACCAGAAAGCCGGGCCCTCCAAGACGGTAGATGTTCGCAGGTGTCTGCGCGCCGCTCTGCAACCACTCTGCGAGACCAGCCAGTCTTCCCAGACCGAATTGCTGGGCCAGGGTCGGGCGCCGCAGATCGCCTTCGATCAGCAGCACTTTCTGTTTTCTGCGCGCCAGCACGCCGGCCAGATTGGCCGAAACTAAGCTTTTGCCTTCTTCCGGAATCGTGCTGGTGACCAACACTTTCTTCAACTGCGCGGTTTTGCCGAAGCTGCCGCAGGCGAACACCCAGGAATCGGAATTTCTCTGCCGCCAGACTATCGGGTTCCGTGAAGAAACACCAGCCGGCTGGATGGCGTAACACATACTTCCAGGGATGGAAACTCTGCCGGAG
The DNA here is from genome assembly GCA_963819145.1 of uncultured Acidobacteriaceae bacterium. GTDB lineage: Bacteria > Acidobacteriota > Terriglobia > Terriglobales > Acidobacteriaceae > Sulfotelmatobacter. The sequence goes on from CAWFVB010000048.1 coordinate 140,541, forward strand.
CACTGCCGTTCGCCGTCTCCTGCCCGAGCGCCTCAGTGATCAGAGCCTGAGCTTCTTGAACTGGTATCAGCGGTTCTCGAATCGCCGTCGCTCGATCGCCCTGCGCTCGATCGGCCGGCGCTCGATCGGCGGACACCTGACCCCGCGCGCCTCGAAAACCTCCGTGGCCACGGACACCATGTCGGGGTATTCGACCCCTGACTGCTCTGTCCCCGATCTTTGTAGTGCGTCAAATATACGGCTCATTTTTGCGCGCTCCCGCGCCCACTGCCATTCTCAAGCCTACCCCGCTGTCCTGCGCGTTCCGCAAGTGCGTATACAGATCCAGAAGAGTTCTTGCGGCCCGTTCTACTTCCGCTGGAAGGCATCGCCCTGCTATCGCCCGCCCGGCCGTCGGGGAATACTCCACGTTCAAGCCGGAAGTCGGCGGCGATTTCCTCGATGATCTCGGGCGATATGCTCGCGTGACTGCTTTGCGTATCCGTGAATCAGGGCGTTCTCGCACAGCGTGTTGATCAGCCGAGGAAACCCTCGCGACTGCCGGTGAACTTCGAGGATTGTGTCCATCGGAAACAGCTGCGCCAGGATTGGCATTTCCCGCCAGTTGCAGACGGCAATAAATGTAGCCGCGGGTCTCCTCCAGATTCAGCGCGCCCAGGTGCGAACGCAGCGCGATTCGCTGCTTCAATTGCCGCAGGTCGACGGAATCGAGCTTCTCATCCAGTTCCGGTTGGCCGACCAGCAGAATCTGCAGCAACTTCTCCTGCGGCGTTTCCAGGTTGGTCAGGAGCCGGATTTCCTCCAGCACGTCCGGCGAAAGATGGTGCGCTTCATCCACCACCAGAACCGTCGTCAGATTCTTCTGATGACGGGCGATCACGTAGCTGCTCAAATCCAGCAAGAAGTTCGCTCTTGGACTTGCCCGCAGTGGGGAGTCGGAAATCTCCCGCGATGTACTGCAGGAACTCCATCGGACTCAACCGCGGGTTGAACACGTACGCGTACGCAACATTGGCGCGATGCAGTACCTGCAGCAGGCAACGCACCAGCAGGGTCTTGCCCGTGCCAACTTCGCCCGTCATGACCACGAAGCCCTTGCGCCGCCTCACTCCGTAGTAAAGTGCGGCCAGCGCCTCGTTGTGTCTCTTCGTGGCAAACAGAAACGAAGGATCGGGCGTGATCTCGAAGGGGTTTCGCTGCAGATTGTAGAAGCGCTTATACATTTGAGGACGAAGTTAGCCGCGCAAATAGCTGAAGGCCGATCCTGCCAATATGGTAACAAACACGAGGGCGCGCGGTCGCCCACCCGAGCCAGACTTTCTGCCTGGCAATTTGAGCGTCGGCCACGTTCACAATCGCGGGAATTTCGCCGATCACCTCCGCGGGCAGCAACTTCCTGATTTCCTTCGCGTTGTGCAAGCGGTCATCCATCATCTCAAAAGCCCCCGCCACCAGCATGCCCAGGGCTAGACCGATGCCCAGTCCGATACCGCAAAACTTAAGGCGATTGGGAAATTCGGGTTTCTGCGGGAAGCTGGGCGGGTCCACGATGCGGAACCGTTCGCCCTGTTGCAGCAGTTCCATGCTGGTCGCCATCTTCGATTCATTCTTCTTCTTCAGCAGATCGTCGTAGTTCGCTTTGGACTGATCGTAGCCGCGAGTCAGATCGGCCAACTGCTGCTCGCGTACCGGTTCCTGATTCAGACGTCGCCTGATAGTCGTCCACTTTGGCCTTCAGTGCGGCGATGGCGTGTTCGCGGTTGGTGATTTCGAGCTGATTGGATCGCAGCTGGCTTTGGACCTGCGCCAGCATCGACGCCTGCGTAGGATCCACGGTTTGGTTCGAAGCAGCTTCAGTGCCGTCGGATGCCGCATCCGGTGCCTTCGTCTTCATGCTTGCCAGAAGCTGATCTCGCATCTTCTCGGTTTTGGCGATCTGCTCCTTCAGCTTGCGAACATCGGGATGACGCTCCGTGTAGTGAGAGCTCAGGTCGGCGAGTTGTGCCTTCAGTTTTTCCAGTTCCTGGTCGAGGGCAGGGATGCCCACCGTGGTGCCGTCTCCGGTCTTCGCACGTTCCCTGTAGCGCGCGGTACTGGTCGGCCAGCGTTTGCAGGTAGACGTGCTGCTGCTTTGCGGCGTTGAGCGCGTCTTCTTCCTTCTGTAGTTGGGACTGCAGTCCGCTGAGAATTTGCAGGTTGCTCGCCAGTTGCCCCGGCATCTCGCCAACATGCTGGCCCTTAAACTGCCGAATTCGGTCTTCTTGTTCGGCCAGGATCCTGCGAGCCGTTTCCAGTTGGCTCTCGAGAAACTTGGTGGTGTCTTCCGACTCGTGCTGCCGTACTTCGAGGTTTTCGTTGATGAACAGATTCGTCAGCTCGCTGGTGATTTGCTGAGCGATGCTGGGGTCGTGCGACAGAGTAGCTGACATTGAATGAGCTGATCTGATCGCTGCGAGTATCGCGCACCAGGTCGATCCCGATGTCTTTGCGCATGAGCGCGACCTTCTCGTCAGGCGACCGCTGCGCATGCTGGCTTTGGTAAAGGTTGAACCGATCGATGATGTTCAGCAGCCGCGTGCGGCTGAGGATCTGCTGGGTGATGCTCTGCAAGCGTTGCTGCAGGTCATCGTTGACGTTAGGGGTAACGTAGTCTTTGGGCATGCTGGGCTGCTCCACCAGAATCAGCGTGCTCGACTGGTAACGCGGAGGAAGCACCCAACTCGCACCCCAAACGATTGCCCACCCAAGAAACAGTGGTATCAGAAAGTGGAAGTGGCGGCGGCGCACCACGCCCAGATAGTGCTGCAGGTCGAGGCCTTCTGAACTTTTCTCTTCGAGATCGTCAACCATGGATTATCTTCCGATCGGTTTGGAAAACTGATACGACAGGGAAACAAATTCCCGGTTCGTATCGGGAGTCGCGGACAGGACTCCTACGTTGCTGTAGACCTGGTGAAGACGTGTGTATCCCAGTTGCAGGTTCACCTGCTGGCCAATTTGTTGCTGTAAAGATGCAGTCCCCGAAATCGAGTGTCCGTTGTTGGACTGGGCGGCCGGCATACCCAGAATGTCGTTCTGGGCATACCCTCCCCCCACCGATGCGCTGAGGGTCCTCAAAATCTGTTGCCGTACGGAAACGGTGGCGCTGTCCATCTTCACTGCCCCGATCAATCCTCCGCCTCCCGCGATCGTGTGAGCGTAGCTCAAGGCAAAACTGTTCAGTCTTCCCTGCCAAGCCAGACTGGCGCCTGCCGACGGCGTCCAGGCGCGCGCCTCGGTTTGGACGCTTGCCGGGAGTACTGGAGGTTGCGTCGTGTCAGAGTGCTGTGGACCTCCGAAGAAAGAGATTGAGAACTTCGGCGTCGGAGTGAGGCTGTAAAAAAGCAGCGCCGCGTGAGTCTGCGTTTCGCTGTTGCCCGAGGTCGGATACGACACCAGACGCTGATATTCGTATGCCACCCCGACATAGTGGACACGCGAGATGCGATGCGAATAGAAGGCCGAACCGCCCTGCGAACTTGAGTCATACAGGCCGGGAACCTGGGCAGGGTTCGGATAGTGCAAATTTGAAAAAGCTGCGCCGGTGCCCGACCATGTCGTTCAAGGCAAATTGGTATGAGAGGCCAATGTTGCCGAAATTGCTAAGGCGATCGGCAATCGGCGCAATCACCGAAAGATTCGGGCCCCTGGGCGCCACCAGAAACTCCTCCAGCCAAGCCCAGATCCGGTTGGTTGAATACGTTCGAGCTCTTTTGGAATCCGTCTTTTGCGCTCAACGTCACGTGCGGGCTCAATCGGTACTGAAAATCGATGGAAGCGTTTTGGTCGGTCTCGTTGCGGGAACTGGTGCGCTGGTAAAAGGTGAATCCAGGAGCGTAGGTCAAAACAAAATGCAGCCTCGTCGTGGTCTTGATCCAGCGCCAGCATAGGCGCGACAGAATAACTCACGTCACTCAAAGGATGACCGTTCGCGATGACCCCAACTGCATTGTCGCTGTAGGCGTGGTAAACGACAGTCCGCCGCGAATGTAGTTCGATCGTTCTTGCGAGGTAAGCACGGTGGGATAGGTTTGGCCGCTTACTGGAGGAGGGGCCTGCATGCGGTCACTGTTGGTATTCGCGGTGTCGTTATTGGCATCGGCTGAGGCTGTACCGGTGTTCGTACCGACCAACGGAGGTACAGGCTGCTGCTGCTGTGAGTCCGTGCTGCCGGTCTGCGCCCACAGAGGCACAGCCATCAGCATGATCGCCGACACGATCAACTCACCAAACTTTGCTTGAAGGATTTCATCACGGTACGACGATGGTGTCGCGCGGCTGCAGTTTGATGTTCTGTGCGGGATTCTGGCCCTTCACAACTTCCTTGTAGTTGAAGGGAATTCGTGTCTGGTTGCCGTCGGCGCTTTGCCGCAAAACATAAACCTTCGCCTGCTTGGCGAAATCGCGGAACCCGCCTGCCAGAGCAATCGCATCCAGCACGGTCGCGGAATTGGTCAGGAGATAGGAGCCTGGTTTGTTCACCATCCCCAGGATGTTGATCTTCTGACTATTGATCTGCTGAACGATGACGGTGACTTCGGGCTCTGCGATGTAATTCTTCAGCCGGGATGCGATCTCTTGTTCCAGCTTGAGCGGAGTTCGCCCCGCCGCCTGCACTTCTCCGACAAGCGGCAGAGAGATTTTCCCGTCCGAACGCACCGGAATGGACCGCGTGATATCCGGCTCCTTCCACACATTGATGGCCAGAACGTCGTCGTTGCCAATCACGAAACTGTCGTCATGCGCTTTCGGGGAAGCAGGCGCGTCAGTATTCTGCGCGGGTGTCGTCGCGGCGTTGCTTGCGGGAGCCGCGGTACTCCCGGACCCTGTCTGGGCTGACAGCAAACTCGACAGAAGAACGCAGACTGACGCCGCAAACAGACCGAACTTCCAAGAACTCCTGGCTGTTGTTGTCATGGTCGTTCCTCGACGCTCCTGGTTTGCAACTTTCAACTTGCTCTGCCGTTCCCTTTTACTTCGCTTCCATTCGTCCGGGCGCCGGAGAACGGGGAAACGTAGGGTTCCGAAGCGCTCATGTGGTACTGATCAATCTTGTAGAGCAGTGTACGATAGCTGACCTTCAGCATTCGAGCCGCCGCTTTCCGATTCCAACCAGTCTTTCCCAGGGCCGCGGCGATTGCGTTCTTTTCGGCCTCCGACTTGATGCCCTGGATCAGCGACTTCAAAGACTTTGGTTCCGCGGCTTCTGAGGCAATTTCAACTTCCGAATACTGAGACGCGGAAGTATTGGGCAGGAACGAATGCGCTCCGTTACCGTTACCGTTCCCATTGCTTCCGTGAGTTGGATGAGGCCCGTCGAGCATGAATTCCTGATCCCCGGCGACCAGGTACCGCTTTACAAAGGTTTCCAGCTCTTTCAGATTCCCCGGCCAGAAATGATTGGCGCAAGCCTGCAGTACCGAAGGCGTGAATTCTCTCGCAGGAAGTCCATAATGCTGCGCCATCTTGTGCATGGAATATTGCAGAAGGATCTTGATTTCATCTTTCCGCTGGCGCAACGGTGGCACATGAACCGTGAACGCGCTCAGACGATAATAGAGATCTTCCCTTAACTTCTTCTCCGCGAGTGCCCGATCGAGTTGCGCGCTGCTCGTCGCCAGAATGCGAACATCGGCGCCAACGGGTTGATCTTCACCAAAGCGGACAAATTGCTTTTCTTGCAGCACCCGGAGAAGCCTCGATTGCAGGACCAGCGGCAACTCCGTGATCTCTTCGAGCAGGAGCGTGCCTTTTTCTGCGAGTTCGAGTTTGCCGGGGCTGATCCTGGCGGATGCCGAGCCAGGTGAAGAAATGTTCGTTCTACCGAACAACTCAATCTCAAGGAGATGTCCCGGCATCGCCGCGCAGTTGACTGTCTGAAAGTTGAATCCAGAATGCACCGAGAGCTTGTGGATCAGGCGGGCAACCGTGCCCTTTCCGCTTCCGTGCTCTCCAACGATGAGCACCGGCACGTCGGCTTGCGCCAGTAACTGTGCCTGAGCGCGGAGCTTCTGCATGACAGGGCTGACGCTGAGGAAGGACTCATCCTCGCCTATCGATTCGATATTGTCGCTGTCGATCTCCGCCTCGATGGGCTCGGCGGTCGAGTAGAGACGCCTGCGGAATACGCGCTCAAGTTGGTCCTCATCGAAGGGACGCACCAGGAATTCTTCTGCGCCGAGACGGGTCGCCTCTTTCTGCCGGCCCGCATCTTCCGGATGGCAAACCACAACCACGGGTAGATCAGGACGAAGCCGGCGGAGCCAGCGCAGAATATGCAGGCTGTCGCTGTCTCCCTGGGGAAGATCCAGCAAGAGCATGTGGGGGGCAAGGTCAGACTGCACGCGCTCCATCGCTTCCCAACCACTGGCAGCGGTTTCCAGGTGCCAGGAGTTCGACTCTCCTAACGACCAGAGCAGGCGCAGCAGTGCCGTTTCACGACTGACGACCAGCACACGCACAGTTTCGACCGCATTTTCGGCCATGGCTTTAATGGTTCCTTGAGATTGTGAACGGGTGGGGGTGTTACAGATTCTTGGGGATGGGTTTCAACTTCTCAGGCGGCCTCAACGTCGTAGCCTTCGATACGGACTGCCATCGACCTCTGGATTGCGTCAACCGATATCACCAGCGAGCTCTCCCCGCTGCGCGAGACCAGGATGCCCTCAACGCCTTGCAAGGCTCCGCTCTTGACGCGGACACGCTGACCAATCTTGAGAAACGGATGCGACAACCAGGGCAATCGCCCTTCGATCAGAGCTCGAACTGCTTCAATTTGTGAGTCGGGAATCGGCGTCCCCTCGCCTTTGGGGCCAACGAAACTGAATACTCCATCCACGCAAAGCACTCTCAAGCGATCTACTTTCGATGGAGCAAGCTTGACGAACAAGTAACTGTTAAAAAGTGGCAACTGCACTGTCTTCTTGCGATCGCTCCAGCGATGAACTTCAGTGACCATGGGCAGGAAAGTAGCCAGACCGCGTTCCTGTAACCGTTGCTCAACTACCCGCTCGCGGTGGACCCGAGTCTGCAGAGCGTACCAATGCTCCACTTGATTCGTCTCCATCCACTGCGACGTCTGCGGAAACTGCAACGATTCTGTGCAAGAGGCCATAGCTTCGCCCTATGAGTCACACCCCCTGGGTTGACCCTCGAAAATGAAATAAGCTTTGGGACCCGGATTTCCGAGATCCTTGGGGAATAGCCAGCAGGTTACAGGGGAGGAGCAACTTCAAACTCTATTTCGGGTTCCGACTCAGGTCTACTTGTGTTTTGATCTGCTGTTTCCTAGGGCGGGGGGGGAGCCAACAACAGGCTTAAATTTGCCCTCGGACTGTCACAAGTTAACGGACAGTGCACGCCGCTGCAAGAGGTACAGTGCCTCAGCGCCGCAATTCTCCATGGTGCACGAGAATGAAGTCTCATCGAATGATACTTATACCTCAGACCCATTATTCTCATACATAAGGGACTTTTGTCTCTTATACCCAATCGGAGCTCGGAGCCCGGCTAGCCGACAGATTTCCATTTATAATATTGATTACATTGATGATATACGCTAATCGCCACGTGGGTATCATCAGCCAGGCCCTAGCTGAAACTTGAGGGCACCGCGGGGAGTTGCAAGGAATTGCACACCCTCGCAAATTGCCGCATAGAGCGCCTTGTCCCCCGTGGCCCAGTATGCTAACTTATTGCACAGCACCTGAATCGGCAGGACGACGCCTTTTCTTGTCTTTGGCGTTGGTGATGCGATGCTCCTCCCGATGATTTTACGGTGCGACCTTCCCCCATTATCAGCAGAAATTGTCCGGAATTCCGTCACAACTGTGGACGATCACAGGGTTGGACGATCATCGTTCGCAGTTTGGCGCAGGCCCGCATCTCGCATGGTTTTCGGAGTCGGTCAATGGATTCTGTCCGCAACCGGGAAGAAAAGAAAATTCGCGTACTCATTGCCGACAATTCTCGTATCCACACGCAGCTTTTGGCGGGTGCTTTAGAGCGTGATCCGGCCCTCGAAGTGGTCAGCTGGGATCTGGATCCGTCCACTTTGATCCCAACCGCTCTGCTTCACAAAGTGGACGTAATTGCGATCGGTTCGGCGCTCTACGGGCGCGCTGCTGATGCGTTCGAGGTGATGCGCGAACTGCGCGCGGCCAGCCCTGGAACCAGAGCCGTGGTTCTACTCGATTCTCAAAACAAAGAAGACGTGATCAACGCCTTCCGTGCCGGCGCCAGGGGGATTTTCAGCAGAGATAGTTCGGTGGAAATGTTTTGCCACTGCATGCACAGAGTGCATGAGGGCGAGATCTGGGCGGATGGACGGGCGGTGGCCTTCGCGATCGATGCTCTCGCCTCAACTCCCGCGGTTCGCGCGGTCGGCAAAAACGGCTTGAACCTGCTCTCCAAACGCGAACTCGAGGTTGTGCAGTGCCTGGTGCAGGGACTCACCAACCGCGAGATTGCTGACCAGATGGGACTGAGCCAGCACACGATCAAGAATTACCTCTTTCGGGTCTTCGATAAGCTGGGCGTATCGAGCCGGACTGAGTTGTTGTTCATGACCCTGAGCCAGAACAACAATGCCGAAGAATCGCTGCTTCCCGAAGTTTCCAAAAAGGCTTTCCAGGGCAAACATCAAGATGCGGCGACTCTGGGCTTTCTGGAGAAAGCCGCCGAGAAAGGTCTACCTGCCGCCCAGCTGGCGCTGGCGCAGGTCTATCTCACCCGCCGTCAACCCGAAGACCTGGTGCACGCTTACATGTGGTATCTGATTGCCACCGAACGAACGTCGCAGGCTCGTGCCCTGATCACGCGGCTGCTGACCGACAAGCAGATGGACGAAGCTCAGCAGAAAGCGGGCGTCTGGCTTGGGCGCGCCAAGCAGCCATCGGGTTCCGCAATGGAGTCGGTGGAGGTTAGTATGAAGCCCTCATCAAGAAAATGACTCGGGCCCCGGAAGGAACGACGAAATACCGCGACTGTCTCGCAGACGCCTCTGATAGGAGCAAGTCTCGCGAAAGGCTCGATAGACGCTGACGCGGACTAAGAGCCCATTTGGCGTTCTGACAGCTTACTCTGCCGGCGGCTTAACCAGATCGCGCTCAGACACACTAAAGCAGCCAGTCCGAGGTAAGCGTAAGAAGAACCACCCTCGGGTACAGTCGTACCGCCGCCCTTTTTCTTCTTGCGGTGGTCTTCACTCGTGTACTTGAGCGGTTCAGCCGAAAGGATTGTAGCGGGCAGGGTAAAGGTCGCGCGAACTACTGAGGAAGCCCAACTGGCGCCGGTTTTGGACCCGTGCGCGCTCTGTCCAAAACTCGTGGAAGCTAAGCAAACCACCAATGCCGCAACCGCAATCCACCTGGGCGAACAGACTAAACGACTCATACAAAAGTTCTCCTATATGCCACGCCAAAAGAAGGGCCACCGGGGGAACTTGCTCGCGCGCTCTTTTGTTACGGCTATGTTAATACAGCGAAAGTTTTGCATCGGAACTAGGCGATGTCAAGTGTGATAATTTTAGCAACCGCCATAACCTGGATCCAACAGTGATTCGTTATTCCACGAAAATGCTTAGGGGGGAGGGTTGAAACCGGGACCTGCAAATTTCACCGCTTAGTGAGTTGAAATCCCGGCTGCGATAACTTTAACTCAGTCAATCTTTCTGTCAAGGCTGATAATTTCTGCAACAGATGTCGCAAGCGTTTGCAACGCCGAGCGCAAGTAACTTTTTATCTGTACGATAGAAGCGTTCCATCCCTTCCGAACCACGAAATATTGGTCGAAAGCATGGCCCGTAAGTGCTATGTTTTGCTTGACCTCCCTGGTAGGCTGCGGAAAAACTCTGATTTCGCTCGTGTTTTGAAGGGGCGCGGCTTTAGCCGCTGAGGTTCGCTGTGCGCCAGCAACTGAGTTTTTCTGCGCCTGCTAGTGCGCTTGCACAATCAAAATCACAGGGTGAGGGATAACCTCATGCCTGGGCGAGGAACAAGCTCTCCTTCCGCCTGCAATGATTCGCTACGGAATTCTCGGTTTTGGGCTGCACGCCGTGCGCCGACTGATGCCTGGTTTCGCACTGGCCCACAACAGCCGCGTGACGGCATTGTCCCGCCGCGACATGCGGGAAGCGCGCTCCTCCGCCGCCGAGCACAAGATTCCCCATGCCTTCGACTCTGCAGCCGACCTCTGTCGATCTCCAGAGGTGGACGCGATCTTTGTGGCCACACCTAACAGTTCGCACTTGAACGACGTGCTTCTGGCGATTGAAAGCGGAAAGCCGGTGCTTTGTGAAAAACCGATGGGCATGAACGCCGATGAGTGCCGCCACATGGTGGAGTCGGCCCGCCGGGCAAATCTGCTGCTTGGTGTGGCCCAGGTCTTCCGCTTTGAGCGGAGCACGGCGCGCCTGCGGGAGCGCGTAGCTGCCGGTCAGGTGGGGAAGCCCGTTTTTGCGCGAGCAGAATTCTCTTTTCTAACTCACGGCCACCCTCGCAAGTGGATCACCGACGCGAAGATCGCTGGAGGCGGACCCATCGCCGACGTTGGAGTGCATTGCGCTGATGCGCTTCGCTATATCCTGCAGGATGAAGTCGTCCGCGTAACCGCCACTGCGGTCTCGGATCTGGAGTCCGGAGACGTTGAAGCCGCCGCCACACTTTCACTGGAGTTTGCTCGCGGAACGCTTGCGTCGGTTCTGGTCTCGACACGCGCTGAATACCGCACGCCGATCGAGATTGTTGGCGATCCCGGAGTGCTGCGCGCTGACGACGCGCTCAATGTCGAGCGCCCGATTAGCATCGAGTTGCGTCGAGGCGGGAAAGTCGTTGAGACAGAAACGGTGTTGAATCGCGATGCATATGCGCGTCAGGTCGACATGTTCTCTGCCGCGCTCGAGGGACACGGCAATTTCCCAGCTCCCGGCGAAGAGGGCTGGCAGAACCAGGAAATCCTCGATGCGGCATATCGCAGCTTGAAAAGTGGAAGAACTGAGGAAGTGCCGCTCGTCATTCAACGCGCCGCGCGGTTGCTTGAGGAAGCGTAGCGCGATGATTTTGTGGGGGTTAACTCACCATGGCGATTTCGCCAAACGCCCGGCAAGTTTATCGCAAGCGAAGTCTCGATGGGCGGCCCGGAAGTGTGTATACTCTCGTTACTTTTGGTAACGATTTTGTGGAGAAAGGAGTCTCACTGTGACCGATCGGTTTTGGAGGTTGTGGTCGGACGATGCGGGCCAAGATATCGCCGAGTACGCGGTAATGTTGGCGGTGATTCTAGTGCTCGTCGTGGGTACGATCAGGCTCATCGGCTCAAACGCCAATACCGTCTTCTCCAATGCTGCCAGCTCGATCCAGTAGTCGCGGGCAGAACAAGAAGCGGCTGAGGCATTAAGGGTTTGCTGTGTTCCGAAGCGTTATCCGGACCAAAGATTGAGAAGCTGTCACGCTCGCTCGAGGTAGCAGCTATTCACTCGGATGGACAAGGACGCTGACTCTGGTCTCGGAACACGCACCCGGATTTTGAAGAAATAGAGCAATCACAGAAGCGGGAAGGGGAGCCCGCCACCGATGGATCCATATCTGGTGATGTTAGGCAGTTTGACTTGCACTATGACTGCGCTCATCTTCGTTGAGGTTCGCCGCATTCGGAAAAAACTGGAGCAACGAGTTTCCGAGCCCAGTGCCACAAAGACCGCCGCCTGAGCATGGTTCCGCGCCGGAACAGTCCTCGGCGCCATCGGAATCCCAATCCGCTCGGCGCCGAGTGCTGCGGAACAACGCTTTCACCTACTGGGTCAGTGTCGTGACTGTTCTGTAAATGTTCCCGGTGACCGTATTACCAGTCACGCCATAGACGCCAGTCCCGGCATCGGTGATCGTGTTGTTGCTCACTGTATTATTCGGCTGTAAGAACAGGTACACCCCAACCGATGTGCCGAAGATGGTGTTGTTTTGGAAAGTGATCGCGCCCGTCTCTCCCGACGTCTTCATACTAAGGCCGATCGCTGTATTGAAGATCTGATTCCCCGAAACCGTGATCCCAATACAACTGGAGGAGCAAAAGACACCGTAACCCGTGGCGAAGGTGCCATAGCCGACGATGGTGTTGCCGGACACCGTACCCGATACAGTGGTGGCGACATGCACACCGGTGCCGCAGTTGCCCACCGTGTTGGAGCTGACCGTGACGGTCGGGGCACTCGCATACACGCAATTGGGAATGTTCGAGGTAAGCGGTGAAGGCACGTAGACCGGCGCGACCGTGGTCGTCTTCACGCTAACGCTCGTGGTCGCGGTCAGGATGATGCCGATCGAGTCAAAGTTGCGAATACTCGAGTCCAGGATAGTAACGCTGGACGGAGTACTCGATGCAACGGGCGTCCCGCTGTTGCAGTAGCCGCCGGTGCCGTTGCTGATGTTGTGGTTTCTCAGCGCCACTTGCTTGAGGCTCCCTGACGAGCCCGCATCAAACAGGATCCCGGTCAGGCTTGGGCCGAAATCGCAACTACTCAGCGTGTTGGCGCCATCGACCCCAATGTTGGTCAGCGTCACCCCCGAGGCCTGAATGTCAATCTGTGTGAATTGGCCGCCCGTGAATGTGCTGGGCACCGTGACGACAGCTGCGCCGGTGTCCGCCGTCGCGCTCGTGACTCCTTTCAACGTCAACGGGGTCGTGATCGTAACTTGCTCGGGGTAGGTTCCGGGGCAGACCTGGATCGTCGCCCCCGATGGCGCCGCGCTTACCGCGGCTTGAATCGTCGTGTAGTGTGTCGTGGCTGTAACACACGGTGTTGCATTCGGGTCCACCACAATCGACGCCGCCGCTGGGGTAGCGCCGAACGGGATCAACAACGCCAGCGCGGCCACCGGCATGGCGGTGATCGCGCCGCGCGCGATACTCACTGCAGTTTGCTTGATGATGCTGAACATAACTTGCCCTCCAGTAAGCGGTCGCCATTGCGGCGAATTTCCGCGTTCTTCTTGCAGGGGCCCGTTTTGAACCTGAGCGTTGCGAGCAGGCGTTAGAGGAGGAGCACTATATCACGACCGTGGCAACAGGGTATCCGTTGTAATTGGAAAGTCAGATCTCGCCATGCCAGGAGCGCCCAAATCCGAGAGGTCGAACAAAGCGGCCTTCTAATTCAAGCGACTGAAACGAACCTGATTCATCCCTTACTCCGGGAGAGACTGCCAGGCTGCGGACTGTTTCCGGCAATGTTCATCAGACTTACTCTCCTCCTTTAAGGAATCCGATCGACTCGTTCCACGATCGGGAAATGATAAGTGCATTTTCACACCCACTAGTGCATCCCGGGCTTGCTTAGCGGCCCACGCATTCTATTATCGACTTGCAAGTCTTAACTTAATTCATTTCATGAAAAGGATGAAGCGCATCCCCCTCGCTTTTCCAGTCGTGGATCGTTTCTATTTCGGGCCATGTGTACAATTCCTCGTGCTTCTTGGGTTTTAGTCTTTACGCTGCTTGTTGTACTCGTCACGCCATCTGCCTTTGCACAAACCTGGGTCAGTTCCGTCACGGTTACGACCACAAACACAACCGCCACCATCAATTGGACAACTGCCGTGCCGGCAACTTCGCAGGTCAAGTACGGCCTCAAGACCAGCTACGGCAGTGTGAGTGCGTTGAATCAGAACCTCACGACGGCGCACTCCATTAGCCTGACAGCGCTGACCGCCGGGACCACTTATCACTATCGTGTCCTATCGGCCGACTCCACTGGCGTCCTGGTCACCGGGCTTGACTCTACGTTCGCTACTTCAGCCGCAGCAGTGACTGTCTCAGTCTCCCCAACCACAGCGACTGTCGCGTCGGGGGGGAGCCAACAATTCTCCGCCCAAGTCACGAACAGCAGCAACACGGCAGTCACTTGGTCGGCCACCGCCGGCACCGTGAGCAGCTCAGGCTTGTTCAGCGCCCCGACCGTGACCACGAACACAACCGTTACCGTCAAGGCTACGAGCGTCGCCGACCCCACGAAATATGCAACCGCCTCGGTGACCGTGAATGCAACGGCGATCGGCACGCTGTCTGCGAGTCCTACCAGTATCGCCTTCGGCAGCGTCGCCGTCGGCAGCACAAGTGCAATATTGATAACGACCCTCACGAACACCGGGGGCGCCACAGTCAGTTTCACAAGCAGTTCCATGTCGAGCGGGCCGTTTAACTGGGGAAATATCGGCACTTGCCCCGTTCCGGGTACGCTTGCGCCCGGCGCGACTTGCACAGTCAGCGCGAAGTTTGTGCCGGTAGCGGTGGGGACTTTCGGAGCCACTATCACGATGGGCTCGAACGCGTCCAATTCGTCGCTGTCCATACCCTTGTCAGGAACTGGAACTGCGACCGCCGGTGCGCTCTCTGTCACCCCAAGCACCCTGGGCCTGGGCAGCGTGGTCGTTGGCAAGAGCGGAACGGCTTCGGCAACGATAACCGCCACCGGCACGAGCGTCACGGTCACGGCAGCGAATACCAACAACTCCGTTTTCAGCGTGGGAGGACTGTCGCTGCCAGCGACGATTCCGGCGGGCCAGAGCATACCGTTCTCAATAACCTTCAGCCCCGTGGTCAGTGGTACGGTTAACGCCACGCTCACTTTGAGCAGCAATGCCAGTCCGCCAACAACCACAGAAGCCTTGACCGGCTCCGGGACTGCCGCAGCCACTTACTCTGTTGCCCTGTCCTGGAACGCGAGCACTTCCTCCGGCGTCGTCGGTTACAACGTATATCGCGCGGCTTACACGATGTCGTGCGGAACGTATATGAAAGTCAACTCTGTGCTGAACACCGGCACGCTGTACACGGACTCCGCAGTGGCAGACGGCAATCACTACTGCTACGCCACGACTGCCGTTGACTCCAGCAACCAGGAGAGCGTCTACTCCAACATTGTCTCGAACGTGCAGATCCCTTCATCGTAGTGGCGCGGAAGTACTCGAGTCACGCATGTTGATGCGGTATGACCCGCAGGTTTTCTTCCCGCGGTTGACACGAAGAAGTGGGGGGAATACCCTTTCGTCTACCGGAAAGGATCGACACAACAATGCCGATAATATACGAAGTCATCGGAACTCTGGCGGTCCCAGGGAACAGCTCAAATCCTGGTGTCGGACAGTCGATCAACTATGCCTTTAAGCTTAATTACTCGCAGCTTAATTTTGGGTTTCCGACTTTGGTCGGCACACCGTTCCTACATTCGTTCGGGCCCCTCGGAAGCTTTTCCAGGTGTGAAGTCTCTTCGCAAGGCTATGTAGGATTTTTCAGCCCCGTCGCGGAGATCGACTTGCTATTCCAGTCTTTAGCCAGCCCTGCCCCACCGGTCATAAGTGGGCAGTCATGGCTCTTTAGCTGCACCGGCATCTCGACCGGAGTCTGTGCGCCATTTAATCTTGGTCCGGGCAGGAATATATACGGCACCGCCAATGCCGCGGTGTACACGGTTCCAGAGCCTTAGCTGGCACGTTTCCTGGGCATCCGCATAGTAACTTAACGATAAACTCCCCCACATCGCGATGCCTCCATCCCAACCCGACCATTCAAGGCCACTCCTGTTCGGGACCTTGAATACACCACTCCCTCCCAAGCTCAACTCTGTGAGTCACCCGTAATACGGGCTCCCCGACAGTACAGCACCTTCCTTACTGACGCTTTTGGCGTTCGGTCGTGTACCAAGGGTATCTATCGCGCATGCCGCCGGCGACCCCAAACTGTCTGGGATGAGCCGTCCCCCGGTCCAGGCAGTCATGGAACTTTAGGGTACGGTTCTTTGGCTGACTATGAGACAAACATCGGCGCAACAGAGTTGCTCGAACCATTTTGGGAAGGTCGCTGGCGCACTATTTGTCGTAGCTAGCCTCGCAATCCTAGTCGGTTGCCAGGGTGTGAGCGCGGCCGGCAACCAACAGCTACCCACTGGTCTTTCGCTGGCGGACTCGAGTCTGAATTTCGGCAGTGTTGTCGCCGGCAGCAGCAAGACCGTCGCCGTCAACGCGACGAACTCCGGAAATGCATCAATCACGGTTAGCAGCGCCGCCGTCTCGAGCAAGTATTTCTCTCTGACCTCGCCGAGCCTACCAATTACGGTCGCCGCGGGACAAACCACTCCCATCAGCATCAAGTTCACGCCCAATGCGCCCGGCGCGTTCACCGCCGCAGTCACCATTACAAGCAACGACGCTTCGAGTCCAACTTCACAACTCATCGTTTCGGGAACAGGAACCGCGACCGGAACAGGCGCTGGAACGCTTGCCACCAATCCGGCCAGTGAGAGTTTTGGCAACGTCACCGTGGGAGCGCAGCAGTCCCAGACCGTGACCCTGACCAATACGGGTGGTTCGAGCGTTAACATCTCTCAAGCTTCCATCAGCGGCACAGGGTTTCAACTCAGTGGAATTACCACGCCGCTGACGCTCAACGCCTCGCAGAGCACAACCTTCACGGTAAAGTTCGCGCCCCAGTCTGGCGGAAGCGCAAGCGGCACGGTAACGATCACCTCCGATGGTTCCAATCCGACGCTGACCATGGCACTGTCGGGCACGGGAGTCACACCGGGCACTCTGGGATCGAATCCAACCAGTCTCAGCTTCGGCAGCGTGACGGTCGGCAACAACACGGTTCTTTCCGAGAAGGTCACCAACACGGGTGGTTCGAGCGTCACGATCTCTCAAGTCGCGATCAGCGGGACCGGATTCACCTTGAGTGGCATCACGGCTCCCGTCACGCTCACGTCAGGACAGAGCGCGAACTTCACTGTCGCTTTCACTCCAACATCGGCAGGAAGCGTTAGCGGAAACGTCACGATTACTTCGAACGCGTCGAATCCTTCGCTGTCCATTCCCTTGTCGGGCACGGGAATCTCGCCGGGCGATTTGACACCGAGTCCGGCTAGTCTCAGTTTTGGCAGCGTGACGGTCGGGAACAACACGGTTCTTTCCGAGAAGGTCACCAACGCCGGTGGTTCCAGCGTCACGATTTCTCAGGTCGGCATCAGCGGAACCGGATTCACCTTCAGTGGAATCACGGCTCCCATCACGCTCACGTCGGGACAGAGCGCGACCTTCAACGTCACCTTTACCCCAACCTCGGCGGGAAGCGTCAGCGGCAACGTCACGATCACTTCGAACGCGCCGAGCCCGACTCTTACCATCCCGCTCTCGGGAACTGGCGTCACCGCCGGAACCCTGGGATCGAATCCGACCAGCCTCAGCTTCGGCAGTGTGACCGTCGGCAACAACACGGTTCTTTCCGAGAAGGTCACCAACACCGGCGGTTCCAGCGTCACGATTTCTCAGATCGGAATTAGCGGAACCGGATTCACTTTCAGTGGAATCACGACTCCCGTCACGCTCACGTCGGGACAGAGCGCGACTTTCAACGTCACATTCACTCCGACGTCGGCGGGAAGCGCGAGCGGCAACGTCACGATTACTTCGAACGCGTCGAACCCGACGCTGACCATCCCGCTCTCGGGAACTGGCGTCACCGCCGGAACCCTGGGATCGAATCCGACCAGCCTCAGCTTCGGCAGCGTGACCGTCGGCAACAACACGGTTCTTTCCGAAAAGGTCACCAACACCGGCGGTTCCAGCGTCACGATTTCTCAGGTTGGAATTAGCGGGACCGGATTCACTTTCAGTGGAATCACGGCTCCCGTTACGCTCACGTCCGGACAGAGCGCGACCTTCAACGTCACCTTTACCCCAACCTCGGCGGGAAGCGCGAGCGGCAACGTCACGATCACTTCGAACGCGTCGAACCCGACGCTGACCATCCCGCTCTCGGGAACTGGCGTCACCGCCGGAACCCTGGGATCGAATCCGACCAGCCTCAGCTTCGGCAGTGTGACCGTCGGCAACAACACGGTTCTTTCCGAGAAGGTCACCAACACCGGCGGTTCCAGCGTCACGATTTCTCAGGTTGGAATTAGCGGAACCGGATTCACTTTCAGTGGAATCACGACTCCCGTCACGCTCACGTCGGGACAGAGCGCGACTTTCAACGTCACATTCACTCCGACGTCGGCGGGAAGCGCGAGCGGCAACGTCACGATCACTTCGAACGCGTCGAACCCGACCCTGACCATCCCGCTCTCGGGAACTGGCACCGCTGTAGCGACCGGAACGCTTACCGTTACTCCGTCCACCTTGCCGCTTGGCAACGTGGTAGTTGGGAACAGCGGAACAGCATCAGGAAGCCTGACCGCAAGCGGCGCAAATGTCACGGTCACGGCTGCGACTTCGAACAACTCGGCATTCAGCGTGGGCGGACTGTCGTTGCCAGTCACCATCCCAGCGGGCCAGAGCGTTCCGTTTACGGTCACATTCAGTCCGACGACGGCGGGTGCGGCAAGCGCTACGCTTACCTTCACCAGCAATGCTCAGCCTTCTACGACGACCGAAACTCTGACCGGTACCGGTACGGCGGCGTCCACACATTCGGTGAATTTGTCCTGGACTGCGAGCGTATCGCCGAGCATTTCCGGCTATAACGTCTATCGCGCTCTGTATACGACTTCGTGCGGATCCTACACAAAAATCAACTCTGTGCTCAATACAGGTGTGCTCTACACGGATTCCACCGTAGTGAACGGTACGTTCTACTGCTATGCGACGACCGCGGTGAATTCGAGCAACGAAGAAAGCAGTTACTCGAACATCGTTTCCAACGTTCAGATCCCTTAGTCCCAAAACGGAATAGAGCACTAGCAACTTTCTATCTCACCGACGCGCCAACGGCCTCGCCCTCACCCGGCGGGGCCATTGGGTTTCAGCCGCTCTAGTTGAGTTCGATCTTCCTCCGCAATTGATTCCCGTTCTGGTCATTGTCCAACCGGCCACAAGAGCTTGTGACCCATTGGCATCTTTGCCTGCAAGCAAAGGGGTCGCAAACTAAAAACATGAGACTCCCCCAGTCCTGCAGTCAATCTCCGTCCATTGGTGTCATTTCCACCATTCTCTTCTTAACCTTCTCTGCCTTGGTGCCACTGGGTACTCTGGCGGGGACACAGCCGCTCGCCTGCTCGCCGACGAGCCTCTCGTTTGGCCAAGTCGCGTTGGGTCAGTCGGAAACTCAGTTCGCAGTTTTGACCAACACCGGCCAAAATAGCGCGACGATTTCAGGAATCAGCGTTAGCGATTCCTCATTCACCGTGTCTGGCGTCAACCTGCCCGTGGTTCTGACAGCAGGTCAGAGTATCCCGGTCAGCGTAACGTTCACTCCCGCTGGCAAAGGATGGGTGGGCGCAAAAATAACGCTCACCAGCAACCCGAACCTCACAATTCAAATCGGAGGCGCGGGTTCGACCAGCGCGTCCCTGACGGCCGCGCCGGCAAGTGTTTCCTTCGGACAGGTCGCCGTCGGGACGAGCACATCCGTTTCGGTCGTGCTGACCAATTCCCGCTCCTGGAAGGAAAAAATCTCCAGCTTCCAGGCGACGGGAACCAACTTCTCGGTCAGCGGCCCGTCTGCGCCTATGGTTCTTGCCGCGGGGCAAAGTGTCACGTTGAACATTACGTTCGCGCCGCAATCCGCTGGCACCGCCGCCGGAAGCCTCTTTATTGGCGGCCCGAATCTCAGCATTCCCTTCACCGGAACTGGCGCCAGCACCACGGTCGGGCAGCTTTCCGTCTCCCCGAACGCCCTGAATTTTGGCAACGTGGACGTTGGCAGCACGACCACCCAGGCTTCGACCATGACTGCGACCGGCGGAAGCGTCACCATCTCATCCGCCGCCAGCAGCAACTCGCAGTTCGCGATCGCCGGAGCTAGTTTCCCAATGACGATCAGTGCGGGTCAAAGCGTGCCGCTGAACCTGGTCTTTTCCCCAACCAAGGGCGGCGCCGCCTCTGCGAGCGTGACTCTGGTCAGCAATGCCTCGAACTCGCAGACCGCCGAGTCGCTCGCGGGCACCGGCGTTATGCCGACGTACAGCGTCAACCTTTCATGGAACGCCAGCACGTCTTCGGTGGCAGGCTACAACGTTTATCGCGGAACCGCGGTGGGCTCTTATTCCAAGATCAATTCGACCCTGAATCCGGGCTCCGCGTACACCGATGGCTCAGTTGCTTCTGGCGTCACCTATTACTATGCCGCCACGGCAGTGAATTCCAGTGGGCAGGAAAGCACCTATTCGGCGCCACTGCAGGTTGTGGTTCCGTAGAAAGGGCCGGCACGAAACTCGAAGTTAAAAGGCCACGGACTGACGGCGTTCCGTGCAGTGCGTGGCCTTTTTTCTGCTCTGCCTTGCGACCCTGGCTACTTCGGCTGTTTCGCTACGCGCAGGTAAGGCTTGATGGTTTTGAAACCTGGAAACTTCTGTTGCGCCTCGTCGTTTGAAACCGCGGCAGTAAGAATCACGTCATCGCCCGGCTTCCAGTTCACCGGCGTGGCTACTTTGTGCTTGGCGGTGAGTTGCATCGAATCAATCACGCGCAGGATCTCGTCGAAGTTGCGGCCCGTGGTCATGGGATAGCTGATCTGCAGCTTGATCTTTTTGTCGGGGCCGACCACGAACACCGTGCGCACCGTGGCGTTATCCGCTGGAGTGCGGCCTTCGCAGCTCTCGCCGGCGCCGGCGGGCAGCATGCCATAGAGCTTCGCGACCTTCAGTTGGGGATCCCCGATCATGGGATAGTTCACCTTGGTGCCTTGCGTCTCTTCAATGTCGCCTTCCCACTTCTCGTGGCTGGAAACTGGATCGACGCTCAGCCCGATGATCTTGACGTTCCGCTTGGCGAATTCCGGTTGCAGCTTCGCCATGTAGCCCAGTTCGGTAGTGCAGACAGGTGTGAAGTCTTTCGGATGTGAGAACAGGACCGCCCAGCCATCGCCGATCCAATCGTGGAAATGGATGGTGCCTTGCGTCGTGTCGGCAGTGAAGTCGGGGGCCGTATCGTTGATTCTGGGAACGCTATAGGTTTCGCTTACGGTTGCAGTGGGCATGTTTCTTCTCCTTGGATAATTTTGGCTCGCTCAAGATTCCGAAAGCTGGCCCGCCCAGGCTCCTAGATTTCTAAGCGTGAAAAGCGGATGAAAACAAAACCCACCCGCTTTGCCGGGTGGGTTGGAAAGAATCTCGCTGATCCCCTACCCACACGCCGGCGCCGGACAACAACACATGGCACAGGCGGTAGAGGAACAAGTCATGTTTCCAGCATAAGAGCGCTGCCTGCCACTGTCAAACGCCGCAGACCGCAGAAAGCCGCGTGGGCGTATCTTTCCTGCATCGTGCGCAGGACCAGCAGCATCACTGTTGTTGCCGAGAACACGCGCTACGAATGCCAAGGAGACATCAGTGACGATACAGACAAGACGGCTGGCCATGGCGCAGTGGGATGTTTTTTCTTCGAAAGCGCTCGAAGGAAACTCGTTAGCGGTCTTCTTTGACGCTCGTGGACTCAGCGATGCCGAGATGCAGGCGATTGCCCGAGAGATGAATCTCTCGGAGACCACCTTCATCTTTCCCAGCGAGCGGAAGACCGAACGCGAACTTGGCGTGCGGGTGAAGATTTTTACCGTGCAGGAAGAGCTGCAATTTGCGGGCCATCCGACCCTCGGAACGGCTTTCGCGTTGCGGAGCACGAGCGGCGCCGCCGAAATCGTCCTTGAACTTAACGTGGGTAAAGTACCGGTGCGATTTTGAAGACAGGCAGGGCCATCCGACGTATGGAGAAATGACGCAGGTCGATCCAGTTTTCTCTATGCAGCACGAACGCGAGGCTGTGGCGCGAGCTACGGGATTGCGCGTGGAAGATTTTGACCCATCGCTGCCCATCCAGACGGTCTCGACTGGGCTTCCCTACACGGTCACTCCCTTGAAATCGCTGTCGGTAATACAGAATCTGCGGCTTGATCTAAGACGCGCCGACGAATATCTGGAGAAGACCGGCGGGAAGTTCTTCTATTTCGTGTCGCGGGAAACTGTTGATCCGGAGGCCCGTTTGCACGCCCGCATGCTGTTTTACAACGGTGAAGATCCTGCCACGGGATCGGCGGCCGGCTGCGCAGCGGCATGGATGGTGGCCCACGGCGTGGCCGCTCCTGAGCAGCGCGTCCTCATCGAGCAGGGCATCGAGATGCGGCGGCCCAGCCGGATTTTTGTGCGCGCGGCCCGGGAGAACAATCAAGCCGATAACCGGGTAGTTAACGTTCGCGTCGGAGGCAACGCAGTTGAAGTAATGCGTGCAGAAGTTTTCCTCTAGCGCACATTGCGCAAGCTACCGAAAACACTGACGCACATCCACGCGCAAGAAAATCAATAGCAAAATGGTCCCATTGGCATCGGCGGCACTTTACAGCGAGCGTGCTTCCCGTTAGCATTCATCTTCGCTCTGAAATTCTTCATATTGAGAAAAGTTTCTGTTGGCTTTGCGATCCACCCTCTCGGATCGGACCAACGGATTCGGAAGGCTGATGAAACCCAAGCGCACCATCTTGTGTGTAGACGACAACGAACAGTCCCTTTCCCACCGCAAAATCATGCTGGAAACGCGCGGCTACCGGGTGGCCAGCTTTTCCCGCGGCGAAGACGCCATGGCACGCTTCATCCAGGGAGGAATTGACCTGGTGATTGCCGACATGGCCATGCCTGGCCTCGACGGCCCTCAACTGATCGCCAAAATTAAAGAATTGTCGCCCCACACTCCTGCGATTCTCATCTCGAGCAAGGTTCGCATCTATGACCATGAGTCAAAGGCGGACGTTTTTCTCGCCAAGGGAATGTACGCGCCGGTGGATCTGCTGGAACGCGTCCGGCAGTTGCTGATTCGCAAGCGCGGGCCCAAGCGCCTGCAGCAGCGTCCTCTCGAAGTAGCGAGTCAGATCGGCGCAGCTTAGACTCGCTGTCGCGCCCCGTTGCCAACACGATTGTCTCAGTCTTCAAAGTGCCACACCTCCCCTGCCCGCCCTCGCGGTTCGTGTAAGATTCGTATCAGACATGGCCGAGACGTTCATTGCAGCAAAAGACCTGCGCAAGACGTACCACGTAGGCAAAATCGAGGTTGAGGCGCTTCGGGGCATCACCTTCAACGTACAAAAAGGTGAATTTGTCAGCGTGGTAGGGCCATCGGGCAGCGGAAAATCCACTCTCTTTTATCTTCTGGGCGGGCTGACCCGCGCCGACGGTGGCAGTGTGGTGCTTGACGGCGACGACCTGGCGACGCTCTCCGACGCCGAGCGCACCCGCATGCGCAAACGCAAGATTGGATTCGTCTTCCAGAAGTTCAACCTTCTGCCCACGCTCGACGCAAGGTCGAATATCGTCATCGCGCAAGAGATTTCCGGCAACGGCGATCGCGATCCCGCTCACTTCAACCGCATCACCGATCTGCTTGGGTTGACCAAGCGCCTCGGGCATCGCCCATCCGAGCTTTCGGGTGGAGAACAGCAGCGCGTGGCGCTGGCGCGGGCCCTCATCAACAAGCCTGCCGTGGTGCTGGCTGACGAACCCACGGGCAATCTCGATTCCAAAAACTCCGACGTCGTGCTCAGCATGCTTCGCAAGTCGAACCAGGAACTGGGGCAGACGGTCCTGATGATCACCCATAATCCCGAGGCGGCGAAGTACGGCGACCGCATCATTCACATGCGCGACGGCCAGATCGTGACGCCAGAAGAAGACCCGCAGTGGGCGCGGCAATGAATCGACAGAACTTGCCTGCCAGAGAGGTTTTCTTAGCGACCTTAGCGGCCTTTCTTTGCGGTCTTTGCGTTTAGAAGCTTTTAAGCGCAAAGATCGCGAGGAAATGCCGCTAAGTTCGCTAAGAAAACCCCGGAACTTGTCTGGAGAGCTTCGCCGTCACGCCGTCCGCGATGATATCCTAGTGAATCCTATCCCGCGATGAGGGCTGTAACCTTTCATGGTGACCCAGTGACTTCCAATCCAGCCACACCCAACCCAGATCCTGAGACTCAACCAGTTGCCGAGAACACCGAGTCGTTCGGCGACATTCTCTCGCAGTATCAGAAGAGCCACTCGCGCAAGACCGAGGGTAGTCGCCAGTTGCAGGCCACGGTGATTGCCGTCAACGAGGAGTCGGTGTTCTTCGACATCGGATACAAGTCCGAAGGAATCTTGCCGCTGACGGCACTGCAAGGCGAAACCCTCAAGCCAGGCGACAAGGTGTCAGTCACGGTCAAAGGCCGCGACCCGGACGGCTACTACGAGCTCTCGCGCTTCAAGGTCGAGCGGCCCATGGACTGGACCGGGCTGGAAAAATCCTTTGCTGACAAGGCGACTGTCCTGGGCACGGTCACGGGCGTCATCAAAGGCGGATTCAGCGTGGACGTTGGGGTGCGCGCGTTCATGCCCGCATCGCGCAGCGGGGTGCGCGACGCCGCCGACATGGAGAAACTGGTCGGGCAGGAAATTCGCTGCCGCATCATCAAGCTCGACGTCACGGACGAAGACGTGGTCGTGGACCGCCGCGCCGTGGCGGAGGAAGAAGAACGCTCCTCAAAAGATCGCCTCTACTCCCAGATCAAAGAGGGTGAAGTCCTCAATGGAACCGTGCGCAGCCTGACCGACTACGGCGCCTTTCTTGACCTGGGCGGAGTCGACGCTCTCTTGCACGTAGGCGAAATCGCATGGGGCCGCGTCAACAAACCGTCCGATGTTCTCACCGTCGGCCAGCAGGTTGAGGTGAAAGTACTCAAGGTTTCGAGCGAGGGCGACAAGCGGCGAATTGCGGTTGGCATGAAGCAGCTGCAGCCGCATCCTTGGGATGGAATCGCGCAGAGATACAACGCGGGCGACCGCGTCCGCGGCACCGTGACACGCCTGATGGAGTTCGGAGCATTCGTGGAGCTCGAGCCCGGCATCGAAGGACTGATTCATATCTCCGAGATGTCTTGGTCTCGAGGCAAAGTCCGCAAGGCCAGCGACGTGGTGAAGCCGGGCGAGACGGTGGAAGTTGTGATTCTTGGATTGCAGCCCGCCGAACACCGCATCTCTTTGGGACTCAAGCAGGCGCTCGGCGATCCTTGGACCGAAGTTTCACAAAAGTTTTCGGTTGGTTCGGCGGTCGAGGGACCGGTCACCAATCTGACAAAGTTCGGGGCCTTCGTGCAGCTTTCTGAAGGAATCGAAGGCATGATTCACGTCAGCGATATCACCGCTGAAAAGCGCATCAACCAGCCGGCGGACATGCTGCGCGTCGGGCAAATCGTCAAGGCCCAGGTGCTCGCCATCGACCTCGAGAAGCGGCAAATGCGGCTGGGCATGAAGCAGCTCGTCCCGACCGGACTCGATGAATACATCGTCGAGCACAACGAGGGTGACGTGGTGACGGGGCGATTGATGGATGAATCCGGCGCGAAAGTCGAGCTGGGCGAAGGCATCCATGCGGCTTGCAAAGTGAAGGCGGCGGCTCCTGCACAAACCGAGGCGCCCAAAGCAGCGGCCGCGGACTTGTCTTCTCTGAGCTCCATGCTGCAAGCGCGATGGAAGACCGGATCGAGCCCCACTCCTAAGGCAGAACCCGGCCGCGCCGGGCAAGTGCGGAGTTTTCGGATAGTAAAGCTCGACCGCCCGGCGAAGAAGATCGAAGTGGAACTGGCGTAGCTGCATCGCCGAAACCCGGCTCAGCCGAGCGATGAGTAGGCACGCACGCCAGCAGTTTTCCACGAACTTTGAGCGCGGGTGCCCCGTAGGCTGTGCTTGCCTCCACGCCGGGCAGCGCCAAGCCGATCTTGCGCACCGTGTCTAAGTTGATTGTGCTCTTTGGCATGGGCGAGTGCGATTATCGGCAAGAGCAGGAATCTTTTCAAGGCTTTGCTAACACTTCTTTCGTTCCGTTTCAAAAGGCTCGATTCTGCGCCCTCATTTTTCGCGGACTTTCGCCCCCTGTTTTGCCGGGTCGGTCGTTGGTGCAGGGGTATACCTTCTGACACTTGTCCCTGATACTTACTGCGGCAGCCCCACCTTCCGCACCAGTTCGGTAAACCGTGGGTCGGAACGTAAGGGATCGAGTAAGAAGTCAGTCTTCAAATCCACAAGCAGCCAATCGCGCTCCTGATAGGCGGTGTTGAGCCACTGAAAAGCCTGATCTTTTTCTCCCAACTCGGCATACATGATAGCAATCCCGTATGCAGACGAGTACCCAGTCTTGCGTTGCGCTTGCCGGGTTTCAATGCCTTTGGTGAGAGCACCCTTCCAGCCTGCTGAACGGAATCCTTGTTCTAGAGCAGAAGCGAATTCGGATTCGTTTTGGTTGCCGGAAAGCACGCCAAAGACCCTCCATTCCTCAATGACCTGCGGGTACATGGCTTTGCCCCAGTACGCATTGGCCAAGCAATTATGCGCTTGGGCGAATGTTGGATTCTCACCTGCCAACTTCTTGCAAACGGCAATGGCCTCATCGTACTGCCGTGCCCATGTGTGAACGAATCCGATGACCGTGCCGGTGATCGGTGACAGCGGATCAAGCTGGTGAGCACGATTGGCTTCGGCGAGAGCTTCCTTCTCCCTCCCCCCAATCCTTCCGATAGCGCCCGCGTACCATTGGTGTGCCGTGGCATCGTTGGGGTCGAGTTCGAAAGCCTTCTTGAACTCAACCTCGCCTCCGGCAAAATCCCAGTCGTAGAACATCTCGTTGCTGCCCAGAACAGCGTGAGGATGGCTCAAGGTCGCGTCCAACTCCAGCGCCTTGCGGGCGGCGGCATTGGACTTCGGATAGTTCTGGCTTGGACTGCTGCCGCCAAAATAAGGCAGTACGCTATAGACATCGGCCAGACCCGAGTATGCCAAAGCGTAGCCGGGATCTTTCGCAATGGCTTGATTGAAATACGAGATGGACTCCTCAATGTCCCCCAGTCTCCGTTTATTCCACGAGTAGCGCCCCCTCAAATACAACTCATAGGCTTCTGGACTCTGCGTACCCTGCTTGGTGACTTGCTGCTTTTCTGAGGCGCTGAGCTTGGAACGCAGCTTTTCCGCGAGATCGCTCGCAATTTGCTGTTGCAACGAGATAATGTCTGCACTCTTTCCGCTGTAGTGCTGCCCCCAGATTACGGTACTGTCCTGAACATTGGTTAGCTCGGCGCTCACTTCGATGCTGTCACGCCGTGGCACCACTCGCCCGATCACCAGCGCCGACACGCCCAAATCGTTGCCGACCTTTGGCACATCCACATCCTTCCCTTTGTAGTGGAAGACTGAGTTGCGAGACTTCACCTTAAGCTGGGGTACGTGGGCGAGGTTGTCGATCAATGATTCGGTGATGCCGTCGCTGAGATAGTCGGTATTGGCATCTCCACCCCCGTTGGCGAAGGGCAGCACGGCAATGGAATCAATCGGATTTGCTGTTTTGCCAGATCGCAGGTACCAAGTACCAACTGCCGCCAGCGCGACTGTCGCGATGCCAGCGGTTAGGGCGATCCAGAGCTTGCCACCTTTGAGAAGTTTGGCAGGCGATGGCGATATGGGAACTGTTCTACTGGACTCAGTATCGCGTTTCACCCTTTGCAAATCGGTGCGAATCTCGAGGCATGCTGGTAGCGCAGATTGCGATCTTTCTCCAGACACTTGTTAATGGCCTCTTCGAGCTTGGGCGGAAGATCGGGATTGAGTCGAACCGGGGAAACCGCAGTCCGGTTGAGTATCGAATCGAAAATGACCCCTGTGCTTTCACCACGGAACGGCAAACTACCTGTCGCCATCTCATAGAGCACCGCTCCGAATGAGAACAAATCCGTGCGAGCGTCGAGTTCCTTAGCACGCACCTGCTCAGGCGACATGTACGCCACAGTTCCAAGCGCACTGCCCGGACTCGTCAGATGTTCCTCGGACTCTATGGTCGGGGCGCTCAGGGCAATGCCCTCAAGTTTGAGCTTCACCTTCGCCAATCCGAAGTCCAAAATCTTCGCCTGACCCCTGTTCGTTACGAAGATGTTCGCGGGCTTGATGTCCCGGTGGATGATTCCTTTCGAATGTGCGGCGTCAAGGGCGTCGGCAATCTGAATGCCCAGATCGAGCACCGTTTCGATCTCCAGCGGCTTGCCATTGATCTGATGCCGGAGCGTCTGCCCTTCCAGCAGTTCCATGGCGATGAAGGTTCGCCCATCGGACTCATCTATTTCATGGATCGTGCAGATGTTCGGGTGGTTCAGGGAGGACGCAGCTTTGGCTTCCCGCTGGAAGCGACTGAGGGCTTGTGCGTCGTTTGCTAGTTCGTCGGGAAGGAACTTCAGGGCGACGTGGCGACCCAGCTTGAGGTCTTCCGCCTCATACACCACACCCATGCCCCCACCTCCGATCCTGCTGAGGATGCGGTAATGGGAAACCGTCTGACCCACGGGTTGGGAGGGCGTGGACACTGGTCAGGACATGTTAGGTGGGGACGAAGGGGAAGGTCAACGCCGCGCAGCTTCGTGTGTTGCACTGACCACAAAAGATGCGGCGTGCGCCATGTTCGCAAGTCTCTATCATTTTTCCTCAAAGTAGCCGGGCGCTTTGAGGAACGCCCGGCTCAGAACCATTCGGAGGGAACGGTATCCCGGCGAAGAAGATCGAAGTGGAACTGGCGTAGCTGCATCGCCGAGAGCTGTGGCGGCACGCGGGCGCCCGTGCATTTTGCCGATCACATACAGAGGCATCCCGAGATGCAAATGCGGTATAATATTCTCGCTGAGCGGGAGTAACTCAGTGGTAGAGTGCGACCTTGCCAAGGTCGAAGTCGCGGGTTCAAATCCCGTCTCCCGCTCCATGTTTTTCTCAGCCTGCTGGTTCCCCGGCAAATGGACATTTTCCGCACGGAACGCTAACGTAGTGAGCAGGGGCGCGGTACCCAAGTGGTAAGGGAGAGGTCTGCAAAACCTTTATGCGTCGGTTCGATTCCGACCCGCGCCTCCAATCTTTGATTTACACCTTCGTTCCCAATTCGTATCAGCGCATACCGGGCAGCACCCTCCGCATCTGAACCTCCAGTTTCTCGAGCCCGCCAAGCCGCCTGTTCTCTCTCCTGCATGCTAACCGCTCGTTCCGTCATTCTCCTGATGATTCCGATAAGAAATATCTATTGGACTCACCGAATCCCTCGATTTACTTTCGCGGATTAACTGAATTCGATTCGTGGTGGCTGCCGCCACAACGGGTATCGCGGGCGTAAGAATTCTTGCGTTTCGGAGCCGGAACGACCTTTCCGGGTCCGCATCGCCTCGGGAAATGCGCAGGACTCAAATACAGGAGCACTTACAGATGACAAAGCGAGGGCGCCCTCTGCGCCGGTGGTTCGGATCAGCCAGCGCCAGCATCGTTCTGCTGGCAGCGATTTTCGTCGGCTTGTCCGCTTTCAGTTTTGCCGACGAGCCCAAGGCTGATCCCGCAGGCACCGCAACCGGGGACAGGACCACCGCCGTTGATGCTGCCGGCAATCCTTTTGTTCCCGTCGAACCCACCGACAAAACCGCTCCCGACTACGCGCAGAACAAGAAGGCGTACGACGACTACCAGGCGCAGGCCGCCAAGGAACCGCTGGCGGTGAAACTCGCTGACAGTGTGGGACACGTCCGGGTCGCAACCAACTTTGCCTGGACTCTGAACACCGGTTACCTCGTCCTCTTCATGCAGGCTGGGTTCGCTCTGCTGACCTGCGGACTGGTTCGCAAGAAGAATGCCGCGCACTTGATGATGCTGAACTTCGCCGCGTACGTGTTCGCCTTCCTCGCCTACTACGCCGTCGGCTACGCGTTTCAGTTCGGAGCAGTCGCCATCAACGCGGCGCCCGCCAACTTAGGCGGAGTTCCCACCCTGAATCATTTCCTGGTTGGAAGCGGCCAATGGGGATTCGTTGGAGGGAAGGGGTTCTTCTTCCTCGGTCCGGCCTATGACGCCGGCAGCAACTGTCTTGCTCTGTTCGAAGTGGTTTTCATGGAAACCGCCGGATACATCATCGTGGGCGCCATCTGCGAGCGCATCAGCTTCTGGGCATTCCTGCTCTGCGAACTCTTTGTCGGCGCGATTCTCTATCCGATTTCCGGGTGCTGGACATGGGGCGGTGGATGGCTCTCGCAACTCGGCTCCACCATGAACCTTGGCCACGGCTATGTGGATTTTGCCGGATCCTCGGTCGTCCACGCGGTGGGCGGCTTCTGCGCGATGTCGCTCGCGATCATTCTCGGGCCGCGTCTGGGAAAGTTTGGCCCCGGCGGGAAGATCCGCGCTTTCCCTGCTCATAACATCGTTTACGTCGTCACCGGCACATTCATCCTGCTGTTCGGCTGGATGGGCTTCAACCCTGGCTCCACGCTGGGCGCCACCGACCTTCGCATTTCAGCGGTCGCCCTCAACACGAATCTTGCCGCAGTGGCCGGATCGGCGGCAGCAATGCTCATCTGGTATTCCCTGTTCGGCAAGCCTGACGTCACCATGGCCTGCAACGGGATGCTGGCGGGCCTGGTCGCGATTACCGCTCCGTGCGCATTTGTGTCTCCCACTTCCTCCGTAATCATTGGGCTGATTGCCGGATCCCTGGTTTGTGGCGGCGTTCTGTTCAACGAGCGCGTTTTGAAAATCGACGATCCGTGCGGCGCGGTTTCGGTGCACGGCTACTGCGGCTGGCTGGGAGCCGTTTGCGTTGGGATATTCGCTGACGGAACTTACGGTTCCGGGTGGAATGGAGTCGGCGCAACGAGCTATCTGGGGCACGCCGGCCAGGGCGTGACCGGACTCATCCACGGCGATACCCGCCAGTTCTGGTGCCAGCTCATGGGCGCAACCCTTTATGCGGTTTGGGCGTTTGGCGCTACGTTCGTGGTCTTCTGGTGCGTAAACAAAGTGAAGAGCATGCGCGTCGCACCGGAGTCGGAAGAAGAAGGACTGGATGTTCCTGAGTTTGGAATGTCGGGATACCCGGAAGACGCGGTGGTGACGGCTCCCTATTAAGACCTGGCAGGCTGCGGAAAAACTCTGATTCCGCTCGTGTTTTGAAAGGGCGCGGCTTTAGCCGCTGAGGTTCGCTGTGGGCCTGCAAATGAGTTTTTCCGCAGCCTGCTCGGATTCACGCCGCTCTCCTTTGCAGAAGTTGACGCTTGGCCTCGCAATTCTGGCACGGACGCCCGCCAGGGTGTAGCATTCTCCTGCCTTCCTAGAAAGCGACTGACTGAACGGCCTTATCGTAGCGAGGTCTTAACCCGGGAAGTGCGGCAAGCGCTCTCGGGGCCGTGCTCAACGAACAGAGGCGTCTGCTCCTCGTTGGGTGCTCGGCGAGCAACGAGGAGGAACCGTGTCTCTCGGTCTGAAATCTCTTATCCCGCCCCTGGCTGTAAAACTGCCTCTCCTGCTCATGCTGACTCTGCTTCTTTGCGTCACGCCTGCACTCTCGCAAAAGGCGCCTGACGATAACATCCTCCCGAAGTACGACCGCCAGACGGAGATGAAAACAAAAGGTGTCGTGGATGAAATCAAGGTGCTCTCCATGGGCGCCAGGAAAGACTTCACGGAATTGATCCTCAAGAGCGGAGAGGACAAGATTCAGATCTACCTCAGTCCCAAGCCCTATCAGGACGAGATCGGAATCAGCTTCACTAAAGGTGACGAAATTGCCGTTACCGGTTCGAAGGTTAAGCAAGAGGCCCAGGAGGTGATCCTGGCGCGCGAGGTCACAAAGGGCTCGGACACGCTCATGTTCCGGGATGGCCAGGGCAACCCGGTATGGAACCCGAAAACCGGCAAGTGAACCACCGTTCCGCTGGAAACTTCTTTTTCTTGACTTCAGAGTGCGCTTGCCTCAATATGACGTATGACGACATGTCGTTGGAGGCCATGATGGAGACTTTGCCGCTTACGGAACCCGTTCTGCTCATTCTTCTGAGCCTGGCGGGCCAACCCCGGCATGGGTATTCCATCCTCAAAGACGTCGAGCAGATGAGCGACGGCCGTGTCGTGCTGAGCACCGGCACGCTCTATGGCGCTCTACGACGGCTGCTAGATGAGGACTGGATTGAACACTTCAAGGAGCAGGACACCTCGCGCGGCCGCCAAGCCTACCGCCTGACTGCCCGGGGCCGGAAGAATCTGCAGGCTGAGGCGAGCCGCCTCAAGTATCTCGCGCGTCTGGCGAGTCTGCGAACGGCGGTTACGGAGGCCTGATGCTCGGACTCTACCGGTGTCTGTTGTCTCTCTATCCCACGGCTCACCGCGAGGAGTTCGGCGGCGAGATGATTGAGGTCTTTCGCGAAGTGCAGGCTGAAGCCGCGAACCAGCGCCCGGTCGCACGCGGCGTTTTGTGCGTGCGAGAAGCCACAGGCCTGCTGGCGGGGGCCGTACGAGAACACTTGCAAGCCATGGGCGCCGACCGCGCCTGGCTGGCGTTTCCCACGAGGAGGTTTACTATGCGCACCCAATTCCGCTTTCCGAAAACAACCGCCGTTCTGATGACGATCATTCTGGCCGGAGTTGTGCTGGCGATAGAAAAAGGCGAGGGAATCGTAGCCTCTCTTACCAACGTGAACCCTGCACTCGGGCCAGTCACGTCGCCGCACTTTGACTTCATTCCTTCGGTGGTGCTCATGCTTCTGTTCGTCTACGCCGCGGGAGCGGCCGGCTGGTTGATTCTGTTTGCCCTTCACCGCTCGGGAGTGCACAGGCTCGAGACCTCCGCCGAACAGAAGTAGTTCCGGGCAAACTCGAGCGACTCGCACTGCGTGCGCGGTCCCGCCCTGCAGTAACTTGCGTGGCCTCACCGAACTCTCTACACTCGATGAACCGCTCGTGATGCGTGCGCGGAATAGAGCCTCTCGAAAGCGAATCGCTCGTGAATTGGTATTTCGTCTTCTTTGTTATTTCAGGCTTTTGCAGCGTTCTTTACGAACTGGTGTGGTTGCGGCTCTCCATGGCGCAATTCGGAGTGACCACCGCCATGGTCTCGATCGTTCTCTCCGTTTTTATGGCTGGTCTCGGCCTGGGCTCATGGGCCAGCGGCCGCTGGCTCCGCCAACCGGACGATTCCAGCAAATTCCCGGCCTTGCGCTTATATGCGCTGATTGAACTGTTGATCGGCGTGTCGGGCATTCTGGTGCCCTACGGGCTCTTGTGGGGCCGGCGCGTCATCGAGAACGCTGGAATGTCTTCTTCTACCGGCTACTACGTCGTAGCCGGTCTCTGGGTCGCCGCTACGCTGCTCCCCTGGTGCGCCCTGATGGGAGCCACGGTTCCGGTGGCAATGCGTGCGATCGGCCAGACCTTGCCGGCCGAGTCCTCCCGATCTTTCAGTTATCTCTACATGGCCAATGTCTGCGGCGCGGTCGCCGGAACGACTCTGCCGTTGTTCCTGATCGAACTGCTCGGGTTTCGCGGAACCGTAAAGATCGGAGCCGCCTGTAACTTGCTGATCGCGATCTCGGCGTTTGCTCTGTCGGGGAATTTTCCCAAACCGGCTTCAGTCAAATCCACACCGCCAGTCGCTGCTCCCGTCACAAGTTCCAGCGGCAACACCATCCTTGCGCTTCTGTTTCTCAGCGGCCTGACCTGCATGGCGATGGAAGTGGTTTGGGTGCGCAGCTACACGCCTTACTACGGAACCATGGTTTACGCGTTTGCGTCGATCCTTGGCATCTACCTGCTCGCAACGTTTATTGGTTCGGTCGTCTATCGCCGCTGGAGTTCGTGGCATACGCAAGAGAACCCGGCCGTATGGACTTTGCTGGCTACCTGCGCCTTGTTCCCGCTGATATTCGCCAGCCCGTCGATCCACATGGCGCGGATGCCGCGGCTGGTGCTGGGTATTACGCCGTTCACGGCTGTATTGGGTTTCATCACTCCGATGTTGGTCGATCGTTTTTCGGGCGGCAATCCCGGAAAGGCTGGGACTGCCTATGCCACCAACATCGTAGGCTGCATCCTCGGGCCACTGCTCGCGGGCTTCGGACTTCTGCCGTTCATCAGCGAGCGCTGGGCATTGATTGTGCTTACCTTGCCCTGGCTCATCATCGGCATCGCGCCCCTGCGTCCTGGAATCAACCTGGGGAAGGCCGGACGCCCGGCAATTTACGCTCTCCTGGCCCTGGCCGCCATACTGATCGCGGTTGGCGACGACTACGAATCAAAATATCCCGACCGCAACGTGCTTCGCGACTCTACGGCAACTGTGATCGCCACCGGCGCCGGAATGGACAGGCAACTTCTGGTGAATGGTTATGGCATGACCTCGCTGACGCCGATCACGAAAGTCATGGCTCATCTCCCTTTGGCTTTTTTGGACCGCACACCGCAGAACGCGCTCGTGATTTGCTTTGGCATGGGCACCACTTTCCGCTCGCTGCGTTCCTGGGGTATTCCCGTGACCGCGGCCGAACTCGTGCCCAGCGTCCCGCGCATGTTTCCGTACTATCACAGCGATGCCCCGACAGTGCTGGCATCGCCACTGTCTCACGTGGTCATTGATGATGGCCGCCGTTACCTCGAACGCACCACCGAGCAATACGACGTCATCACCATTGATCCGCCGCCTCCCGTGGAAGCAGCGGGCTCGAGTTTGCTCTACTCGGAGGAGTTCTATCGGATGGCGAAACGGCGGTTACGGCCCGGCGGTATCCTGCAGCAGTGGTTTCCCGCCGACGCCACCGACCCTGAGGCGGTCGCGGCGGTCACGCGCTCAATCCGCGATTCCTTCTCCTACGTGCGCACCTTTGAAGATGAATTCGGTTACCACTTCCTGTGCAGCGATTCTCCGTTTGTGAATCGCACCGCCGCTGAGTTGGTGCAGCGCCTTCCCGTCGCTGCGCTGACAGACTTTGCGGAATGGGCGGATCAGTCTGGCCACGGGATTGGCGGCGCGGATCTACTCCAGTTCAAGACCCTGCTCGACAACGAGTTGCCCTTGGATCAATTGATCGCAGTGTCTCCCAACACTCCGCCGCTCACCGACGATCGCCCGATCAACGAATACTACGTTGTGCGCCGCACGCTGCATCGCTGGCACCGCACCATGGGGCACTGAGAGCCGGGAAAGAGTTGCTGCCGTCCGACCCGCCGTTGCGGTCAGGTCGCGTTTGCAGATAGACTCAAGCCCGCAAACCAGCGCCTTCAAGGACTTCCTGTGACTCTTCGACGATTTTCCGCCCCTTCCCTTTTTGCGGTATGCCTGGTGTTCCTCTTCGGAATCCGGACCGCGCTCGCGCAAAGCCCCGCGACTACGGCTGCTGTCACCGAGTACGTCAAGGTGGAGATGCAGCGCCAGCACATCCCCGGCCTGTCGCTGCTTGTGGTGAAAGCAGGCACAATTGTCCGGGCAGAGGGCTTCGGCCTGGCCAATATCGAGTTGCAGGTGCCGGTCCAGCCCGCAACGATCTTTCAGTCGGGGTCGGTGGGAAAGCAGTTCACGGCGACCGCGGTCATGATGCTGGTCGAGGAGGGAAAAGTCGGGCTTGACGATCCCCTGACAAAATATTTTGCCGATGCTCCGGCTGCCTGGAAAGAAGTGACCGTACGCGAATTGCTCAGTCACACGGCGGGGTTTGGCGATTATCCAAAGACGTTTGACATGCGTAAGGACTGGACCGAGGACGAAGAACTGAAGCTGATCGAAAGCATCCCTCTCAACTATCCTCCGGGTACGAAATGGGAGTACAGCAATTTCGGCTATGTGACGCTGGGCATCCTGATTCATCGCGTGACCGGAGAGTTCTACGGCGACTTCCTGCAGCAGCAGATTTTTCACCCCCTGGGCATGGACTCCACACGCATCATCAGCGAAGCTGACATCGTTCCCAATCGTTCCGCGGGTTACCGCCTGGTGAAAGGAGACTTGAAGAACCAGGAATGGGTTTCGCCGGTCGTCAATACGACCGCCGACGGCAGCCTGTATTTTTCGATTCTCGAGCTGGCGAGGTGGGACGCAGCGCTCTACACGGAGAAATTGTTGAAGCAGTCAAGCCTCGACCTGATGTGGACTCCGGTCAAACTGAAAGATGGGAAACCCAATAAAGGCAACTATGGGTTTGGCTGGTTTATCGACAACCGAGCCGGTCACCGGTGCATTCACCACGACGGCTCATGGCAGGGCTTCGAAACGGCGATCGACCGTTACGTGGACGACAAATTGACCGTGGTCGTGCTCACCAATCTTGCGGGCGCGGACCCTGGAAAAATCAGCCAGCATGTCGCTGAGATGTACCTGGCGGATCAGTAACTCGCGGTTGATTTGTGCCGGCAGCGCCCCGCGCCTGTACGTGCATCTGCATTCCATATTTCGGGCGCAGCGTAATCAGCGGCTCGGGTTCGACGCGATGTCCATCGACCAGAGTTAACTTCCATGTTTGGGCCAGGGTCGCTAGCAAGAGCACGCCTTCCATCAGTGAAAAAGACTCGCCAATGCATTGCCGGAATCCCGCTCCGAAGGGGAAGTACGTGAACTTCGCCCGGCGCATTTTTGCTTCCAGTGTGAAGCGCTCCGGGTCGAAGCGCAGTGGGTCGGGAAAGAATCGCGCATCGCGATGGGTAATAAACTGGCTCATAAGCACGGTCGTCTTCGCGGGCAGGAAAAACTCCCCCAACTGAAAGTCGTTGCGCGCGTAGCGGCCCATGGCCCAGGCTGGCGGATAGAGTCTCATCGACTCCGCCAGCACCTTCTCTACATAACGAAGCCGTGGAACATCGTCGAACGATGGCAACCGTCCTTGCAGTTCACGATCAATTTCCGCATGGAATCGGGTTTCGCACTCTGGATTCTGCGAGAGCAGGTACCACGTCCACGAGAGCGCGTTGGCCACCGTCTCATACCCAGCCAGGAAAATGGTGATGACCTGATCGCGCAGCGACTGCTCCGACTCCGCGCTCTGGTCGGGCGATGCGGCCAGCATCATGTCGAGCAGGCTGCCGCCGTCAGATTTGCGTCGCCGGTGCGCGGCGATCATCCGGTAGACGACGGCGTCAATCCGTTTGCGCGCCCGCACGAATGCCGCCAACCCAGGTGGCCGAACGTGTACCAGCCATTCCGCCGCCGGCAGCATCACCAGAAAATTGTAGAGGCCCATGATGCGATTGATGGCGTCGGCGAGCTCGTCCACTTCATTGCCCGCTTCTTGAGAAAGATCGGTGGCGAACAAGGTCTGCGCTACCACGTTCAGCGTGAGGTGCATCATGTCGATGGCAATGTCGCGTTGCTCGCCATCCCGCCAGCTCTCGCGCATGCGTGTGGCCTCTCGAACCATGACGCTCGCGTATTCCGGGATTCGCTGGCGATGAAACGCCGGTTGCGCGACTTGCCGCTGCATGCGGTGCTGCGCCCCTTCGCTCGTGATCATGCCCTCGCCCAGCAGCATTTTGGTGCGTCGTACCGTGCGTTCCTTGATGAAGTTGTCGTTCTGCACCACCAACACTTCGCGGATGTAGTCGGGATGATTCAGGAAAACAATATGGTTCCATCCAATCTTGTAATGCGCGATGTCGCCGTAATCCTTCGCTAATTGTTGAAACAGCAGGATCGGATTTGCCGGGCGAAGCTTGCGCAACGCAAACCAGAGAAGGTTCTTCTCGAGGCCGGGCGGGAAGCGGTATTCCGCGTTCTTGCCGGCGGTCCTGGGCACGTCATTGCTGGCGGCAGTGGCCATGTGGCTAGTGTACTTCGCGGGGTGGGTTGTGTGCGGTGGAGAAACGACAGGCAAGTGAGCGCGAGTCGATGAGTGTAGTTGCGATATTCGCCAACGAACTGCAGCAAGCTACTTGAGCTTGGCGTGAATCACATCAATGTCCATCGTGCCGGGCGGAGTGGCCATCTGCTCCAGAATTTGTGAAGCTCCTCCTTGGCGATCACGAGGATATTTCTTGTAATAGCGCGTAATTGTGTCCACGTACACGCCATAATATGGTTCGGTAAAATCTGCCAAGCTGTGCAAACAAACAACTTCCGGTAGCTTCTCAACGGGTACAGACTCGTGGGGAAGGTACGGAGTGATTTTCTCTGCGTAAAAGTAACATGCAGAGCGCTTGCCCCTCTCGAAGCCCGACAGATAACCATGCACGTACTCAGTCCTAGCTTCAGTACTCAAAGAGAGCCAGTACACAGGCTCGTTTTGAGGATTGTCTCTGCTTTGCGCTGTTATCCATTGACTGGAGATGATCAGGCACGCAAACGTGAGAAGAGACAGCGATACTGCAAACGGACTGATACGCATGAAAGTTAGCTCCTTGGCGGGGAGTATAGTTCACCATTAATGACGGGATCAGGCGGCGCACTGAACATCTGGTCTTCTTGATAACGCTATTTCGCCCCAGCCTTCTGCAGCGTATCCAACTCCGCCAGCACCTCCGCACTATGCTTCGCCGGATCCACGCTGGTGTAGGCTTTCGCGATCTTGCCGCTGGGATCGATCAGAAATGTATGCCGCGCCGCAAACTTCACCACGCCGAGGTTCGTCAGCGATCCGTACGAATCGGTCACTTTGTGGTCGGTGTCGGCCAGCAGCTTGAAATTCAGTCCCTCCTTGGCGCAGAACTTCTTGTGCGAATCCACGCTGTCCAGGCTTACCCCTAGCACGACAGCATTCCGCTCGGTGTACTTCGGCTGATCCAGTTGGAAATTGTGCGCTTCCCGCGAGCAGCCGGGCGTCTGATCCTTGGGATAGAAATAAAGGACAACCCACTTCCCGCGATAGTCCTTCAAGCTGACCGACGCCCCTTCCTGCGACGGCAAAGTAAAGTCGGGAGCGCCGCTGCCCTCGGAAGGCGCGGGCGTACGCGATAAAAGCCGCGGCGCCAGCACAATCAGCACCAGGACCACTACTACCAGTAGCACGACACGCAACATATGCGTCCTCCCTCGATTCTGAGATCGCCGAAGCCGCGATTCTAACCCAGGCCGAAGCCGTAATCCTATTAGGGCACGAAGTCGCAGGAAGGCTGATCTAAGGATTACCTTTGTGTTCTTAGTTCGTATGACTTTTCGTTCCGGCGCCAAGCAGAAATCCAAAGGTTTGAATTAATATGGAGTATTGCGCTTTCATCGACGGAGAAACCAGACGTGGCTCAGACGGAAACCGACGGCATAGAGGTATTGGAAACCAGGGAATGGGTCGACTCTCTGGATTATGTTCTCGAAAAAGGCGGCCCCAACCGGGCTGGTCGTTTGCTGCAGCAGTTGGCCTTGCACGCGCGGCGCGAAGCCGGGATCAACCTGCCTTTTTCGGCCACCACGCCCTACCAGAATACGATCGCGTCGCGGCAGCAACCGCCTTTCCCCGGCAGCCAGGAGATGGAACGGCGCATCAAGAGCCTGGTTCGCTGGAACGCCCTGGCCATGGTCGTTCGCGCCAACAAGATTCAGGAAGGCATTGGCGGGCATATCTCGACCTTCGCCTCCGCGGCTACGTTGTATGAAGTTGCATTCAATCATTTTTTCCGCGCGCAAACCGAAAGCGGAGACCGCGACGTCGTTTACTTCCAGGGTCACGCCGCTCCCGGAATTTATTCCCGTGCTTATCTTGAAGGCCGCATTTCGAAAGAGAAGCTGCAGAATTTCCGACGCGAACTGAAGCCCGGTGGGGGCCTCAGTTCCTATCCTCACCCGTGGCTCATGCCCGAGTTCTGGGAGTTTCCCACGGTCTCCATGGGCCTGGGGCCGATCCAGGCGATTTACCACGCTCGCTTCATCCGGTACCTGGAGAATCGCGGGCTCAAGCAATCCACCGGCGGCAAGGTCTGGGCGTTTCTGGGCGACGGCGAAATGGACGAACCCGAATCGCTCGGCTCGATCACGCTGGCCTCGCGGGAACGTCTCGACAACCTGATTTTTGTGGTGAACTGCAACCTGCAACGGCTCGATGGCCCGGTGCGCGGCAACGGAAAAATCATCCAGGAACTGGAAGCCATTTTCCGCGGCGCAGGATGGAACGTCATCAAGTGTATCTGGGGCTCCGATTGGGACAGCCTCATTCAGAACGACCGCGACGGCCTGCTGGTTAAGCGTTTGGGCGAAGTCAGCGACGGGCAATATCAGAAATATTTCGTCGAGAGCGGCGCCTATTTCCGCCAGAACCTGTTCGGCACCGATCCGCGCCTGCTGAAAATGGTCGAGCACTTGTCCGACGATCAACTGGCGCGCATGCGGCTTGGCGGCCATGATCCCATCAAGGTGCACGCGGCTTTCCGCGCTGCCGTGGATCACACCGGCCAGCCGACAATTGTTCTCGCCAAGACCATCAAAGGATACGGCCTCGGCGAAGCTGGCGAGGGCAAAAACATCACCCACCAGCAGAAGAAGTTGAACGAAGACGAGCTGCAGATGTTCCGCTCGCGCTTCGGAATCCCAATCCCCGACGACGAACTGCACAACGCGCCGTTCTACCGCCCGTCCGATGACAGCGCTGAGATCAGATACATGCAGGCTCGCCGCCAGCAACTTGGCGGATACATGCCGACGCGCAAGGTGAAAGCGCCCCCGCTGCAAACCATCCCTGACGCGCACTTCGAGGAATTCCACAAAGGCACCGATGGGCGCGATGTTTCGACCACCATGGTCTTCGTACGCCTGCTGGCGAAATTGTTGCGCGATCCCGAACTCGGCAAGCTGATCGTGCCCATCGTTCCCGACGAAGCCCGCACTTTCGGCATGGAAGCGCTCTTCCGCCAGGTTGGCATTTATTCCAGCGTCGGCCAGAACTACGAACCCGTCGACATGGACACCTTGCTCTACTACAAGGAAGCCAAGAACGGGCAGATTCTCGAAGAGGGCATCACCGAGTCCGGTTCGATGTGCTCATTTATCGCGGCCGGCACCGCGTATGCCAACCACGGGATCAACACGATTCCGTTCTTCATTTATTACTCCATGTTCGGATTTCAACGCATTGGCGACCTGATCTGGGCCGCCGCCGACATGCGCTGCCGCGGATTCCTCGTCGGAGGCACTGCCGGCCGCACCACGCTCGCGGGAGAAGGTTTGCAGCACCAGGACGGCCACAGCCACGTTCTCGCCCTCCCGGTGCCGAACCTGCGCTGTTACGATCCCGCGTTTGCCTACGAGATCGGCATCATTATTCAGGATGGCATCAGGCGCATGTACATCGATCAGGAATCGATCTTCTATTACCTGACCGTTGGGAACGAACCCCTGCCAATGCCGGCGATGCCGCAGGACAGTAAAGTTCGCGACGGCGTGCTGAAGGGCTTGTATCGTTTCAAGACTTCGGCGAAGCCCGATTCCAAGCTGCGGGCTCAATTACTCGGCAGCGGCGCGATTATGTTTGAGGTGCTGAAGGCGCAGCAGATCCTTGAAGAAAAGTATGGAGTCGCCGCCGACGTTTGGAGCGTGACCAGCTACAAGGAGCTCTATCGCAACGCGAACGACTGCGAGCGCTGGAACATGCTGCATCCCGCGGAGAAGCCGCAGGTGCCCTACGTCACCGAAACATTGAAGGATGCTGCAGGCCCGTTCGTCGCGGCGTCCGACTACATGAAGGTGCTGCCGGAGAGCCTGGGCAAGTGGGTACCGGGACAACTCGTATCGTTGGGAACTGACGGGTTCGGCCGCAGCGAGAGCCGCGTGGCGTTGCGTGACTTTTTCGAAGTGGATGCGAAACACATCGTGCTGGCAACCCTGGGAGCGCTCGCGCGCGCGCAGAAGATTGGCACCGATGTGGTAAAGCGCGCGATTTCAGAACTGGGGATTAACCCGGAAAAAGCGAACCCGGCCATCTGCTAGAAGTCGAATTTGAGAAGGGCGCGGCAATGGTTCGGATTTGACCAGGAATCTGATTTGAAAGGGCGCGGCTTCAGCCGCGCCGTAAGTCGAAAACAGGTGTTTGCGGCTTTAGCCGCTGCCAGACCCTATATAAGGAATGAGAACGCGGTGATCGAATTTAAGCTTCCCGAGCTGGGAGAGAACATCGAACAAGGCGACTTGGTGCGTCTCATGGTTGCGCCGGGAGCCTCAGTCAGCGCCGGCCAGTCGGTGATGGAACTCGAAACCGACAAGGCGGTGGTCGAGGTGCCGTCGTCCGTCAGCGGGACTGTGCAGGAAATTCGCGTCAAAGAAGGCGACAAGATCAAAGTCGGCCAGGTAATCTTCACCGTGGATGGCGCAGCGGCGAAAGCTGCGGAGCCTCCGGCGGCTGCCGCCGCGGCAGCGCCGGCTCCAACCGCGCCGCCTGCGTCGAGGGCGGCTGCCCCGCAGGCCACGGAGCCGCGAGCTCCGGCCCCGGCCCCAATGCCAACAGATCCCGCCGTAGCCGCCGGGCCGGCCTCCGGCCCCAGCGAGTTCAAACTTCCCGAACTCGGCGAGAACATTTCCCAAGGCGATCTCGTCCGTTTGATGATCACGCCCGGCACTAAGGTTTCAGAAGGCCAACCGGTCATGGAGCTGGAGACGGACAAGGCGGTGGTCGAGGTTCCGTCGTCGGTCACGGGTATCGTCAAAGACGTCAAAGTGAAGGAAGGCGAGAAGATCAAAGTCGGACAGGTAATTTTCACGCTCGAAGGCGGAGCTCCTGCTCAGCCCGCTCGCTCACGCAGCGCCCCGGTCGAGCACGTTTCCGGGCAGCATGGGGCGCGCCTGGCATTTCAGGCGGCGATTCGGGCTGAGGGCAAGACCGAAGAACAAGCTCTGCCTCCCGATCAGCCACAGCCCTCAGCGCCCGTCTTCACCATGCCGGCCCAACTGGGCAAGGTTGCCGGCACCGAACATCGTCAGCCCATTCCCGCCGCGCCGCACGTACGACGGTTTGCGCGGGAAGTCGGCATTGACATTTACGAGGTCAAGGGCAGTGGCCCCGGCGGGCGAATCAGCGAAGACGACGTCAAGGCTTTCGCGAAAGCATTGCTTTCGGCGGCTGCCACGGCCGCTCAGGCGCCGCCGCGAGCCGGACACTTCGCTCAGCCCCAACTCCCCGACTTTTCCAAGTGGGGCAAGACCGAGCGCGTTTCCATGCGCGGAGTGCGCCGCAAAACGGCCGAGCACCTGGCCGAATCGTGGAACACGATCCCTCACGTTACGCAGCACGATCGCGCCGACATCACCGAACTCGAACAGTTGCGCGCTCGCTTCGCGCCCAAAGCTGAGGAAGCCGGCGGCAAGATGACGGTCACCGCCATCGCACTGAAGGTTTGCGCGGCGGCGCTCAAGGTTTTCCCGCAGTTCAATGCCAGCATTGACATCGAGAAGGAAGAAATCGTCTACAAGCAGTACATCAACATCGGCGTCGCCGCCGACACAGATCGAGGCCTGCTGGTGCCGGTCATCCGCGAAGTGGACAAGAAAAACATTGTCGAACTGGCCGTCGAATTGTCCCAACTTTCGAAGAAAGCGCGCGACAAGAAAATCACTCCCGAAGATATGCAAGGCGGCACCTTCACCATCACGAACCTGGGAGGGATTGGCGGCGTCGGATTTACCCCCATCGTGAATCA
Source organism: uncultured Acidobacteriaceae bacterium (assembly GCA_963819145.1). Classification (GTDB taxonomy): domain Bacteria; phylum Acidobacteriota; class Terriglobia; order Terriglobales; family Acidobacteriaceae; genus Sulfotelmatobacter. Next base: position 183,931 of record CAWFVB010000048.1, read on the forward strand.
CCCGGAAGTCGCGATCCTCGGGCTTTCGCGGTCGCGCATGGAGCCCGAGTGGATTAACGGCAAGTTCGAGCCGCGCCTGATTCTGCCGCTCTCGCTCTCCTACGATCATCGCCTGATCGACGGGGCGGATGCGGCCCGCTTCCTGCGCTGGATCGCGGAGGCCTTTGAGCAGCCGTTTTTGCTGTCCGTGCAAGGGTAGAAAGTTAAAGTTTCAAGGTTTCAGAGTTTCAAGGTTTCAAAGTTGGAAACGCAGTTGCTTCGACAGCAGTTGCACCGCCAGCGGTTGCATAGGTCCTTCGCTTCGCTCAGGACGACAACCGGGCTGCTGAACTTTTGAAACTCTGAAACCTTGAAACTTTGAAACCTGAAGTTGAAACTTCATCCACACAAATGTCTGACACTCCATCCCTCAACATCGCAGTCATCGGCGGCGGTCCCGGTGGATACGCCGCCGCGTTCCTTGCCGCCGATCTCGGCATGAATGTCACTCTCATCGACCCCGAAGTCAACCCCGGCGGAGTCTGCCTCTATCGCGGCTGCATCCCGTCGAAGGCGCTGCTCCACGTGGCCAAACTGCTCGAAGAATCGCATGAAGCGAAAAACTGGGGAATTGAATTCGCTGCCCCGAAAATCGACCTGGCGCGCCTGCGTGGGTGGAAAGAAGGCGTCGTAAAAAAGCTCACCTCAGGCCTTGGCATTCTTTCGAAGCAACGAAAGGTCCATTACGTCCAAGGTCGCGCCGCTTTCGAAAGCTCCACTACGCTGCGCGTCACGAAATCGGACGGCTCGGAGGAATCGCTTCCCTTTGACCGCATCGTCATTGCCACCGGTTCACGCCCCGCAATCGTTCCGGCGCTCAAGCTCGACACGCCACGCATGATGGATTCCACAGGCGCGCTCAACCTCGAAGACATCCCCGGCAGCCTGCTGGTCGTCGGCGGCGGATACATCGGCCTCGAACTCGGTTCGGTCTACGCGGCGCTCGGCACGCGCGTGAGTGTTGTCGAAATGCTCCCCGGCCTGCTTCCGGGCGCGGACCGCGACCTGGTTCTCCCGCTGCACAAGCGGCTTGAAAAGATGTTCGACGGAATCCTGCTCAACACGACCGTGGCCGCGGTCAAAGATGAAGGCGCCGCCATTCGCGCTACCCTCAAGGCCCAGGACGGCGCCACTCAGGAAAAATTGTTCGATCGCGTGCTCGTCTCGGTCGGACGCAAACCGAACTCAGACATTTCCGGCCTCGAAAAGACGCACGTCCAGGTCGGCCCGCGCGGCTTCATCCAGGTAAACACGCAGTTGCAGACTGACGATCCATCGATCTATGCGATCGGCGACGTCGTCGGCGAGCCCATGCTCGCGCACAAAGCGATGCATGAAGGGCGCACCGCGATCGAAGCCATTGCCGGACACAAAGTCGCCTTCGAGCCCAACGCCATCCCGGCGGTTGTGTTCACCGATCCCGAGATCGCATGGTGTGGCCTCACCGAAACGCAGGCGCAAAAGGAAAACCGCGAGATCAAAGTCGCCAGGTTCCCCTGGGCCGCATCCGGCCGCGCCGTCACTCTCGACCGTCCTGAGGGCATGACCAAGCTCCTCATCGATCCACAGACGGAACGCGTGCTTGGTGTGGGCATCGTGGGAGTGGGGGCTGGCGAACTGATTGCCGAAGGCGTGCTGGCGATTGAAATGGCGGCGCTCGCCAAAGACGTCGCCATGACCATTCATCCCCACCCGACGCTCTCGGAAACCGTGATGAATGCTGCCGAGGTCTTCTTCGGCACGAGCACGGACATCTACCGGCCCAAGCGGGGATAAACGCGCCGGGCCGCCGTCAGGCGCCGCCGCATTCGATACAATGATTCCTCACCTGCCCGGGTGCGCACGCATGTTTCGCACACCTGGACACGCAATTTCGGACGCGCAAGTCCGGGCGGGAGAAGACCATGTCCTCATTGCCTAAAGCACTCATCGTCCTTGTCCTGTGCCTTGCTGCCAGCCTGTGTTCAGCAGCCCAGTCGGCCCTGACACAAGTGCTCCAGCCCTCGTCCACTCCCGCAAGCACATCCACGACGCCCGTCGATCCACTGGGACGCACCACGCCGTCGGGCTCAGTTCTCGGATTCCTGCAAGCGGCGCAGTCGGGCGACAACAGCATCGCCGCGCAGTATTTGCAGATGAGCCCCGCACGCCGTCAGTCCGAAGGCGAGCAGATCGCGAGCCAGCTCAAAGTCGTGATGGACCGGGCGTTCGTGGGCAGTCTGAAGCCCACGCCACCGGAAGGAACTCCTCAGGAGGGCGTCCCTCTCGGACGGCAAAAACTTGGCACCATATCGTCGGGTGATGTCGAGGCTGACCTCGAACTCGTGCGCGTGTCCGATCCAAGCGCGGGCAAGATCTGGCTAATCTCCTCCGAGACGCTGGCCAAAGTTCCTGAACTCTACGATCAAGTTGAGGCCCGCCAAGTCGAGCACAAGCTTCCCAGCGTGCTGGTGAAACATCAGTTCGGCGGAATGCCTTTGTGGCAGTGGCTGGCGCTGCTGGTGGCTGTGCCCCTCGCGGCGGCTCTAGGGTGGTTCATCCTGGCGGTGCTCGAAATTCCTGTGCGCTGGTGGGCGCATCGCCCCGGCCGGATGGATGTTGCCGACTGGCGCTCGGTTTCAGGTCCGGCCTGGCTGCTCACCGGCACCCTGGTTCATCAAGCCTGCGCGCGCTATCTCGGCATCGCCCTGCTTCCGCGACACTACTATTTCCAACTCACTTCCGTCGCGCTCATCGTCAGCGCCACCTGGATCGTCTGGCGCGTCGTGCGCTGGTCGCTGCGCCGCGTGCGCAATCGCGCCCTGGCCTATGGCCACGCCGGCACAAGCTCGCTGATGCTTCTCGGTGAGCGCATGTTCAAGGCTCTGATTTTTGGCTTCGGATTGCTGGCCGTCCTGGGAAGCCTCGGCTTTAACATGAGCACTGCGCTCGCCGGCCTGGGCATTGGCGGACTGGCGATCGGCTTCGGCGCGCAGAAGACCATCGAGAATCTCTTCGGTGGCGTCTCCGTCCTCGGCGATGAGGTTTTTCGTGTGGGCGACGTTTGCCGCTTTGGCGATCGCACCGGAACGGTCGAAGACATCGGCCTTCGCTCAACCCGCATCCGCACCGAAGAGCGGACCCTGGTTGCCATTCCGAATGGAACCGTCGCGACCATCAACGTGGAGAACCTCAGCCGCCGCGACAAGATTCTTTTCAAAATGAATCTCGGCTTGCGCCCGGAGAGCAAGGCGGACCACGTCCGCTTCGTGCTCGCCGAAATCCGTCGCTTGCTCTACAGCCATCCTAAGATCGAAACCAAGACGGTGCGCGTTCGCCTCACCGACATTGCGGGCACTTCTCTCACTGTGGAAGTCGTGTCTTACATCTTGACGCGAGACTTCAACGAATTCGCCGCCATCCGCGAAGACCTGCTGCTGCGCATCATGGACGTAATGGAAAACTCCGGCGGCAGCCTGGCGCTACCCTCGCAGACTCTCTATCTGGGCCGCGATGCCGGCGTCGAAAAAGAAAAAGCTGATACTGCGGTCAAGAAGATCGCAGAATTGCGCGACGGCAAGCAGTTGCCCTTCCCCGACTTTCACGAAGACGACATCGCGAAGTTCAAGGGATCGATCGAGTATCCGCAGCCCGAGTCGGCCGTGCGGAAACAGCAGGACGATTCCGGCAAGGCCCGCTAGGTTTGACGCGTAGGCGCATCGCGTCAATTAGGCTGCGCGGTGGGTGGTGGCGGCGGGGAAGGCAACCGCTGGGTCGAATTCAACTCGCTTAGCGGAATCTCATAAAGGGCACCAACCCTGATCCAGGCGAAAAGAGCAATCATAGCCACCAGGAAGCCCGCAATGGACAGCCCGATGAGCCTCGCTGATGCCCGGTGAGTCCGTTCTTCCGTGCTCCTCGCTACAAAGAACTGCTTAATTGGCAGGAGCAGACCGGTCGCCATCAACGCAAAAATCAGAATCGATTCCAGAATACTCCGAGCCAATCCCGGTGCCCAGATCGCGTCATAAATCAATTCAGAAAGAAGCCTCGGCGCGACAATTTCGCGGACGAACGGCAACACGAACAGTGGAAACGCCCAGAGCAACGCAACGACAAACAAAACGAGCCACGCCGAGCGCGACCGCCTGATGTATCCCGTCCATACGACGATAAGCGCAACGAGAGTAATTGCGAGGCTGGCGAAACCGAGATAACTCATGCTTTGAGCAGCGGCTTGGAATCCAGCATCTAGCCGCGCGATCGCCACCTTGTCATGGGTAGCGAGAGCGTTCGCCAGGCTGGATGGAACGGAGCAGAGCAGCGCGATCGTAAGGAGCACGCTCGAAGCAGAAACTGAATCCGGGCAACCTTTCATGGCGTCCTCCAAGGGAACACGCCTGTCAGTCCTAATTATTACCCCAGCGGGCAAGGTGCGCCAGAGCGATGATTGCAAGTCGGCCACCGACTCCGGCGATCCACCGTTTGTCACCCCAAAATCGAGTTCTAACCTTCCTCTTGCCATCGCCGGCTGAGCCAGTTCAAGAACAGATGCGTGGGGAAATACACGAACAGCGGCACCGCGACTAAATAGCCCGCCAGATACACCAGCCCCGGCACCGCATGCTGCTCATGAAAAAACAATCCGCGCGCCCAGTTCACGTCCATCTCGGGATGCCAGAAATAATTGATTGGCACCACGATCCACGCTTCAAGCGTCTGGATCTTCCATCCTCGCGAATCATAGCCAAGGCGCAAGATCGCCCACACCAGCAGTGGCGGCGTCGCCACGTGAAACAAACTGAGGACTCGAACGTACAGCGGCAATCCCGGATCGAACATGTACTCCGTGCCACCGATGAAATGCCGCCCTAACGCCAAGGCGCCCGCCAGGTCGACGATGTAGAGCGTTTGAAAAAACAACAGCCCCGAGGCGACCCAGGAAAACAGCAGAGGGCTTTCCAGCCACAAGCCAATTCCAATCAGCACATTCCCGATGTCACAAAAATAGAGAAAATTCTGCGGCCCGTACTGCCTCCAGTACACGGGCGCCCACACCCCCAGCCAGACCGTCCAGCCGATCTTGAGCCACAGTGGTATGCGCATGGCGGGTATTGTAGACCTCGGACTTCGGACCTCGGACCTCGGACTTCAGACCTCAGACCCCGCCGGGCGATGTCGATGTCTACGAGTTGGTCCACCAGATTCACGATTCAAGAGCGTAGATGAAGATCGTAGCTCCAATCCAAAGTCCAAGGTCCGAGGTCCGAGGTCCAAGGTCCGAGGCCCGAGGTCTGAGGTCCGAGCTCCGAGGTCTGAGGTCCAAGGTCTGAGGTCCAAGGTCTGAGGTCTGAGGTCCAAGGTCTGAGGTCCGAGGTCTGAGGTCTGAGGTCCAAGGTCTGAGGTCCGAGGTCTGAGGTCCAAGGTCTGAGGTCCAAGGTCTGAGGTCCAAGGCCAGAGGCCCGAGGTCCGAAGTCCGCTTGTCGAATTACCAGCGTAACTTGCTGCCCCTTACCGCTGTACCTAGGATGGATTTGTATGGGTTACAAAGCTCTTCTCTTCTGTCCCGATGAAAAAACCGCCCGCACGGTGACGCAGGTCCTGAGCGAGCTGGAATTCGCCGTCGAGTCCTGCATTGAGCCTTTCGCTGCAGTCAAGAAGCTGATGAGCGATCACTTCGACGCCATCGTGGTGGACTGTGATAACGAGCAGAACGCCACACTTTTGTTCAAGAGCGCGCGCAATTCGACGTCCAACCAGGCGTCTCTTGCCGTAGCGGTAGTGGAAGGTCAGGCCGGGGTGGCCAAGGCGTTTCGCATCGGAGCCAACCTCGTCCTGACCAAACCCATCAATGTGGAACAGGCCAAAGGAACTCTGCGCGTGGCCCGCGGACTGCTGCGTAAAGGCGAACCAGCCAAACCCGCAGGGTCCGCGCCCACGCCAGCGCCCTCAGCCCCAACTCCAGCAGCAACGGCCGCGAAACCCGCGGCGCCGCGTCCCGTTCCACCGCTGAAGACCACGCCTCCGGCAGCGGTCTCAGCACCGCGTCCAGCCGCGCCTCCAGCACCGCCTGCGAAACCGGCGGCCACCCCGGCCTGGCCAGTTCCCGCCGCCGCTGCGAGTTCATCTGCTGCGCCGGATCAAGACGAAGATCTGCTTGAAATCAACCAGGACGACTCCGCCGCAGCGGCGCCCAAGTTTGCATCACCGGCGGCTGCAGCATCCACCGCCCGCGCCATCGGCACGTTCGGCGGCGGTGCTGCCAGCGCGCCTGCTCCGGCTCGCGAAGTGGCCCCGCACGCCGCTGAAGTATCGCCTTCCAGCACTCCGCACACCGACGTGGATCAGCCGGCGGAAGCGGCGAAGAGCGATTTATCGATTTCCGCTTCGCCGGCGCCCACCTTCACATTTGGCGGAGCCAATCTTCCCATCGAGTCGAGCGGCAAGAGCAAGAAACTTATTTTGATCGCGGCCGCAGTTGTGATTGGAATCGCGGGCGCCTACGCCGCCTGGTCCCATTTTCAGGGAGCCGCGAAGCAGCCCGTCAGCAGCATCTCGACGCCGGCGTCCACGACCGTTGCGCCCGCGGCAAAACCGAGCAGCGTCCCGCCCACGCCTTCGAAGCCCGCGGCATCTGCATCTTTGTCGAATTCCGAGCCTGCGGCAGCGCAGCCCAATGTGGAGCCGGCAACCACCCCGGCGGAAGATGATTCCGTCTCGGATGCCGAAGCTCCAGGCTCCACAAAATCAAGCTCCGCCTCGCCCACTGCCAAAGGGACTTCGGTCAAGCCTGAAGCCACGCCCCGCGTCATGAAGGGTGGAGTCGTCCCAACCATCAAGAAGGCTTCGTCGGCGCCTGACGCTCCGGCTCCGAGTGTGATTGGAATCGCGATTCCTGGCTCCAGTGCGCCGCCTCCAGATCTCGGCGACGGCGCCAGCGGAAACGTCCTGAAGCCCCGCCTGCAGACCATGAACGTCTCGCAGGGCGTGTCCCAGGGATTGCTGATGAAGAAGGTGCAGCCCGTCTATCCGAGGACTGCCCTCGCCATGCAGATTGAAGGCTCGGTCGAGTTGCTGGCGACGATCTCCAAGACGGGCGACATTGCCAACGTCAAGGTCATCAGCGGAGATTCGCAATTGAGGAAATCCGCGTCGGACGCCGTCAAGCAGTGGAAATACAAGCCCTATCTGCTCAACGGCGAGCCTGTTGAAATTCAGACGCAAATCACCATCAAGTTCCAGCTGCCTCACTAATCTCAGCCGAGAGTGAATGGGCATGCGAACCATCGCATGCCCTGTTTTCTTGCGCGAAGACTGCTTGCCTCATCGCCCACCCCTCGAATGATCCCCTTTACTTCCGTGGAGACAGGAGCGCGTCGAGGCGTTCTCACGCCACCCTCCGGGCGAGCGTTCCCCGTACGCCGGCGAGTGGCTACAGGATCCGCCGCACGTTATCCACAGAATTTATTTTCAAATTGTGACGCCTAACCTTTACTTGAGAAAACGACCCGCTCTACCGTGGAGATCGTAGGGCCCGGATGCGTCGCGGCGCTAGTCCTAGGAAACTCGCGGCACCCGCAACCTCCCCATGCGAGCGAGGGACAGAGGGGCATCCGACCAGGGCACTTCAGGTAAGCTACCCCGAATAGCTCGGGGCTGGTGCCCGTAGTGGGAGTGATCACTCCTGACGTTTTTTCGCCCGGCAAAGGCTGAAAAATAGAGGTCAGATCGAGAAAGGAGCGAAACAGAAGGACGTAGAAAGAAGAGAACCAACAAGAAAGAAGGCAAGAAACGGAGTAAGGTCCGAAGTCTAAGGTCCGAAGTCTGAGGTCCGAAGTCAGAGGTCCGAAGTCAGAGGTCCGAAGTCTAAGGTCCGAAGTCTGAGGTCCGAGGTTTGAAGTCCGAAGTCAGAGGCCCGAGGTCTGAGGTCCGAAGTCTGAGGTCCGAGGTTTGAAGTCCGAAGTCAGAGGCCCGAGGTCTGAGGTCCGAACTCCGCCCCCTCACTGCGGCTGCAGTACTTCGTCTACTACGACCTTGCCACCGCGATCGGCGGTGACGACCTTGTGCACCGGCGCATATCCACTCATCGTAATGTCAACCACGTAGTTTCCGGGATCAAGCGCCACATCCAACGGCGAGTTCTTGTCCATGATGTGCTGGTTGATCGCAACCTGCGCGCCCTTGGGCTGCGTATGGATGCTGATCAGTCCCTGTCCCGCCGGCACGCCCTTGCCGCCAAACAGCTTCGACATCTTCCCAACGGTCTTGATGTTGTCCACGTTGCCGAGCGGCCGCAGCGTGGGAGCAAAGTTGAATGTCTGCCCAAGCACGAATTGGCCGTTCATGGTTTCATCGATGTAGCCCATCATGCGGACCAGGACCACGTGCTGGCCCTTATCCACGCTGACCTGCGCCGGAGTTTTCGCGCCCACGTCCCTGCCGTCCACATAGATATTGGCTCCGGCGGGATCGCTCTTCACCACCAGCGTGGCCATCAATTGCGCCAGGTGGACCACCGTGGTTGCCCGGTTGCCGGAGGTGATTGCCACGCTGCGAGTGTCGGTGGAATAGCCGGCTTTGCTGACCGTGATGGAATGCTGTCCAGGCTGAAGATTCGTTACGGCGAACGGTGTGACCCAGGTAGAACTGCTCTGGCCGTCAATCTGCACCTGCGCGCCTTGCGGAGTCGAGTCGACCGCCAGCTGGCCGGGGATCACGACTGGCGCGGCCGCCTTTTTCCTGGCGTTCCGCGATCTCGGAGCGGCAGCGGGCTCGGCAGCGGCAGCCTCAGGCTCGGAATTCTGCTCCGGTTGCTGGGCCACCGGGGCAGGCGCTGGAGCAGGCGCCGGAACAGTGGCCGGTGCGGGCTGGCTCGCCTCTGGAGCCGGAGTGTCCGCGGCGGCGGTTGGGCGTCCCGCGCCCGCGTCGTCATCGCTGCTTAAAGTGTGGATGTAAATGGTCACGCCGATACCGATGACAACAATCAGCGCTAACGCGCCGCCCACCGCATAGCCGAAGAGCTTGGGCGGAACGCTTTTGATTTCTTTAATCGCTTTCTCGGCAACTTCGCGCGGCTGTACCTTGGGCTTCTCGTCCACTTTCGGCCCGCGGCGAAGGATGGTGACAGGCTGCGCTTCCTGGACCGGCGCAACCTCAGCCGGAGGCGGAGGTGGCGCAATATACACTTCCTTGAGCGGGGGCAGTTCCGTCATTTCGGAAAAACTCATGCCGCCGCCGGTGCCCTCTCGACCCGCCTTCGGCCATCATTGGGTCGACAGAAATTTTAGGAGCATCGTCTTCCACTTGCGGCTCGAAGGTTTCCACTTGAGGCTCGTCAGCCACCGCCGACGACATGGAAGCGGAGTCCGGACCTGATGCTTCGATCGTCATCTCCGTGCCAGACGAAATCACTTCACCCGACAAGTCGAGTTCGTGCTCTTCCGTAGAATGCGCGGCGCTGCTGCCTACTCCCGCGGCAGCCGCAGCAGCCTTCGGAGCGGCCAGCGTCGAAGACCGCGCTTCCGCGCTCGACGAAAGCGCCGCGAGTTTCTTCTCGGCTGGCCTCGCGAGTCCCGACTTCACTTCCGGTGGCCGCGAAGCCGCTGGAGTTGCCGGTCCCGAGGGCTTCGGCGATGCTGGCGCGGGGCGTGCCGGAGCCGGCTTAGATGTCGCTTGCGTCGCAAATTTTGATTGTGCGGCTGGCTTGGCCGGGGCAACGGCAGCTTTCTTCGGCGCCTCGGGCTTCTTGGCGGCCAGCGTTTTCGACTCTTTGCATTTCTCGAGATCGTCCAGCAGTTCGCGACCGGTCTTGTAACGCTGTTCTGGATCTTTCGCCAGCGCTTTCATAATCAGGTCGCTCAGAAGAGGATGCACCTTCGCATTCACGTGGATCGGCGGAACCGGCGTGCTGTCGAGAATGCATTCCCGCAACGACGCTGCGTCTTCGCGGTCGAAGGCCTGCCGCTCGGTGACCATTTCATAAAAGATTGCGCCCAGGCTGAACAGGTTCGACCGGCCGTCGGTGGCCTCACCCCGCACCTGCTCGGGCGACATGTAGTGCAGAATCGAAGGGACGCCTTCCGCGACGTGCTGCACGAAGTTACCAACGCTGGATACGCCGAACCCGAGAATCTTGACCGTGCCGTCCCAGCCGCACATGATCTTAGCGGGCTCGAGGCTGTAGTGAACCACGTTATGCGATGCGGCATGATCGAGGCCGCTGCACAATTGCCTTCCGATGTCGAGCAAATCCCAAATCGAAAATCCTTCTTTGCGCGCCAGCATCGTGGCGATGCTGTTGCCCTGTATGTATTCCATTGCGGCGCAGAACTGGCCCTCGATTTCACCCGCGCCATAGACGGGCGTGACGTTGGAGCTGCTCAGATACCTTGGTGCGCTCCGTCTCAGCCAGCAGCGCCTGTTCGAGCGCCGTCGCGCCCTCGCCGAACGCACTCAGCTGGATTGCCTTCAGGGCAATCGTCTGCCCGCTTTCAGTGTCGTTGGCTTTGTAGACAGCGCCCGTTGGCGATTTCGCCAACTCACTGAGGATTTCGAAGTGGCCGATTTTCGTGGACATGTCTGTTTTCACTCACTCCATTCCATCGCGAGCCTTTCGCGTCGCCGCAAAAAAGGGCTCGGCCGGCGGAGACCCGGGGGATGGGTAGGGTTAGGATATCGCTGCTCGTGCGAAGGTTCGAGTTACCAAGGTAAGCAGGAACGGCGGGCCATCCCTGCTAATTCGGCCCCGTAGCCCGGCTCAGGCGATCGGCCAGCCGCCGGAGATGGTCAATCAGCTCCGGTGGTTCATGGACCTGGAAGTCGACACCCAGCAGCGAGAGGTGGATGGTGATTCCCTCCAGCGAGTGCGACCCCGTGCTCAACATGCAGGAGTGATCGTTAATCGCCTCAAGAACTCCTGCCGACGGCGGAACGCGTTGGGCCACCGTTTCAACCGCGGCGTGCAAGGTCACACGCGCGCGGTAGGGATAGGCTGCGTACGACAGCGATTTTGAAACGAATGCGGCAAAATCTCCGTCCGGCGGTTTGCGCGGCTGGAATCGTGTTGAGGTCTTCAGCTTGCCTTCAATGCGGTCCACACGAAAGGTTCTCCAATCCTTGCGCCCGGCGTCCCAGGCCACCAGATACCAGCGATGCCCGGTATGAACGACGCGGTGCGGCTCTACTACGCGCGCGCTGGGGGCGCCTGCGCGGTCGTTGTAGTTGAAGCGAAGTCCTTCATGATCACGGCAGGCGCCGGCGATCGCTGACAAGCGCTCCGCATCCACAGTCGGACCTCGATGGCCCAGGGGGAGGATAAAGGAATGCAGGGCTGCGACCCGGTGGCGCAGGCGCGGCGGCAGCACCTGCTCAAGCTTCACCAGCGCGCGCATGGAAGCTTCTTCAATGCCGGCAACACTGCCGCTGGCGGACGTGCGCAGGCCTAGCGCAACTGCGACTGCTTCTTCGTCGTCAAGCAGCAGGGGCGGCATGGTCGCGCCCGCTCCCAGCTGGTAACCTCCCGCCGCGCCCGACGTCGAATGCACAGGGTATCCCAGCCTGCGCAACCGCTCGACGTCGCGACGCAGGGTTCGCCCGGTAATTTCGAGCCTCTGGGACAGTTCGGTGCCCGACCAGTACCGTTGCACCTGAAAGAGAGACAAAAGGCGCAATAACCGGGCTGAGGTCTCGATCATGATTGCATTGTGCCACAGATCGAGGACTGAAACTGTCCTCAATGGGTGCTACGGTTTCCGCTGCGAGTCGGACAGTGCGACTGGAGAAGTAACCGTGAAACTGACAGAACTGCTGTTAGCCGAACTTGAACGCGAGGCCGCGGGCACTCGCAGGGCGCTGGAACGCTTGCCCGAGGGACACAACGACTGGAAGCCGCATCCGCACTCAATGCCGCTCGGCTACCTGGCCTCGCTGGTAGCGACCATGCCGTCCTGGGTCGTCATGATGGTGAAACAGGACGAGCTCGATTTGAAGTCGCCGGCGGCAGCGAAGTTCAAGCCACTCGAGTGGAGCAAGCGCGGGGAACTGGTCGCCGCGCTCGACGCCGGGCTCTGCCGAGGCGCGCGAGGCCCTGCGGAACACGACTGACGATCATCTGCGCCAGCCGTGGAAATTTGTTGTAGGCGGACGCAGGCGGTCGACGAAAATCCACGGCACATCATGATTGAAGATTCCGTCTTCAGCCATCTCGCGCATCATCGCGGCCAACTGACCGTCTATCTGCGGTTAAATGAGGCCTGCGCGCCGGCGATTTACGGCCCGCCGGCAGATGAGGGACGCGTCGCCGTAGTTTAGCTTCGTACTCTCGCCTCACCGGCGTTCCGGAGCGATTCGGCGTAACTTTCTGACCCCTCGAGCGGTTATCATTGTTATGTGCAGTTCGTGTGACATTTGTCATCCCGCCCGGATGACGATCTCCACTGGCTGACCAAATGCAATCGCGAAAGGATAGTGACGTAGTGGTCGTCGTCGGAGTCGAACACTTTCATGGCGTCCAAAATTGAATCCGACGCGGTTGTCCTGACGATCCTCTTCGTCTATCCTGGGTGGGCTGGGACGTGCCTGCCTCCTGCGCCCGGTTCTCGGTTCTCCCTGGAGTACGCCATGACCTTGACCCGGTTCGTCACCAAGAACGCGTTCCGCAACAAGCGCCGCAGCACCCTGACGGTGTTGAGCATCGCTTTTTCTTTGCTCTTGCTCACGTTCATGATGACTCTTTGGCACGCTTTCGCGCTCGACGACGGCAGCGCCGAATCCCCCAGAGGCTGGTGGTGCGGCACCGGGTATCTCTCACTTTCACTCTGCCCGGCTACTACCGCGAAAAGATTCGCGCCATTCCTGGGGTCGTCGGCGGTCGTGCCGGTTTCGTGGTTTCAGGGAATCTACAAAGACCAGAAGCCGGAGAACTTTTTCCCGCGGTTTGGCACGGATCCCGACGAATTCCTCAAGGTGTTCCGCGACCTGCAAATGCCTGACGACCAGGTCAAGGCCTGGCAGCGGGACCGGCAGGGCGCCATCGTCGACTGACTCATTGGCCAAGAAATATGGATGGAAACTGGGCGACCGCATTTCGATCCAGGGAGACATCTACCCGGTGAATCTCGAATTGTATGTTCGCGGCATTTACCACTCCGAACCCGACAACAAGTCGCTCTACTTCAACGCGAAGTACGTGGAGGAAGCGGTCTCGTTCTTCAAGGGGCAGGCCGGCACATTCAGCATTCTGGCGGATTCTCCGTCGGATGTGAGCAAGGTTGCCAGCGCCGATTGACGACATGTTTCGCAACTCGCCACAGCCCACCAAAACGGAGAGCGAAAAAGCATTCGGGCTGGAATTCGTGGCCATGATGGGCAACGTGAAGGCGTTCATTCTGAGCATCTGCTCGGCGGTGGTGTTCGCCACGCTGCTGGTGTCGGCCAACACCATGGCGATGTCGATCCGCGAGCGGACGCGGGAAGTGGCCGTACTCAAGACTCTGGGCTTTACCAGGCGCGGCGTGCTGGGCCTGTTCGTGAGTGAAGCGGTGGCGCTGTCGCTGGCCGGAGGACTGATCGGCGCCGGCCTCGGCAGACTGATGGTGTACGGTTTTAGCCATTCGCCGCAGATCACGTTTTTTCCCCTGAAGATGACGCCGGCAATTTGGGCCTCGGCTGTTTTGACGTCCGGGCTGGTTGGATTGCTGAGCTCGGCATTGCCTTCCTATCACGCGTCGCAGATGAACATCGTGGACGGATTACGCCACATCGGCTGAAGTTGGATCGCGGACGTTTGGATCAGGTTCGGTCATGAAAGTCAGGACGTTATGACGCTGGGCAGTTTCGTGGTGCGCAACACATTTCGCAACAAACGGCGCAGCCTGCTGACCATGATCAGCATCGGCTTCTCGCTGCTGTTGCTGACGCTGATGATCTGCATCTGGCGCTCTTTTTATGTGGACCAGGTCGCGCCCGAAGCCTCGCGCCGGCTGATTATCCGCGACCGCGTTTCGCTGGCATTTTTCCTGCCGGCGTATTACCGCGACAAGATTCGCGCCGTGCCGGGAGTGACTGCAGTGGCGCCGCTCACCTGGTTCGGAGGCCGCTACATCGATGACCGGCCGGCACACTTCTTCGCGCAGCTCGGCACCGATCCCGGACGAGTACTTGAAAGGTCGCATCCGACAAAATCATCCCACCCGATCAGGTGCAAGGCCTGGCAGCAGGATCGCGCCGGCGCACTCGTCGACGTCACCCTCGCCAATAAATATGGATGGAAGATTGGCGACCGGGTCACGCTGCAGGGAAGCATTTTCCCGGTGGATCTCGACTTGACGATTCGCGCCATCTACCACCGCGATCCACCACAGAATGCGCTGTATTTCAATGCCAAGTATCTGGAAGAGGCGGTGCCGTGGTTCAAAGGGCAGGCGGGCTGGTACGCGGCCCAGATCGATTCGGCGGAGCAGTGTCGCCGTGCCTCGCAGAACGATTGACGACATGTTCCGCAACTCTCCGCTGCAGACCAAGACCGAGAGCGAGAAAGCCTTTCAGCTGGGGTTCGTCGCTTCGCTTGGGAAACGTGAAGGCGTTTATTCTGGGCATCTGCGGCGCGGTGGTTTTTGCCATCATGCTGGTTTCGGCCAACACAATGGCGATGTCGGTGCGCAGCCGCACGCGCGAAGTCGCTGTGCTGAAGACTCTCGGCTTCACCGCCGGCGCATGCTGTCAATGTTCGTGAGCGAGTCCGTGGCCTTGGCGGTGCTGGCGGAGTGCTGGGGATTCTGGTGGCGATCCCGGTGATCTGGGGACTGACGCGCAGTTTCATCGGCTTGGGCATTCCCGCTCAACATGAGGGTGACCGGGCCGACGGCCGCGTGGCGTTGCGGTCAGCTTGATCCTGGGACTTGGTGAGCGGCTATTTGCCGGCTTACCGAGCGTCGCGCATGAAAATTGTGCGAAGGTCTGCGTCACATTGGCTAAGTAGCGGACTGGAAGAGTTTAATTATGGCGATACCGATCAGCTATAACGTCCGCAATCTGATGCTCCGCAAGGGGCTCACCCTCATGACCGCGCTGGGCATCGCGCTCACGGTGACGACCGCAATTTTTCTGATGGCGCTGGTTGCGGGACTGAACCGCGCCTTCGTCAGCAGCGGCAATCCGCAGAACGTGCTGGTGCTGCGGAAAGGATCGGAGGCGGAATTGTCGGGCGGGTTCGATGCTTCGCTCTTTCCCACACTCAAGACGCTGCCCGGCATCGCGAAGGACAGCCATGGCGAGCCGATGGCCTCTGGCGAGTGGGTCGTAGTGATCATCCTTCCGCGCAAAGACGGCACCGGCGAAGTCAACGTGACGGTGCGCGGGATGATGCCCGATGGTCTGGAAATGCGGCAACTGCCGGTCGGCCCAAACAAACCTCCTAGCGTGAAACTGGTTGAAGGGCGATGGTTTCAGACTGGGCAGCGCGAAGTCGTGGTAAGCAAATCGATCCGCGACCGCTTTACCCACGCCAACATCGGCGACACCATGGAGTTCGGCAAAGGCTCGTGGAAAGTTGTCGGTGTTTTTGACGCCGGGGGCTCGGCTTACGAGTCCGAAGTGTGGGGCGACGTGAACCAGATGGCGTCAGATTTCGACCGCCAAGGCGGGTATTCGTCGGCGTACCTGCACGCGACCGATCCCATCTCTGCCGAGGCGCTTAAGAATCGGGTCAGCGATGACCAGCGATTGAAGCTCGAAGGCATGCTGGAAACCGATTATTACGCCAAGCAGACCAGTTCCGGCACGCCGATCAAGGTGATTGGGTGGGTCGTAGGCATAATTATGGCGATTGGCTCGATTTTCGCCGCCATGAACACCATGTATGCGGCAGTGGCATATCGCGGCCGCGAAATCGCGACGCTGCGGGTGATCGGCTTTTCGCGGCCTGCGATTCTGACATCATTCGTGCTGGAGTCGTTGCTGCTGGCGCTTGCTGGGAGCGGCCGCTGGAATTTTGTTGATGCTTCCGTTTAACGGAATGCAGACCGGCACGTCGAATGCAGTGACCTTCAGCGAAGTGGTGTTTGCCTTGCGCATCACGCCGCAGGTGGCGGGGTACGCCATCCTGTTCGCATTGATCATGGGATTCGTTGGCGGATTGGCTCCCGCCTGGCATGCAGCGCGACAGAATATTCTGAACGCGCTGCGCGGGTAGTAATCCTGCCATGGGGCCGCGGAACCGCAACGGTAAGATGAAACCTATCGGGAGATTCGAGCGTAATCATTCTTATGGCGATTGATACCAAACACGAAGACCTGCAGAGCCTGCGCATCGACCGCTCGCAGCGCGGCGACTCCAGCGGCGAGCCCCCGGCGTGGGCGAGCCGCTACATCCTCGGCGGCATCGCGCTGGTGCTGTTCTTGGGCCTGTCGGCTCTGGCCTACCGTCTTTTCTCTTCCGACGTGCCGGAAGTCGAGGTGGTCCGCGCCTCGGCCGAGACCAGCGGCAACGACGCAGGTGGAACCGTGCTCTCCGCCACGGGCTACATCGTCGCCCATCACACCATCAACGTGAACTCCAAGGTCACCGGACGGCTGGCATGGATCGGCGTGGAAAAGGGCGACAA
Organism: uncultured Acidobacteriaceae bacterium; assembly: GCA_963819145.1. Classification (GTDB taxonomy): domain Bacteria; phylum Acidobacteriota; class Terriglobia; order Terriglobales; family Acidobacteriaceae; genus Sulfotelmatobacter. The sequence goes on from CAWFVB010000048.1 coordinate 200,550, forward strand.
AGTCAAGGAAGGCCAGGTGCTGGTGCGCCTGGAGGACCAGGAATTTCGCGCGGCGTATGAGCAGGCCAGAGGCGCAGTGGAAAACGCTCGCGCCTATCTCGAAGAGTTGCAGCACGGTTCGCGTCCGGAAGAAATTCAGCAGGCGCAGCACAATCTGGATGAAGCCCGCGCCACGCTGGCGAACGACAAGCTGACGCTCGACCGCACGAAAGAACTCGCGGCCGGCGGCGTAGTGTCTCGCCAGCAACTCGATGACGCTACGGCCAAGTTCGAGGCCGACCAGCAGCGCGCCAATTCGCTGGAGAAGGCATTCGAGCTGGTGAAGATCGGGCCGCGTCCCGAGGAAATGCTGCGCGCCCAGGGCGCCCTCACGCAGGCGCAAGGCCAGCTCGATTATGCCAAATCGCAACTGGATGCGACCGTGATTCGCGCGCCGGTGACCGGCACGATTCTCGACCGCACCGCGGAAAAAGGCGAGTTGATCACGGCGCAGTTTGCCAGCGCCGCTGCCGGCGGTCCGCAAGGATCGGTCGTTTCGCTCGCGGACTTGAACGATCTGCAGGTCGAACTCGACATCGCGCAGGCGGACTTCGCCCGCCTCGGCCCGAACCAGAAGGGGATCGTCACCACCGACGCCTATCCCGACAAGCAATACGACGGCGTGATCGCGCAGATTTCGCCGGAAGCGAACCGCCAGAAGGCCACGGTGCAGGTGAAGGTGCAGGTGCTGAATCCGGGCAAGTATCCCGACGTTCAACTGCGGCCGGAGATGAACGCGACCGTGAAGTTTCTGGCCAACGACGCGCCGAAGGATGCGAAGGGACCGTCGGGAGTGTTCGTGCCGTCCACGGCGATTCGCGATCACGACGGCAAGAAGATCGTGTTGATCGCATATAGCGGCAAGGCCGTGGCGCGCGAGATTCATGTAGTGGGCCAGCGCAGCGATGGCGCGCTGGTCGATGGGTTGGTCGGAGGCGAGAGCGTGATCACCACCGCGCCGGCAACGTTGAAAGATGGAGACAAAATCAAAATTAAGGGGCAATCATGAGCACAGTCGCACAAACCAACGTTGCCACGGGCACCAAAGTTGTGCAGGTTCGCGGCGTCAGCAAGGTCTTCAAGCGCGATGCCTTTCAGGTAACGGCGCTCGACGACGTCTCGATCGACATCGCCAAGGGCGAATTCCTCGCCCTGATGGGCCCGTCGGGGTCGGGCAAGACCACGCTGCTGAATATGATCGCGGCCATCGACCGGCCGACCAGCGGCGAACTGCTGGTGCAAGGGCAGGACATTTTCCGCTTCAGCGACTCGCAGATTGCCCGCTGGCGCAACGAGCACATCGGCTACGTGTTTCAGACGTTCAACCTGATTCCCGTGCTCACCGCGTTTGAGAATGTGGAGTTGCCGCTGCTGCTGACCAAGCTGACCGCGCAGCAGCGCCGCGACCACGTTTTGACCGCGCTCAAGCTGGTTGGGCTCGAGGATCGCGTCAACCACTTGCCCAAGCAGCTCTCCGGCGGACAGGAACAGCGCGTGGCCATCGCGCGCGCGATCGTCAGCGATCCGACACTGCTGCTCGCCGACGAGCCGACGGGCGATCTGGACAGCCATTCCGCCACGGAAGTGTTGGAGATTCTGAAGCGGCTGAACGAGGATTTTCACAAGACGATCGTGATGGTCACGCACGATCCGCACGCGGCGTCCTACGCGCACGTCACCCGGCACCTGGAAAAAGGAATGCTGCTGCCGCCAGGGTAGCGACTACAAGCAGCAGAGGACGCTGTGGCGCAGCCGCACCCAGCCGTAGCGACGTCGAGAGCTCGCCCACGCTGCTGCGCTCGTCGAGGCGCGTGCTGCCGGTAGCTTCCGCGACCCAGCGCCAGGCCCGTCTGCCGTTTGACACCACGGCCTGCGCTTCGCCATATTCCACCAGCCGGTTCAGCACGGTCGTGACCGAAGCCATCGGATCCTTGTGGCGGGCCAGCATCGCGGGCATCTTCTGCTGGAAGTAGTCGCAGATGTCGCGCGCGCTCATGGCGCGACCCGCTCCATCAGGATCATCCGGCAAGCCTTGGTGAATCCCGGCTGGCGGCCGTTGCTTTTGCGGTCCACCAGTTCCAGCAGTTCTTCGTTCAGCACGCCGTCGCCAAAAAGATTGGCCAGGCCGGAGATGGTCTGCTTGACGGTGCCGATGCGCTTCATGATTTCGGCGCGCTGTTGCAGCAACTGGCGCAGTTCGTCGTGTGCCTGCCGGACCACTTCCTGCACGTGGCCGACGTCATACCGCTCGACCGGCTTGATCGAGCCGTTCCCGTTCTGCCCGTTTTCCATACAACCCCCATAATGTTGGATGCACGTTGATGACAGCGCGACATGCTTCAGGGACACATTCAGCGCCAGACGAAGCTAGCGATTTCCACCACCGCCGCAGGGGTGCGGTTCCTTTGCATACTCAGCGCAGGAGCCGACGATTCGGGGGGCAGAACCCCGCTTGTAGGATCTATACGCAATAGCTATGTCCGGCGTTCCCTCGATTTGTTCCGCTGGGAGCCCTGATCGAGGTATGCCGGATCTCGTGGGGTTAGACGCGGCAGGTCCTGATTTGGTTAACACAGGAAGCGTCAATGGAATCGATCTGCGCAAGAGGTGTAAACAAACAGACATAACAAATTACGTCTCCAGCGTACTACTGCACGAAAATTACCAGCAGCCGGCCGTCTGAATGGTAGCCGTCTCCCGTGGCGTTCTTGGCATCCTGCACGGGGCTTGGCGGCAAATAATAAGTCAGGTCTTGGCCTTGATTCGCTTTTTGCAGACTGCCGCCGATGTTGTCCCGCTCGCCGTCGACTGCCGGATCAATCTTGTGGGTAACATTGCTGTTGCGCTTGTCTTTGGCGAAACCGATGTCGTGGGTGCCCGCGCCGACCCATACTTCCTGCCCCTTCCAGGTGAAGGGCGCCTTCCAGATGCGGAAATGATGCCGGCTCGCGACCATCGCGATCGGCTCCGCCATCTCATAGCCAAAATCCTGCTTCCTGCCAAACAAATAGAGCGTGCTCATGGGCATCGCCAGGTAGTCGTTACTGTCGTAGGTCTCCATGAGCGCATTGAGTACTGCTTTCCTGTTGTCAGTATCGGCGACGTGCCAGGTGGCAGCGTCGAGCGCGGCCTGCACGTCTTTCTGCGAACCGACGATCACAAAGTTCACCATGTCGCCGAGATTCTGGAACTGATCGTTGACCCGGCGGGGAAGACTGTCCAGGCTTTTGCGCAGATCTCCGTCGAGAGGAGCGTCCGATACCTTGATGGACACTGCAGCCGACGTTGTTTCTGCGCTGGAAGCCGTGCCCGAGCCGGTCGCATTCGAGGTCGCTTCCGCTTTGCCTATGCCGAACTGGCCCGACATGAATACTTGTGCGGCTGTTCCCAGTTGGGATTTGAGTTGTTCCCCGCGAGTTTTCTGCTGAGTATCGGACGATGCTGGGGGCGCGCTCGACGATGCAGAGGACGTGCTCGACGACGCTGCGGCAGCCGGGGCGGTAGCTGCGGAAATCTTGCGCACCTTGACAGTCAGCGTTCCCTGACACGGAGCGTTTCCGGCCATGTTCATCCCCAGCGCAAGGTGAGACGGCTCTTCAATCTGCAACTCCGTACCGGCGCCAACAAGAAGAGGGACCGCTCCCTGCGCATGCAACCGGGCGATCAGCGCGCCGGCGGGTGCTGTCGGTAGCGGCAGGTCTGCACTCGCGGCGCTCACGCCTTTGGGATCACAAGCAGGTGTTCCATCATCGGATGAAGCAGCGCCAGAAGATATTTCGACCGTATCGCCCGATTGCAGGTTGAGTCCTGTATCCGTCCACTGCTGGGCGGTCGAAACCTGAAAAGTGAAGGTCTGTGCGGTTGAGGTCGTCTGAGCCTGCCCCTGACAGCAGCAAAGCAGGAGAGACGCCAGCGGCAGAGTCCATAGCCTGGGCATATCTCACTCCAAAGACAATCCTTATTATCTTCTAATCATTATCTTCTAATCCCCGCCCCCTCTGGCAAGCCAGATTGGAGCGAGCCGAGCGACGATCCTCTTTCAGCCCGTGGTTGTGATGTCACTACGGTGCTCGCATTCGCAATCTCCCGCACCGCGACTCTAAACTCCTGCTCTCCACGTTCCGATAGTAACTGGTGAGGACGTTTGTTCGGTGATGACAGCATCACAAACCGCGCTCGCCAAAGCCCCTCTACATGTTCTGCTCGTGGGCAACAAGGAGGAGGATTTCTTCCTGATTCGCGAGATTCTGGAGCGAACTCGCAGCACGTTCGCAGCCGAGCTCGACCATGCTCATTCGCTGGACGAAGCGTCACTCATGCTCCACGAAAAGGCGTACGGCCTGGTCCTGTTCGAGCATGAAACCGGGAACGCCGGGGCGGTCCACCTTCTGGCCAGACTGCTTCACATCGGAGTCTCGGTGCCATTCATTCTTTTAACCGAAGACGCGGACGAGAAAACCGTCGCGGAGATGATTGAGGCCGGAGTATGGAACTGTGTGACCCGGTCGCGGCTGGACGGAGCGACCCTGGTTCGCACCATTCGCAGCACTCTGGCACTGCACAGCATGCAGCAGGAGCAGCAAATCGCAGAGGAGTCGCTGCGAAAACTGTCACGGGCAGTGGAACAGTCAGCCGACATGGTGATGGTAGTGACCTGCTGCGGCATTATCGAGTATGTGAACCCGGCATTCGAGACTCTGACCGGCTACCTCCGCGACGAGGTACGGGGAAAGACGCCCGCGATTCTCAAATCGGGCGAGCAGGAGCCGGAATTCTACCGGGAGATGTGGACGGCAATCCTGAGCGGGAAGGTGTATCGCGGCATTTTCGTGAACCGCAAGAAGAACGGTGAATTGTATTCCGTGGAACAGAGCATCTCCCCGGTGCGCGACTCGGGCGGAAGAATCACGCATTTTATTTCGAACGGGCGCGACCTGACCGAACGGGTTCGCCTGGAAGCGGAACTTCGCCAGGCCCAGAAGATGGACGCTATCGGGCAACTGGCCGGAGGCGTAGCGCACGATTTCAATAACCTTCTGACCATCATCACAAGCTACTCGGAACTCGCGCTCGATGCCGTACCGGCGGACAGTCCGATTAAAAACAAGCTGCAGGAAATCCTGATGGCGGCGCGTCGAGCCGCCGAACTCACCCGGCAATTGCTGGCATTCAGCCGCAAGCAACCTCGGGCGTTGCGGGTGGCCGACCTGAATCGTGTGATCGGTGATGTTGCGAAGACGCTGCCGCGCCTGATCGGCGAGGACATCGAATTCAGCTTCACATCGAGTGAGGGCTTGGGCCACGTGCGAGTGGACCCAGTGCAGATCGAGCAGATTCTGATGAACCTGGCCGCCAATGCCCGCGACGCCATGCCGCAAGGCGGTCACTTCCAGATCGAAACCACGGATGTGACTCTCGATGACGACTACGTTCATCGCAAACATGCCGTCATTCCCGTGGGGCGCTACGTGCAGATCACAGTGACGGATGATGGCGCTGGGATCGCTCCCGAACACCTGTCGCATATCTTCGAACCCTTCTACACCACCAAACCTCTGGGAGAGGGGACCGGACTGGGACTCGCAACGGTTTACGGAATCGTGAAACAGAACAAGGGGTTCATATGGGCTTACAGCGAACCCAATATGGGGACTGTCTTCAAGATTTATTTACCGTGCGTCTCGGGACGCCATGATGCGGACGAGATCGAAAAAAGCAAAGCCGAACCCATGGCCCGCGGCTCGGAAACCATACTGCTGGTGGAGGACGAACATGCGGTCCGCGAGGCAGCGGCGGAATTTCTAAGGCTCCAGGGCTATACCGTGCTCGAAGCCAAGGATGGCATGGAGGCCCTGACGGTGGCGAAGACCCATACGTCGCCCATCCAATTGCTGATTACCGATGTCGTGATGCCGAACATGAGCGGCGGCCAACTGGCGACAGAACTGAGCAAACTGAGACCGAAAACCATGCTCCTGTTCGTTTCCGGATATGCCGGCAAGACCGTGCTCAACCACAAAGTCTTCGATCTCGAAACCAACTTTCTGCAAAAGCCCTACACGCTGAAGCAACTCTCCGGCAAGATTCGCGCCGCACTGAGCCAGGCGTCCCCGTAGGCGTGATCTTCCCTTCGCGCTGTGCCGGCGGCGAGTATCCCCGTGACCCGCGGGCCTCCGGTTATAATCGTGCATCCCTGATGATCCCTGGCGTTCTCAACGCTCATGGAGTTGAATTCGTTTGGCGGGCGCTCTTGGCGTTGGCGCTGGCTGGCTCCTTCACTTCCACGATTTATTTGGCCCTGACACTGGTGGCGACGGCGAGGCATCTGCGCCGGGCCCGCGTCGCGCAGGCTGCCGTGAGCGCGACCCCGCTCTCTTCCCTGCCTCCGGTGACAATTTTCAAGCCAGTGCACGGCATGGAAGAACAACTCGCGGCAAATTTGGAGAGTTTCTTTCGGCAGGACTATCCCGACTACGAAGTGGTTTTCGGCGTGCGCGACATGGACAATCAGGCCGCCAAAATTGCCGAAGAGATTCGCGCCCGTTATCCCGACATCCCCAGCCGGTTGATCGTGTCCGGGCCGCCGGGCTGGCCGAATGCGAAAGTGTTCTCCCTCGACAAAATGATCGCGGCGTCGTCGCGGTCGCACTTCATCATCAGCGATAGCGATGTGCGAGTCGCACCCGATTTCCTGCGCAACACGATTCCTCCGCTGCTCGACCCGAAAGTGGGACTCGTCACTTGCATGTACCGCGGGATTCCCGCGTCGGATTTTTGGTCGCGTCTGGAAGCTCTCGGCCTTTCTGTCGAAATGTCCTCGGGGGTCATGGTTGCCGACATGATGGAGGGGATGCGCTTCGCCCTTGGTCCCGCCATGGCCGTGCGTCGCGAGGCGATTGATGCGATCGGGGGCATCGCGGCAGTGGCCGATTACTATTCCGACGACTTCGAACTGGGCAACCGCATCTGGGCGAAGGGCTACAAAGTGGTTCTCTCGCATCACATCGTTTTCAACGTGCTGACCTCCCGCTCGCCGCTGCGCACCATGGGCGACCAGCTCCGGTGGATGAAGAGCACACGGTACTCGCGCCCTGCCGGGCACGCCGGCACCGGGCTAACCTATGCGATGCCGTTCGGGATTCTGGGATTGATCGCGGGAGTTGCGCTGGGGCACCCGTGGCTGGGCACTGGATTGTTTGCGCTGTCGTGCCTGAACCGGATGGTTCAGTCCGTCGCCGTAGGATGGAGCGTGGCTCGCGACCCGCGAGCAATCAGTTCTTGCTGGCTCTATCCGATGCGCGATTTTTTCGGCTTCGTTGCGTGGGCCATCAGCTACACGAGCCGGGACTTCTACTGGCGCGGGGAAACCTACCGCTTCGGCCCCGGAGGGAAAATCGCACCCCTGGAACGGGCACCCGTAAAATAGCGACGCAGACGCTACCGTTCGATCAGCGTTCAGGAGGCTGAGCCCCGGAATAGGACCGTTCCCTGTCGCAGCCAAAAATGCGGCTCTCCCGCTTGTTACACTAGAAGATCGACGATGCCCTCGCGTTACGCACAATGGATGTACGACTGGGAACACCGGCTCACCTCGGTGGACGACAACCGCGTGGTGCGTCCGCTCGACTGGGGCATAGAGTGGACACGCGACTGGCCCTGCCGCAACGGCTACCGCTCCGGACAGACGCCGAGGTTGTCGCAGGAAGACCCGGAGAAGTACATCCTGGACTACAACCGCCGGATCGTGGCGTCGAGCGACGAATTCTATTCCTACACGCCGCCTACCGACTTCCGCCTGGAGACGCGAGAGGTCCAGGTGTTCTCGACTCGCGCCGTGCCCGATCCGAAGCTCGAAGCCAAGGTGAAGGGGACGTTCGGCGAATTCCTGAGATTCACGTCGCCGGCGAAGACTCCGCATCCAGAGAACAATCTGGTGAACGCGCGGTGGTTTCCCGCGAGGGGACGCCGCGCCATCATTCTTCTGCCGCACTGGAACGCCGACGCGGTCGCCTACAACAGTCTTTGTCGCGTCATGAACATGCTGGGTATCGCCGTGCTGCGGCTGAGCATGCCGTATCACGATATCCGCATGCCCGCCGAGATCAGTCGCGCCGATTATGCCGTTTCCGCCAACATCGGCCGCACCCTCGATGCCGTGCGCCAGGGCGTGACCGACATTCGCAGTTGCATCGACTGGCTCGAAACGCAGGGCTACAGTCAGTTTGGCATCGTAGGCACGAGCCTCGGTTCATGCTATGCGTTCATCGCCACGGCGCACGAGCCTCGTATTCGGGTAGCCGCTTTTAACCACGCATCCACATATGTTGCCGACGTGGTGTGGCACGGGCAGTCCACCCGCCACATCCGGCAGGGAATCGAGCAGCAGATTGATCTCGACCGCCTGCGGCAGGCTTGGCTCGCGGTCAGCCCCATGTCGTACTTCAAGCAGTTCGCGCGCTGGCCGCGCAAGTCGCTTGTCGTTTATGCGAAGTACGATCTGACTTTCTTGCCCGAGCTTTCGCGCCAGACCGTCGAGGAGTTCGAGCGCCACGGCCTCGATCACAAAGTTGCGGTGTTGCCCTGCGGACACTACACCACCGGCGAGACTCCCTATAAATATATGGACGGATGGCACCTGGCATCGTTCCTGCGGACCGCGTTCTGAAGGAAGGCCTTCGCCTCGGGGAAGGGCGCGAGTTCTATTCGTGCCGTCGGAGGCAAGCGGAAGGAGCGGCTTTTAGCCGCTGAGGCGTGACTTCGAAGCAAACCCCAGCGGCTGAAGCCGCACTCTTTACCGGCTTGTTGCGGCACGACTGGAAGTCGTGCCCTTCCCGGTTTTGCGCCAAGTCTGGGGCTCCGCCGCGAATACCGCAGTAAATGCTGACCAGTTTAGAATGGAAAAATGCAGTCTGCTCGCTCTTCAGCTTCCGATGCCATCATCGAGTCCCGTTTCGGCGAGTTCGTTGTGAGCACGGACCCGGCCAGACTCGATCTCGACGCGATTCACTCATTCCTGGCGAACCAGTCTTACTGGGCCAAAGGCATCCCGCGGGATGTGGTTGCGCGATCAATCGAGCACTCCCTGTGCTTTGGCGTTTATGATGGTAGCGGCGCGCAGGTCGGCTTCGCCCGGGTGATCAGCGATTTCGCCACCTATGCTTACGTTGCCGACGTGTTTGTGCTGGAATCGCATCGCGGGCAGGGTTTGGGGAAGAGCCTGATGGAGTCCATTTTGCAGCACCCGGCGTTGCAGGGAATGCGGCGGTGGAACCTGACCACCCGTGATGCCCACGCGCTATATGCGCAGGTCGGATTTCAGCCGCTGAAGGTTCCCGAAAGATACATGGAAATCCAGCAGCTGAACACGTATGAGAAATTTTAAGAACGGAACCCATGCCCATGAAAACTGATGCCATGTACCGTCCGCTATACGAAGCTGATCCGCAGATTGCCGCGGCGATTGACAACGAAACCCGCCGCCAGCACGAGGGTCTGGAGTTGATTGCCTCGGAAAACTTCGTCAGCGAAGCCGTGCTCGAAGCCGCGGGATCGGTGTTCACGAACAAATATGCCGAGGGATATCCCGGCAAGCGCTACTACGGCGGCTGCGAGCTTACCGACGTCGTCGAGAACCTGGCGCGCGACCGCGCCAAGCAACTGTTCGGCGCCGAGCACGCGAACGTCCAGCCCCATGCCGGCTCGCAGGCCAACATGGAAGCCTACGCCTCCGTTCTGCAGCCCGGCGACACGATCCTGGGTCTCAACCTCGCGCACGGGGGCCATCTCACGCACGGGCATCACCTTAATTTCTCCGGCAAGACGTACAAGATTGTTCCTTACGGCGTGACCAAAGAAACCGAGACCATTGACTATGACGCGCTGGAAAAGTTGGCCGAGCAGGAACGTCCCAAGTTAATCGTCGGCGGAGGTAGCGCGTACCCGCGCACCATTGACTTTGCCCGCATGCGCCGAATCGCCGACAAAGTCGGCGCGCTCTACCTGGTCGATATGGCGCACTTTGCCGGACTGGTTGCGGGCGGCGCGCATCCGTCGCCGGTGCCGCACGCGCACATCGTCACTTCGACAACCCATAAGACACTTCGCGGGCCCAGATCGGGGATGATTCTTTCCAAGGCCGAATTCGGAGCAGCGATCGACAAAGTTGTCTTCCCCGGAATGCAGGGCGGACCGCTGGTGCACATCATGGCCGCGAAAGCGATTTGCTTCCTCGAAGCCATGCAGCCCGAGTTTCGCGACTACGCGCGGCAGGTCGTTGCCAACGCCAAGGTGCTGGCGCAAACGCTGGCCGACGAAGGCTTCCGCATCATCTCCGGCGGCACCGACACGCATCTCATGCTGGTCGACGTTTTCTCCAAGGGCATGCTGGGCAGCGATGCCGAGAAAGCGCTGGGAGAAGCGGGAATCACGGTGAACAAGAATGCGATTCCTTTCGATACGAATCCGCCAATGAAGCCGAGCGGCATCCGCATCGGTTCCCCCGCCATGACCACCCGGGGAATGAAGGAAGCCGAGATGCGCCAGATCGGCCGCTGGATCTCAGAAGTGCTGGCCCAACGGACGGATGCGGCCGTGCTTGGAAAAGTCCGCAAGCAGGTGCTGGATTTGTGCGAAGCGTTCCCGCTGTATGCGGAACGCAGGGCAAAGGCGCAGGCGGAAGTGCGGGCTTAATTCCTCTGTGTTGCCGTGCAGCGACTGTGTTTAAATGCCATCGGTGAAGATCGCCATCGACATCCGGCGGATGACCGAGTTCGGCGTCGGCACCTATATCCGCAATGTGGTTCGCACGCTGGGCCGGCTCGATCGCGAAAACAAGTACCTGCTGATCGGGCCTCCCGCGAAAGTCCAGGAAATCGAAGCTCTGCCGCCGAACTTTCACGCGGTTCCGCTGCTTGCTCCCGAGCGGTCGATCGCGGGATACCGCGAGTTCCGCGCCGCACTGCAACGGCTCCGGTGCGACCTGGTTCACATCCCGAACCTTTTCTCCATTCCCCGGGCATTGCCGTGCCGCTATGTCATGACGGTTCACGATATGCTGGAGCACATGTCGCGATCGCGCGAGCAGAGCGGGTTCTGGCGTTCCGTGCACTTTCAGTTGACGAAGCGCGTTCTGAGCGGCGCGTCGCGGATTTTTGCCGTGTCGAACTTTACGCGGAATGAGATCGAAAAGCTGTTCGAGATTCCGTCAAACCGGATCGAAGTGGTTTACAACGCCATTGACGAGCGCTTTCTCCGCGGACACGCCAGCAGCGCCGATCGCGATTTGATCGCGCGCCGGTATCAGGTCACGTATCCATTCCTGCTTTATGCGGGACGCGTCAGCCCGCACAAAAACGTAGTGCGCATGATCGAAGCGTTTTCCGCGCTCAAGACGGAACTGGAGCGGGACGCGGCTTACCCGGACTTGAAGCTGATCATTATCGGAGACGATCTCTCGGGCAATCCTGATCTGCGCCGCACGGTTGTGCGCAGCGGCGTGCAGAACGATGTGCGTTTCCTGGGATTTGTCCCGATCGAGGTGCTGCGGATTTTCTACGACGAGGCGAAGATCTTCGTCTTCCCGTCGCTGTACGAGGGCTTCGGCCTGCCGCCGCTCGAAGCCATGGCGCACGGCACGCCGGTCGTGACCTCGAACGTATCGTCGCTGCCCGAGGTGGTTGGCAACGCGGCGGTGCTGGTCAATCCCGAAAACGTTTTCGAGATCATGCGCGCCCTGCACCGGGTTCTCATGGATCAGGCTCTGCGCGACCGCATGAAGGAACGCGGCTACAAGCAGGCGACCCGGTTTTCGTGGGAATCGTCAGTTCGGCGCATTCTGGAAGGGTATCGCCAGGTCACTGCCGGCGACGGCCTGACGCCGGCGGGACGCCATCCTGCCGCGGATTGAGCGTCCCGAAGAGTTGGGTTTGGGATGGGCACGGCGTTCAGCCGTGCCCGAAAAGCGCACGTTCGATTCCGACCGCTCAGAATGTTTTCTTGACCGCTCGCTGCCTACTTCAGGAGCGGCTGGCCGGGCGATCCCACAGCCATCTTGTGGAGCTTGGCGGTGAGGCGGGACTTATCGGCGTCCGTTTTGGCGGCGGCCAGGCGTTTGCGCAGTTGCACAATCTTCTCTTTGCGGGTACGGCGCCGGCGAATCTCCGGCCGGCGACTGGGTGCTGACATTCGGTGCTCCTCAGTTGAATTTAGCTTTCAGCAGCCGGACTGGCGAACTCTCCGCTGCTTTACGACTACCTATTCATTTGAAATGACTGGCGGTGAGGTGTCAAATCGTCGGCCACTCGCCGATCCAGCAGCGAGCCATCTCCGCACCAGCCACCCTTTCGCGCTATCCCTTCGCCAAGAATTTTCCAACAAGTTTGGCGCAGGCCTCCACAAACTCCTGTTCGGCGGGAGGGAATGCCTTGGTGAAGTAGCTTTCGATGTCGAGCTCGCCCAGAAGCTTGTTCTTCACGAAGATGGGGACCACAATTTCACTTTTCACCAGCGGCGATCCCGCAAGATAGCGCGGGTCTTTCGACACATCATCCACCACAACGGATTGCCCGTCCCGGGCCGCGGCGCCGCAGAGCCCGGTGTCCAGAGGAATGCGAGTGTTGGGTGTGAAGCTGCCGGCGTAGGCTCCGACCAGCAAGATCCCGGCGTCGGACGGGTCGACCAGATAAAAGCCGACCCAGTTGTAGCGGGTCATCTTCTCATGCAAGCCCTGGGCAATCCGCTTCATGAGAGACTCCGAAGTCGCAGCGGTTTTTGCGAAGTCCTGAAACTCCTGGAGAAGTTCTTCGTGCACCTGAGTCATCTTCCGGCCCTCGTGCTGGTATGGATGTTGGCGACATGTGCGGCGCCTCCGTCCCACAGCTAGTGTACGCGGACAGCAGGCTTTTTTTAGAAGCGGCTCTCGGGCGGGAGTCGCCTGTGTTAACAAGTCGGGTGCTTTGGCGCGCTTGTTGGTTGACGAATGCCCACACGAGCAATTAATACAGAAAATACTCGGGCGGTTCAGGTCTCGGACGGGTGTGCCTCGACGACCCAGACCTGGGCGGAAGATTGGGGGCTCAACCGAACTCTGGGAGAACCCTGCCGTGCGACTCACCTCCCGCGGTGAGGGACCAGGCGCTGCACAGCACGGAGCGCGTGACTCCAGGAAAATCACGACGTGATGGGTGATCCATGGATTCAAGAAGGACGTTCCCTTGTGCCGCCCCCAGATATTCTTCCCATCACCTAAGCCGCTTGTCGGGAACTTGGCTGCATTGGCCCGGATGCGCCTTTCTCGCTGTGCTGTTGCTCACGGCGAGCGTTCCCGTCGACGGCCAGACTGTCCCTGCCATCACCTCAATTAATCCCGCCGCGGTCGCCGCCGGAACCCCGACATTCACTTTGACGGTCACGGGCAGCGGGTTCTTAAACAACTCGGTGGTGCAGATTAACGGTAGCAATCGCCCCACGATCTTCAACAGCGCCTTGCAACTTACCGCCACGATCTTCGCCACGGACGTGGCGACACCCGCATCGTCGTCGATCGACGTATTTAATCCCTTCGCCGCGGGAGGCGGAGCCACTTCCAATCTCGTGACGCTCTCCGTCAGCGCCCAGCCGCCGCCAAGCCTCACCAGTTCGGCTCCCGGAACCGTGGCCCAGGCCGCCAGTCGAATTCAAATGACGCTGGTGGGAGCGAACTTCCGGCCCGGAGCCACCGTGGTCATCTCGCCCCCGCTACCCTCGCTGAGCAATTCGAATGGCCACACGCGGGCCACCGACGTCGCAGTCTTAAGCGTTGCGGTCGTGAACAGCAATCTCATGACCGCCATCGTGAGCCTGAGTCCGGCCGCCACACTCGGCCTGAGGGCCGTGGACGTTCTGAATATCGACGGCACGAGTACGGCTGGGTCGGTCACCAACGGCGGTGGAACCTCGCAGCCGGTCCAGGTGCAGGCTTCCGATTCGCTGGCCGCGCCGCTTTCGGTGCTGAACATCGGCTTGACCCTTCCTCGCGATGGGACCGTCGTGGCGCAGGGCGAGGAACTGAATGCCTCAGCCGTCCTGGGCGGAACCGGCACCGGTACGGTGATTGGCCAGTGGGTGTGGGATGGCAACGTAGTGGAACAGTTCTCGGCTTCGATCGTGGCAGGGCAGAGAACCACGATTCAAACCCGGCAATCCCTGCCCACCTGGTTTCTGGGAACCCACACTTTGCAATTGCGGATGGTAGAGCCGAATCAGCTTGGCACTCGCCCCATCGTCGTGGCCGTAACTCCCGCGGGCTGGCAATTGCAGCAACTCATTCTGCCCGGGAATGGCGCGGCTTACACCGCCGATAATCCGCCGCGCCTGTTATGGGCTCCGGTGCCGGGCGCGGCAAAATATCAGGTTGCGTTTTCCAGCGAGCCTTATCTCTCGAAAATCGAGGCGTGGTTCGATGTGGTGGACAATCGCTGGGACGTTCCCTCCGACATTTGGAAAAATCTTTCCGGCGGGCAGCTTTACTGGACGGTACGGGCAATCGAGACGTCGGGCGCGCCGCGCAAACCGTTGCCCCTGCGCAGTATTTATCGTGCTGCCAGCGACGGGCTGGCGCCATCGCACCCCACACCGGGCAAAACGGCAGCCGGCAATACACTGCTGGAATGGCAGCCCGTTCTGCCCTTTGGCTACTACTTCGTGACGATCAGTGCCGACTCGGCGGGACTGCAGGTAATACGGCAGTATCTGACTTCCAATCCGCGCGTAGACTTGCGCGCTGCCGACAATCATCTGACCCCCGGAACGACTTACTACTGGCAAGTTGTGGCACTGTTGCCAAATGGAAATCCACTGCTCTCGGGCGCGCCGCAGAGTTTTGTGGCCGAGAGAACGCCCAAAGCCAGCCTGGCCAACGATCCCCACCTCGTGCGATTGGCTTCCCTCGGTGCGCCTGCGGCCTTGCCGGCGCCTCCGGATTTGGCCGCGCAGATTGCGGGACGAACTCCCACGCCTAACTCGACAATCAGCGAATTGCAACCGGCGATTTCCGCCAGCTTCGCCTCTGCCGTCAACCCGGCGGACATCAGCCTGATGGTGGACGACGTAGATATCACTTCGCTGGCCCAAGTCACCGAATTAAAAATAGCGTTCACTCCCCCGCTCGCGCTGGCTGGGGGCGATCACAACGTGAATCTGACGGTGGGCAGCGAGGCCCTGGCGTGGAAGTTCACGGAGTCCGCGCCTGCCGCGGCGCCGGCGGCTCCGACCGCCCCGAGTTTGCAGCCGGGCACCGATGCCGAAGCGGCGCCGAAGACTTCGGGCAACATGCCGACACCGGCGTCGATGGCCCTGGTTCATGCGTCGAAGCCCGCAACGCCGGGAGCAGCCGCGAAAACGCGCCCCTCCGAAGAGGGCCAGATCAGCACGACAACGCAGTGGACTTCAGGAGAGAATCCTCCCGACACGAATGTGTTCTCTGTATCGCAGCGCTTCACCTACCAGGAAGGGCGCTGGCACATTGACGCCAATGGCAGCGGATTGCTCAGCACCACTTTCTTCCCCGAACTAAATCGCACAAGCCAGGGACGAGTCAACGACTATATCGTCCAGTTGGGATACAAGGGCGAGAAATGGTCGGCCAATCTGCGGTTCGGAATCGTCTCGCCCGTGTTGTACACCGATGCGCAGTTCGTGACTGCAGCCACTCCGCGGCAGGGCGCCGAGGCGTCACTGACGACGCCGGCGGGCACGTTTGCCTATTATGCGAATACCAATGACGAGGCGCTGGGCGGCGGCGCGGGAATCAATTTTCATCAGCAGATCATGGGAGCGAGCTGGCAGGCGCCGTTGCCCAAGTGGGCGACGTTCCGGCTGATGTGGCTCAGCGCGTCCGACATCGGCGCGCCCACGCAAGTGTCCTATGATTCCATGGGCAACCCGATCATCACGCCGAATCCGGTCGCGACGGCTTCCCGCGGAGATGTGTATGGCGGGCTGCTCAACATCCACCTCACGCCGAAATGGCTGTGGTCGTCGGAGTACGCGTTCAGCCGCGATAATCCGAACAAGGATGATCCTACGTCTCGAACCGAGTTTGGCCGGGCGTGGCGGACTGGAATTTCCGGGCAGCAGGGAAAAACGAATGTTAACGTCAGCTATCGCGATGTCGGGCCGAATTTTGCCAATCCCGCGAACCCGAGCCTGACGCAATCGAGCCAGCCCGATCTGCGCGGCGTGGACTCCGCCATCTCCGAGACCACCAAGGCTGGAACTTTCGGCCTCACCTACACCTTCCTTCAGAATAATGTGCACCCGACGACTGCTGACGAACTCCTGATGAACAGCTTCAACGAAACCTGGAGCAAGCAACTCGACATCAAGACCAACCTGGTTGTGGGCGCGCGGCAGTCGCTGACCACGACCGGAACGGTTCCCGCGGCGCTCGAAGGCCTGCCCCCGGCGCAGACCGGAGCGGCCGATCAACGCGACGTTTCGGGCAACATCTCCCTCACTCGCCAGATTGGAACTCTGAGCATGACCGCCGGCGGCACGCGCGACTGGAACCGCGACAATTTGACCCCGGCCAATGACACAATCACTTCGTCGCTGAATCTGGGAACGAATCTGGTAACGAAGGGAATCTTCCAGCTCAACTCGCAGGCCAGCGTCAACTGGGTTGCGGCGGACGGCTTTACGGTTGGGACCACGCGCAACATCACCGTCTACGTGCAACCGGCCTTCGTGTGGAAGAAACCGGCGTTGCAAGTCTCGCCGCTCATTACGATCACAAAAGGGCGCACCTTGCTGGCGAACGGGACGCTGACCAGCGACATCCTCACCGGACAATATGGTGGAAGAATCACGTGGACGATGCCCGGAGCGTTGAAATGGAGTACTCTCTCCGCACAGGGCAGCTACAACCAGAATAAGAACGTGATCATGGGACTCAACCAGCCCAGCACACAGTTGCTGGTACTCTGGACGGCGACGTGGGGCCACAAGCATACTTTCTGATTCAAGTTTCTGAAACGAGGCAGCGGAACCCGGCGATGAATCCCAGGAACTTGTGCTCGCGCCTGTCTCAGGCCGTGCTGACCGTCATGCTGACGCATGCGTGCCTGTGCGCGATTGTGCTTGCCCAAGCCAAACCCTCCGGGCCACCGAAACTAACGAGTTTCAGCCCCACGCAGGGCGCGGCGGGTTCCACGGTCAACATCACATTCACGGGGACTAATTTCGTGGCGCGTGGCGCGCGGCTCATCCTGACGCCGAATCAGGGCGTCACCATCGGCCCACCGCTGGTTCTATCGAGCAGTCAGATCTCCGTGATGGTGCAGATTAGCGCCGGCGCGCAGCCCGGCAACCTGCAGGTCCTGCTGATGGACGCCGATCACAACCTGACCTCCCAAACTCCATTTACCATTACGGCGGGCCAGCAACCCTGCGGCCCTAACACACCCGCCGGTTGTGGAACCGCCCCGGCCGGCCCTGCGCTTCGCGGATTTACGCCTCTGCAGGGAACCCAGGGAAGCACGGTCACGCTCACATTCACGGGGGCGAATTTTATTGCGCCAGCTTCGGTGCAGTTCACTCCAAACGCCGGCCTCACCGTGCAATCGGCCACGGTAACGAATGCGAATCAGATTCAGGCGGTCGTGAACATCGCTCCTACTGCGGCGCTGGGCGCTCGCGGAGTGGTGGTCACGAGCGGCAAGACTCGGCTGCCGGCTGCAAACACTTTCACTGTAGTTTCCGGCACAAGAGTGCAATTGCCTCCGATGCAGATTCTGCGCGTGGTGCCGAACCAGATTGCGGCCGGGAGCCAGAACGTGGATCTCACATTGCAGGGAACGAACTTCGTTCCCGGCATACAAGTCACATTCACAATCGGAGCCGGAGTGCCCGCCGCTGTATTCGCGACTGGACCCGCAAGGTACATCAATAGCACCGAGATTCATGTCTCTGTGAACGCGCTGCCCTCGGCGCTTCCCGGCGGCCGCGACGTTACCCTGCAAACACCGGGTCAGCAGACCATGGTCGGCAAAGGGATGCTCAACGTGCAGGCGGTCAAGACAACCGGAGAGCCCACGGTGCTGAAGATTCCGCCCATCACACTGCAGAATTTTCCGCAGGGAATCATCGCGCTGACGGCGCCGACCAACCCGGTCCAGGGCAGTGATGGATACGGAGCCGGTTACGTCATTCCCATGCTCGACGACAGCGCGGTGTTCCAGTGGCAGGAGAAGAATCCCGGACTCGCCGACTATTACGTCCTCAGAATCTATGCCAAGGATGGCAAGACTCTCCTCGCCAGCCAGAAGATTACTGGCCCCATCATCACCAGTCCTCTGCTCGGAACGCTCGATCTGGTGCCGACTTATTTTCGTCCGGATTCGGCGTTTCTCAAGCAAGTGCTTTCGCAGGTGACGCCCTCGAACCCCGCGTCAGTGACGGCGCAGTTCGATCCCGCCAAGCTGGTGCCTTCCGCCGACATGCAGTGGGAGGTCGCGGGATTCCACACCTACAACAAGAACGGGGTCGCGCCGCAGCAAAACTCAAATGCACTGCACATGGCGGCCATGATCTCCAATCCCGCGCAGGGGACCGCGCAGCCAACGCAGCCGGGCTCGTCGCCGGGCAGCGGCGGTGCGGCGGCATCGGGCGGCACGGTGGATGTGCAGGTGGAGATTTCAAATCGCTGGCCGCTCGACGCAACCAAGGCACCCACGGGACTGGGTTGCGGCTCCGGCGGAATGAACGCTTCCTCGCTGATGATCAACGATGTGGATGGCACGCTGCCCAACGGGGCCAAGGATCCCAATAGCTACATCCAGGATCGATTTGTATTGAGCGGAAGTTTTACGGTGGCCGGATCGCCTTACGCCAGCCAGCAGACTTTCAACAAAGTAACGACCAATCCTCCGCAGCTTGCACCTCCCATCACCCAGGTGCAGTTCAACAACGTCTTTGTCGACTGGGGCGACGGTACGGTGCTGGCCATCAACGCGCCCCCGTCCGATGCCAATGATCCCAACAAAAACTACAACTGGGATCCCACGGTGCCCCTGACCCTGCCGCAGAGTGTGACCGACCCGAACACGCTGCTTCACAAATACCAGACGACCGGGAGTTTCTACGTTCGCGTGTTCGAACTCTCCGAAGCCGACCTGCAGCATGTGAACATCTCGTCGGTCTCGGCCAGTGTGGATGGTCCCACGACAAACTTTACCCAGACGGCATTGCTATCGAAGATGGCCTCGCAAGGCACGCTGAACGGCGGCAAGTTCACGCTGTCCAGCCTGCAGGCTGGCATGCAGGCAGTTTATGCGGGCGGTAACGCAGTGCTGTCTCCGGGAGCGCAGGTGGCGAGTGATGCGTACATGTTTTTCTGCGCCCCAGTGATGATTACCGTTCCAGAAGATCTGGCGGCGACCGGCCCCTTGCACTTGAAATCGATCAACGATCCCGACTTCAACTCCTACGACCTGCCCAAAGCTAAACAAATTGGCAGTATCGGCTTGAACCGGGGCCCTCTCGGGCAGGAGAGCGGTAAGACCGGCATGCAGTCTGTCGCGAATCCTGCGATCGACACGAAAGCAATCAACGCGCCCGCCAAGAGCCCGGAAATTCAGAAGGCGACGGGCGTACGCATCGGCGGGCCGCAACTTACGCCCATCGCGATCTGCTCGGAGTGCGACGACGGCCTGAACGCTACTACGTTTCTGAACTACTACGGGCAAGGACAAGTGCAGTTGACGTGGCTGGTCGACGGAAATCAAGTCAGCCAGACGCCGGTGGCGATTGCTCCATCCACAAAACGAATGAACCTGACGCGTCAATCGTTCACCACCTTGAACATCGGTGGAATGATCATTCCGATTCCGAACCCCGAGCCCCCGATCATCATTAGTCAGAGTCCTCCACTCGATTCGCCGCCGCTCGGCGTCACCAGTCTCGGCGATCACGCGGTCACTGTGCAGGCCCTGGTGTTGCCGCAGCCGACGGCGCCGAACCTGTCAGGGATCGTCGGCCACACCTTGCGCTCGCTGGTGCCGGTGAGTTTCATGACGTCCGGCGGATCCGGCTCCGGAAGCAGCGGAGGAGGCAAGACGCCGGTGACCGGGCCCGATCTCTCTGAGGCTCAAGCGCTCCTGAGTTCCCTCGCCGCTCCTGCGGGCAGCAACCTGCCGCCTCTCAAAGTCGGAATGCTCTCACCTTCGAACAAGAGTTCCGCCGGCCTGGGAGCCGTGCAATACATCAACGGCCCGCTGCAAGCCCTGCTTGGGAGTCTTCCTCCGGACCAGTTCGTGGCCTCGAATCCCAGCGCGTATCAAGTTGTGGCATCCGATCCGAAGAAGCCGTGCAAGTTCCTGTTCCCCGTCCAGAGCGGCGGCGCGTTTGAGATCAGCGGCCTGCAGAACAGCGTCACCCATCAGGGCTCCACCTACAACGGAACCGGCAAGCTGATCATTCACATGGCCAACGCCCGCAGTGGAAAGTACGACCAGTATGCTGCGATTCCCATCTCGATCAACAACTGGACCGTGCCGGACGGGCTGACGGTAACCAGCGGCGCCTTCGATGTTTCGCCGGCCATGCGCCTGGCGGCCAGCGTGCCAGCCGTCTCCGGAACCATTGATAAACTGCACGGCCAGGTCGGCAACGGCCCCGGCATCGTGAACGCCACCTTGAGCGTCACGTTGGCCGACACCACGCTGCGACTCCCCGGAGAAAAGCCCGTTGGCTGGAACGCAGTGACATCGGAACTGCACTCCAATGGAGACTGGATCGCGAAGAATCTCGCCATGCCGCTCACGTTGATCGGCTGGAGCGGCTTCACGATGCAGTCGAACAGCGTGACCATCGACCTCAGTCACAACGACGGCGACGCAGCCGGACCGCTCTGCGGAAATCTTGCTGGCGGCGACTGGGTCGGAGTGCGATTCCCCGATCTCATCGTCAACCCGTACACGATGAACCTGGTATCCGCCTCTTCGATGCAACAAGACGTGAAGGACTGGGGAGTGACCAGCGGCACGGGATCAAACGGCGGCGCCGGACTTTGTGGCAGGTTCCAGACCGGACCATTCTCCGCCACCGTGGGCGTCGGAAAGATCAAGTTTCAATCGATCCAGGCACAGGCGTTTGGCGGAGCGTTCAACGCGACCTACAACCAGATGGACATCCATGTGCCATTCCTCAACACGGATCTGAAGGGCAATGCCTCGCTGAGTTCTGGCGGAGGTCAGCAGGCGATGCTGACGTTCCCGTGCTCGGCCGTGCCGAATCCGTGCCCGGCGGTGACGCAAACCTTCAACAACATCACCATCACGGCCAAGAACCTGCAATTCCTGGATTCACCGCTGGGCTGGGGTGTGCAGGCCGACACGCACTTCGCATTCTCCGCTGAGAATAAACCGTTCGCCGCGTTCGACCATCCCTATTTCTTCGGCATGGATGGCCGAGGCTACTTCCCCGGCGGCGCTCAATCCGTCACCATTTCTCTGGGAGGCAGTTCGACCCTGGGGCAGACTCCGCTCGATCTGCTGTCGGTCAACCTGGCCGCTCCCGTGCATGGCGCGCAGATCCTGGGCGCGCAGTTCAGCACGAACCTGCACATCTCCGAAGCTTTGCCGGCCGCTGCCGTGCAGGTGAACTACGAACTCGACGAGCCTTCCACCAGTTACATCGGGAACGGGCCGACGCACAACCCGTTCACCATTGATTTTCCGTTCCCTGCCGGACAGCCGAGTTCCGAATCCAAGATCCATCCGCTTTATTCTGGAGCGAACGACACCGAATACTCGGGCAAAATTGATCTCTCCGTCGTCGGCGGCCCGCCAGTGACGGGCGAGTTCCGTCTGGGCTACTTCCCCAACGGAGGCGACTACTGGCTGACGCGGGTCAGCATCCCGCTGGGCCCAACGGGAGTCGTGATGATCCCCGTGCCGCCGGTGATGAACCTCTACCGCATTCAAGGCGGCGTGGGACACAATTTCCCCATCAGCGCCTTCCAGGATACGGGCTCGCTAGCTACCGAGCAGCCCGTGCAGGATGGCTCGGTTCTGGTCAACGCCGGTGTACGCGTCGGCATGCCCGACCAGTTCACCTACACGGTGGACGGCGATTTGACCATCAAGAGCGGCGGCGCAGATTCCGGAGCGCGGATCGACTTCAGCGCATGGTTGCTGAAGAATCCGCCGGACAGCGGCGACGGCGACTTCCACGGCGTGCTGCAGTTTGCCGGCGGCAATTTCGATGGCCAGGTTTGGGGCGGTCTGAGCTTCATGGGAGGCATTGCCTCAATGAACCTGGGCAACCAGGCCGCTCCGGCCGTGACCATGCACTTCGGCCCCAGCGCGCCCTGGCATATCTATGCCGGACAGCAGCAGGGGCCGCGAATTCAAGGTCATCTGCTGATCTCCGATGCGAGCATGTATGTCATGCTGTCGGACGCCGGGCTGAGCATCGGCGGCAGTGAAGGCATTAATCTCACGGTGGGCAGTTCGTCGGTCGCCTCCGCATGGGTGAACGACACTGTTGATATGGGGCTCACGGTTACGCCTCAGCCACACATTGCCGGAAACTTCAGCGCGAACGTGAGCGCGGGCGTTTGCGTGAATACCGGCATCGCGGGCAACGTTTGCATCTCGGCGGGCGTGTCGGCGCAGATTCAGGCTTCGGCCCTGCCGGTTGAGATCGAAGCCAGCGCCAGCATCAGCGTGCCGGTTGTGGGTTCGATCGGATTCTCGGTAAGTTTGTAAGGTGCGGGCCAGGACTTGGAATTTGTCTTTGTGAATTGAAATTTTGTTCGTGAATTGAGATTGGCTCGTGAACAGGCTTTGGTGAACAGGCTTTGGGAAGGGCACGGCTTCAGCCGTGCCGCCACACGCTCGAAATGCTGAGGGCTTTAGCCCCTGAGGACTCGGTTTGCAACGGATGAATATACGACACAAACTTTTTCTCGTGTCAGCCGCGAGTCTCCTGCTGGCGTCTTGCCTCTGCGTCGCTCAAGAATCTCCCGGCGCCATGTTTGCCGCTTCCGACGGCAAGGGGCACGTTTCTCTGCTCTGGTTCCCTCCGCCCTCGAATTGGCCCGCCGGGGGATGGAAGCTCTCCGACTCCACGGGGCAAGTCATCGCGCCACAAATCAAGATGGGGGATGCCGCTGCATTGAAAGCTCTCTCCGTCGAAGATGCCGACGCGGTCAGCAAGCTGCAGCCGGTGTTATCCAAGCCGGATGCAAGCCCGCAGCACAAAAACCTGGTCGCCATTCTCGCCCTTAAAGCATTCAGCGATGCGAGCTATGCTCGCGCACTCGGACTTTCGTGGACTCTGGACAACGTCGCGCCCGGCAGCCGCACCTACAAAGTGGAAGGGCTGGATGACACCGGCAAAACCATCGGCGTGCAACTCACCAGCGCGGCGGTAGATTCCGCGCAGGCAACCGCGCCTCCGGCCGCGCCGGCCGATGTGCAGGCCAAGGCCGATCGCAGCGGCGTTTCGCTGGGGTGGACTCCCGCAGCAGACAATCGCCAGATGCCCGTCATTTCCTACTCCATCGAGCGCGATGGAGGAGGCCAGACCGGAGCGGCGGTGAACGCCAAGCCCGTCGTCGTAGGCACGCATTGGGATCCCAAGGTGCCGCTGTATCTCGACCGCAACGCGCCCGGCAACGACACGCTGACTTACCACATCTTCAGCGTGGATGTGTTTGGCCGCCGCAGCGCGGGCAGCACGGTTCGCATTTTCTACCCGGACTTTCACGCGCTGGAGCCGCCGGAGTCCGTCTCCGCCACGGCTGGAGTCGCGAAGATCGTCGTCGCCTGGAAGGTTGAGCAGCCGGTCGAGCAGAAGCCGAATCTCGCCGGCTACCTCGTCGAGCGCAGCTTCCTGGAAGGCGGGCCGTACGAAGTGCTGACCGCGCAAGCCCTGCCGCCTACGACCGCGCAATACGAAGATGCGGCGGTTCGCGGCGGCAGTGCCTACTACTACCGGGTGCGCGCCGTGAATTCTCGCGGGGACTTGGGGAATCCCTCGAGCGCCGTGTTAGCTCAACCGAAAAATCCGGCTGCGCCGCCGAAGGTCGATGGCCTCGCCGCCGACTTGGGGCAGACACGGATCCGCCTGACCTGGAAGCCAGTGCCCTTCCCGGTTGCAGGCTACTTCGTCGAGCGTCGTGCCATCACGGGGGCGGCGGGCGCTGAGAAATGGGTGCGGCTGAATTCGCATGTGACGCCCGAACCGCTCTACGATGACTATCTCGCCGGCGCTTCCGACGCGAAAATGGAGTACCGGATCGTGCCCGTTGCTTTCGACAATGCCGAGGGCCCTCCCAGCAATGCAGTGCAAGTCGTCGTGGCCGACAGTTCGGTTCCGTTTCCGCCGTCTATCACCGATTCGAGCGGGGTTGGCGGAAAAGCGCTGCTGAGCTTCATGCCAGCCTCGCCCCCGGAGAAAACTGCGCAGTTCCTCGTCGTGCGTTCCGCCAGCGCCAAAGATCTTGGAGTGGTCATCGGAGATCCTCTCCCCGGCACTGCGCGCCAGTTCACCGATCTCTATGTAAGTCCCGGCCAGAATTACTGGTACCGCCTGGTCGCGGTGGACAAAAACGGAAACCGCAGCGACCCCACCGACCCGGTCGCGATCCACATTGGCCTGCCAGCTTCGAATCCGTAATGAGGCGTTTGGAGAGACCACGAACGCGATGGCTCTTATTGCGTTAGTCCAACGCGCCGCATCAAATCCTCGAACCGCGGATCACTGCGGACTGGGTCATACAGCGGGTCGACCTTGATTTGCATCACCGCGTTGGAGTGCTCCAGATACGCGGTGCGCAACATTTCGACGGCCCGCTCTTTTTGCCCCAAGGCGGCATAGGCCATCAACAATGCTGCGGTTCGCTCCGGGCGCGAGGCAGGAACCTGCTGAAGCTTCGCTAGCGCCCGACGTGCTTCCTCCTCATGGCCGGCGCGGACATCAACCGCCGCTTGCCACGCCCAGAGCCACGGTCCTTCTTCGCGACCCTTCAAGCCATTCAGCTCTGCCATCGCATCGCCATATCTCCCCAGCTGCAAATAACAGGGAATCGTCCCGCCGAGGGCATGCTCAAACGTAGGATCCAGCTCGAGAATCGAGCGGTATTCGCGCAGAGCGGTCTCATATTGACGCGCGTAATAGAGGATCGATGCGCGATCGCTGGCAATGATAGGGGATAAGGGATCGAGGTGCAGGGCCAAGTCGCTCTCGGCGAGAGCTTCCGGGAATCGTCCTTGCCAGGAAAGGGACTCGGCATACCATTGGTGCGCAGTTGGGTATTGGGGATCGAGTTGAATGGCGCGCTGGAATTCTTTTTCCGCTCCGAGCCAGTCGTAATCGTAGTTTTCCTTGATGAGGGCGAGGGAGGCATGGGCCTCGGCAAGATGCTCGTCGAGCTGGAGGGCGCGCAGGGCGGCGGCGCGAGCCTTCGGCATGAGCTCGTTTTGCGGCCCCAAATACCATGTGCTCATCAGGCTGAAAGTGTCGGCTAAGCCGGCATAGGCACGACCGAAATTCGGATCTCGATCAATCGCCTGCTGGAAGTAAGCGGCTGCCTGTCGAAATCCTTCCAACGTCCGCTTGTTCCAGAAATACCGGCCTTTCAGATAAAGATCGTAGGTTTCATAGGACTTGGCGCTCGGGGCGCGCGCAGCGGCCTCGCGTGCCGCTTCGATCGGCCGGCGCCCACTCAGGCTGAATTCGATTTCGTTGGCCAGTTCGCGTGCGATCTCCGCCTGCAGTTCCAGCAGATGTCCCAGATCGCGATCGTATTCCCGCGCCCACAGGTGGCTCTGGTCCTTCACCTGGATGAGCTGCGCAGTAATACGGACCCGTTGCGAATCGCGCCGCACGCTGCCCTCGATGATGTACTGCACCCCCAAATCCTTTCCGATCTGAGGAATTGATTCTTGCGAGTGCTTGTAGTGCATCACCGAAGTCCGGGCAATCACGCCCAGATGAGCAGGATCGAGGTCCCCGAGTTGGCTGATCATCTCCTCGGTCAGACCATCGCTGAAATACTCCTGCCCCGGGTCGCCGGTGAAATTCTCAAATGGCAGAACAGCCAGCATGGTTCTGCCCGGCTGTTCGACCGCGCCGTGCCGAGGACGCCAGATCCAAAGGGCAGACGCCACGATCACCACTAGCGCCACTGCGGCCCAGGCAATGACGGCCCCTCTCCAATCCCTTATGCCTCGCCCGTGCGAAGACAATTGAATTTCGGGCGCACTTCCCTTAGTGGGAGGCGGCACAGGCGTCTCAATCTCCGGCGCTTCTATCTCCTCCCCGCCGTGGGCTGTCTCGGTAACCGGAACCAGAAATCGGTAGCCCTGGCCTTGCACGGTCAGGATGTAGCGCCGATCGGCCGTCTCCTCCAACGCTTTCCGCACCATGAAAATGGTCTGCGTCAGGTTCGACTCTTCGACGAAACTGTCTGGCCAGACCAGCTTTCATCAATTCGTCTTTGGTCACAATCCTTCCGGCGTTTTGGATCAAGACGAGCAGGACATCAAAAGCCTTCGGGGTGAGGGGAACAGCTGTCCCAGCCCTCCTCAGCACCCGGTTTTGCGCGTCAAGACGGAATTCGTCGAACTCGTACAAGTTGCTGATCAGACTGGACATACCAAGGTTTTTAGAAGTTCTGAGAACTTTTGAGGGCTGCTTTTAGGACTTGGGCAGAGCATTTTGGATAGGTTCCTTCTGCCCGGGGGATACGAGGCGAAGATCGGATCGCTATTTTAGCACCATCTTCCGCCGAGTCCGGTGATTCCCACCCAATAACCAGGAGCCGGGGGAGCTGGTTTGCCGGGCCTAGTCTGCCGGGCCTAGTCTGCCGGGCCTAGTTTGCCAGCCAGGTTGGCCGCACAGGGGAAGACTCAGTAAATCACAGGAGAAGGTTATGTCTGAAAAAATGGGGAAGGAAGGTTCGGTTCGATCAATTCACGGTTTAGCCCGGCGGTTCTGGCCCGATCGTCTTCGCAAGCGAATCCTGTACTCGGTTATTGCTCTTGGGATCCTAACCAGCGGTACTACGATCGCCGACGTCTACCTTCGTAATCTTTTCCCGTTTCTCGACTTTTCCGGTTTTTCCGCCACAAACAGCACGACGGGCTCGGTCGATCTGAGCAGCGCCTTTTTTCAGAGCCTCGGGACTAACGGGCGTAGTTGTGGCACTTGTCATGCCCCGAGCGATGGTTTCGGATTAAGCGCGGTCGACGCCCAGATCCGCTATTTCCTATCGCGTGGGAAAGATCCGCTGTTCGCGCAGTTCGATGGTTCGACCTGTCCGACCGGTACGATCAATAACAGCCTGTCCGCGAACTATCGGGCTGATTCGCATTGGCATTCAACTTCCGCCAAACCAGTTCAGCGCAAACCCTCCCCAGTTTACGATCGCCGCGGTGCAGGACCCCTACGGCTGTGCCATGACGACGAACGCGCAAGGAGAGACGACGGTTTCCATCTATCGCCGGCCAATTCCTACAACCAACCTCGGGTTCCTGAGCGCGGTGATGTTTGACGGCCGGGAGTCTGTCTTTAACCCGCTTAACAACGCGCAGACTTTCCAGGCGAACCTGAACGCCGACTTAACCCAGCAGGCGATTGACGCCACGCTTACTCACGCGCAGGGCGCTGAGGCCCCGACGCAATCCCAGCTTTCTGACATTGTCAGCTTTGAGACTGCACTCAACTCGGCCCAGATGATCGATTTTTACGCGGGAAATCTCAACGGGCAGAAGGGCTCCTATGGCGGCCCGCAGTACTTGCCGTCCCAGCCGTATTACCCGGGAATCAACGATTCGCTGGGCGCCGACCCACAGGGCAAACAATTCAATCCGACAGTGTTCACGATGTACAGCTCGTGGCAGAACTCGCGAAACCGCCAGCAAGCGTCGATCGCTCGCGGCGAACAGATTTTCAACACGCAACCGCTGACCATCAGCAACGTGCCTGGCCTGGTCACCGGAACCCAGCAGATTATGGGTACGTGCACCACGTGCCACGATGCGCCAAACGTCGGCAATCACTCATTCCCGCTGCCGCTGGATATCGGGAACGGCCGATCGCTGACGTACGAAACCGATCCCAACATTGTCGCCGGGTTGAAGCAACTCGCTCCCGCGAACATGCCTGTGTTCCAGTTGGTCTGCAACCAGGGACCGCTGGCTGGGCAGACGTTCTATACGACGGACCCTGGCAAGGCCCTGATCACGGGGCAGTGCGGCGATATCGGACGCGGGAAGGGGCTTATTCTGCGTGGACTCGCCGCCCGTGCTCCGTACTTTCACAATGGCGCCGCCGCCAACCTGCCGCAGGTCGTGAACTTCTATAACGAGCGCTTTCAGATCAATCTCACTTCGGAGCAGATGCAGGATCTGGTTAATTTTCTGCAAACGCTGTAGTCAGGCTCCGCGCATGAGAGGGGTATGAACTTTGGCGGGGACGGCGGCTTATGTGTCGCAGCGGCGCCACAACAGCGGCTCCGGTCTGATCGGGAACGGAGTGCGTGGGTAGGCTCCGGGTACGCCCGTGGTGGCGTACTGGATGGTCCGATACCGACATGAGCTAGACGTCCGGGAGTCTAGTGGACCAGAGTGAAGCTCGCTCGCTATATTCGCGGCGGGCGCGCAATTCTCACGCGCCGCATCTGTTGCATCTCGCAATCACTTCTTCAACAGGACGTCCCAGTTGAGGATCAGGTTGATTGGCTCTGGCGCGGGCGGTTGATCCAGCGAATCCACTAGGAACCGTTTGCCGTCCGCGGCGACGTCATAAGCGCCCGACTCCGGAGTCCACGGTGAATAGACCAGTTGCACAGGGAACAATTCCCTTGGAGTGCCGGTGCGAGGTGCGGAGCCACTCAGATCTACGTCTGCGGCCGTCAGGATCGTATCGTTCTTGGCGAGAAAGAACAGTTCTTTACCGTCGGCCCGCCAACGCGGATACCGCCCGCCGGCTACAGAGACCTGCCACTTGCTGGTCTTGCCAGGAAACGGCGTGAGGTAAATTTCGCGGTTTCCTGACCCGTATTCCACATAGGCCAACCATTTTCCATCGGGAGAAAAGCGCGCTTCCGTGGGGTTCGTGCCGGACTCACCGACGAGGAATACCGCAGGCTTGCGGTTGCCGGACAAGGGTAGAAGCCAAAGCGAGTTCATCGATGCGTTTGGTTCGTAGATGACGAACTTCCCGTCCGGGGACCAGTCGTCGGGACGCTCCTGGGTGTGAGACTCCATCAGCGGCTCCTCCGCCCCGACTCCATTCGAAGCCTTTCGGTAAAGCTCCGGGAAACCGTTTCCGCGAGTAGTAAAGAACACAATTTGACTGCCGTCAGGGGACCAGACAGGCTGGCTGTTGAACGAGGGATCGAACGTAAGACGGGTCTTGCCCCCGCTACCCAGATCGTAGATCCAAATGTCGGTTGTGCCTCGGCCGACATCGCCGATCGCCACCGCCACCTTCTTGCCGTCCGGCGAGAGCCGAGGGGCGGAGAGTAGCGCCGGTTCCCCGACCGTACCAATCTTTTTTCCAGTTCGATCTAACCAGAGTAGGCGCGAGGGGTTATTCAAGCTGCCCACTGAGCCATAGGCGAGAACCCCAGTGTCAGATACAGAAAAAACCGCGCGGGCATAGGGAGGATTTTCAAGAACGCCCTCGGCCACGGGAACAGCGTCCCCGCGCACCGTGAGGCTCTTCGCGTCGAAGGGCTGCGCCATCAAGGTGGCGTTTCGAATGAAGAGCAGATATCCAGCCGTGGATGCAACCACGTTCGTCGGGCTGCGAAACACCAACTTCTTCTCCCTACTGTCGACTGAGCCTACATACGTGGTCGAGATTTGGGCGGCCATCCCCCTGGCGAAATAAAGGAAATGGCGGCCATCGGGCAGAAATTGTGGCCAGCGATGACTGAATTCTTTCAGCGACGAATCCAGTTCGGTCAACTGCACGGGCGCGCCCCCTGCCGCGGAGACTCTGAAAAGCGGCCCGTTAAAAGCAGGACTGAAGACGATGGTACCCTCTCCGTTCCACGTTCCGCCGCGGCCGTCGGGAGCATCACAGATGACCTGGGGCGGGCCACCTGTGGCTTCGATCTTCTTAAGCTTGCCTTCGGCGAAGAAGGCGATGAAGCGGCTGTCGGGGGACCAGAACGGATACGTTAACCCTTCGGTCCCCGGCAACGGCTGGCTGGAGGCGGCCTGCAACAAGCGCACCCAAAGCAGTTGCTTGCCATCCGTACTCGTAGCTCCGAAGGCCAGGCGTGTCCCGTCGGGAGAGATGGCCAGCGGCGCGGTGCGGTCACCTACAAAGGCAAAGTCCGTTTTCGCGGGGGCCGGAATATAGGCGTGCAGCACCTGTCGTTCCGGCGCGCTGCGTCGGAGCATTGCCCCCAGCAGTGCACATCCCGCGACGAGCAGCGCCACCACCGCCCAAAGCATCCGTTCACGAATTTTTCTATGCGCCGCGACGGGCGCTGGAATTCCTGCCTTCGATCCACCTTCGGCCATCCACCTCAGCTGCAGTTTCAGATCGTGGACGGTTTGAAACCGCTCCTCGGGATCCTTGGCCAGACATGTCGCCACTACTCGGTCCAATGCCGGCGGCGTCATAGGTTGCCAGGTTGAAATCGGCTGCGGCTCCGCTGCCAGAATGGCCGCTACGAGGCTGCCTTGCGTCTTGCCTGTAAACGCGCGTTTGCCCGTCGCCATCTCATACAGCAGCGCTCCCATAGCAAAAACGTCACTACGCACGTCAGCTTCCTTCCCCTCGATCTGCTCCGGGGACATGTATTGAAACGTGCCTACTATCGTGCCCTTCTCTGTTAGTGGCTGTTCGGCGGAAGGACGGGAAAGCGTCATCGTTAAACTCGAAGGCGATGGCTTGCCGTCCATCGTCGCTTTGGCGAGGCCGAAATCCATCAGTTTCGCTCTCGCTTTCGTCAGCATGATGTTGCCCGGCTTCAGATCGCGGTGGATAACACCCGTCTTGTGCGCTTTTTCGAGCCCCTCGCAAATCTCAGATCCATACTTCAGCACCTGCTCCAGCGGCAACGCTCCTTTCAGGAGGCGTTCGGCGAGAGTCTGCCCTTCCAGGTACTCCATGACCAGGTAGTCGATCCCATCCTGGTGGCCGACGTCATGAAGAGTACAGATATTGGGATGGTTTAGCGACGAAATCGCTCGCGCTTCGCGATCAAAGCGTTGTTTGGCCTCAGGATTGTCAGAAAGATGTGCCGGCAGAATCTTGATCGCCACGGTGCGGTCGAGGCGCGTATCACGGGCGCGATAAACCTCGCCCATCCCGCCCGCTCCGAGCGCCGAGACAATTTCATACGGTCCGAGTTTCGTGCCAGAGGAGAGGGCCATCCGTGCGCGCCATTATAGTCCGCAGGAAGCGCGTCGTGGTGGATCCGACAATTCTGGACGGATAGTCGCTAGCCTTGATCGGAAACGCCTCGGGGCAGACTGCAGGGGGGAAGCGGGATCTCGATCCGAGGCGTTTTCGATAAGGAGACTAGGAGGAAGCCGCTGGCGTTTGCGGCGGACGCGGTGCGCTATGGGATTTGAACGGCAGCGTGGATCTGAACAGGGCTTGGGGAAAGCAACAATTCGTGGTGGGAATGCCGTCAGCATTGTCGGAATGGTGTTGAAGATGAGCGAGAGCGTATGCGGAAAGTGGCCGGAGAGACGGTGGCGAGGCGGCGGGCACACGAGTGCGCGGGCGTGCGGGTGCACATCCCTGGGCCGCCAGTGGTGGACACGCTACGAAGAATCGAAGTAAGCGCATGTGGATAATTCCGCAGCGTTAAATCTCTGAACCACGATCATGGCCGCGCCGCAGCGTGGGCAATGCCAGACAGAAGAACTCTCCGCCGGAGCGTCGCAGGTTCCAGTCTGGCCGAGTGTGGAGGGAGGGCTGGATAGGAGTTGTCGGGATAGTGCCAAGCGGGAAGTGCGCCAGCGATTGGCCAGGAACCCGAAGTGACGGATGCGCACGAATCCTCTCGGTAGCACGTGCAGAAAGAAGCGTCGTAAGAACTCGCTGGCGCCAAGTGTCATCGTGCCTTGCTTGCCACCGTGAGCGTAGTCTTTCCAGCGGAAAGTGACGCGCTCTTGGTCGAAGTTCGACAAGCGATGATTGGAGATGGCCACGCGATGGGTGTAGCGGCCGAGATAGCGCAGCACCTGCATGGGTCCGCCGAAGGCGGGCTTGGCATAGACAACCCAGTCATGTCGGTGTAGGCGGCGCATGAGTTTGGCGAACTGCTGGGGATCAGCGAGAGCGGCTGCCGGACCGGCGCAGCAAAGTTGGTTGCGATGGTGAAAACGTTTCAGGCCGTCGAGGAACTTGCCGCGAAAGACGCGGCTGAGGACCTTCACGGGTAAGAAGACAAGGATAGCGTGGGCGGACCCATTGACGGTGATCGGGTGAGAGTCCGCCCGCGGGAATGGCGCAGTGAATGTGGGGATGCAGAAGCAAGTTCTGTCCCCAAGTGTGCAGGATGCTGATCACGCCGATCTCGGCGCCTAAGTGTTTGCCATCGATGGCAATCTCCAGCAAGGTATCAGCGCTGGCGGTGAACAGCAGGTCGTAGAACAAACGCGGGTTCTCCAAGGCCAGCACATTGAGTTCGTGAGGCACAGTGAACACGACATGGAAGTAGCTGGTGGTCAGGAGTTCTCGCTCGCGGGCCGCCAACCAGCGTTCGCGCGCCTGCGTCTGGCACTTGGGGCAGTGCCGGTTTCTGCACGAGTTGTATGAGATGGCCTGATGACCGCAGTTCGGACAGGCATCGCGATGACCGCCCAGCGCTGCGGTGCGGCAACGCAGAATGGCCCGAAACGCTTTGAGCTGCTGAAAGCCAAAGCTGGATCGATACCGATCCAGAAAGCGATCGCCGTGCATGCGAAGAATGTCGGCCACCTCGAAGGTGGGCCGAGTCATTTTTCTTTTTTTCGTTTAAAGCTGCGGCTGATGTTCTGGGTGCTGGATAGAGTGAGGCTGTCCAGCGGATTCGTAACTGCCTGCAAGTGCCGCTGCGACAGATGCAGGTACTGAGCGGTGGTTTCCAGGTCGCCATGCCCGAGCAGAACCTGGATGGTGCGCAGATCGGTGCCCGCCTCCAACAAGTGAGTCGCCCAACTGTGGCGCAGTGTATGCGGGGTAACGCGTTTGCGGATGCCGGCCCGGCGCGCGGCTTCGCTGCATGCGATCCAGACGGTCTTGTCCGAAATCGGCTGATCGAGCGTCCGGCCACGAGTGCGTGTGGGGAACATGTAGAGCTTCGGCTTCCGCCAGCGCCAATACTCGCGCAGCGTCTCCAACAGTGCCGGACTCAGAGGCAGGTCACGATCCTTGCCGCCCTTGCCTTCCACCACGCGGATGATCATCCGCTGGCTATCGACATCGCTGACTTTGAGATGGGCGAGTTCGGAGCGTCGCATGCCGGTGGCGTAGAGCGTCATCAGTAGCGTCCGTCGAAAAAGGTTTCCCGCCGCATCGATCAATCGCGCAACTTCCTCCAGGCTGAGCACGGTCGGCAGTTGGCGACGGTCTCGAGGGTAGGGCAAGAACTCGCGAAACTGATGGCGCTTGAGTGTCTTGACGAAAAAGAAGCGCAGCGCCGCTACCCGGTTGACCACCGTGCCGGGCGTCAGTTTGCACTCAGTCAGTAGATAGGCTTGATAAGTTCGCAGTTCGTTGGGGCCGAGTTTGTCGGGAGACTTGCCAAAATGCTGGGCGAAGTCGCTTACCACCCGCAGGTAATTGCGCGTGGTGATGGCAGAGTAGTTGCGACGCTGGAGTTCTTCCAGCATCATCTTGCGTAAACGGGTCACAGGAATCTCCTTTCCCTATGACCCACACTATGTCAGCAGCTCCAGAAATCTCCGGGCTCACCCACGCGGTAGCGTCCGCCGCACCAGCGGCTTAGTCCTGGTCGGCGACACGGAAGTTATCCAGAAACTTGCTTATGGGAAGCCGGAATCGCTTTCCCAGATGCCGACAAAAGTCAACTCGCTATGGCCGAATCCCCGGCTTCTCATCGCATTGCATTCGCCTTATCCCTGCTTGAAACCGGACTGCGCATCTGCCCTGCGGAGAAAAGCCCGGACAGTGGCCCAGTGCTCAGCTGGGCAGGCCGTTCTCTGCAGTCCGGTTTGCTGAGGAATAATCGCGACAAATGGGCACATTTCGCGCATTTCGGGGGAAAGGACGGCGGAATTTCTCTGCAGTTAAGACTTGCTGGCGGAGAGGGAGGAATTCTCTAATTGCCATTCCTAGCAAGTGTTGATGAATCCTGCACTTCCGCGATAATACCCTTTGTTTTAGCGAGTTACAAGCGGATTAAATCTCAGGCTGGAGTTTCTATAGTTTCCCTTATTCGCTGGAGTTCCGCGGAAAACGGTATCAGTGGTATCAGTATAATTCTCAAGATTGCCGGGTCAATGCGTGTAAGGACTGAGTTCCTGACCGCAACGATTACGAGCGTGCCTTTGGTTGGAACGCGCAACGTGTCCACGAGGGTTAAATGCGCTTGTCTTCGAGCGCATGCTGCATGTGCTCGAAAACCGCATGCCCTGTCGATTCGAGGGATACATAATACTTAAGACAGGCTGCGGGAGGCATCGGGGCCGATTGAAGACGACGAATCTGGGAACTAGACTACAAGGTTCTCAATATCGGAGCGGTCAAATAGCTTCTCAACGGTGTTCCGATCCAGCTGCTTGGCAGCCTTGTCTATCTGCTCTTGAAGAGACTTGAGCCGGTCGGCCACTTCAGATCGGATCTTGTCGCGCAAGGCGATGACAGCTTGCACAGCCTCGCCTTTGTGTTCCACTTCGTCCGGCAGCTTCTCGGCAGCTTCCTGGAGTTGGCGAATGGGTTCGGTAAGACTCGCTCCATAGACATCGTCGGAGTCTTTCAAGAAGGCCTGCGCCAGTTCGACAACTCCCACTGCGATGAGCGAGTTGGCGTTCTGTTTCCAGGCAATCGAGTCGGTGAGTTTGTCTTGCGTGGTGGGCGTCAATGGACCTTGAAAAACTCCATTCCACTTTTCCTCAAAGGTTTTTCCGACGGCTTCGACCTTTTTCCACTGCTCATCGATCGCCTTATATACATCCGCACTAAAGCGATCCGCGTCATCGCGCTGCCCGGTAGTCGGGCAGGACGACCTCCAGTTGTCGATCGACGAGCGCGCGGTGTTGGGCCATACTCGAGACGCCTTCGTGCCCTTCTCATTCCAGTAGTCGTACACTTGCTGCCGGCATTCCTTGAAGATCGGCAGCGCCCCGCCTTTCTCCCGATCGACCAGGCTCCGGTATTTGTCGTAACGCTCCGCCAGATATTGATTCCACTTTGACCAGGCTTCGGTCCGATCCTTGAGAAATTCCATTATCTTCTCGATGAGGTCTCCGGTGCCTTCAGGAAGGTTCAGAATGTATTCAATGATTGAGGCGACTCTTCCCGTTGCTTCGAAAACACGTGAGGCGATCTCCGCGGCCTTTTCTCGAAGGCTGTTCTTGTCTTCGGCAAGCCGCAGCGCACCTTCGTTAACCAACTCCAGGATTTCTTTGTAGCTATCGCGCTCGTCCTGGTGGGCTTCTTCCGACTGCTGCTTGATCTCCTCCCACGCCCGACTCAAGCCGTCAGTGTACGTCTGGAGATCTTGCGCGTTGGCGACGAGATAGTCCCGGACGGCGGCGACGTTAACGTTGGCCAGGGTGGAGAAGAACTGTTTTTCCGTTTGAATGATTCGACCTGCTTGTTCGCCGAGGGTGGCGGGACTGACTCCAACCATGGCGGAGAGGATCCTTATTTCCGCAATGAAACAGTCCTCGGGGACACGATCCATCGAAGCACAGAGGCTTGTCCAGCGTGGCGCATTCTGTCGATTACCGGCGTTATCGTCCTTGATGAGCTCAAGCAAAGCGTTGAGACACGGGTTGCGCGACTGCATGTATTGTGCGATGGCCTCAGTGTGGCGTCGGCGAGCTTCGTCACCGAGGGGCCGGACCGACTCCATGTCGCTGAGCATTTCTTCGGCTCTGCTGGTGTAATCAGGCACGCGTCATTTCCTTCCAAAGAGTGAGGTGGCGATCCCAGGGTTCGCCGAAAGAGCGGAATTCAAATACGAGAGCCGAAGAGGGCGACAGTATATCCCAAGGTCCTTCCCATTTTGAAGCGTTGATTGGAAAAACATGCCATAATCCCCAGTCATGGATTGGAAAAACAAACTACAGGCTGCGCGCGATTCAGGCCAAAAGATGTTCGATCGTCAGGCGGAGACCGTCATCGAAGAACATTGGCCGCAAGTACAAGCGCTTTTCAGGGACAAGGTCGGCCCGGCGGCGCTGGCTGCGGCGCAGGATAACAGCAAGATGGAAGTGTTGTTCAAAGTCGTCTATGCGGTCCTGCCGTTTCCCGTGAAAATGGCGGTGAAGGAAGAAGCGTTTATCGGATTTTGCTTTTCTCACCGCGAGCGGCTGCTGCCTGCCCATGACGCGTCGTCCGGGGCTAAGGGAGAGTAGCCCATGGAAGATATCGAGAAGGCCTACAAGATCGCCGAGAAAAAAGCCGGTGAACTAGGCCTGTTTCGGGCGGACCTGGACAAAGCAAAAGCGCTTCTGAAGGACTACGGCGAGAAACGCGACAACCTGCTTAAAGGGATGGTTGCGATGCTCGAGAAGTCTGATGAAGAAAACCTGGATGAAGAATGGAAAGAGTGCTGCAGCAACGGAAAGGAAGCTCTCAGCACCCTCAACGACGCCATGCCTCCCGAGGGCGGAGAGGGGCTTTCAGGGGTTGGTCTGGATGCCTTTCATCGATGCGAGCTAAAGACCTGGGACGAGAATGCCAAGGCAGCGGTGGCTCTGGCGGCGCAAGAGATGGTGACACTTCATCTGATTCACGCCGCGCTGATCGAAGAGTGCAGGACGAGCCTGGCGGAGGTCAAAGACGACGACGCAGTCCTGCAGGAGGCGGTTAGAGGTATTTTCCCGACGATTACCGGCTTTTTGAAAGACACGCTGGTGTCGGTAGGGCAGCTCGTTATGAAGGCGCGCAACCCGGGCCAGTACGGCGGGGTGCAGGACCTGTACGATCAGACGGTTGGCTTCTTCGCGAAAACGGGTAAAGACATTTATGAAGATGCCCGCAAGAAAGCGGCGCTGAAGAGGAAACTCAATGGCCAGATCAAGCGGGTGGAGCAGACCAAGACTGATATGGGCGAGTGGAAGATCAGCCAAACCTACGATGAAGCCGTGAAGGCGATAGAAACGCTGCAAGATTGCAGGGATGGCGACTATGAAGGCATCGATTGGAAGGAATTTGGAGATGGGTGTAAAGAGGCGCTGCAGAAGAAGCGCGACGAAGGCATTGACCAGTCGAAGGAGCTCTTTGAGGGATTGTATTCGGACTTGAGAGATCAGGCGAAGTTGTCCGGCCAAACTCTTTATAACGATTCGAGCCAACTCGACGCCTGGATGAACGAGATTGATCAGCTCTTTCAGAACGTTGACGGGGCGATTGACGCTCAGGAAGCGATTGCCGAATCGCTTGCGGAGGGACCGGTGCAACAGGCGGCGCGCGAAATGTTGAGCAGAGTTCGGGACATGGTTAAGGTTTCCGTCGACCAGTTCAAAGAAACGAAGGAAACATCGCAAAAGGAAATTGACGAAGAATGAGCGTCGCAGCGCCAAGTACTGAGTGGTTTGTCGCCGCAGACGGGGGCGCCTCCGGGGATGGATCCCGCGAAAGCCCCTTTCACGATCTGTGGCGGGCCATTTACAACGCCGGGCCGGGCGACACAATTCACCTCGCGGTCGGCACCTACTTTGGCCGCTACGACCGCTCGTCGTGGGTGATCGACTGCCCCAACCTCACGATTCGGGGCGGCTACAGCCGCGATTTCAGCTCGCGGACGCCGTGGCAGACGCCATCGATTCTCGCCATGTTCGCCGAGTGCGAAGCGACGCGGGAAAACAACATGATCACCTGGCGCGGGGATCATTCGGGGCTGACACTCGATGGGCTGTTCTTTGATTCTGCTGGAGCGAACCTGTACGGCGAGAAGCCCTTTGACGCAATCCGTTCCTATCCCAACATGGCGGGCGCGATGGCCTCGTTCAATGCCGAGGGGGTGACGATCAAGAACTGTGTATGGGTAAACGGCGCGAACGGCGGCGTCGAGCTCTCGGGGAGCGGCTCGCGTTTTGAGAACAATCTGCTGCTCAACATGATCGGGACCAGCATGTTGGATCTGCGCAGTTCGTCGACTCTGATTGAGCAGCCTATCGTTGTACGGAACAACGGTTTCTGTTTCATTCATGATGTTAAGGATCCGCCGGGCGGCGGAGGTGACGCGGCCATCGGCGTTCGCGTCAATTGTCCGGCAGCGGTGCAAGACAACATTTTCGTTTCCTGCGGCAACGCTGCGATTTCCGTCTTTATCGATCCAGGACGCGTATCGATCGATCGCAATCTCTTCTATCTCACGCCGCGCGCAGTGGTGAGGAGCTATGCGCAGGGCGACTCCGGCGAGATCACCGAAAAGAATTTCGACGAACTGGAAGACATTGGGTTCAAGTCATGTGCGGACAATATCGTGCAGAATCCGGGGATCGCGGGCCTGAAAAGGGAATGGCTGGATGGTTACTCGCGTCACTTACTGGCAAACTACGCGAAACCACCACGTGAAACGGCAAACGCCGCCCGAGTAGCTGCCGGTCTGCCAGCACTCAATCCTTCCGATCTGGAGACAACAGAAAGCAAAGGCGCGCTAGCTCCGCGGTTTGGGGTAGCTGATGCCCTGTCATTCAAGGTCACGGCCAAGCAGGGGGTTCATCCCGTCGAATTACAGGAGACGATCGCTGCTCAGGCCGCCAGACCCATGCTCGTGTATCGCCAGATCGAATGGGACGCGATTGGTGCGCCAGACGCGGCACTGGCAAATTCGCGAGTCGAGCTGTGCGCAGGCTTGGGAGCCGAACAGAACAGCACGTTGCTTTCGGATGCGAGCCCGGAAACCCATATGGGTGTGCAGATATTTCAGCCAGGCTCGGAGGAGATGTCGATCTATGTCCTGATCCCGCGGAACACTTTGCCTGC
Organism: uncultured Acidobacteriaceae bacterium; assembly: GCA_963819145.1. GTDB lineage: Bacteria > Acidobacteriota > Terriglobia > Terriglobales > Acidobacteriaceae > Sulfotelmatobacter. The sequence goes on from CAWFVB010000048.1 coordinate 239,712, forward strand.
AAGGCAATACCAGGACGGCACGACGTATACGCGCGGCCTGGAGGTGGAGACTGCGTATCGCCTACGGGGCGTTTATCGGACGGATGTTCAATCTTCGCGACAGAAAGTGACCCTGGTTATAGAATCCGTCGTTCCCACGCCATTTGTGGTGGCAAAACTACCATCGCGGCCCGAAGGGCGCGACTGGTTCGTGAGGGCGGGATCGAGCGGCGGCGACGGGTCGCAGGAAAAGCCGTTTCGCGATCCGTTTCAGGCGCTGGACAAGGCGGAAGGAGGAGACGCGATCCATGTGGCGAGTGGGGATTATTTCGGAAAGCTCCACGCCGGCAAGTGGCGGATCGCGATCCGCAACCTCACTCTGCTCGGCGGCTACAATTCAGATTTCAGCGTCCGCGATCCCTGGGAAAATCCTGTGTGCTTCCTCCTGAGTGAGGAGGAAAGAGCTAAAGGTAGACCAGAGGGCACGATTCTTGGTTCCGACGAAAATTGTGACGGACTGATTCTGGACGGATTTGTCTTCGATGGCTCCACGTGGAATCAGTACGCTGCGGGTGGTTCAATCGACCTCGACCAGTCGCCGATCGCACCCTTGATTGATCTGGGCGGCGGCCGGGCTCCCATCACGGTGCGGAATTGCATTTTTGTTAACGGGTCGAGTGGCGCGGTAAACATCTCCTGCCCATTCGGCGCATTCGAAAACAACGTGGTGCTCAACACCAGCGGTGCGTCGCTAGTATTAAGAGCGGAAGGTCCCGGCCCTTGGTCGGTTCGCAACAACACGATTCTCTTTGCAGGGGATCCGACCGAGCGTGCGGGAACCGGGGAGTCGAGCTCCGACGGCACGTTGCTTCGCCTGAATGGCCGCGCCGTAGTCGATGTGCAGTCCAATATTTTTGCCTTCGCCGACAACTATGGCGTGCGTTCCTGCGTACCGCAGCAGAACGCTTCATTTGATAACAACGTGTTCGCTGCGAATCTTTTCAATCACCTGACGGATGCGGAATATCTTTGGGCAGATAGCTCGAACTGGGAGCGCAGCGCAGTGGCGGATTCGGGGTTTGCCTCGTTTCGAGCGAACAAACTTGAGCTGCCGAAGCTGCCGGTCGATCCTAAATTCGCGGATGTCGCGCTGACGCGGTTGTTTACGCTGCCCTCACGCATTTCCAGCGAGCAATGGAAAGTCAGCGCGGCGCGAATCGGATCTTCGGCGGCGCCAAGTTCTCCGGCCGAAACCGTTCCTGTTGAGTCGGACAAGCCGGCCACGCCGGCGGCAGCTCCGTCGCTCAACGACCTTCTGGCACGGCTCGGCCACCTCGAAACGCAGAGGAAGCAGGCGGAAGAGGCTCCGAAAACGGAACGCCCGGCACCGAGTTACTGTCCTGTATTCGATTGGAAGAAAGCGCTCGCGCTGGCTCAGGAGACAGCGGAGGCCGAACCCGGCGCTCACCGTCGTAAACTCGCCGTCGCGTTCAGCGCCCAGCAATCACGGCCGGTGATTGAATATACGCGAGTCACATCTCAGGAGATCGATACGAAAAATGTGTCGCTGGACAACCAGCCGATTGAATTGGATGTGACCGAGTTGCGCGATTCTTCCACGAATTCTTCTCTATTTGCTCCTGGAACGGACAGGAGCAATTTCGCTGCCTGTACGGTCACGGCGGTGGATGGCCCCACGCGCACGAGGATTGCGATTGTTGTAAAGCTTGACACCGCCGCCGCAAAGACCCTTAACCGGATCACTCCGACGGATAAGGTCCGTATCCGCGGCATAGCCCGCAGAGCGCCCGATTCACAAATACTCTCCATTGTTGTGGATACAGCTGCCCTCGCCGGGGACTGAAGTGCTCTTTACACCGCGCTTTTCACCTTCGCCCACCGTGCTCTCTGCGCCGCCGCAATTCTCCTCCGCCCCGCCGCTGAGATCGTTCTCTTCGGCGTCGGCGCGTGACCTTTCGCCTTCGCCCATCGCGCCTTCTGCGCCAGGCTGATTCTCCTGCGACCGGCTGCGGACATGGTGCGTGATGCGCCGTTGGAGCTGACACTTCCGAGCGCCGAGAGCGCTGCATCTATTTGCTGGAGCTGTTGCTGTACGTGTTCACGCTCCTTCTTTAACTGCTGGACTACGACGGACATGTGGTTCATTGGGACCCCCGGCATGAATTATAGATTGACACGACATCTGTCATTCGATCACGCAACGGAGTACCGAGGTAGCAGCTGCCCACGGCTAGCACATGAGCACGGTTCAGATCGGCCCAAGCCGACACTTCCGTCTGACCGACAGTCAGTCATCACAATGGTGTAGCCGTGGAATTCTCGTTAGGCACTCTTAAGGCCTGCGCGCTGGCTGCGTCCTCTCTGCAGTACGACGGCTCCTTCGCGGAGGCACACCTTGATTGGAAAACCCGGCAGGAAGTGTTGAAACGGTTGACCAGCGCTAGAAACAAAGCCAGACAGGCCTGGTACTTGACCTACGGCAGCAATGACGATGATGAAAAGCCAGTTGGTATCTGGCGACGAATTCCCCGCCTATGGGTCTTGACGGTTTCGGCTGGCGAGCGCTTCCTGGACGAGATCAGCCGCGCCCTTGGTAGCTTGCATTTCATGGCTTTCTTGCAGGCGGTTGTAGATCCAGTTAAACACTAGGGCGCTATCCCTTCGACGCACGTAGATCTGATCTTGCACCTTACGACTCTCCTCCCTAAGCTCCTCCGATGTTGCACCGGCCAGAGCTCGCGTCCAAAGAGTCCTCGTGTATTCCTTGAGCCCTTCGGAAAGTTTTGCAGCGGATTGGTGTTTACGGAACTCGCGTACCGCCCACAAATAGGCGGGAGAAAGAGGAACCCAGAATGTTAGGAGTGAATCTTCCAAGGACAAATGGCGAACTAGCCCTGTCACCAGACTCGCTACTGTAAGCACTACACCGCCGCACAAGAGAACCAGACCGTAGCGTTGCCTCAACTTCCAGTCCCACCACACATTGGTTCGCTGGCACACTAAGCGAGCAGAAGAAAGTGGAAGCTTCCCCACATCACTCGGATACCAGTTCTCAATGGGGAGCTTCGGATCTGGGCGGTACTTCTGCGACGCCTCAGCGATCTTTTCAGGATCTGGAGGGGAACCGACTACCAATGAATTCCAGGGCAAGTCGAGGACGGCGCAGTCAAATGCTTCCTGGACCTTCGCAGCATCCTTCTGCGAACCCGATTGCACAGTGTCGAGGATACCCACATCGACGATAGCAATCACGAGGCCCCAAAGGGCTGCCCACGGCTTCATCGAGGGGCAGATACTTGCAACAAAGGACCAGGCGATAGGGGCAGGCACGCTAACGATGGCCTGAATACCAGCGACTGTCTTTGCGCGAGAATAGAGCGTTCGCTGGGCCGCAATGCGCTCCAGTTGCTGCTTGGCGTTTTGTGTTTGTGGAATTGAATTTGGCATATCAGCGTCAACCCCATGCGGGGAACGGATCGTTGAAAATATCGCGCCATTTGTTGATGGCTGAATAGTGGTCCCCTCGGGCCTCATGGCGAATTGCTACCTGGGCATCTTGGGTGGCACTATCAAGTCTTTGACGAGTCCGAGTTCGGTCGTCCCAGCTGAAATATTCATCGATTTGTCCTCCGAGTCCCGCGGGGTCCTGTGTGTAATTCTGCAATTTCGCTGAAAGAGCCGGGAAGAGGGCGGTCACAGCATCCGCGTAGCTTCCGTATGTGACTCGCTGAGTCGAGTAGGACGGCCAAGTGGATGAGGTAGGCCATGCATCCGCCAATGCCGTTTCTAGGTGAAATCCTGTCAGCTTGTCGAAATGCGCTAGGTTCCATGCCTTGAACATTTTGACCAAAGGCACGAAGTAGCGGCCAGTTTCCTTATTCGTCGCTGTTGTGCGGTCGGCATGTTTCTGCGGATTGGTAGAAACCCACCCGCTCCCGGTTGAGGCAGGGATCATGTAACCGCCACCGGTTCTGCTAAAAGCTGGAATCACATCGAAGCCATACGTCGAGAAATCAAGATGGACAGCCGGGTGATCCTTTCGGATAGGCGTGTAGGGATAGTAGTCTTTCAGTATCGTATGAAACCGTTGCAACGCATTCTGTTCGCTGTTGCATCCGTGATAGTAGTCGTGACCGTGTTTGGAATAGTCGAGGACCACAAATAGATCAATGTCCGAAGGGGGGCGGATCATTGTCTGCCGGGCATACGAGCCCGTCAGGAATGCATTTGCAACCCAGAGTTTGGCGTTGAGGCAGTCGCGTACGCCCACTTGCTTTGTAGCGGCGTCATTTTTCTGAGTCTGTGTTGGCTCCAGCCTCACTGCAAATTCTTCGAAGGCAGATCGTACTGTGGTGGCCATAAAGACGGCAGTAGGCTTTCTATATCACCGTAACAGCTACGCGCGAAGCGTCAAGATTGGGGGGCCTAGGGGAAGAAGCAACATATATCACAGGTCGTGGCTGGTGCGTAGGAAATTGCAAATAGTCATGGCGGTGGCCCAGGGATCGTGCCTGTGTGGTCTTCGGCGATGGATTTTAGGTGGCGAGTGTCGGCCATATAGATCTACTGCGGGCTCGAACGCGGGCGAACACCTTCAGCTGCTTGAGCGAGCGCTCCTGCACGCTGGCCACGGATCCGGGGCGAGTGCCGCGATCGAACATTGTGAGTAGGGGCGAACCGCATCCCGAATATGAGCCGGAAATGTAAAGCATGTCGCATAATTAGGTGCGAGCGTCCCAGCCACGGAATAAACCGTCAGCGCCGGCTTTGCCACTCATCAGTGTAGTCCACAGTATTTTCCAATGTCGTCTCAGCCTCATGATCCTGTTTGAGTTTTTCGTACACGGCATAGCGATTCCGTACGAAGCCCAACACTTGCGCCCAAGATAAGCGATGGGCAGAGCAGGGTATTGACGGCAACGTTTTTGAGGTCAAAGTCCAGGGCGGCCAAGTTACCGCCGAAGGATCTACGCACCCCGACACGGGCGGAGTATACAAGGTGACTCAGAACCTTCCACTCATGCCGTTCCCTGCCGGGCTTATGGCTCTGATACGGGAGTGCTACGCAAAGACCAATCCCACCGGCAAGCGGGAGTGGAATCTGCCCGTGCACGACGGCGAAGGCCGGGACGATTTTCTAATCAGTCAAGCCGGCAAACTGCGAAACGCAGGAGCCTCAGAAGCCATCATCCGCGCCCAGCTTGAAGAGTGGAATGCGGACCCGTTAGTCATGGCGGACCCGAAGAGTGAAGGAGATTTGGACCGCATTGCGCGGAGCGCCGCGCGGTACGACGTGCCTGCACCAGAACCGCAAGTCATATTTGGGAAGTCATCCGGGTCGCAGAGCGAGGTGGAAGATATCGGGTTGGTGGAGGAGTTGGACAAGAATCTGACAGCGACACCGCTGCCAACGTACCCAAAGACAGTATTTGAGGACACGCTGTACCTGGAGTTTGCCAAGCGCGCAAGCGAAGGCAACTACGTGCCGCCGGAGTTTTTCATCGAAGGCGCGATGACATACGCGGGGGCGATCGCCGGTGATCAGTTGCACGGCATGGCCGAGGAAATCACTCCGCGCCTCTACACCGTTTTCATCGCGCCACCTGGCATAGGAAAAGGAACCACATTCCGGCGAATCCGCAAGTTTGCGCCGTCGCTCCGTCTGTTAAATGCTGTTCCGGAAAACTTCATCCCGAGCTGCTCTGTCCTTGCGGATAGGGCAGGATCCGAAAACGGCCTCAACGACGCGCTACTCAACTGTCCGCGAGTGATCGAGGAGTTTGAGGAACTGGATCGCATGATGGAGAAGACCGAGATCAAGGGCAGCGGGAAGGCCCTCATGTCTATCATCCGCACTTGCTTTGATGACACTGTGCCAGGCATCACCACGACTGCCGGGCGGCCGGTGGCGGCCAATCTAGCTCTCTTGTCTTTGCTGGGAGCCATCACACCGTCTTTATGGCGCGGCGCAATGGAAGGCCGGGACTCCTACGGAAGTGGGCTAGGCGGACGATTCAACTTAGTGGCCAGCAATGAGGACCGTACCGCCTCCACGTTAATGTCGATGCAGCTCGGAGACCTGCAGGATCAGCTAGAGCGGAAGTTTGTGGAGCTAGAGTCACATGACACAACGATCCCCACGGAAAAAGGCGCGCTGAAGGTGCTTGATGATTGGTGGACCGCCAACAGCCGGGGCAAGCCCCACTATAACCGCATCAATGTCATCACGCACCGCAAGGCACTGCATCTCGCCTGGATTCGCGGGCTGCCCATCATCACCGCTGAGATTATGGGGCAGGCCATTCAGTTAGCGGACTACTTGGTAGGCGTGCGGAATGCATTCGCTGTGGCACCCGGCGAGGACAAGACGGCCATCTGTGAAAACCGGATCATGAACGTGCTGCGTCAGATAAGCCCGAAGGCCGTGCGGCCCAAGCAGGTCGTGGAACTACTTGGCTGCATGGCATCACGTAACACCGTGTTGCGCGCCTTGGATTCGCTGGCCGGCTCGGGAGAGGCGGAGAAGATCGTGCGTAAGGACACCAGCTCGAAGAAGCCCTACGCGGTTTTCCGATTAAATCCAAAATGACCGAGTAGGTGCTCTCTGTCCTTTATTAAACCTAAAAAGAACACATAGAAGGGATAACTGGATTTGATGGTCCAAGCATAACAAAACAAACATAGTTAGCAAATCCACTGATCAAATCCAACGCGAAGGACCGTTGACGAGCGCCGAGCGATTATCAATAACTTACGGCACCGTTGGATTTGATCCGAACACACTTTTGGATTTAATTGCCGCCCGGCCCAACCGGGCACAGAAAGCAGGACACGAAGATGTCAAAGAAACAACGCACCACTAACCTGATACCCGCAACGGGATTCCGCGTACTCATGTGCCGCATATGTGAGGAAGATGACTGCGCGGTCTTCATGGATTCCCCACTAATCGGTTGGCAGCAAACCAATGACCCAGAAGCGGACCCAGTGGACCCTATCCTCTTGGATGATGGCCTGATTCGCCTTGGGTCTGAGCTGAATGCTTACCAAGTGGCCTACCAGGTGTTTCCTTCTGATTGGCATGATGGCCAGCGGTTCCAAGTAAAAGCGAAACTGGAACAGGAAGCGCGATACCTGGAGGAGGAGTATCAAAAGAAAGCGAAAGCAGCCTAAAGGCACCAGGGTCGGGTGACAGGTGGTGGTTCCTAGATGGCACAGGTACCGTCGCCTTCACACCGGCCCGCGAGCGCAAAAATGTTGCCGAGCAAATCTCGACAGAGCGCGGCAATCCAAAACTATACATGAACGATTATTTTTCGATTTTGAGCTTTTGGCGTAGGGAAACGACTTAGGTATTTCGCCCCAGATTCGTCGCGGACCAAGGATAGTTCCGTAACTTTTCGAGGAGATTGCATCGCCGCTCTACCGTCGAGCGGGCCAACTAAGCGAGATTGAGGCCTCTGGCCTTGAGATCATTGCTCCCCAAGCCTGATACGGGGACCGAAGTAAACGGGGCCATCGCAACGGGCGACCCGGCCAGTACGGCCAAAGAGAAACGTGCGACGTGTCCAACCCGGGCACTGAGGCGCCGCCAGAAGCGGTGTTCCTCCGGGAATTCTCATCCCGGAGTCTCTTAATGCCCGAAGTTGCCTCTTCCTTACCAGATCAAATCGAGCGAATCCCTCACGCTCTCACAGCCAAGGAACTCGCAACTTTGCTCGCGGTGTCGCCGATCTCGATCTATAAGCTCGCGAAAACCAACCGGATTCCCAGTTTCAGGATCTGCAGCTGCGTCCGATTTGATCCAAAAGTTGTGGCCGCATGGCTGCGCAAGATATAAGGCGCGAGGTTCCTGTGTTCCGATTTCGTAACAAGCCAACATTTTTGTTGACAAACGACGTAACTAAACACAGAATCGCGTGCACTTCTCCCAAGACAGTAGCCCGACGGTGCTCTTACGTCTACACCGAGTCCAACGGAACTCAAGAAAGAACAGTCCTCTACCCGAGGAGAGCACCAGCCCGCGATATAAGCGCCGCGATACGAGCGCTCGTGAGCATGGCTGGCAGATTTTCCAGGTTCTCTGTGCAGGAACGGATATCGGAAAATCGATTCGAAGCGCTGTGGAACTTCTACAGGGAGGTTAATGCAATGGCTGCGATCACTCCGATCATTGAACCAAAGGTCGATTCGACTCCAGTCGATATTGGTGAAACCAACGTCCAACCGGCTAAGACAATCCAGGGACCGCCTTCACCTTCGCCATCCGACGCGACTCCCGACTTCTGTCGCGTCCTAGATGATGCCATGTTGCTCCTGACGCACGCCGCAGAAGCAGGCGTTGACGTTGATGAGACCACGAGGACGAGCATTCTGAATGCAAGAGCTGCCCAGAACCATAATTGGAAGTACCCCGGCGCTGCAAACTTGCTGGCAGCGCTCTCCACGCTAGCGACAAAGCTGAGGCCGGTAACGGCCGATAGCCTAAGAGCATCGAGCAGCACTCTAGTTAACCCTGACATCCGAAGCTTACGAATGTGGACCTGCATACTCGCCGGCCCGATCATTCTGTTTTCAGTTTTGAGCTTTGTGTCGTCTTCGATGTCGAACGCGATTCGCACTGACGTTGCTACAGCCAATGACCTTCTCGTGAAACTGCGAGCTGAACTGGGGACGCCGACTGCTCCAACTGCGGGAACTCCCGAAAAACCGGCGCTACCGCAGGGTCTAAACGAGGGCGATGTGATTACTCAGCTTCAGCTATATGCCTCCACAGTGCGAGCGATAGACACCCGAGCGCGGCATCTGAACTGGTTTGTGTTGAATGCTGAACATGACCCGTTTGCAAACTACAGATGGAATTCCAAGTTGAGCGAGAAAGACAGGGATGCGAACCAACAAAAGATCAAAAGCCTCTTCCAACTGCCTGTTGGATTGCCAAACATGCCCGAAGCTCTGGACACGCTTACCTCAACCTATCAGGACGTCCGCTCATTCGCGCAAGACATTCTCGGCTTCGTTTCGGTTTACTATGGCGCGATGACGGCGTGCCTATTGCCGATTCTGTACGCCCTTCTTGGCACCTGCGCATTTCTCTTGCGCAACTTCGAGGAAGAGTTAAGGACGCTGACATTCGTGCCATCATCAAAGACGAACTGGGCGCGCTTTCTGATGGCTGGCATTGGGGGCGCGGTTGTCGGACTGTTCAATTTCGCTTTGACGGATGGCGCGTCCATTTCGCCCCTAGCAATCGCTTTTCTTGTCGGGTACGCTGTCGACGTATTCTTCTCGTTCTTAGAGGGGCTTTTACAAGCGCTTACCAAGTCTAAGACCCATGCGAGCTCCCCCGCGTCAGCTTTGTCCTCAAGCCGATAAGTGCAGCTTTCAACGGCCCCGTTCTGCAGTCTCACGTCAACGAAGCACTGGAGGGGTAATCGTGCAAAAAGCCTTGAAGAGGATCGTTGTTATTTCTGTGTGCATTGGCTTGTTCACTGTGGAAGGCTTCGCCCAGCGATGCGGCGTCGAACGCTGGTCTGTAAAGACGGGGACCGACTCCGGCGCTGGAGGGGTTAACCTCTTGAATCCTCAGCCAGCCAACATTTCAGATCTCATCGCACTGGCGGCGCCGAGTCCAATCCCAGCGGACTCGCGTTTTTCTCCCACGGAAGACACTGTTTTTGTAGTCAACGCCACATTGACGGACTACAAACTTGAGTCTGGAGCAACCGGAGATTCTGACTACCACCTCGTCCTTATGGATGACCAGGGTAACACGATGGTGGCCGAGATCCCGTCTCCGACTTGCGTCGATCCGAGCAGTCCCTTCGCTGGGCAGATCACTGGCGCTAGGTCGGAGTTCGATGCGCAACTATCCGCGACCTCTTCCTTCCAGACGGCTAATGTTCCGGTGCGAGTAACGGGCGTTGGCTTCTTTGATTTCTTTCACAATCAGCACGGTGCGGCCCCCAATGTGATCGAACTACATCCCGTACTGGACATCCAGTTCAATCCCAGTCCCGCAACCGGGATTTTGCGGTCTCGACCGCGGCAACTGCGATGCATCTTCACGCCAATAGTTCGTCCGCTCTCGGGATTGCAGCTTTAGCTGCAAAAGGATGCACCGCGCCGAGCGTGAAATTCGCGGTCACAGGGCTGCCTTCGGGAGTCACTTCGCAGGTCAATTCAGGAGCCAACGGAAAAATGAACCTGGTTCTCTCCGCTGCATCGAACGTTCCCAACGGCACATTCCCCATCACAGTGACCGGGTCTGCCAATGGCCGGTCGCGAAGCCAGACTGTCGCCCTCAACCTATCAAATGCTCCGGATGAGAACGAGGTTTCACAGTGGGAATACAAAGTGATCACCGCGGCTAGTGAGCAAGATGTTATCGACCAAGCCAAAAAGCTCGGCGCGCAGGGTTGGGAAATGGTCAGCGTGGTTCGCGTTCCGGTATCGCCAGGCTGGAGGGCGTTCTTTAAGAGAGCTATAAGAGATTGATCTGATAGCGCCGTGCAGGCGGCTGGTCGGCAGTCCATGCCGCGAACGGCGAGAAGGCTATGACACGTTCGAAGCGCTGCAGAGTTTATCTCCACATTCCGGCCCGGACCGAACCGGTTCCCAAAACTGAGGTAGATGGCGATCACTCACCCGCGCAATCGTAGTCTTTGCCGCTGAATCGCCCGCGCCGACCGCTCCAGTGACTTGCTTAGATCACGCACCGATCGAGTGCACCCGCGGCGACCTCAACCCTACGTCGTCCACACGGTATTTATGCGATACCGTCAACTAAATCGTGGATTCTGCCATTTATCGATCCGCAAGGTGCCCAAAATGGGTGGTCCAAACACTGAATCGTCAGGCTGGAAGAAGCGGCATCATATCGCCAGCTGAACGTGAATCCCTGTTGTGTAGTTTGGCCCGACTCGCCGGTCAAGGTAATGTTGCTAGCAGCGGCCTTCGCCTGAAGGGCAAGCCACTGGTCTCCGGAAATATTGCTAAAGACTTGCGCCGCGCATTGATTCATGATGAGTTGTCCTCTCTGACTTCATGTGTTTTCTGGGGGAGGCCCCATGGAGTGGCGCTGGCTACTTTTTACTTAGTTCGTCCGTTCAGGAATCGCAAAATAGTCGCTGGCGAAATGCCGGACGTGCTCGGCCGCATCGTGCTCGTTCGAAGGAACGACCGCGGCCGCGGCGGGACCGATACTCGCAGTCATGTCCGTGAGGCTCCGCTGGAACTCGGAGAGCGGAGCCCGGGAGATGACGCCGGCAGCTTCGGCTTCGAGAGACTGCGCAGCGGATAACAAGAAGGGTAGCTTGGCTGCGCGCGCCGCGAAACTGGCCGCTTCGGGCACTCGCGGCAGCATGGCAGGCGTGTCCGTCCGCGCCTGGTCGAGGGAAATAATCGCCTCAAACGTACCGGCGGCTTTGTCCCGCTCCGTTAAGAAGTTTGACAACCCAAAAAGCTTCTTTAGGGTGGCGGGGACTGAGGCGTGCTCGTACTGCGTGTGGTTTACCTGGCTCTTGGCGATGTAGGGAGAGACCATGATCGCAGGAACGCGGACGCCGAGGAGATCGAAATTGAAGGGCGGGTCGATGTCGCGATTCACTTTCCCGTCCGGGGACGGAACCCGCGGCTGAGGTGGAAATGCGTGGTCATAGATGCCGCCGTGCTCATCCCAAAGGATCACGAGCAGCGTTTGCTCCCACAGTGGAGAGTTTCTCACCGCTTCGTACACATCTGCAATTAGGACATCTCCGAGGCTTACGTCGTGATTCGGGTGCTGATCGTTCGCCTTCTTGAAACCAAAGTCGAAATAACGGGGCTCGATGAAGCTGTATTCGGGCAGGCTGCCGTCTCTTGCGTCTTCCGCGAACTCGTCAAAGAGTCGGAACCTGTCCTTGAACATGTCCAGGCGGAGCCGCTTGAGGGCAAGGGCTTGCGGGATGTCGTGGAAAAACACTTTCCAGGAGCGTCCGGCGTCTTCCAAGTGGTGATAGATGGTATCAACGTCATAGTCGTATAGCTTGTTATCGATGTTTCCGTCGGAAGTAGCGGCATGCACGAACATCCGGTTGGGCCAAGTCTGCCCCGGCAGCGAGGAATACCAGGAATCGCACACAGCAAATTCCCGCGCTAGAGTCGTGAGCGCCGGAAGCTTATCGGGAGTAAAGCAGCGCATGATCTTGTGTGCGTCCGGTACCGAGTTGTTGTTTCGATACGAGTAGTTCGATACGAAGGACATGTTGGGTCCGATGGGAGGCAAGTCCGGCGGTTTCGTTCCGCATTTGTACACGGAATACACCTGATCCAACACGTCGGGTGTCCAGTGGCTGGGATCTTCGACGAGATCTAAGTAACCCGCATCATCCGAGACTTGGACTCGCGCAACAGGGTTTGAAGCGTCCTCTGGGTTCCACTGAGTCCCGTCGATGCCATTCAGTGTAGGGATCTGGGATTTCATGAAGCCAAGCATGTGATCGAACGATCGGTTCTCCAGCATCAGGACAACGATGTGCTTAACGATCTCTGTGGGATTCGGCATGTGAGTTCCCGACCGTAGGGCAAGGTTTGCTTGACCTTACGCAATATATTGCTTGACCGCGCTAAACTGCATCTAGACCGGAACTACATCTGCCACCCTCAAAACGATGAGGGCCTCCCAGATCCCCCTAAAAGTGAAGTATTTACGTTCGCTATGGTATGCGTCCCTTCTTGTCCTCCAAAGGCAAACAATAGAAAGACTTGGGGAAAACCTCCCGCACGCAGCGTCAGGCCGGCGGCAAAGCTGTGTACCCAAGGAGCCGAGCCGAGAGCCCCGCGTGTCATGCTCAATTTGCCTTCGTCGGCCGAAAGGGCGATGCCGATCGGCCATTTGCCAATGGAATGTTCGAAATTCTCACGAAGCAGTAGAACGTTAGACGCACGGAATCGATAGTCTTGATAGCTGCTCAGTGACTGGTTGCCGTTGATGTCCGCTCCGCCCAGCGTCGGCTGGAAGTAGAGCGGCACGATGTCGCTGCCTGGCGTCATTGATAGGATGTTGAACAACCGCAATCCGAAGCTGCCTTCCAAATTCCTAGCGAATGCTTTCGGGCATTCTGGGTGCTTTGCGCCCGGATCGAGCGAGCAGTCGTCGGGCCCATTTCCACTTCGCGGAGTCAGGATTCTGGTTGTTTTCCCCCAGAGCGCGAACTGTTGGCCGAGATCGAATGTGAGTCTTTGAAACGAAAAGCTGGAACCGGGCGCAACATATTGCTGATAAGTTGCACTGTAATTTATTCGTAAACGGTCATTCCAGCGCACCGGCGTCATTCGTATGCCCTCGCCGAGTTGCAAGGTGCCGGGCTGGGAGGTTAAGCCCGGCGCTGTCGCTTCTGTGTACAACTGTTCAATCGATGGACTCGGCTGACCGTCGCTCCCACGCAAATCTACGAATCGTCCGTTTGTCTCACCATAAAGCGAAATCTTCAAAGGCTGGTACACGGATTTGACGACGCTGCCACCGACTATGATCTCGCGCATTCCGTAGAACGATCGGTTTGCCTCAATCGTTGCGGGCCCAAGACCGAAGTACGTGAGTTTATTGAGCGAAATCGCCTGCGCGTACAGGGAGAATACTGTGTGTTCGGGAAGATCCGACAAATTGGATTTGAAATTCTTGGTGCCGAGCTGAAACGTAATCCCCTTTCCACCTACGTGTACAAAGTTGGCGTAGATTCCTGCGCGCCACGATGCATTGATGGAACCAATCGCGTCAGCATTCCAATTGATTCTCCAGTTGTCGGTGTTCTTGGCGCCAGCGTAGGCCAAACCTGCCCCGAATCCGTCCTGCGGGGCAATGCTGCCTACGGCGATGTGCACAGGATCTCCAGTGAACAACTCTTCGACGCATCCCGGTACTGACTTGAAGGCGAATGTACAAGAGTTCTTCAACTTGTCGATTTCATTTGGAGAGTCGACCTGCGCTGGATTCGGCTGGGTCGTACCCTGCTGCCCCCAACCGAGTCCGGCCAAAAATAGAAAGAGCAACGGTAAGCTGCGCACAAAATCCTCACTTTTTCTGTCTCTTTGCCGCTTGCGGGTGCAGTATCCGGGAGACCCTTTTGGTGTAGTTGCTCACTTCGCGCTCGGTTAGCAGTCTCCTCGGGTTGATCTCCAGAGCCGCTTGCACCTCGGCCACGTGCCACTTTAGAGCCTCATGTAGATGAACTATCTGAGCGCGCAGGAGGCTCGAAGCTGGCCGGTCTGGGTTGTAGGATTCCTTCGGTGTCTTCGGAACTTGGACGACGCGCGGTGGCATAGTTATCCTCACAAATTGAAAACGATGCAGTCATCATCTGGCCGCATCTGATCGGTCAACAAGTCGAGAAACGTCGAAGCGCTTTTCTCCCGAACGGTACGTTTATTGTTTTGGTCAAAGTTGGGCAGGAATTGACTGGTGACTGTTGCGGGAATAGAGGCGTGCTCGAAGACACGTCCTTTCTCCGGATCTTCGGGACCGGGAATGACAGTCCCTCGTGGGATCCAAGGAGATACCAGGATGGCGGGCACGCGAATGCCTAGTCGGTCGAACGCGAACGCCCTTCCAGTTTCGGTATCGGCGGGCTTGGCAACGTAGCCGTCGGGCGTGCAAGTTGGCGGCACTACGTGGTCGTAAAGGCCGCCGTGCTCGTCATATACGATCAGGAGAACCGTGCTTTGCCAAAGATCCGGATTCGTCCGGATCGCGTTGAACACCTCGGCAATATACCGCTCGCCTTCCCGAACGTCGTGATCGGGATGTTGGTCAGATGCCAAGATCTGTCCGCCATCATCGCCTGGATGATCGTTATAGCAAGGCTCCACGAAACTATACTGAGGAAGGGTACCGGACTTACAGTCAGCGAGAAATTGATCGAAAGTCGCAAAGATCTGCGGTTCGCTCTTGAGAAGGTTGACAACCTCCATTGTCGAGCTCTGCTGGTCGTAATAGTAGAGTTTACTGGTCTGTCCCGCATTGACCATTCGCTCGTAAATGCTAAGAATGGGGTCCAGAAGGTAGAAGATGTCCATGCTCACTTGGCCGAATGAAGTTCCGTAGTGAGCAAACGCCCGGTTGCAAATGGTCGGGCCAGGAATAGACGAAAACCAGCCATTGAAGACCGCAAACTCGGTCGCAAGTTCGGTTAGGACAGGCAGCTGACCAGGAGCGAAGTAGTTCATGATCGCGTGTGAGAGGTTCACATCGTTGTTGGTCTGGGTGAAATAGCTCTTCACGAAACCTTGCATGTTCGCGACCCTACCGTCGTCTTGTGCACCCCCAAAGATTTGGAGGTCAACTCCTGGGAAATGGTGATCCGGATCGCTCTTCAGCTCTCCCTGAAATTTTGCCGCGGCCTGGACCTTTACGATAGACCCATTCGTGTCGGGGTTGGATTCGTTACCGGTGAGGCCATTAATCCTGGCGTCTTTCGCCTTCAGAGCCCCAAGCATGTGGTCGAAGGATCGGTTCTCCATCATCAGGACGACAATGTGCTTAATTTTGTCATTTGCCATGAACATTCTCCGGCCAAGTGAGCTAGGGCTTTTTGTTTGCTGTATTGTCAAAGAAACTAGTGACCGCGTTGACTACTGAGTGAATGCCATCCGCTCCACCCGCGAGCAATGCCGCTGATAGTGCCACATCAACAGCGAGAAAGAACAGGCGTTGAGCGTCGGCCGTAACTTTGGGATCGTTGAGTCTTGCATTGTCAACAAAAGGCCCCAGAGCACGCACGCCAGCGATGCTGACGAAGATAGATAACAACAGCGACACAGCAAAAGCGTATCGCTGTGTCTCTCCCCGAAAGTCATCGAGCGCATCGGAGGCGGCTTTCAGAGCTGTTGCATTTACGGCGTCGGTGGGAGGGTCGGCGGGTCGAGCCTTGATCGCTGCGACCACTCCGTCGAGCTTACTCGCCCCCGCGTCGCGCCATGGGCTAACCAAGATCTCCACGGCACGTTCGACGACGGCCGCAGCGAATGCAAGAGGCGCCAGCAGTCCTGCAAGGTCCGACACCTTGACGGTGAGATTCAAGTTGTTCCAGTTCAAGAATCGACGAAAGATGGCCACACCAATGAGAGCGAGGCCACTCGCTGCAAGTAAGGGCCAATTCTTCCTCAGGTCCGCCATAGGCACCTTCCCCCTTGTTTGCGACATTCGTCAAATAGCCAAGTCGGCCACCGTGCCCGGATGCTCGTAAACACAACAGCGCAGTCGCCCCGCCATGCGGCCGGGGACAAGAGTAGCCTTAGTTGTCGGGGAAAGTCGGCGAGTAGACCCCCATCGACGAGAAGCGCATTGATACTTCCCGTGTTCCGTCGCCGAGTTATCGACCACCATAGGTCGTGTGTTTGCGAAAGTCAAGACTTAAGTTGCAGTTCGATTCGACTTGAACGCTTGTTATGAACTGCGACGAGAACCGTGGTTGCGGTTCTTGATGGCTCAAGTAGTTTCGATGGAATGCGAGGCATTAGTGCACGATTCACGTACAGGGATGTACCAGGAGCATGCGGGCAGATTGACCGCGAAGGGAAGCACAACCCCTACGACGAAACTAGAAACCGGAAGGGCGGACATCTGGCCGCACATTCCTGCCCCCCAGTTCGAAAATCTGATCTCCGAAGCCCGACGCCAACGTTACGTACGTAAATAACGTACCCCCTCATCCGCTTTTACGAAAACCGGAACTTCTGCGTTTCCGAGCCCATGTCAGCAACCGGCGGCTGTAGATTAGCTCGGCGATCGATTTCGTCGTCCCCATCCCGGCATTCCTGTTCCTCAACGCCGCCGGGTTCCTACACCGCGGGACTTCATGCAGTGAGAAATGCCGAGAATGCCCAGGGGCCGCAACTTCCAATTGTAAAACTTCTGTTTAAAACCACCTTGTAAATTTCACAAAACTTCCACCTTCGTGATGGCGGTCACGTCTCTTTGTGCTTCGTCGCACAAGATGTAAGTTGGTTATTGACATCCACAACCCTTAGCATTTAAATTGCGCTCCAATCAACGATCGGGAATTAGTCGGAGAGACCGACCGTCAGTGTCGCCGATATCCTCTTTCGTTGCTTCCTCCGAAGTGTGAATGGATTTTGCAGTAACGCAGTTGCGTGCCCACTTGCGGCATTGCGGCGCGTTAACGAGCGTCGTCAACACGCCGTAGCAACTGTCTTTCGCTTCTAAGGAGGAAGTTCATGGCTCGTATAAATCATATCGTCCTAGTTCCTTCGTGTCCTGCCTCAGCTGGAAATGGAAAGAGCGTTCGTCCGTTAAGATAGCGGAGCGAACGTATGAGGAAGGAACGGAAGCATTTCACCCCAGAAGAAAAAGTAGCCATCCTGAGGCGGCATCTTGTGGACAAAGTGCCAGTCTCGGAGCTGTGTGAAGAACTGGGCCTGCGGCCAACGGTGTTCTACCGCTGGCAGAAGGAACTGTTCGAGAACGGAGCCGCCGCTTTTCAGTCTCAAGAGCGTCCCCACCGCCAAGTGGAGGAGAAGCAGAAGCGGATCGAGTTCTTGGAGAAGAAGGTCCAGACCAAGGACGAGGTCCTGGCTGAGTTGATGGCTGAGCACATCGCGCTAAAAAAAAGTCTTGGGGAACTCTAACCGGCATCTGGGTGCCGCATGATGTGCGGGATCTAGTCGTGGATTTCGTCCGGCGCTGGTCGGAGAAGGCCGAGATCGGCGTCGGACGGTTCATCCCGTGGCTGGGCGTGACCGCCAGCAAGTTCTACGACTGGCGGCAGCGGTATGGGTGCGTCAACGAGCACAACGGTTGGGTTCCCCGTGATTTCTGGTTGGAGCTGTGGGAGAAAGAAGCAATCGTCGAGTTCCATCTGAAGAACCCGCTGGAAGGCTATCGGCGGCTGACGTTCATGATGCTTGATGCTGACGTTGTGGCCGTTAGTCCGGCGAGTGTTTGGCGAGTGTTGAAGCAGGCTGGATTATTATCCCAGTGGAAGAGCAAACCTTCGCGCAAGGGAACCGGATTCGAACAGCCGCTGCAGCCGCATCAGCACTGGCATATCGACGTTTCCTACATCAACCTGTGCGGCACGTTCTATTACTTGTGCAGCATTCTGGATGGGTTCAGTCGTTTCCTCGTGCATTGGGATCTGCGTGAGTCCATGCGAGAAGCTGAGGTCGAAGTGATCCTGCAGCGAGCCAAGGAGAAGTATTCGGAAGCGAAGCCGCGAATCATCTCCGACAATGGCCCGCAGTTCGTCGCTCGCGACTTCAAGGAGTTCATTCGTATCTCGGGCATGACGCACGTCCGAACCTCCCCTTACTATCCACAGTCGAACGGCAAGATTGAGCGCTGGCACAAGTCGTTGAAAAGCGAGTGCATCCGACCGGGGACGCCGCTGTCGCTGGAAGATGCGCGGCGTCTGGTGGAGAGCTACGTGGAGCGTTACAACAACGTCCGCCTGAACAGTGCCACGGGATACATCACTCCGAAGGACGTGCTGGCGGGGCGTCAGCAGGAGATCCACGCGGAACGAGACCGCAAGCTGGAAGCCGCCAGACAGCAACGCCAGAGTCACCGCCAGCACGCCGCGTGAAGAGCAAGCAACCAGACCTGCGATGCCGGACAGCCAGGGAAAGCTATCTTGACCCGCAGTAGATGAGTGATAGGGGGGATATTATGCCAATCCTCTGCTTCACGGAATCAAGTCAGACACTTCGGGCTTTGCTGGATTCACATGAATCTGCACCTTCGAGGCTCTGGGGTGTGTACTAGCAATGGCATTGGCATCCTCTTCGGAGAATGACTCTGCCGTGTATCGACCGCTGTAATACTCACCGCCGACTTGATATGAGTAGACAAGTTCAGCAGTGTACGTAGTCGAGGAGCGACGATAATGAGCCTGAACGTTCACCTCCTCTACCGTCGCTGGCATCATTGGCCAATTGGAACTGTCGGAAAATCGCACAGATCGCCAAAGTCGCGGCCACCTGATGGCTACCAACAACCCGATGCCGAACAGGGCTAGAAACGCTAGGTCAAACCATATGGGCATAACGTCGCTATTTTGGATCAAAGGAGGACTCCGCGAATAGCGATTTCTGAGATCAGCGATTACACTCACGGTTCGGGTCTGGCCCGGTCTGGGTTCGGGCGGAATCACGGGACAAACGGATGTTGAGAAACGGTAGGTCGTTGTGGAGCTACAATGATCTTGCCGGGCGAAACGGAAGCGGGCACTGCGGGGACGCAACCATGCCGAGGGATACCCCGGTGGGCTCATCGAGACGATGAACGGGGGCGTGAGGACTCGTTCCTGCGCCGCCCAACCTCCATCGGATCGAAAGACCCCCATGCCTTGAAAATCCCCGCCCGAAGGGCGGAATACTCACTAACGGAGAACGCCGCTTCTCCATTTCAGGCTGAGCCAAGACACTTCTGGCCTGCCATCCCTCGTCTTAACCCACGTTGGTCGTTCATGTGAAACGAACGTGCGGCCCTTCCTCCAGAGAAATGGACCGACCTATTTCCCCTGGGATCCCATGCGAACGATCCAAAGAGTGTTTCTGCGCACATCGGCTGTGCTGCTAGTCGTTGCGGCCATCGCATCGACGGGTTACGCCCAGGGTGGCGGCGGAATTGGTAACACCACCTCAACCCCGGTAGCGGGTGTTCCGCACGACTACATCACGGGTGTGAACGAGATTGTGAATCCCGCCAACGGCGCACTCAGCGTTCGTATAGCTCAACCCGTGCCTCACGAACGGGGCGAGAATTGGCCTTCGTACGCGTTCATCTACGACTCCAACAGTCAATACTCCCTCCAGCCGACATGGTTAACGACCGCCGATCCGCCATTTACCGCTCTTACCGCTCTGCTCTCTTCTGCCCAGCCGCCCTCACCTCAGGCTCCTGGAGTAACTGTGCCGTCTGTCAACGGCCTGTCAGTCTGTCTGCAAAATGGTCAGTATGGGTGCATCACCTGGTCCTGCAATGTCTATTCTGGCTACCGGTTTACAGATTTGAACGGGGGCCTGCATGGCTTAGGGCTTCAGTTGGCGGTTCCAGTGACACACAACAGTTCAAACGACTGTGGATACTTCTCAGAGAACAACTATTACTACGGCGGCGACGAGCAGTACAAGGCCTCTATGGATACGAGTGGTCACGTCACCGTAGTGGATCTACATGGGAACCTCCCGGATGTCGAGGATGCGAACGGCAACTATCGCAATTCGACGGGTCGTACATCTCCGTTGCCTGCTCCTTTCACCGTACAAACGCAACACATCAACGTTTCTACGTCTTTGAACGTTCTGAACAACTCTCAGGATGGCGGCGCTTGCCAGGAAACCACGATAGGACTCGGCGGAAGCGTTTTGGTTCCGAAATCTATTACCCTTCCGAACACTGAGAAGTACAGCTTTCAGTATGATCCCGCTTTCGGCCTGATTAGCAAGATTACCTATCCCACCGGCGCCACAGTCACCTACACCTGGAGCGTTATTCCGGATGCCGAAGGCGTCCAGTATCACACGATCACGAGCACGCTAGGCGGAACTTGCTCTCTCCAACACGACTGGTTCGCCATCACGAAGCGCGTGGTTACCTTCGACGGCGTCACAAACGCCGAAGAGCAAGATTTCGCTTACAGCACAACATGGCCAAACGCGCAGAGCTACCACTGGACCAATAAGCAAACGACGGTCACCACCAAAGATTTAATACGGGGAACCAGCTTCAAGACCGTCTATAACTATCTTCCCGTATTGCCGCCGGCCGAGGGACCCAACGCATTCGAAGACCTAGCGTATGTTCCGGTCGAGAACACCATCCAGTACTACGACACGACCGGCAGTCCACTGAGAACTACAACGAAGGTATGGGCCACGATGAACACCATGTCCGCAGAATGCGAGACTCTTCCGAATGGCTCAACCTCGGGAAAATTCTATTCGTATCAGGCGTACGCCGGCTTTGCGGGGTTGAGTCCCCAGCCCATTAATGGTGGGGCGGGAGTTACTGACCTTCCCACGGATGTGGCCGAATACGACTATGGCCAGGTGAACAGCTCTTGCAGCAAGCCCGGTTCTTCTGTCCTCCCTGTTCGTGAAACCGTCACCTCTTACAAAGCTTTCGCGAACAGCCCTTTTTCTCCCCTTAATTCAATTCAGGACCGGCCTGCGAGTGTCCAAGTGTATGGCGTCGTTGGTGCCGTTAGGACTCTGCTTCAGGAAACGGATTACGCCTACGACGGTGCCGCGCCCTCCTGCGTGTATTCGCCATCCTGCGCAACGCCAACCGGCCACGACGAGACCAATTACGGTGTCGGCTCCGCCGCTCCCCGAGGAAACCCCACGACCGTGACCAAGAAATGCTTCGTTGGCAGCACGAACTGTGCGAACTCGGTCACGACCTTTATTTACGACACGACGGGCCAAGTGCTGAGTTCGACCGACGCCGATCTCAACACCACCAGCTACTCCTACGTTGACAACTACACGACCGACGATGGCTCGCCGTCGGGAAATACCAATGCTTATCTCACCAAGATCACAAGGCCGACCACCAACGGGTTCGCGCACGTCTCGACCTACCAGTACGGGTTTGAGGACGGCAAGTTCCGCAGTGAAAGTGATGAAAACAGTCAGATCACAAAATTCTGTTACTGGACGGGAGGGTGCTCAGGATCATCATTTGATCCATTCGTTCGCCTCACCGGCGTCTCCTACCCTGATACGGGTTCGACCACTATCGCCTACAACGACGCTGGACCGTCGCCCAGCGAAACGACCACCATCGCGATTACGTCCGGCCTGAATATGGTCAGCACCACCACCTACGACGCGATTGGCCACACTGTCCAGACCGCTTTGTCGTCGGACCCTTCAACTGCGTACACGGTTACGACCTATGACGGAGTGGGACAACCGTATCGGGTCTACAATCCCACACGCTGCTCGACGCCCACGACCAATTGTGGAGAGCCAACCTGGGGCTACACAACGCACAACCATGACGCACTGAACCGCACCACTTCGCTGGTCGAGCAGGATGGCTCGATTGTGACCACAACCTACGACCAAACCAATTCCGCCAGTAGCGGTACTTGCACAACGGTCAAAGATGAAACAGGCAAATCCCGGCAATCGTGCTCGGACGCGCTAGGCCGAATGACTGGTGTCTGGGAAGACCCGGCCGGTCTCAACTATGAAACCGACTACACGTGACAACGGAGTGCTGTATGTCCTACCCTACCTTTATCCAGACATAATTTTACCGACCATGCCGATTGATCTTTACGACATGACCACGGGCGCGGCGGTCCACCACCATTACGAATTGCCGTATCCAGCAAGCGACATAGGCGGGTTGGAAAGCATTACGGGAGCGGGAAACATCGTTTATGTGGCGGGAATGGTGGATATCAACAACACTCCCACCTTTACCATCGCGACCTATGATGTTTCCCAGTCGCCACCAAGTCTTCTTTCGACAGTCGTCAGCACGAGCAGCACTGAGTATCACATTCAACTTGCGGGTAGCCTGCTTTTCGCGGATTCTCAGATTTACGATGTGTCGAACGTCGTTCCCACATACGTTACAACTCTGCCCGTGCCTATCGAATCCGTTTGGGGAGTGGAGGGGAACAACGTTTTGGTGACCGTGGGCTCGTTGCTGAATGGCCCTCCGGGCTACGCCGTCGTAGATATCACTTCACCGGCCAATCCGGTGGTACACGCGAATGTCACGGACCCTTTGAGTTGGGATATTTTTAACCCGGATTCGGCAACATGGGCAGCCAATGGCCAATTTTATGTAGCAGATGGTACGGGTGGAATTGGCGTGTACGATGGAGCCCCGCGCGGCGGCCCGGCGACAATAACCACGACGTCGGTCTTTCCTTATATCTATGATCAGGTTCTTGAACAGCAAACTCTTTATGCGGCGGCGGTGTACGGCTCTGGGGCGGGAGGATTGGCGTGCTTCGATGTCAGCGGTGGCACGCCGAACCTTCTCGGAACCTTGATGTATCCCAATGATTCGAGCTTTGCTGTGCAAGTTTCGGGTACGACTGCCTTCTTGGGACTCGCAGATACCCTGAAGGTTGTGAATGCGTCAAATCCACAATCCCCGGTCGAAATCGGCAGCGTTTCGATTCCGGTGAACGCGTTGGCGCTTTCAGGCAATGCGCTTTTCGTTGGTACTGGGGATGGACGGTTAGTCGTTTTCGACGTTTCAACTCCCGCATCCCCAAAGCAGATTGCCAGTGTTGCGATGCCGTTGCCGTCTACTATTCGGCTCTCAGGGACCCTGTTGCTGGTGGCTGCCGCGCAGAGTGGGCTGTTGGTGTTCGACGTATCGAACCCGAGTTCGCCTGTGATGCTATCCCGGTTCTCGCCCAGCGTAAGCGCGCCAGTGTGGGATGTAGCGTCGCTAGGAGGATCAGTCGTGATGCTGGCGGCAGACAGTTCGGGTATCGTGACCGTTGACATTTCGAATCCGTCGAATCCCAAGCAAATGTATCAAGCGCCGCTTCCGTATCTCACCGCGTTCCCCCCTCTCAATTTAGCCGAAAGTGGAATCTTGCCGGCTTTCAGCTTGGCAACCCAGAATGGTCTCGCTTACGTGGGGACCACCGCGGCAGTCATACTTGCATTTGATGCCACGGTTCCAGCCACCCCCAGGCTTATGGCACTCAACGTAGTGGGCAACTTTGATGACACAGTCACGGTGATTACACCTACCGCTAACAGCTTGCTCTTGGCAGTTCAGGGCACGGTAGTGCAGATGGATAATTCAGTTCCACAAAATTCCATTGAACTTTATTATCCCCCTGCGGCATTGTCGTTAGCTTACCCGATCGATGATGCGGCTAAACGGGGAGGCTAAATGGAAATCCAAAGCTGGAATGGATGTCGCGACGGGCGTCAGCGAGTGCGAAGAATCCCAACCGTTTTGGTATTGTGCGGGCCGGGCGCAAGCGAGTAGCTGAAAATGGCAAAAGCCAGATAAATCACTCTCAGATCAGATAGTTGGTTTTTTCATGCACATACGTGTATCGAGTTAGCTGTCCCTGTGCGGTTAAGTCCTCATGTTTGACGGTTTCAGGCGGATTCGAGGCCTTCCCTCCTGCGTGTCCTAGAGTCCTGCTGCGAAAATGGGCCTAACCGAAGACTTCATTCACTTTCCCCCGCACCTGCTGACTCCGGGACGGTTTCAAATACCTCATCGTTGATTCCATGTCGGAGTGTACCAGCCACTGCTGCACCGTGCGGAGATCGACCCCAGCCCACAAGCATCGCGTAGCGAGCGTCGCACAAAACTTGTGCAGCCATACACAGTGATACCGAGTCAGATGCTTAGGCTTCAGAAAACCCCTGCTTCCTGTGTAGTTCTGGCTGATTCTGGTGATACCGCCCGAAACATAGGTGAGAAAGCTATGCTCTCTACCATCAAAAAGTGATACCAGTGATACCAGTTTTGTGGTCAATAGAGGTCGTTGGAGGTTGTGGGAGGCAACGGACCCAAAGTCAAGAAAGCGCTTGAAACCCTCGTAAACACAGGCTATTATTACTTATGTCTAGTCGTCACCACGACTTGCACTAAGTGGCAGAAATCGAGTCCCACTCTCTCCGCCAGACTTTTTTGACCCTGTAGTTTCTATCGCTTACAAGCCGCGCCGTCTTTTCTCTCCAAACGGGCCCGATCAACAGTATTAAGCGTTGAAGGGACACCCTTGTATGACCGACGAAAACTTCGACGATCCAGCATCGTCTGAAACAGCAGAACCTGCCGCGCAACGGCAGCAATTTCCCTCCCGCCTGCATCGCCAGACGCCGACGATCGCCCAGAATCCGACGCTGAAAAGGTCCGAATGAAACGGACCGCTTGGATCATTCGGATAGCGAAGACGCCAGAAGGCAAGTGGCGTGCCCTCAAGCCCGTCTGGAGCAAACGCTTTAGCAAGCCGCTGCTCACGCAACGCGCCCTATATAAAGGAGCCGAGATCGAAACTCCCGGTGGTCACTGGGAGATCGAATGGTACGAAGCCGGGAAACGGCAGCGCCGCTGGACTGGTCCGCACCCATCCGATGCAGTCAAAGCTCTGGCGAAGCAGAAGCTGAGGTTGCAGGCGATGGATGCTGGGATAGTGCTGGCCGACGCTGAGCCCGCCGATGGCAAGCGACCGCTAAGGCAAGCCGTCGAAGAATTCCTCGCGGAGAAGAGGCGCACGAATGCCCATAAGACTTGGATCGCCCTGAAACAAGTTTTGGAGCTGTTCCTGCGGACCTGCGCGCGTCGCTACTTGGCTCGCTGCACACCGAATACAGGGCTTGCAGCAGAGCGCTCGCAACAATTTCTCTGGCGCGATCAACGGTCGCCCCGTCTTGGCGTACAACCTGTTGAACCGTGGTTGCAGTTCCCTCAATGCCTCATCGGTCATGACACGAAGAGGGCGCAAGGGGTGATCCTGCGGAACTCGCTGCTCGGGGCTTACGTAGCTGAACACATCCAACTGCTGCTCATCTTGTCCACGCATCTCTTCTTCTTAGCAGGTCGTGTTGTGGAAACAAGAGAGTTTTCTGGTACTGGACAGTTGCCAAGTCTTGCACGATGATTTCTGAATGAACGAATCTGACATTGAAGCTGGACTGACTGGCGCGGAGGCGGTGAGGCAGTGGTTTGGAAACTGGCCAGGCTTCCACGATGCAGAGGTCATCAGCCTGTCCTTGGCTCGCAAAGGCCAATCTGTTCTTCGTGTCTACCCGTACTATCTGCACAAACCGGCCGTGGTAGATTTCATTTTTGAGAACGTGACGGGCATTGAGTTGCAGGACTTCAGTGGTCAAAACGTCATCATGTCTTTGGGAATCGAAACAGCTACCGACCAGAACGGCGACAAGGTGTACCGATTAGTTCTCGGCCCGTGTTACGGACTTGCTGGGAGAATCGATGCAAAGTCACTTCGGGTTGAGCTATCGCCCGGCAAGAGCCCGGATGGCATCAGGCAATGGTGAGACCGAGTCTGGTCGCCGAGTTTTTCCGCAGCCTGCTAGTGTAGTGTCCCATAAATAACTAGCATAAGTAACAGGCTTGGGATAAGCTTCGTGCATGATCACGGGACGCCCCAAGCCTGCCCTCACTCTTGCCCCGGACGAACAAACGCAACTGCGCAACCTGGCGGCTTCCCGCACTCTGCCCCACGCTCTGGTGGCGCGTGCCAAACTGGTGCTCTGGTCGGCTCGAGGACATAGCAACACTCACATCGCCCGTCGTCTGCACTGGCGCAATGCGACCGTGGGCAAGTGGCGACAGCGGTTTGTCGAGCACCGCTTGGCCGGACTCTATGACGAGTTGCGTCCGGGTCGGCCGCGCAGCATTGAGGACGAGCAGATCGCCGCTTTGCTCAAGCGCACGCTCTCCCGCAAACCCGCGGCCGGCACGCACTGGAGCATTCGACAAGCCGCCCAGGTCAGCGGGATTTCCCGCTCCACCGTGCACCGTTTGTTTCAGGCGTTCGCCTTGCAGCCCCATCGCAGCCGCAGTTTTAAGCTCTCTACCGATCCCTTTTTTTTCGAGAAAGTACGGGACATCGTAGGCCTGTATTTGAATCCACCCGACCACGCCCTGGTGCTGTGCGTCGATGAAAAAAGCCAGATTCAGGCCTTGAACCGTACTCAACCCGTGCTCCCCATGGGTCTGGGCTATGTCGAGGGCATCACCCATGATTACGTCCGCCACGGCACCACCACTCTGTTTGCTGCCTTCGACATCGCCACCGGCGCCGTGTTCACGAAGTGCAAACCTCGCCACCGCCACCAAGAGTTCCTCTCCTTCTTACGTCATCTGGACGAGTCCATGCCACCGGAACTCGATCTGCACCTGATCGTCGATAACTATGCCACCCACAAACACCCCAAGGTGCGGACTTGGTTAGCACAGCGGCCTCGCTATCACATGCACTACACACCCACCTATTCCTCTTGGCTCAACCAGGTGGAACGCTGGTTCGGGCTGATCACCCAACGTGCCATTCGCCGGGGCTCGTTCACCAGTGTCCACGACCTGGTCCAGAAAATCGACGCCTTCGTAGAGCGCTACAATCGTTCCAGTCGCCCCTTCGTCTGGACGGCTACGGCCGATTCGATCCTCCAGAAAATCGCCCGACTTTGTTCGCGTATTTCCGGGACACCACACTAGTGATCGGCCAAACCTATGACCCACAACCCCGATTCCCGGAAATATGAAGGCTTCGCATATGCCCGGTCGCTGTTGGAGGAGCCTAGGAAGCAGTTGCGAAAGCTCGAACAATCTCCACCGGGAGATCCGGGCAGCCTTAGCTGCCGACGCTCGCTGGAACAAGCGATTCATGAGCTAGAAGCCTTGCTGCGGACAGAACGCGCAGTGTCAAGACGAACGTAGCGGTGTGATTGCAATCACAGTCGTAGCGTTTCTGAGGGGAAGAAGGTTCAAAAGTATGGAGCAGTCGAACAGGAAACGTCACCAACCCACATGCATGTCGGCACACGACCTCTTTAACAAGCGGTTGGGCATCGTTGGCTTTTGCGAGTTGATGAGCTCACTTGCGCAATCGTTATCGGCGCGGTATGAAGGAAGTGCACTATGAGTTCGATCGACCGTTCCCGGACACCGAGAACAACCTATTTGAGTTCTCCTTTCCTGACAATGGTCATCGCGTTGGTCGTGGCTCTGCTGTGCTTCCTCAATGCCGAACTTGGAGGAGCTCTGGTTCTCCGGCCCCAAATGCTCTGGCCGCTCTGGCCAGGTTGCGCGTTTCTGGTTGCGGTTTTGCTGTTGGTGCCACGAAGGAGCTGGGCAATCCTGATGGCCGCCGGACTGACAGGATTTGTCCTCTACGATGTGCGGGCGGGGTTGGCGCTTCGCTCGATTACTTTACTCATTCTGGGCGATACGGTCGAAGTTCTCATCGCCATTGTGGGGCTTAGCCTCGCCTTCGATGGTTTGCCTCGCCTGAATAGCATAAAGTCCCTGGCAAAGTATTCATTCTTTGCGGTCATTCTTTGCCCGCTGGCGGGAACATCTATCGCCACAGCTGCCTTTAGCGGAGCCTACTGGATTCGTTGGAGGATTGGTTTCCTCACGGAGGCGCTGGCTCTTCTCACTCTGACGCCGGCCATTCTGAGCTGGGCGAACATCAGACAGGCGGCGATGCGGAGGTCAATTGTTTTCTACCTTGAGCCGGCTATGTTGATAGCAGGGTTGGTCTTGTTGGGTTATATCGCTCTCGTTGCTCAGGTAAACACTAGCCTGCCCGTGCTTCTTTACTCGCTTTTGCCATTTCTGCTGTGGTCCGCTTTGCGTTTTGGCGTGATGGGAGTCAGCACGTCGATGCTGGTGGTTGCCTTTCTATCAATTTGGGGTGCAGTTCACGGAAAGGGTCCTTTCGCGGGTGCAGAGCCACTCAAAAACGTACTATCGCTGCAACTATTCCTGTCTGTCGCCGCAACAACTTTCATGGTTCTAGCGGCTATCGTCGAACAGCGCAAGAAGGCAGAGGATGAACTGAGTAAGTCAGAAGAAAAGTTCTCGAAGGTTTTCCGGCAAAGCCCAATGGCCCTCGCGATCACGAGCACCGAGGATCATCGTTATATCGACGTGAACGAGACCTTTGAACGTATCTCCGGCTGGCGCCGGGAGGAGGTAGTTGGACGCACGCCATTCGATATTGGCCTTTGGGTGGATCCAGTTGGAAGATTCGATCTCACAAATCAGCTTCAGAAAGATGGCAGTATTCGTGACCTGGACATCCGTTTTCGTATGAGAGACGGCACTATCCGCGTTTTCCTGGGAACAGCGGAAGCAATCGAGCTGAATGGTGAGCAGTGCATGATTGCTGCGGTTGCTGACATCACCGAACGCAGAGTTGCAGAGGAGGCGTTGCGTGAGAGCCAACAGCGTCTGAGTGGAATTATCAGCTCAGCCATGGACGCGATCATTTCCGTGGACGAGCAGCAGCGCATCGTGGTGTTTAATGCAGCCGCCGAAAAGATGTTCCGTTGTTCAGCGGCAGAGGCCATCGGGCAGCCGCTCGAACGCTTCATTCCTGAGCGATTCCGTTCCGCGCACACCAAGCACATTCGGCAATTCGGGCAGACCGGGGTGACCACTCGCGAGATGGGAGCTCTAGAAACGCTAATGGCGGTGCGGACAAACGGCGAACAGTTTCCGATCGAGGCATCCATCTCTCAGGTCGAATCCAGCGGAAAAAAACTGTTTACGGCGATCCTGCGGGACATCACCGAACGCCAACAGGCAGAGAATGCTCTGCGCCAGTCAGAGGAGAGATTCCATAAGGTCTTCCGCAGCAGCCCGCTGGCAGTCACGATCTCGACGGAGACCGACGGGCGGTATCTGGACGTAAACGAGGCCTTCCTCCAGATGCTCGGCTACCAGCGGCGGGAGGTGATTGGACGCACTGCCCAGGACCTGAACTTCTGGGCAGAGCCATCGGACCGTGTGGAGATGATCCGGCAGTTAGAAGAAACCGGACGAGTGACGGAGTTCCACACTCAATACACGACGTCCAAGGGAAAGAAACGGGACGCAGAGGTGTCCGTGGAGCTGGTCGAGCTCGATGGGAGAAGCTGCGTGCTGGCCATCACACATGACGTCACCGAGGTGCGAACGCTGGAAGCGCAGTTCCGCCAGGCCCAAAAGATGGATGCAGTGGGACGCCTGGCAGGAGGCGTGGCTCATGATTTCAACAATCTGCTGGGCGTGATCATTGGCTTCACCGATCTCTCCCTGCCTCTGACTACACCGGAAAGTCTGTTGAAGCGGCACCTGGAGCAAATCCAGAAAGCTTCGAACCGGGCCGTCTCACTCATACGGCAGTTATTGGCGTTCAGCCGGCAGCAGGTCGTCTTTCCTACGGTGCTAAATTTGAACGAAGTAGTGCTTAACTTGACCAAGATGTTGCAAACCATGGTGGGTGAGAATGTTGGATTTTCTTTCCAGCCGACCGAGCCGATTGGCAGCGTCTATGCTGACATGGGCCAGATCGAACAAATCCTTGTGAATCTGGTGATAAACGCTCGCGACGCGATGCCGAGCGGAGGCACAATCTTAATCTCGACGGCCAACGTTGAGCTCGACGAGCACTATGTTTCCCAGCACCCAGGCTCGCGTACTGGGCAGCGAGTGGTCTTGTCCATCAGCGACACGGGTTGTGGCATGGACGAAGTCACCATGTCCAAAATCTTTGAGCCGTTTTTCACGACCAAAGAAGTTTCGAAAGGAACCGGCCTCGGGCTCTCTACTGTGTACGGAATTGTAAAGCAGAGTGGAAGCTATATCTCTGTTGAAAGCGAACCTGGTCAGGGCGCAACATTCACGATTTACTTTCCGAGAGTAAGTGCGACAGCCGAACCTTTGGTGCAGTCGCATGAAGAGGCCGAATTGTCGGGGGGATCAGAGACGATCTTGGTGGTGGAAGATGATGGGGCTTTGCGGGATGTGACGGTGTGCATGCTGCAGGATGCCGGTTATAAGGTCCTCGAAACGGGAGATGCAGAAGTCGCACTGGGTATGGTGAAGGCAGCGAATGCAAGCATCGATCTCCTGCTCACGGATGTCGTCATGCCGGGAATGAACGGGGTTGATCTTCTGGAGCAGGCCAGGCGTATCCGTCCAAATCTTCGCTCCTTGTTCATGTCGGGCTACACTGGCGATCCGGTCCATCAACGCAGCCAGTTGGCGCGGGAAACCGCATACTTGGAGAAACCGTTCACCAGAAGTTCGCTGCTCCAGAGAGTTCGCTCGGCGTTGCAAGCCGAACCTGCAAAACCGCAACTGGAACGAGAGCTCAATGCTCGGGCGGGCGATATACATTGATGACTAACGGCGCCAGCATCGCCGAAATTCCCGGCCCCCCCGATAGACGCTCGTTTGAGGAGCGTGGGAGAGCGCCCTTGGTGATCACCTTTCGGACCGGAGAAATGGGCGAAAAGACGTTTGGCAGCTGAGGTACGTTCCTTGGAGAGCGAATTGTTCGGCAATGTCCCGAGGACCTTTTACTGGCGCCATGGAAGATAAAACTGAACTGTTCGGGTATGCGGCGTCGGCGAGTCTCGCCTGAAGGAAAGCATTGCTACCCTTTGCACCTGCTCGAACACTCTACGGCAATGGCACAACCTACTGGTTACCATGCGTTACTACCTTCTATTACGGTCTCGCCATTGTGCGTTGCAGCGTGTAGACCTATCTTCGGTACATGACCAATCGTAACGCGTCGCCGGACACGGTCGCCACGATCAACCATCTGACCAGCAGCGCAGCCGGGGGCGCACGCAAAACAATGGCCCTCTTGCGATCGACACTGCGCGCAACCGCTGTTGTTGTGGCGCTGGTTGCAACTTCGATGGCTGCCGAGCTTCCGGACGCCCCCAGCAGCTCGAGGCGGAACGATGATGCGTTCATCGAGGCAGTACCGCCTGTCCAAACTCGGCAGATTGTGGCGGCCAATCCGGAAACCAAACTGATCGACACGAAATTCGTCGCCCTGGCCCTGATCTCGACCGGGAGCACGTTCGCCGATTCCTACACTACGTTGTTCGCTCGCCAAAACTGGCTCGCCGGAAAGAAGGGCGTTTGTAATGCCGAAGTGCAGTCCGCGTATTTGTACGGAGCGCACCCCACCGTGGGCCGCACTTATGCGGTTGCTTCGTTGAAGAGCGTCGGCGCAATCACGGTCGCTTACTATCTGCGGAAACACCACCACAGCAAGCTGTGGAGCTCGCCACTTCTGGTCAACAGCATTTCCAGCTTGCAGGGAACGACTCAGAACATGATCATGTGCAACTGATCGGTCACCCTTGCGGTGTCGATGGCAGTTTTGACTTACTGAACTATCAGAGTCAGTGGCGCTGAGTGCTGTAACGCTCCAGATGTTCCCGAAACCGAGAGCGTGTACGTGCCAGGGGGAGTCCCCGATTTCCCCTGACCAACAATGCCCGTGCCACCAGCGCACGCAGACAGCAGCAACAGTGCTGAGACTACGATTGCGAGCGCAATGACTGAGGCACGCCTCCTCTTCGAACCGAAACCGGTCACGATCAGGCCAAGCACACCAAGACCCTGCATCTGAATCCACGTTGCATAGAAGGGAGACTGCGGTTCCGGGCCAGAAGGCAGCGCTTTCGCTGAGGGGCCCGTCGTTTCGACTGTAACTGTCACGGTCACAGACTGCGAACCGGGAGTGACGGAGGAAGACGACAGGTTGCACGTCGATCGAGCCGGCAGAGCCGGCACTCCGCTGCAGGTCAGATTCACATGGTTGTTGAATGACCCACCTAGAGGAGCAACGGTTAGCGTATAGCTAGCCGCTGACCCGGCTCCAATCGTGGCGCTGCCGGGTGAAGTCGAAAGACTGAAATCAGATCCAATCCCGGACAATGAAACAGCTTGGGGACTATTTGCTGAGCTATCAGTAACTGTCAGCGAACCGCTGCGGCCACCGGAGATCGTTGGAGTAAACGTCACGTTGAAGGTGCAACTGGCGCCTGCCCGAAGGGAGGTTGGGCAGTTGTTGCTTTGGGCGAAGTCCCCACTGACCAGAATGCCGCTGATGGTTAAGGCGCCATTGCCCTGGTTGAACAGGGTCACGGTCTGTGCTGCACTGGAGATTCCAATCGTGACATTCGGAAACGTAAGAGTGGCGGGAGTGAGGTTAGCAACGGCACCCGACCCTGTCCCAGTCAAAGTAATGATGTGCGGCGCCCCGGGAGCATCGTCATTGACTGTGACTGAGCCACTGAAAGCTCCAGGCGCCGTTGGCGTGAAAGTCACCGACATTGAGCAGCTACCCGCTGGGGGCACGCTCGACCCACAATTGTCTGTCTCTGCAAAGTTGGCGGTACTGGCAATCGCAGTAATCGCCAACGAAGCGCTGCCCATATTGCGCAGGAGAACGGACTGTGGCTGGCTGGTTGAACCAACCTGGACCGGCGTAAATTGCAAGGAGAAGGGGTTCAAGGCAACTGAAGGAGCTGAACCCATGCTGATTTTCGATATGAACGCATCGTTGCCGCCGGCGAGCTGCGATTGGAAGGCTCCCGCAATCACTGGAAAGTCGGTTGAACTGGTGAAGCCTAAGAGATACAGATTTCCGTTGCCATCAAGAGCCATGCTGGCGGGCGCATCGATTTTGCTGCCGCCCAAATATGTTGAGAACAATTGAGTACCGGCCGTAGGGTCGATTTCAACCAGGAGCAGGTCCGCAGAACCTACGAAGGGTTCGATTGGATTGGTGGTCTGGTACAGGCTGTTCGACGAGCCTGTCAGCACATACGCGTCGTTGTTGGCGTCCAGTACGATCGCTTGCGGAAAGGCGTAGTTGTTCGGGCCAAGAAACGTCGAATACAACAGTGTCATTCCGGATGGGTCAAATTTCGTCACAAAACCGTAACTGCATCCAAAGCCTGAGACCGCCGGGTTGCAGATACTCGTCGATGTAACGGGAAAGGTCCCATCGCTCTGTCCGCTGCCGGTGATGTAGGCAGCGCCCGTGCCGTCAAGGGCAATCGCTGCTATTGAGACAGGGGCCCCGCTCGATCCATAGAAATAGGTGGAGTAGTCGAGATCCCCCCTGTTACTGAGCTTGCTGACAAACCCGATGGGTGCGTTTTGTGGAGCCATATTTGTAGCCTGATAAGATCCTTGAGTGATGGGGAAGTTGTACGTATTCGTCGAGCCAGTCACATAAGTGTCGCCACCTGCGTCTATCGCGATGGCGACAGGGGTGCTGTAGGGAGAGGGCCAACACGAATTGTTGCCACAGCTCTGGACGACGTTTGAATTGCCAGCCAGATAAGTCGAGTAGACGAGCCCCGAGCCATCTGCGCTGAATTCGGACAGAAAACCATAGACCCCGTAAACGCCGCCCTGATTGGGTAGCGCTGACGTCTGCATTGCATTGGCCAATGGGAAGTTCTGGGACATCGTATAGCCTGCAACATGTATCAGGCCTGATCCGTCGAGTCCAATGGCTGTGGGTTGATCGAAGGTGCTTCCTCCAAAATAGGTGGAGTACAGGAGCTCGGAGCCGTCGGCCGAGATCTTGCTTAGAAAGCCGGTGTATGGACCAGGCTGTTGGTTCTGATAGGCGTTAACGAGTGGAAAATTGCTGGACGTTGTACTACCCGTAAGGTAGACCTCGTTGGTGGCATCGAGCACCAGGGCGAGGCCATAGTCCTCACTGTCCCCCCCAATGTAGTCCGCATAGATCAGACTTGATCCAGTCGCATCGAGCTTGGCCGCGAAAACGTGGTTGGCGTTTGGTGGTAGCGATCCTTCAGTGGCAAGCGGGAAGTCGGTCGAATTGGTGTAACCAACGACATAGACGCAACCCGAAGAGTCAACGGCAATTCCCGCCGGCCGCTCATTTCCGCCTCCGCCCAGGTAAGTTGAATATACGAGCACGGGATCGATTACCAGAGGCTTCGTTGGATCATAATTGCCAAGCTGAAAGCGCACGTGACTCGTATCGGTCACAATGTATCCACCTGCAACCGCCGCGCGTTGCCCATTAGAAACTTGGTACACACGCGGACTACGGAAGTGCACGGTATACCCAGATGCGGTCGCCAGCGCCAGGTTGCCTTCGCCGTCCACCTCAACCCGGCTGGCGCCTTGAATCGCAAACTGAATGCGATGCGGATCCGCAGATGGCTGGATCTCAAAGTCGTACTCCAGTTGGCGCTGGTTCCCGTAATATACGAGATCGATTCCGGGGTACACGTTTTTGTAGCGAACATTCCCATAAGTCGCCACGTTTGTCCGCCACTTCGTTTTATCGTTTCCGATGAAATAGTTGACGCGCCCCGGCCGGAGATCTTCGCCCATGACAGCCGGATTGGGTGCCGCGCCAATGAGCGAGAACTGCAAGGTCGCACTGGAAGTAGGCGCAAGTTTTGAAGACGAAGATGAAGGTGCGTCAGCGATCATCGCGCTCTCATCTGGGCGTAGCGAGAGTGCGAAGCCGTTCAGTGTAAGAAACGCGGTATATCCATTGCCATGCGTTAGAAACTTGACTTCGGGCGCGGTTTGTCCTTGATTGACCTCAAATGTCAGTGGCAATCGGCCAATCTGACTTGGCTCCGTGGGTGGAATGCGCTGTTGTGCGAACGATACCGCTGTTGCAACGGCCAAGACAAGAATCACGGAAAGTTTCTTGGTTTGCATTATCCCTCTCACTCATTCGGTTACTTGGGCAGTACTATGCCCTCCAACGCGCCACGTGAAGTCATCGAGAAGGGGAACGCGACGACCGACACTCCATTAAGCAAATGCAATAGCAGTGCCACGTTGGCAGAGTGGGCAGTTATCGTGTAACGCCCACGAATGGCACAGCTTAAAGGACTAGTGGTATTTGCGCCCTAAGTGCGGGTGCGTTGTTAATGTGGAATAGTGTTCTGTTCTTGCACACCAGGACTGAGGTTGTGCAGTGGAGGGAGCAGTTTAGGCACGCGCTCAGATCGCGCTACGCACCTTGAGGAATCTCGGAGCCACACTCTCCACAGCACCACCGAGATGCAGAAAGTCAACAATGGACCCAGAGTGGTCCAACATGGCCAGCGACGCAACTATCCTCCCACGCCTGCAGCCTCCACGATCAGGGCACCTACCCGCGTTCAGGCCCGCGCTATGGTCTTTCCGGCGGCCACAGCCGCCGACTCCTCTACGCGGTTCCTTCCATTACGCTTGGCTTGATACAGAGCTAAGTCCGCACGGCGCAAAAGCGCTTCTGAACTCGTAGTGGGTTCCGCTACAGCGACGCCCATGCTGACCGTGACCCTCGTCGTCCTGAGTGGGGTGTGGATCGGTGTGTCCGCAATCAACTCCCTGATGACATTGGCTCGTCGTACCGTCGTTGCTAGGTCGCAACCCGGCATAACCAACAAGAACTCCTCGCCTCCATACCGACCGACCCCATCGTACTCACGCAGACCAGTGGGGAATTGCTTCGCAATTTCCTGGAGAACATAGTCCCCCGTTTCGTGCCCCAGTTCATCGTTGACTTTCTTGAAGTGGTCTATGTCAACCATGATCACTCCAAGCGCCAGCCCTTCGCGGAGAGCGCGCGAGACTTCACGTTGCAGGAAAGCAATAATTGCGGCCCGATTCCATATACCAGTCAGGAAATCATGACTGGCGGCATGATGCAGAGCGCCGTTAGCAGAAACTAGCTTTTGCTGCAGTTCCACGATCCTCTTGCCAACCAGAAGGCGCGCTTTCAGTTCTGGCGGGTCAAACGGTTTTGCGAGAAAGTCATCCGCACCCGCGTCCATTGCTTCGAGCATCTCCTGTTTCTGACTCTTTGCTGTGAGTAGGATCGTGTAGGTGTAGGGGTCACTTTCTGGCCGTTTACGAAGCCGCCGACACAATTCCACACCGTCTACTCCAGGAAGGACCCAGTCAAGCAGAGCTAACCTGGGCGCGTCAGGTTTCGCGAGCAAGTCCCACGCTTCGCGACCGTCTTTCGCACAGACAACGTTGAAGCCCCATTCCGCTAAGTGGCCTACTATCAGGTGCCTGTAGAGAGCTGAGTCTTCGGCCAATAGGACCGTCACGTGGTTCCCCCCGCGCTGTTGGCGCGCGCCTCAGCATCGGGCTTCTTGGCATCCACTTTCGGGAGGCACGACTGTGAAGCACCTGGCCCGTCGGACGGCGGATTGAGAACACCCATGATCGCCAGCAGAAGCGAATCAGCAGTTTTCTCCAGGCCAAGTGCCGATTTCTCGATAAATGCTGCTGCCCCAGCCTCTTTCAATTTCCTTTCATTTTGTCGAGAGAGTGCCGTAAGCACGATTACCGGAATGTGCGACGTTGAGGCATCCTGTTTGAGTTCGCTCAACACACAGGTGCCGACTAAACCCGGAAGCATCATATCCAAGAGAATGACATCTGGCAGCCTGCTGCGGGCAGCCAGCGAGGCTTCTCGACCATCCGCTATGCTGGTCACTTCGTGTCCTGCCTTGAGCAGCGATCTCTCAATCGCAGCTCGCAAGAAGCGACTGTCTTCGATCAACAAGACCTTCATGTCAGACTTCACTCTTGAATCTAAAATCACGCTGACGCTCGCACTCCAAGTGCCACCCTCGGGACTCTGTTCCTATTGGAGCGGCGACAGTGTGGCACACTTCGCTGGCAATCGCGGCGCCCGTAGGCTGCACGGGAGCCACCGCATCTTCGAACGAGCAAAAGCTGCGGTTGCCGTCTGTCCGACACTAATCGGGACAGCCGTGGCGTTATCCTTGGCAGCCGGAGGACCACCTGCGCGCCCGTCGCTGCGAACATGTAGCCACTCTTGGTGTCCCCCATCCAGAAGGCTGTCAATCAGGCACCCATTGGCCGAACTCGCCGTGCAAGGGGGTCCGTTCGGACCCAATGCGGTCAGGGTAGCTGCAAAGCCGACAGTCGGGTAAACAGAGTTGTAAGTGACCAATCCAGCGCTGATACTGCGGATC
Source organism: uncultured Acidobacteriaceae bacterium (assembly GCA_963819145.1). Lineage (GTDB taxonomy): Bacteria > Acidobacteriota > Terriglobia > Terriglobales > Acidobacteriaceae > Sulfotelmatobacter. The sequence goes on from CAWFVB010000048.1 coordinate 277,209, forward strand.
GAGCCGACCCCAGACGACCCATTGGCTGCCGCGCGAGCGCGCAACAGATTTGGAATGGCGATCGCTGCATTGCCGAGGATGATGGCCACTACCATCAGCAGCTCGATCAATGAAAAGCCCCTCTGTTCTTGCCTGGGGTCATTCACGTTGTTGTTTTTCTTCTTTCCGAATTGGTCCGTTGCATTGGCGAGGTTCACTTTCAGACAAGTTGCATACCGAGTGCCAAATTGCCGATGGCGCCAAAGTGCCGCGATTACACACCGAGTGCATTTCGCAGGCGCCCGCCGACGGCGACGCGCGTGTCTGTGGCGCAGACACATTTCCAGGATATGGAAGTATGCAACGAAATCATTTCGCGCGGTAAAGCGAAGAACAGAAGTTCGTTGGCGGAATCTTGATCTTTAGCGGCTTGCGCTAGGAAGGACGAATTTGGCGTGTCGGCAAGGTCCAGTAGAATCCAGTCGCAGGTTTCTGTCAGGCTTCGCACCTGCTGATTATTCAGCGACAGGAACGCGAATTCACACATCTCGCCCCACTATCCAGTACACGTGCGTACCCCTCCATCTGCCCCATGAGCCCGATTGATTGCTGCAAGCAGATCACCTCGCCGACATTCAGAACCCCGGCAGTGACACTGACGGTGATTCGATCGTCGCTGATCTTCGATATGCGCCCTCTGAACAAAAACGTGTCGCCGCGACGATAGGCTTTAATTGTGATCGGCACATCATACTGACAGCCTCGGAGGGGAACGACATCGGACCTAGACTTTGCGCCGCCCAACGCCTCTCGTGAAACCAACTCTCGGCGCATGTCTGTTCAAGAGGGTCGGGGGACCCCGACGGAAAATTGTTTAGTGCGCGTTTCCTACCGCGGACCCAATGGGCATTTCTGCATTCTCGAGTTTGACCAGCTCGCTGGCGAGCCATGTTTGAAGCACAGCAAGGTCTTCGTCGGGGATGAACGAGAAACGAACTCCGGCTCGTCCTTTCCCATCTGCGTTGACCACCGCACCTGATAGATAGATTAGGCCTGTCGTGCCCGGGAGTGTAAAAAGTGCAGTGACTTTCTGATCGATTTCCAGAAGGCGCTTGCTCTGCAGCGCCACTCCACCAATACTTATGTCGCAGATTTTGGCATCGAATCTAGTGCCTTCGACGACTCTCACAACCACTGGAATGTCGACCGGAACCCGAGCGGAGCGGCGGCGGTTTTGCAGCATGGTTCCGTAGGCGGCGCGCATACACCGCCGCGCGTGGCCAAGGTCCATCGGCTTATGGATCATGAAATTGGCCCCTGATAGCAGCGCGTGGGCTTCCGACCGTTGATCGACCATAGCCACGATCGTCGAGTTGCTGTTGGGGGACGATTTGCGTGCGGCACAAACGACCCGATTCGGATCGTGGGCCCCATTCCAGTCGACGATCACGGTATCAAGCCGGCGGTGAGTAACGGCGTCAAGCGCTGAATCAAGGTCGCCACAGACCTCGGTCTTTATGGCGAAGGTGTCCAGAATCTGATTCATGACACCAAGCACTTGCGTATCGCTGGAAAAGAGAAGCCCATCGAGTCGAACTTGTTCTTTGATCATAACGGTCAGAAAAGAAGCACGTTGATGACCAAACACAACCGGTGGCAGCATCCTGTTGAGGACTCTCGATTTGCCAAAACTATGTCGGATTCTCCCCGAACGGGAAATTTGCCATGAGCTGGAATAAGTGTTTGCAGAATGGACACTGGTATTAGCGCCAAGAAATGCTTCGGACGCATCGAAACACGCACAAGCCAATCGAGTGATCGAGTGAGTGTGTGCACGTGTAGCACGAAGGCCCCCATTTGGTAGTGTGTGAAATGTGACTTATCAGATACTACCCCCCATTTTGGTACTGATCTAACACAATTAGATCGGTACCCTTACAACTGACTCCGAAACCGCTCGACTGTGATATAGTGAAATCAGCGGCTCTTCCCCCGAAGGGTGCTGATGTCATTCTATTTGTATCCTCGGTTCAGCGCCGGGTTTACCGGCTTTTCCTGTGATACGTCGACAGGAAGCGTAGTCCCCGCATCACTGTCGAGGCCTCCCCATGTTGGTTCGCCTTCAAATAAGCTGACTGGAGCGGGGCACGCGTGTCCTGCCTGCACACTAGGCTCAGTACGGCCCTTTCCTGTTTGGCGTACGAATCGGTCAAAGTCCCGTCTTGGATGTGGCCAATGAGCCAACCTCCCAAGTTCAAGTTGCTCGCCATCGATGATGATCCGCAGACTCTGGCGCTTATCGAGAGCGCCCTGGCAGACGAAGGACTGGAAATACTAACAGCAGAAGATGCTGAAGGTGGTTTCCGTCTCTTTCAGTCGTTCCGGCCCAGGGTTGTACTGCTTGATCTGCTCATGCCTGGGGTAGCCGGGATGGACATGCTTGAACGCTTTATCAATTCTGACCCCGGTGCCAACGTGATTGTGATCTCGGGACATTACTCGGCTGAGTCGGCCATGGAAGCGATCCAGCAAGGCGCGTGCGACTATCTGACGAAGCCCCTCGATTTTCAAAGACTCCGGCGTCGGATTGCCAGCTTTCTGGCGGAAGCGGAAATACGCAGAAGAACACTGCTCCTCGATCAGGAACTGGTGCAAGCCTGTCAATTCGAAGGGATCGTTAGCCGTAGTCCCCTGATGCTCGACATCTTCGCGAAGATCCGCCGGGTCGCTCCACACTTCAAGACCGTTCTCGTTACAGGCGCCACAGGCACCGGCAAAGAACTGGTTGCGCGCGCACTCCACCGGCTAAGTGAGCCTGCTCCGGGCAGGTTTGTCGCTTGCAATTGCTCCGCCCTGGTTGACAGTCTGGTGGAAAGCGAGCTGTTTGGTTATGTGAAGGGCGCGTTCACAGGTGCGACGCAGGACAAGACGGGTCTCTTTGAGAACGCAGATGGTGGGGTCATCTTCCTGGATGAAATTGGAGATCTCTCAATTCGGGCTCAGGCAAAGTTGCTTCGCGTCTTGCAAGATCACCAGGTTCGTAGAGTCGGTTCCTCCGTTTCGCGCAAGGTCAACGTGCGGGTGATCGCTGCTACGAATCGCGATTTGCGGAAAATGGTACGCGAGGGTCAGTTTCGCGAAGATCTATATTATAGACTTGCGGTAGTCGAGATTTTTCTGCCTCCTCTAGCGAATCGACGCGAGGATTTGCCGCTCCTAGAGCGATATTTCGTGGGGCAATTCGCCGCTGAGTATCGCAGACCGATCTCGGGGCTGACCAGGAGAGCGCAGAGTATCATGGCAACGTATCCGTGGCCGGGGAACATCCGCGAACTGGAGAATGTCGTGGGAAACGCCTGCATGATGGTGGACGGCAAGTTTATTGATATCAACGATCTCCCCGAGAGGCTTCGAACCCCTTTCACCGGCGACTCGGTCATTGATGAAGGCCTCCTTCCTCTCGAAGAAGTTCAGCAACGTCACGTTATGCGAGTACTCGATCGGGTGGGTGGAAACAAGGCACGAGCTGCGGAAATTCTTGGCCTCAGCCGATCCGCGATCTACGTACTTCTATCGCGCAAGAAGCTCGAAAGCAAAGATGTGAGTGCGTAGCCCTCTTGAGCCGAATCGCAGGGGTGTTGGTAATTTCGGCTTACTCAATTTCCGATTGCCCATTACCCTCTTCCTGCTCCACACCTGCGAAGGCGTTCGCCCCTTCTCTTCAGAGTGCGCGTGCCCGGAAAATGGACTAACGTCAACTTTCTGGACATGCCTTTTCGCCAGTCACATCCCAAACTGTTCAAAAAAAGGGGAGTAGCTCCAGCAACGTCTGGTTGTTGAAGTGCCCATAGGTTAGGGCAGCCGCCGACTTCGTTCGTGCATTGTTGGTGAGTCGTGGAGCCAAGTTGGTGAAGTCGTGGAGCCAAACATCCACGTCAGTTTTGAGAGATTGCCAGCCTGTTTTTTGTTTGAGCGAGGTGAAATATGACGTCAGATATGGCTTTCGAGTGCTTGCTGGTCTCCCGGGATCCAGGCGTTGTTTGCACCATGAACAAACTCCTCGGGAACCTCTCGATCAGCACGAACCTCTGTTTGAACGCCACAAAAGCCTTCGATCAACTGTCAGGAGGCAGCACGGATTTGGTCGTGGTCGACTGCGAAGACGAATCCGCCGAATTTCTCCGCAACATCCAGAAGTCTGCCAACTGGCACAAGCCCACCGTGGTCGCAGTGTCTTCAAAGGATAACCTGGTGCCTGCCGCTCATGTTGTGGTCCATAAACCGGCAACGGAGGCATCGGTAGCCAAGGCACTGAAAGCGGCATACACCAGAATGTTATATGACTACCGTCGCCATGCCAGGTACGCAATGATGAGCTCGGTAAAGGCGACTGGCACGAACAGTCAGCCCGAAGATGTCACGATTACTGACATCGGGGACGGTGGAGTGGGCCTCAGTAGCAAGAAAGAATTTGCGATCGGCGAGGTGTTGTCTTTTCACTTATTGTTGCCCGGCACCGAAAGAGCCATCTATATCGAGGCGCGGGTCCAGTGGTCTAGAAATCATGGCGTGCTTGGCTGCGAGTATGTCCGCATCCCGCCGGTTGATCTCAGCATTCTGCATGATTGGCTCATAAACAAGACCCAAATCAAGAAACCGCTGGTTGACATATGACGAAAGAGGCGGATCAGCACCATCTTCATACCCGTTGCAGGACTGTAGCTTACAACGACTGAACTGACTTCGAACACGTGAACGAAGAGACACAATTCGTGAAGCGTCCCGAAGCTGCCTTACCCCGCATCGAGGGGCGAGAGTGGTGGCTGTGGGGATTCGCCGTCGCCGTCACTCTGGCTTTGACGTTCGGGATTCTTTCGCTGACGTTCCCCGGTTTTCATCTGCCCACCGACAGAACCTACTCCCTGAACTTGAGAGAGTGGGTTCGTGGGCTTGTCGCCCTGGTCTTGCTGTTCGACATCTATACGGTCTACCAGCACCTCCAACTCCAACGCATGCGCCGGCGACTCGCCGAGCGTGACCGGCTCTTTCAGCTCATTAGTGAAAACGCCGCAGATATGATTGCCGTTATCGACAAGGATGGGAATCGGCTCTACAACAGTCCTGCCTACGAGAAGGTCCTTGGGTACAGCCGCGACGAGTTGATCGCGACCTCTGCCTTAGAACAGATTCATCCTGACGACCGAGCCCGCGTAATTGGAGCCGCGGAAAAGGCTAGCGTCACAGGTACGGGGGAACGCCTTGAATATCGTATGCGGCATAAGGATAGTTCCTGGCGCGTTCTCGAATCAACGGCCAGTGCCATCCGCGGGCCGAAGGGCGAAGTGGAAGGGCTAGTCGTCGTAAACCGTGACATCACCGATCGAAAGCGGGCAGAGGAAATGCTGGCGCACAACGCTTTCCATGACGGGTTGACGAACCTTGCGAATCGAACTTTGCTTCTCGACCGTCTCGGACGAGCCTTGGCGGTCTCTCGGCGCCACGCTGATTTCAAGTTTGCCGTCTTGTTCATCGATGTTGATGGATTCAAAGTCTTCAACGACAGCCTCGGCCATGCTGCCGGTGATGTCTTGCTTGTCCAGATCGCGCAGCGTTTGGCGGCGTGTCTTCGGCGGGCCGATACAATCTCGCGCCCGCGCCACCGAGAGAACCTGGAATCGGCATTCAGCGATAGCACTGTAGCGAGGCCAGGCGGTGACGAGTTTGCCGTTCTTGCGCAAGAACTGCGCGATCCCAGTGACGCCATCCGTGTGGCGGAGCGCATTCAAGAAAGATTGGCCCTCCCCTTCATTGTAGATGGTCATGAAATCGTTCTCACCGCCAGTATCGGGATTGCGTTCAGTGGATGCACGAGCAACGAAGCCCAGGACGTGCTCCGCGACGCAGAGATCGCGATGTATCGTGCTAAACACAACGGGAAAGCACGCTGTGAAGTCTTCGACAACGCCATGCACGCCGGCGCGGTCAAGCGCTTGCAGCTTGAAACGGACCTGCGCAAGGCTGTCGATTTGAAAGAGTTCCTCGTTTACTACCAGCCCATCGTGTCTCTCGACAACGGGCAGATTGTCGGGTTCGAGGCTCTCACTCGCTGGCAGCGACCTCAGGGTATGGTGATGCCGAACGATTTCATTCCCCTCGCCGACGAGACCGGCATCATCTTGTCCATCAATCGCCAGTTGATGCCCGTCGCTTGTCAACAACTGCGCACCTGGCAGAGACTCTTTCCTTCCGATCCACCCTTGTCTCTCAGCGTCAACATCAGCCCCAAGCAATTCGCGCAGGCCGATCTGCCCCGTCAGATTAGCCAACTTCTCCAGCAAGCCGGCATGGACCCTAGATGCATCGATCTGGAGATTACCGAAACCATTGCCATGGCCGACGCGGAAAGGTCCGCGGGCGTCCTCTCCGAATTAAAAGCACTCGGGGTTGGGTTGGACATCGACGACTTCGGCACTGGCTACTCCTCGCTCAGCCGACTGCAGGGTTTCCGAGTCGACACTCTGAAGATCGACCGGGCATTTGTTTCCCGTATGGACAGCGACGCCGAGACACATGAAATCGTTCGAGTCATCATAATGCTTGCCCACCATCTGGGTCTTGAGGTAGTTGCGGAGGGCGTCGAAACACAGGACCAGCTGGATCTGCTCAGGCAACTCGGGTGCGAGCGCGCCCAAGGCTACCTGTTCTCCAAGCCTGTCGACCATGAGGCAATCCAGAAGCTTCTGACAACAAACCGCGCCGCGGGCGCCATCCCTCGCACCCACGCACAGGCCGCTGGATCGATTGGCGCCTGACCATCGCCTTCCCAGCCGGAACGAAACACGACATCGTCGCGAAGAAGGCCGAGACTCATCAGTGCAGCCCGGTCCGGTCGATCACATAGCAGTCCTGACCTAGTGTAGTGTCCCATAAATAACTAGCATAAGTAACAGGCTTGGGATAAGCTTCGTGCATGATCACGGGACGCCCCAAGCCTGCCCTCACTCTTGCCCCGGACGAACAAACGCAACTGCGCAACCTGGCGGCTTCCCGCACTCTGCCCCACGCTCTGGTGGCGCGTGCCAAACTGGTGCTCTGGTCGGCTCGAGGACATAGCAACACTCACATCGCCCGTCGTCTGCACTGGCGCAATGCGACCGTGGGCAAGTGGCGACAGCGGTTTGTCGAGCACCGCTTGGCCGGACTCTATGACGAGTTGCGTCCGGGTCGGCCGCGCAGCATTGAGGACGAGCAGATCGCCGCTTTGCTCAAGCGCACGCTCTCCCGCAAACCCGCGGCCGGCACGCACTGGAGCATTCGACAAGCCGCCCAGGTCAGCGGGATTTCCCGCTCCACCGTGCACCGTTTGTTTCAGGCGTTCGCCTTGCAGCCCCATCGCAGCCGCAGTTTTAAGCTCTCTACCGATCCCTTTTTTATCGAGAAAGTACGGGACATCGTAGGCCTGTATTTGAATCCACCCGACCACGCCCTGGTGCTGTGCGTCGATGAAAAAAGCCAGATTCAGGCCTTGAACCGTACTCAACCCGTGCTCCCCATGGGTCTGGGCTATGTCGAGGGCATCACCCATGATTACGTCCGCCACGGCACCACCACTCTGTTTGCTGCCTTCGACATCGCCACCGGCGCCGTGTTCACGGAGTGCAAACCTCGCCACCGCCACCAAGAGTTCCTCTCCTTCTTACGTCATCTGGACGAGTCCATGCCACCGGAACTCGATCTGCACCTGATCGTCGATAACTATGCCACCCACAAACACCCCAAGGTGCGGACTTGGTTAGCACAGCGGCCTCGCTATCACATGCACTACACACCCACCTATTCCTCTTGGCTCAACCAGGTGGAACGCTGGTTCGGGCTGATCACCCAACGTGCCATTCGCCGGGGCTCGTTCACCAGTGTCCACGACCTGGTCCAGAAAATCGACGCCTTCGTACGAGCGCTACAATCGTTCCAGTCGCCCCTTCGTCTGGACGGCTACGGCCGATTCGATCCTCCAGAAAATCGCCCCACTTTGTTCGCGTATTTCCGGGACACCACACTAGTTCAATTCAATAACCTGCCCGACCGAAAACCATCGCCGCACCTTGCCTTCCGCAAACCACGCGTGACCCGTGCTAGGATTTCTACTGCGGAGCCAGCAACCGTGGCGTATGATCGGCTCCTGTGCTGACACTGCTGTTCCCAGCAATGACTCGCAAACGCGGAAATCCCGATTGGGCACGTCCGACTTCGTTCTCCTCGACTCTCGCTACCGAATTCGAGCTGCGGGTTAAGCAATTGCAGCTCACGCCCGAGATGTATGCCTCGTCGCCAGAACTGTGGACTTGGTGCCAGCAAAACAAGAATCGTGTCTACATCCCAGAATGGCTACTTGTGGAGTGGCGCATCACCGTAGATCCAACCTTCAGCGACGCCGCGTGACAACTGGTGCGATTTTCGGGTAAGAGCAAGACGCAGT